>CAWEWZ010000007.1:0-552108 GCA_963812885.1 uncultured Acidimicrobiaceae bacterium | reverse complement strand
TGCTTGTCCGCCGGGAGTTTGGGGTTCGGGGTTGAGCTGGGCCACAGAGTAAATCCGTCGTGATGTTTGGTGGTAAGAACCACATATTTCGCGCCGGCATCGCGAAAGATCCTGGCCCAAGCGTTGGGATTCCATTTCTTATTTCGCGGTCAAAGACCGAGGCAAAGTGTAGTAGTCGTAACTGGCCCCATAGTGTTCGCGATGGTAGGCCTGGGTGGGCGACCCGTCGATTCGCATCACGTTCAGATACCACTCGGCATAGGGGTTGTTCTTGATATAGTCGGGCGTCCTGAAATCATGCTCGGGATGGACTAGCGGAGCCCAGCCCGGTACCGAGTAAAGCCCCCAATGAACAAAGATCCCCAGCTTCGCGTCGGCGTACCACTGGGGAAGAGGGTGCTGGTTCAGAGATTCAAGGGTAGGCTCGTAGTGCCTGGGCGCCTGCGAATAAGCGGCTGATGAGGTAAAAAAACAAACGACTAAGATCAGAATGACCCGGCTTTGCGGCACCGGTACAGACAGGGCTGAAAGGGATCGAGTCTTCATGGCTGGCTCCCACAGGGTCTCATTATGGCGCTTTGCATGGCGCTTTGCGCAGGCTGCCTGGCAACCGGCGTGCCAGGAATCGGATCGCAATCCAAGGAATTAGTCGATCAAAAATTCCGGCGACTGTCAACGAAGGAGGCTGGGGCTGTTACAGTTTTAAATTACCTTATGGTACGGACATGGACGATGTGCTTGCGCCTATGGCGACGAGCGTGGCATTAGCCTGAGTCACGCGGCGGTTCGCGATGTAAGTGGAGAGCCGCCGGGCCAAGACAAGGCTGACCTCACAAATTACTTATCTTTCATGAAAGCTCTCATCATAAAAAGACCGAGTCAAGCGGAGGTCGGCGCGATTCCAGAGCCTGTCGCTTCCCAGAACAGTCTGTTGCTGAAAGTCCAGATGATTGGACTTTGCGGAAGTGACCTGAACTCTTTCCGGGGCCGAAACCCGTTAGTGTCGTTTCCCCGTATTCCCGGGCACGAAGTTGCGGCGACCATTGTCGAGGGCAGCAAGGAGAACCCAGCCCTGGCTGCGGGAGTGGATGTCACCATGTCGCCGTACACGAGTTGCGGAAAGTGCGCATCCTGTCTTCGCGTGCGGCCGAACGCCTGCCAATTCAATGAAACCCTCGGAGTGCAGCGCGACGGCGCGGCGACGGAATACATCGTCGTGCCGGCGGAAAAACTCTATACCGCGAATCTGAGCCTCAAGGAATTATGCCTGGTGGAACCGCTGACCGTCGGCTTCCACGCTGTGGCCCGCGGCCGGATTGCCGAATGATTCGGTGGCTGTCCTGGGCTGCGGCGGAGTAGGCCTGGGGGCGATCGCCGCCTCCGATTTTCGTGGCGCCAAGACCATCGCGATCGATGTGGACGACGAGAAACTCGCGCGGGCCAAAGGCGGGCGCCATCCATGCGATCAATACCGCCCGGGAATCGCTGCACCAGCGGCTGGCCGAACTGACCGATGGCCGGGGCCCCGATGTAACCATCGAGGCCATCGGTCTTCCGCAAACCTTTCGGGCCGCGGTCGAAGAGGTCGCTTTTACCGGACGAGTCGTGTATATTGGCTATGCCAAAGAGCCGGTGGCCTACGAAACCCGGCTGTTCGTGCAGAAAGAGCTCGACATTGTCGGCTCACGAAACGCTCTCCCGGAGGATTTCCGCGAGGTGATCGGCATGCTGGAGGAACATAGCTTTCCGGTGGACGAAGCCGTCAGCTCGATTGTGCCCATCGAGGAAGCTCCCAATTGCTGCGGGCCTGGAGCGACGTCCCGGTGCGCTTCAGCAAGATCATGATTCGGCTGGACTAATCTTGATCCGAAAGAGGAAGAGGGGACGATGCCCGCCTCAGAATCAAGAGATCTCGCAACCGATCCGGCGATCAACACGGGCACCAGCCTCTTCCCCGCTGGACATCTGCTGCCTTTCTTCCTGGTGACCGCGCTCTTTTTTTGTGGGGCATTCCGAACAATCTGAACGATGTGCTGATCCGGCAGTTCATGAAGTCATTTGCGATTTCCCGATTTCAGGCCGGCCTGGTGCAGTCCGCCTTTTATATGGGCTATTTCCTGTTGGCCATGCCGGCGGCACTGATGATGAGAAAACTCGGGTACAAAGCCGGATTTGTTACGGGACTGGTTTGTTCGCGCTGGGCACGTTTCTGTTCTGGCCGGCGGCCATCGTGGGACGGTATGAATTCTTCCTGCTGGCATTGTTTGTGATCGCGAGCGGATTTTCTTTTCTGGAAACCGCCTCCAACCCGTTTATCGCGCAACTGGGCGATCCGGAGAGTTCGGAGAGGCGGCTGAACTTCTCGCAAGCGTTCAATCCTCTGGGCTCGATTACCGGAGTGCTGATCGGCACTGTTTTTATTTTTTCGGGCAGTGGAATTGACGCCGCAGGAAGTGGCCGCGCGTAAAGTCAGGGCATCTTATGAAGCGTACTTGCGGACCGAAACGCTGCGAGTGGTCAAGCCCTACCTGGTGATTGGCGTCGATTGCGCTGATCTGGGCGTCCTGATTCTGCGCACAAAGTTCCCCAGCATCCAGAGCGAGCACGAAAACAGCGGGGGCGACCACGGCCACTTCAGGGACCTGTTTGGCTATCCGCATTTTCTGCTGGCGGTGTTGGCGCAGTTTTTATACGTTGGGGCGCAGGTGGGGACGTGGAGCTATTTTATTCAGTATGTACAGGACTACACGCATCGGCCGGAGAAAGTCGCAGGTTACTTTCTTACCGGCACTCTGGCTGCGTTTGGAGTTGGAAGATTTTCTCGGCGTACCTGATGCGATTCATCGCCCCCAATAAACTCTGGCCGGGTACAGTCTTGGCCAATATCGGGCTGGTCGCCGTGGAGTCCTGCGGCCGGGATGGGTGGGTTTGTGGTGCCTTTTTATTACCAGCTTTTTCATGTCGTTGATGTTCCCGACGATTTTCGCCCTGGGTCTGAAGGGACTCGGTCCCAACACGAAGATTGGCGGATCCCTGCTGGTGATGGCTATCGTGGGGGGAGCGGTGATCACTCCGGTCATGGGCCTGATCTCGGAGAAATCCGGCAGTATCGCGCTGGCCTACTCCATTCCGTTATTCACCTATGTCTATATCGCGCTTTATTCATGGTTGGGCTCGAAGCCGCGAGAAACCACAGGACTGCAGGCTCATTCCGCATCATAAGAACAGCCGTTAGCGGCCTCGGCCTGGCTGGTTCCGCGAGCGAGGTCTGGGTAATCCAGGCTTTAACGTGCGAGTCCAGAACATCGAGCGGCAAGCGGGCCGCTGCCCACCATTTCGTCGTGAAAAGCCCGCAGGTCAAATTTCGCGCCTAGCTTCTCCCGCGCCTCGTCGCGCAGCTTCAGAATCTCCAGCTGTCCCAGCTTGTAAGCGAGCGCCTGTCCGGGCCAGGCAATGTAGCGGTCCACTTCGCGTCTGCACATTGGGTTCGTCCATCGCGGTGTAGCGATGGAAGTAATCCACCATCTGATCGCGCGACCAATGTTTCTCGTGCACCCCGGTATCGATGACCAGGCGAATGTCACGCCACATTTCGTTTTCCAGCCGTCCGTAATCGCTGTAAGGGTCCTGGTAGAAGCCAATTTCTTTGCCCAGCCGCTCCGCATACAGCGCCCAGCCTTCGACGAAGGCGGTGTATTCCCCGTTCCGGCGGAAATCGGGCAGATCGGTCAATTCCTGGGCGATGGAGATTTGCAGGTGATGCCCGGGAACGCCTTCATGGTAGGCGATGGCCTCGATGTTCAAGGTCAGCCGGTGCTGCGGGGTCCCACTCATTCACATTGATGTGTCCGGGACGCGAACCGTCGGCCGCTCCCGGACTGTAATCTGCCGGCACCGCATTCTTGGCACGGAACGGGTCCATGGGAATGACCTCAGCTTGTTTTTGGGCAGCCGTCGAAGAGCTTGGCAGCTTGCCTCCATCTGCCGCGCGTACTTGGTGTACAGGTCGAGCACCTGCTGGCCTGACGTGGCGTAGAATTTGCGATCGTTCTTGATGTGCTCATTCAGACTGGCCAGGTCCTTGAAGCCAAGTTTGTGAGCCAGTGCCAGCATTTCGGCTTCGGTCTCGGCCAGCTGTTTGAGTCCGATCTGGTGGATCTCCTCCGGGGTCAGGTCGGTCGTGGTCATGCGGCGGATTTCAAAGCGATAGCGCTCCCCGCCATCGGGCAGCGCCCAGACTCCGGGCTCGGTGCGGCCATGCGGAGCGTAATCGTCCCGCACAAACGCGGCAAATTTCCGGTACGCCGGAATGACCTCGCCGTTGATTGCGGCCAGTACACGCCGCGCGCAGCCGCTTCTGGTCCGCCGGGGAAATGCCGGCAGGAAACTTCTTCAGCGGCTGAGCAAACGGGCTGGCTTCGCCGCTCTTGTCCGCTATCTCCTGGGTTTGCACCGCACCTTTTTCCAGCAGATAACGAGGAGGCATCAGCCGGTCTTTCATGCCCTGCCGCATGTTGCCTGTGACTTGCTCGAACAGCCGCGGGATCTGATGCAGGCGGGAAAGGTAGTCGTCATAGTCCTTCACTGTTGAAACGGCATCAAGGTAGCATTTCGATCAGCGCCAGATGCGGCCCGTCCATCTGGTTCACCGGCATTTCCCAGGGTTTGAATTGCGCTCCTTCGATGTCCTGGCGCAGCTTCCGGATCATCAATTGCAGGCTGAGAGCAGTCCTGCGGGGAGAAGCCGGCGGATTGATGTGCTGGAAGCGGGCCAGAAACTCGCGCCTGCTTCAGGTCCGACTGATGAAACTGAGGCGATTCGTCGCCGAGGCGATCGTTGTAGCGATTGTCACCCAGAGCGGTTGCAGTTTCCGGGCTGGTGCGCAGCTCGTACTCCCATTCCTCCGCCAATAATGACTTAAGGGCTTTGGTGCTGGCAGAGTCTTCCCGGGGGGCGGTTTGAGCGGTGGAAAATTGGGCAGCGAAGAGGAAGATGAGAAGGCAACACAGAATTAGCTTCAGAAATACCATGACTCGTTTTTCCCCCGTGCAGGCACGGCGGAAATTGTATCCCATGAGCTGCAGAAATTCAGGATGCGAGAGCCGAAACTAGTGCCAGTTTGAGAAGCGTGGAGTGGAGTTGGGCAGCCGTTTTCACGCTTCCGCGAATTCTATTCGATTGCGCCCGTTGCGCTTCGCGGAGTAGAGCGCTGCGTCGGCTTGACCCAGAAGGAGTTCGAAGTCGGGGGCCCTTACGCCCTGCCAGCCCGCGACCCCGAAACTAGCAGTCACGCCCACTTGGCGGTCAGCGAAGTTAAACCTGTGGGACTCGAACTGTTCGCGGATGCGGCTGATGGCGACTTGAACATTTTCTTTTTCCGCATGAGTTAAGACCAGAAGAAATTCCTCGCCTCCGATCCGGGCGCAAAAATTTGATTTTCTGGTATTAATCTTGACGATTTTGGAAAAGGTCTTGAGGACGAGATCTCCGGCGGCATGCCCGAAGGTGTCGTTTATGCTCTTGAAGCAATCCAGGTCGGCCATGGCGACCCAGAAGGAAAAGCCGTAGCGGGCGGCGCCATCCAGTTGCTGAGTGGCCCACGCTTCAAGCGCGCGCCGGTTGGGCAGACCGGTCAGCGAATCTGTGAGCGCCAGATCTTCGAGTTGACGATTCTTGGCTTCGATCTGCCGGTGAAGGTCGACAAACCTGCGTCCGACTCCGACCCGGGCCAGCAGTTCCTCGGCGTGGAATGGCTTGGTCAGGTAGTCGTCGGCCCCGGCAGCCAGGCCGCTGACAATTTTGTCTTTTTCGCTCATGCTGGTCAGCATGATGATGTAGGTGTAGACGGTTTGAGCTTGTTCGCGGATGTGGCGGCAGAGTTCAATTCCGGTGAGGTCGGGCATCACCCAATCGGTCACCACCAGCGCGGGCTGATGCTTGGTAAACAGTTCCACCGCCTGGCGGCCGTTCTTAGCGAACAGGACCGTGTACTGCTGATCGGAGAGCGCGTACTCGACGAGTTTGCGATAGATGGGCGAGTCGTCGGCTACGAGGACCTTGAACTCGTGCCGAGGCAGAGCGTCGACTCTTTCGGCGATGGCGTCCGTGGTATGCATTTTCAAGCCCGGCCGGAGCGGGGTACTATGCCCTTGCTTCATACAAATAAGCCGAGCATTCGGCAGGTCCGGCTTATGGTCCCGCGATGCTCAGGAGTCAAATCTACAAATTCGAACCCGTATCGGTAACTGGTGCGATTCCGCACCACAGCGCGCACTCGAACCGGAGCAGTGGAGAAGGGCACCGAAAACTGCAGGTTCACGGAAGCTCCCACGTCCCATTCGGTGGGAAACAGTCCCGCGATGCCCGACTCGTTAATATTGAGAGAACATCCGCGCGCTGTCTCGCTGCGTTCCATCCCCAGTACCGTGGCTGTAACGTCGGTTTCGAATTCATATCTGGGATAACGTCGAGCGTTTATCGTGCATTCGCGTTGTATTTCGCGATTCATCAAACCCTCTTGCAGTCACCCGGTTTAGCGGCGTGCGGATGCAGGCCGCACTCCTGGCCGTTCAGAAGCGATACATCATGGCGAAATTCAGGAACGCAGTCACCGACCTGTCGCCTTTCTGGGCCGCAGTCAGTGCAGGATCGGTCGAAGTTACCGTGGTGTGAAAGGTATAGATCCCCAGTGTGGTGCGCCAGAATATGTGGCGGGCGAGAGTGGGGGAGGGCAGATACATGGTGAACATGGGGCCCTGCAGGTCGTTGGTGCATTGTCCGTCGGGGACGGTGCAACCTTTTTGATCAACGTGTTCAGCGCCCTTCAGGATGTAGTCCACCTGAAAGCGCATGGAGAATGCGTCGACGCAATGGCCACTGCATCCTCCTGTCCGTTCGGGCCTCACAGGACCCGCTTCACGGTCAGGATCCGAGTATACCCAGGCGGTCGTCGGCCGCCAGGCGGCCGGCGAGGCGGCGTGGCCACCGGCTCGGCGATCAGCCCGCCGGTTCCTCCGTGCTCACCCTCTGATCTGTTCGGCCAGCGTGGCCAGCACGCCGTTGACGAACCGCCCCGAGTCGTCGGTCGAATAGGCCGACGCCAGCTCGACCGCCTCGTTGAGGATCACCGCGGTGGGGACGTCGGGACACCCGAGCAGCTCGGCCACGGCCAGCCGGAGCACGTTCCGGTCCACCACCGCCATCCGGTCGAGCTCCCACCCGATGGCGGCGGCACCGATGCGGGCGTCGATGTCGGCCCGACGCGTCTCCACGGCCCGCACCAGGTCGACGGTGTAGGGATCCGGAGCCACCGCCAGATCGTCGAGGACCTCGGTCGGGCGCCGTCCCTTCAGCTCCGCCTCGTAGAGGAGGGTCACGACCCGTTCGCGGGCCTGGTGGCGGGGTGCGGGATCCATGGTCGGTGATCGGTCGGGTCGGGCGCCGGGTCCACGGCTTCGCCCCCCGGCCGGGGCCCCGGCGGTCAGGCCCGGGTCAGATACTCCCCGGTGCGGGTGTCCACCTTGATCTTCTCCCCGGGATTGACGAAGAGGGGGACCTGGAGGACCAGCCCCGTCTCCACCGTGGCCGGCTTGCGGGCCCCGGACACCCGGTCCCCCTGGAGCCCCGGCTCGGTGTCGGTGACCGTCAGTTCGACCGCCGCCGGCAGGTCGACCCCGACGATCTCCGACCCGTAGAACTGCAGGACGGCGTCATCGCCCTCCTTCAGGTAATTGGCAGAATCACCGAGGAGGGCCGTTTCGACCTGGAGCTGCTCGTAGGACGACGTGTCCATGAACACGTAGTCCGAACCGTCCCGGTAGAGGAATTGCATCTCCCGCTTGTCGATGATGGCCTGCTCGAGCTTCTCGTCGGCCCGGTAGGTCCGCTCGATGACGGCACCGGTCCGCTGGTTCTTCAATTTGGTGCGCACGAAGGCGCCGCCCTTGCCCGGCTTGACGTGTTGGAACTCGACCACGGCGAACAGACCCTCGGGCAGGTCGAGGGTCATGCCGTTGCGGAGATCATTGGTGGAGACAGCCATCAGACAGCAACTTCCTTCGGGAACAGGGTCAGCGGTCGGCTCCCGTCGGGAGTCACCACCAGGGTGTCCTCGATGCGGACCCCGCCCGTCCCGGGCAGGTACACCCCCGGTTCGACGGTGACCACGGTGCCGGCAGCGAGGATAGCAGTCGACCCCGGGCCGACCGACGGCCCTTCGTGGATGTCGAGCCCGACCCCGTGCCCGGTGCCGTGCTCGAAGCGCTCCGCCCACCCGGACGCGCCGATCACCTCCCGGCAGGCCAGGTCCACCGAGGCGGCGGTGACCCCCGGGGACACCGAGCGCACCCCGGCCCGTTGCGACTCCGCCACCACCTCGAACACAGTGGCCAGCTCGCCGGAGGGCTCGCCGCCGACACAGAAGGTCCGGGTCATGTCCGACCGGTAGCCGTCGAAGACGGCGCCGAAGTCGACGACCACCGGATCGCCGGGCCGTATGCGCCGGTCGCCGGGCCGGGCATGGGGCTTGGCCGAGTTCTCGCCCGACGCCACGATGGTCTCGAAGGCGCTCTCCTCGGCCCCGCCCAGGCGCATGGCGTGGTCGAGGGCGGCGGCGAAACCCGATTCGGTGAGCTCGGCTCCGCTCTCCCGCCGCGGCCAGCAGGGGCAGCGTCGCTTCGAGGGCCCGGTCGGCAATGGCCGCGGCCCGCTCCATCCGGACCACTTCGGCCGGGTCCTTGACCGTCCGCAGTCCTTCGACCATCCCCCGGGTGGGGACCAGCGCCGCCGAGGCCAGGAGCCCCGCCCACGTCCTCTGCGACGACCAGGTGACGGTGTCGGCCTCGAGCCCGAGCGAGCCGACCGCCGCGGCGCGCGCCACCAGCGCCTCGCGCTGGACCTGCACCCCGCCCACACAGGTGGTGATCTCGGCGTCGGCGCCGGCCGCCTCCAGTTGCTCGGCGGACTGGGTCCGGTACCTCCCGTCGGTAGTGAGCAGAGCGCCGTCGTCGGTGACCAGGAGGAGTCCGGCCGATCCACTGAAGCCGCTCAGCCACCGGATGTTGGCCGGCGTGGTCACCAGCAGCGCGCCGATCGCCTCGTCCGTCGTCTCCCGCCCCGGCGAACAGGGCCCGCAGCCGATCGAGTCGGCCGGTCACCTCCAGGGGCGCCACGCCGGCTCGGGCCCGGCGCTCATCGGGGCTCGGTCCCGGCCGCCAGGATCTGATGCACGGCCTCGACGGCGAGCCGGTACCCCAACCCCCCGAAGCCGGCGATGCACCCGTCGGACACCGGGGCGATGACCGACAGATGGCGGAACGGCTCGCGGGCGGCCGGATTGCTCAGGTGGAGTTCGACCACGACCCCGTCGAAGGCGGCCAGGGCGTCGTGGAGCGACCAGGACGTGTGGGTGAGGGCGCCGGCGTTGACGATGATGGCGTCGACCCGGCCGCGGGCCCGTTGCACCGCCTCGACCAGATCTCCCTCGTGGTTGGTCTGGAGGTGCTCGAGGGACAGGCCCAGCCCGGTGGCGGCGCCGGTCGCCGTGGCCACGTGCTCGTCCAGGGAGGCGGAGCCGTAGACGGCCGGTTCACGCTCCCCCAGCAGGTTGAGGTTGGGCCCCGAGAGGAGCAGGATCGAAGCGGCCGTGCTCACCTGGCGCCACCGGGTTCCGGACCTTGCATCTCCGCCAGGGTAGCGAGCACGTCGGCCTCGTCGACGCCGTGGGTGACCTCGACGCCCCGGGGTCCGTCGAGCACGAAGGTGAGATCGTGCCTGGCCTTCTTGTCCCGGGCCATGAACGAGACCAGGCGCTTGGGCTCGGCCCGGTCGGGGACGGCGGCGGAGAGGTCGAAGGCGCCGACCACCCTCCGGTGCAGTTCGACCCGGTCGTCGTCGATGCGCCCGAGCCTCCGGGCCAGCAGGGCGGCGTAGACGAGGCCGATGGCCACGGCCTCCCCGTGGCGGAGGTCGAGGCCGGCATCGGGATCGAAGGCGACCGCCTCCAGGGCGTGGGCCAGCGTGTGCCCGTAATTGAGGAGCATCCGACGGTCGCCTTCCCGCTCGTCGGCCGCCACCACGTCGGCCTTGATGGCCACGCACCGGGCCACCTGGTCGGCCAGGCCCAGGTCGAGCAGGGAGGCGTCGGGTCCACCGCCGGACGCCGAACCATCCAAGAACGCGTACTTGGCCATCTCGCCCCGGCCCGAGGCCCACTCCCGGGGAGGCAGGGTCGACAGCACCTCGGTGTCGCAGATGACCCCGCTCGGCTGCCAGAAGGCCCCCACCAGGTTCTTCCCCTCGGGGAGGTTGACCCCGGTCTTGCCCCCGATGGCGGCATCCACCTGGGCCAGCAGCGTCGTGGCCACGTTCACATAGGCCGTCCCCCGGTGGAAGGACGCCGCCGCGAAACCGGCCAGGTCGGTGACCACGCCGCCGCCGACGGCGATGACCACGTCGGACCGACCGAGCCCGGCACGGGCAAAGCCCCGACACAGCTCCTCGACCACGGTCAGCGACTTGGCCCCCTCGCCGTCGGGCACGGTGAACTCGTCGGCCGGGAGACCGGGGTCGACCGGCACGCCGATGCCGGCCTGGGTGACGATGGCGGCCCGCCGGGCGCCGGGGGCGGCGGTGGCCACCATGGCCGCCAGGTCATGACGGGCACCGTCGCCCACCACCACCCGGTAGGCCCGCTCCCCCAGCTCCACCGGGATCTCGATCATCGTTCCCGGACCGCCCCGATCCGGCGCGACACCAGCGCCGGCTGGGCCAGGATCCGGTCGACCACCTCGACCGGAGTGAGACCCTCGACGTCGATCACCGCTTCCGCCACCGCCTCGTACAGAGGGCGCCGGACCTCGTAGAGATCCACCAGTCTGGTCGCCGGTTCGTCCCCCAGCAGCGGGCGGCCGTCTCCCTTGCCCACCCTCCGGGCCAGGAGACCGGGGTCGGCCCGGAGCCAGACCACGACGCCCGACCGCTGCAGGAGATCCCGATTGGCCTCGGACAGGACCACCCCACCGGCGGCCGACACGACCACCGGCTGCGAGGAGGAGAGCGCCTCGGCCAGCACCCGGGCCTCCTCGGCCCGGAAGGCGGCCTCGCCGCGTTCGGCGAACAGCTCGGGCACGGTGGAGCCGGTACTGGCCATGACCTGGGCGTCGGAATCGAAGTGGGTCCACCCGAGGCGGGCGGCGAGCTGACGGCCCACGGTGGTCTTCCCGGCACCCATCATGCCCACCAGGATGACCCGGTCAACCATCGGTCGGCGGCCGGGGCGCCGAGGGCGTCTCCCCCAGTGCCTCCAGATAGCCGCGGCGGTTGCGCCGGAACTCCTCGACCGAGTCGCCGCCGAACTTGCGCAGGGCCTCGGACGCCAGGACCAGGGCGACCATCGTCTCGGCCACCACGCCCATGGCCGGCACCGCGGTGACATCGGTGCGCTCCTTGAAGGACACGGTGGACTCCTTGGACACCACGTCCACCGTGCCCAGGGTGGGCCGGTTGAGGGTGGCCAACGGCTTCATGGTGGCGCGGGCCACAATGGGCGATCCGGTGGAGATGCCCCCTTCGACCCCTCCCGCATGGTGGGTGTCCCGGACGTAGCCCCCGCCGAGTAAGCCCGGGTCCCCGTCTTCGGGTCGGTCGTCGCCGGCCGTCGCCACCCGGATGGCGTCGTGGGCCACCGAGCCCCGCCGGCCGGCCAGTTCGAAGCCGTCGCCGAATTCGACGGCCTTGATGGCCTGGATGCTCATGAGGGCCTGGGCCAGCAGGGCGTCGAGGCGACGGTCCCAGTGCACGTGGCTGCCGAGGCCCACCGGGACGCCGAAGGCGATCACCTCGGCCACCCCGCCGAGCGAATCGCCGTCCTTGGCCGCCGCCTTCACCGCGGCGATCATCCGGGCCTCGGCGTCGGGATCGCAACACCGCACCTGTGACTCGTCGACCCGGATGAGGTCGGCGACCGAGGGCAGGACGTCCGATTCGGCGCGCTCGGGACCGAGTTGCACGATGTGGCTGAACACGTCGATGCCGATCTGCCACAGCAGCAGCTTGGCCAACGTGCCCGCCGCCACCCGGGCGGCCGTCTCCCGGGCCGAGGCCCGTTCGAGGACGTCACGGGCGTCGTTGAGCCCGTATTTGAGCATGCCGGAGAGGTCGGCATGCCCGGGTCGGGGCTGGGTGAGCACCTTCGAGGGCAGACCGGGGTCGGGGGACATCTCGGTCTCCCACTTGGGCCATTCGGTGTTGGCGATCTCGATGGCCACCGGCGACCCGAGCGTCCTCCCGTGCCTGATCCCGCCGAGCAGGCTCACCTCGTCCGCCTCGAAGCGCATCCTCGGGCCCCGCCCGAACCCGAGCCGCCTCCGGGCCAGTCCGCGCTGGATGTCCCCTTCGGTCACCAGCAGGCCGGCGGGCAGTCCCTCGACGATGACCACCAGGGCGCGGCCGTGCGACTCGCCGGCGGTCAGGAAGCGGAGCATGCAGGGAAATCTACTCGGGGCAGGGCGTGGTCACGATCCGGCGTGGAACAGGTCGTGAGCGATCTGACCACCCCAGAAGACGGCGATGACCGCCCCGACGGCCAGCGACGGAGCGAAGGGGATGCGCGTCTTCCGGCCCGACGACGACACCACCATCATGACCACGCCGAAGACCATGCCCACGATGAAACCGGTGAGGAAGGCCACGTAGGCATGGAGGAGGCTCAGGTAGCCCACGGTGAGGCCGATGACGCCGGCCAGGCGCACGTCGCCGAAGCCCATCCCCCGGGGGACGAACCACCAGATCCCGAAGAAGAGCCCGAAGGCCACGGCCCCGGCGACGATGGCCCCGGTCAGGTCGTGCCACTGATGGTCGATCCCCGCCGAGGCCGCCAGGAGCGGCGCAATCAGGGCCAGCGCGGCGTAGAGGAGCCGACGGGGCACGAGCCGGTGGGAGAGGTCGGTCACCGAGACGGCCACCAGCATGGCGAAGAACACGCAGAAGGGAGCCAGCACCAGATCCCGCCCGAAGTGGGCCGCCGCGCCCCCGAAGAGCACGGCGGTCAGCACGGCCGCCGATGCCGTCCGGGTCGGTGACCGGCCCGAAGGCAGGAGATTGCGGACCGTGCCCTCGGCCGGGACGGGCACCTCCCCCTGGTCGTCGGCGGCCCGGCGACGCTGGTCCTCGAGACGGCTCTGGTCGGCCATCCTCTGACCGAGCGGGTCGAGAGCGCCCCCGATCAGCAGGCCGGCAACGGTCGTGCCGGAGACCAACAGGGTGTCCACCACAGGCAACGTACTGGACCGCCGCCTCCCGGACGGGCATCGTCAGCGCCGGGCCCGGGGCCGGCGCTGACCGGTCAGCTGTGGGCCGGCTCGTAGTACGGGTTGGTGCCGTCGGCGTGGTCGGTCACGTCGACGATGTTGGCGATCTCGGGGATGGCCTCGCGCAGGATCACCTCGATGCCCTGGGACAAGGTGGCCTTGGCCATCCCGCAACCCTGGCATCCACCGCTGAGCCGCAGATAGACCGAGGAGTCCTCGACGGCGACCAGGTCGGCACGACCGCCGTGGGCGGCGATGCTCGGGTTCACCTGTTCGTCGAGGACCGACACCACCCGCTGGGCCAGGGGGTCGGACAGATCCACTTCGGCCCCCGGAGCCAGCCCGCTCAACGTGGGAGCCGGCGGGGTGTTGGGGTTCACGATGACCAGCCCGCCCTCGCCGGAGGCGTCGGTCACGAAGTCCAGCGTCGCCCCCTGGAGCCGCTCGACGCTGGCCTGGGGCACGACGACGGGCAGGTCGTCACCCTCTTGCACCACATCGCCGGCACCGGCATCGGCCAGGGACTGGAAGTACATGTCGTAGGCGTAGGCACCGTTGCTCTCACCGCTGATCTCCAGCCACAGCGCCAACGAGTCCGATTCGGACTCGTTGGCCAGCACCTCGAGCACGGTGGCCCTGGCTTCGCCGGTAATCGTCAGCACCGGGCGGACGTCCTCACGGTCTTCACTCATGCCTGTCATCATAAGGGCGTGTCAGCGAGCCACAAGCACCAACCGGCCAATGCCCATGAGTGGGTGAGTTTCGACGACCCCGACGAGGAGCGGACCTGGCTCTTCGATGTGACGTTCCTGGTCAGCTCCTGGACCTGCATCTTCGGTCAGGGGTGTCAGGGCGTCCTCACCGGGCCGGCCCCCGAGCTGGTCCAGGGATGTTGCTCCTACGGGGCCCATTTCACCGGCAAGAAGGACGCCCGCAACGTCGAGCGGGCCGCCGCCGGCCTCACGCCCGATGTCTGGCAGTTCCACAAGCAGGGCCGCAAGGGCGTGGTGAAGAAGCTGCCCGACGGCGATCTCGGCACCCGCCTGGTCGACGGCGCCTGCATCTTCCTCAACCGGCCCGGATTCCCGGCCGGGCCCGGATGCGCCCTCCACACCGCGGCTCTGGCCCAAGGGCGGAGCCACGTCGAGCTCAAGCCCGAAGTCTGCTGGCAGTTGCCGTTGCGCCGCGAGGACGAGACGGCCCAGGACGGGCGGGTCACGTCGGTGGTCCGGCAATGGGACCGGCGCCACTGGGGCGAGGGAGGTGCCGAGTTCCACTGGTGGTGCACCGAGGACCCCGAAGCGTTCGTCGGCCACGAGCCCGTCTACGTCAGCATGCGGACCGAACTGGAGACGATGGCCGGCAAGAAGATCTACAAACGGCTGGCCGCCTACCTCGACGAGCGACGCGCACCCCGGACCCGGGTGACCCTGCTGCCCCACCCGACGCTGCGCCGTTAGGCCCTGCTGCTGACCGCCGGCCCGGCTACTCGGCCAGGGGGTCGTCCTCGGCGAAGGCGTCATCCCTCGGCGCGGTACCGAGGATCTCGTCGTAGTCGTCCTCGGTGGCCAGGCACCACGAGGCGTGCTTGTCGTCGGGCTCGGCGCCGCATTCGGGGCAGCGCCGACTGGCCGTGGCGACCGATCGCTTCAGGCTGCGCGCTTCTTCGAAGCGGCGATGGCGTCCCTTCTTCACGGAAACAACTCCTTGCCCCACCAGGGGTGGCACGCACTCCGATCACCCGCTGACCGGGGTGACCCCTCTCACCAATGCGGCCCAGTGTAGTGCGGGGCGCCGTCATTCGTAGCGCACCGGCGGCACCGGTACCATCGGGGCATGGCTGCTCAATTCGACCCCCAGGCCATGGTGGAACGGTTCCGGGCCAGGGCCGATGCGGTGAGGTCCCGTGGCCTGCCCCCCATCGAAGGGCCGGACCGTGAGCGGTTCAAGCAGCAGGCGCAGGCCGATTTCATGGACTTCGCCATGATCGGGGACGCCGAGCCTTCGATCGAGGAGGGCGTGCTGACCCTCCGGATCGACCTGCGGCCCCCGGCACCGACCGAGGAATGAGACCGGGCCGGCGGCGGCGGCCATCGGCCCCCTCCGGGTCCAGGCGCTCATCCGCCGTAGTTCATCCGGGTGTCCTCCATGCGCAGCACACCCGATTCGTCGGCCGGGGCCGGGTCCACGCCCCCCGGGCCTGACTCACCGACATCGACCACCTCACCGATGAAGAGGACGTGACTACCCGCTCCGCCCGGTGCGTCACCGTCCCACCGGAGGAGGTGACGCACCTCGCAGGCCAACCACGACCGGGCCACCGTCAGGCAGGGGAAGCCGCCGGTGACCTCGTGTACCGGCTCGCCCTGGATGGTGACGGCGCGGCCGTCCGGGTCGAGCACGACCGAATCGGCCGGCTTGACGAACCGACGGACGACGGCGCGGGCCGACCTCGGCAACACGCTGACCGCGAACCCGCCGCCCTCCTCGACGAGACGCCGGGTCACCGAGCCATGCTCCACGGCTACGGCCACCAGCTTGGGCGTGGTGGCCACCTGCATGACCCAGTTGCAGGTCATCATGTTGCGCTCGGCTCCCGCCCGGCTGCCCAGGACGAAGAGCCCGGTGGGCAGCGACCAGAGCACCCGCCGGCGCTGACGGTCGTACTCGTCGTGGTCTCGGTCGGCCGGGAACGGCCCGGCCGGGCCGGTCAGGTCAGTTCCCGAAGGGGTCATTGTTGTCCCCGGAGGGGGCGGTGGTCGACGTCGACGGCGTATGGCCGGTGATGGATCGGATGCGGTCGACGGCGGCGGCCAACATGGGGACCAGCTTGACCCGCTCCGAGGCCGATCGCCTGAGGAGGGTCCGGTCCCCGTCGGCGCCCTTGTAGCAGTCGTTGCCGGCGGCGGCGGCGTCCTCGTAGGCCGCATTGAGGTCGTCGGTCAGCTGGGTGTCCGGGGTGGGGAGGTTGCCGATGGCCGTCTGGGCGTCATTGGTCAGGAGGGCACAGACCGTCCGCAGGGCGGCCGGCGTGTTGTGGCCGGAGATGGCCAGGTCGATGTTGCGGGCGTCCGCCTCCACCTGTCCGACGGCGGCGCCCCCGGCGGCGGTGGTCATCCAGGCCGAGAGCTGGGCTGCCGGCGGGCCCGTCTGGTCGAGCGTGCAGCCGGCGACAGCGACGACCCGAGCACCACGATCGAGATGGCGACCAGTCGGTGGGCCCACGATCGGGCCGGGCCCGGGGGATGGGGCGGCGGAGTCGGGCGCCGGTCGCCCGCCGCCGGGGTCGAGACCGCCACTAGGACGGGAAACCCGTCCAATCAGCCCGCCAGGACGGATCGAGCTGACGGAGGAACTGTGCGCACCGCTCCTCTTCGGCGTGCTCGCCGATCGCTCCCGCCGCCGAACGCAGGCCGTCGAGGCAACGGAGGAACCCCCGGTTCGGCCCGTGCTCCCACCGGACCAGGCCCGAGCCCTTCCATCCCGCCGCCCGCAACGCGTCGAGGCCGCGGTGGTACCCGACCCGGAAGCAGGCGTAGGCCTCCACGTCGTCGCGGGCCAACGAGCCGAGTGCGGCCCAGGCGTTCAGCGAACCGGGGGCGACCCGGACCACATCGGAGACGGCGTGCCGGCGTCGTTCCCCCGGCTGGGCCAAGGCCGCCTCGAGGGCCGTTCGCACGGTCTCGGGCTCCTCGGGCAGGACCGTCTCGGGTAACCCGGTGGTCAGCCTGACCGGCGACATGTCCGAACCTTCCCGCCCGGAGCTGCTCATGGCGCTCAGTGTAGGACCGGGCGGGCGGACCACCCCCGCTGGCCGGCATCCTCCGGGCCCGGTCGTTCAGTCGAACTTGACCAGGTGGTAGTCGCGTTTCCCCCGCCGGAGCACCAGATACCGGCCGGCCACCAGATCGCCGGGGCCGATGATGCGTCCGGCCTCCGTCTCCCGGCGGTTGTTGAGGTAGGCCCCGCCCTGCTCGACGGTGGTCGCCGCCCGGCTCTTGGACGGGACCAGGCCGGTCTCCACCAGGAGGTCGACCAGCGTCAGGCCCTCGCCGCCGAGACGGGTGCGGGACAGGGTGGTCGAGGGGGCGTCGGCGAACACGTCGAGCAAGGTGGGTTCGTCCAACTGGGCGACCTCCTCCCCGAACAGGGCGGCGGCGGCCTGCTCGGCCCGGCCCGTCTCGCCCTCGCCGTGGACGAGGGTGCACACCTGGCGAGCCAATTGGCGCTGGGCTTCCCGTCGTTCCGGGCGGGCCGCCGTCGCCTCGTCGAGTCCGAGGATGGTGTCGTGGTCGAGGAACGTGAAGTACCGCAGATAGGACCCGACCATGGCGTCCTCGCTGCGCAGGAAGAACTGGTAGAGCTGGTACGGGCTGGTTCTGGATGGGTCGAGCCACACCGTCCCCGACTCGGTCTTGCCGAACTTGGTACCGTCGGCCTTGAGGACCAACGGAGTGGTCAGGCCCCACACCTCCTGGTGACGGACCTTGCGTACCAGTTCGGTCCCCATGGTGATGTTCCCCCACTGGTCGCTCCCGCCCAGCTGGAGCCGGCAGTCGAATGTGTCGAACAGGTGGAGGAAGTCGAAGGCCTGGAGGAGCATGTAGCTGAACTCGGTGAACGAGATGCCCTGGTCGGCCCGCGTGAGCCGCGACTTCACCGAGTCCTTGGCCACCATCTGGTTGACGGTGAAGTGCTTGCCCACATCCCTCAGGAACTCGAAGAGCGACAGGGGCCGGAGCCAGTCGGCGTTGTTGACCAGGAGGGCGGGTCCCGACCCGCGCCTCGCCGAAATCGAGGAAGTGCCCGAGCTGACCGCGGATGCCCTCGAGATTCGTCTGCAGCTCCTCTTCGCTCAGGAGCGAGCGCTCCTCCGACTTGCCGCCCGGGTCACCCACGAATCCGGTCCCCCCTCCAGCCACGGCGATCGGCCGGTGTCCGGCCAGCTGCAGCCGCCGGAGGTTGCAGACCTGAAGCAGGTGACCGACGTGCATGCTGTCGGCGGTGGGGTCGAAGCCGCTGTATGCGGTGAGACGATCGGAGTCGAGGCGACGTTCGAGATCGGTGCCGGTCATCTGGTGGATCAGTCCCGCGGAAGCGGAGATCCTCGGCGAGGTGGGCCATGGCCTCAGCCTGCCACGCCGCCGGGTCCGAGTCGTTCCTCATCGACCGCTACCATCAGCCGTGTTCCGCCACGTTCCCTCGGCCGCCCAGGAGCCACCGATGTCCAATCCGTATCTCCACGGAAACTTCGCGCCGGTGGTCGAGGAACGGAGCGACGTCCTCGAGCTTCCGGTCACCGGCGTCATCCCACCCGATCTCGAGGGCCGGCTGCTCCGGAACGGTCCCAATCCGGCGGTGCTGCCGCTCGACGAGAGCGACTACCACTGGTTCAGCGGTGACGGGATGGTCCACGCCATCTCCCTGGCCGGCAGCAGGGCCACCGGCTTCGCCAACCGCTGGGTCCGGACCCGGGCGCTGGCCGCCAAAGTGGGGACGGCTCCGCCCAAGGGTCCGGGCGAGCCCATCGACGGTCCGGCCAACACCCACGTCATCAGTCATGGCGGCACCACGTTGGCCCTGGTGGAATCCGGGTTCCCGCACGCCCTCTCGTCCGATCTGAGCCGGGCCCGGGTCCACGACTTCGACGGGGCCCTGGCTTCGCCCATGACCGCGCACCCGAAGGTCGACCCGATCACCGGGGAGCTGATCTTCTTCGGCAGTGATGTGTTCGGGCCGCCCTTTCTCCGCTACCACGTGGCCGACGCGTCAGGTCACCTGGTCCGCACCGAGGAGATCGACCATCCCGGTGGCCACCATGATCCACGACTTCGGGGTCACCGCCACCCGGATCACCTTCCTCGACCTGCCGGTGGTGTTCGATCTCGAGTTGGCCGCCGCCGGGCGTTCGATCCCCTACCGGTGGATGCCCGAGGCCGGTGCCCGGGTCGGCGTGATGCCCCGGACCGGAGGCAATGCGGAGATCCACTGGATCGACATCGATCCCGTCTACGTCTTCCACGTCCTCAATTGCTTCGACGAGGGCGATCGGGTGGTCATCGACGTCGTCCGCTACGACAAGGCGTTCGACACCGCGCCGGGGGAACCGATCAGTCTGGACACGCCGACGCTGGCCCGCTGGACGGTGGATCCGGTGTCCGACCGGGTCTCCGAGCAGCGACTCGACGACACCCCCGTCGAGTTCCCGCGCATCGACGACGACGTGGCCGGCTTCCGGCACCGGTACGGCTACTGCACCCGGCTCGGTCCGCGTACCGACGACCCGAGCTTCACCGGCCTGATCAAGTACGACCTGGTGCGCGACGAAGCGGTCCGCTTCGACCCCGGTGAGTTCCTCTCGCCCGGGGAGCCGGTGTTCGTCAAGGCCGTCGACGGCCGCGGTGAGGACGAGGGGTGGATCCTCAGCGTGATGTACGACGCCACCCGGGACGCCAGCGACCTGGTGATCCTCGACGCCACGTCGTTCGCCGGTCCGCCGGTGGCCACGGTCCACCTGCCCGCCCGTGTCCCGTTCGGATTCCACGGATCGTGGGTGCCCACCGGTCGCTGAGGTCGCTCCCCCACCAGGTGTGACACCAGATTTGGCCCCGATCGTGGGAAACTGTTCCGTCTTCGAACGACGCCGCAGGACCATCTGCCGGCCGGTCGCTCCCGGCGATCACGAGCTCCGAGACCAATCCCCGTGCCCCCTTCCGAACCCCCCACACCCAGAGGATCCCGCCCCACCGGCCGCTCCTCGGACGGCTCGACCGGACGCCCGCGCGGGTCCACCCCGGTCGGGTCGCCGCGCCCGGGACGCGAGCCCGAGTTCCCCGGGCCCATCCTCGGGGGCCAGGTCGAGGTGCCGTCGAGGCGTGAGCTCAAACGAGCGAAGAAGCGTCGGCGCCGACCCGCCGAGCGGCTTCTCCGGGTGGCCATCGGGCTGGTGGTGGCCCTGCTTCTCGTCGCCGGGCTGGGCTACGGCTACTTCCGCTACGAATGGAGCAAGGTTTCCTCCAGCCCCTGTTCGTCGTGCGTCGCCGCCGCCAACGGCCAGCCCTACAACGTGCTGCTGATCGGCTCCGACA
The DNA here is from genome assembly GCA_963812885.1 of uncultured Acidimicrobiaceae bacterium. Lineage (GTDB taxonomy): Bacteria > Actinomycetota > Acidimicrobiia > Acidimicrobiales > RAAP-2 > Bog-756. Next base: position 531,712 of record CAWEWZ010000007.1, on the reverse strand, counting down.
GCCGGGCCGGTGAAACGGCGGCGGAGGCCCAGCAATTCGGCAATGCCACCAATGCCGGGGGGCAGCGGAGCGACACCATCAAGATCGTCCACGTCGATCCGGCGGCGGGCACCGCCTCCACCCTGTCGATCCCCCGGGACACCTACGTGACCCTCTCCGGGCTGCCGGCCAACACCCAGCTGGCCAGCGCCAACAAGATAAATGCGGCGTTCAGCGGTGGCCCCGACGCCCTGATCAAGACCATCCAGAACACCTTCGGCATCCCGATCAGCCACTACATCGAGATCAGCTTCTTCGGCCTGCAGGATGCCGTCAACGCCCTCGGTGGCATCTCCATGGACTTCCCGTATCCGGTGCGGGACCAGGACTGCTCGACCGGTGTCTGTTACAACAACTCCGGACTCAACATCCCCACCGCAGGATGCCAGGTGCTCAACGGACCCCAGGCTCTCGCCCTGTCCCGCTCGCGCTACTTCGAGTACTACGCCAACGGCGAGTGGAACTCCGATCCCTCGGCCGACATCGGCCGCATCGAGCGTCAGAACCTGATCATCTCGGCCGCCCTGGACAAAGCCAAGTCGACGTACAACCCGTTCAGGCTCAACTCCTTGCTCACCTCGGTGGTCCACGACTTCAGCAAGGACAACGGCCTCACCCCCAACGATCTCTTCGCCCTGGCCGAGCGCTACCACGCCTTCTCCGGTTCCGAGCTCCAGGCCTTCACCCTTCCGACCGCCGGGGCCTACTCGTCGGTGGCCGGCGACGTCGAAGTCGTCCAGCCCGATGCCGCCGCCCAGATGATCACCCAATTCCTGGGCGGCGACGTGGGACCGATCGTGACACCGCCGCTCGATTCCTACGGCAATCCCATGACCCTCCCGGTCACCACCACACCGAGCACCGCAGCCACCCCGACGTCGGTGGCCCAGACGGCACCGACCGTTCCGAGCCCGACGACGACCGTGCCGGCACCCGCCATCCCCTCCTACGACCCCCGGCCCTGCTGACCTGGGCAGGCCCTGTTGACCCAGCCGGCTCCGACCGGTCCTGCTGACCCCGCTCAGCGCTCGACGGCCTCGACGATGGCGTCGTTGATCCGGCGGTGAACGGCCACGTTCTCGGCCCGGTCGGGGAGCCGGACCCGGATCACCGACATCGAACCCTCGGCCAGGCGACGGTCCAGGCACTCCTCGAATCCGGTGCCGGCTCCATCCCCGCACTCGTCGACCGGCCAACCGAAGCCGGCGGCCACGGCGCCCACGTCGGCCGTCTGCGGGGTTCCGAAGAGCACGTCGAACACCTCGTCGTCGAGCGACGAGGCCGGGTCGAGGAACGAGAAGATGCCGCCGCCGTCGTTGTCGGCCACCACGAGGGTCAGCGGGGCGGTCAGCTCCCCGGCCCGCACCAGGGCCGACACATCGTGGAGGAAGGCCAGATCGCCGAGTAGGGCCACGGTGGGATGGGGCGAGACCAGCGCCACACCCAATGCCGTCGACACCACCCCGTCGATGCCGTTGGCCCCCCGGTTGGCCACCACCCGAGGGGGGTGGGGCCGCGGCAGCCCGAACGCCTCGAGGTCGCGGACCGGCATCGACGACGACACCACCAGCGTGGATGCTGACGGCATCCGGGCGAAGAGGCGATGGGCCAGCGACGGTTCGGTCAGCGGACCCTGGGGGCCGGCGGACCCGTCGTCGGCCCCGAGCGCGCCGATCACGGACCGGGCCGCTGATTCGGCACCCACCCAGTCCTCGTGCCATCCCCGGGGGAGATCGCCACCATCGGACGGCGAGGCCGCGACGCCGCGGGCCGCCTCCTCGCAGAACACCGTGGGGTCCGAGCGGATGAAGGCCGACGCCTCCCGCTGCGGATCGCGCCAGCGGGTCCCACGGATCGATCACCACCACGTCGGCGCCGTTGGCGGCCGAGGCCGACACGAACCCGTTGACCACCTTGGACGCCCAGGGCTCGCCCAGCCGGAGCACGGTCTCGGGCCGGTGCCGGGCGGCGAACCGCTCCGAGCGGAGGATGCCATCGGCGGCGCCGATCATCCCGGGCCGGGGGAGGCGCATCCCCGAGCGCGGTTCGGCCAGGACCGGCCAGCCCAGGGTGTCGGCCAACCCGAACACGGCGTCGGGATCGCCACTGCCGGCCCCGGCCACGATGAGCCCGCGCCGCCGCCGGTGGAGACGGCCGGAATGCGACCAAGTCGCGCACCGAGTCGGGCGGTGGGGCCAGCGGTCCGTCGGACCACCTGGTGCCAGGGTCGACCGTCCGGCCGTCCCGGGCCCACTCCTCCTCCGGCGGCCTGATCGCCGAGGAGCGGCTCCCGGAAGGGCAGGTTGAGGTGGACGGGACCGGGCCCGCTCGCCCCCGACGCGGCCTCGGCCACCGAGCGGGCGGCGAGAGACCGCCAGGTGGTGCGGGCCGCCGGGTCGGCCACACCGGGATCGCAGAACCAGCGCACCGACCCGCCGAACAGACGGGTCTGGTCGATGGTCTGGGGGGCACCCACGTCGTGCAGCTCCGCCGGCCGGTCGGCGGTGCAGACGATGAGGGGCACCGCGCCGAGGTCGGCCTCGACCACTGCGGCATGGAGCTCGGCCGCCGCCGTGCCGCTGGTGGTGAGCACCACGGCCGGGCGGCCGGATGCCCGCCCGATCCCGAGCGCGGTGAACCCGGCCGAGCGCTCGTCCAGGCGGACGTGGACGGCCATGGCCGGATGGGCGGTCAGCGCCACGGCCAAGGGGGTCGAGCGCGAACCCGGGCACACCACGGCGTGGCCCACACCGCCGCGCGTCCACTCATCGACCAGGGTCGAGGCGAATGCGGCCTGCAGGTCCGGGTGGCCGGTGCCGTCGGCCGCCGTCGGTACGCTCATCGGAGCTCCCCATGACCACGGAACCCCGATCCAACCATCAGCCCCGTCCGACAGGCGCCGGTGCTCCACGCGGCACGCGTGGGGAAGGGACCGAGGTTGGTGATGGCCCACGGCTTCACCCAGACCGGACGGGTGTGGGGTTCGATGGACACCGATCTGGCCGCCGACCACCGGCTGGTCCTGGTCGACCTGCCCGGGCACGGAGGGTCGGCCGAGGTGGCCCTCGGCCTGGACGACGGTGCCGCCGCCCTGGGCGACACCGGTGGCCGGGCCTCCTATCTCGGGTACTCGATGGGCGCCCGGTTCTGCCTCCATCTGGCCCTGCAACGACCGGACCTGGTCGACGACCTGGTGCTGATCTCGGGCACCGCCGGGATCGACGACGAGGAGGAGCGCCGGCAGCGCCGGGAAGCCGACGGTCGGCTGGCCGAGGAGCTCGATCCCGTCGTCGACCGAAGCCGCCACCCGATGACCGTCGAGTCGTTCGTTCGGCGCTGGCTCGACAATCCGATGTTCGACGGGATCACGCCATCGGCCAACGCCCTGGCCGAGCGGCTGCGCAACACCGGCCCCGGCCTGGCCTCCAGCCTCCGGCTGGCCGGCACCGGCACCCAGCAGCCGCTGTGGGGGTCGCTCGGTCGGCTGACCATGCCGGTGCTCATCGTGACCGGGGGTCTCGACGAGAAGTTCACCGCCCTCGGCCGGCGGATGGCCGAGGCCATCGGCCCCCTCGCCCGCCACGTGGTGGTGGCCGGTGCCGGGCACGCGCCGCACCTGCAGCGGCCCGACCACGTGGCCGAGCTGGTCCGGGCCCGACGCCGGACGGCCGGGGGCTGACCGTCGGTCCCCGGTCACCGGATCCAAAGCCACAGCGAGGCCGCCAACAGCACGCCGAACACCATCTGGAGCCGGCCGGTGGCCGCCAGGACGGGGAGCAGGGCACGACCGGACGCGTCGCTGTTGACGATCCTCACCGGGCCCACGACCAACGGCAGGGCCAACAGCGGGAGGAGGGCGGCCACCGCCCGGGACGACGACAGCGCGGTGGAGACCGACGTCAGTGCCCACACCAGAACGGCCCCGAAGGGCAGCACGACGCAGGCCACGTACACCCATCCGGCGTCGCGGCGCCCGATCCGGACGGCCAGCGTCCGCTTGCCGGTCTGGGCGTCGGTCTGGATGTCCCGCAGGTTGTTGGCCAGCAGCAGCGCGGTGGCCAACAGGCCCACCAGGGCGGCGGCGAACCACACCACCGGCTCGTCGACCCTCAGGGTCTGGACGTAGAAGGTACCCACGGTGGCCACCAGCCCGAAGAACACGAACACGAACAGCTCGCCCAGCCCGGCGTACCCGTAGGGCCGGGGGCCACCGGTGTAGAACCAGCCGGCGGCGAGGCAGGCCGCCCCGACGACCAGGATCCACCACGACGTGGCCCAGGCCAGGGCGAGCCCGACGACGCCGGCGATCCCGAAGCAGGAGAGGGCGGCGCGCTTGACCGCCCCCGGCGAGGCGAGGCCCGACGCCACCAGACGCAGCGGGCCGACCCGGGCATCGTCCGTGCCCCGGATGCCGTCCGAGTAGTCGTTGGCGTAGTTGGTGCCCACCTGGATGGCCAGCGCCACGATCAAGGCGCCGAGGGCCCGCCACCACACCCCGACCGGCGGAGCCGACTGAGCGGTCAGCACCGCAGAACCCGCGGAACCACGCGTGGTGGTTGAGCGGGTGGGCGGCCGCGGTGCCCACCACGACCGGCACGATGGCGGCGGGCAGGGTGCGGGGCCGGGCGCCGAGCACCCAGCGCTTGACCGGTCCGGGCACGGCCGGCGCGGCGCGGTCGCCGGTCACGACGGCCACCGCCGTCGCCCTTGCCCGGTCGTCACGGGCGCCGCGGGAAACGGCCGAAGTCAGGCGGGCGGTGCTCCTGGAAGGCGTTGCGGCCCTCCTGGCCCTCCTCGCTCATATAGAAGAGCATGGTGGCGTCGCCGGCGAACTGCTGGAGGCCGGCCAACCCGTCGTCGGCCGCGTGCAGGCCGCCCTTGAGCATCCGGAGGGCGATCGGGGACAGCGAGAGCATCTGACGGCACCAGGCCACCGTCTCGGTCTCCAGATCGGCGAGCGGCACGACCTGGTTGACCAGCCCCCAATCGAGGGCGGTGTCGGCGTCGTACTGCCGGCACAGGAACCACACCTCCTTGGCCCGCTTGAGGCCGATGGTGCGGGCCAGGAGACTGGCTCCGTATCCCCCGTCGAAACTGCCCACCTTGGGGCCGGTCTGCCCGAACCTGGCGTTGTCGGCGGCGATGGACAGGTCGCACACCAGGTGCAGGATGTGGCCGCCGCCGATGGCGTACCCGGCCACCATGGCCACCACCGGCTTGGGCAGCCGGCGGATCTGGATCTGGAGGTCGAGGACGTTGAGCCGGCCGATCCCCTGTCGGGCCACGGCGTCGTCGCCCAGATAGCCGTCGTCGCCCCGGATCTTCTGATCGCCACCCGAACAGAAGGCGTCGGGTCCCTCGCCGGTCAGGATGACCACCCCCACCGAGGGGTCGTCCCGAGCCGCGTTGAAGGCGTCGGCCAGTTCGAACAGGGTCTGGGGCCGGAAGGCGTTGCGGACCTCGGGTCGGGCGATGGTCAGTTTGGCCAGGCCATCGGCCACGTCGTAGTGGATGTCCCGATACTCGCCCTTACGCTCCCAGTCCGGCAGCGGCTGGGCCCGGAACCGGTCCACCGGGTCGACGGGTGGGCCGGTGATGACCGTCTCCGGTCCGGTCCGGCCGCCAGCCGCGTCTCCCTTGACCTGTTCCGGCACAACCATTCGACCAATCACTCCTAGAGTCGGTACTCGTACGGTCGCCTAGGCTACCGCCATGCCGGAGCTGGTAGCGCTCGATCTCCCGGCCGGACCCGGCTTCGTCGAGGCCCTCGAGACGGCCTGGGCGGCCGGCCACGCCGTGTTGCCCCTCGACCCGAGGCTCCCACCACCGGCAGTGGCCCAGATCGTCGACGCCTTCCGGCCCTCGACCATCGTGGATCCCGACGGTGAGCACCGCCAGCCGGCCGGCCGGCCGGTCGAGCCGGGTGACGCCTTGGTGGTCGCCACCAGCGGCACCAGCGGCATTCCCAAGGGCGTCGTCCTGACCCACGACTCGGTCAGGGCGTCGGCCCTGGCCACCTCGGTCCGGCTGGAGGTGGACACCGGGACCGACCGCTGGCTGGCCTGCCTCCCGCTGGCCCACATCGGGGGTCTCTCGGTGGTGACCCGCTCGCTGGTCACCGGCACACCCTGCACCGTGCTCGAGGGCTTCGACGCCGCCGAGGTGGGGCGCCAGGCCCGGTCGGGGGCCACCCTGGTCTCGTTGGTGGCCACCGCCCTCGACCGCGTCGACGGATCCGCGTTCCGGACCGTGGTGCTGGGCGGCGCCGCCCCCCCGCCGAGCTGGCCGACAATGTCGTCACCACCTACGGCATGACCGAGACCGGCTCCGGTGTCGTCTACGACGGGGAACCACTGGCCGGCGTCGAGGTCCGCATCGGAGACGGGGCGGTGGGTGAGGCGGGCGAGGTGCTGGTCCGGGGCCCGATGCTCCTCCGCTCCTACCGCGACGGGTCGGACCCCCGGACCGCCGACGGATGGCTGCCCACGGGGGACGGGGGACGCCTGTCCGCCGACGGGACCCTGGCCGTGTTCGGCCGCATGGCCGAGGTGATCGTCACCGGCGGCGAGAAGGTCTGGCCCGCTCCGGTCGAGCGGGTCCTGTCGGGCCATCCCGGCGTCGACCAGGTGGCGGTGTGGAAGCGCGCCGACGCCGAGTGGGGCGATCGGGTGGTGGCCTGGGTGGTCCCGACCGACCCGGCGGTGCCCCCGAAACTCGAGGACCTCCGCGAGCTCGTCTCGTCCACCCTGGCCCGTTGGGCGGCCCCCCGTCAGCTGGTGGTGGTGGGATCGCTACCCCGGACCCCGAGCGGCAAGGTCCGTCGGGCCGACCTCCACTGACCGCCGCCCGGACGTCAGTTGAGGCCGCCGCTGGCGATGCACAGGGCCCCGCCGTCGATGACCAGCGTGTGGCCGGTGATCCACGAAGCGGCGTCCGAACAGAGGAACAGCGCGGCGGCGGCGATGTCCCCCACCTCGCCGAGCCGACGCAGGGGCAGCCGGCGGGCGATGGCCTCCTCGCCCGGCTCCCACAGGGCACGGGCGAATTCGGTCTTGACCAGACCCGGGGCGAGGGCGTTGACCCGGACCGTCGGGCCCAGCTCCCCCGCCAGTTGGCTGGTCAGGTGGATGACCGCCGCCTTGGTCACGTTGTACCAGCCGATGCCGCCCTCCACCGACAGGCCGCCGATGGAGGCCAGGTTGAGCACGGCCCCGCCTCGCTCCGACATCCCCGCCCGCCAGGCCGCCTGGACCCATTCGAGATACCCGGTCTGATTGACCCGGACCGTCTTGTCGGCCCGGGCCGTGTCGAGGTCCATGATCGGTCCGTAGTAGGGATTGGTGGCCGCGTTGTTCACCAGGATGTCGACGGCGCCGAACCGCTCGACGGTGGCCGCCACACACGCCGCCGCCTGTTCCGGGTCACCGGCGTTGGCCACCCTCCAGTCCACCGCTCCGGCACCTTCCCCCTTGGCCGCATCGATCTCCTCGGCCGAGCGGGCCAGGGCCTCGTCCTTGCGCGACGAGATCATCACCGAGGCGCCGGCCGACGAGAAGGCCAGCGCGATGGCCTGCCCGATCCCCCGGGAGGCCCCGGTGACCAGCGCGGTCTTGCCGTCCAGACGCAGTTCCATGGGCTGACACACTAGGCATCCGGCCCGGGGCGGCTGAGGCACAATGGTGGCGTGGAACTGGCACCGCACCCCGACCAGGCCCCCGTGTCCAGCTGGTGCGACGTCCACCGGGTGGACCGGTACCTCGACCGTATCGACGGGCTCGCCCCCCGGGCCGCCGGCGAGGACGTCCTCCGGACGCTGCTGCCGGACCGGCCCCGGTCCCTCCTCGACCTCGGGTGCGGGGACGGCCGGCTGGCCGCCCTGGCTCTCGAGGGTCGCCCCTCCCTCCGCCGGGTCGTCGCCGTCGACAGCTCGCCGGCCATGCTGGAGCGGGCCCGCCACCGCTTCAGCCGGTGATCGCCGGGTCAGCGTGCGGGAGTGGGACCTCTCCCGGTCGATCGAGCCGCTGGGCACGTTCGACGTGATCGTGTCCGGGTTCGCCATCCATCATCTGGATGACGATCGGAAGCGCAGCCTGTTCGCCGAGGTCGCCCGTCGTCTGGTTCCCGGGGGGCTGTTCGCCAACCTCGAGGTCGTGGCCTCGGCCACCCCCGAGCTGCACTCCGAGTTCCTGGCCCTGATCGGTCGCCCCGAGGACGACCCCGAGGACCGCCTGGCCGGGGTGGGCCCGCAGCTGCAGTGGATGGGCGAGGCCGGCCTGGGCCAGGTCGACTGCCTGTGGCGGTGGCGTGGATTCGCCCTCCTGGTGGGTCGCGGCCCGGCGGTCGGAGATGGCGGTCGCCGTTGCCCCTGATCCGGGACGTGCCCGCCGCGCAGCTGTCGCCGTACCTCCGCCAGCACACTGCCAATCCGGTCGACTGGTACACCTGGGGCGAGGACGCCTTCGAGCGCGCCGCGGGCCTGGACCGGCCCATCTTCTTGTCCATCGGGTACTCGGCCTGCCACTGGTGCCACGTCATGGCCCACGAGTCGTTCGAGGACCCGGCCAGTGCCGCCGCCCTGAACGCGTCGTTCGTCTCCATCAAGGTCGACCGCGAGGAACGGCCCGACGTCGACGCGGTGTACATGGAGGCGGTCCAGGCCATCACCGGCTCGGGCGGATGGCCGATGAGCATGTTCCTGACCCCCGATCGACGACCCTTCTTCGGAGGGACCTACTTCCCGCCCGCCGATCGACCGGGACTGCCGGGCTTCCGCACCGTGCTCGACGCCCTCACCGACGTCTGGGACAACCGGCGGAGCGAGGTCGAGGAGCAGGCCGACCAGCTGTGCCGGGCCATCGGGTCGAGGTCGGAGATCCAGCGACCCGAGGGTGCCGGTTCGTTGTTCGCATCGGCCGGCCTCCCGGCCGATGCGCCCGACCTGTCGGCCACGGCACTGGAGGAGTTGGCCGACCGCTTCGACCCGCAGTGGGGCGGATTCGGCGGTGCCCCCAAGTTCCCCCAGCCGGCCTTGGTGGACCTGGCCCTCTCCCACTCGCTCCGAGGCGAAGCGGATCCCACCGCCGCCCACGCCCGGCACATGGCCGTCACCACCCTGGACGCCATGGCCGCGGGCGGCATCCACGACCACCTCGGGGGTGGCTTCGCCCGCTACTCGACCGACGCCGAATGGCTGGTGCCCCACTTCGAGAAGATGCTCTACGACCAGGCCGGCCTGCTGCGCGCCTTCCTCCACGGCTGGCAGGTCACCGGCAGCCAGGACTATCTCGACGTCGTGGCCGGCATCATCACCTACGTCAGCCGGGACCTGACCTCCCACGAGGGCGGCGTGTACTCGGCCGAGGACGCCGACTCCGAGGGTGTCGAGGGCCGGTTCTACGTCTGGTCCCCCGACCAGATGGCCACCGCCGTCTCCGAAGGGGTCGACCGGCCCGACGGCGGCCAGCGCGGCGATGGCCGAAGCGCTGATCGACTGGTTCGGCGTGACGCCCGAGGGGAACTTCGAGGGCAGCAACATCCTGCGCCGACCGGTGGGCGCCGCCCTCCGCGGGGATGCCCTCGTCGAGTCGGGCCGGCAGATCCTGTTGGCGTCCCGCGCCACCCGGGTCAGGCCCGGGCTCGACGACAAGATCCTCACCGAGTGGAACGCCATGTACGGTTCCGCGGTGGCCGAGGCGGCGGCCGCCACCGGAGACCCGGCCTGGGCCGACGCCGCGGTGGCCATCGGGCAGTTCCTCTGCGACCACCTGGTCGGGCGCCGACGGCCGCTGGCTGCGGAGCTGGCAGCCCACCGGCGGGGCGCGTCACCTGGCCTACGCCAGTGACTACGCCTGGTTGATCGACTGCTTCACCCGGCTCGGCGAGCTGACCGGGCAGCGCCCGGTGGACCGAACGGGCCGGCGCCACCGCCGACGCCCTCCTCGAGCTCTTCCACGACGACCGGGGCGGCGGCTTCTTCACCACCGGCCACGACGCCGAGCCCCTCATCGTGCGGACCAAGGACGTCTTCGACGGCGCCACCTCCTCGGCCAACGCCGTTGCCGCCGGGTCGCTCGCCCGCCTGGCGGCACTCACCGGCACCGACCGCTACGCCGACGCCGCCCGGGAGGTGGTCGATCTGCTCGGCGACCTCCTGGTCCGCCACCCGACCGCGTTCGCCCAGACCGTCCTCACCGCCACCCACCTCATCGACGGGTGGACCGAGGTCGTGGTCACCGGGTCGCGTCCGGACCTCCTCGAGGTGGTCCGGACCCGATGGCTTCCCGGCTCGGTGCTGGCCTGGGGAGAGCCCACCCCGTCACCGCTGTGGCAGGACCGCGACCCGGACATGGCCTACGTGTGCCGGAACCACACCTGCCGGCTTCCGGCCGGCGACGTCGACACGCTGGCCGGCCAGCTGACCGCGGAGGCACGGTGAGCAGAGGGTCGACCAGGACGCCCAGGAGTGGGACGGCCCGCGGCGTCGTCCGGGCCATCAAGCCGCAGCCGCGGATCGAGGTGGCCGGAGGATCGACGCTCACCGTGCTGGTCCTGGCCTGCCACATCGAGGACACCACCGGGGTGGACCTGGCCTCGGGAACGCTGGTGCGGGTGCGGGTGGCCTGGCCCGACGACCACGGACCGGACCTGTCCCCCTTCGACGTCGTCGAAGCCCGACTGGCCGAGGAGCCCGAACGCGACGACCTGGCCCAGCCCGAGGCGGTCACCGCCGAGGGGCTGCCCCGCCACCTCGGGACTCTCCACGGCCGGCGGGTCCGTCGCCTCCTCCACCGGTTGGCCGCACCGACCGAGGAGCATGTGCTCGGGTTCCCCGGCGCGTCGGCCCCCTACTGGGAGTTCCGGGGTTTTCGCCCGTCGCTCGCCCTGATCGTGCCGACCAAGGGCCCGGTCCTGTTCCGCCGCATCGAGGACCGCTCGGTGTGGATCCGGTTCGGCTGGGGCCGCAGTGACAACTGGCTCCCAGTCGAGGACCCCTTTGCCGAACGGACCCTGGACGTCGCCCGCCGGGACCGTCTCCACGGCAAGGACCTGGCCGCCGCGCTCGGGTTCAAGCCCCACTACCTGGTGGCGTCGATCAGCACCCCCCGGGACGGTCACTGCTACAAGACGGTCCGCGCCCTGCTCCCCCGGAGCTGATCCCCCGGCACCGGTCGCCTACAGTCGGCACCGATGCCCGCTCCCGAACTTCCTCCGCTCACCCTCCCCGACTACGACGGAGCCTGCATCGCCAACGTCGTCCCGGCACTGCTCGGCGGCACCGATCCCGATCGGGGTCTCCCTCCCTGGGTGCCCGAGTCGGTCGCCCATGCCCGCCAGGTGGTGCTGCTGGTCGTCGACGGTCTGGGCTGGGAACAGCTCCGGGCCCGGCCGGCCCTGACCCCCACGCTCTCGGGGGCCGAGGGCATCGGCTCGTCCATCACCTCGGTGGCGCCCACCACCACCGCCTGCGCCCTGACCTCGATCACCACCGGACGGTCCCCGAGCCAGCACGGCCTGCTCGGCTACCGACTGGCCGTCGACGACGAGATCCTCAATGTGCTCCGTTGGACCCTGGGCAGCGGCCGGCCCCGCGACGCCCGCCGCACCGTCCCCGCCCACCGGTTCCAGCCCTTCCCGTCGTTCCCGGGTTCGGAGGCGCCCGTGCCCGTGGTGTCCAAGGACGAGTTCGGGGGGACCGGGTTCACCGCCGCCCATCTGGGGGACTCACCCCTGCGCGGGTACAAGGTGCCCTCGTCCCTGCCCATCGAGGTCGGCCGACTGCTCGACGAGGGCGAACCGTTCATCTACGCCTACTACGACGGCATCGACAAGGTGGCCCACGGCAACGGGCTCGGGGACCTCTACGACGCCGAGCTCCGGGCCGTCGACCGCCTGGTGGCCGACCTGGTCACCGAGCTCCCACCCGGCGCCGTCCTGGTGGTGACGGCCGACCACGGGGAGATCGACGTCGGGGAGGTCGAGTTGCTCGGCCGCGACATCATGTCCATGGTCCACTTCATGTCCGGTGAGGGCCGCTTCCGCTGGCTGCACGCCCGCCCAGGGGCGGCCGCCGACCTGCGGGCCGCGGCCGCCGACCGGTACGGCGACACCACCTGGGTCCTGGGCCGGGACGAGCTGATCACCGCCGGTCTGTTCGGCGGACCGCTGCCCGGCGATCTCGTCACCCGACTGGGCGATGTGGCGTTGCTGCCCCATGCCCCCATCGCCTTCATCGACCCGGCCGACACCGGCGAGAACCGCTTGTACAGCCGGCACGGGTCCCTGACCAGTGACGAACTGCTCGTCCCCTTGGTGGCGCTGACCGGAAGTGGGAACATCTGACCATGGACACCACACCACCCCTGTCCGAGACGGCCGACGACGCCCCGCTCCGTCCCGAGGTGGTCGACGGCACCAGGCCACCGGCCGGCGCCGAAACGCCGTCGGGGACCGCCGACGTGGTCGACCCCGAGGAGGGGCAGACCGAGTCGATCGAGCACCCGGCCAAGCTGCTGCGCATCGGGTCGATGGTCAAGCAGTTGCTCGAGGAGGTGCGCTCGGCCCCCCTCGACGAGGCCAGCCGGGGACGGCTCCGCGAGATCTACGAGCAGTCGATCCGCGAGCTGGCCGAAGGGCTGTCGCCCGACCTGGCCGCCGAACTGGACCGGGTGTCGATCCCCTTCGACAACCCGACACCGTCCGATGCCGAGCTGCGGATCGCCCACGCCCAGCTGGTCGGCTGGCTCGAAGGGCTCTTCCATGGCATCCAGGCCACGCTGGTGGCCCAGCAGGTGGCCGCCCGGGCCCAGCTCGACGAGATGCGCCAGCGATCCCTGCCCCAGGGAACCGATCCGTCGGCCGGGCGTCCGGGCACCTACCTCTGACCCGACGGCGCCGACCCCCGACTGCCGACCGGGGCACCCGCCGCCGACCAGGCCTGATCGGCAACGCCCCCGGCCCGCGTCCCGTCGCGCTATCGTCGGAATCACACTGCTGTAACTCGTCCACACCCTGTGGAGAACTCAGGGTCGCCGGACGGGCAAAGCCGAGGAAGGTACCTGCCGTTGGTCGCCACACGGTCGTTCACACACCTGCACACCCACACCGAATTCTCGATGTTGGACGGAGCCGCCCGGGTGAAGGACCTGGTGAGTTCGGCGGTGGCCGACGGCCAGCCGGCCCTCGGGATCACCGATCACGGCAACATGTACGGAGTCCTCGACTTCTATGCCGCCTGCAAGGAGGCGGGGATCAACCCGGTCATCGGCACCGAGGCCTACATGGCGGCCGAATCGCGGCACGAGCGCCCGGTGCGCAAGGGCAAGATCGACGACACCGGTGGCGACGTGGCCGGTGGGGAGAAGCTCTACTACCACCTCACCCTGCTGGCCGAGTCCACCGAGGGCTACAAGAACCTGCTCAAGCTGTCGTCCGCCGCCTACCTCGAGGGCTACTACTACAAGCCCCGGCTCGACTGGGAGCTCCTCGAGCAGTACGCCACCGGACTCATCGCCACCACCGGGTGCCTCGGAGGGGTCGTGCTCCAGGCGTTGTTGGCCGACGACCGCATCAAGGCCGAGGCCCTGGCCGCCCGGCTCCAGGACATCTTCGGGAAGGGCAACCTCTTCGTCGAGCTCCAGGATCACGGCCTGCCCGAGCAGCACAAGACCAACCCGGCCCTGGTCGAGATCGCCCGCCGGATCGGGGCGCCGTTGCTGGCCACCAACGACAGCCACTACACCAACCGCGAGGACCACGTGGCCCACGACGCGCTGCTCTGCGTCCAGACCGGTGCGCTCATCGACGATCCCAAGCGCTTCAAGTTCGAGGGCCAGGAGCACTACCTCAAATCGGCCGCCGAGATGCGCCATCTCTTCGCCGAGCTCCCGGAGGCGTGCGACAACACATTGCTGATCGCCGAACGGGCCTCGGTGGAGATCGACTTCGGCCGGCCCAGCCTGCCCCGCTTCCCGGTGCCCGACGAGTTCACCGGGGCCACCTACGAGGAACGGGCCGCCAACTACCTGCGCCACCTGAGCGTGGAGGGGGCCAAGGAGCGCTACGGCCACCCGGTCCCGGCGGCGGTGATGTCCCGGCTCGACTATGAGCTGGGAGTCATCGCCGACATGGGCTTCTCCGCCTACTTCCTCGTGGTGTGGGACCTGATCCGCTTCGCCCGCTCCCGTCGGATCAGGGTGGGCCCGGGTCGCGGTTCGGCGGCCGGCTGCTGTGTGGCCTACTGCCTCCAGATCGTCGACCTCGACCCCATCCGCTACGACCTCCTGTTCGAACGGTTCCTCAACCCGGGCCGGATCCAGATGCCCGACATCGACATGGACTTCGACGAGCGCTACCGGGGCGAGATGATCAAGTACGCCGCCGACCGCTACGGCTCCGACCACGTGGCCCAGATCGTGACCTTCTCGACCATCAAGGCCCGGGCCGCGGTACGCGACGCGGCACGGGTGCTCGGCTATCCGTACATCGTGGGCGACAAGATCGCCAAGGCGATGCCCCCGTTGCTCATGGGTCGCGACACGCCGTTGGCGGCCTGCCTGTCCCGAACCGACGGTCACGAGGACGGATTCGCCGCCGCCGGCGAGCTGCGGGCCATGTACGAGACCGACGCCGAGGCCAAGCGGGTCATCGACGTGGCCAAGGGCCTCGAAGGCCTGCGGCGGCAGGACGGCATCCACGCCGCCGCCGTGGTCATCACCGACGAGCCCCTGACCGAGTACCTACCCGTCCAACGCAAGCCCGACGGCAGCGATCCCGACGAGTCCCCCATCGTCACCCAGTACGAGATGCACGGGGTCGAGGACCTCGGTCTGCTCAAGATGGACTTCCTCGGGCTCCGCAATCTCTCGGTGATCGAGCGGGCCCTCGATCTGATCGAGGCGTCGACCGGCAGCCGGCCCGACATCGACCGGATCCCTCTCGACGACCCCGATACCTTCGCCATGCTGTGCAAGGGCGACTCGATGGGCGTGTTCCAACTCGAGGGCGGCCCCATGCGCTCCCTCATGCGCTCGCTCGCCCCCACCACCTTCGACGACGTCGCCGCCCTGGTCGCCCTCTACCGACCGGGGCCGATGGCGGCCAACATGCACCGCGACTACGCCGACCGGAAGAACGGCCGACAACAGGTCGCCTACCTCCACCCCGACCTCGAGGAGATCCTCGGCGACACCTACGGCCTGATGATCTACCAGGAGTCGGTCATGCGGGTGGCCCAGAAGATCGCCGGCTACGACCTGGCCGAGGCCGACAACCTGCGGAAGGCGTGCGGGAAGAAGAACCGCGCCCTCATCCAAGCCGAGCGTGAGAAGTTCGTGGCCGGCTGCGTGGCCACCGGCTACGACGAGTCGCTGGGGACCGAACTGTTCGACATCATCGAGCCCTTCGCCGACTACGCCTTCAACAAGTCCCACGCCTACGGGTACGGCTTCATCGCCTACCAGACGGCATGGTTGAAGGCCCACTACCCGGTCGAGTACCTGGCCAGCCTGCTGACCTCGGTCAAGGACAACAAGGACAAGACCGCGGTCTACCTCGGCGAGTGCCGGTCGCTGGGCATCGAGACGCTGGTCCCCGACGTCAACCGTTCGCTGTCGGACTTCGCCGCCGACTTCTCCGGTGGCCAAGGGGTCATCGGCGAGCAAGGAGGCAGCCCGGGCGCCATCACCTTCGGCCTGGCCGCCGTGCGCAACGTGGGGGCAGGGTTGGTCGCCCTCATCGTCGAGGAGCGCGAGCGCAACGGTCCCTACGTCGACTTCTACGACTTCTGTCAGCGGGTGGACCCCCAGGTGCTCAACAAGCGGACCATCGAGTCGCTGATCAAGGCGGGCGGGTTCGACTCGCTCGGCCACCCCCGCCGCGGGCTGTGCCTGGTCTTCGAGGACATCGTCGACCGGACCACCGAGCGCCGCCGGGAGCACGATGCCGGCGTGGTCTCGCTGTTCGCCTCCCTCGAGCCCGAGACGTCGGGCCATGCCACCGGCTTCGCCGACACCCGGACCCCGGTGCCCGACACCGAGTTCGACAAGTCACAACGCCTGGCCTTCGAAAAGGAGATGCTCGGGCTCTACATCAGCGACCACCCGCTGATGGGGCTGGAGGGCTCGCTGGCCAGGCTCGTCGACTGCACCCTGGCCGAGCTGCGTGACGCCGACCCCGATGCCGGCAGCGGGATCGGCGCCGGGACCGGTTACGGCGGGGAGGGCCAGGTCCGCCTCATCGGCGGGGTGGTCACCGATCTGACCCGCCGCTACACCAAGAAGGGCGACCTGATGGCCACCTTCGTGCTCGAGGACCTCAACGCCTCGATCGAGGTGTTCGTCTTCCCGAAGGCCATGGCCGACTACGGCGCCCTCCTCGACGACGACGCCATCGTCGTGCTGAAGGGCAGGGTCGACTTGCGCGACGACCGCCTCAAGGTGGTGTGCATGGAGGTCCAGCGCCCGGAGCTGGCGGTGGAGGGCTCGACCGACCTCCGGATCTCCCTGCCCATCAACAGCCTCACCGACCACACGGTCGACGGGTTGAAGCACCTCCTGGCCGAGCATCCGGGGGATTCGCCGGTCTTCCTCCATGTCGGCGAGAAGGTGCTGCGCCTGCCCCCCGAGTTCAACGTGGACAGCCGGCGGGGCCTGGTCGGCGAGCTCCGGGTGCTGCTCGGGCCCAACGCCATCGAACGCTGAGACCGGCCGCACCGGCCGTCGGGTCGAACGGTCCCGGCCCACCACAGAGCCCCATTTTCGGCTCCCGCGGCAGTCGGATACGACAGGCGCCTCCAAATCCCGTAAAATCGTGGAACGGCTCCTGACATGGATGCCCGCACATCCGTCCGTCCCCCCGGACAGACGGCACGGGGGGCACCGATGACAGACCCGAGCCGGCGGCTGACGCCGCAGGGAGACCGAGGAGTACGGAACGGCATATGTCCATCAAGGTGGAGACCAAGGACTGCACATCGATCAGCGATGCCGAGTTGGCCGAAATGGCCGACATCTGCGCTGAGCGGGAACCCCGATTCGACATCGGGTTCCTGTCCAAACAGCGGGAGGAGTGGGTGCTGGTCACCAGAGTCCGGGAAGGGTCCAAGCTCCGGGGCTACTCCTTCTCCACGCTCGAGCGCATCGGAGGCACTCCGTCCCTGCTCATCGGCCTGGCCACGGTCGATCGCACCTCCAGGGCCGATACCGTGCTCCGGGCCATGATGGGTGACAAGTACCGGCGGGCCCTGCTCGCCTTCCCCGACGAAGACGTGCTGGTGGGGACCCGCCTGCTGGGCGGCGAGGGCTTCCGGGCCTTCTCCGGGCTGAGCGACGTCGTCCCCGGTCCCGGCCACAAGGCCACCGGCGAGGAACGGGCCTGGG
The DNA here is from genome assembly GCA_963812885.1 of uncultured Acidimicrobiaceae bacterium. Classification (GTDB taxonomy): domain Bacteria; phylum Actinomycetota; class Acidimicrobiia; order Acidimicrobiales; family RAAP-2; genus Bog-756. The sequence continues at coordinate 514,298 of CAWEWZ010000007.1, read as the reverse complement.
GCCGCCGGCTGGCCAAGCGCTTCGGGGCCGACGGACGGATCGACGACCGCACCTTCGTGGTCGTCGGCGACGGCTGTGAGGCCGGTGGCTTCGATTTCGTGAGCCCCAAGGAGCAGGCCCCGTCGGAGGTCAGCGTCTTCTTCGAGGGTGTCGACGTCGGTGCCGGCGGCCGCCTGGTGGCCTTCGGATGGGCCATGGCCGAGGACCTGGCCGGCGGAAAACTGGGCGGGCGCTGACCGGTTGGGGGAAGCCCGAGGTAGAGGCGCCACTCCTCGCCGCCTCCGGACCCAGGCCCGGGCCCGTGGTGCAGGCAATAGCATGGGCCTGTGAAGGTATCGACTCGAGGTGACTATGCGAGCCGTGCCCTGTTGTCGCTGGCCCTCCACACCGACGGCGAAGGGCCGACCGCGGTCAAGGACATCGCCGAGCGCACCGGGCTGCCCCAGCCCTATCTCGAACAGATCCTCCTGGCCCTGAAGGGCGCCGGCCTGGTTCGCTCCAAGCGGGGCGTGGGCGGGGGCTACGTGCTGGCCCGGCCGCCCGAGGAGATCACCCTCTCCCAGATCGTCTCCGCCGTCGACGGCCCCATCGTGGCCGGCGACTTCGGCCTCCCCCACGAGAACGGCGCCTGCGACCACGAGGGCCAGTGCGTCCTGCTCACCGTGTGGGCCGACCTCGGCGAGCGTATGCGCACCCACCTCGATTCGTTCACGTTGGCCGACATGGTGGCCCGGGCCCAGGGCCGGGTGCCGGCGTTGCCCCAGAGTGCCATCTGAGCCCTCGACCCGCCCCAGCCGGTGAATCGCTGAACCCCGGCTGAACGTCGCCCGGGTGGCGTGGGAGGACGCCCCCTGGGGTGAGGGCCGGGGTCGGGCGACGGTCAGCGGGCGTTCCACAGGGTGATGACCGCCTGCTCACGCTCCCAGCCCAGCTCGCTGAGCGCAGCCGGCCCGAGGGACAGGGCCCGGGCGGCCGGGGCGGCCAGCCCTACCCAGCGGACGGCCAGGACACGGAGCACGTGGCCGTGAGCCACGCAGGCCACATCTCCCGACCCGGCCCGCACCCGATCGATCACCCGGTCGACCCGCCGGCCCACGGAATCGGCATCCTCCCCACCCGGGCAGCCGTCGTCGAACAGGTCCCACCCGGGGCGCTCCCGCCTGATCTCGGCCGTGGTCAGGCCCTCGTACTCCCCGTAGTCCCACTCCGCCAGGTCCGGGTCGACCAGGGACCCCGGCCCGAGCCCGGCCAGCTCGCGATGTGCGCCGGGCCCGGATCAACGGGCTGGTCAGGACGGTGGCGAATCGGTAGCCGGCCAGTCTCGGCCTCAGTGCTCGGGCCTGCTCCTCCCCCTCGGGGAGGAGCCCCACGTCGGTGCGTCCGGTGTGGCGGCCGGTCCGGCTCCACTCGGTCTCTCCGTGCCGAATCACCACACACCGGTCCCCGATCATCCGGACAGCCGAACACTCCGAACAGGTGGGGTGCAAACGGCCGGGGCGGGACTGGCACACCCACCAGGCACGATGGGACCAACCCGGACCGTCTCGGGGTGAACCACAACCATGGAATGACCAGGGCCGATCAGGTGTTGGAACCTCTGTCGACCCTGTAACGATCAACGAGGAGAGGGATGACAACTCGCACTTCGAGTAGGAACAAGGAACGCCAGGCCCATGGCGAGCGTCCGGCCGCGGGGACCGGGACCCCCAGCGGCAGCGGTGCCGGCCGGCCGGCACGCCCGGCCGCGGCAGGTCGCAGTCGCAGCGCGGACGCCGACACCCTCGGTCTCTTCCTCCGCGACCTCGACCACCACCCGCTCCCCGACCACGAGGCCCAGACCGAGCTGGCCAAGCGGGTGGCGGCGGGCGACGACGCCGCCCGCCGGGAGATGGTGGCGGCCAACCTCCGCCTGGTCGTCCACTGGGCGCGGCGCTACCAGGACCGCGGGGTGGACCTCCCCGACCTCATCCAGGAGGGCACCTTCGGCCTGATGCGTGCCGTCGACAAGTTCGACTGGGAGCGCGGCTTCCGATTCTCGACGTACGCCACCTGGTGGATTCGTCAGGCCCTGCAGCGGGCGGTCCAGCAGCACGGCCGGACCATCCGGCTGCCGATGGAGGTGGCCGAGCGGAACCAACAGGTCGACGCCGCCCTGTGGGAGCTCACCCACCAGTACCAGCGGCCGCCGACCGACGAAGAGATGGACAACGCCACCAACACCACGGCGGCCGTCCGCGCCGATCTCACCCAGGTGGCCCGGGTGGTGGCCAGCCTCGATCAGCCGGCCACCACGGATTCGACGGCCACACTCGGTGATCTGGTGTCGACCGATCTCAGCGACTTCGAGGACGACGTGGCCTCGGAGCTCACCCTCGACCTGGTCCGCCAGGCCGTGGACCGGCTCACCGATCTCCAGCGCCAGGTGATCCGGCACCGCTTCGGTTTCGACGGGAGCGATCCGGCCTCACTCCAGACCACCGCGGAGCGGCTCGGTATCGGGGTACGCAAGGTGCGCCAGGCCGAGGCCGAGGCCCTCGAGATCCTGGCCGACAGCGAGATGCTCGAGGCCGCCCACGAGGCCGCCTGACCCTCGGCCGGCCCGCCGGCGCCGCTGGGCGGCCGCGCTCAGGCCGACAACCGGTGCAGCTGGGCCACGAGATCGTCGGGAAGCGCCGAGCTCCAGGACATCCGTTGGCCGGTCGACGGATGGTCGAAGGCGAGCGAGGCGGCGTGGAGGAAGGGCCGGGTGACCACCGCACCGGACAGGGTCCGTCCGTGGCCGTAGGTCTCGTCCCCCACCACCGGGTGGCCGATGGCCGACAGGTGGACCCGGATCTGGTGGGTCCGGCCCGTCTCCAGGCGGGCCGTCATCAGGGTGGCCGGCGCCGGGCGGGTGAAGCGCTCCTCGACGTCGTACCGGGTCCTGGCCTCCTTGCCCCGGCGGGACACGGCCATCCGGGTCGGAGCGCTGACCGAGCGGCCCACCGGCGCATCGACCACGCCGGACTCCTCCGCCACCCGGCCGAGCACCAGGACCCGGTAGACCCGGGACACCTGCCGGTCGCCGAGCTGGGCCACCAGTGAGGAGTAGGCGGCAGGGGTGCGGGCCACCACCAGCAGGCCCGAGGTACCCCGGTCGAGCCGGTGCACGATGCCCGGGCGGTCGATGTCGGTCCCGGCAGCGTCCGGCAACGAGCCGAGGTCGGGATACCGGTGGAGGAGCCCGTTGACCAGCGTGCCGGTCCGGTGGCCGGCCCCGGGATGGACGACCAGCCCGGCGGGCTTGTCCACCACGATCAACTCGCTGTCCTCGTGGACCACCTCGTAGGCGACCGAGGGGTCCGGTTCGGGTGGGCTCAGGGGCGGCACCGGGTTCCGGTCGATCTGGAGCTCCTGCCCGCAGGCGAGCGCGGTGCTCCTGCTCCGCACGGTGACGCCGTCGACTCTGATCCGGCCCTCCTCGATCAGCGCATTGACCGCCGACCGGGACAGGTCGGCCACCAGCGCCACCGCCTTGTCGACCCGGACACCGTCGAGGGACATCGGAATCTCGACCGTGACCACGCTCACGAGGATCGCGGCCCGCGGATCAACGAGATCAGGAACAGGCCACAGCCGACCACGATCGACGCATCGGCCACATTGAAGGTGGGCCAGAAGTGGAGGGCGACGAAGTCGACGACGGCGCCGTGATCGCGGAAGAACCGGTCGGACAGGTTACCCAGGGCGCCACCCACGATCAGACCGAAGATGGCGGCCCGGCCCGTCGTCGGTGCCCGCCAGGCCATGGCCGTGAGCACGGCGATCAAGACCACGGCGATGGGGACGAGGAAGAGGGCCTTGCCCTGGAACAGGCTGAAGGAGGCGCCGGTGTTGCGGGTCAGTTCGAGGTCGAGGGTCCCGATCACGTGGATCGGACCCGACGACAGGCGGGTGAGCGCCCACCATTTGGTCAGCTGGTCGACGACCACCACCGCGGCCATGACGGCGACGGCCACCGACATCCGCCGCACGCGGGTCCGCCTGTCCCGGCGGTCCACGCCCACCGCGGGCTCCGCGCTCAGCGACGTGACAGGCCGCCGCTCTTGCAGGCCACGCACAACCGGGCGAAGGGAAGCGCTCGGAGCCGGGCCTTGGGGATGGCCTGATGGCACCGCTCACATCCGCCGTAGGACTTGCGATCGATCTTGCGGAGGGCGTCGTCGATCTCCTCCACCGCCGCCGACGCCTGGGCCGAGAGGGCCAGGTTCCGTTCACGATCGACGGTGACCGTGCCCCCTTCGCCCGACTCCTCGTCGAACTGGACGTCGCCGGGTTCGCGTTCGAGGGCCAGGGAGTCGGCCTCTGCCCTCAAGTCCACGGCCTGGCCGCTGTAGATGCCGCGCTCCTCGAGGAGCAGGGCGCGCTGTTCGTCCAAGAACTTGGCATCCTTGGCATAGGGTCCCGACGGTGGGCCGCTTGGGCGGCGCCGGTACGACGGCGGCCTTGGCCGGCGCCGTCTTCTTCTTGGCCGTGACCGACGTCGCCGCCTTCGAGGGCGGGGCGGCCTTCTTCGGCGCCGCCTTCTTGGCGGCCGCGGCTGGACTCTTCTTGACCGCCGTCGGCCTGGCTCGCACCGGGGTGGCCTTCTTGGGCGCCGGGGTGATCTTCTTGGTCGCTGTCTTGGTCGGGATCGCTGCCTTCTTCGGGGTCGGTGTGGCCTTCTTGGAGTTCTTGGAGCTCTTCGAGGTGGCCGCCCTGGCCTTGGCCGGTACCTTCTTCGTCGATGAGCCGGGCCTCTTCGCCGTCGGTGCGCCGCCTTCTTCGCTGCCGTCACATCGACCTCCTTCAAAGGTTCGTCCCGTGGTGGGACGCGACCGCCCGGCTTCGGTGACCGGGACCATCTCCGACATCAGATGGGCGGGTGACGATACCGTGCTCAGCTCACTGCGGCAATCCGAGAGGTGAAACTTGCCCCAGGGACCATACCGGGGCGGGGCCTCCCGTCAACCGCGCCCGGAGTGGGCGCGGCGGCACACGACAGCCGCGTGGTCGGGGGGTGGGTGGAGCTACAGCGGCAGCGGGGCGTTGGTGTTGGCCGGACGCGTGGTGACGCCGGCCGGACGCATCTGGGTCACCGCACCGCTCGGACCGGTGCCGCTGCCGGTTTGGGACGGAGGGCCCTGGGTCGGTGCGGTGGCGGGACGGTTGCCGTCCTCGGAGGCGGCGGCCTGGGCCTGGGGCTCCGGGGCCGGATCGGGACTGCTCCGGGGCCCGGCCGCGGCCGGGGCCTGCCTCGTCGGTGGGGAGGGGGTGCACGTTCTCGTCGACCCACCGCAGGATGTCGCTCAACGCCGTCCGCAGCCGGGTGCGCTCGCCCTCCAGGTGGCGCGACATGGTCTCGACCTCGTTGTTGAGCTTGGACCGCGACTCCTCCAACCGGTTGATCTCGTCCCGCAGCCGCTGCTCCGACTCCGACGCGATCTGCGAGGCCTGGGCCCGGGCCTGCTCGGTCATCTTGCGGGCGTTGGCCTCGGCCTCCGAGATGGTCCGTGTCGCCTGGGCCTCGGCATCCGCCTTGGTCTGGTCCACGAACTGCTGGGCCAGGACCAGGGTGCGCTGCAGCGTGTCGTCGGCCACGGCCGGCTCGGCCGGTGGCGGGGGTGGCGGCAGCGGCTGCTGCTCGAGCGCCGTCTCCAGCTGCGAGATGCGCTCCGCCGCCTGACGCAACCGTTCGCCGCTCTGGCGGAGCTGCTCCTGCAGACCTTCGGCTTCCACCGCGGCCTTTTCGAGGTACTCGTCGACGTCATCCCGGTGGTACCCCTTGAGGGTCTCACGGAACTCGACGGTGCGAAGCGAATCGAGTGCAGATTGCGAGGCGTCCATGGGCGCCATGCTAGCGGCGGATTCCGGGCCTCCCAGGGATTCCTGCAAAAATCTCCGCAGACCATCCGGCCGTCCACCGGCCGCCGACCACGGGCCTGCTCAGCGGAACACCGAGATGAGCACGTCGACCACCAGGAAGACGACCAGCACGGAGAGATCCAGAGCGACACCGCCCACCCGCACCGGGGGAATGATGCGCCGGACCGGGCGCAGCACGGGTTCGCAGATGGCCGACAGGACCCGCTGGATCCGGATGACCGGCGAGTCGTAGGCCAGCCGGCCCGAGGCGGTGACCCAACTGAGCACCGAGTACGCGATCAACACGATGAGGAACAGGTAGAGGAGGTCGGCAATGAGGCCCAGCACTCAGCTCACTCCCCGGTCCGCTCGGAGCAGGCGTTCAGGTCGTCGCTCAGGGATTCACCAGACCGCGGTCGGCAAGACGCTGACGTTCCTCGTCAGACACCTTGACGTTGGAAGGTGTCAAGAGGAAGACCTCGTCGGCGACCCGCTCCATCCCGCCCGACAGTGCGTAGGTCACGCCGCTGCAGAAGTCGATCATCCGCCGCTGCAGGTCGCGGTCGGCGCTCTGCATGTTGACGATCACCGGCTGGTTGTTCATGAGGCGGTTGGCGATCTCCTGGGCGTCGGCGAACCGACCGGGCGCCACGATGTGCACCTTGGCCCCCGACGTCTCCTGGGAGATCGGCCGCACCGACGAGGTCACCACGGCCCGGGGGCTGACCCGGGTCGGCGCCGCCGCCGCCACCGTTCCACTGGTCTCGTCCTGGGTCAGCGGGCGGATCCGAGGGCTCGGGATCGCCGTGGTCGGCTCATCGATGTCGTCGATCGCCCCGACCGACAGCTGGCCCGTCCGTCCCACCGCCGCCCCCGACGTCCTGGGCTCGTAGTCGTCGAAGTCGTCGTAGTCGTCATCGACGAGGCCCAGATAGGCCATCGTCTTTTTCATGAACGAAGCAGGCATCGTTTCCTCCTGGGCACAGCGTAGTGCCTGGTTTCCACGGCTGGTGGACCACCGGGAATGCCCGGAAGGCCCCGATGGCGCCGGATCCCGGCGGTCGCGGCCCACCCGGTCCGACCAGCGCTTCCGGCCGCAGTCACCGGACACCGTCCCGTGCCGGCCGTGCGCCGAACAGGGCGCGTCCCAGCCGCACCATGGTCGATCCCTCGGACAGCGCCACCTCGAGGTCGTCGCTCATGCCCATCGACCGGACGGGAAGATCCAACCGGTCGGCCATCTCCGACACCAGGGTGAATCCCGGCCTCGCCTCCTCGGGAGGCCCGGGCGGTCCCACGGCCATCAACCCGGCGACGTCGAGGTCCTCGTCGCGGAGGGACCCGATCAGGATGTCCACCCCGTCGGGCGGGCATCCGCCGCGCCCGGGGATCCCGGCCACGTCGACCTGGACGAGCACCGTCGCCCCCGGGGCCCGTCGGGCGATCGCCCGTCCCTCTTCGACCCGGGACACGCCCTGCCACCACGCCACCACCGGGGCCAGCCGGGCCACCTTGTTCCGCTGCACGGCACCCAGGAAGTGCCAGACCGGAGCGGCGGCGGCGCCGGGCCCGGGACCGTTGGCCACCGCCGCCGCCTTGGCCACCAGCTCGTCGGCGTAGTTCTCCCCGATGTCGGTCAACCCGGCGGCCAGGGCGGTGGTCACTGCGTCGGCGTCGAACCCCTTGGTGACGGCCACGATGCGCACCGACCCGGGATCGGCGGAGCAGGCGTCGATGCGACGGCGAACCGCGCCCAGACGGGCGGCGAAGTCGTCCCGGTGACCCGGAGTCACCGGGGGGCGTCCGACCAGACGACCAGGGCCAGACGCTCCGGGTCCCGACGGGCCCGGTGCGAAAAGTAGTCGCCGCCGCACGCGGTGCAGGCATCGACGCCGGCCACCTCGGTCACACCGCTGGCGGCCAGGGCGGCGGCGACGGTGGCGGGCACATCGAGAGCCGGCGCGCCCTCCGAGGTCCGGCTCCTGACCCGGGGGCCATGGACGGCGGCCACCTCGGCCAGGTCCCGGTCGGAGAACTCGTAGCAACAGGGGTGGATACAGGGTCCGAGGGCGCCGACGACCGCACTGGCGCCGAGCGCCCGCATGGCGGAGACGGCCTGCTCCACCACGCCTTCGGTCAAGCCGCGCCAGCCGGCGTGGACGGCCCCGAAGACCCCCTCTTCGCTGCCCAGCGCGATCGACGCGCAGTCGGCGGTCAGTACGGCCAGGGCGCACCCGGGCCGGTGGGCCACCAGCGCGTCCCCCACGCCGGCGAAGACGGTGTTCACCCCCGAGCCGGCAGAGCCCGGCGGGCCGGTGGCGGCCACGGTGACCACACGCTGGCCGTGCACCTGGCGCAGCCAGTGGACCTCGGCCCCCGGCCCCCCGTCCGGGTCCGAACCGGTGACCCGGCCCGTCCACCGCTCGAGTCCCCGGGCATGACCGGGGGTGGTGTCGGCCGGCCGCAGATCACCCGCCGACCCATCGCTCCACGCGGCCCGGACCGGACCGACGATGCGGACGGGCGTCGGCGCCCGGCTCAGCGAAGGAACGAGGGCACGTCGAAGTCGTCGTCACCCAGATCGAGCTCGTCATCGGCCGGGGTGGCGAAGATGTCTTCGTGGGCGCTCTCCGCCCCCAGGACCTTGCTCCGGGTCTCGTCCCGGCCGGTGGTCTCGGCGTGGTTGCCGCCGCGGGCCTGGGACTCCCACCGCTCGAAGCCGGCGGCGATCACCGTCACCCTCACCTCCTCGCCCATGGCTTCGTCGATCACACTGCCGAAGATGATGTTGGCGTCGGGATGGGCCACCCCGTGGATGATCTCGGCCGCCTCGTTGACCTCGAAGAGACCGAGGTCGGGACCGCCGGCGATGTTGAGCAGGATGCCCCGGGCGCCCTCGATGGATGCCTCCAGCAGCGGGCTGGTGATGGCCGCCCGGGCAGCGTTGACCGAGCGCCCCTCGCCGGTGGCCGAGCCGATGCCCATGATGGCGGTGCCGGCGTTGCTCATGATCATCTTCACGTCGGCGAAGTCGGTGTTGATCAGCCCCGGGACCGTGATCAGGCTGGTGATCCCCTGGACGCCCTGCATGAGCACCTCGTCGGCCATCTTGAAGGCGTTGACCATCGACGTCTTCTCGTTGGACACGGTGAGCAGGCGGTCGTTGGGGATGATGATGAGGGTGTCGACCTTCTCCTTCAGGTTCTGGATGCCCGCCTCGGCCTGGACCGACCGCCGGCGGCCTTCGAAGGTGAACGGCCGGGTGACCACGCCGATGGTCAACGCCCCCAGGCTCTTGGCGATCTCGGCCACCACCGGGGCGGCTCCGGTGCCGGTCCCCCCGCCCTTTCCGGCGGTGATGAAGACCATGTCGGCGCCCTTCAGCGCCTCCTCGATCTCCGACCGGTGCTCCTCGGCGGCCAGGCGCCCCACCTCGGGGTCGCTGCCGGCGCCCAGTCCCCTGGTCAACTGCCGACCGATGTCCAGCTTCAGATCCGCGTCGCTCATCAACAGGGCCTGGGCGTCGGTGTTGGTGGCGATGAATTCGACCCCCCGCAATCCGGCCTCGATCATGCGGTTGACGGCATTGACACCACCCCCGCCCACGCCCACCACTTTGATGACGGCGAAATAGTTGTTCTGTGCCGGAACGGTCATGTAATCCCTTACCCTCGACCAAAGGTTGAAACCGTTCCAACCGGCGAGTTGGGGACCACGATACGGTCAGCGCAGTACCTGGTCAAGCACAGTCGACACACGCCGGACACCTCGACTTCCAGCATCGGCGCAGGTGACAGTCGATCACGGCGACACCGTCGGGGACTGGGGAACGGTCACGTCGATGATCCTCTGACCGCGCAACGAGGCGTGGGCGATGACCGCGGCCACATCCTCGTACTTGGCCGCCATGTCACTGTCCGTACCCAGCAGGACGGTGATCCCGGAGTTGAGTCCGAGGCTCACCGTGGCGTTGGCCGCCTCGGTCACCGACACCACCTGGGCCGAGAACGCCGGGGGCAACGTCCGGCACACGGTCAGGGCGAACGAGTCGGCTCCGGGGAGGGTGGTGCCCACCTTCCCCGGCCGGGCCGGACCGTCGGGGGTCTCCACGGTCAGCACGATGAAGCCGGGGGGGCGGCCGGGATCCACCACCAGGGTCCGTCCGTACCCGTCCAGCACCGCCCAGGACGAACCAGTGGCGGCCATGACCGCCTTCGGCACCCGCTCGGTCACCGAAACGGTCACCCCGTCCGGCCAGTGGCGGTGCACCTGGGCGCTGGCGATGAACGGGAGCCTCTCCACCCGCGCCGCCGTCGCGCCGGGGTCCACGCTGATCAGGGGAGGATGGCCGTCGAGGCCGGCGGCGTCCACGATGGCCGCCGTCGACGTGTGCCGGTGGGCACCCGATACCGAGACCGCCTGGGCGCTGAACCACGGGGTGTGGAGGAGGGCGACAACGGCTGCCACCAGGACCGCAGCCCCGATGGCGGCCACGATCCACCGCAGGCGCCGACGCCCCTGGAGGCGTTGGATGTCCGCCCGCCGCTGGCGGATGCGGGGGTCGATGGACGGGCGCCGGTCCATCGTCGGCGCGTCGGGCGGCGTCATCGCCCACCGGTTCCCGGGTCGGCGCCCTCGGTGAACCCGACCAGGCGCACCTCGGTACGGAGGCGCACGCCGGTGGCCCCGGCCACCACCGACTGCACGTGGGCGATGAGCCGGTACACGTCGTCGGCCGACCCGTCGGCGTCGGCCTGGATGAAATTGGCGTGCCTGGTCGAGACTTCGGCCGATCCCAACCGGTGGCCTTTGAGACCGCAGGCCTCGATGATTCGGCCGGCCGAGTCCCCTGGCGGGTTGGTGAAGACCGATCCGGCGTTGCTGCCCCCGGGTTGGTGGGCCCGGCGCCACCGGACGATCTCGTCGATGGCCGCCTTGCCGTCGTCGGCACGGCCGGGCTCGAGCTGGTGGACACCGGCCACGACCACGTCGGTGGCGGCCACGGTGGAATGCCGGTAGGAGAAGCCGAGCCGCTCGGCGGGCGCCTCGTGCACCGCGCCCGAGGCCAGGTCCACCCACCGGTAGGCGACCAGGGTGGCCGCGGTGTCCGAGCCGTGCCCGCCGGCGTTCATCCGGATGGCGCCACCGACCGAGCCCGGCACCCCGACCGCCCATTCGAGACCGTGCAGGCCGGCGGCCGCGGTGCGGCGGGCCAGGACCGGAAGGCTGAGGGCGGCTCCGGCCCGGACCCGCTCCTCCTCGATGGACAGGCTCTCGAACCCGGGGCCGAGGGACACCACCAGCCCGGGATACCCCCGATCGGCCACCAACAGGTTCGACCCCCGGCCCACCACCAGGACCGGGACCGACAGGCCGTCGAGGGCGCGGCCCACCGCTACCAGCCGGGCCTCGTCCTCGGCTTCCACGAACAGCGCGGCCCGGCCACCCACCCGGTAGGTGGTGAGGGCGCCGAGGGGATGGTCGTGACTGACGCCGGGCCCGAGGGCCCGTCCCAGTGCGGCCAGTTCATCGCGGCGAGAGGTCACCGCCGTCACCACCTCGGATCGGCCATCAGCTCGTCGGGGAGCGTGGTGAGGTCACCGGCGCCGAGGGTGCAGCACAGGTCGCCGGCCTCGAGGAGGTCCCCCACCGTGCGGCGGAGCTCCGACCGCCCCGGCGCGTAGTACACGGGCATGCCCGGGAACGAGCGCCGCACGGCGTCGGCCACCAGCTGGCCGGAGACGCCGGGCACCGGGGTCTCCCCGGCCCCGTAGACGTCGGTCACCACCACCAGGTCGGCGTCGCCGAAGGCCTGGCCGAACTCGGTCCCGAGCTCCTGGGTGCGGCTGTAACGGTGGGGCTGGAAGACGGCCACGATCCGTCGCCAGTCGCCGTTTCGGGCCGCAGCCAGCACGGCGCGCACCTCGGTGGGCAGGTGGGCGTAGTCGTCGACGAAGGTCACCCCGTTGGCCGTGCCCCGGAACTCGAAGCGGCGGGCCACCCCGGCGAACCGGGACAGCGCCCGGGCGGCGGCGGCGAACGGGACCCCGGCGGCCGAGGGCGGCCACGGTGGCCACGGCGGCGTTGCGGGCGTTGTGGAGCCCGGGGACAGGCACGGTCAGCCGGCCGAGGGCGGCCCCGTCCCGACCGGTCAGCCCGAAGCCGATCGAGCTGCGGTCGAGGTCGAGGTCGACGATTCGGAACGTGCAGTCCGCCGCCGTCCCCACCAGGTCGGCACCGCACGACCGGCCGATCTCCGCGGCCACCGGATCGTCGCCTCCGACCACCCGGCTGAGGCGGGCCCCGGCCACGAACTCCTCGAATGCCGAACGCATGGCGTCGAAGGATCCCCAGTGGTCGAGGTGGTCCGCTTCGACATTGGTGACGACGGCCACGTCCGGCGTCAGCGCCAGGAACGAACCGTCGCTCTCGTCGGCCTCCACGACCAGCCACTCCCCCTCGTCCCAGACGGCGTTGGTCCCGATCTCGTTGACGTCCCCGCCGATGAGGAACGACGGCCGGGTCCCGCCTTCGACGAGTTGCAGGGAGAGCATGGACGCGGTCGTGGTCTTCCCGTGGGTCCCGGCCACGGCCAGGCAGCGCTTGAGCGAGGCGATGGAGGCCAGGACCCGGGCCCGGGGCAGCACGGTGATCCCGCGCCGCCCGGCCTCGACGATCTCGGGGTTGTCCCCGGGGATGGCCGAGGACACGGTGACCACGTCGGCGGCACCCACATTGGCGGCGGCATGGCCGATGGCCACGGGGATCCCGGCCCGGCGCAGTCGCTCGGTCACCGCCGACGCCTTGAGGTCGCTCCCGGTCACCACATGGCCCATGGCCTGGAGGGCGGTGGCGATGGCGCTCATGCCCGCTCCCCCGATCCCCACCACGTGGACGGTGGCCGGGCGGCCCGGGTCGCCGAACGGACCGGTCCCGGCGGCATCGCTCACGACGACCCCTTCCCGGCGGCGGGCCGGGCATTCGCCTCCACCACCCGGGCGCCGGCGGCGGCGGCGTCGGGCCGGCCCGCCGATGCCGCCGCCAGGCCCATGGCCTCGAGGGCGGAGGGGTCGTCGAGCAGGAGATCGATCCGGTGGGCCAGCGTCCCGGCATCGCACTCGGCGTCGGGCAGGAGCACCGACGCCCCGACCCGTTCGAGGACCCGGGCGTTGGCCGTCTGGTGGTCGCCGGGGGCACCGGGCAGCGGGACCAGGATCGAGGGCACGCCGGCGACGGCGAGCTCGGCCACGGTCATCGCCCCGGCCCGGCACACCACCAGGTCGGCGGCCCGGTAGACCAGGTCCATGCGGTCCTCGAAGGGGACCGTCACCAGGCCGAGCCCGGGATGGGCCGGAGCGTCGTCGCCGGCGAGGGGCGGACCGGGGTGGGCCTGCTCGTCCCAGTCCCGGCGGCCCACGATGTGGTAGACGGACCGGTCGACGCGGTCCTTCCAGAGGTCGGCCAGGCCGGCCACGGCCTCGTTGAGGCGCCGGGCGCCCAGCGATCCGCCGAAGACGGCCACCGTCGGCCGGTCCTCGGGCAGGCCCAGGGACCGTCTGGCCTCACGCCGGGACCCGGGCCGACGGCCGCAGGCGGCGATCTCGGGTCGGACCGGGGTTCCGGTGACCACCGCACGGGGTAGCGGATTCCCCGGCCATCCGACGGCGCTGGCCCGGGCGAACCGCCCGAACAACCGGTTGGCCGCCCCGGGCACCGCATCCACGTTGACCAGGACCAGGGGAACGCCGGAGACCACGGCGGCCAGAGCCGCCGGAAGGCTGGCATAGCCGCCGACCGAGACCACCACCCGGGGGTGGGCCCGGACCACCAGGGCGAAGGCCTCCACCGCGGCCACGGCCAGCCCGGCCACGGCGCCGATGTTGCTGACCAGGTCGGCGGGCCCGAACCGGCGGACGATGCCCCGCCCGGGCAGCAGGGTGACCGGGAACCCCCGGCCCTCGAGGGTGGCCCGGTCCTGGCCCCGCCTCGACCCCACGAATTCGATGGTGCCGCGCTCGTGGCCGGCGTCGACCAGGGCCTCGGCGATGGCCAACGCCGGCTGGAGATGCCCGGCGGTGCCGCCGCCCGCCACCAGCGCGTACCGCTCGTCGTTCACCGGGGGATCGACCGCCGCCCAGGCCGGTCGGCGGGCGCCGAGCGCTCTTGAGCGGCGATGTTGATGAGGATGCCGAAGGCGGCCATGGTCACGATGAGGGACGAGCCGCCGAAGGAGATGAAGGGCAGCGGGATCCCGGTGACCGGGAGCACCCCGATCACGGCGCCGATGTTGATCACCGCCTGGCTGGTGATCCAGGTGGTGATCCCGACGGCCAGCAGACTGCCGAACCGGTCCGGTGCCGCGATGGCGGCCCGGAGCCCGAACCAGGCCAGGGCGAAGAACAGGCCGAGGAGGACGACGGCGCCGATGAGGCCGAGCTCCTCGCCGACCACCGAGAAGATGAAGTCGGTGTGGGCGTTGGGCAGGGTGCCGTACTTCTCCCGGCCGCCGCCCAGGCCCAATCCGAAGATGTGCCCCGATCCCAATCCGATCAGCGACTGCCAGACCTGGTAGCCGCTCCCCGACTTGCTGGCTCCCGGGTGCAGGAAGGACAGGATGCGGTCGCGCCGGTAGGGGTCGGCCAACCCGACGACGAGGGCCAGCCCGGCGAACGCGGCCAGCAGCTTCATGATGGGGGCCATGGGCACCCCGCCCATGAACAGGATGCCGAAGGCGATGCATCCGAGTACCAGAGCCGTCCCCATGTCGGGCTGCTTCAGGATGAGGACGCCGGAGATGCCGAGGACGGCCAGGACGGGCACGACGACGGTCTTCGGATCGGCGGCGGCATGGGTCCGCCGGGTCAGCAGGTCGGCGGCGAACACGGCCAGCGCCAGCTTCATCAGCTCCGACGGCTGCACCTGCAGCATCCCGAACCCGATCCACCGCGACGACCCCCCGGCCGACACCCCCAGGTGGGGCACCAGGACCACCACCAGCAGGCCCATGGTCACCACGACCAGGACACCCCGGATCTTGCGCCACTTGCGGTAGTCCATGCGGGCGAAGAGGATCAGGGCGCAGGCGCCGACCCCCATGTACATGGCCTGGCGGATGAGGATGGCCCAGGGCGACCCGTAGAGGCTGAGGGAGACGATGGGCGACGCCGAGCCCACCATCACCAGGCCGAAGACACACAGCAGGCCGACCAGGACGGCCAGTGCCGGAGCCGTTGGCACCCGGGCCAGCCGGCCCCGGAGGGCCGGAGCGGGTGTGGCGGCGGCGACCGGGCGAGCGGGCCGGGAGGCCCCGGCCACGGCCCGCGGACGCACCGCGGTGGTCGAACTCGAAGGATGCCGCCCGCGGGTGGTGGCCCGGGACGACACTGTTCGCTCAACCACCGCCACCACCCCCGTTCGCCGCTGTCACCGCGTGTCCGACCTCGCCTGCCCCGTCGTGCATCCCCCTAGCCTCGTCCACCGGGGCCTCGGGGTGGTGGAGCCCGGCCGTCGGCCCCTGCCCGCCGAGCCTCAGACCCTGCCCACCGACGAGCATCAGACCTTGCCCACCGACGAGCATCAGACCTTGCCCACCGAGAGGAAATCCCCGTAGAAGATGCCGAGGCCGAGGGCGGCGAAGAGCCCGGCCAGGATCCAGAACCGGACGATCACCGTGGTCTCGGGCCAGCCCAGCAGTTCGAAATGGTGGTGGACGGGGGCCATCAGGAACACCCGGCGGTGGAAGACGCGGAAGCTCACCACCTGGACCAGCACCGACAGCGTCTCGATCACGAACAAGCCGCCGATGACCACCAGCAGGAGGTCGAGGTTCATCAGCAGGCACAGGGCGGCCAGGGCCGAGCCGATGGACAGCGATCCGGTGTCGCCCATGAAGATCTTGGCCGGAGCCGCGTTCCACCACAGGAATCCCAGGCAGGCACCGGCCAGCGCCACCGCCGCCAGGGCCAGGTCCAGCGCGTTCCTCACGTGGTAGATGCCCAGGTGCCGGTACTGCCAGTACCCGATGATGGCCAGGCAGGCGAAGCAGAACGTCGAAGCCCCGGCGGCCAGGCCGTCGAGGCCGTCGGTGAGGTTCACCGCATTGGCGGCGGCGGCGATGATCACCGTGGCCCACACCACCCACAACCCGGTGCCCATGTGGAAGCCGATCGAGTCGTAGCGGGTGAACGAGAGCGTGGTCGCGGCGTGGGCCCAGTACACGGCGAGGAGGGAGAACAGCACCCCGAGGCCGATCTGGGCGCCGAACTTGGCCCGCTTGTTGAGCCCCAGGCTGCGCCGGTGGCGAACCTTGATCCAGTCGTCGGCGAACCCGATCAGCGCCGCCCCCACCAGGGCCAGCATGATCAGCGCCCCCGAGCGCGAGAATCTCACCCCGGGTACGGCGTGGGCGGCCAGGTAGCCGACCACCACCGCGGCCACGATGCCGATTCCGCCCATGGTCGGGGTCCCGGCCTTGGCGATGTGGACCTGGGGTCCGTCCTCTCGGATCTGCTGGCCGATGTTGTTCTTGACCAGCCACCGGATGAGGAACGGGGTCGACAGGACCGCCACCCACAGGGCCACCCCTCCCGAGGTCATCAGCGAGATCATGGTCGGCCGTCCCCCGCCCGGGGGTCCCCCGCTCGGGTGGCGAGGGCGTCGCCGGGCGACGAGCCGATCGTCGAAAGGCCGCTCCTGACCGGCCACCACCTGGGTGGTCTCGTGACCCTTCCCGGCGATGACCACCACGTCGCCGGGTGCGGCCAGCCCGATCGCCCGTCCGATGGCTTCGGCCCGGTCGGGCTCGACCACCAACGTCACCCCGGGGCCGACGCCGGACCGGATCTGATCGATGATGGCCTCGGGGTCCTCGCCTCGGGGATTGTCCGAGGTCAGCACGACCGCGTCCGACCACCGTGACGCCACCGCCCCCATCTCCGGCCGTTTCCCCTGGTCACGGTCTCCTCCGCAGCCGAACAGACCGATCACCCGGCCGGACCGGGCCAACGCCCGGGCCGCCGAGAGGGCCACCTCGAGACCGGCCGGGGTGTGGGCGTAGTCGACCAGCACGGTGAACGGCGATCCGGCCGACACCACCTCCATCCGGCCGGGGACGGGTGGCAGCCGCGGCCAGGCCGGCGGCGATCTGGTCGGCGTCCACCCCCAGAGCGTCGGCCACGGTCGCCGCCATCAGCGCGTTGTCGACGTTGAACGCCCCCGACAGCGGGACGGTGAGGGGACGGCCCCGCCACCGGAAGGACGACGAGCCCACCGAGAGCGCGATGTCGGAGGCATCCGACCTGCCGGACCGGGATGACCCGGTGCCCGGCGATCTGGTCGGCCAGCCTCCGGCCCCACGGGTCGTCCACGTTGACGACCGCGGCCTTGGCCGACGCCGGGTCGAACAGCCGGGCCTTGGCCGCGAAGTACTCCTCCATGGTGTGGTGGTGGTCGAGGTGGTCGCGGCTCAGATTGGTGAACGCGGCCACGTCGAAGACGATGCCGTCCACCCGGTGCTGGGCCAGTCCGTGCGAGGACACCTCCATGGCCACGGCCCGGATCCCCTCGGCCCGGAGGCCGGCCAGCTGGGCGTGGAGCACCGGCGCCTCCGGGGTGGTCCGGGCCCCGTCGAGCGTGCCGATCACCCCGCTCGGCACCCCGGCATGGGCCAGGACCGAGCGCACCAGCTGGGTCACCGTCGTCTTCCCGTTGGTCCCGGTCACCCCCACCATGGTCATGGCCCGGGCCGGATGGTCGTGGAAGGCGGAGGCCACCGCGGCCATGGCCGGCCTCACCTCGCCCGGGGTGACCCGCACCTGGGTCACGTCGAGCTCGAGGAACCGGTCGCAGAGGAGCGAGGCGGCCCCGCCGATGACCGCATGGGCAGCGTGGAGATGGCCGTCGGTGTGTTCGCCGGGAACACAGCAGAACAGCGAGCCGGGACCGACCCGCCGGCTGTCGAAGTCGACCGCGGTCACCTCGGTGGACGCAGGATCGCCCCGGACATCGAGTACGTCGATGTCATGGATCAGCTTGGTCATCAGCACGGGAGGGAGTTCCAGGAGGTCGGAAGGAAGGGATGGTTCCGGCGATTCAGGTCAGGGCCCACCTAGGGCCCTTCCGTGGTCGCTCCAGCTGGCACCGAGATGCTACCCGTGCCACCGACGGCGGAATTCGACGCCGAGGTGGTCCCTGCCGCGGTGGTGGGGATCCCGTAGTGGTGCAGGGCGTAGGCCATGATGGTGGAGAAGACCGGTGCCGCCACCGCGCCGCCGTAGATGGGCCGGGGATGGTCGAGCACCACCACCGCCGACAGGACCGGGTTCTGGGCCGGGGCGAATCCGGCGAACGAGCCCACGTAGGCCCCCGAGATGTAGCCCAGGTGGCTCGGATTGGGGATCTGGGCGGTTCCCGTCTTGCCGGCCACCGTGTAGCCGTCGACCGCGGCCTCGGTGCCCGTCCCCGAGGTCACCACCCCTTCGAGCATGGTGGTCAGCTCGGCGTCGGTGGAGGGGGTGATCACCCGGTGGGCGGCCGACGGGCGCGCCGGGGTCATGGTGCCCGAGGGGCTCACCGTGCCCCGTACCAGGCGGGGGGCGATGAAGACCCCGCCATTGGCCACGGCGTTGTAGGCATCGAGGATCTGTTGGGCGGTCACGGCGTCGTCCTGTCCGATCGGGGTCGAGCCGATCGAGGTGCCGGTCCAGGAGCTGGCTCCGGGCACCAGGCCCTGCGACTCGCCGGGGAAGTCGAGCCCGGTCGGACGGCCGAACCCGAGGTTGTTGATCTGGGCCAGGAGCGGGTCCTCCCCCAGCCTCTGGGCGATCTCGATGGTCCCGAGGTTCGAGGACTGGGCCAGGATCTGACTGGACGTGAGGTTCTCGGTGCCGTGCGATTCCGCGTCGTGGAAGGTGTAGGTACCCATCCGCAGGGATGACGGCACCTCGAGCTGCTGGTTCGGGGTGATCAGGCCGGCACCGAGGGCAGCCGAGAAGGTGACCAGCTTGAACACCGAGCCGGGCTCGTAGACCTGGGTCACGGCGGAGTTGGACGGGGCCTCCTCCACACCGGCGGGCAGGGTGTCCGCCCCCGACATGAGGGTGGGTCCCGACGTCGACTGGCTGCCTGAGGGCCCCGGTGCCGCCCGGCCCGGGGCGGTGGCCCCGGTCGTGGCCGACCCCGACGTCGCCTGCAGGTCGGCCATGGCCAGGATGTCGCCGGTCTTCACGTCCTCGACCACGGCGATACCGCTGAACGCGTGGGAGGCGGCGATCTCGGCCCCGAGGGCCTGTTCGGCCACGTACTGCACCGACTCGTCGATGGTCAGCTCCAGCCCGGTGCCGGGCTCGGGTGGCCACCGAGCCGTTCCCGTTACCGGGGAGGGCCACGCCGCTGGGCGACTCCAACAGGTCCTCGGTGCCCGATCGGCCGGCCAGCATCCTCTGGTACTGGTACTCGAGGCCCGACATCCCGCTCCCGTTCCATCCGGTGGTCCCGACGACGGGAAGGGCCAGTTGCCCGTCGGGCTGAACCCGCTGGGCCTCGGGGATGAGGTTGATCCCGGCGAGATCCAGGGCCGCCACCTTGGCGGCCACGGCATTGGGGACCCGGTGGGCCAGGTAGACGAACCCGGACGGCTCGGTGAGCTCGCTCCGGAGCCGACCGGTGGGGATCTTGAGCACCGGGGAGAGGGCGGCGGCGATGGTGGTCGGGTGGTTGATCAGGAGCGGATCGGCCACCACCGTCTGCTTGGTCACCGATTCGGCCAGCACCTCGCCGTTCCGGTCGTAGATGCCGCCGCGGACGGCGGGAATGGTGACGGTCTGGCTGAGCTCCGAGGTGGACAGGGAGGCGTAGTGCTGGTGGCCGAGCTCCTGCACGCCGACCAGCCGGACCACGAGGGCGATGAACACCAGGGCCAGCACCAGTCGCATGGCGCGTGTGCGCCGCCCCAGCAGAATGGATGGGCTCACTGACCAGCCAGTGGTGCGGTCTGGGGGACGGGGAGGGGGACGTTGAGTGGCACCTGGGGCAGGTAGACCACCTGGGGCGAGGTGACCAGGCCTTGACTCTTGGCCTTCTGCACCACCACCGGCGGTGCCGCCTTGCCGGCCACCTCCACCTGGAGGCCCTTCTGGATGGTCACCGCCGCGGCCAACTGGGATTGGGTGTCGGCCAGACGGACCTGGCCCTGGCTGACCAGGGCATCACCGACCACGACGGACAGAAGGCTCCCGACCACCAGGGCTCCCGACAGCCACATGGTCGATCGACGGACGGACCGGGTCGCCGGGCGGCGGCGGCGGCGGGGCTCGAGGATCCGGAGCGGTGGGCGGCGGGGCCGCTGAGGCCCGGGACGGGGGGCGGCGCGGGACGGCAGCGGGTGGGCGACGGAGGTCGGCGGGGCCATCAGGCCACTTCCCCGGCCGCGGAGTCCCCGGTCGCAGCCGGGCGCTCGGTGGCGCCGGCGCCGTCGGTGGCATCGGGCCGGCGCTCGATGACCCGCAGGCGGGCGGCCTCGGCCCGCCGGTTGCGACCCACCTCCTCCTCGGAGGGGCGGCGGGCGCCGCGGGCCACCAGGCGGAACTGCGGGTCGGCACCGCAGACGCAGGGAAGACCGGGCGGGCACTGGCAGTTGTCGGTCGCCATGCGGGTGAAGAACGACTTGACCAGGCGGTCCTCGCCCGAGTGGTAGGCGATGACCACACACCGACCTCCCGGACGCAGCAGGTCGAGCGCGTCACCGAGGGCGGTGGCCAGCTGGTCGAGCTCCTCGTTGACGGCGATCCTGATGGCCTGGAACACCCGGCGGGCCGGGTGTCCGCCGGTGCGCCGGGTGGCGGCGGGGATCGCCTCCCGGACCACGTCGGCCAGCTGCCCGGTGGTGGTCAGCGGCCGGGCGGCGACGATGGCCCGGGCGATGCGGCGGGCGAACCGCCCCTCGCCGTTGTCGGCGAAGATCTCGACCAGGGCATCCTCGTCCCACTGGTTGACCACGTCGGCCGCGGTGCGGCCGGTCGTCGGGTCCATCCGCATGTCGAGGACGGCGTCGCGGCGATACGAGAACCCCCGGCCGGGGACGTCGAGTTGCGGCGAGCTGACGCCGAGGTCGAACAGGACGCCGCTCACCCCTCCCTGGTCGACCGCGGTTCCGGACCGGTCACGGACGTCGTTGACCACCCCGGCCATGGCGTCGAATCGCGACTGGCGGACGATGGCCCGGCTGCCGAAGGGGGCCAGCGTCCCGGTGGCGGCGGCCACGGCCAGCGGGTCCCGGTCGATCCCGAGGATGGTGATCCCCGGGTTGGCCCGGAGCAGCGCGGCGGCGTGCCCGCCACCTCCCAGGGTGGCGTCGACGATCAGGCCCGGGGGCACCGGGCTGAACAGCTCGACCACCTCGGTGGTCATGACCGGCTCATGGGCAAATGCCTGGCTCATCCGCAGTCCCTCGACCGGCACGATGCTTGCGGGTGGAGTGCCGCGACGCTCACTCTGGAAGTAGGCGGAGGAGGATTCTCCCAGAGATCCGGTCGAGGGACTGCGCATGGGCCAGACTCGCTCGATGTGCACGTCGTGACGGGCGACGGCGGCGAGGCCGGATTCGAAGGGGGTCGGTCGGTGGCCACCGTCCGACCACCCGCCGGCGGGTGTCTGGTGGGGGGAGGGGGAGGAGGAGATGGTCCTGATCCGGGCCCGGTCGTCGACCGGGTCGGACGCGGCGGAACCACCGGCCGGGTGGTCGGGGCTGATCCGGGCCTGGTCGGGCGCCGGGGACGCCGGGGCGGGGGTGCCGGGGACGGTGCTGCGGACGAGATGGAGGCGCACCGGGTCACTCAGCCGTCGTCGCCCTGGGTGAGTCGTTCCTCCTCGGGCAGGACCTTCTGGTCCCAGGTCTCCCGGTTCCAGAGCTCCACCCGGTCGATCGCCCCGAGCACCAGGACGTCGCCCACCAGGCCGGCGTACTCCCGAAGGCGTGCCGGGATGGCCATCCGGCCCTGGCGGTCGACCTCCATCTCGTGCGAGGTCGAGGCCCACAGCCTCACCAGGTTCCGGTCGCTCCTCCCGGTGGTGGCCCGCTCCAGCATGGTCTCCATCTGGAGCTCGAACTGGTCCGGCGTCCACAGCGACAAGCACCCGTCCTGATACTCGGTCAAGTAGCCGCCGTGCTCGAAGGGTCCGCGGAACTTCGACGGCAGGATCACCCTTCCCTTGTCGTCGAGCGAGTGCTCGTACCTGCCGAAGAACCGTGCCACTGGTGATTGCTCCCACAATGCTCCCCGCAGTGCCCGGAACCCGATTGGTCGGGATCCTCCCTTTCACACCACTTTGCGCCACTTTACGCCCCACCCCCCCACCGGTCAACCACTCGGACCCAAAATGAAACATTGGTGACGGAAACGGACCATGGCGCGCCGGGCTGACGCCGTGGCCGACGACAGAAGTCGACCGGCGGCAGCCGGCCAAGCCGGCGGGAGGTTGGCTGCGGCGACCGGGGCGCCGGCCGGGGTTGGGCGCCCTCGCCGGCCACCCCCGGGGAGCGCGGCTCAGGGAAGAGCGGCGACCAGCGACGAGACGACCGCGTGGGCGGCGATGGGATCTCGTCCGGTCGGGACGAAGATCGGCCACGCCGGTGGCGGCGCCGCGCAGTCCGTCGGCCGCCGCCGCCCGTTCGGCCGGGGACAGGGCCAGGATGTCGACGAGGGGGCCCGGATCCCAACGGAGGTAGCAGGCGCCGTGGAACCAGGTTCCGTCGCGGTTCCTCCGCTGAGCCAGACCGACCACCTTCCTCCCGTCGTCGGTCACCACCTCGCCGGTCCCCACACCCCCGAAGCACACCGACGTCGCCCACCGGGTGCACACCACGTACCCACCACGGTGAGCCGAGATCCCGGCGAGCCCCAAACCGCCGAGCGCGGCCACCCAGCTGTCCCCCAGCCAGTCGAAGGCACGGCCGACGTCATCCCGCCACAACGGATCGCCGGCCGGCACCCAGACGTCGACCCACGCCGGATCCTCCGGGGTCACCAGCACGGCTCCCCCGCCCGATCTCCTCCGGGCCACCTGGACCCCGGCCGCCGCCGCCCGGCGTCGGTCGACCACGTCCTCTGACTGGGTGGAGCCGAGGACCACGGCCGGTTCCGTCACCCGGCAGACGGCGACCGCCCGCCGTCCGGTCCGGGCCCCGACCTCCGGCCACGCCGCGTGCAGCGAAGCAGCATCACCGGCGCGCTCTTGCACCCACCACCCGTCCGACACCCGACCATGCTGTCACCCGGTGATCAGCCCGGAGGTCAGCAGGCGGTGTCGCCGGGGCCGGGCCGGTGGCGGCGATGACGCTGACCGCCACCAGCGTCCCCATCCCGAGGTACTGGCCCAGGACGATCCCGGCCGGCGTCAGTCCGCCGTGGTGGACGGTGACGAACAGGGCGGTGAGCACGACGAAGTCGTCGATGTTGGTGACCACGAAGGGCCACACCCCCGACAGGATGGTGGACACCAGATGGCTCATCCGCTCTTAGGAATCCCGGTCGCCGGGGACCGACGCAGCGCCCGGGGCTCAGGCCGTCATCGGCACCCGGTGGTCCGTACCCGCCCCCAGGTAGGTGTTCCAGTCCTCGCTCCCTCCCCCGCACAGGGCGAGCAGTTGGACCCGGTGACGGGGGGCCACCGGGGTCGACCGGAGGACCATCCCGGCCTCGTGGGGCAACCGGTCCTCCTTGCGCGTGTTGCAGCGCCGGCAGGCGGCCACGACGTTCTCCCAGGTGTGGGGTCCGCCCTTGCTCCGCGGGATGACGTGGTCGAGGTTCTCGGCGGCCGACCCGCAGTACTGGCACCGCGAACCGTCGCGGGCGAAGACCGTCCGCCGGTTCACGGCCACCCGGTAGTGACGCGGAACCTGGACGTAACGGACCAGCCGGACCACCGACGGTTCGGGCACGGTCAGCCGCTCGGCACGGAACACCCGCTCGGTCGTGTGCACGAGCTCGGCCTTGGTATCGATGCACCAGCAGCACGGCGCGCCGGGAGGACACGATCCCGAGCGGTTCGAAGGTGGCATTGAGCACCAGGGCGCGACGCGACGGGGAATTCGGTGACCGGACCGGCTCGGGCCGTTCAGACGGCGACCTCCTGTTGGTCGCCATCCTGGCCGCGAGCTTCGAGCGTCGATCCATCAACCCGGAAATTAGCCTGAGTGGGTCGTATCCAGGTGACCAGGAGCCGCACGGTGCAGGCTCCGGCGGCGGCCACCGGTCGACCGGCACCACTCGAGGTACGAGATCAGGTCGGCGGCCTCCGGATCGGCGTCGGGGCTTCCGTAGGCGGTGACCATCCGGAAGCGCCACAGCCGG
Source organism: uncultured Acidimicrobiaceae bacterium (assembly GCA_963812885.1). Classification (GTDB taxonomy): domain Bacteria; phylum Actinomycetota; class Acidimicrobiia; order Acidimicrobiales; family RAAP-2; genus Bog-756. The sequence goes on along the minus strand of CAWEWZ010000007.1, from coordinate 490,068 downwards.
CGGTCCGGAAGGGGCAGGCGCGGCGGGGACCGCCACCAACCGGGCGCGGCCAGACGACGGACGGCGCCGAGTGCCGCCCACCACAGGTCCGGCCGCCGCAGGACCGCCTCGACCAGGCCCGGGGTGTTGGTCCACGGAACCATCCCATGGGCGGGGCGCCGGTCGGGGGTTACCGTCATCGATCGGGACTCCGTCCCGCCGCCGCGGACGCCATCGCCCGGTGGCCCACCGCCGCCGCGCCGACCAGCGGACCGTCGGCCCCGAGCCCGGCGCGGATGATCCGGGTGGATCGCGAGAAGTCGAGCCTGGCCCGGAGCGCGATCTCATCCTGTGCGGCATCGAAGAAGGCGGCGTCGAACCCGAGAGCCACCGAGCCGGCCACCACCGCCAGCTCGAGGTCCAACAGGTTGGCCACCGACGCCACCGCCCGGCCGACCAGTGTTCCGGTGCGACGCCTGACCGGTTCCGGCGCCTCGGCCGCCGGACGCCCGGTGACCGTCTCGATCGACAGCCCGGACGCCTCGGCCTCCAGACAGCCACGCCCGCCGCACGGGCACCGACGTCCGTCGGGCTCCACCACCACGTGGCCGATGTGGCCGGCGTTTCCGAGCGCCCCGTCGAGCAGCCGGCCGTCGAGCACGATGCCACCCCCGATGCCGGTCGAGACGACCATGGCCAGGTAGTCGTCCATTCCCCGAGCCGCGCCCAGCCATCCCTCGCCGAGTGCGAGGGCCTTGGCGTCGTTGTCGACGGCCACCGGCAGTCCGGTCTCGACGGCCAACCGATCGCGCAGCGGGAAGTCGGTCCACGCCCTGATATTGAGCGGCGACACCGTCTCGCCGTCCGGGAGCATCGGGCCGCCGCAACCGACGCCGCAGATCTCAGGGACGCGCGTCGCTCAGCGACCTCACCCCGGCGATGAGGGCGGCCAGCGCGCCGAAGACCTCCTCGGCCCGGTCGGTGTCGGGCGTGGCCACCCGATCGGCGACCACGATGGACCCGCCGGGCTCGACCAGGGCGGCGGCCAACTTTGTCCCGCCGACGTCGACAGCTAGCACGGTCCCCCGGTCACCGGGCCGATCCCCATGGTCCCCGCGGTGCGGAGCGACCCGGCGACAGCCACCGTGGAACGGTCAGTCGTCGCGGTGGAAGCGCCCACGGATCCAGTCGCGCGGATCGTGGACGGTGTTGCCGAGGTTGCGGCTGTGGAGCGAGCGCGAGATGTCGTCGATGCCGGCCTTTCCCATCCGCCGGGCGTTGTTGGCGAAGACCACCCCGGAGAGGAACATGACCACGACCCCGGCGAAGCCGAGCACCACCGACCGCGAGAAGGTGAAGAACATGAAGACCAGGGCAGCCACGAACACCAACGCCGACCAGATGCAGTACCGGCCGGCGTGGCGGTACACCGTTTCCGAGCGCACCCGCTCCGCGAAGTCAGGATCCTCCTGGTAGAGGGACTGTTCCAGCTCGTGCAGGATGCGCTGTTCGTGTTCAGAGAGCGGCAAGAGCTCGTCTCCTCGCCCCGTGGTCCATGCCGGTGGTCCTCGGCCTACTCATCCTCGCGCAACCCCCACTCGAAAACACCGCGCAACTGCTGCAACCAGGGTCAACGGTCGCCGCCTCCTTGACCAGACACCGTCCGTTGACCAGGCACCGCCAACCATATTACAAGGTGGCTCATCATTCTTCACCCTCAGCGGGTGACGCGGGGGCGGTCGGGCCCCACTGGGCCTCCCCCCGCTGGCGGATACGCAGTCCATCCGCCCCCACCAGGGACGCAGGCCCGACCGACGACCCGCCGTAGCGAGCCCGTATCGCATCCACGGCGGTCGTGACCGCTCCCCACGAGTGCTGGATCCGCTCGGCCTCCTCGTGGGCCCGGTCCAGCAGTTCGGCGGCCTCGGAGGAGGTGGCCGGTCCGGATCCGACGCCGCGGCCTCCGGATCCGATCCGAACGAGCCCAGATCGAGGCTGAGCTGGGTCCCGGTCTCCTGACGGCCGAAGCCGGACAGGCTGACGCCGAGCAGGCGGACCCCCATCTTCAGGTCGACGGTGTCCAGCAGGGCGCCGGCCACGGCGGCCACCGCCGGGGAGGCGTCGATCGGGGTCTGCATCGTGTGGGACCGGGTGAGGAGGGTGAAGTCGGCGAACTTGACCTTGATGTTGACGGTGCGGGCGGCCAACTGGGCGCGACGCAACGCGGTGGCGGAGGCGTCCACCATGCGCACCAGGTGCTCATGCAATTCGGCCAGGTCCCAGATGTCGGTGCCGAAGGTCTCCTCGTGCCCGATCGACTTGGCTGCCTGTTCGGGAACCACCGGGCGGGGATCGTGGCCCCGGGACAGCTCGGCCAGATGAGCCCCCTGCGAAGCACCCAGGTACCGCTCGAGCACTCCGGGACCGAGGGCGGCGATATCGCCGACGGTGTTGATGCCAAGCGCCTCGAGTCGCCGACCGGTGACCGGTCCGACCCCCCACAGGGCACGCACCGGCAACGGGTGGAGGAACTCGAGCTCGCCGTCGGGCGGAACCACGACCACGCCGGCGCCGGGGGCGATCCCTTCCCGGTCGGCGATGGGCTTGGCCGCCTTCGACGCCAGCTTGGCCATCAGCTTCGAGCGGCCCACCCCCACCGAGCAGGTGAGGTTGAGCTCATCGGCCACGCGACCGGCGGATCAAGGCGGCGATGCCCGGTCCGTCGCCCAGCAGCTGCCTCGACCCGGTCACGTCGAGGAAGGCCTCGTCCAGGGAGATCGCCCTCGACGAGCGGGGTCACCGACTCGAAGATCTCGTGCAGCTTCCTGCTCTCCTCCATGTACCGGTGGAAGCGCCCGTCCACGAAGACCGCGTGGGGGCAGAGCCGACGGGCCACCGACGAGGGCATGGCCGAGTGGACGCCGAACATGCGCGCCTCGTAGGTGCAGGCGGCGACCACACCCCGACTTCCCGATCCGCCGACGATCACCGGCCGACCGGCCAGGGACGGATCGTCGAGGACCTCCACCGAGGCGAAGAACGCATCCATGTCGACATGGAGGATCACCCGCTCCGGTGCGGAACGGCCGACCGGTGAGGTCGGTCCCGCGCCGGTGCCCGGCGACCGGGCCCGACGGCTCACCCACCGAGTCGCAACCTCCGGAACCCCTCGGCATAGGCCACACCGGCCTGATGCCCGGCATCCTCGGCCCCCAGCCTGACTGCTGTCGAAGCCCACTCCACGCCGTCGGGGAACTGGCTCCGGTGGCAGCCCACCGCCTCGCCCTTGATGTCGACGGTGGCCGAGATGTCCACCCAGACGTCGGGCAGCAACGTCCCGCTCAACAGCACGGTCGACACCTGGTGGGCCGGCCCGGCATCGGGAAAGTAGTGAGGGAGCGACGCGGCCGGCGCCACCGCATCGAGCGCGGCCCATCCGGTGACCCGGTGGTCCCGGTGGTTGAAGTACTCCTGCCCGAAGAAGACGGCCGTGGGATCGGGGCAGAGGACGACCTCGGGTCGAAGTCGCCTGATGGCGGATACCAACGCCTGGCGCAGGACCGGGTCGTCGGTCAGCTCACCGTCGGGGTAGTTGAGCCACTCCTGGCCGACCACCCCGAGCAGGGCCCCGGCCGCACTGGCCTCGGCCACTCGCCGGCGGACCAGCTCGGCGGGGTCGAGGGACGGGTCCGACGAACCCTTTCCGCCGTCGGTGCACAAGAGGACGGTGACCTCGCAGCCGGCCTTCGCCCACGCGGCCAGGGTGCCGCCGCAGGAGACATCGGGATCGTCGGGATGGGCGTAGATGGCCAGCGCCCGCGCCGGTGCGTCGACCACGAGTTCGGCCATCGGCTACCCGCCCGCGGCTTTGGGTGCCGTCGTCTTGGTCAGGAGGCCGACCTCGCGTCGGAAGTCGTCCACTCCCTCGAATCCCTTGTACACGCTGGCGAAGCGGAGATAGGCCACTTCGTCGAGCACCCGGAGGCGTTCGAGGACCGACAGACCGACCTGCTCGGATGTCGGCTCGGAGCCGTCCTCGCGGAGCTCGTCCTCGACCTCGCGGGCGACCACCTCGAGCTGCGCCTCGGTCACCGGGCGGTTCTTCGTTGCCGCCCGCAGTCCGTCGATCAGCTTCCCCCGGTCGAACGCCTGCCTGGCTCCCGAGCGCTTGACCACCATCAGTGGGATCTCGTCGATGCGCTCGAACGTGGTGTACCTGTGGCCGCACCCGACGCACTCGCGGCGCCTCCGGATGGCTGCACCGTCCTCGGCATTCCGGGAATCGACCACTCGGTCGTCGTCAGCCAGACACCACGGACACCGCACATCACGAGGCTAGTGCCCAACTCTTCATCCCACGCCGTCGGCAACCGGCCGCGGGACACGTCGTCGGGCCGGTGGCGGCGGTTCAGGGCAGAAGGATCCGCTCCCCGGGCGTGACCGTCTCCGACCCGGTCTGCGCACGCCAGTTTGGCCACCAACGGCCTCGGATCGGCGGCCGGGTCGAGTCGCTCGGCGATCGACCACAGCGAGTCGCCAGGGTGCACCGTGTAGACGACCGGACCCCGGGACTCCGCCAGAGCGGAACCGGCAGGGTGGGAGTAACCACCGGTTCCGCTCAGCGGAAGAGCAAGTGCGATCAGGAGCAGGGCGATGGCGGCCAGCAGGGCCCGTCGCCGTCGGACGGCGGGTGAACTGCGCCGCCTCCTCGCCCCGCGGTGCCGGAGATCGGGGACCACGGTGAGCGGCGCCACCCAGGGCGTCCCCGGGCCTCCGGGCTCCCCCACCACACGGAGGCCGACAGCAGACGAGGTCTGCAGCCACCCGTCGTCGACCTCGGGCAGGTCCAGCCAGGTCGCGGTCATCGTCCCGGGCCTCTCCAAAACATCGAACCTGTGTTCGTCATGAAGTCATCTCGACCACGAACGTCTGTTCGTTGTCAAGGATATTTTCGAACGGGTGTTTGCTTTCGGGGGAGCCCGGGGGTAGCTTTCTACAAACAGACGTTCGCCGGCGGCGGCGATCCACGACGGCAAGGGGACCCATGGCCCAGGTACTCAGCACCAAACGCAAGCAGATACTGGACTGCATCTCCGAGGCGGTGCGGGACCGCGGCTACCCACCCTCGGTCCGCGAGATCGGCGAGTCGGTCGGCCTCACCTCGTCGTCCACCGTCCACGCCCACCTGGCCGTGCTCCAACGCGAGGGGTACCTGCGGCGGGATCCGACCAAGCCCCGGGCCATCGAGGTGTGTTATGACCCGTCCTCGAAGGTCATCGTCGACGCCCGCCCGATCCGCCACGTCCCCCTGGTCGGCGACGTCGCCGCCGGAACCGGCGTGCTCGCCCAGGAGAACATCGAGGAGCTCTACCCGCTCCCCGAGGACTTCACCGGGACCGGCACGCTGTTCATGGTCAAGGTCCGGGGTGACTCGATGATCGAGGCGGGGATCATGGACGGCGACTGTGTGGTGGTGCGCCAGCAGCCCGATGCCGAGCAGGGCGACGTGGTGGTGGCCGGGATCCCCGACGGCGAGGCCACCGTCAAGATGTTCTCCAGACGCGACGGCCTGGTGGTCCTCACCCCGGCCAACGAGCGGCTGTCCCCCATGGAGTTCGAGCCGGGCGAGGTCACCGTCTACGGCAAGGTGGTCACCGTCCTGCGCCGGCTCTGATCCGACGCCGGAGGACGGCGCCGCGCTACCCGCCGGAGCGCAGCAGGGCGTCCAGCACCGCCGCCGCCCGCTCGAGCTCGTCCCGGCTCGACATGCTCTCCGGCGGTGTGGGCCAGCAGCGGATCACCCGGGCCGAAGTTGGCCGCCGGTATCCCGTGGGCCCAAAAGGAAGCCACGTCGGTCCAGCCCTGCTTGGCCTTGGGAGGGGTGCCGGTCGCCGCCACCAGGCCGGCGAGCACGGGATGGTCCAGCCCTGGGGGCGCGGCGGGCGCGAACTCGATCAGCTCCCACCGGTCACCCGGCTCGAGCGAGACGCCGAGCAGTTCTCGGACCGATGACTCGGCCTCCTCGACGGATCGGTCCGGGGCGAAGCGGTGGTTGACCAGCACCGAGGCCTCGTCGGGGACGACGTTGGCGGCCACCCCGCCGGAGATCTCCACGATCTGGAGCTGCTCGACGTACTCGCACCCGTCGAGCACGGGGGCGCGGCTCCGGTAGTCGGCCGCGGCCGCCAGCACCGGGGCCAGCCGGTGAATGGCATTGCGGCCGGTGGCCGGGCGGGCCGTGTGGGCCCGGGCGCCGCCGAGCGAGAGTCTGACCCGCAGTGTGCCCTGGCATCCGGCCTCCACGATCCCACCGGTCGGCTCCCCGAGAATGGCGACGTCGGCGGCGAGGAGTTCGGGTCGCTGCTCCCAGAGGTGGCGCAACCCGTTGAATTCCTGCTCGACCTCCTCGCACACGTAGAAGCACCAGGTGACGTCCACGGCCGGCTCGGGAAGACGACCCGGCCAGATGGAGGAGGACGGCCAGTCCACCCTTCATGTCCGAGGCCCCCACTCCGAAGAGCACATCGTCCGCGATGCGCGGCTCCTCGTTGCCCCCGACCGGCGGGACGGTGTCGAGGTGGCCACCCAGGAGCACCCGAACGTCCCTCCCCAGTTGGGTGCGGGCGACCACGTTGTCCCCGACCCGATCCACGGCCAGCCACGGGCAGAGGCGAAGGGCTGCTTCGACGGCGTCGGCCATGAGCTCCTCGTGGTGGCTGACCGACGGAATGGCCACCAGGGCGGTGGCCAGCCCGAACAGCCCGTCGGGCATGCCGGCGGTCACGTCGAGACGCCGTGCTGGCGGAGGATGTCGGTCAGCCGTGACTTGTCGTGGCGTTCCCCTTCGGTGAGCCGCTTGATGACCAGGACGCAGGGGAGGAAGAACTCGCCCCCCGGGTAGACTCCGGCGCCGCGACGCCTGGACGGCCACCGACCAGGCGGGGACGTGGCCCCGGCCCAGCTCGTCACCGGTCTCGGCGTCGATCACCGGGTATCGAGGGGTTCAAGATGGTGCCTTCCCCGAGGATCGAGCCCCGCCCGACCCGCGCCCCCTGGGTGATCATGGACCGGCTCCCGATCATCACCTCGTCCTCGATGACCACCGGCGCCGCCTGCGCCGGTTCGAGCACCCCCCCGATGCCCACTCCGCCCGAGAGGTGGACCTGCTCTCCGATCTGCGCGCACGACCCCACCGTGGCCCAGGTGTCGACCATGGTCCCCGCCCCCACCCGGGCGCCGATGTTCACGTAGCTGGGCATGCAGATCACGCCGTTGCCGAGGAACGAACCCCAACGGGCCGAGGCACCGGGGACCACTCGTACCCCCGACCCGGCATACTCCCGCTTCAACGGCAGCTTGTCGGCGAACTCGAACGGTCCGACCTCGATGGTCTCCATCGCCCGCAGACGGAACAGCAGGAGGATGGCCTGCTTCAGCCACAGGTGGACGACGACCTGATCGGTGCCGGGGTCGATCTCGGCCACCCGGGCGGTTCCCCGGTCCAGCATCTCGATGGCCTCGGTGACGACGGCCAGGGCATCGGTATCGGTCGGTCCGAGCTCCGAGGCGCGGTCCCACAGCTCTTCGATCCGGGATTGGAGATCAGCCATGGGGGGAGACGTTAGCCCTGGGACATCGCTGCGCCGGCCGCTCGGTCGGTCAGGAGCCGGCCGCCGACCCGGTGGCCGGGACAGCCGCTCGGCCACCAGGCCCAGACGCTCCATGGGCTGGACGACGGCGACCCGGACGAAGGCGGCACCGTCAGGCCCGTAGAGGTCCCCCGGGCTGACCAGCAGGCCGCCCTCGAGGGCCAGCCGCTCGGCCAGCTCCCACCCGGCGCCGGGCACCGTACCCGGTACCGGCACCCAGAGGTAGAAGCCGCCGGCGGGCATGGGCGTGGGCAGCCCGGCACCGGCCAGCTCCCGGCGCAGGAACTCGAGGCGCTCCTCGTACCGGCGCCGTTGCCGATCGACATGGTCGTCGTCGTCGAATGCGGCCACGGCACCGGCCTGCACCGGGCCGGGGACCATGAGGCCGGCGTGACGTCGCACATCGGTGAGGAAGCCGACCAGTTCGGGGTCGCCGGCGAAGAAGCCCGCCCGTACCCCGGCCAGGTTGGACCGCTTCGACAGGGAGTGCACGGCGACCACCCCCTCCACCCCGGTGGCCAGCACCGTCCTCGGCGGGCCGTGCCAGGTGAACTCGGCGTAGCACTCGTCGGAGAAGACGGGGATCCCGTGGGCCCTCCCCCATCGGGCCGCCTGGTCGAGGTCGCTCAAGAGGCCGGTCGGGTTGGACGGCGAGTTGGTCCACAGCGCCAGGGCACGACCGATGTCGGCGGCGTCGATCGAGGAGAGGTCGAGACCACCCCCGGGCAGCTCCGGCACGGCGACGGCGCGGCACCCGCCGAGCAGCGCCCCCATGGCGTAGGTGGGGTACGACACCGACGGGTACAGCACGGTGTCCCGGCCCGGTGTCCGCAGATGCAGGTACTGGGCGGTCGAGGCCACGAACTCCTTGGTCCCGACGCAGGCGGCCAGCTCGGTGTCGGGGTCGACGCGTGACGCCGAACCGACGGGCCAACCATCCGGTCGCCGCCCGCCGGTAGGCCGCCGACCCGGCCGAGGCCGGATAGCCGCGTTCGGCATCCGAGTCGGTCATGGCCGCCAGGACGAACGCAGGTGGCGGGTCACAGGGCGTGCCGATCGAGCAGTCGACCACGCCCCCGCTGTCCCCGAACCGCTCCTCGGCCGCGGCCTTGAGCGTGGCCAGGCGGTCGTACGGGTAGGGCGGGGGGGCGAACCCTTCGGCGACGTCAGCGGTCACGAAGCCAGGAACTCCGCGAAGCGGGACTTGCCCACCGCATCGAGGACCACGTGGATGCGGGTCGACTGCTCGCCGGCCACCTCGCCCACGATCTCGCCTTCCCGGTGCACCGCGGCCAGCACGTCACCCCGGGCCCAGGGGATCTCCAGCTCGACGACCCGGTCGCCGACACGGAGCCGGTCGCCGAGGGCCTCGAGCAGACGGTCGATCCCCTCCCCGGTGCGGGCGGACACCATCACGGAGCCGGGGTGGGCGGCCAGGAGGCGACGGGCCTCCTCGCCGGCCTCGGGGCCCAGCCTGGACACGGCATCCGATTTGTTGACCACCAGGAGCTCGGGCAGGTCGTCGGCACCGATCTCGGCCAGGACGGTTCGGACGGCGTCGACCTGTCCCTCGAAGTCGGGGGCCGAGCCGTCCACCACGTGGAGGATGAGGTCGGAGTCGCACACCACTTCGAGCGTGGAGCGGAAGGCCTCGACGACCTGGTGGGGCAGCTTGCGCACGAAGCCGACCGTGTCGGTGACCAGCACCCGTTCGCCACCGGGGAGGTCGAGGTGGCGGGTCCGGGGGTCGAGGGTCGAGAACAGGCGGTTCTCGACGAGCACGTCGGCCCCGCACAGCCGATTGAGCAACGTCGACTTGCCGGCATTGGTGTAGCCGACCAGGGAGACCGTCCGTTGCCGCGACCGGGCCCGACCCCGGCGCTGGGTGCGCCGGGTCCGGTCCAGCTGGCGGAGGTCCGACTCGAGCCGGGTCATCCGCCGGACCAGACGCCGCCGGTCGACCTCGAGCTTGGTCTCGCCCGGGCCCCGGGTCCCGATGCCACCGGCCTGCTGGCTGAACGACCGTCCCCGACCCCGCAGCCGCGGCAGCCGGTAGCGCAGCAGGGCCAGCTCGACCTGGGCCCGGCCTTCGGGGGTGCGGGCGTTCTGGGCGAAGATGTCGAGGATGACCGCGGTACGGTCGATGGCGGTGCGACCGAGGATGCGCTCCAGGTTCCGTTGCTGGGCCGGCGAGAGGTCGTCGTCGAAGACCACGGTGTCGGCATCGACGGCCAGGCAGACCGCCAGCAGCTCGTCGATCTTTCCCTTGCCCAGGTAGGTGGCCGGGTCCGGGGTGGCCCTCCGTTGCACGATCCGTTCCATCACGTCGGCACCGGCCGTCGCCACCAGCAGGGCCAGCTCGTCGAGCCCGGCCTCGGTGTCGGCCATCGTCTCGTGGGCCAGGGTGACACCCACCAGCACGATCCGTTCCCGGACGGTCCGGGAGATGAGGGTATCGGTGAAGGCCGAGTCGGTCGGCGTCACGGCCGGGCGGCCTCGAGGATCTCCCGCCGGTCCACATCGATCTCCGCCACTTTCCGGACCGGTCCCTTCAGCCACACCCCGGCGGGGCCCAACGAGACCTGGAGCGTCCCCCCCGGGTTGCGGACGGCGACCGACTTCCCCACCAGCCCCCAGCTCCGGGCGGCGGCGGCGGCGGCCGCGCTGCCCGAGCCGCACGCCTCGGTCTCGCCCACCCCGCGTTCCCACACCCGGAGATCAATGGCCGCCCCGTCGGGGTCGACCGAGATGAACTCGACGTTGATCCCTCCCGGATGCACCTCTTGGAGACGGCTCCCGACGCCGGCGACGTCGACCCCGGCCGGGTCGGGCCCGAGGAGGACCAGGTGAGGATTGCCCATGTCGACCTGGCGGGCCCGGCGGTCGGCGAACTCCTGGGGTTGGTCGGGACCGAGGACCGCCTCCCCCATGTCCACCGCCGCCCGGGCCGAGCCGGGCGTCTCGCCGGGGACGTACTCGACCGTCCGCATCCCGGCCAGGGTCGACACCGTGAACACCGGGGGCGTGACCAGGCCGGCCTCCACCGCCGCCTGGGCCAGACACCGGATGCCGTTGCCGCTCATCTCGGCCACGCCTCCGTCGGCGTTGCGGAGGTCCATGGCCAGGTCGGCCTCACCGGAGGCGGGATGGACCCGGATGACCCCGTCGGCACCGACGCCGAATCTACGGTCGCACAGGGCGCGCACCAACTCCGGGTCGAGAGACCGGGAGTCGTCGACGTCCACCAGCACCAGGAAGTCGTTGCCGGCACCATGGTGCTTGGTCAGGTGGAGCGAGGGTGTCTCTGGCGGCGGCTGACTCATCGTGCTGGAGACCAGTCTCCCACCCCGACACCCTCCCGGGGAATCTCCCCGAAGCGGGCGGCGACGGTGGCCACCGGGTCGGCATCCGGTCCCACCCACACGATACGGGGATCACGGCGGAACCAGGCCATCTGCCGCCTGGCGAAGGCCCGGGTTCGGCGGACGGCCTGGTCGACGGCGTCGGCCAGGGGGGTGCCCTGCTCGAGGTGGGCGAGGAGCTCGCGGTAGCCGAGCGCCTGGCGGGCCGTCCTCGACAGGCCGCCGGGTGCGGCGGCCAGAGACCGGACCTCGTCCAGGAATCCGAGATCCATCAGCCGTTCGAACCGTTCGCCGATGCGCCGGTCGAGGTCGACCGGATCGAGGGCGATCCCGATCAACGACACCGGGGTCGGCGGGTAGCGCTCGAGCCCCGGGCCGAAACCGGAGAAGGGGCGCTCGGCTCCCACGGTGACCTCGAGGGCCCGCACCAGGCGTCGGCGGTTGGTGGGGTCGATGCGGCCGGCGGCCACCGGGTCGAGGCCGGCCAGCCGGTGGTGGAGGTCGGCGAGCGCCCGCGCCTGAGCCGTGCTCCCTTCGGGACCGGCGGCGTCGAGTCCACGCTCGAGCGAGGAGGCCACCTCGGGATAGCGCCCGGGGAAGGTCAGGTCGTCGATCAGCGACCGCAGGTAGAGGCCGGTCCCCCCGACCAGCAGGGCCCCGTGGCGGCGGGCGGCGATGCCGTCGAGGGCGAGGCGCCCGGCCGACTGGAACTGCTGGACGGTGAACTCCTCCGACGCGTCGACCAGGTCGATCAGGTGGTAGCGGTTGGCGCGCTGTTCGTCCCGGGTCGGTTTGGCCGTCCCGATGTCCATGCCCCGGTAGACGGCCATCGAGTCGACCGAGACCAGCTCGAGGGGAAGGGGCGAAGGGCTGTCGTCCCGGTCGGAGGCGGCCGCCACCCGGCGGGCCACCGCCGACTTGCCCGACGCGGTCGGGCCGAGGAGTGCCACCATCGGCGGGCGGCGGGCCACTGTCACCATCGGCCGCTCCTCAGGCGGAGGACACCGGGATGCGCACCCGATGGGAGGCCCGAGCCGTGACCCCGAGCAGTTCGCCGGTGAGGTGGTGCCGACCGGCGCCGGTGATCTGGACGTCGGCGAACGAACCGGTGGCCGCCGGGGATCCCACCACCGGCGGGAAGTGGACCAGCTTGTTCTGACTGGTCCGCCCCGTGATCACGGTCGGGTCCCGTCGGGACGGCCCTTCGACCACCACCTCTTCGACCCGACCGATCCGGTCGCGGTGCCGGGCCAGGGCCGAGCGCTCCACCACCACCCGCAGCTGCTCGAAGCGATCGGCCACCACCTCGGCGGGCACGAACCGGTCGGTCATCGCCGCCGCCCTGGTCCCGGGCCGCGGGGAGAAGATGAAGGTGTACGTGCTGTCGTAGGCCGCCTCGGCCACCACCTCGAGGGTGCGCTCGAAGTCGTCGTCGGACTCGCCGGGGAACCCGACGATCAGGTCGGTGGTCACGGCCAGGTCGGGAATGGCCGCCCGGGCCTCGGCCAGTCGGGCCAGGTACCGCGCCGCGGTGTACCCGCGACGCATGGCGGAGAGCGTCGCGTCCGAGCCCGACTGCAACGGGAGGTGGAGGTGGTTGCAGACCTCAGGTGTCTCGGCCATGGCGGCGATCGTCTCGGGACGGAGGTCCTTCGGATGCGGGCTGGTGAACCGCACCCGACGGATGCCCTCCACCGCCCCCACCGCCCGCAGCAGGGCGGCGAAGAGGGGCCGGCGCCGGGTCAGGTCGCGCCCGTAGGAGTTCACGTTCTGGCCGAGCAGCGTCACCTCGGTGACGCCCCGGCCGGCCAGGGCGCGCACTTCGGATACCAGGTCGTCCTGTTGCCGTGAGACCTCGCCGCCGCGCACCGAGGGGACGATGCAGAACGCACAGGAGTTGTCACAGCCGGTCTGGATGGTGACCCATGCGGCGTAGGGAAGGTCCCGCACTGCGGCCAGGGCCACCTGCCGGTCGCCGGTCGCCGGATCCGAGGACGGCAGCGGCTCGTCGAGTATCTCGACCACCGGGCCCGACGAGGCGGCCTGGCGCAGCAGCGCCGGCGCCCGGGTGAGATTGTGGGTACCGAACACCACGTCGACGTGCGAGGCACGGTCGCGAATGCGCTCCTTGTCCATCTGGGCCAGGCAACCGCCTACCGCGATCTGCATGTCGGGCCGACGTTCGCGCAACGCCTTGAGGTTGCCCAGATGGCCGTAGAATTTGTTGTCGGCGTTCTCGCGGATGCAGCAGGTGTTGAACACGACCACGTCGGCGGACTCGAGGTCGTCGGTGGCCACCAGGCCGTCGGCGATCAGGGCGCCGGCCAGCCGCTCCGAGTCGTGATCGTTCATCTGGCAGCCGAACGTCCGGATGTGGAAGGTCCGGGGTTCGGGCGACGGATCACCGGGGCCGGCGCCGTCGGGCCCACGGGTCGGGGGGGTGGCCATCACCGAACCAGGATACGGCGGCCCGGGGTGGCGGTTTCACGCTGGAGCGCCACCGGGCCCGGACGAGCCGGCCGGGACCTGCCTCCGCCTACGGGTGTGAGGCCTCCACCACGGTGTGGATCCCGCCCCGGACCAGCCAGTCCGTCGTCACCGTCATCCGGCGCGGAGCAATGGCGGCCACCAGGTCGTCGAGGATGCGGTTGGTCATGTCCTCGTGGAAACCGCCCTCGTTGCGGTAGCTCCACAGGTACAGCTTGAGCGACTTGAGCTCCACCAGCGAACGGTCGGGCACGTAGGCCACGGTGACGGTGGCGAAGTCGGGCTGGCCGGTCAGCGGGCACAGGCAGGTGAACTCCGGGCACTGGCAACGGACCTGGTAGTCCCGGCCCGGATGGGTGTTGGCCACGGCGACGAGCTCCCGGGACGGTTCAGTGGGCATGGAGGTCGCTCCGGCTGACCCGCCGTCAGCCGGCGTTGAAGTCGTACACGGTGCCCGACCCACCCTGGTCCACGACCAGGCCGTGCATGTCCGGATGGAGGATCAGCACCTGCCCGGCGATGCCGGCCGCGGTCAGCGCGTCCTCGGCCGCGGTCTGCACCTTGTGCGCCTCGGTGCCCTGGCAGATCCCGAGCAGGGACGGGCCGGCCCCCGACCAGCACACGGCCAGCGCGCCACCGTCGGCCATCCCGGCCAGCAATTTCGGTGCGGCCGGGAAGAGCGGGCTGCGGTAGTCCTGGTGGAGCCGGTCCTCGGTGGCCTCGCTGATCAGGACGCGGCTGTCGGCCAGGCCGGCGAGGAGCAGGGCCATCCGTGACAGGTTGAACGCCGCGCTCTCTCGGGAGACCTCGCTGGGCAGGGCCTGGCGGGCCCGTGACGTCGACAGGCTGATGTCGGGGACGATGACCACGAAGGCCAGGCTGACGTCCAGGGGGAGCCGGACGGCCTGCACCCCGCCTTTCACCCGGGCCGCCGCCACCAGGCCCCCGACCATCGAGGCAGCGGCGTTGTCGGGATGACCGTCCATGCGGGCCGCCACCCCGAGGGGGTCCTCGGCGCCGGCGGCGGCGGCGGCCGCTACGGCCAGGGCGGCCGACGACCCGAGCCCCCGGGCCACGGGAATCTGCGACCGGACGGTGATCGACAGTCGCTCGGTGCCCGCCACCTCGATGGCCACCCGGGCGGCCAGGTGGGAGGGATCGTCCGACAGGCCGGCCCCCTCCCCTTCGGAGCGGACATTGAGCCGGGAGGCCGGCTCCACCTCGACCTCGACGTAACGGTCGAGGGCGATGGCCAGGGTGTCGAAGCCGGGGCCGAGATTGGCAGCCGACGCGGGGGCTCGTGCGCGCACACCGACACGGTACTCGTCAGGGCCTGCGACCGGCGGAAACCCGTCAGCCGTGGACCAGGCGCCACCACCACGACGGCTCGGGGACGGTCCCCGCGAACGTCAGCGGCACGGACTGGATCTGTTGCCCGAGGGCGTAGACGGCCGCCCCGGCCCGGGAGCCGGCGACGGCGCCCGGCGGAGGCGACCCGAGCTTCAGCGCCGAGACCACCCGCTGGCCCGGCCAACCCACCAGCCATGCCCCCCGGGAGGCGACCACGGCCACCCGGTGGGAGGTCCCGTTCCACTCGGCGGTAGCCGACACCAGCGATTGACCACGGCTGACCACCGGCACCTGGACCAGGACGGCCTTGGCCGCGTCGAGGAGCTTCTCCACCACCGGTCCGGTGTAGCGGAGCGGGTACTGGATCTCGCCGGGCACGGTCGTGGTGGTGGTCGAGGTCGTCGGGGTGGGCGCCGCGACCGTCGACGCCGGGCCGGAGGCGGCGACAGCTGGTGGGGTCGGCTTCGGGGGCACCGGGGCCGGGACGTGCTGGCCCAGCGCGGAGGCGAGGACCAGGACCGACCGACCCCCGATGACCCGGTACGAGGCCAGCACCTCGCACCCGCCGGCCTGGGACGTGAAGCCGGACTTGACGCCCACCACCCCGTTCGAGCCGATCTCCGTCACGATGTTGTGGACGGTGCCCACCAGTGGCAGGCTCACGGTGGACAGGGCCGCGATCTGGGCGAACGCCGGGATGCTCATCCCGGCCGCCGCCAACCGGAGCGTGTCGGCTGCCGTCGACACCGACATCGGGTCGTAGCCGCTGGCGTCGACGTAGTGGGTGTGGGTGGCGCCGAGGGACGCGGCCAGGGTGTTCATCTTGGCCACGAATGCCGGCTGGCTCCCCGCGTCCCACAGGGCCAGGCTGAAGGCGATGTCGTTGGCCGACTGGTTCAGCAGCGCCTCCAGCATCTGGCGCTCGGTCAGGGTCTCTCCCACTTGGATGGGGATGTTGGACTCGTCGTTGTCGAGGTCGTTGGCGTACTCGGCCACGTCGGCCTGGGTGATGGTGATGGCCGGCCCTTGGGAATCGGGTGCCATCGGGTGGTCACGGAGGACGACCACGGCGGTGGCCATCTTGGTCAGCGAGGCGATCGGGACCGGCGACTCGGGTCCCGACTGCTGCCGGAACCCGGTCGACGGGACCGACACCGCGCCCTGGCCGACGGTGGGCCACGGGAGCGCGGGCACCGGGCCGGCCACCGGGATGGACGCGGCCAGCGACGAGGCCAGCACCGGCCGGGCCAGCGGGCGGTTGATCCGCTGGGCGGCGACGAATCCGGCCGGCGGCCAGAGCCAGGGCCACGCCGAGGGCCACCCAGCGCCACCAGTGCCGGCGGCCCGGGCGTCCATGCCTGTGGGCCCCGGGGTCGGCCGCGGTGACCGCCTCGGCGGCGACCGCCTCGGCGGCCGGCAGGTCGGTGACCTGCGGAGGGGCGGTCGGATGGGCGAGCGGACCGGAGGCGGTGATGTCGACGGCGGGGGCGATGAGTAGCGGCGTGGCCCCGGTGGCCGGGCTGTCGGTCGCCGTCTCCGCATCGGCGCGCCCCACCACCGGACCGGGCTCCTCGGGAACCGAGAGCGCCACCTCGGGAGCGTCGGACAAGCGCTCGCTCAGCGGGCGTCCAGTTCCTCGGGGGTCATCAGCACGGCACGTGCCTTCGAACCCTCCGAAGGACCGACC
The DNA here is from genome assembly GCA_963812885.1 of uncultured Acidimicrobiaceae bacterium. GTDB lineage: Bacteria > Actinomycetota > Acidimicrobiia > Acidimicrobiales > RAAP-2 > Bog-756. The sequence continues at coordinate 473,554 of CAWEWZ010000007.1, read as the reverse complement.
ACCCCTCGTCGTTCCATCAAGTCCATCAGCCGGCCGGCCCGGGCGAAGCCGACCCGCAGCTTGCGCTGCAACATGGAGGTCGAGCCCAGCTGGGAACGGACCACCAACTCCATGGCCTGCTCGAGCAGGTCGTCGTCCCCGTCCTCGCCGTCCGACCTCGACTCTCCCGTGCCCACCACCTCTTCGATCCCGGCCACCACTTCCATCGGCCGCTGCCGTTTCCAGTGGGCGGCCACCGCCCGGACCTCTTCTTCGCTGACCCAGGGTCCCTGCAGCCGCTGCGGGTTGGAGGACGAGGCCGACAGCAGCAACATGTCGCCCTTTCCGATCAGACGCTCGGCTCCGCCCTGGTCGAGGATCACCCGGCTGTCGGCTTGGGTCGAGACGGAGAAGGCCATGCGCGACGGGATGTTGGCCTTGATCACGCCGGTGATGACGTCCACCGACGGCCTCTGGGTGGCCAGGACGAGGTGGATGCCCACGGCGCGGGCCATCTGGGCGATCCGGCACACCGACTCCTCGACGTCCCGGGCCGCCACCATCATCAGGTCGTTCAGCTCGTCGACCACGATCAGGATGAAGGGCAGCCGCTGGTACCGGGGCTCGGCCCCGGTGCCATCCTCGCCGGCGTCGTCGTCGGACCCGGTGCCGCGCATCCGCAGCTGGTAGGCCTCTTCGTAGTCGGCCAGATCGCCGTCGTCGTAGCCGGCGTTGTAGCCGGTGATGTCACGCATCCCCACTTCGGCGAGCAGGTCGTAGCGACGCTCCATCTCGGTCACCGCCCAGCTCAGCGCGTTGGCCGCCTTCTTCGGGTCCACCACCACCTGGGTCAACAGGTGGGGGAGGTCGTTGTACTGACCGAGCTCGACCCGCTTCGGGTCGACCAGGATCAGGCGGACCTGGTCGGGCGTGGCCCGGGTGAGGATCGAGGTCAACACCGAGTTGATGCACGAGGACTTGCCAGAGCCGGTGGCCCCGGACACCAGCACGTGGGGCATCTCGGCCAGGTTGACCATCACCGCCCGGCCGGCGATATCGCGACCGAGGGCCACCTCCAGGGGATGGACCGCCTTCTCGGCCTCCGGCGAGGCCAGGATGTCGCCCAGGGCCACCAGCTCCCGCCGGCGGTTGGGCACCTCCACCCCGATGGCCGACTTGCCCGGGATGGGAGCCAGGATCCGGACGTCGGGCGAGGCCATGGCGTAGGCGATGTCCTTCGACAGGGACGTCACCCGGGCCACCTTCACGCCCGCCCCGAGCTCGAGCTCGTACCGGGTGACGGTGGGTCCGACGGTGCGGCCGACCAGTCGGGTGTCGACACCGTGGGCCGAGAGGGCGGCGACCAGGGCCACCCCTCCGGCATCGACTTCCCGTTCGTCGACGGTATGGGGCTTGGCGTGCTTCAACAATGTGGCCGGGGGAAGCCGCCAGTCGCCCACCGTGGGGCCGAGCTTCATCTCCAGCTGGGACCCCTTGACCGGCTGGGTGGGCGCCGCCGGGAGCAGGACCGGTTCGGGGTCGGCGATGATGGGATCGAGCTCGGCTTCGTGCGACCGGGGGTGTCGGCCACCACCTCGGGCGCCTTGACGGCGCGACCGAACGGATCGGTGGGTTGGTCGTCGTCGTCGATGCCGTCCTCGGGCTCCTCGTCAGGTCCGCCCCGGGCCACCGCGGCGCCCCAACGGGCGGCGCGCACGATCCCGCCGGCGGCCGAGCTGACCGACACCCCGGTGAACAGCACCATGGCCACCACCAGGAGGGCCACCAACACGGTGACCGCCCCGAAACCACCGAGCGCAGCCCGGAGCGGGTTGCCGACGAGCGCCCCCACCCATCCGCCGGCCGAGGAGAGCTGGGTGGTCGAGTCGTGCAGTGCCGGGGATCCTCCGGCCAGCGACGCCAGGCCGGCCGTGGCCAGAAGGGTCAGCGTGGCCCCGATGACGGCGCGGGCCGGCTCGGGTGCGGTGCGGCCCCCCTCCTCGTCGCGCCGCCCGACCAGCAGGAGCAGACCGACCCCGATGGCGACCGGAGGAACCAGGAACCTGCCCCACCCGAGCAGGTCGCCGAGGCCCAGTCGTCCGTAGTGGCCGGCCGGCCCGAGCGAGTCGGCGTAGAAGGCCAACCCGGCCAGCAGGCCGAACGTGACCAGCACCACCCCCCACAGGTCGGTGGCGTGGCCGGCGACGACCGCCCACATCGACGCCAGCAGGCCGACCCGGTCGTTGGTGCCCCGTCCTCGCCCCGACCGTGACGTACCCCTCCCCCGGTGGGCGCCGCCTTTCCGGGGCGCCGAGGATCGGGCGCGGAACCGCCCGGTGGAGGCGGACCTGCCCTTCGGGCGCGAGGACCCGGACCGGCCCGCCGGTCGCTTGGTTGCGGTCGTCACAGTGGGTAACAGGGTACTCCCGCACCGTCACCGTTTTGGGGACACCACTACCGCGGCGCCGCCCGGGGAGGAGGGCCCGCTCAGACGGTGACGATCACCGGCACGATCATCGGGCGCTGGCGGGTACGGTCGCCGACCAGGCGTCCGAGGGCCTTGCGGGCCACCCGGTTGAGGTTCTCGTGGTCGTTGTTCCCGGCCGTGAGCGCCTGCTCGAGGGCTTTGGTCACCTGGTCACGGGCCTCGTCGAGCAGGGCCTCGGTGTCGTGGTCGTAAGCCCAGCCCCGGGTCACGATCTGGGGCGTGCCCACCACCTCGCTCCGCTTGAGGTCGACGGTGGCCACGGCCATCACCACGCCTTCCTCGGCCAGGACCATCCGGTCGCGGAGAACACCGTGGCCGATGTCGCCGACCGAGCTGCCGTCGACGAAGAGGTAGCCGCCGGGCACGGTGCCGTCTCGCTTGAGCCCGGCGCCGTCCAGCCTCACCGCGTCGCCGTCCTCGCACAGGACGACCCGGTCGCCGGCGATGCCCATCGATGCGGCCAACCGGACGTGGTTGGCCATGTGCCGGTACTCCCCGTGCACCGGGATGAAGTACTCGGGTCGGGTCACCGACATCAGCATGGCCAGTTCGCCCTGGCGGGCGTGCCCGCTCACGTGCACCGACTCGACGCCGGAATGGATGACCTCCACGCCCCGGCGGTGGAGGCTGTCGATGACCCGCCCCACCGACCACTCGTTGCCGGGGATGGGATGGGCACTGATCACCACCACGTCGTCCTCGCGCAGCCGGAAGAACCGGTTCTCACCGGCGGCCAGACGCGACAGCGCCGACATGGGCTCACCCTGGGATCCGGTCGAGATCACGCACACCTGGCCGGGGTCGAGGTCGTCGATGTCCTCGACGTCGACCAGAGCGTGATCGGGGATGTGCAGCAGCCCCAGACGGCGGCCCAGGGCGACGTTCTTCTGCATCGACCGTCCCAGCGTGGCCACCGACCGGCCACCGGCCACGGCCGCGTCGGCCACCTGCTGGACGCGGTGGATGTGGCTGGCGAAGCAGGTCACGACGAAGCGGCGGTCGGGCCGGGCCAGGAACACCTTGCGCAGGGTCTCCCCCACCGTCGACTCCGACGCGGTGAACCCGGGTTCCTCGGCGTTGGTCGAGTCGGCCAGCAGCAGCCGGATCCCCGGGTCGTTGGCCAGCGCGCCCATCCGGGCCAGGTCGGTCCGGCGACCGTCCACCGGGTGGAGGTCGATCTTGAAGTCGCCGGAATGGAGGATGATGCCCTGCGGGGTGTGGAAGGCGGTGGCGAAGGCGTGCGGGACCGAGTGGGTGACCGGGATGAACTCGACGTCGCACGGTCCGATCCTCCGTCGCTCGCCGTCGACGACGGGGATGAATTCGGCGCGGTCGGCCATCCCGGCCTCGTCCACCCGGTTGCGGGCCAGGGCCAAGGTGAGCTCGGAGCCGTACACCGGCACCGGGAAGTCGCGCAGCAGGTAGGCGAGTCCGCCGGTGTGGTCCTCGTGCCCGTGGGTGAGGATGACCCCGTCGACCCGGTGGGCATTCTCACGGAGGTAGGTGAAGTCGGGCAGGACCAGATCGACACCGGGCATGTCCGGGTCGGGGAACATGATGCCGACGTCCAGGACGAGGATCCGCCCGTCGACCTCGATACAGGCACAGTTCCGCCCGATCTCGCCCAGGCCGCCGAGGAAGACCACCCGGACCGCGGACGCGCCCCCGGTGTCCCGAGCCACCCGCTTGCCGGATTCCTTCCGGGACCCCTTCCCCTTGCCCGGCTGCTGTCCCGAGGACCCCTTCGGCTGGGCCCCGCTCTTGGCCTGGCGACGCTCTTGGCCGGTTTCGGATGCCGACCCCTTGGCCCCGGACCCCTTGGCCTCCCGCGCCGCCGGAGCGTCGCCGGTTCCGCTCGCCGTCAGGCAACAGACTGGTGGGCGGCGATCAGCGGGCTCAACTTCGAGATGACGGCGCGGGCCTGATCCTCGAGCTCGCCCGGTGCCGGAGGATTGGGCAGTCGGCACTGGCCGACCGCCAGCCCGAGGGCCCGGCACGCGGCCTTGGCCGGGACGGGATTCGGGATACTCGTCGGTGGACTCGAACCGGTACGACTCAGCCAACTGCTGGTTGACGGCCTTGGCCTGCTCGACGCTCGCCGGACCGGTAGCTGCTGATCATCTCGGCGAACAGGGGGCCGGCCCAGTGGGCGGCCACGCTGATGATGCCGGCGCCGCCGATGGAGAGGAACGGCAGGGTGAGCGAGTCGTCGCCGCAGTACACGTCGAAGTCGGGCGGGGTCTCCGCCACCACGATCGCCGCGGTGGCCACGTCGCCGGTGGATTCCTTCACGCCGACGATGTTCTCCACGTTGCGAGCCAGTTCGATGGTCAGCTCGGGGCCGATCCGGCGTCCCGAGCGGACGGGGATGTCGTAGAGGACCACGGGAAGGGCGGAGGCGGCGGCGATGGCCCGGAAGTGGGCGGACAGACCGGCCGGCGACGGGCGGTTGTAGTAGGGGGTCACGGCCAGCACGGCATGGGCGCCGGCCGCTTCGGCCTCGGCGGGTCAGCATCACCGAATGGGCGGTGTCGTTGGTCCCCGTCGACGCGATGACCGGGACGTCGACCGCTTCGAGCACGGCCCGGAAGAGCTCGATGCGCTCGGCGTCGGTGAGCACCGGGCCCTCGCCGGTGGTCCCGGCCACCACCAGGCCCTCGCTGCCCGTATCGGCCAGGTGGCGGGCCACGGCGGCGGCGGCATCCAGGTCCAGCCCGCCGTCATCGTCGAACGGGGTGACCATCGCCGTCAGCACCGAGCCGAAGCGTGGCATCTTCAGCCTCTCGACCGGACGACGGGAATCACCAATTGGGCCACGATGTCGCAGGCTACCAGCAGCCACCCGACCCGTCGGCGCCGGCCGGTCCCCCGGGCCGAGGCCGGCCGGTCGACTCCACCGGAGGGCCTCGGTGGACCCCGCCTCAGGAGGCGATTCGGTCCTTGGGCGGCACCGAGGCCAGCGCGTCGTATTCCTCGGTGGTGTCCACCCATGACTCGAATTCGATGACACCGAGCTCGGTGAACTTGGTGCGGAGCCAGCCGTCGGCGGCATCCAGGAGGCCCAGCTTCTTGCAGTTGGGGACGATCTTGGAGAAGAGCAGCGCCTGGAATTCGCCGCGCTCGGGCGCCTGCTGCACGACCGGGACGATGGCCTTGGGGTCGACACCCATCCGGTCCCAGACCTCCTGTTGGAGGAAGCGGTCCCGCATCCGCACGGCAGCCTCGAAGGCGAACTCCTGGCGCTCACGCAGCTCGGCCGCGTTCAGGCCCTCGTAGTACTCCTGCAGGCTGAGGACCCCGAAGGCGACGTGGCGGGCCTCGTCGGCCATCACGTAGCGCAGCAACTTCTTGAGCAGCGGGTCGCCGGTCATCTGGTGCATGAAGCCGAACGCGGCGAGCGCCAGGCCCTCGACCATGATCTGCATCCCCAGATAGGTCAGGTCCCAGCGCGAGTCGGCGATGATGTCGTCGAGCAGCATCCGGAGGTGGGCGTTGACCGGGTAGTGCCCGGAGAGCTTCTCGTCGAGGTACTTGCCGAACACCTCGACGTGCCGAGCCTCGTCCATCACCTGGGTGGAGGCGTAGTACTTGGCATCGATCCACGGCACCGACTCCACGATCTTGGCCGTGCAGATGAGGGCGCCCTGCTCGCCGTGGAGGAACTGCGAGAGCGTCCAGTTCTGGCTCTCGACGCCGAAGGTCACCCACTCCTTGTCACCCCACTTCTCCACCGGGGTACCGGCCAGATCGAACCCGGCCCCGAACCCGCCGGTGGCCTCGGCCTGTTCGCGCACCAGCCGCTCCTGGTCGACCTCGATCTCCCACGGGAGATCGGTCTCCCCGTTCCACTGGGCACCCTTGGCCTTCTCGTAGAGCTTGTTCAACTTCGGGCGCCGGCCCTTTTCGTAGTCCCAGGTGAAGATGGAGTCGTACTCCGAATGGACGACGTGACGGCCGTCGGCCTCCTCGGTGCCGACCACCGACAGGATGGTCTCGAAATCGTCGATCTCGGCTCGACCGATGATCTCCTCGGTGCTGCTCATTTCGGTGGTCATGGCTCGTCTCCCTGCTCGGATCGGGCGGATTGTCGGGGTTGGCGTTCGGACTCGAAGGGGGTGATGTCGATCGTCGGTGCGGCGGCCGACGCGTGCAGCGCGCCGATGCCGGGCAGCATGAAGGTCTCCACCAGATGGGTGGCCCGGCCCACGTCGGTGAGGTCCATGTGGGCCGAGGGGGCGATGGCGTAGGAGAGGACGATGCGGGTGGCCCACTCGGCCACCCGGCCGGCTTCGTCGGGGCTCATCCACCGGGCCAGGAACGGCGCCGTGAACCGTGACGCGGTCGTCAACAGGCGCTCGGACTCGTCGAAGGCCAGATGCCCGAGGACCAACCCGGGTTCGTGCTCGACCAGGTAGGCCAGCGCCTGATGGTCGCGTATCCGGGTCGAGGCCTCGACGATGCCGCCGACCAGCGCCTCGGTCAGATCGCCGGCCTCGCCCAGCCGGACCCCGAGGGCCGAGAACAACCGGGCCATCTCGGTGTCCACCACGGCGGCCAACAGTTCGTCCCTGCCCCCCGGGAACACCCGGTAGACGGTGGCCCGCGACACACCGGCGGCCCGGGCGATGTCGTCCACGGTCGTCTTGGCCGTGCCCTGCCGGGCCAGGCAGGTCAAGGTGGCATCGATGACCCGCTCGCGGTGCCGCGACGACTGGCCCGGGTCGGCCCCGGCGTCGAGGTCCGCCCCGGCCCCGTCGGCACCCGGCATCACACGCAGCGCTGTCTTCCCGGCGGCCACGGCTGAAACGCTAGGTCGGATTTTGTCTCATTGTCAACGCAGGGGCTCGATGGTCCCGGCCGGAGCGGCCGGCCCGGGCCCGGCGACCACGCCGGCCAGTAGCTCGGACCTGACCAGCTGGGCCACCTGGGCCGGATCGTCGAGGTCCCAACGGCCCGGTGAGGACATGTAGGACAGCACCATCCGGGCCAGGAAGTCCGCCGCCTCCTTCAGGTCGACCCCCTCGGCCACCCCGCGCTGCTCGAGATAGGGGACCAGGAACTCGGCGATGCCCCGCCGGATCCGGTTGCTCTCCACGGTGAGGGCGGGCAGGAGCTTTTCCGGCTCGGTCTGCATCACCCGCTGCAGGACCTCGTGCTCGACGATGGACCGATGGGCGAACATGATCCCGCGCTCCATCACCTCCTCCAGGCTCTCGGCGCCGTGCACCCGTTCGTAGAGACGGGCGAAGAACTCGAGGGTGGCCCAGGCCACCACGGCGTCGATCAGCTCGTCCCGGCCACCGGGGAAGGTCCGGTAGACGGTGGCCCGCGACACCTTGGCTTCCCGGGCCGCGTCCTCGATCGTCGTCTTGGCCAATCCCCAACGGGCCACGCAGGCGTAGGTGGCCTCGAGGATCCGCTGGCGAGTGTCGTCCATCGCCGGAGGGCCTCGGCTCAGAGACCGAGCAGGGATTCGATGCCGACGGTGACCCCGGGTCGGTCGGCGACCGACCGGACGGCCAACACCACCCCGTCCATGAACGACGCCCGGTCGTAGGAGTCGTGCCGGATGGTCAGGCTCTGGCCCACACCCCCGAAGATCACCTCCTGATGGGCCACCAGCCCCGGGAGCCGGACCGAGTGGATGCGCACACCCGACGGGCCGTCGCCCCCGCGCGCCCCCTCCATCACCAGTGTCTCGGTCCGGTCGGGCGGGAACACCTCCGAGCCCGACGCGGTCCGGGCGCCGGCCATCCGTTCGGCCGTCTGCCGCGAGGTGCCCGATGGCGCGTCGAGCTTGCCCGGCTGGTGGAGCTCGATGATCTCCACCCCGTCGAACCAGGGTGCGGCCAGCTCGGCGAACCGCATCATCAGCACGGCACCGATGGCGAAGTTGGCGGCCACGATGCAGTTCGGGGACCGGGGCCCGCCGAAACGGAGCCGGAGGTCGGCCAGGTCCTCCTCGGAGAAGCCGGTGGTCCCGACCACCACATGGATGCCCTCGGTGGCGCAGTAGGCCAGCGTGTCCCGGGCCACGTCGATCCGGGTGAAGTCGACCACCACCTCGGCCCCGGCGGCGGCCAGTTCCTCGAGCCCGCCGGCGACCCGCACCCCGGCGGCCGGGGGTCCGATCAGTGTGTCCAGACCGAGCGCCGGCATGGGCGGGATCCACGGCGGCCACCAGGTCGAGCTCGGGGTGGGCAACCACGGCGCGGCAGACTTCACGGCCCATCTTCCCGCCGGCTCCGACCACTCCCACGCGCATGCCGGCCACCCTACCGTCGCGTCGGTTGCCGGCCCGGCACCAGGGACGCCCGGCTCAGCCCAGCCGGAGCGGGATGCGGTCGAAGTCGGACTCCCCGAACGGCCCGACCACCGAAAGGCTCCGCGGCGCGGCCACCAGCTCCTCGGCGGCGGCGCGGATCTCCTCGAGGGTCAGCGCCTCCACCCGGGCCAGGACCTGGTCCACGGTCAGGATCTCCCCGTGGAGCAGCAGGCTGGCTCCGATCCGGCTCATCCTGGCCCCCGAGTCCTCGCAGGCCAGCAGCGTCTCGGCCCGCAGGTTCCCCTTGGCGATGGCCAGCTCCCGCTCGGTGATCCCCTCGGCGCCCAGCATCTCGAGCTCGGAGGCGACGATGTCGAGTACCTCGGGCACGTGCTCGGGGGCCGTTCCCATCCCCACACTGATCGTGCCGGCATCGTGGTAGGCGACCCGCTCGGACCACACCGAGTAGGCCAACCCGCGGCGCTCGCGGATCTCCTGGAACAGCCGGCTCGAGAGCCCGCCGCCCAGCACGTGGTTGAGCACGGCCAGCGCGTAGCGCCGCGGGTCGGTCCGGTTGACCGACCGGGCGGCGAGCACCAGATGGGCCTGCTCGGTTCCCCTCCGCACCACCCGCAGGGGTTCGACCTTGTCGCCGGGGGGCTGACGGGAGGGGGTGCTGCCGCCGAGTTGACCGGCGAACCTGGACTCGAGTCCGTCGGCCACCGCCCGGTGGTCCAGATCGCCGGCCACCGCCACCACCATGTTGCCGGGCCGGTAGTGCAGGGCGAAGAACTCGCGGATCCGCGCCGCGGTCATGGCCGCCACCGAGTCGTGGCTGCCGAGCACCTCCCGTCCCAGCGGGTGGTCGGGGAACAGCGCCGCCGAGCTCTGCTCGGCGGCCTCGTCCGAGGGCTCGTCGGCGTGCATCAGGATCTCGTCCAGGATGACCAGCCGTTCGGCATCCAGGTCGGCCGGGCGGAGGGCCGGGGCCCACATGATGTCGGAGAGGATGTCCAGGCCCAGCCCGAGGTGTTCGGCCAACAGCCGGATGTAGAAGGACGTGTACTCCTTGGTGGTGAAGGCGTTGAAGTCCCCACCGACCTCGTCGACCGCTTCGGCGATGGCCGACGAGGATCGTTCGGCGGTGCCCTTGAACAAGAGGTGTTCGAGGAAGTGGGACGCGCCGGCGTCGCCGGCGCCCTCGTCGCGGGACCCGGTCCCCACCCAGAAGCCGATGCACACCGAGCGGGCGTCCTCCATGCCCTCGGTGGCCAGGGACAAGCCCGAGGGCAGTACCTCGGTGAGGATCATGGCCGCCCGCCCACGGCCGCCGTGGCGACCTCCGGCCGATGGTCAGTGTGCTGGTTCCGCCGCACGGTGGGGAGCGTTGGTCCCCCCACCGTGAGGCGATGCGTGCTCAACGGCGGCGGCGACCACCCCGGCCGCCTCCGCCACCCCCGGCGGGGCGGTCCGACGACTCGGACACCGCCGGTCCCAGGTCCCCGAATTCCTGGACCAGCTCGACCTCGAAGGCCTCCTCGAAGGAGGCGGCACCGGCCGGCACCGGCTTGGACTCGGCCGGTCGGCGACCGCGGTCGGAACGGTCGCCCGGATCGGAGTGGTCCCCCCGGGGCGGGCGGCTGCGCCCGCCGCCGTTGCTCCGGTCCCCACGGTCGGCAGCCGGGGCCCGATCCGCCGGAGGCTCGCCGGCCAACGACAGGGACACCTTCCCCTGGGGGTCGATGTCGTCCACGGTGACCTCGACCGGCTGACCCAACTCGAGGACGTCCTCGACCCGCTCGACCCGCTTCCCCTGGCCGATCTTCGAGATGTGGAGCAGTCCGTCACGACCGGGAAGGATGTTGACGAAGGCCCCGAACTTGGTGATGTTGACCACCTTGCCCGGGTAGGTGGCTCCGACCTCGGCCAGCGGCGGGTCGAGGATGGTCGAGATCCGGCGCCTGGCCTCTTCGACCGCCGTCCCGTCCTTGGCCCCGATGGTCACCGTTCCCACCATCCCGTCGTCGTCGACGGCGATGTCGGCACCGGTCTCCTGCTGCAGCGAGTTGATGACCTTGCCCTTGGGCCCGATGACCTCGCCGATCTTGTCCATGGGGATCTCGAAGGAGATGATCTTGGGAGCCGACTCGGCCACCTCGGTGCGGGGCGCAGGGATGGCCGCGGCCATGACATCGAGGATGGTGAGCCGGGCCTCCTTGGCCTGGAGCAGCGCCTTGGTCAGGACATCGAGCGGCAGGCCGTCGATTTTGGTGTCGAGCTGCAGCGCGGTGACCACGTCCTTGGTTCCGGCCACCTTGAAGTCCATGTCGCCGAAGGCGTCCTCGGCCCCGAGGATGTCGGTGAGGGTGACGTAGGTACCACCGTCGTAGACCAGACCCATGGCGATACCGGCCACCGGTGCCTTCAACGGGACGCCGGCGGCCATCATCGACAGGGTCGAACCGCACACCGACGCCATCGAGGTGGAGCCGTTCGACGCCAGCACGTCGGACACCAGTCGCAGCGTGTAGGGGAAGTCCTCCTCGTAGGGGACGACGGGCAGCAGGGCCCGCTCGGCCAGCAGACCGTGCCCGATCTCCCTGCGCTTCGGACCACGCATGAACCCGGTCTCACCGGTGGAGAACGGGGGGAAGTTGTAGTGGTGCATGTACCGCTTGTGCTCGTCGGGGGTGATGGTGTCGAGCAACTGGTTCATCCTGGGCATGCCCAGCGTGGTCACGTTGAGCACCTGGGTCTCACCCCGCTGGAAGAGGGCGGAGCCGTGGGCGGTCGGGAACAGGTCGACCTCCGCCGAAAGTGGCCGGATCTCCGATGTGGTCCGTCCGTCGATCCGGAGTCCCTCCTCCACGATCCGCCGGCGGACCAGCTTCTTGGTCAGCCCCCGCACCGCCGCTTTGACCTCGCCCTCCCGGTCGGGGAACTCGGCGGCCAAGGTCTCCCGGATGGTGGCGGTGGCGGCATCGATGGCGGCATTGCGTTCGGCCTTGGCCACGATGGTGTTGGCCGAGGTCAGCGCCTCGGTGCCGACGGCCTGGACCCGCTCGAACACATCGTCCTCGTAGTCGGAGAAGGTCGAGTACTCGATGATCTCCACCGGGCCGCGGGCGGCCACGTAGGCCTCGACCATCTGACGCTGCAGGACGATCGATTCGCGGATCCACTTCTTGGCTGCCTCGAGCCCGTCGGCCAGGACCTCTTCGGTCACCTGGGGGGCGCCCTCGTCGTAGTACTGGAACGAGCGCTCCGAGCCTCCGGCTTCGACCATCATGATGGCGATCTCGGCGTCATCGGCGTCGCTGAGGGCCCGGCCGGCCACCACCAGTTCGAAGGTCGACTCGTCGCCCTCTTGGAAGCTCGGGTGCGGGATCCACTGCCCGTCGGTGGAGTAGGCCACCCGGACGGCACCGATCGGCCCCTCGAAGGGGATGCCCGAGATCATCAGGGCGGCGGAGGCGGCGTTGATGGCCAGGACGTCATGCGGGTTGACCTGGTCCGCCCCGAAGATGGTCCCGACGATGTGGACCTCGTTGCGGAAGCCCTTGGGGAAGGAGGGGCGCAGCGGCCGGTCGATCAGGCGGCAGGTGAGGATGGCCTGGTCCGAGGACTTGCCCTCCCGCCGGAAGAACGAGCCGGGGATCTTGCCGGCGGCGTAGGCCCGCTCCTCGATGTCGACGGTGAGGGGGAAGAAGTCGGCCCCCTCCCGGACGGATCGGGACGCGGTGGCCGTGGCCAGCAGGATGGTGTCCCCGATCCGGGCCTCGACGGCTCCATCGGCCAACTGGGCCAGCTTGCCGGTCTGGAAGGTGAGTGTGCGGTCGGTGCCACTGATGGGCGCCGATACGGTAATGGCGTCTGACATGACGCTCCTTGATCTGTTCGGGGACCCCGCGAGCCAGTTCCCAGTTGTCGACCACCCGACCCGCCCTCGAGCGGGGTGATCGGCAACTGGTGACTGACCTCGTTCCAGAGTCCAATCTGTGTGGTGTTGCCCGGTCCGCCACTGCGTGACCGACCGTTACTGCTGCCGACCGGCACCGTGCCGGCCTGCCGTCCACCGGCGGGTCGCCGGTGGAGAAATTGCGACCGCCCGGCCGAAGCCGGGCGGAGCGAGGATGGTCCGCCTAGCGGCGGAGGCCGAGGCGACCGATGATCTCCCGGTAGCGCTCGACGTCGTTGTTGCGCACGTAGTCGAGGAGCCGGCGGCGACGGCCGATCAGCTTGAGGAGACCACGGCGGGTGTGATGATCGCCCTTGTGCACCTTGAGATGCTCGGTCAGGTGCACGATGCGCTCGCTCAGAATGGCGATCTGCACTTCGGGTGACCCGGTATCCGTCTCGTGGAGACGGTATTCGGCGATGGTGGACTGCTTGTCTGGCATACGGGGGCTCGACCTCTGAGGTGTTGGTGCTGACCGACGGACGGAACACGCCGGCACCGTCAATGGTAGCAGCAACGCCGCTGGCGGGAGGCCACGGCCGGATCACCTCGGCCCTGCGGCCGGGCGCGAAATCGCCCGGACCAGGCCCCGAAGGCCGGACCCGGACGATCCGTCGCCGTGGGCCCGCCGTCGCCGGCGGTCCCGGGAGTCCTACTTGTTGGGCTGGGGGGTGACCCGGAGATAGGGCTTGAGCGCCTTGAAACCCTTCGGGAACCGCTCCTTGGCCTCCTCGTCCGACACGGCGGGGACGATGATCACGTCCTCCCCTTCCTTCCAGTTGACCGGAGTGGCCACCTTGTAGTCGGCGGTCAGCTGGAGGGAGTCGAGCACACGCAGGATCTCGCTCACGTTGCGACCGGTCGATGCCGGGTAGGTCAGGGTCAGCTTCACCTTCTTGTCCGGACCGATGATGAAGACCGAGCGCACGGTGAGGGTGTCGTTGGCGTTGGGGTGGATCATGTCGTAGAGATCCGCCACCTTGCGGTCCTCATCGCCGATCAGCGGGAAATTCAGGGCCTGTCCCTGGGTCTCCTCGATGTCGCCGGCCCACTTGCCGTGCGAGGTGACGTCGTCGACCGAGAGCCCGATCAGCTTGGTGTCCCGCTTGTCGAACTCGGCCTTGGCCTTGGAGAACGCACCCAGTTCGGTGGTGCACACCGGGGTGAAGTCCTTCGGGTGGGAGAACAGGACGCCCCAACTGTCCCCGAGGTACTCGTGGAAGTTGATGGTGCCTTCGGTGGTCTCAGCAGTGAAGTCGGGGGCTTCGTCGCCCAGACGGATTGCCATGTGTCGCTCCTTTGTGTGCGTTACATCGATGAGGCGAGTGGGATCCGGCCTCGCCGTGATCCCGTCGCTTGCTCAGGATACTCGGACCCGGGCCAATTGTCGACTGGGTTGGTCGAGTTTTGTGGCGACCCAATCGGAGGAGGTCCTGGCCATGCCCCACCGATTCCACCATGCTGTGACCATGACGTCGAGCGTGCAGGTGGTCCAGGACGGGGCGGTGACAGTGGTGACCATCGACCGGCCCGGGCGGCGCAACGCCGTGGACCCGGCGACCGCCGAGGCCCTGCTCGATGCCTTCACCGCCTTCGACGCCGACGACTCCTCGTCGGTGGCGGTGCTCACCGGGAGCGGCGGCACGTTCTGCGCCGGCGCCGACCTCAAGTCGCTGGCCGGGGGGGCCCGGCACCGGGTCGCGTCCGACGGGCCGGGCCCGATGGGTCCGACCCGACTCGAGCTGTCCAAGCCGGTGATCGCCGCCGTCGAGGGGTATGCCGTGGCCGGTGGCCTGGAGCTGGCCATCTGGTGCGACCTGCGGGTGGCGGCCGCCGGCGCCGCCTTCGGCGTGTTCTGCCGTCGTTTCGGTGTACCCCTCATCGACGGTGGAACGGTCCGGCTCCCCCGCATGATCGGCCAGGGCCGCGCCCTCGACCTGATCCTCACCGGGCGGGAGGTGGGCGCCGAGGAGGCGTTGGCCATGGGCCTGGTGGACCGGGTCGTCCCCGACGGGACCGCCCTCGACCACGCCGTCGCCCTGGGGCACGAGCTGGCCGGACTCCCCCAGACCTGCCTCCGCAACGACCGGCGGTCGGCCCTGGGCCAGTGGGGCCGGACCCTGCCCGACGCCCTGGTGGCCGAAACCGAGCTGGGGCTCGACAGCCTGGCGTCACCCGATGCCGCCTCGGGTGCGGCCGGCTTCGCCGCCGGCGCCGGGCGGGGCGGGTCGGCCGTCCACCCCCGTCGGTCCTGAGCCCCGGATCCGACCGATGCCCGATGTGGCCGCCTTCGATTTCGACGGCACCCTGACCGACCGGGGCAGCGTGTTCGGCTACCTCTCGGCCCTGTGCGGCTCGGCCGCGGTCATCTCGGCGGCCGCCGCGCTGTCCCCCCGCCTGGCCCACGCGGCCGTGGCCGGAGGTGCGGCAGCCGACCGGACCAAGGAGCTCCTCTTCGAGCGGGTGTTGGCCGGCATCGAGCTCGAGCGGGCCGAGTCGGTCGGCGCCGAGTTCGCCCGCCGCCACCTGGAACGCCACCTGCGCCCCTCGGTACGGGATCGGTTCGACTGGCATCGCCGGCGCGGCGACCGGGTGGTCATCGTCTCGGCGTCGCCCGAGCTCTATGTGGGGCCGGCCGGGGACCAGCTCGGTGCCGACGGGGTCGTCGCCACCCGTCTGGCCGTCGACGGCCGGGGCCGGCTGACCGGGCGCTACCAGGGGGAGAACTGCCGCGGCGGCGAGAAGCTCCGGCGGCTGCAGGTGTGGATGGCCGAGTCGGGAGGGCCGCCCGCCGGTCTCTGGGCCTACGGCAACAGCCGTGGCGATCTCGGGATGCTCCGCGGTGCCGACCGAGGGGTCAACGTCGGGCGCCTCGGCCCGCTGGGGCGGTTGCGGTCCTTCCCCGGCCTCGACCGGCTCCCGGACCGAACTGTCGGGTTGACCGGGCTCACAGGTACTCCTTCTTGCGCATCCAGACCAGGACGAACCACCCCCAGATGGGCGGCAGGTAGGCCGTGAACAGACGCTGGACGAACACGGCCGCCACCGCGTCGTTCTCGGGGATCCCGGCCGCGGTCAGGCCGATGATCATGCCCGCCTCCACCACCCCCATGCCCCCGGGCACCGGTGACACCCCACCGAGCATGGAGCCCAGGGTGAGGACGACCAGCAGCGTGGCCAGGCCCAGGTGTTGGCCGAAGGCGTGCAGGGATGCGCCGAGGGCCAGGGCCACGAAGAGCTGGGCGGCGACGTTGCCACCGAAGATCTCGACCAGGTTGCGCGGGTGGGTGGCCAGCACCTTGAGGTGCTCCCACACCTCGGAGGCCTTGGGCCGCAGCTTGGCCGCGGCCAATCGTCGCCACCGGGGGACGGCGAGCACCAGGCCCGCGGCCACACCCACCACGACCACGGCGATCACGATGAACCAGACCAGGTGTGAGTCCCCGCTGTCGGTCGACGTGCTGGTGGGTTCGTTGAAGTGGAGTTGCCCGATGGCCAGGGGCAGGGCGATGAGGAACAGGGCGCCCTTGACGATCCAGCTGGCCGTGCTGACCAGCACCCCGGAGCTCACGGCCACCGTGGGGGTGTACCCCTCCTGCTGGAAGAACCGGACCCGGGTGGCCAGGACGGCCATCGAACCACCGGCCAGGGCGACGAACGTGTCGGCCAGCTCGAGGGCCAACGTCCGACCGTAGGGAAGGGGGTCGGTGACCGAGCCCACCGTGGTGATGGCGATGGCCGGGTAGGCGGCCTGGGCCAGGACGAAGACCAGCGCCACCCAGCCCCAGTCGGCTCCGGTGATCGTGTCCCACGACTTTCCCACGTTGATGAGGACCCCGATGAGCGCCCAGCCCCCGATGAGGGTGCCGAACACCAGGACGAGCGTCACCCAGCTGATCCGACGGGGCTCGATCAGTTTGGGCACCTCGACGCCGGAAGCCTCCGCCCCCTGCTCCCGCAAGGCGGAGAGGATGGCCTTCTTGCCCCGCAGCGATTTGGAAGCCATGGCCCCGAGGGCGGCGCGCTGCAGGAAGGGCAGGGCTCCCACCAGAGCCTCGGTCGGCAGCGACCGGACGGCGGAGGCGAGCGCCCGCTCGGGCCCGGCGACATCGGCCACGGCAGCGAGCGTCGCCGCCGCGTCGCGGTCGAGCTGTTCGACGGTGGCCACCGTCGACGCCGCCCGGAAGTCGACGAAACCTGCTTCACCGTCGGCAGTGGCCACGATGGTCCGGGTCGACAGGGAACCGTGGGCGATTCCGGCCCGACGCAAGGTCATCAACTGGGCGAAGACGTCGTCGAGGGCCGGGTCGCCGATCTCCGGCCCACCCGCCGCTCCGGTGTCCGGCAGGGAAGCCGAGGCCTCCGGGACCTCCGGCCCCGACGGGTCGACGGGACCGTTCCCTTCGTCGCCACCGGCGTCGGTCGGCTCGGGAATGACGTAGGACGCGAAGGTGGAGAGCCGGTCGCCGGCCGGCGGGCGGGTCACCAGCAGCGCGTCATGGGCCGGGCCGGCCGGGCCGGCCTCGAGGACGGTCGGCACCCGGGTGCCGGACCGGGCCGCCATCAGGGTCAGGTAGGCCTCGTGCTCGACCTGTTGTCGGCGGGTCAGGGCCAGCGTCGGCCCCGAGTCGCGGTAGAAGAGGAAACGGACCGTCTTGGCCAGGAGCTGGGCGTCGGAGGCGTCACGCCCGTAGACCGAGACATCCACTTCGCTTCCTCCGACGATGGCGGTGAACCGGCCCACGCCCCACTCCTGATCGGGAACCGGGACGACGGCCTCGGCGGCGATGTCGAGGTCGGCGAGGAGGACGACCACCTCGTCCGTCGACGGGAGCCCGAGGGGTGAGCCGACGATGAGATGGACGAGCGCGGTCGCGCCCCAACCCAACGCGATGCTGGCCAGGATGGAGACCGGCAGCCCCGAGCCGTTGACCACGGCGGCCAGGGCCAGCAGGCCGATGGCCACCTCGATGGTCCGCTGCAACCAGCGGCTCAGATAGGGCAGGGCGGCGACCGCGACACCAACCGTTGCCGCCACCCGGGCCACCGGGAACGAGAGGTCGAAGTGGAAGGAGGGATCGGGCGGGCGGCCGCCGGTGGTCCCCAACAACTGCCCGAGGACCAGGCACACCACCGCGGACAGCGCCCCCGAGAGGGCGATGTCCCGCACGGCCGACCAGCGCCGGGACAGCAGGGCCAGCCCGACGATGAGCGCGATGACGCCGATCGATGCCACCCACCAGATGACCGAGACCAGCCACTTGAGTCCCTCGGGCGGGGACGACATGGTGGCGGCGATGGTGTGCTCGGTGTTGGAGTTGGCCCGTGTGATCAACCAGCACACCAGCACGACGACGGTGGCCGTCCCCAACCGGAAGGCATCACTCCCCCGACGCCGGGTCTGGCCGTCCCCGACCGGGGCGAAGACGATCGACCGCCAGGGGCGGTTCGTCTTCCGGACCAGCCGGGGCGGGGCCGCGGGCTCCGTCGTCCGGAGGGAACCGGCGTCGGGCGCGGAAACCTCGGTCATCGCCGGGCGGCGACCGCGGGGATGGCGGCGCTCCGGATAGTGCGCAGTGGTCCGTTCATCGCCACCTGAACACTAGGACCTGGCTGTGATCCGCCAAGGGATCGGGCCGGCCACCGACGTCGGCCCGCTACCCGGCGGCGGAGCCGTAGAAGCGAGCATCACCGAAGGCGAAGATGCCCCCGTCGGCGGCCACCAGCCAGTAGCCCTGGCCGCGGGCGGCCGAGGCCATACCCACCACCGGCCGGGTCAGGGCGATGTTGCCGGTCGATCCGTAGAAACCGGCACCACCGAAGGCGAAGATGCCGCCGTCGGCGGCCACCAGCCAGTAGCCCCGGCCGTCGGGGGTGGAGGCCATGCCCACCACCGGTTGGTTGAGGTGGATGGCCCCGGTCGATCCGTAGAACGAAGCGTCGCCGAAGGCGAAGATGCCGCCGTCGGCGGCCACCAGCCAGTAGCCCCGGCCGTCGGGGGTGGCGGCCATGCCCACCACCGGTTGGTTGAGGTGGATGGCGCCGGTGGACCCGTAGAAGTGGGCGTCGCCATAGCTGAAGATGCCCCCGTCGGAGGCCACCTCCCAGTAGCCCCGGCCGTCGGGGGTGGAGCCCATGCCCACCACCGGTCGGTTGAGGTGGATGGCGCCGGTCGACCCGTAGAAGTGGGCGTCGCCATAGCTGAAGATGCCGCCGTCGGAGGCCACCAGCCAGTAGCCCGTCCGTCGGGGGTGGAGGCCATGCCCACCACCGGTCGGGTCAGCGCCAGGGCGCCCGCCGATCCCGAGAAGCCGGCATCGCCGAAGACGGCGACGGCCCCGTTGCCCCCGGCCAGTCGGTAGCCGGCGCCGCTCGGCGTGGGCGCCATCCCCACCGCCGGGGCCCCCAGGGTGGCGTTGGTGGTGAACCAGTCGGACTTGAGCCCCAGTGCCCCGGCGAAGGCATCGCCGGTCATCGAGACGTCGTGGTCGGTGCCGGCCAGGGTCATGGTCGTCACCCGCCCGCCCCAGTCGCCGTAGCCGTTGCGGCCGGTGATGTCGATGGAGACGAGGGTGCCGAGGGCCGGCCAGGTGGCCTCGATGGTCGACACCGGGACCGAGGTCGTCCAGGTGTGGTTGGGGTTGCAGGCCCCCGGGACGCAGACCGCGTCACCGGCGTCGGCGACCGCGGGGAACGCACCGGGAGCCGTGTCGCCCCCGGTCGACGCCGAGTACTGGGTGGCGGCCACCGCCCCCCCGGGGAACTCCATGACCTCCCGGGATGTGTCGTCGACGGCCAGATCGGTCAGCGAGCTCTCGTTGGCGGTGCCCCGATAGGTCTGGCACTCGAGGTCGCAGGTGTCGGCATACCCGCCGTAGGAACCGAGGCCGGCCATCGACGTAGGAGCGGGCGGCCACGGCCTGGGCCTCGAGCTCCTGGAACCCCCGGGGCTGGCCCTGCGGACCCGGCGACCCGAGCGTCCCCCAGCCGGCCGGGGACTCGTTGGGCACCACGCCGGCGACATACTGCTCGAGGGGGACGATGTTGACCGTCCGGGGCGCGCCGTCGGAGTTGTCCAACGCCTCGAGGGAGCCTCTCACCGTCAGGTTGCCTCCGCCCTGGCACAGTTGGAGCGCCCTCGACGCGGTGGCCGGGTCACCGAGCCCGGGGTTCGATCCCGGGCTGGCCGTCGGATCGGACACGTCGGATCGGGCGGGCGGAGACCACGGCCCGGCACACCCCGGGCCCACCGAGACGTTCCACGTGCCGCCGCCGGCCGGGCTCATCAGGACGGCCCCGCCGCCGGCCACCGAGAGTCCCGACACGGTGAAGGCCGATCCCGAGGTCACGATGACCGTGTTGCCGTCGTTCTCGGTGAGTGCCACCCGGACCTGGGTCCCCTCCTGGGCCGGGCTCAGTCCGGCCAGCGACGACCCGCTGTAGTAATGGGCCACGATGGCCCGGTAACCGGTTCCGGTGAGGGCGTACCCGAGCGCTCCCCACTGGCCCATTCCGTGCCCGTGCCCGTACCCATGGCCTTCGAGCATCACCGAGCCGGCCGGGTAGGCCGACGCCGTGGCCGCCGCCGAGGGGACGGCGATGCCCAGGGCGACGCCGATCAGTGCAACCAGGGAGGCGGCCGCGGCTCGGGCCCCGCGGCTCGAGCCCCGACTCGTGGCGCCGAAGGGCACGGCCTTCAGTCGACGCCGATGTCGGCGTGGGCGAACACCTCGGGCATCGATCCGTAGAACGGCGCGCTCCCGAACGAGAACAGCCCGCCGTCAGCAGCCACCAGCCAGTAGCCGTTCCCCCGGTTGGAAGCCATGCCCACCACCGGTTGGTTGAGGGGGTGCGCACCCATGGACCCGTAGAACCTGGCGTCGCCGAAGGCGAAGATGCCGCCGTCGGAGGCGACGAACCAGTAGCCGCGTCCGTTGGGGGCCGCGGCCATGCCCACCACCGGCCGGTTGAGATGGATGGCCCCGGTCGAGCCGTAGAAGTGGGCGTCGCCGAAGGCGAAGATGCCGCCGTCGGCGGCCACCAGCCAGTAGCCCCGGCCGTCGGGGGTGGCGGCCATGCCCACCACCGGTTGGTTGAGAGGGATGGCCCCGGTGGAGCCGTAGAAGTGGGCGTCGCCGAAGGCGAAGATACCTCCGTCGGAGGCCACCTCCCAGTAGCCCCGGCCGTCGGGGGTGGCGGCCATGCCCACCACCGGTCTGTTCAGAGGGAAGGCGCCGGTCGACCCGTAGAAGTGGGCGTCGCCGAAGGCGAAGAGGCCGCCGTCGGAGGCCACCTCCCAGTAGCCGCGGCCGTCGCGGGTGGCGGCCATGCCCACCACCGGCCGGTTCAGGTGCTGCCCGCCCATCGACCCGTGGAACCCGGCGTTGCCGAATGCGAACAGGCCGCCGTCGGAGGCGACGTTCCAATACCCCTTGTCGTTGCCGGTCGGTGCCATCCCGACGATGGGCTGGGTCAGGTGACCGGGACCGGGCTCGTTCATCCACCCGGTCAGCTGCGGGTTCTGGTGGAACATCGGCCACGCCCGCTTGCCCAGCGAGTGCCCTCTCGAGCCGGCGATCTCGTAGTGCTGGATGATCCCGGCGTTCTGGGCGTCGTACCCGGCGATGGTGATGCCGGTGGTCCCGTTGGGATCCTTGGTCACCATGGGGGTGTTCTGCAGCCCGACGGTCCCGGCCCCCAGGGTGGCCACCACCTGTGCGCTGCGGCCGTCGTAGATGACCAGGCCGTTCGATGTCGGGACCAGCACGTCGTTGTAGCCGCCCCCGGTGAGATCGGCGGTGGCGACACCGCCGATGATGGTGCCCGAGGTGGCCTGGGGCCAGCCCGGCATGGTGGCGCCGTTCGATCCGTTGAGGGCGTAGACCAGTCCGCCCGAGCCGGTGTTGGCCCCTTCGACCACCTCCAGGTTGCCGTCACCCTCGAGGTCCCCGAGGGCCGGGCTGCCCGTCGTGCTGCCTCCGAGGCCGGCCCTCCACACGATGCCGCAGGAGGTATTGGAGGCGAACACCGTGTTGGAGTCCGAGGCACCGGCGTAGAACGTCCCGGTGCCGAAGGCGATGCCGGTCTGGCCGCCACCGAGGAAGTTGCCCACCGCGGTCGACGAGTCGACCGTCTGGTTGGTGTTGTAGTCGCAGATCAGATTGCCTCCGGCACCGAGCACCCGAAGATGGCCGCCGGGCGTGTAGGTCTGGCCGTAGGCCACGCCCGCCGAGGAGTCGCCGCCCTCGACCACTTCGGTCTGCCCGTTGCCGTAGAGGTCGGCCAGCGACGGGGTGGTGAAGCCGCTGTCGGCGGTGAAGAAGGGCCAGCCCGGCAGGATCGATCCGTTACCGGCGTTGAAGGCGTACTCGTCCTGGCCGAGGGACGGGGCCACCACCGAGTTCACCCCGTTGAGGTTGCCCACGGCCATCGATGCCTGCACCCCGTGCAGGCCGTTGGGGTCCTTGGCGTTCTGCCCCCAGACCTCGTTTCCCGAATGCCCGAAGGCGAAGTAGCCGCCGACCCCGGGATTCGGGGCGTTGCCCGCGCCGACGTACACATTGTCGGTGCCCCTGCCGTCGGGGGTCACCGACGGAGTCGAGTCGATCGGGGCGCCGTTGATGTGGGCCGGCCAGCCCGGTGCCGCTGATCCGTTGGCCAAATGGAAGGCCCAGATGTTGCCGGCCCGGTCGCCGACCACCACTGAGGGGCCGCTGCGGTCCAAGGTGGCCACCGACGGCGAGCTCTGGGCGATCGGGCTGCCGGCGTCCGGCAAGGTCTGCTGCCAGGTGAGCGAGATGGAAAGCGCCGAGTGGGCCACCGGGCCGGCCGAAGCCGGAGACGACTGCACCACGCCTGCGGTCAGGACGCCGGTGGCCCCGAGGGCAAGGGCGACCCCGAGGACAGCCACCCGCCGCTGGCGCCCCCTGCCTCGGGATCCCGCCGTGGTGTCGGTGCGTCGCATATCGGCCATCGGGTGACTCCTCGGGTTGCAATCGATCAATCGGCATGGGGTGGCGAGAGCGCTGACGGCGCTGGCCGGCTGGACCGGGCCCTCGTGTCGGCGAGTGTCTCCACCGTCCGCGCTATCGGCCGCTTCGGGCCGGAACTGAACCCCGGATGTCCGGCCGCGGCCCGAGCAGGCTCCGGCAGCCACCACCGGATCCGCCCCTCACCACCGGGTATGCCCCGTTCCCGCCCGGGTCCCTCGGTACCCTGAGTCATGGACTTCACCGCCCAGGTCGCCGCGGACGCGGGGCCCCGGGGGCGGCTCGGAGCGTCACCGCCGATGACCAGGATGGAACTGCGGCGGGCGGCCCGGAGGTCGCACAGCAACGCCCTGCCGTGGATCGTCGCCCTGGTCACGCTGGTTCTCCGCCTGCTCACCGCGGCCGACGGCCCCACCGACTGGGACTCGGCGCAGTACGCGGCGGCGGTCGGCCACTTCGACGTCACCCACGGCCAACCGCAGCCCCCCGGGTACTGGCTGTACGTCATGTCGGGACGGCTCGTCCACCAGGTGTCGGGGCTCGGCACCATCCACAGCCTGGTGCTGGTGGCCGCGCTGGCTTCCGCCGCCGCCGCCGGACTGACCACGGTGGCCGGCCGTGATCTCGGCGGGACCTGGGTCGGGCTGGCCGCCGGCCTGGTGGTGGCCAGCTCGCCGTTCGCCTGGTTCAGTGGCTCGATCGTCGCCACCTACTCGTTCGACATGGTGGGCTGCTCGCTGCTGCTCATCCTGGCCTGGCGGGCCCGGCCGGGCAGTTGGCACGGGGTCGGCGCCGTGGTCGCCCTCGGGCTGCTGGCCGGGTTCCGGCCGTCGATGATCCAGTCGTTCGCCGTGCTCGCCATCATCCCGGTGGTGGCGAGCACACGGCGGTGGAGCCGACTGGGCGTGACCGTCGTCGCCGGCGCGGCTGCCATCGGGGTGTGGCTGGTCCCCATGTCGCTGAGCCAGCCCGGCGGCTTCAGCGCCTGGCTCCGAGCCACCCGGATCGAGGCCACCGGGGCGGCCCGGTCCACGTCGGTGCTCGACCACGCCGCCGCCGGTGCCACCAATCTCGGCACCTTCGCCGGCTTCACCGTCGTGGCCCTGGCCCCGCTGGCCCTGGCTGCCCTCCTGGCCGGGGCCGTCCTCGGTGTACGGGCGCTGGTCGGCCGGAGGGCAGGGCCACCGCCCCGAGCCGAGCCGGCGCCCATGGGGGGGCCGACCTGGTCGCGGCCCTGGTACCAGTCGCGGGCCGCCGTCCTGGCCGCCGCCATCGTTCCCCCGGCGCTGGTGGTGGCCCTGGTCCAGTTCGCCAAGGGTGGGTACCTCCTGGCCTACCTGCCGGCCGCGGTCATCGCCCTCCTCCTGCCCCTGGGCGCACTCAACCGGCGGGCATCGGGAGGGTCCGGGTCGTCGACCGTGTGGCTGACCGTGACCTCGATCGTCGTCGTGGCCATCGTCGCGCTCGGCGCACAGCGGTTCCTCGGTGGGGACGGGGTGCTCCCCGAGCGCTGGGTGACGTCGTCCGGGCACCTCTGGCTCGACCAGCCCCGCTACCAGGCGCCCTATACCGACACCCGGCACACGATCCTGGCCGCCGACGCCGTCGACTCGGCGTTGCGCGGCCTCGGTCCGTCGGTGTCTCCCCACCGCGACGTGGTGGTGTTCAACACCGTCGACGGCGGCCAGAACATCTACCGGAACGCCGGGTGGGCGCTCCCCGACGACCGCGTCGCACTGATCCAGTCCGGTGGGGTCCTCTACAACCAGCTCCAGGGAGCCCTGTACTACGCGCTCGGGCGCGACCATCGATGTGCGGCCGTCCGGTTCCGTCCTTCTCGTCGCCTCTCCGGCGCTGCCCGGGCTGGCCGCCCTGGTCGCCGCGGGCAGCGCCCGGCAGGTGGCGACCCCGCAGCCGATCGGCGGCTACCTGGTCTGGCGCATCCGTCCGGGCTCGAGCATCCTCGGGGTCAGGGTGGTGGCCACCGTCAGTCCCCGGCCTCTGGGTACCGGGATCTGAGCGCCGGCGACCCGGTTCAGGCGGCGGCCACCACCGACTCGACGAAGGTGGCGTACCGGTCGATGACCCGGGGCCACCGGAACCACCGGTCGACATAGGCGCGGCCCCGGGCCCCGAGGCGGCGCCGCACCTGCTCGTCTCCCAACAGCCGGTCCATCTCGGCCTCGAACTCGCCGAAGCCGGCGAAGCTCAGACCGCCACCCGATCGACGGCAGTGCTCGACGGTGGCCGCACAGCCGGCATTGACCAACACCGGGATGCCCGCGCTCCACGCCTCGGCCACCACGAGGGAGAAGGCCTCCCAGGGAGACGGCGACACCAGGGCCACGGCTCCTTCGAGGAGGGCCCACTTCTGGTGGTCCGACACCGGGCCGACCACGTCGACGTCGGGATGGGGCTCCGGCGCGTCGACCACGGGGCCGGCCAGCACCAGCCTCAGGGCGCTGGGGTGGCGTTGCTTGTAGGCCGAGAAGAGGTCGGCCAGCAATGAGGTGCCCTTGTGGCGATCGACCCGTCCCAGGCAGACCAGATAGGGGTCGCCGACTTGGCCTGCCGCCGGGATCGGGTCCCCGGGTTCGTCGGCGGGAGCTCGGCGGATCGTCCACACCCAGCCCGAGGAGGAGTTGGCGATGGGTCGCCACCGGTGAACCTCCGCTGCACGAGCTCCCGTTCGGCCGAGGTCTGGAAGACCAACCCGTCGGCGGCACCGAACACCCGCGGGAAGACCGGCAGTCGGAGCGCGGGCTCGTCGTGGGCGGCCGGGTGGAGGATGGTCGGCGTCCGGACCCGGTCGATGAGCCGCACGGTCGGGTAGTACAGGTACGGATAGAAGATCAGGGCGTCGGCTTCCGACTGGCACGCCGCCTCGACCAGCTCCGGGAGCACCGGTCCCTGAAGGTCGACCCAACGTTCGGCATCCCCGAGCGAGGCTCGATCAGGATCCGAGAGCAGCGCCGCCGAAAAGGGGTGGAACGAAGGATCGCGGCCGGCGGAGGCGGCGAAGCGCACGACCCGCACCCCGTTGACGTCCTGCTCCCCCACCGGCAACACGTCGGCCCAGGTGACGAAATCCTCGGCGCAGCCGGTCAGGACCTCGACGTCCCAATCCCTGAACTCGACCAGGCGCTCGGCGAACGCCCGTGCCGCGCGTCTCCGCACCGCCGATGATGGTCGGCCCGTACCTGGGCACCACGAACGAGACCCTCATCGGGCCCCGCGCCCCGGCCCGGCCGCCGCCCTCACGCGGCGCAGGCTGCCTCGAGGGCGGAGGCGAACTCGTCCTGCACCCGGGGGAGGGCGAAGGAGGCCACCCGCGCCGCGGCCGCCCCGGCCAGCACCGACCGGAGCTCGGGATCGCCCACCACCCGGTCGATGGCCGCCGCCACCCGCACCGGTTCCTTGTTGGGGAGGATCAGGCCGGCACCCTCCACCGTCTCGGGGACGGCGGTGTTGGTGTAGGCCACGATCGGGAGCCGGTGGTACATGGCCTCGAGGAGGGGAACGCAGAACCCCTCGTGGTTGGAGAGGCAGACGAAGGCGTCGGCGGCCGCGTAGTAGGCGATCAGTTCCTCATGGGTCACCGACCCGGCGATGTCGACGGCGTCGAGGAGGTCCAGCTCCTTGGCGAACCGCTCGATGGCCGTCTGGTACTCGTCGCTGATCGCCCCGCCCACCAGGTGGAGCCGGGCCGCCGGGTCGTACAGGCGCCGGTAGGCGGCGAGCGCCTTGATCAGGTCGTGCTGGCCCTTGTGGGGCGAGACCTTCCCCACGAACAGCAGGTCCGCGCCCCCGCTCGCCTTCTGATCGGCCAGGCGGGCGGCCAGGGCCGGGTCGGGCGAACCGGCGAAACCGTCGAGGTCGATCAGCAGCGGGACCGTCTTGGTCGACCGGTAGCCGGCCGCCTGCAGCTCCCGCTCGTTGAAGGCCGAGTCGGCGATGGCGAATTCGGTGATCGGCGCCAGGTCGCGAAGCTGGGCCCGACCCCAGCGCACCTCCTCCCCCACCGCCGGGACCCACGCCTCCAGCAGATCGGCCGGGGTGATGTTGTGGTAGTTGACGAACTTCCGCTCGGCCCGTTCCCGGAAGATGTCGGCGACGCCGCTGCCGATGGACAGCTGATAGAGCAGCACTCTCCGGGTCGACGACCGGTCGCCCAGGCGACTGACCGGAAAGCCGTCGTCGAGGCGGTCGGCGGTGGCGTTGCCGTAGTAGATATCGGACTGGTAGCCACGGGACCGGAGAAGATCTCGGAGCTGCACCACATGCCCGCCGATGGCATCCCTGCTGGCCAACGAAGGGATGACCTGATCGATGCGGGCCACCGTCACGAGGCGTTTTCCTCCCAGCCGGCCAGCGGACCGAAGTCGGCGCCCACCGCCGGCACCTCTCCGGTGAGACCGGACGAACGGAGCCTGAAGCTGACATCGAGCGGAAGGCGGACCCGGCCGGTGGAACGGCCGATGTTGGCCACCTCGAATTGGGTGACCTGGTCCTTCCAGTCGAAGATGGCCGTCTCGGTGGCGCTGCGCACCCCGACGCTCACCGTATAGGTCCCGTCGAGGAGGGGCACCTCCGGAAAGTAGAACAGGACGTTGCCGCCACCTTCGGGGACG
Organism: uncultured Acidimicrobiaceae bacterium; assembly: GCA_963812885.1. Taxonomy (GTDB): domain Bacteria; phylum Actinomycetota; class Acidimicrobiia; order Acidimicrobiales; family RAAP-2; genus Bog-756. The sequence continues at coordinate 446,244 of CAWEWZ010000007.1, read as the reverse complement.
TCGATCTCGCAGCCCGGGTCGTCGGGATCGGACGCGAAGACCAGCTCGTTCTTGTCGTCGTGGATGGCGATGGTGGCCATGGCGTTGGGAACCGGAGCCAGACTGTCCAGGTCGGCGGTGACGGTCAGGGACTCGCCGGGATACATGTGGGTCCGCGCTCCGCTGCCGCCGTGCTCGGCCTGCACCGTCCCGATGACCAGCACGTTCCCCTCGATGCCGCCCGATTCCGATCCTTCGAGGGTACCCACGCCGAGCAGGTCGGCCAGGTAGACCCTGATCGCCTCCCCGGGCTCGTCGACGGTGATCACATTCCCGTGGTTCATCACCATGGCCCGCTCGCAGTTCTGGCGGATGGTGTCCGGGCTGTGGCTCACCACCACGATGGTGCGACCCTCGCGCTGGAACTTCTTCACATGGTCGAGGCACTTGCGCTGAAAGGCGGCGTCGCCGACGGCCAGCACCTCGTCGACCAGCAGGACGTCGGGCTCGACGTTGACCGCCACCGCGAATCCGAGGCGGACGTACATGCCCGAGGAGTAGAACTTGACCTGGTTGTCGATGAACTGCTCGAGCTCGGCGAAGGCCACGATGTCGTCGAACCGCTTTTCGATGTCCGACCGGGACAGCCCGAGCAACGATCCGTTGAGAAAGACGTTGTCCCGCCCGGAGAGGTCAGGTTGGAACCCGGCGCCCAGCTCCAGCATGGCCGCCAGGCTGCCGCGGACCCGGATCTCCCCGGTGGTGGGCTTGAGGATGCCGGCCACGCACTTGAGCAGGGTCGACTTGCCGCACCCGTTGCGGCCGAGGAGACCGAACGTCTCTCCCTGGTTGATGTCGACATTGACGTCGCGTAGCGCCCAGAACGGGGTGAACGGCATCTTGCCGCCGTGGATGACCCGCTCCTTCAGCGAGGTGTGCTTCTCGTTGTAGAGGCGGAACTGCTTGGAGATGTCCTTGACCTCGATGGCGACGCCCACCGGTCAGAGCTCCTCGGCGAAGTTGCCCTCGAGCCGGCCGAAGACCATGAGGGCCAGGAGGAACAGCCCGATGCTCACCGCCAACACCAGCCCGTCCAGCGCCGCGTAGGTGCCGATGCCCCAATTGGGGAGCACGTGGATGACTTGCCCCCCGTAGGTGTACTGGGTCTGTCCGTAGATGACCCGCTGGAAGGTCATCACGATCGGCGTGATCGGGTTGCACAGGTAGACGTACTTGATCCACAGGAGGTGGGGGTACTTGGCCAGCTCGCCGGAGATCTGCCCGAAGGAGTAGACGATGGGGGTTCCCCAGAACCAGGCCATCAGCAGCACCTCGGTGAGGTGCTGGGTGTCCCGGAGGTAGACGTTCACCGCCGACAGGAAGATGGACAGCGCTCCGGTGAACACGAGCAGGGCGACCAAGGCCAGCGGGAGGAGCACCATCGACGGTCGAAGTCGGGGGTGATGCTGAAGGCCAGGAGGGCGATGACCAGCACCACCAGCTGGATGGCGAACAGCACCAGGTTGACACCCGACCACCGAGATGGCCAACAGCTCGCGCGGGAAGGCGACCTTCTTGACGATGCCGGCATTTCCCACCACCACCCCGGTGGCACCCATGGCCGAGCCGTTGAACAGGTTCCACACCAGCAGGCCGGCGAACAGCCAGATGGCGAAATGGGGTATCTGGCTCCGGTTGATGATCTTGAACACCATGTAGTAGATGGCCAGGACCAGGGCCGGGTTGAGCATCGACCAGGCGAAGCCGAGCACCGAGCCCTTGTACTTGACCTTGAGTTCGGTGCGGACCAGCAGCATCAGCAGGTCGCGGTTGGTCCAGAGGTCCTTCAGCCTCTGGCCGAGCTGGACCTTCCCGTTGACGACGGTGATCCGGTCGTGGCTCTGCCCGGGGACGAAGCGGGTACTCCCACCGATGGACGAGGTGCGCTCGGGCCCCCCGGAGGCGGGTTTCTCGACGCTCAGGCTCACTGACGAGCAGACCCCGCTCCGGCTGTCGGCACGTCCATGGCGTCCTTTTGGATGACCTCGTCGATGAAGCCGTACTCGCGTGCCTCCTCGGCGGTGAACCAGCGGTCGCGATCCGAGTCGGCCTCGATCCGCTCCACCGGCTGGCCGGTGTGGAAGGCGATCCGCTCGGCCATCATCCGCTTGAGGTAGATGATCTGCTCGGCCTGGATGGCGATGTCCGAGGCCTGACCCTGCATCTGGCCCGAGGGCTGGTGCATCAGGATCCGGCTGTGCGGGAGGGCGAAGCGCTTTCCTGGGGTACCCGCGCACAGCAGGAACTGACCCATCGACGCGGCCAGGCCCACGCAGATGGTCCGCACGTCGCAGCGCACGTACTGCATGGTGTCGTAGATGGCCAATCCGTCGGTGACCGAGCCGCCCGGGGAGTTGATGTAGACGGAGATGTCACGCTCCTGGTTTTCGGCCTCGAGCAGGATGAGCTGGGAGCAGACCAGGTTGGCGGTGTCCTGGTCGATGGCCGAGCCGATGAACACGATCCGCTCTTTCAACAGGCGCTGGAAGATGTCGGATCCCGGGGCCGATTTCGGTGCCGGACTTCATGGTCACCGTGGAGGGGTCCGAGCCGGTGGTCGGGACATGCAGAGGCACCTGAGAGTTGCGATCCATAGGCCGCGAGCCTAGTGGATCGGGGTTCTGGATGGACGCACGGCCCTCAGGCCCCGGGTCACCTGCCGGCCGGCGAACGGTCGGACACCACCCGTACTGCTTCGACCAGCGCCTCTGCCGCATCCTCCACACCCAGTCCCTCGAACCTCGACTTTCCGGCGGCCACCAGACGACGCTGCTCGTCCTGGTCGGCCATCAATCGGGACACCTCATCGGCGACGTGCCGGGGATGCTTCTCGGCGAGCAGGACACCGGCACCACCGAGAACCTCGCCCACCGCACCGGCGTCGTAGGCCACGATCGGGAGTCCCTCACGCATCGCTTCGACCAGGGGCACGCCGAACCCCTCGTGGTCCGAGAGCATGACCAACACGTCGGCGAACTGGTAGTAGGCGGCCAACTCCGCATCGGTGATGTCCGAGACGAAATCGACCGCGTCGCTCAGACCCAGCGCGGCCGCGTAGTGCCGGAGGGCGCGGGCGTACGCCGGTTCGGAGGGAGCGCCCACCAGGATGAGGCGGGCGTCGGGATCGGACGAGGCCCGGGCCACGAACAGGGCGGCGATGGTCTGATGGTGGGCCTTGTTGGGAGCCAATCGCCCCACCGACATCCAGGTCCGGCCCGGTGCCGGGGTGATGGGAGCGCAGCCGTTCGAGGGTGGCCGGATCCGGTTCGGTCACCGGAGACACGTGGGCGACGGGAATCACCTGGGTCCGGGTGCAGCCGGCCCGATGCAATTCGCCTTCGTCGAATCGGGAGACGGCGATCCCCAGAGCGGCCCGCGGGGCCAGCCGGCCCAATTCGAACTGGGCCGCCACCTGAAGCCGGGTGATGCCGTTGTTCCACGGTCCGAAGTAAGCCGGTGGCGTGATGCTGTGATAGTTGATGACCACCGGTTCGGGTCGCCCGCACAGCCAATCGGCAATGACCGATTCGGTGGCGAACTGGTAGACGAGCACATCGCCGGGCTGGGACTCCGACTCGTAGTCCAGGTAGTGACGGGTTTGGTCGGCGGTGCTGGGGTCGGGGATCTCGATGTAGATCGTCGAGCTGACACCGGCCTCCACCAACCGGTCACGGAGGGCCATGGTGTGCTCGCCCACTGCGTCGTAGTGATGGAGCATGGGGACGAAGAGGTGGATTCCCATCAGGTCACCGTTTCACCCGGGCCACCACCGCGTGCACCCTTCGTGATCCCGGCCGGTGCCACACCGGGTCGACGGCACCGGCCCGCCCGAGCAGCCGGCACCACGTCTCGGGGTGGAGGGGGCGGCCGGGCAGGAGGTCGCGGGCGGGAATGGGAAGGGCCTCGTCCCACGCCGCCTGGTCGGTGGCCAGCACGACGACGGTCCCGCCCGGCTGGACGATGCGCACGGAGTGCTCGAGCAGCCCGACCTTTCCGACCAGGTCCAGCCGGTCGGAGCAACCGAGCAGGACGACTCCGGCAACGCTGTCGGCCGGGACCGTCATCAGGTGGGGCAGGACCTCGGCGAACACGATGTCCGGGCTCGGCTCTCCATCGGTCGCCGTGGACGCCATCGACCGCCACACCGACGCGCCCCGCGGTTCGACACCCACCACCTGCCGCCCGGCCCGGGCCAAGGAGTCCACCAGGGCGCCCTCCCCCGACTCGCCCACCAGGACGACCTCCCCGGGAGCCGGGGGACCCAACCAGGTGTCGAGGGCTTCCGACCAGTCACCGGGATCGGGCGGCTCCACCGACCATTCGGCGGCCTCCAGGCCCAGCGGGTCGATGCGACCTTCCAGCAGCTCCACCCGGGCCGCCAGATACCGCAGCGCGTCCCAGGTGGCCAGATTGACCGACGAGGCGGCCGCATCGGCCGCGGCCCGCGCATCGGCGGCCAGGATGTCGGCCAGTACCCCGGCCACGTCGCCCACGAACCGCTGACCGATCCGGGCCGAGCGACCGCGCTCCCACAGGTCGTCGGGAAGGCCGCGCCAGGGGGCTGCGGTGCCGGCGGCACTGGAGTCGGGTCGTTCGATACGACGCATGGCGTTGTCGAAGCACCAGCGCAAGTCGTCCTGTGGGCTCAGTCGATCGAACGCGGCGAGAAGCTCCTGTTCGTCGGGGTCGGAACCTTCGAGCCCTCCTTCTGTGGATACCGATTCGTCGTCCACGCCGTGGTCCTCGCTCACTGGAGCATCATCCTCCCCGAACGTACTCGGGGCCACCGCCCTGGAGGACGAGCCTGCTGGTCCGGATCGAGGCCCGGTGACCCCTGGCCGCGACACCTTCGAGAAACCGGGCGTACCGGTCGATGATCGACGGCCACCGGTAGTGCCGGGCCGTGTACCGGTTCCCGGCCTGGCCCAGTCTCCGTCGCAGCGGCTGATCGGCCACCAACCGCTCGACCGCCACCTCGAACGATCGGTAGGACTCGAACCACAGGCCCCCGCCCGACGCTCGGCAGTGCTCCATGGTGGCGGCGCAGGACGCGTTGACGAGCACCGGGATCCCCACAGCCCACGCCTCCAGCAGAACCAGCGAGAACGACTCGTAGGCCGAAGGGTTCACCATCACCTGGCTGCCGGCCAGGATGTCCCACTTGTCCGCTTCGGACACCGTGCCGGTGACCACGATGTCGGGATGCTCCGAGACCTTGCCGCGACACCGGACCCACCAGGGCGAGGGCCAGGTCGCCCGGGTGTCGCTCCTTGTAGCTCGTGAAGTACTCGGCCAGCATTCCGCATCCCTTGTGCTCGTCCACCCGGCCGACGTAACACAGATACGGACGATCGCCGATACCGAGGATGTCGCCACCGGCGCGCCCGGCCCCGGCCGGCTCGTCGACTCCCAGACCGAGGACGATCTGCGGTCGGCCACCGATGCCGAACACGTGCTGGGTCAGATCTCGCTCCGCTCGGGTGTGGTAGACGAAACCGTCGACGTCCCGGAAGGCCTGACGGAAGGCGGAGAAATAGAGGGCGGGCTCGTCGTGGGCGGCCGGGTGGAGCACGGTGGGAGCCCGGGACACGGCGACACTGTCGACGGTGGTGGCGAACAGATAGGGATAGCAGGCCAACACGTCGGTGTCGGATTGGGCCACGGCATCGACCAGCTCCGGGCACATCGGCCCGTTGAGGGCCACCCATCGACGGGACTCGGCCAGGGTGGCGGTGGTGGGCGCCACCCTCAGTTCGCCGTCGAGCGTGAAGTAGTCGATGAGACGGCGACTGGCAGTGGGGAACCGTTGGACGCTCACCCCGTTCAGACTCGAGGTGCCGGGGGGTTCCGTGTTCTCCCACGTGAGATGGTCGAGGGCGCAGCTGGTCATCACCTCGACCTCCCACCCCGGCCTCCGGCACAGGCGTTCGGCCAGCATCCGGGCGGCGGTCTCGGCTCCGCCGATGACCTCGAGTCCGTAGCGGGGGGTCACGAAGGTGAGCTTCATCGGTCGGGACCACCGACGCTCCGCCACCCGGCCGAGCACCTCGACGAACCTGGCCCGCGTCCGCGGCGGCGAGAAGACGTCCAGCTGTCGGTGTCCGGCATCCACCAGCCGGTCGGCGAGGGCGGCGTCCGCCCTGACCCGGTCGATGGCCGCGGCCACCACACCCGGTCGTTTGGAAGGCAGCAGAACGCCCGCATCGCCGAGCGTCTCGGGCACGGCGCCGGCCGCAAAGGCCACGATGGGGAGGTCGGCGCGCATGGCCTCGAGCAACGGAATGCAGAACCCTTCGTGCTCCGACAGACACACGAACACATCGGCGTCGGCGTACCACGACGCCAGCTCGGCTTCCGAGAGGTCGTGGCCGTGCCGGACGGCATCGGTCAGGCCGAGCTCATCCGCCAGCGCGAACACCGAGTCGGCGTACGAACCGGTCACCGCCGGACCCACCAGATGGAGCCGGGCTTCGGCGTCGTACCATCGCCGATAGAGGTACAGCGCCTCCACCAGGTGGTGTTGGGCCTTGTTGGGCGAGATGCGCCCGACGAAGAGGAGTACCGTCCCCGATCGGTGCGCGGTCGACGATTCGATGAGCTCGTCCCGACCGGCCGGAGTGGCCCCGGACTCTCCTGCGGGGATGAGGATCGGGATCACCGCCGTGGCCGGACAGCCGAAACGCTTGAGTTCTTCGGCGTTGAACGTCGAGTCGGCGATTCCGAGGACGGCCGCGGGCGCCAGCTCGGCCATCTGGTGCCGAGCCAGCGCCACCTTCTGCGCGGTGTGGTCCTCCCACCCCTCGTAGAAGGACGGCGGAGTGATGTTGTGGTAGTCGAGGACCAGGGTCTCGGGCCTGTCCACGAGGAAGTCGGCCATCGGCGATGCGGTACTCAGCTGATACAGCAGGATGTCCTCGGGCCCGGCCCTCTCCGGATAGCGCTCGAAGTAGGTCGCCTCGGACCTGAGCTCGTCGTGGGCCGCCTCGACGTAGATGTCCGATTCCCAACCCGCGGCCCGCAGCGTGTCGCGGAGCGCCAGTGTGTGATAGCCGGTGGCATCCCTGGGAAGCAGCGCAGGAACGAACTGGTGGACGGCGGTCACCGCTCCCGAACGGCGACGAGAAGATAGTCACCGGGTCCCAGCAGCAGGGCGTTGACCGTGTCGATGGCCCCATTGATGGCGGCGGCGTCCGGGCTGGTCGATGCCACCCGGTCGAGCTGACGCGCTTCGCCGCCGAAGGTGACCGAGACCCGGCCGAATCCGAGGTGGGTGAGCAGATGGGTCCAGGTCTCGGCATGGAGGGGCCGACCGGGGGCGAGATCGGAGAGGAGATGCGACCGGCCCACGGTCCAGGCTTCCGGCGTGGCCGACTGGAGCACCAGCACGCCGCCGACATCGAGGCGGGAGGCGACCAGATCGGCCAGCCGTTCCCGCTCGTTGGGGTGCAGCCACTGGACCGAACCGCTCAGCACCAGACCGGAGAGCGCCTCGTCGGCGACCACGTCGAGATGCTCGAGTACCGATTCGGCGCGCACATCCAGACCGCGACCCACCGCGACCTCGACAGCCGACTCGTCCGGATCGACGCCGTACGCATCGATGCCGGCCGCGGCCAGGGCCTCGAGGAGGGTCCCGCTCCCACATTCGGCATGGAGCACCCGACCGGAGACACCGGTCAGCGCGTCCACGGCCTCCCCCGACCACCAGGTCGGGCCGGTGTCGGCCGCCGGGACCGCACTCGGCGGGAGCCCAGGGGTCCGCTCGGCGTCCACCGCCGCCTCGAGAACTTCGATCCGGTCGACCACGACGTGGAACATCCGGGAAACCGCCCACGAGAACTTCACCAGCTGATGGACGATGAAGCCCATGTACCAGCCCAGCGTCTTGCGAATCAGGCGCTTGACATAGCTCCCCACCAGCTTCTGGGACTCGACAGGAACGGCGACGTCCACGTAGGCCGATCCGTCCACCAGGGCCAGGGTCTCGCGGAGCCGGGCCCCGCCGTGCGATCCCACCGGCGAGAACTCGAGGAACAGCTCGTCGAGTTCGCGCTCGAGGCCGGCGGGGAGATCTCCCGAAGCCCGCCGCCGCCTCACCTCGGCGTCGATGTCGGCCATCACGCCGAGCAAGTACTGCGCGGGATCGAGGGCGTCCGGAGCTTCCGCCACTTCCTTCGACGTGGACCCGTCGGCGGCCACCGAGGACATTGAAGACTCCGCTGGCGGCACAGTCAGACTATAGCCAGGTCCCCACCGGCTCCCGGTCACCTGACCTGTCCCGTTCTCGAGCCGTCGGCCGCCTTCGTCGTGACCACCTCCGCCCTCGGTAGGCTGATCGCGCCGCGGGCGTGGCGGAATGGCAGACGCGCCGGGTTTAGGTCCCGGTCCCTTCGGGGGTGGAGGTTCGAATCCTCTCGCCCGCACCGATGTTCCGTTCCCGGTCATGGGTGGCCAGCTATTCTACGGCCGCATGAGCTCCCCCCAAGAAGTCCAAGCGCAGGCCGACGCCATAGCCTGGTTCCACTCGATCGATCTGGGCGATGGCGTCGTCACCAAGGGGCTCTCGGTTCGGCAGATCCCCGACGATCAGTTCCCCTCCTTCGCCGGACGCAGTGTGCTCGACATCGGCGCATGGGACGGGTACTACTCCTTCATGGCCGAACGAGGCGGAGCGAGCCGGGTGGTGGCCCTGGACCACTACGCCTGGGGAGTCGACATCGAAGCGCGAGGCGCCTACTGGAACGAGTGTGCCGCCACCGGCATGTTGCCCGACCACTCGCGCGACCTCACTGATTTCTGGAACGACGACCTGCCGGGCCGGAGGGGATTCGAGTTCGCGTCGGCCACCTTGGGATCGAAGGTCGAACCGTGGCTGGCCGACTTCGCCACCGCCGACCTCTCCGATCTCGGCGAGTTCGACGTCGTGCTGTACCTCGGCGTTCTCTACCATATGAAGGAGCCACTCACCTGTCTCGAACGGCTCCGTTCGGTGACGAAGGAGGTCGCGGTCGTCGAGACCGAGGCCGTGCACGTTCCCGGCCTCGAGCACGACCCACTCCTGCAGTTCTATGCCGGCGGTGAGCTCAACAACGACTTCGGCAACTGGTTCATCCCGACGATGCCTGCCCTCCATTCCCTCTGCCGTGGTGCCGGCTTCTCGTCGGTGCGCACCATCCAGGGGCCACCGGAAGGGCCCCCGTCCGGGGTGGCGGCCACCGGCAAGCGCTTCGGCCGGCGTCTGGTCGGCCAAGCAGGTGGGGCCGCTCCGCCTCCCGCGCCGGTCAGATACCGCGCCGTCGTGCACGCCACGGTCTGACCTCGCCGACCCGCTCGACCAGGGTCGGCCCTTTCGGGGTGGAAACCCCGGCCCGACGGGTGTTAGCTACTGCCATGCCCATCGAAGGTGAGTACGAACCGAGCCCGGCCGAGTGGGTCCGCAACCAGGTCGAGGAGTACGAGTCCTCGGGCGGAACCAGGGGCACCACGCTCCGCGACCTGCCGGTGATCATCCTCACCAGCAGAGGCGCCAAATCGGGGAAGATCCGCAAGACACCGCTGATGAGGGTCGAGTCCGGGGGCGACTACGCCGTCGTCGCCTCCCAGGGCGGAGCCCCCACCAATCCGGTCTGGTACTACAACCTGGTCGCCGACCCCCACGTCGAGCTCCAGGACGGCCCGGTCAGGACCGACCGGGTGGCCCGGGAGGTCACCGGGGCCGAGAAGGCCACCTGGTGGGAACGGGCGGTGGCCGCCTACCCCGACTACGCCGACTACCAGAAGAAGACCGACCGTCCCATCCCGGTCTTCGTGCTCGAACCCTCCGGCGACTGACGCTCACAGGCGATACCCGGTGGGCCCTGTCTTGCCCCGGGGGCCAGGTTTCGGCCATGCTTCCCCGGTTCGTGGCAACGTCGACGCCCACGGTCGGGCTGATCCCGGCCCTGGCGTGACGACGGGCCGGTGCCGTTCCGGCGCCGGCGGTGCGACACCGACCACAGACTGATCAGCTGCAGGACGAGAAAGAGGAGGAATCATGGGAATGCTCGACGGCAAGGTGGCCATCGTCACCGGCGCGGGACGGGGGATCGGACGCGAGGAGGCACTGCTCCTGGCATCCGAGGGCGCCAGGGTCATCGTCAACGACGTCGGCGCCTCCGTCGACGGGGCGGGCGGCGACAAGCACCCTGCCGAAGAGGTGGTCGAGCTGATCAAGAAAGGCGGCAGCGACGGGGCGGTCAATGCGTCGGACGTCAGTTCGTGGCAGGGGGCCAAGGACCTCATCGACCAGGCCGTTGACACCTTCGGCCAGCTCGACATCCTGGTCAACAACGCCGGGATCCTCAGGGACAAGATGAGCTTCAACATGGAGGAGTCGGACTGGGACGACGTCATCCGGGTCCACCTGAAGGGTCACTTCGCTCCCTCCCACCATGCCGCCATCTACTGGCGGGGGCGGGCCAAGGCGGGCGAGACGGTCAGCGGTCACATCATCAACACCTCGTCGGAGGCCGGTCTCTACGGGAATGCCGGCCAGGCCAACTACTCGGCCGCCAAGGCGGGTATCGCGTCGATGACCTGGGTGCTCGCCCGCGAGCTCGAGCGCTACGGGATCACCGTCAACTCGATCTCCCCACGGGCCCGCACCCGGATGACCGAGAACCTGTTCGGCGAGATGGCCAAAGCCGGCGAAGGTTTCGACGAATGGGATCCCCGCAACATCGCCCAGCTGGTCACCTTCCTGGCCACCGACGAAGCCTCCGACGTGACCGGTCAGAACTTCGTGGTCTTCGGGGGCAACGTCTGGGTGATGGGCGGCTTCCATCCTGTCGGCGAGATCCACCGTGACTCGATGTGGACACCCGAGGAGCTGGCGTCGGCCAAGGGCGAGCTGTTCAAGGGAATCTCGCCGGGCATCCCCAAGTTCAGCTTCTTCTAGATCTCCTCGTCCCGGGCCGGTGGCCCATGGGGCCGGATGCCTAAGCTCTCGACCATGGCGGCACCGGTCCGGGCGGCGTTGGCGGTGCACCGGTAGATGCCGGGATCCGAGGCCCTCGTGGACGGGCCACGCTCCCGGTCCGAGATCAGCGACCAAGCGCCGGCTGGTACCGGGTGGCGATTCTCGACGGTCGTTGCTGCGCTCACCTCGGTGTCCTTCGGGCTGGCCCTGATCACGGGCTGCGGCCTCCGCGCCTGGTGGCTGTTCCACCGTCCGATCACCTCCGACGAAGCCGTCGCCGGATTGATGGCCCGTCAGTTCCTGCACGGCCACTTCTCGGCTTTCTTCTGGGGCCAGTCCTACGCCGGTGTCGAGCCCTACGTGGTCGCCGCCGTCTTCGCCGTCGCCGGACAGAGTGGCTTCACCCTCGGGTTGACTCCCGTCCTCCTGTCGGCACTCAGCGCCATCCTCGTCTGGCGGATCGCGGAGCGGCTGGTCGCTGACCGCCGGCTCGCCGCGTTGGCCGGGGCGATCGCCTGGGCGGCGCCTTTGGCCGTCGTGTACCAGTCGATCAATGAGGGCGGGTCCCGAGGCGTCACCATGGCCTGTGGACTGGGCGCGCTGTTGTTCGCCCTCCGCATCCTGGACGGCAGTCCCCGGTATCGGGACTTCATCGGCCTCGGTGTCGTCTCCGGTCTCGGATGGTGGTCGCTCCCCGAGATCGTCTACTTCGCTGTCCCGGTGGGTCTGATCGTCGTCGGGGCGGTGGTGGCGCAGGAAGCTCGAAGGGTGGGCCTGGTGGCTCCGTCGACTCGGTGTCGCCGTGGTCGCCTTCGGCGTCGGCGCCCTCCCCTGGATCTGGGCGAACGTGCAGTCGGGGTTTGCCTCGCTCCGGGCCAGTGCCTTCCAAGGATCTGCATCTCCCCTCAATCACGGCTATGGCAGCCGGCTGCGCACGTTCTTCGAGTCCGGGCTGCCCCTCGAGCTGGGGCTGCGGAAGGTCATCACCGGTGCGGGCATCTGGGGCGGCTCGGGCATCTCCGCCGTCCACCAGACCCTGCAGATCCTCCTCTTCGTCGTCGTGCTGGGAGGGGTCGTCGCCGTCGTCCTCCTCTGCGCCGGGCGGGGAGGACGGGCGCTGGCCATCGCCGGGGCCCTGGCTGCCTTCCCGTTCCTGGTCGCCGCCCAGCCCGGCACCTGGTCGTGGCAGGACGGTCGCTATCTGGTCTACGTGTCCCCGCTGCTGGCCCTGGCCATGGCCGTCGGGGCGGAGGAGGCAGGGGCCCGCATCGCCCGTCGACGGGCCCGGTCGCACTCCCGGCACGACGGCACCTCGGTCGCTCGTGTCGTCGCCTCCGGCATCGTCCTCGGTTCGCTGGCCCTCACCGTGGCCGGCTTCCATTGGGTCTACGACATCGGCCCCACGTCATTCGCCCGAGGCTGGGGGAATCCCGAGCATCCGTCGAACACGTCGATCGGGGACCTCGAGGCCAAGGGCATCCGGACCGGCTATGCCGACTACTGGGTGGCCTACAAGCTCGACTTCCTGAGCCACGGAACGCTCGGGTTCACCGTCGCCGGGGCCGACCCCGATCGGTGGGCGCAGCTCGACCGCCAGGTCGGGCGGGCCCGTGGGACGGCGTGGCTCTTCGTCCCGGCGTCGCATCTGAAGACCGCCCTGGCCCAGTTCGGGCCGGACGTGAACGGCCCCCAGGGGCTACCGGAGCGTTCGTTCACGGCCCAACTCGATCACCTCGGCATTCCCTACCGGGTGGCGGATGCGGGACTGTTCGATGCGGTGATCCCCGCCCGGGCAGTCGACCCGGCCGAGATCGACTTCCCGGGACGACTGCCGTAGCCGGCTCGGTCAGGGGCGACTCGGGACCACCGCGGTGGCCAGACCGACCACCTTCTCCTCGCCGTCGCCGTTGAGCAGGCGGACGTCGAGATCGACCAGGTGATCGCCTCCTTCGTCGCGCTTGCCGGTGACCACGATCCTGGTGGACAGCTTCTCGTCGGGCCAGGTCTGCTTGGCGAACCTGACCTGGTAGCGACGGACGTTGCCCACGCCCACGTAGTCGGTGATGGCCGACCCGAGGAACCCCATCGAGAACATCCCGTGGCCGAACACGCTGGGCTGCCCGGCCGCCTTGGCCTTGACCTCGTCGTGGTGCATCGGGTTGAAGTCGCCGGAGGCTCCGGCATAGGCCACCAGGTCGGTCCGATCGAGCACGTGGGAGCGCACCGGCGCTTCGTCCCCCTCGCTCACGTCCTCGAAGTACAACACGTCAGCCATCGCTCCGACCTCCATCCGTTCGCTCCACTGACTGCGGTCCCCCGACCGGGGCCACCACCCTGACCACCACTGGACTCCCAACACTGCCACAATCACCGGCCCGGCTCCGGATCGCGAGGGAGTCCGAGCAGCCGCTCGCCGATCACGTTGCGCTGCACCTCGCTGGTGCCCCCGGCGATGGTCAGGCACTTGCTCTGCAGGACCCCGTGCGCCGACACGGCCGGCTCGCCCTCGGTGACGGCGCCGTCGGGTCCGCAGATGTCGAGACCGAACTCGTGGACCCGCTGCTCGAACTCGGCGCCGAGCAGTTTGCGGAGGCTGGACTCGGATCCGGGCTGGAGCCCGCCGAGCGACCGCAAGGTGGCCCGGACACCGAGCTGGGCGAGGGACTGGGCCTCGGCCAGCAGGTGGCCGAGGCGATCGAGCGTGACCGGGTCCTGGCGCTCGGGGTGGGCGGCCATCCTGGCCAGCACCCCTTCGAGGGCGCCGCCGAAGGCCGTGTCGGACGAAAGTGAGACCCGCTCGTTGGCCAGTGTCGTGCGGGCCAGGCGCCACCCGCCGTCGACCTCGCCCACCACGCGGTCGTCGGGCACGAAACACCGGTCGAGGAAGACCTCGTTGAACAGTGCCGCGCCGGTGATCTCCCGCAGCGGCCGCACCTCGATTCCGGCCGATTTCATGTCCACCAGGAAGTAGGTGATGCCCCGGTGCTTGGGGACGTCGGGGTTGGTGCGGGCCAGGCAGATCCCCATGTCGGCGCGGGCCGCCACCGACGTCCATACCTTCTGGCCGTCGAGGACCCAGCCCCCGTCGACCCGGGTGGCCCGGGTGGTGAGCGCGGCCAGGTCCGAACCGGCCCCGGGTTCGCTGAACAGCTGGCACCAGAGCAGCTCGCCGCGGAGGGTCGGGCCCACCCACCGCTCGGTCTGCTCCGGGGTCCCGTGGGCCATGATGGTGGGCAGGGCCCAGGCAGCCACGGCCAGGTTCGGTCGGCGCAGTCCGGCCTGGGCACAGACCTGGTCGATGACCAGCTGTTCGACGGCACCGGCGTCCCGCCCCCAGGGTGCGGGCCAGTGCGGGGACAGCAGACCCTGGTCGGCCAGGGCCCGGCGCTGCTCGAGGGGATCCTCGATGGCGGCGATGGCGGCGACCACATCGGCCAGCTCGGCCCGGAGCACCTCCGCCTCGGGCGGGAGCTCGACGGTCACCGTGCGCCGCCGGCCGGCCAGGGCCAGCCTGGCCGACTCCGCCCGCAACGGCGCCGTGCCCCCCACCAGCTGGCGGAGGGTGGTGGCCCGGCGCAGGTGGATGTGGGCGTCGTGTTCCCAGGTGAAGCCCATCCCCCCGAGGACCTGGATGGCCCCCTTCGCCGCCTCGACGTAGCCGTCCAGGGCCAGACCGGCGGCCAACGCCACCGCCAGTCGGGTCTGGGCCCCGGCATCGGCGGTCTCCCCTTCCCCACCGGGTTGGCGGTCACCCATCGGCCCGGCGTCGAGGCTCAGGGCCGCGTCCCAGGTGGCTGCCACCCCCTGCTCCACCATGACCAGCATGTCGGCCAGGCGGTGCTTGACCCCCTGGAACTGGCCGATGGGCCGGCCGAACTGGTGACGGGTCCGGGCGTGCTCGGCCGCGGTGTCCAGGCACCAGCGGGCCCCGCCCACCGCCTCGGCCGAGGCCACCAGCAGGGCGAGCTCACGGATGCCTTCGGCGGTGGCGCCCTCGAGCAGGCGCTCGGGCGGCACCACCGTGCCGTCGACCACCCAGTCGGCCGATCGCCGTGACGGATCGAAGCTGGTCCGGGACTCGACCCGGACCGACTCCTCCCGGTCGAGCAGGACCCAGCGGACCTCGCCGTCCACCTCCACCGGAGCCAGGACCGCGCCCACCACGCCACCGTTGGGAATCGGGCCGATGGTGCCGTCGACGGTGAGGCCGTCGTCACCGGAGCGACCGGTCAGGCCCACCCGGGGGACGGCCGAACCGTCCGGTCCCGCGGCGGGGACGACCAGCGAGGCGGGCAGGGTGCCGTCGGCCAGCACGGGGAGGAGCTCTTTGGCCTGGGTCGGGCTGCCCCACTCGGCCACCACGGCGCCGACGACCGCCGTGCCCGCCCAGGGTCCGGGTGCCGCGGCCCGGCCCAGCTCCTCGGCCACCACGGCCAGCTCGGTCATCCCGGCCCCCTGGCCCCCGAACTCCTCGGGCAGATGGATGCCCAGCGTGCCCTGGGCTCCGAGGTCGGCCCAGAAGTCGGGGAGCCGGTCAGCCTCGGCATCGAGCGCGGCCCTGGTCACCTCCGGGGGGCAGCGCGACTCGATCCAGCGCTTGACCGAGAGCCGGAGCTCGTCGTGCTCGTCACGGATCCCGATGGCCACCGCTCAGGCTCCTGCGGGCGGCCGGGCAGGCCCGGGCGCGACCGGTTCCGACGGGCGGGAACGTTCGAACGGGGCCAACCCTGTCGAGCTCACGGCCCACTTTCTAGCATCCCGGCTCCGGCTGACGAGAACCGGTTCTAGTCATGGTGGGTCGCTACCAGCCCTTGAACACCGGCGTCCGACGCTCGGCGAAGGCGGCCAAGCCCTCTCGGCAGTCCTCGGTGCCGGTGACCAGCTCCTGGGCGACGGACTCGTCCCACAGGGCCCCGGCCCGGTCCGACTCGAGGGACCGGTTGGTGAGGTACTTGGCCGCCCCGATCGCCTTGGTCGGGCCGGCCGCCAGCCGGGCGGCCCAGGCCCCGGCCTCGGCCAGGAGCTGGTCACGGGGCACCACCCGGTTGACCAGGCCCAGACGCTCGGCCTCGGCGGCCGGGACGTCGTCGCCGAAGAAGAAGAGCTCCTTGGCCTTCTGGGGCCCGATCAGGCGGGGCAGCAGATAGGCGCCGCCGGCGTCGGGGGCGATGCCCCGCCGGACGAACACGGCGATGAACTTGGACTCCTCGGCGGCGATCACCAGGTCGCAGGCCAGGGCCAGGTGCATGCCGCCACCGGCGGCGGTGGCGTTGACGGCGGCGATGACCGGCTTCTCGCAGTCGAGCACGGCCCCGATCAGGCGCTGCCAGCCGTTGCGGATCATCCGGGCGGCATCCCCCACCGGCCGGTCCGGCGCGCCGGGCGGCCGGGCCGGGCCGCGCTCCTGGGCCCGCAGGTCGGCGCCGGTGCAGAAGCCCTTCTCCCCCGCCCCGGTGAGGACCACCACCCGGACGGCCAGGTCGACGGACGCATCCTCGAGCCACCCGATGATCCGATCCCGCATGACCGCGGTGATGGCGTTGCCGGCCTCGGGTCGGTTGAGGGTGATCCAGGCCACGCCGTCCTCGAGGCGGTACCCGACCGGATCCCCCGTCGCCGCCTCCGTCCCCTCGGCCATCAAATGCGGTGGATGATGTTCATGCGCGACGTGCACACGGGATCACCGGTGGCCTGCTCGCGCCACGCCGTCTCCACCACCACGAAGGTCATGGTCTTGCCCTTGGACTCCTTGCGGTAGGCGTCGGCGACCTTCCCCTCCCCGACCAGCACATCACCGGCCAGCACGGGCCGGTGGTAGGTGAACTCCTGTTCCCCGTGGAGGATCAGGCCGCCGTTGGCCATGAGCGGACCGAGCACCTCGGCCATGGGATTGCCGGTGGGGCCGTCGTCCGGCTGGAGCTCGGGGTAGGCCCCGAAGTGCTCCATCACGAAGGGGTAGGTGGGCGGGGCCGGGATGCCGGCCAGCCCGGCCCCGGCCGCGGCCCGCGCGTCGCGGTAGATCGGGCTCTTCTCCTTCACGGCATCGGCGAACAGCGCCAGCTGACCGCGCTCCACCGTGACCACGGTGGTTCCGGTCGGCTTGCCGATGATCGTGCTCAGGATGTCCTCTGCCACGCCGGGCTCCTCCCCTGTCGTCGAAACTGGTCACCGGTCGGTCCTGTCACCGGCCGGGCGCTAGGCACCGTAGCGCGCCAGCCTCCGACCGCGCAGGCCCGGCGTCCCCTACAGTGCCCACCGTGGGTGCGCCAGGAACAGCAGGCCGGGACGGGCCCGAGGTGTCGGTGCTCCCCGACACCGCGGCCATGGCCCGGGCGGCGGCCGACCACGCCGCCGCCGTGCTGCGCGCCGCGGTGGAGACCAACGGGGTGGCCAACGCCATGTTCGCCACCGGGAATTCGCAGCTCGCCTTCATCGCCGAGCTGGTGACCCGGACCCCCGGTGTGCCCTGGGCCGATGTCGTCGTCTTCCACATGGACGAGTACGTCGGCATCGGACCCGAGCATCCGGCCAGCTTCCAGCGCTGGATCCGCCAGCGGATCGTGGAACCGACCGCTCCGCGTGCCGCCCACTACATCGACGGGCTCGGACCGCCCGAGGCCGAGTGCCGCCGCTACACCGAACTGCTCGGCGAGAACCCCCTCGACCTCTGCTGCCTCGGGATCGGCGAGAACGGCCACCTGGCCTTCAACGACCCGCCGGTGGCCGATTTCGATGATCCGCTCGACGTGAAGGTGGTGGCCCTCGACCCGGACTGCCGGCGCCAGCAGGTGAACGAAGGCCACTTCGCCAGCGACGCCGAGGTGCCGGACCTGGCCGTCACCGTCACCATCCCCGCCCTCCTCCGGGCCGGCTCGGTCCTGGCCGTGGTACCCGAGGCCCGCAAGGCGGAGCCGGTCCGGGCCGCACTGGAGGGGCCGGTGGCCACTGCGTGTCCGGCGTCGATCCTCCAGCGCACGCCGCACGCCACCATCCTCCTCGACGCCGACTCGGGTCGGCTCCTCTCACCCGCCGGCTGAACCGTCGGCCAGCCAGCGGTCGAGGAAGGGATAGGCCTGGGCCCCGAACCACTGGTGCTCGCCGTCGAAGATGTCCTGGGCCAGTCGGTCGCCGGCGTCGAAGTGCTCGTAGACCGGTCGGAGGCGGGCGACCGACTCCTCGAAGGCGGCCACCGGGAAGAGCAGGTCGTCGCGTCCGGTCACCGCCAGGAGGGAGCGCGGGGCGATCAGGGCGGCCACGTCGGCGTGCTCCATCTGGCCGAGCATGCCGAAGAGGACCTGCGAACCACACATGTTCCACGGGACCTTGTGGGCCTCGCCCCACGACGAGAGGTAGCCGCAGACCACGGCCGCCTGCACCCGTTCGTCGAGTGCGGCGAGGAACAGGGTGACCGTCGCCCCGTAGGAGAAGCCGGCCATGCCGATGCGTCCCGGGTCGACCAAGGGCTCCCCCTCGAGCACGTCGAGACAGCGGGCCAGGTCCCAGAGGTTCTGGGTCAGCGGATTCCACCCCCCCATGACCTGGTGGACCAGATTGGTGTCGCAGCCGTAGTGGTCGGGCGGGTTCCAGTCGGCCCGCTCCCCGAAGCAGCGCAGGTCGGGCGCCAGCACCACGTGGCCGCGCCGGGCCAGCTCGGCGGCGTAGTCGCTGCCCGGGGCGCCCTCGGGCTCGAGGCCGCACACCAGGGACTTGCCCGGGCCGTGGCCGTGGACGGCGAGGACGGCGGAGCCCGGCGCGGTCCGGCCCTCCGGTACCAGCAGGTAGGCGGGGACCGACATGGTGTCCTCGGTGTCGAACACGATCCGGCGCCGGAGGTAGCCGTCGCACCCGGTCTCCTCGGTGACCTCGAGGTCGAGGGGGACCCGCTCGGGCCACGGCCCGAGGATCCGCCCGAGCCGGGTCACGAACCGCTCGCGCCAGGCGCCGAAGGCGTCGGCGTCGCCGTCGGGCAGCGGATCGGCCTGGTCGGTGGCCATCAGTCGGCTCACCACCTGGAACCAGGGCGAGAGATTGCGCGTCCTCGGAGGCGGATCGACCACGGTGGGCTCGGTCACGGTCGGTGGCGTCATGGTGGGCGATCCTTTGTCCCGGTCGGGCACCGGCGGACCCGGTGCCCGCAGTGGCCCACCATCCAATCATCCCCCGATGGCCCGGGCACCCCGACGGTCCAGGGGGATCCGGGCCGTCGTGCGGGTTGAGCCGACCCCGGCCGTGGGGCACACTGGACCCATGCCGAGGACCCCATGACGGTGACCACCGGGCTCGACATCCGGCCCCTGTCCCCGATCATCGGCGCCGAGATCCATGGCGTCGACCTGTCCCGGCCGCTGAGCGAGCCGGTGGTGGCCGAGGTCAGGCAGGCCCTCAACACCCATCACGTGATCTTCTTCCGCGACCAGGAGCTCACCCCCGCCCAGCAGGCCGAGTTCGCCGGGCAGTTCGGCGTGGTCACCGAGGGACACCCGGTCATCACGCCCATCGACGAGCATCCCGACGTGCTGGCCATCGACGGCAGCGTCGACCGGGCCAGTTGGTGGCACACCGACATCACCTTCCTCCAGCAACCGGCCTTCGGTTCGATCCTCTACATGCTCGAGGCCCCCGACGTCGGGGGCGACACCACCTGGGCCAGCCTTCAGGACGCCTACGACCGGCTCTCGGATCCGGTGCGGGCCATGTGCGACACCTTGATCGCCATCCACTTCGATCCGTGGTTCGCGGCCGACGTCGACGCCCGCGGCGGGTACGACTGGCAGGGCGTGCACTACGAGAAGCTGCTGCCCGCCCTCCATCCGGTGGTGCGTACCCACCCCGAGAACGGCCGCAACGGGCTCTTCGTCAACCCGCAGTTCACCCAGACCGTCCTCGGGATGTCGAAGAACGAGAGCAACGCCATCCTCGACATGCTCTACCGGCACTGCCAGCAACCCGAACTGACCTGCCGGTTCCGCTGGCGCCCGGGCTCGGTGGCGTTCTGGGACAACCGGGCCACCCTCCACTACGCCCTCGACGACTACGGCGACGCCACCCGCATCGCCCACCGGGTCACCCTGCGGGGGGACGTCCCCTACGGGCCGGCCATGCCCCGCCGCTGACTCCGGGTCGGACGCCGGTCGGGCAGAACCGCTAGCCCTCGTCGGGTCGAGGGGTGGCCGGCGGGTCGGCGGGTCGCTCCGGTCGACGGGTGGGCACGGCTCCGGACACGGCCAACGCCTCTTCGCTGGCCCCGAGATAGGCGGCCAGCGCCCGCGGGTCGCGCCCGACCTCGTCGGGCGTCCCCGACGACACCACGCTTCCCGTCTCCATCATCACCACCTTGGAGCACAGGGCGAAGACCAGGGGGACATCGTGCTCGACCAGGACGATGGTGGTGTCGGCCAGTTCGTGCAGGCGGCGCAGCAGGGGGACGAAGGCCTCGGCCTCGCGTTGGGCGATCCCGGCGGTGGGCTCGTCGAGCAACAGGAGCCGGGGCCGGGCCAGCACGATCGAGGCCAGGTCCACCACCCGCCTGGTCCCGGTGGAGAGCTGGGAGATCTGATGGCGGCGGAAGCGGTCGATGCCGAACGAGCGGATCACCTCGTCGGCGGCGGCGTGCTTGGCCCGTTCGGACCGCACGGCCCAGGGCATGTGGAGGGTGGAGGACAGGACGCCCACCGGACGGCCCGCGTCCTGGGTCAACCACAGCACCTCCTCCACGCTGAGCTCGGGGAAGAGCCGGCAGTCCTGGAAGGAACGGACCAGCCCGAGGGCCGAGCGTTCCTCGGGCAGGTACTCGACCAGGCTCTCGCCGTCGAGCCGGACCGATCCGGCCTGGGGTGTCACCAGCCCCGAGATCACGTCGAGCAGGGTGGTCTTGCCCGACCCGTTGGGCCCGATCAGCCCGACGATGGCCCCCGGCTCGGCCGACAGATCGGCGCCGTCGACCGCCTGCACGCCGCCGAAGGCCACCGACACGCCCTCCAGGTCGAGCCGGGCCGGCCCCCGGGAGCCGGCCTCGTCGGGGCCGGTCACCCTGCCACCTCGGTGGCCACCGGCACCGACGGCGGATCGTGCCGGCCCCGGAGCGGGGGGGTGCCGCGGCGGCGCGTGATCTGCTCGATGCCCAGGGTGACCACGTCGCCCAGGCGGTGGAGCAGGTCGGCCAGGCCACCGGGGAGGTAGAGGATGAAGGCCAGCAGCCCGAGCCCGCTGGTGAGGAACTGGATGGTCGGGTTGGAACCGAAGATGGCCGGGATGCCGACGAGATAGATGGCCCCGAGCACGGCCCCGTCGATGGTCCCCAGTCCCCCGATCACCACCATCGAGACGACCAGGATGGAGAAGGTGGGGTCGAAGGTGTCCGTCGAGAACCGCTCGGTGGCGAAGGCCAGGCACACCCCGGCGTACCCGGCGATGAAGCCGGACAGGGCGAAGGCGAGCAGCTTGGTCCGGGCCAGGGGGATGCCCATGGCCCCGGCGCCCGTCTCGTTGTCGCGCACGGCCATGAGCCGCCGGGCCACCCCGCGGTCGCGCCAGAGCCGGACCATCAGGACCGACAGCACGAGGATGGCCAACGAGAACCAGGCGAAGGCCCGGGCCGAGCCCAACCCGATCCCGAACAGGGTGGGAGCGGCGATGAGCGTCGACTGCGGATTGGGCAGGCCGGTGCAGAGCTGGCGGTCCAGGCCGGGCACCGTCCAGCACGGCGTGGCCAGCACCGCCCCCATGAACCAGAGCCCGAAGGCCAGGGTGCTCACCGCCAGGTAGAGGCCTCGCACCCGGAGGGCGGGCAGTCCCACCAGCACGGCCACCACCGCGGTGACGGCGCCGGCGAAGGGCATGAGGAGGACCAGCGGCACGCTCGATCCGAGGTGGGCGGCCATGAGGGCGCCGCAGGCCACCAGCCCGAACTGCCCGAGGGACACCTGCCCGGCCCACCCGGTCAGCACGGTCAGCGAGAGGGCGATCACCGCGTAGATGCAGATCTGCGAGATGAGGAAGGAGTTGCCCGTGCTCACCACCAGTGGCAGCAGGGCCGCCCCGACCACGGCCAGGACGATCCCGGTCGCCCCCACCTTCCGGCGCAGCGGACCGTCGTCGCGCGACCGGCCCCGGGTGTTCTCCAGCCAGGTCGACCGGACCTCCCGGCGCGACCCGGTCTGCAGGGCGGCGATCCGGACCAACAGGACCACCATCACGAGGGCGAAGAGGATGAGGTCCACCTGGGTGGTGCTGTTGAGGTTCCAAGCCAGGATCTCCTGGATCACCCCGATGCCGATGGCCGACACGAAGGCGGCGGTCAGGCTGACCATGGCCCCGACCATGGCCGCGGTGAGGGCCAGGAGGAGGAGCTCGGGACTGAGCACCTCGGTCAACTGGGTGGTCTGGCCGGGGGCGGCCAGGATGGCGGTGAAGGCGGACAGGACCCCGGCCAGGGTCCAGGCCATGGTGGAGGTGCGCCGCACCCACACCCCCGACAGCCGGGCCGAGTCGGCGTTCTCGGCCATGGCCCGCATGGCCAGCCCCCAGGGCGACCACTTGATGAAGGCGGCCAGGCCGATGGCCACCACCGGCGCGGCGATGAGGGTCAGGACCTGGCCCGGGGTGAACAGATAGGTCCCGATGCTGAAGGAGATGTCGAACGGGACCGGGAAGGGCTTGAACAGGTTCTTCGGGCGGATGAAGGGCAGCGCGGTGAACACGAACAGCACCTGGCTCAGCCCGATGGTGGCCACCATGACCAGGACCCGGGGCCGGTTGAACAACCGCCGGAGCAGCAGCTCGCTCAGGGCCCCGACGGCGGCGGCCAGGCCCAGGGACAACACCAGTGCGAACCAGTAGTTGAACCCGAAGTCGTAGAAGCACTTGACCATGAAGACGGCGGCCACCACGCCCAGCTGGCCCTGGGCGAAGTTGAGCACCCGGTTGGTCTTGTAGATGAGGACCAGCCCCATGGCCAACAGCCCGTAGCTCAGGCCGGTGACCACCCCTTGGACCAGCACGAAGCTGGGAACCGACACCGGCGCTCCTAGTCGAGCCCGGCCACGGCGGCGCCGAGGAAGACGGGGCGGAGCAGGTCGGTGCGCTCGTAGAGATCGGCGGTGAGACCGTCGAAGCGCACCTCACCGCGCTCGATGAAGATGGCCCGCTCGGCCAGGCTCATGGCCCGGTTCACGCTCTGCTCGACCAGCACCACCGTCGTGCCCTGGCGGTTGACCTCGCGGACGATGGCCATCAGCCGGTCCACCGCTTTGGGAGCCAGCCCGAGGGCCAGTTCGTCGATGAGCAGCAACTTGGGCCGGGTCATCATCACCCGGGCCAGGGCCAGCATCTGCTGCTCACCCCCGGACAGGGTGCCGGCCGGCTGGTCGAGCCGGTCGGCCAGTTCGGGGAACCGGTCGACGGCCTCGTCGAACGCCGACCGGGCCTTCCCTCCCTCGCGCCGCAGCGAGTAGGCCCCGATACGCAGGTTGTCGCGGACGGTGAGACCGGAGAAGGTCATCTTGCCCCCCACCAGCAGGGCCACCTCCTGGTCGATGATCTGCTCGGGTTCGAGGTAGGTGCAGTTGGCGCCGTGGATGCGGATGACCCCCCGGTGGGGATGGTCCAGCCCGGACACGGCCCGGAGCAGGGTCGACTTGCCGGCGCCGTTGGTGCCCAGCAGGGCCAGGATCTCCCCCTGGCCGATCTCGAGGTTGACGTCGAACAGGACCTGGTTGGCCCCGTAGTAGAAGTCGAGGTTGTGGATCTGCAGGGCGGGCACCGCCCCGCCGGCCTGGCGCCGCTGGCCTTCGGCAAACCGCTCGAGGACGTCCTCGATGACCAGGGTGATGTCGCGCTTCACGTAGCGGGAACCGATGAACAGCATGACCCCGCCGACCAGGCAGACCGGGCCGATGAGGGTGAGGGCCACCGTCGGGCCGTGGAGGTAGCCCACCGCGTCGCTGATGGCGCCGAGGACCACCGCACCGGTGAACCCGCCGAACACCAGGGAGTAGACCCCGAACATGGCGAAGCAGATGGTGCGCATCTCGGCCGGGGCGGTGGCCGCCAGCGTCAGGAAGATGCAGATGGCCAGCGGCGACACCGCTGCGTTGGCCAGGAACTGGAGGGTCACCACCATCCACAGCTCGGGCATGTAGAGGGAGGCGACGTAGAGGGCGCCGTAGGCGGTGATGCAGATACCGGCGATGACCAACGGCCGTTCCGGGGCCCGTCGGAAGAACCGGTCGCCGAGCACGTAGGCCAGGGGCAGGCCGAGGAAGGCGGCCAGGCCGATGATCGAGTAGATCTCGCTCCGCGACGCGGTGTCGAGGCCCCACCGCCGGACGAAGTACAGGTTCCCGAACAGCGGGGCGGCGGTACCGGCGAAGCCGAGGATGGCCACCGCCACCAGCTCGTAGTAGATGGAGCGGATCCGCAGCAACCGGGTGACGGCCGGGCCCAGCAGGACCCGCGGGCGCGTCGCTCTGCTGGGAGTGGAGGTCCATACCCGAGGCCTTGAGGATGTGGCTCGACTCGTTCTCCCCCTTGTCCGGCTCGTGCAGGGTGAACAGGGCCAGGCCGAGGGGGATCCCGGCCAGACCGATGAGCATGCCCCACCGCCAGTTGTGGCCGACGGTCACCACCAGACCGAAGATGAGGATCCCGACCGTCTGCGACAGCGGGTCGGAGAGGTTGTGCCAGCTGAAGATCCGGCCGCGCCCCTCGGTGGGATAGGCGTCGGAGAGGTACGAGTTGTGCACCGTGTTGTTCACGCCGTAGCCGACCGAGGCGATCAGGTACAAGAAGGTGAAGGCCCACACGTTGGGGGCCAGGGCCATCAACGGGGTGAAGACCGAGAAGACCAGCAGCGCCACCCCGGCCACCAGCTTGCGGCTGCCCCGGTCGGCCCACAGGGCCAGGGGCACCGCCCACAGCAGCTGGGCCACGGCTGCCCACGAAGGTCACCGCGCCGAGGGCGGCGTCATGGATGTGGAACGAGTGCTCGAGATTGGTGCCGACCAGCGAGATGCCGTTGCCCACCGTCCCGGGGATGAGGGCCGCCGCGGTGAGCAGGACCAGCGGTGCGAAGCCGTTCCGCCGGAGGATCCCGACCAGTGGCGGGGCTTTGCCCTCGCCGGTGCCGGGCATCACGTCGAGGGCGGCGACGACCTCCGGATCGCTGGTCTTGGCCACGACTTCCTGCAGGAGCTCCTCGGGAACCGCGAAGTCGAACTGCACCTTGTCGGCCATGGAAGTCACACACTATCCATGACATTGCCGTCAGACACGCCCGACCGACGGTGGGCCGCCCTCCCTCGTCAGGCAGTCGCCGGGCCTGAAGGCGTGGCCACCGTCAGGGGCCCGTGGGGCAGCACGCACAGCCTGGCTCCGGCCCCCGCCCGGCCGAGGGCGTCGGCCACCGCGGTGGTCACGTCGTCCACCGGGGTCATCAGGGCCGACCGCACGTCGGCGTCGGAGAGCCCGTCCGAGTGGACCCAGACCTCGGCCCGCCGGAGGACCCGGCCGAGCACCTGGGTCTGCCAGGCATCGACCTGGCCGGCGCCCCGGGGTCGGACCAACTCGTCGGGATCCGAAGCCGACTCGAGGATGCGGGCGAAGGCCCCGTCGCCGGGGATCCCGTCGCCGCAGGCGGCGGCCAGCACGATGATGCCGCCCGGCGGCCACCACCCGCTCGGCCGCGGCCATGCCCTTGACCGCCTGATAGAGGTTGCGGTCGAGCGGATGGCCCCCGTTGGTGGTGAGCACCACGTCGAAGCGGCCGTCCACCGACTGGGTGACGGTACCGGCGGCGAACTCACAGGCGGCCACGTGGCTGTCCGGCAGCCGGCCGGCGAAGACCCCGGTGAGACGTCGGTCGCCGTCGATGGTGACGTCCACCGAGAGATCCGGTGGGCACAGGGCGGTGGCGGCCCGGACGAAATCGTGGACCGGATTGCCTTCCGTCACCATCCAGGTGGCACGGGCGTCGGCCAGGCGGGGCGGGCTGTGGGCCTCGAGGATGGTGGCCGTGTCGGCCAGCCCCGGGCACACGGCTTTGGGTCCCCCGCTCCACCCGGCGAAGAAATGGGGCTCGACGAACCCGGTCACGATGCGGACGCCGGCGTCGACGTAGTGCTGGTCGAGCAGGACCGGCACACCGTCCACCGACCCCACCCGGACATGACCGCGGTCGTCGGAGTGGTGGTCGTGGATGCGGTAGCGCCGGGCGACGGCCGCGCCGACCAGCTCCTCCATCTCGGTCCCGGTGGCCTGGCGGTGGGTCCCGGTGGCGCACAGCAGCTCCACCCGCTCCGGGCCGGCCCCGGCCCGTTCGAGCTCGGCCAGGAGCGGCGGCAGCACCGTGGTGTTGGGCATCGGACGGGTGAGGTCGGGGAAGACGACGGCGATCCGGCCCTCGGGTCCGATCAGGTCGCCGAGCGCCGGGGCGGCGATCGGGTCGGCCAGTGCCTCACGCAGCGCTCCGGCCTCGTCGGCCAGGGCCGGGGGCTCCTGGGGCCCGACCACCACGGCGTCATCGGGCACGTCGACCTCCAGCCCGTCGGCGCCGTAGGCCAGGGTCAGCCGCACGCCCATACCTCCGGGGCCGCCGACGGCCCCGGCCGGGTCCAGGCCGATCACCGCCGCGGCCACCCGGTCGGCTTCCCCGCGCAGACCGGCGTAACCGGCCACCACCTCCGGATCGGGTGCCAGCCGGGCCTCCACCGGATCCATCCGTCCGAGCACGAAGCCGGCGTCCACCGCCGACGACGCCAACAGGGCGGCGCCGGCCGAGGCGGCCAGCCCCGAACGGCGGCGAACCGCCGGGAGGCCGGAGATCCCGGTCACCACCTCGACCCACACGGGGACGGCGGCGCCCGCGCCCCCCAGGGCCACCCCGGTGATCGGCGGCGGCGGGGGCTGCCGGGCGGCCATGGCGTCGAGGCACCGCAGCACCTCCCAGCCCACCGCCTCGAAGACGGCGCGGGCCAGATCGGACAGCTCGTGGCCCGAGGACAGCCCGACGAAGGCGGCGCCGGCGTCGGGCTCCCACCACGGGGCCCGGGCCCCGTCCAGCCAGGGGGCGGCGGTCACTCCCCGGGCACCGGGACGACCCTCGGCGGCCAGCTCGGCCAGCGCACCGGACGGCTGACCGGTGATGCGGCCGAGCCAGTCCAGGAAGGACCCGGCCGCCGAGAGGCCGCCCTCGACCAGCCACCCGTCGTCGGCCGCCCTCGACAGCACCATGCCCGGAGGGCTCCGCACCGGCCGTTCGGCCGACGGCAACGACACGTTGGCCGTCGTCCCCCAGCTGACCATGGGGCACGACTCCCCGGCCCCGGTGCCGAGCACCTCGCACGGGCGGTCGCCGGCGCCGATGACCACCGGTGTCCCCGCCGCCAGCCCGAGGGCGTCGGCGGCCGGGCCCACCAGCCGGCCGCTCACCTGTCCCGACGGGACGACCGGGGCCAGCTTGGCGGTGGCCGGGCCGGCCAGCTCCTCGACCACCCGTCCGTCCAGGTCGTAGAGACCGCTGCGCGAGGCCATGGTGGGGTCGGTGACCACCTCGCCGGTCAGCCGCCAGGCGACGAGGTCCCGCGGGGACAGCAGCCAGGTGCAGGCGGCCAGACGCCGGCCGTCGTGGTCGGCCAGCCAGGCCACCTTGGCCGCCACCGATCCCGCCTCGATCGGGACGCCGGTGCGGGCCAGCGCCCGGTCCTGGCCGCCGAAGGCCTCGGCCAGTCGCCCCGCCTCGGCCCCCGCCCGACGGTCCGACCACACCACCGCGGCGCCGAGCGGTCGTCCTCCGGCGTCGACCGGGGCGAACGTCTGCCGGGCACCGGTGCACCCGATGGCGTCGACCGACCCGAACCGGCCGCCGGCCCGGCCCTGACCTCGGCGCAGGCCGCCACCACCGACGCCCACCACGACGACGGGTCCTGCTCCGACCCACCCCGGCGCCGGATGGACCGTCTCGACGGGGACCCCCGACCGGGCCACCGGTCCGTCGTGGTCCCACAGGACGACCTTGGTCAGCGTGGTGCCCAGGTCGACCGTGAGGATCACCGGCCGTGCACGACCTCGGCCAGCTCCTCGGCCATGGCCGCGGGCGACGCCTCCTGGAAGATGGCCCGTCCCATGGCCAGTCCGGCGGCTCCACCCTCCATGACGTCACGGGTCTCCTCGAGGACCCGATCCCGATGGTCATGGGGACCGCCGAGGAAGAGGACGGGCACACCGACGCTGGCCACGATCCGGGCCACGGCCTCGACCCGGGCCCCACCGGCGGGGACATCGGGGACGGGCACCTTGAGCAGGGGGGCGCCCAGGTCGTGGGCGATCACCGCGGCCAGCACGATGTCCGAGGTCACCCTGGACATGGTCCCGGCCCGCCACATCACCGGTTCGATCAGGGCTTCGAGTGACGACGAGCGGGCATCCTCCAGCACCCGGCCGAGCAGCTCGAGGGCGGCCGCCCCTCCCGGGTCGTCGAGGTCGATCCGGGTCATCAGCTTGATGCCCGTCCACCCGTCCTCGGCGGCGCGGGCCACGCTGGCCACCAACCGGTCGTCGAGCTCGAAGGCCGCACCGGCGAGGCCGGTGCGGTTGATGGAGAGATAGGTGCGCTGGCCGGACCCGAGGGCACCGATGCGGGCCAGCTCGGTCAGCGGCTGCACGGTGGCCAGGATGCCGTCGCAGTACGGCAGGGCCTCGCGGAGCGCCCGCAGGTAGTCGGCGTTGCGCTCGATGGTCATCACCCCGCGGGCCCGGTGATCGGCCGCCAGCACGAGGGCGGGGAAGCCGGGGCGGCCGCCGGACGCGTCCGCCGGCCCGCTCACGCCAGCCCGGACAACGCGAAGATCACCTTGGCCACGGCCGAGAAGTCCTCGCGCCCGTACCCGGCGGTGGTGGCCGCGGTCAGCGCCTGCCGGGCGGTGGCCGTGGTGGCGATCGGCACCCCGGCACCGGCCGCGTAGTTGAGGGCGAGGTCGAGGTCCTTGGCCATCAGGTCGGTCATGAATCCGGGCCGCCACCCGTTGGACGCCGGGCTGTCGGGCACCACACCGGCCACCGGCAGCCGGGTGCGGACGGCAACGCAGTCGCCGGTGGCGTGGACCAGGACCTCGTAGAGCTTGTCGAGGTCGACGCCGGACTTGAGGGCCAGGGCGGTGGCCTCCGAGGTGGCCACCATCTGGGCCGCGTAGATCAGGTTGTTGCACAGCTTGACCACCTGGCCCATCCCGGGGCCGCCCACGTGGACGACCAGGCCGGCGAAGGGTTCGAGCGCCGGGCGCACCGTGGCCAACGTGGCCTCGTCGCCCCCGACCATCAGGGTGAGCGTCCCCTTCTCGGCGCCGGCCGTGCCGCCCGAGAGCGGGGCGTCGAGGAAGCCGGCGCCGGTGGCCGTCACCCGCTGGTGCTGGGCCCGGGCCACCTCGGGGTCGATGGTCGAGCAGTCGACCACCACCTGGCCCGGGCCGAGCGCCGGCAGCAGCTGGTCGACCACCTCGGTCACCTGTGGCGAGCTGGGAACGCAGAGCATGACGATCTCGCTGGCCTCGGCCACCGCGGTGGGTGAGCCGCCATCGGCCGCGCCCAGGGCCACGGCCTGTTCGATCGGGCCCCGGCTGCGCGAGGCCACCGTCACCTGGTGCCCGGCCTCGAGCAGGTGCCGGGTCATGGGCAGTCCCATGGCCCCGAGACCGATGAAGCCGAGCTGCATGGTGACCCTCCCCGTCAGTTGCCGAACTGCGGGAGCCACTGGGCGGTTCCCGACAGGAGCTCGGCGACCATGGCCTCGGTGTCGTGGAGATCCCCGCGCCCGGCCAGGGGGTCGAGGAAGAAGGCCGTCTCGGCCAGACCTCCGGTCCCCGTCGAGGGCGGCGGCCACCGTGCACTCGGCCACGGCCACGTGCCGGCGGACCAGCTCGGCATAGGGCGGGGGCAGCGGCGCCACGTCGCGGCCGCGGATGCCCTTCCCGTCGACCACGCAGATCGACTCGACGACGGCGTCGGCGGGGACGTCGGGCACCTGGCCGGCGTTGGGGATGTTGACCGGCAGCTCGCGGGGCTCGCCGGTGACCAGCGAGTCGATGACCAGGGCCGGGAGCTCCCCCGAGGCCCAGGTCTGCAACGTCTTCGATCCGGCCAGCCAGGCGTCCACATCGGCGATGTAGCCCTCCTGGTGCTCCTGCCGCCGGGCGATGGGGGTGAGCTCGATGTTGTAGTCGGCTCCCCACCCCGACGCCTCGGTGAGCACCCAGGGCACGAACTCGGCGATGTGGCGGTCGCCGGCGGCGGGGAGGGCGCCCCACTTCTCGAGCATCGTCAGCTTCAGGGCGTGGCGCTGGACGAAGTCGAGCCGTGAGAACTCCTCGGCCCGGGGGCGATCGGGATGGGGCGCCAGCGCGGCCAGTCCCCCGGCCTCGGCCACCATCTCGGCCAGGATCGGGTACCCGTCCTCGCCGTCGACCTCGAGGGCAGTGACCACCGGGAAGTGGTTGACGCCGGCCACGGTGGCCCGGACTGCTTCGTGGCGCTTGCCGAGGGCGATGGCCAGGTCCATGGTCCAGTTGCCGACCTCGTGGCACAGCCCGACCGTCTTGACCGCGGTCTGCCGGCACACCGCCCGGGTCAGGCAGGTCATCGGGTTGGTGATGTTGAGCAGCCATGCGTCCGGACACACCTTCCCCATGTCCTCGCCCACGCCGACGAGCACCGGGATGTTCCGCAGGGACCGGTTGATGCCGCCGGGGCCGACGGTGTCGCCCACCGACTGCCGGATCCCGTGGCGGGCGGGCACGTCGAGATCGACGGCCATCGAACCGAACCCGCCGGTGGAGATGGTCACGATGACGAAGTCGGCCCCGTCGAGCGCCCGCCGCTGATCGGTGGTAGTGGCGAAGGTGGCCTTGGCCCCCAGGGCCTCGCCCACCAGCTGACCGAGGGCCATCATCTTCTCCAGGGGAGCGGGGTCGATGTCCTCGAGGACGTAGTGAGCGCCGCGCAGCGACTCGGTCCCGAGCAGGTCGGCGAGCAGCTCGGGGGTCCACTGGTAGCTCCCGCCGCCGATGATGGTGATCTGCATGGTGCTCAATCCCTCCGGTCGTCGACCTGGGAGCTGCCTGACATAGGCGTCACTCTATCCAGCCGGCCCCCCGGGCGGCACCTGCCAATGGACCAGGTCGGTGCTGCGGGCCACGCCGATCTCGGCGTGGCCCCATCCGTCGAAGCGGGTGAGCTCGTCACTGCCCGCGTAGACCAGGTAGACGTCGTGGCCCGGCGAGGAGCCGGCGGCACAGAGGAAGGCCGAGTTGGCGTGCTCGTAGCCGATGCTCGAGATCCCCGGCCCGCTGTCGAACGCCTGCGACGGCACGTCCAGCTCGTATCCGCGGCTCCACCGCAGCCATCCGGTGGGGGTGTCCGGATCGCCGGCCAGGGTGAACAGCCACGGCTGGTCCAGATTGTCCGACGTGGCCACCAGGCGCCACCGCCCGTCCACCTTGACGAATTCGCCGTTCTCGACGGTGCCGCCGTCGACGTGGATGCGGGGACGGCCGACCAGTTGCCACGGACCCTGCCGCGAACCGCTCGTCGAGCGGGCGATCTCGAACACGTCGGGCTGGGTGGGCGACGAGTACTTGAACCCCAACAGGAGCTGGTGGCCGGTGTAGACCAGGGCGCCGTCGATCATCCGGTCATCGGGCGCCGGGGCCAGCGCGTGGGCCAGCGGGTGCGGCGCCGACCAGTGCTCGAGGTCGGCCGACGTCCGGTAGTAGAGGCGGTCCTGCCGGCCCGGCGGCGAGGTCTCCCCCGGGTCGGACTGGTAGGTGACGACGAAGTTCCCGGACGGATCGCGCCCGATGTCCGGGGAGGCCACACCGAGCACGCCGGTTTGGGGTGGCCACCGGGAGGGCGTCGACCAGTGGACCAGGTCGGTGCTGGTCGCCGAGGCGATGTCCCAGGACACCCCTCCGGGGAGTGACGGGTCGGTGGTCACGTCGCTGAACAACATGTGCCACCGCCCGGCCGCCCAGACCAAGGCCTCGTCCTTCACCCCGGCGGCCGGCGAGGAGAGGATCGGGTTGGCGCAGTGCCGACCAGTCGACGGTCGGAGCGCCCGCGCCGCCGGTGATGCAGGCGTGGCCGGCCCCGGCGGCCAGCTGGCCCGCGGTCAGGACCGGGGGGCGCGTTCGGCCCGACGGGGCCGGGGCCGCGGTGCTCCCGCATCCGGCCACCAGCGCCAGGGCCAGGGCCAGCGCCGGAACCGACCAGCGCGCCCGGGCCCGGTTCATCGGTCGGGCCGGGGCGCGGTCATAGCCGCGAACACTAGGGCGGACGTCCGGGTGGCGCCCCCGGTCCACCGTTAGGATCGCGCCGATGACGAGCCCGTCCCTCCTCTACGTGACCCAGGTCGCCCCCTACCGGGACGGCCCGGCGGGGGTGCACGGCGTGCTCGACCAGTCGGCCACCGCCGTGGCCCAGCTGGCCGAGCGGGCCGGGCTGTCCTTCCAGCGGGTGACCGACGTCCGCACCCTCGACCCCGGGATGCTGGCCGCGGCGCCGGTGGTGGCCCTGTTCACCATCGGGGAGACCCCGTGGTCGGCGGAACAGCAGGCGGCCCTCGTCGACGGGCTGCGGGCCGGACGCACCTCGGTGCTGGCCATCCACTCGGCCACCGATTCCTGCTACGGATGGCCTGACTACGGGATGGTGGTCGGGGCCCGTTTCGACGGCCATCCCTGGACCCAGTGGTGCACGCTGGATGTCGTCGAACCCGACCCACCCGGCGGTCGCCCACCTCGGTCAGACCTGGCGCTGGCACGACGAGGTGTACCAGTTCCGGGACCTCCGCCCCGATGCCCGGGTGCTGTTGGCGGCACGCGCCGAGGAGCTGGGCCGGGACGGCGGGCCGGCCGCCACCGACGGCAACGGCGGAGTCGGCCATCCGCTGTCGTGGTACTTCACCGAGGGTGCGGGGCGGGTCTTCTCCACCTCCCTCGGCCACTTCCCGGCCGCCTGGGAGAGCCCGGCCTACCTCCGCCACCTGGCCGGCGGTCTCGAGTGGCTGACCGGGGCCGGCCCGCCGGCCTGAACCTCCACCCCGGGCGGGCCCGCTCAGGGGTCGCCGCGCTCGGCCACCACGCCTTCCCATCCGTGCACCCGCAGGGTCCCCTCGACCTGCTCACCGTCGCGGCGGCGGTCGGTGCCGAGCAGCACCGTGCCCGAGAAGCCCTCGAGCGCCCCCTCCCCCTCGGACATGCCGAGCAGGACCACCACCCCCTCGTCGCGGCTCCAGGCCCATGCTCCCGGCGTGACCTCGAGCGTCCGGTAGGAGCCCTGATGGAGCTCGGGCGTCGCCCGTCGCAGGGCGATGAGGTCCCGGGCCAGGCTGAGCATGGAGGCGGGGTCGTGGCGCTGGGCCTCGACGTTGCCACCCGGTCAGGTCGCCGAACGGCAGCCAGGGCTCCACCCCGGGCTCGGTGAACCCGCCACCGGGCCCGTCCCGCCACTGCATCGGGGTCCGGCCGGCGTCCCGTCCCGAGTAGGCCGGCCAGTAGAGAACGCCGAGCGGGTCCCGCATCCGGTCATGGGGCACGTCGGTGTCGGGCTGCCCGATCTCGTCGCCCTGGTAGAGGACGGGCGTGCCCCGCAGGGCGAGGAGCAGGAGCAGACCGACCCGGGCCTTGGCGACGTCGCCCCCGGCCCACCGGGTGGCGAACCGGAACATGTCGTGGTTCGAGCCCGTCCACACCGGCCAGGCCCCGGCGGGCAGGCCCCGCTCGACGTCCTCCACGATGGCGCGCATGGCCACCGGGTCCAACGGCGAGTTGATGAACGGGAAGTTGAAGGCCATGTGCAACTCGTCGCCGCCGGTGCCGTAGTAGGCGGCCAGGGCCTCCACCGTCTCGACCGGCGTCTCCCCGAGCAGCACCCCCTCGGGGTACCCGTCGGTGAGGGCCCGCCAGTGCCGGAGCACCTCGTGGACCTCGGGCCGGTTGGCGTTGTACACCGACCGCTGCCCGAAGAGCTGCTCCTCGAAGGTGTCCTCCTCGGTGGCCGGCGGGTTGTCCCGCAGCTGAGCGTCCTTGATGATGATGTTGCACACGTCGATGCGGAAGCCGGCCACTCCCCGGTCGAGCCAGAAGGCCAGGATCGGGTCGAAGGCGGCCCGGACGTCCTGGTCCCACCAGTTGAGGTCGGGCTGCTCGACCAGATGGTTGTGGAGGTAGTACTGCCCGGTGTCCTCGTGGAACGTCCAGGCCGGTCCGCCGAAGCTGGACACCCAGTTGTTGGGCGGCGATCCGTCGGCCTTGGGGTCGGCCCACACGTACCAGTTGCGATGAGACGCCGTCCGTGAGGACCGGGAGTCGACGAACCAGGGATGCTCGACGCTGGTGTGGTTGGGGACCAGGTCCACGAGCACGCGGATACCCCGCCGGCCCGACTCGGCGATGAGCCGGTCGACGTCGGCCAGGGTACCCGAGGGTCGGGTCCACCGCCGTGAAGTCGGCCACGTCGTAACCCCAGTCGGCGTTGGGTGAGACGGTGACCGGGCTGAGCCAGATCCCGTCCACACCCAACCACTCGAGGTGGTCGAGCCGGTCGATGATCCCGGGCAGGTCACCGACCCCGTCACCGTTGGAGTCGGCAAAGGAGCGGGGATAGATCTGGTAGAGGACCCCACGCTGCCACCAGGGGATCCCGTCCTGCCGGGAGCGGTCGCTCATCGGGCTTGTCTAGCAGCGGTCGGATCGGGGCGGGCACGTTCCCCGCCGGCCCCCTCAGCCGGTGGGCAGGGGCAGCCAGGGCTGGACGCGGACCCAACAGGTGAACTGGGGCACCTTGTTCTTCGGGAGATGACAGAGGGTCGAGACCGGCGAGTTGATGTGCAGCCGGACCACCTGGTACTTGGTCGGCCCGTAGCGCTTGTCCGGGCCGTAGCTGAGCACCGGGGTGTTGGTGCCGGGGAAGTCGGTGATCTTGGACATGGCGGTGACGAAGGTCCGCCGGTTGAGGTCGGCCCCGGCGTGCTCGGCGGCGGTGGCGAACAGCGCGATCACCTGGCACCAGCCGACCACCGGGCCCTGCTCCTCGATGAAGTCGCTCTGGTTGCCCGGTGGGATCTGGGGATAGGCCTTGTGCCAGACCTTCCAGCACTTGCGCACCCCGGGGTCGTAGCCGCCCTGGCTCTCGGGGCGGTCGTCGTCGATGCCGCCGAGGGTCTCGGTGGTCAGGCCCTCCTGGCCGTCGAGGGCCTTGGCGTAGGGGACCGGCAGCAGCCCGAGGGCGGCGGTGATGCTCTCCTCGTAGTCGCTCAGGAGCAGCTTGGGGAACCACTGCTGGGCGGTCTCGGCCTGGAGCACCGGATAGAAGACGTTGAAGGGGATCAGCGGGAGGACCGAGGTCACGCCGGCACTCCGGAGCTGCTGGATGACCAGGGGGGCCTCGGCGTCGGTGGTGGCCGTGTCGTTGGGGTCGGCGTCGATGGTCTTGACCACCGGGGTGACGCCGGCCCGGCGCAGGTCGGGCAGGAGGTAGTCGTTGAGGGCCAGCTGGTCCGAGGCCCGGTCACCGGCGATGACGCCCACCTTGATCGTCGCCCCCGAGCAGGTTGGCGGTCAGTCCCCAGTTCACCACGGCCTGGAGGATGACCGCCTGGTCGGGGCCGGTCCACCACAGGTAGGGCGAGCCCTGGTTGGTCCAGTTGGTCACCGTGGTCCACTGTCCGATGAAGGGCGTCTTCCCCTCCTGGGTGATGCAGAGCTGGTCGTCGCCCGTCCAGTCCCCGAGCCCGTCCAGCACCGCGAAGGCCGCCGGTGACCCCTCGGTCCACGTCTTGCACAGCGCCCGCATCTCGGTCTCGCTGGTCGGGTCGAAGGTGGTGATGATCGGATTGATCTTCCGGCCGTGGATCCCGCCCTTGTCGTTGATCTGCTTGACGAAGAGATCGATGGCCTTGGTCTGTTCACCGAACTCGGCGTCGGAGGCGAATCCCTCCTTGCCGGCCAGCGATCCGAGGGCGACCACCGGGAAGACCACGTTGATGCTGTGGTCGGTGACGCCGCGGCTCGAGGTACTGGCCGAGCTGACCGGGCTGGGCCCGCCAGCCCCCCGACCCACCGGTGGTCACCGCCGGGCTCGACGGCGGCGGCGCCGACGAACCGGACGGAGAGGTGGCCACCCAGACGGTGGTGCCGGCGATGACGGCGACGACCAGCACCACGGTGCGGATCTGGGTCGAGCGGCGACGCCGGACGAAATGGCCCCATGACCGGGCCATCCCCCCCAGTGGGTTCCACCGGGTCCGTCCACTCATGTGCATCGCTCCTTCTGGTGCCACCAGCCCGTCGAGCCGACCGGCACGGATCCCCCCACGCCATCACACGGCCCTCAATGTGTGACGCTACCGTCAGTACCGTATCGTCGTCGGCGACCGGAGGCTCGTCGAGCCGGCCGGTCAGCCAGGGACCATCCTCGCAAGGAGATCGCAGGACATGAACGTCGGGGCTCACGATCGGACAGGCGGAGCCCTCCTCGGCACGCCGCCGGCGGCCGGCGACGGTCCCCACGCCGTCGAGGTGGCCGATCTGGTCAAGCGGTACCCGAAGGCTCCCACCGACTCGCTGGCCGGGGTCAGCTTCCAGGTCCGGCGGGGCGAGGTCTTCGGCTTCCTCGGTCCCAACGGGGCCGGCAAGACCACCACCATCGGCATCCTGACCACCCGGATCCGTCCCACCCGGGGACGTGCCCTGGTGGCCGGCGTCGATGTGGTCGCCGATCCGGTCGGGGCCCGCCGCGTGCTCGGCGTGGTCCCCCAGCAGAACAACCTCGACCGCTCGCTGTCGGTCCGCCAGAACCTCCTCTTCCATGCCAGCTATCACGGGGTGCCCCGGGGGAGGCGCCAACAGCTGGCCGACCACCTGCTCGGGCAGTTCGGGCTGGCCGACCGCTCCAACGGGCGGCCCGACGACTTCTCGGGCGGCCAGATCCAGCGGATGATGATCGCCCGCGCCCTCATGCACGCTCCCGCCGTCCTGTTCCTCGACGAACCGTCGACCGGGCTCGACCCGGCCGCCCGGCTGTTCCTGTGGGAGAAGGTGGCCGAATTGCGGGCGGCGGGGACCACGGTGGTGATCACCACCCACGACATGGACGAGGCGGCCACCCTGAGCGACCGGGTGGCCATCATCGACCACGGCACCCTGCTGGCGCTGGACACACCCGCCGCCCTGGTCCGGGGCATGACCGGCGAGCGCACCCTCGACTGCACCATCGACCGGGAGCCGGGGGCCGACGGCGCCGCCATCGGTGCCGCCGTCGGGGCGCTTCCCGGGGTGAGCCAGATCGAGTCGCTGGACGATCCGGGCGGGAACGGTCTCGCGCCTGCGGATCTACGTGGAGGGGGAGGCCGCGGCCTTCGTGGCCCCGGTGGCCCAGGCCATCAGCGCCACCGGGGGCCGGCTGACCGACGCCCGGCTGGGCGAGCCCAATCTCGAAGACGTCTTCATCCACCTGACCGGGAGGGCCCTCCGTTGACCACGGCCACCGCCGCCGGAGCCGGTCCGGCCTCGAGCACCTGCCCCACTGGGGTCCGGGCCGGACCTTCCTGGCCATCCTCCGGCGCGACCTCTTCGTCACCGGCCGCGAGTTCCCGGTCTTCCTGGCCCAGGTCATCCTGCAGCCCCTGTTCCTGCTGTTCGTGTTCGGCAAGGTGCTCACCGAGCTCGGGTACGCCAGACCCGGGTACGAGGAGGTGCTCTTCCCCGGCCTGGTGGCACTGGCCGCCGTGCTCACCGGGTTGCAGAGCACCGCGCTCCCCCTGGTCATCGAGTTCTCGTACAGCAACGAGATCGAGGACCGCCTGCTGGCCCCACTCCCCATCGGGGCGGTGGCCGTGGAGAAGGTGGTCTTCGCGGCCATGCGGGCGTGCGTGGCCGCGGCGGTGATGTTCCCGGTCG
Organism: uncultured Acidimicrobiaceae bacterium; assembly: GCA_963812885.1. GTDB lineage: Bacteria > Actinomycetota > Acidimicrobiia > Acidimicrobiales > RAAP-2 > Bog-756. The sequence goes on along the minus strand of CAWEWZ010000007.1, from coordinate 408,306 downwards.
GGGTGTGGATCCTGGGTTCGATCCCCTGGCAGGCGTCGACCGCCCCGGCGGTGGTGGTGATGATCGTCCTGGGCGCCCTGCTGGGTGCGGCCATGGGCCTCATCCTGGGCACCTATGTTCCGCCCAACCGGATCAGCGTGACCCTGACGCTGGTGCTCACCCCGCTCATCTTCACCGGTTCGAGCCAGTACCCGTGGCCCTCGCTCAGCCAGCTCCGCTGGTTCCAGGTGGTGTCGGCGCTCAATCCGATGACCTACGTGAGCGAGGGACTGCGCGGCCTGATGGCGCCCGGGGTGCCCCACATCCAGACCTGGATCTGTTTCGTGGTGGCCGTCGGCTCGCTGGTGGTGCTCATGGGGGTGGGGATGGCCGGGTTCCGACGACGGGCCCTTGGGTGAAGGCCCGGGCATCCCGTTACGCTCCGGCCATGGGTGACAACCAACATGGATGAGAAACAAATGTGGGGTCTGGTCGACCCCTCGGTGCTGGCCGCCATCGTGGTGGTGTCGCCCCACTTCGACGACGCCGCCCTGGGTGCCGCCCACCTGCTCACCAGCTACCCGGGGAGCACCGTGATCACCGTCCTGGCCGGGCGCCCGCCCTCCTATCCCGACGAGGTGACGTCGTGGGACGCGGCCGGCGGCTTCCGGACCGGCGACGACGTGGTCGGCGCCCGGCAGGAGGAGGACCGGGCGGCCATGGCCTCGATGCACGCCACACCGGTGTGGCTCGACTTCCCCGACCACCAGTACCTGCCCCCCGACCAGCGGCCGGCTCCGGCCGACGTGGCCCCGGCCCTGGGCCGGGCCATCACCGCGGCGCGGCGCCAGCGCGGTGTTCCTGCCCTTGGGCCTGGCCAATCCCGACCACGTGCTGACCCACGACGCCGGCCTGCTGGCCCGATCGGCCATCGAGGAGGACGGCGGCGGTCCGGCCTGGTTCTGCTACGAGGACGCCGGCTACAAGCACCTTCCGGGCCTGATGGCGTGGCGCATCTCGAAGCTCTTCCGGAGCGGTCTGTGGCCCACCCCGGCCGTCGTGCCCGTCCAACCGGACATGAGCGCCAAGCGCACGGCCATCGGCCACTACGTCAGCCAGGTGGCGCCCTTGGAGCGGGACCACCTCCTCTCCGAGCGCCTCGACGCCAACGTGCCCGAGCCGTACTGGCGGCTCGACCCTCCGCCCCCCGGTTGGGAGCGCCTAACCTCGGCGGATGATCTCGATGCCCGCCGGACCGACTGAGCCCGTGCTGGCCCTCGATCGTCGCCCCCGGGGACGGCGTCCATGACGGCCTCCGGTCCCACCGCCCTGGTCACCGGAGCCTCGTCCGGCATCGGCGCCGCCACCGCCCGGCTCCTCGCCGACCAGGGAACGACGGTGGCCCTGGTCGCCCGACGGGCGGACCGGCTCGAGCGGATGGAGGCCGACTGCCGGGTCGGTGCCCCCCGGTCGCGGGCGTGGGCCGCCGATCTGTCCGATCCGGCCGAGGCGGCCGCCCTCAGCCTGCGCATCTGGGACGAGCTCGGACCGCTCGACGTCATCATCAACAACGCCGGCATCCCCATGCGGCGGCCTGCCGACCGGTTGACCATGGCCGAGGTCGAGCGGGTCATGACCGTCAACTACTTCTCCCCGGTGGCCATCACCTTGGCCCTGCTCCCGGGACTGCTGGCCCAGGGTTCGGGAACCATCGTCAACGTCTCGAGCCTCGGGGGCCGGCTGGGAATCGCCACCGAGGCGGCCTACAGCGCCTCGAAATTCGCGCTGGCCGGATGGAGCGAGGGGTTGGCCGCCGACCTGGTCGGCACCGGCGTCTCGGTCCGGCTGGTCCTGCCCGGGGCCATCGACACCGAGATCTGGGACCAGCCCGACAACGATCCGCCCATCTATGCCGGACCGTTGGTCCCGGCCGAGGAGGTCGCCGCCGGCATCGTCGAGGCGATCGACAGCGACCTGTTCGAGCACTATCTCCCCGACATGCGGGCCGTGGTCGAGATGAAGACGAAGGACTTCGACGGTTTTGTGGCCAGCATGCGGGCCATGAGCGAGGGCAACGTCGACGAGGAGTCGGTGGCCGAGGCCACCCGGGGCCGCTCGTCGTGAAGGCCCTCCTGTTCGGTGCCCGTCCCGACAAACGGGAGCAACGACCGGTCCCGACCGACAAGCTCGAGGAACGGCTGGCCCGCCTCCCTTTCGGTCTGCACGATCTGGACGACGCTCACCCCATCCACCCCGACTGGGTGGTCACCAGGCCCATCCTGTCCGGCGTCTGCGGCTCGGACACCAAGCTGGTCCTCGGTGAGTTCGACGACGGGGACATCGACAACCCGATGGCCGCGTTCTCCTCGCTCCCCCACGTGCCCGGACACGAGGTGGTGGCCGAGGTGGTCTCCCTCGGACCCGCGGCCCGCGACGTCGACGTCGGGCAGCGGGTGGTGCTCAATCCCTGGCTGAGTTGTGCCCCACGCGGGATCTCGCCGCTGTGCCCGCCCTGCCAGGCCGGCGACCTCAACCTGTGCTGGTCGTTCACCAAGGGCGACATCGGCCCCGGCGTCCACATCGGCGTGGTCACCGGGGCGCCGGGGGCCTGGGCCGAGGGGCTGGCCGCCCATTCGTCGATGCTCTTCCCGGTGCCCGACGACGTGTCCGACGAAGCCGCCGTGCTGGCCGACCCCTTCTCGGTGTCCTTCCACGCCATCATCCGCAATCCCCCGCCCCCCGGCGGGAGAGCCCTGGTCTACGGAGCCGGTGCCCTCGGGCTGGCCAGCGTGGCCATTCTCACCGCCCTCCACCCGGAGGTGGAGGTGGCGGTGGTGGCCCGGTTCCCGGCCCAGATGGCCATGGCCCGCAAGTTCGGCGCCGCCGCCGTCTTCGCCCACGAGCCCCGCCTGGCACTGGTCGAAGCCCTGGCCGACTGGTCGGGGGGCGTGCTCCATCCGGCCTTCGACGGTCTGCCCATGACCCAGCCCGGTCACATCGACGTGGTCTACGACTCGGTGGCCAAGCCCGAGACCTTCGAGGTCGGGGCCCGGGTCCTGGCCGAGCGGGGCCGGCTGGTCTACACCGGCGTGGCCATCCCCGGCCGGTGGGAGTGGACGCCCGTCTACTTCAAGGAGCTGACCATCGTCGGCTCCAACGCCTTCGCCATCGAGGAGTTCGAAGGGGTCCGCGGCCACGCCATCGAGCACTATCTGGCCCTGGTCCAGGCGGACCGGATCGACCTGACCTCGATGGTGACCCACCGGTTCCCGCTGGAGAACTGGTGGGAGGCGCTCAAGACCCTGGCCCGGCCCGAGGAGAGCGGTGTCCTCAAGGCCGCCTTCGCCCCCAACGGCGATCCCGGCGCTCCGCCCGGGCGCTGAGTCCCGGCCTCAGCCCTCCGGGCCCAAGGCCTCGAACTGCTCGTAGCGCAGTGAGGCGGCGGCGGCCCACGCCGGGTCCGGTTCGATCCTCCGCCCGGCCCGGGCCCATCCCCGGCGGCGTCGAACGAGGTCTCCAGTCCGGCGGCCATCCGGGCCAGGAAGGCGGCCCCCAGGGCCGCACCCTCGGACACGGCCACGGTGTCCACGGGGAGCCCGGTGGCATCGGCCACGGCCTGCATCCACGGTACCGATCGCGACCCTCCGCCGGTGGCGATGATCCGGCGGCCGCTGAACCCCGAGCGTTCGAGGATGCGCCTGATCACGAAGCCGCTGGCCTCGTGGGCTCCCCGGACCAGGGCCGCCGGGCCCTGGGAGATGTCGAGGCCGTGCACGCTGGCCCGGAGGGCAGGATCGTGGAAGGGGATCCGCTCCCCCCGCAGGTAGGGAAGCCACACCGGCACCCGCGTCGGGTCCCCGACCCGGTCGTCGCCGGATGGCGCCGACGGCCTGCGGGGGGGTCGCCCGACCGTGGCCCGGACCCAGTCGGCGAACAGGGCGCCGGCGTTGCTCGGGCCCCCGATCATCACCTGACCGGCCACCATGTTGGGCAGGGTGTGGAGGCCGGGTACGTCCTTCCACTCCTCGGTCACCACCCACACGATGAGGGTGGCCCCGAAGATGGCCAGGACGTCGCCGGGCTGGTTGGCCCCGGCCACGATCTGTTCGCAGAAGGCGTCGATCGAACCGCCGGCGAAGGCGGTCGACGTTCCGGGCACCGAACCCAACGCCGCTCCCATTTGGCCCACCACCGGAAGCTGGCCCTCGTCCACCCCGAGCTCGTCGAGGGCCGCCTTGTCCCACCGCCTTCCTGCCGTACAGGCCCCCGAACGAGGTGGCCGTGGCCGCATCCACGGCCGGGACCCCGGTCAGGGCGTGGGTGGCCACCGCCTGGCAGTTCCAGTAGCCGAAGGCACCCGGGTGTTGGCCGACGGCCCAGCCGAGCATGCGCCTCCCCTGCTCGCGTTCCCCGCCCGGGTCGCCGGTCGGCCGCCGGCCCGGTGTCCCGGGCCCGACCGTCGCCGTAGAGCAGGCCGGGGAGCAGGGGCCGGCCCTTCCGGTCCACGGCGGTGATCGAGGGGACCATCGAGGTGACCACCACGCCGGCGGGCGGCGCCGTCGAGCCCGGCGGACACCTCGGCGAAGGCCCGCCGCGGCCCGCGGCGCCAGGCCCGGGCCACGTCGTGCTCGAGGGAGTCGGCCGTCGGGGTGCCCACCCGATGGGGAACCCGGGCCCGGGCCAGCACGTTGCCCCCTGCGTCCACGGCCACCGCCTTGACCGACGTGGTGCCCACGTCCACGCCGACGGTGCAGCCGGTCCCCGGCGACCCGCTCACAAACCTGACATTCGCGTCATGACACGCCATTATGGACGCGAACCGGCGACCGGGCCGGTCCGACCTCCGGGAGGCTCCGGAGAACCGAGCGAGGAGCTGCGAACAGCATGTCCGAACAACGACCGAGGGCACTGGTGACGGCAGCCGTACGGGGGCCGGGGCTGGTCCTGCTCGGCGAGCTGGCCGACCTCACCATCGATTCGTGGCTCGATCAGCCCTCGCTCCGGATCTACAACGCCGAGCAGCTGGCCGAACGGGTGGCCGCCGAGGGGGCCTCGATCGTGGTGGTCGAGAGCGATCGCTGTGCCGGGCCCCTCTTCGACCTGGACCTGGTGGCCGTGTGCAGCTGCCGGGGCGATCCGAACAACGTGGACGTGGCCGCGGCCACCGCCGCCGGGGTCCCCGTGCTCCGGGCTCCGGGACGGAACGCCGATGCCGTGGCCGAGCTGGCCGTGGCCCTGCTCTTCGCCGCCACCCGCGGCGTGGTGGCGGCCGACGCCGACGTGCGCCACGGCGAGATCTACAAGGACGGCACCATCCCCTACCAGCGCTTCCGGGCCTGGGAGCTGGCCGGGCGCACCGCCGGCCTGGTCGGCCTGGGTGCGGTCGGGCGGGCTCTCAAGTGGCGGCTGCGGGGCTGGGGCTCGAGGTCATCGCCTACGACCCCTACGCCGACGAGCCCACGGTGAGCCTCGAGGAGCTCCTGGCCCGGGCCGACGTGATCTCGATGCATGCGCCGGTCACCCCGGAGACGACCGGGATGATCGGGGCCGAGCAGTTCGCCTCGATGCGCGACGGGGTGGTCTTCCTCAACACGGCCCGGGCCCAGCTCCACGACACCGACGCACTGGTCGAGGCGCTGCGGTCGGGCAAGGTGTCGGCCGCCGGGCTCGACCACTTCGTCGGGGAGTCCCTGGCCGTCGACCACCCGCTGACCACGTTCGACTCGGTGGTCCTGGCCCCCCACATCGGCGGTGCCACCTACGACACCGAGTCCAACCACACCACGACCATCGCCGAGGACCTGTGCCGGCTGCTGGCCGGCGCCCGGCCGCTCAACATCGTCAACCCCGAAGTGCTGGACCGCCGATGAGGTCCGCCTCCCCGACCCGCGCCGGGCACCGGAGCCGGCGGTGATGCCCGCCCGCGGCCCGGCCATCCGCCTCCTGCCCCGGATCGACGACGAGAACCGCTTCTTCTGGACCAGCGGGGCCGACGGACACCTCCGGTTCCTCCGCTGCCAGGACTGCGGTGAGTACGTGCACCCGCCCGGACCGGTCTGCCCGGTCTGCCTGTCCCGGGACATGGCGCCCGAGGTGGTCAGCGGACGGGCCACCCTGGTCGCCTCCACCTGCAACGTGCAGCAGTGGATCCCGGGGAGCGACCCCTACCTGATCGGGCTGGTGGCCATCGAAGAGCAGGCGAGCGTCCGTCTCACCACCAACCTGGTCGACGTCGAGCTGGAGGACGTCCGGGACGGCATGGCCATCGAGGTGGTCTTCGAGCAGAACGACGACGTGTACCTTCCCCTGTTCCGGCCCAGCGCCGGGGGGACGGGGTCATGAGCCCCGTCGAAGAACCACTCGAACGCCGCGCCGTGATCTCCGGCATCGGCCAGTCGGCCGTGGGCCGGCCCCTGCACCGGAGCGACCTGGACCTCACCGTCGAGGCGTGCCTGGCCGCCGTGCACGACGCCGGCCTCACCCGCGACGACATCGACGGGCTGGCCACCTATCCGGGGATGGGAGCCGGCACCCCGGGGTTCGCCGGCCCGAGCAGTCCCGAGGTGCAGGACGCGCTGCGGCTGCGGCTCAACTGGCACGACGGCGGAGGGGAGGGGCCGGGCCAGATGCGCGCCCTCATCGCCGCCTGCCTGGCCGTGGGGGCCGGGTTGGCCCGCCACGTACTCGTCTACCGCACGGTGTCCGAGGCGACGGCCCAGGGCAGCGGCGGCCGTCAGGGCATCGGTGGCAGCGGTGGCGGCGGTGGCGGTGGCGGTGGCGGTGTCCCCCGGTTCTCCGGCTTCCTCCAGTGGACCCTGCCCTTCGGGGCGGTGTCGGCCGTCAACTGGCTCGCCCTGGTCGCCGATCGCCGGATGCACGAGTTCTCCCTGACCCGGGAGCAGCTGGGCCAGATCGCCCTCAACGGACGACGCAACGCCGCCCTCAACCCGTCGGCCATCTACTCGGACCCGATGGACCTGGCCGACTACCTGGGCGCCCGGATGATCTCGACTCCCCTGTGCCTCTTCGACTGCGACGCCCCGTGCGACGGATCGACGGCCTTCGTGGTCTCCCACCGCGACTATGCCCCCGATGCTCCCCGTCAGGCCTGCTCACGTGAACGCGGTGGGCACCGCGCTGCGGGGCCGGGCCAGCTGGGACCAGTTCGACGACCCCACCTCGATGGCCGCCCGCGACGCGGCCGCCTCCATGTGGGAGCGCACCGATCTCCGGCCCTCGGACGTCGACGTGGCCCAGCTCTACGACGGCTTCTCCATCCTGGCCATGGTGTGGCTGGAGTCGATGGGCTTCTGCGGCCGGGGCGAGAGCGGATCCTTCGTCGAGGACGGCACCGCCATCTCGCGCTCGGGCGTCCTTCCCCTCAACACGGCCGGCGGGCAGCTGTCGGGGGGCCGGCTCCACGGCTTCGGCCTCATCCACGAGGCCTGCGTCCAGCTCCGGGGCGAGGGGGGCGACCGTCAGGTCCGGCGCCGCCGGGACTCGCTCCCCGAGGTGGCCGCGGTGAGCAACGGGGGCGGGCCCATCGCCGGGCACGCTGCTGCTCACCCGCGGCGCCGGGCTGAGCGCGGACCGGGCCGACCGGGTCAGGTCATCAGGTGGGCGGCACGGGCGGCCAGGGCGGCCAGGGTGAGGGTCGGCCCATAGCCGGCTGAGGTGACGAACACCGACGAGTCGGCCACGATCACGTTCTCGAGCTGGTGGAGCCGCCCGGTGGGGCCGACCACCGAGGTGGCCGGATCGGCCCCCATCCGGACCGTGCCCATGTTGTGCCGGCTCTCGGGTATGGCCGACGGCGACGAGGCGTTGCCGGTTCCCGGCGAGCTGGAGACGGTGGCCCATTCCGAGCCCATCTCCTTGAGGATGGCCCGCAGCCGGGGGCCGTAGTGGTCCGAGGTGACCAGCTCGTGGCGACCCGGCCGGTAGGTCACCCGGGCCACCGGATAGCCGCGGGCGTCCCGGATGGTCGGGTCGAGGTCCACCCGGTTGCCGGCATAGGGCAGGTCCTCGCCCTGCATGATGAAGGCCCACAGGCGCTTGCGGATGCCCGAGTCGGCCATGATCCGCGGGTGGTGCTCGCCCCACGGCATGTGCTTGGCCTCCATGATGGGGAGGCCGGCCCCGCTGTGCTCGACCAGACCCCCGCGCAGCCAGGGGAGGCCGGCCTCGGCGGCCGCCGCCCGCGAGGCGTCGTCACCCACGATCATGTCGTCGTGGACGTGGGTCACCGCCCGGCCCCGCTCGGCGTAGGTGCGGAAGGGCATGGAGCCGGCCACGATGGTCTGGAAGTGGGTCATCAGGTACCGGCCCAGCAGCGGATGGTCGAGCCCGGAGAGGAGCAGCAGCCGGGGCGTCTCGATGGCGCCGGCGGCCACCACCACATGTCGGGCGGCCATGGTGCGCATCGAACCGTCGGGTCCCACCAGTTCGACGCCCGTGGCCCGGCGGCCGTCGGTGACGATCCGGGACACGAAGGTCTCCGCCACCAGCTCGGCCCGTCCGCTGGCCATGGCCCGCTGGAGCATGGCGATCGGGTCGCCCTTGGCGTGGATGGGGCAGCCGAAGTAGGCGCAGAAGCCGCAGTTGTTGCAGGCCGGCCTTCCGTCGTAGGGGACGCTGTTGGCCGCGGTGGGGGCCGGGTAGGGGTGGTAACCGAGGCGCTCGGCCGCGGCGCTGGACACGAGGGCGCCGTACATGGGGGCGCCCGAGGGCATCGGGAAGGGACCCGATCGGGGGGCGGCGAAGGGATTGGCCCCCTCGGTGCCGGCCACGCCGATGAGCCGCTCCACCTCGGCGTAGTACGGCTCGAGCTCGTCGTAGTCGATCGGCCAGTCGGCCACCTCGGCGTCCGGTTGGGGCCCGAACACCGAGTGGACACGGAAGTCGTCGGGCCGGAAGCGGGGCACCTTCCCGTCGGCGTGGGTGCCGCCCCCGCCCACCGTGGTCGGGACCGAGTTGACCTCGCCCACGTGGGTGTGGTCCCCGTCGTCCTCGTGGGTCCGGAAGGTGCGGGGCTCGACCAGCGGGTCGGGGCCGAGGAAGTGGCGGCTGAGGAACTTGATCTCGTCGTTCGAGTAGTCGAACCTCGGACGGCTCAGGTCCTCGGGGTCGAGCAGATGGTTGCGGCCCTTCTCGATGATGGCCACGCTCCATCCGGCCGCGGTGAGCACGTCGGCCACCGTGGCGCCGCCCGGGCCCGAGCCGACGATGACGGCGTCGAGGGTCATGGGTTGGACACCTCGGCGTCGGTCCACCCTCGGGGCTGGACATCCCCCTCGAAGTCGATGGCCCTCCAGCCGGCTCCGCCACGGTTGCCCCCGTATTCGGGCGCGCCGTACATGCCCTCGCAGGTGTGGCCGTAGAGCACCTCGGTGAAGTCGGGGCACGATCGCAGCCGGTCGTCCTGCTGGTCGCCGGTGAGCCGGCAGAAGTCGTCTCCGAGTGCGGCCAGGCCCCGGCGGTAGACCTCCTGGAGGCCGACGACGGGCCCGTTGAACTCGCGCTCGGGGAGGCCCCGAGAGCCCTCGATGCGCATCCGCCAGGCCAGCTCGTCGAGGGCGGTCAGCTCATGGAACCGGGCGAAGGCCTCGGCCCCCCCGTGACGACCCGAGGTGGGCCCCCCGGCCCAGATCCGCGGCGGCTCGACCAGGAAGGCGCCCAGCAGTCCGTCGATGTAGTCGGGCACCCCGGCAGCCGCGGCGCCCGGCGAAACGCCCTCTTCGGGCGGGATCAGCCGGTCGCAGGCCGCGGTCAGGACCCGGAACTCGTCGTCGTTCAACCACACTGGCATCGGATGACCCTAACAAGCGGCCCCCGGTCCGGGCCGCCCCGCTCAGGCCGGGGTGAAGGCGATGGGCAGGGCGATCGGGGACCGGAAGGCCATCCCCTTGATGTGGAGGTCCTGGTCCGGCGCGGCGGCCAGCCGGAGGTCGGGCAGACGGTCGAAGAGGGCGTTCATGGCCACCCTGGTCTCCATGCGGGCCAGGTGCATGCCGAGGCAGACGTGGACGCCGAAGCCGAAGCCGACGCTCTGGCGGGAGGCCCGGAAGATGTCGAACTTCTCGGGGTGCTCGTACTTGCGCTCGTCCCGGTTGGCCGACCCCAGCAACAGGGCGACGTCGGCACCCTTCTCGATGGCCACCCCGGCCAGCTCGGCGTCCCTGGTGGCCCGGCGCAGGATGACGGTCACCGGCGGTTCCCACCGGATCGTCTCCTCGAAGGCGTCGGGGATGAGGGACCGGTCGTCGATCACCGCCCGCAGCTGGTCGGGGTTGGTCAGCAGGCCGTAGAGAAGGCTCCCTGACGCCCGGTAGGTGGTCTCCACCCCGGCCGGCAGTAACAGCCGCAGGAACGAATAGATCTCCTCGTCGTCGAGCCGGCGGCCGTCCACCTCGGCCACCAGGAGGTCGCTGATCAGGTCGTGCGCCGGATGGAGGCGCCGCTCGGCCAGCACGTCGGCGAAGTAGTCGCGCAGTGCCGCCGAGGCGGCCGCGCCGCGCTCCCAGTTGGAGGCCACGCTGGTGATCTCGATGGCCCATCGTTGGAAGGTGGGGAAGTCGGCTCTCGGCAACCCGAGGATCTGGGCGATCACCTGCACGGGGAAATTGAAGGTGAGCTCCTGGACCAGGTCGGCCTCACCCTGGCCGGCGAAGCCGTCGATGAGTTCGTTGACCACCCGCTGGACGAGGTCGCCCTCCCACTGCTCGAGCACCTTGGACCGGAAGGTCGGGGACACCAGGGCCCGGTGCAGCCGGTGCTCGGGCTCGTCCATCTGCAGGATGGTCCGGCCCATCACCGCGCCCATGATCCCTTCGTACACCGTGGACGAGTAGGTCTCGTTGTCACGGAGCACCTGGACGGCCTCGTCGAATCCGAACACGGTGACCGGCTGTGGTCCTGACGGGTCGATCTCGTCGGCGCCGTCCCCCAGATCGATCGGACCGACATGGACGGGGCTCTGGCGGCGCAGCTCGCCCATCCGCGGGTAGGGATCGCGGATGTTCCCCGACACCGTGTCCTGGAGCTCGAACGGGTCGAACCGGGCAGGTGCCAGTACCTTATCGGTGCCATCAGTGGTTTGCGTCGTCATGGTCCCTCTTCCCTCGGCAGCGGCCCGGCCGGCCTCGCCCACCAATCATATATCAAACGTTTGTTCGACACCATGGCGGACGGGGGTCAGCTCGTCCGGTGCCTCCAGGGTCCACAATGGAGTCGTGCCCGACCCTCAAGAACCCCTCCCGCGCCCCGACGGATCGTCGCAACGCCAGCACATCCTCAGGACTGCGCTCTCGCTGATGGCGACCAAGGGTGTCGACGGCACCAGCATGCGCAACCTGGCGTCGGCCACCGGTCTCAACGTGGCCTCGCTCTACCACTACTTCCCGTCCAAGCGGGAGCTGCTGGTGGCGGTGCTCGAGGACCGCGGCTTCGTCGATGACCTGGCGGCGGCGTCCGAGGTGTCGGTGTCCCGCGACGACCCCGCCACCGGCCTGGCCGACCTGATGGACGACATCCTGCAGTCGATGCTGGAGGTGGAGGACTTCGTCCGGCTCATGCTGGGCGAGGTCATCCGGGGCGACGACACCGCCTTCGCCGTCGGGACCGAGCTGTTCGCCGCCACCCAGGCATCGCTCGAGCACTCGCTGGCCGAGTGCGGGCCGCCCCTGTGCCGTCCCGGGGAGGAGGCGGGCTTGGCCCGGATGCTCCGTGCCCTCCTGGTCGGTCTCTTCGTCGAGCACGTGGCCGGTGTCCTCGGCAACGGGGACGACCCGTCCACCGTGTTCCACAATCGGGCCGTGGAGTTCGCCGCCCTGTTGGAACCGCGCCTTCCTGGCTGACCGGCCCCGTCCCGGCCCTGTCGGCGGGGTCGGGACGGGGCCGGTACCATCGCCGCCATGGACGCCGCCCCCGGACAGGGGTCCGTCGGATGAGCGGGGACCGGGCGGGAACGGTCTCCACCCCGCCGTTCACCCCCGGGACCCTCGGACCGGTCCCCCGGCCCGACGACCAGTTCCTGTGGGATCCGGACAAGCAGGCCATGGGAGCCGAGGAACGCAGGGAGCTGCAGAACGAGCGGCTCCGCCGCATGGTGGGGCGCATCTTCGAAGGACCGGTTCCGCTCTTCCGCGACAAGCTCGCCGCCGCCGGGGTGGAGGCTCCCGAAGACATCACCACGGTCGACGATCTGGCCCGTATCCCCCTCACCGTCAAGCAGGACCTGAGGGACTCGGAGGCGGCGGCCCCGCCGTGGGGCCGGTACCGCTTCACCGATCCCCGCCGGGCGGTGCGGCTGGGCACCTCGACCGGCACCACCGGCCGGCCGACCATCACCGTGTGGACGAGGCGGGACCTGTGGATCGAGTACGAATCGGGGGCCCGCAACTGGTGGAGGATGGGGTACCGGCCGGGCACCATCGTGACCCACGCCCATCCCGCCTATCTCTACGGCGGCGGGATCATGCTGCAGGGGACCTACGAGTACCTCGGACTGCTCTCCCTGTGGGTCCCCCCTCCGGACACCGACGAGCTCGCCGAGCAGGCGGTGCGCTTCTGGACCCGGGTCACCCCGGACATCCCGTTCATGGGCTTTGCCACCGGACGGTTCATCGAGGTGGCGACCAAGCTCGGCATCCCCCTGAAGGACGCCGGGCTCACCGGGCTGCGGGCTCCGCCCGGTTTCGGGCTGGGCCGGGGCGGGATGCCGCTCATGACCGCGGGGGCCGAGTGCTACGCCTACGTCGGCGGCCCGTGCGGGCAGTCGCCCGGTGCCCACATCCACGAGGACTGGGCCGTGGTCCAGGCCGTCGACCCGGCCACCGGGAGGGAGGTCCCCGACGGCGAGTGGGGCAACCTCACCGTGACCACGCTCGACCGCGACAACGGCCTGTTGCGCTACGACCTCGAGGAGGCGTGCGCCATCCTGCGCCAGCCCTGTCCGTGCGGGGAGACGGCCATCCGCGGGCTGTGGGGAGGCCGGTTCGCCGACCTGATCAGCTGTCAGGGGACCCGGTTCCAGCTGTCCGAGATCGAGGCGGCCCTGCGGACCGAGAAGCTCGTCGCCCAACCCTCCCTCGAGTACCAGATCGTGCGCCCCGACGACGGACCGGCGCCGCTGGCGGTGAGGGTCGAGATCGCCACCGGCGATCCCGACATGCAGCGCCAGGTCGCAGATCGGGTCGAGGCGGCCATCGAGGAGGCCGTGGGCGTCCGCGCCGTGGTCGAACCGTTGGCCCGTGACACCCTGCCCCGCGCCGGGTACAAGGCCAAGCGGATCGTCGACCCGGGGTGAACAGGGTCACCGAAGGGCGGAGATGACCTCCCGGCCGAACGTCGACAGTGTCTCGGGCGCGGCGAAGTCGGTGAACCAGCCGTAGACCCGCTCGACCCCGTCGGCCCGGAGGGCCACCATCCGGGCCACCAGTTCGTCCGGGCTCCCCACCAGGTGCCCGCCCTCGCCCATGCGGCCGAACCGCCGTCCGGCCAGCTCCGACCACCTCGTCCCTCCTGCGCTCGTCGGTGATGAGGGTGACCAGCACCTGGACCGAGATCCGGGCCCCCCCGGCATCGGCCCTGGCCGTGGCCAGCCGGTCGAGCTGGTGCATGGGGACGTTCCACCAGTCGGCGTACCGGGCCACCAGGGCCATGGTGGACGGCCCGGTCCCGCCCACCACGATCGGGATGGACGACAGGGGCACCGGCAGCTGACGGACGCCCTCGACCCGGAAGCGCGGGCCCCGGTGGTCGACGGCTTCCCCGCTCCAGAACTGCTTCACCAGGTCGAGGGTCTCGGCCAGGCGCCCGAGCCGATCGGACGGCGTCGAGGGCGGGAAGCCGAAGGCCTCCAGCTCGGCCGGGGTCGAGCCGGAGCCGATCCCGAGCTCGAACCGCCCACCAGAGAGGTGGTCGAGGGTCACGGCCTGACGGGCGAGGACCGCCGGGTGCCGGAACGGGTCGCAGAGCACCAGGTGACCGAGACGGAGGCGATCGGTGACGGCGGCCAGCCAGGTGGCGGCGGTGAAGGCCTCGTACATCGGTTGATCGACCGCCCCGGGGGGCGCCAGGTGGTCCATGAGGGCCAGGCCGGCGAAGCCGGATGCCTCGGCGGCCACGGCCCGGGCCTTGAGCGCCTCGGGGGCCAGGCGCATCTGGGGCAGGAAGAGGTGGAACTCCATGGCGGCCCCGTCGCCGGCCATGTCAGACCCGTTCGACCAGGGTGGCGGCCAGGCTGTGCCACTGGTGGCTGGTCCCACCCATCAACATCTCGTTCTGCTTGGCCCGCTTGAAGAGGAAATGGGCGTCGTTGGCCCAGGTGAAACCCACCCCGCCGTGCAGCTGGATGTCGTCGCCGGTCACCCGCACCGCGGCCTCGGCCGCGTAGGCGGCGGCCATGGTGGCCGCCCGTGACCGCTCGGGTCCATCGGTGTCGGCGGCCCAGGCGGCGAAGTGCACGCCGGCCCGGGCCATCTCCAGGGCTTGGTACATGTCGACGATCCGGTGCTTGACCACCTGGAACGTCGCGATGGGTCGGTCGAACACCACCCTGACCTTGGCGTACTCCACCGCCTCCTCCAGGGCCCGGTCGGACACCCCCACCAACTCGGCGGCCAGCCCCACGGCGACGTCGTCGAGGACCCGGCGCCACAGGCCGCTCTGGTCGCCGATCGGTCCGAGCGGCTCGACCGGCTCCTCGGTCATGACCAGGCGGGACAGCTTGCGGGTGGGATCGAGCCCGGGGACGGCCTCGGCCTTGGGCGCCGGGAGGAGGAACGAACGGATCCCCTCCTCGGCCAGGGCCACGACGATGGCCCAGTCGGCGGTGTGGCCGTCGACCACGATCGGCTTGTGGCCGGTCACCACCCACCCCGACCCCTTGCGCCGGGCCCGGGCCCGCACCGTGGACAGCGGGTGGCCATGCCCCTGCTCGTGCACGGCCACCGTCCCCCGGGTGGAGCCCGAGGCCAGGTCGGCGAGCAGGGCGTCGGCTCCGAGGGCCCGGGCGGCCAGGGTGGCCATGACCGCCGAGGAGAAGAACGGGCCGGGCAACGGGACCCGGCCCATCTGCTCGAGGATCACGCACATCTCGAGAAGCCCGGCCCCCTCGCCGGGGACCAGCATCCCGGTCCAGCCCAGCGAGACCAGGCGGTCCCAGAGCTCGGGGGTCACCCCGGTGGGGTCGTCGGCCAGCTGCCGCAGGGTGTCGCCCCCCACCTCACCCATGGCCCGGCGGGCCACGTCCTGTAAGGCCAGTTGCTCGGCATCGAACGTGAAATCCACAGTCCACCCCCGGAGTGGCATCGTCGAACGTTGGCGCCAGTGTAGATGTCTGACGCCGGCGTCAGCAGTGTAGACCTGCCGCGGCTAGCCTCCTCTGCCGTGGACTTCGCACTGGCTCCTGAAGATGAAGCGTTCCGCGACGAACTGCGGGCGTGGCTCGACGAGTATCTCCCCCCGTTCCTGGCCAGCGAGGAGCTGGCCGACGACTCCTCGCTCTCGGGCGAGAAGTCCCAGCACCGACGGGCGGCATGGCAGCGCCTCCTCAACGGGGGCGGGTGGGCCGCGGTGGGGTGGCCGGTGGAGTACGGCGGCCGCAACGCCACCGCCATGCAGCGCATCATCTACTCCGAGGTGATGGCCGAGTACCGGACGCCGGGCCTGTTCAACCCCAACGGCCTCTGGCAGATCGGCCCGATGATCATCGCCTGGGGCACCGACGAGCAGAAGGAGCGGTGGCTTCCGTCCATCCTCGACGCCACCGACCACTGGTGCCAGGGGTTCTCCGAGCCCGACGCCGGCAACGACCTGGCCAACCTGAGGACCACGGCCATCTGGGACGGCAACGCCTACGTGGTCAACGGCCAGAAGATCTGGATCTCGACCGCCCACCTGGCCCGCTGGGGCCTCTTCCTGCTGCGGACCGATCCCACCGCCATCGAGCGGGGAGCCAAGCACGAAGGCATCACCGCCTTCATCATCGACATGCACACCCCGGGGATCGAGGCCCGCCCGATCCGCGACATGGCCGGCGAGGAGATGTTCAACGAGGTCTTCTTCAACGACGCGGTGATCCCGCTCGAGAGCCGGCTCGGGGGCGAGGGCGAGGGCTGGATGGTGGCCATGGGAACCCTCGGCCACGAGCGGGTGGGCATCGCCGGACAGATCTCCATCCTGGCCGCCGACCTCCACGCCATGGTCACCGCGGCCCGGTCGGTCAACCCGGGGGCCCTCGAGGACCCGTCCCTCCGCGACCGTCTGGCCCGGGCGTGGACCGACATCGAGCTGGCCCGGCTGCTGTCCCTGCGGGCGCTCAGCAAGATCATCAAGGGCGAGAAGAACTGGCCCGAGGTCCCCTTCGCCAAGCTCCAGTGGTCGGCGCTGGCCCAGACCCTGGCCGCCCTGTCGGTGGACCTGCTGGGACCGGCCGGCCTCCTGGCCCGGGGCGGCCCTGACGCCGTCGACCGGGGAAAGTGGACCCGCCTCTACGCCTTCCAGCGCTACAGCACCATCGGCGGGGGTTCGAGCGAGGTGCAGAAGAACATCATCGCCGACCGGGCGGTCAAACTGCCCGGCCAGGCCCGCACGTCCTGACGTGGCCACCGATCCACGCGCCCCGTGCCTCATCGGCGTGGCCCGCCGCACCTGGCGCCAGGAGCCGGCTCCCGAGCCGCTGGCCATGTGGGAGACGATGGCCCGAGCGGCGGCCGACGACGCCGGGTGCCCGGCCGCACTGGGGGCCCTCCAGAGCATCGACGTCGTCTACTGCCAGTCGTGGGAGTACGACGATCCGTGCGCCCGGCTGGCCGAGCGCCTGGGGGCCGACCCGGCCCGACAGGCCTACTCGGGCCTCGGGGGGTCGGTCCCGGTCCGCCTGGTCGCCGACGCCGCCGCGGCCATGGCCGGCGGCCGACTCGATCTGGCCCTGGTGGTCGGGGGCGAGGCCCTGGCCACCCGCCGCCACCTGCCCGATCCGGCGTGGTCGTTCGCCCCGGCCGAGGCCCGGCCCTTCCCGCTGACCATCGACCGGCAGGAGGGCGCCAACGGGATCTACCAGGCGTACCTCACCTTTGCCCTGCTCGACACCGCCCGGCGCGCCCACCTGGGGCGGTCGCCGGCCGACCATCGCCTCCATCTCGGCCGCCTCCTGGCCCCCATGACCGAGGTGGCCGCCTCCCAGCCGGAGCACGCCTGGTTCCCGACGGCCCGGGAGGCGGCGGAGATCACCACCCCCTCGGCGTCCAACCGGATGGTGGCCACTCCCTACACCAAGCTGATGACCGCCATCATGGACGTGGACATGGCCGCCGCCGTCCTGCTGGCCACCGAGGAGCGGGCCGACGCGCTCGGTGTGCCGCCCGAGAAGCGGGTCTACCTGCGGGGGGCGGGTGCCGCCGATGACCTGGCCACCATGGCGGCCCGGCCCGAGCTGTGGCGTTCGCCGGCCATGGAGGCGGCGATGGCCGGTGCCCTCGGACCGGCATCGATCGACGACGTGGCCCACCTCGACCTCTACTCGTGCTTCGCCAGCTCGTTGGCGTTCGCCGGCGATGCCCTCGGCATCGGGGACGACCGCAGCCTGACCGTCACCGGGGGCCTTCCCTACCACGGCGGCCCGGGCAGCAACTACGACACCCATGCCCTGGCAGCCATGGCCGAGACGCTCCGGAACGACCCCGGTGCCCTCGGCCTGATCAGCGGCGTCGGCATGCACATGACCACCCACAGCGCCGTCGTGCTCTCCACCCGCCCCGGACCGTTCGCACCGATCGGCTCCGCTCCGGCCCCGCCGGCCACCGTGCCGGTGGTGTCCGACGCCGAGGGCACCGGGCGGGTGCGTCACCTTCTCCACCGTCCACTCCCGGCAGGGTCCGGAGTGGACGGCGCTCATCTGCGATCTTCCCGACGGTTCGCGGGGCTACGCGCGGCTCGACGAGCCCCGGCCGATGACGTCGACCTGGTCGGCGAGTCGGTCACCTTGGCCCCGGGAAAGCGAGGGGCCACCGTTGCCCAGCGGTGACCGGACTTCCGCCGGTGGCAGGGGCCCGGCCAGTGACCGGCGGGCCGGGCGCCGACGAGTAGACGACCAGACCAGAAGGGGACCACACCATGCCCATCCACTACGAGACCGGTGACGACCACGTCGTACGCATCACCATCGACCGCCCCGAGGCCCGCAATTCGCTGGACATGGAGCACTTCGCCCAGCTGCGGATGGCCTGGGACCGGTTCGCCGACGACGACGAGGCCTGGGTGGCGGTGATCACCGGGGTCGGCCCCGACTTCTGCGTGGGCGCCGACCTCAAGACCTACATCCCCCAGATCACCGCCCTGGCCGCCCGGATGCAGGACGAGGGGGTCGCCGAGGTCGACGGCTACCGGCTCGACGACGGCACCAAGGCCGTCCTGCGCAACGTCAAGCTGTACAAGCCGATCATCGCCGCCGTCAACGGCACCTGCGTGGCCGGGGGCATGGAGATGCTCGGGGGCTGCGACCTCCGGGTGGCGGCCGATACGGCCACCTTCGGGGTGCTGGAGCCCAAGCGCGGGCTCTTCGCCGGGGGCGGCACCACGGTGCGCCTCCCCCGCCAGATCCCCTATCCGGCGGCCATGGAGCTCCTCCTGTGCGCCGACCGGATCTCGGCCCGGCGGGTCTACGAGATGGGCCTGGTCAACGAGGTGTGCAGCCCCGACGCGCGTCATCGAGCGGGCCTACGACTACGCCCGGCGGATCACCGCCAACGGCCCGCTGGCCGTGCGCAAGACCAAGGAGTCGGTCATCCGGGGGCTGGCCGTGGACATGAAAGAGGCCTACCGCATCGAGTCGGCCATCTCCCAGGAGGTGTTCTCCAGCGAGGATGCGGTGGAGGGCCCCAAGGCCTTCGCCGAGAAGCGGCTCCCGGCGTGGAAGAACCGGTGAACGGCTAGGACAGCCGCTCGATCACCGTGGCGTTGGCCTGGCCGCCGCCCTCGCACATGGTCTGGAATCCGTAGCGGCCGCCGGTCGACTCCAGCCGGTTGAGCAGGGTGGCGGCCAACCGCACCCCGCTGGCCCCCAGCGGGTGGCCTATGGCGATGGCCCCGCCGTTGGGATTGAGCCGTTCGGGATCGGCGCTGAAGGCCCGGTTCCACATCAGGGGGATGGCGGCGAAGGCCTCGTTGCACTCGATGGCGTCGAACTGCTCGATCTTCATCCCCGACCGCTCGAGGAGGCGTTGGGTGGCCGGAACCGGCGCCGACAGCACCACGGCGGCGTCGTCGGCGGCCACCGTGGCGTGGGCGAACCGGGCCCGGATCGGGAGCCCCAGCCTCTCGGCCAGCGAACGGTCGGCGATGAGCATGGCCGCGGCCCCGTCGGTCATCTGGGAGGAGTTGCCGGCGGTGATGTCCGGCGCGGTGTCGGGCTCCCAGCTCTGCGCCGGTGGCAACCCGGCCATGGCCTCCATCGAACCGTTCCGGCGGATCCCCTCGTCGGCTTCGAGCCGATCGCCGGTGAAGGAACCGTCCTCCCCCTTGAGAGGGACCGGCACCGCCTCGTTGCTGAACAGGCCGGCATCCCAGGCGGCGGCGGCCCGGCGGTGGCTCTCGAGCGAGTACTCGTCCATCTCCTCCCGGCTCACCTCCCAGCGATCGGCCAGCACCTGGGCCACCCGGAACTGCGCCCACAGCCGACCGTCGATCTGTTCGAGGAACGACGGCGGGAACGGCCCGGTGCCGCCGCGGGCGTTGGACGCCAGCGGCACCCGGCTCATCATCTCGACGCCGCAGGCCACCACCAGGTCGTAGTGGCCGGCCTTGACCCCGGCGGCGGCGAAGTGCATGGCCTGCTGCGACGAGCCGCACTGCCGGTCGACGGTGGTGGCGGGCACGCTCTGGGGCAGACCGGCCGACACCCAGGCGTTGCGGGTGACGTTGGTGCTCTGCTCCCCCACCTGGGTGACGCATCCGCCGATGACGTCGTCGACGGTCGCCGGTTCGATTCCCGTCCGCTCCACCAGCGATCGCAGGGCGAAGCCGAGCAGGTCGGCCGGGTGCCAGTGGGCCAGGGCCCCACCACGCTTCCCCATCGTCGTCCGGACCACGTCGACGATGACCGCGTCGCGCTCGTTGTCACTCATTGGGTCTCCTCTCGCTCCGATGTCGTCGATCCTCCGCCGGCGGCACTCCCGGCCCCGGCCCCAGCGCCGGCGGCGCCCGTCCGGTGCCGGCGGCGGCGGCGGGGATCCCGGCCACCGGGCCACCGGTGGTCTCGAGGGGCCGCTCACCCCGCGCCGCCATCACCTGCTCGACGGCGTCCATGGCTCCGCTGGCCGGCCCGCCGTAGGCCACCGAGCCGTGCTCGAGGACCACGGCCGTCCCGGCCAGGTCGAGCACCCGGTCGACCTGTTGCTCGACCACCAGCAGCGCGGTGCCGGCCCTGTTGATCTGGCGCAGCCCATCGTAGACGGCGTCGATCACCACCGGGGCCAGGCCCAGTGAGATCTCGTCGGCCACCAGCAGGCTGGGCGGGAGCACGAGCACCTTGGCCAGCGAGAGCATGCGCTGCTCCCCGCCGGACAGGGTCCCCCCGTGCTGTCGGCGGCGCTCCCCCAGGACGGGAAAGGCCTCGAAGGCGCGCGCCGAGCGCGTCGGGGACGCACTGGCGACCGCCGCGCTGGCGGAACACCAGCCTCAGGTTCTCCTCGACGGTGAGGCTGGCGAACACCCCTCTGCCCTCGGGGACGTGGGCCGTCCCGGCCCGGGCGATCTTGTAGGCGGGCAGGCCGGTGATGTCCCGGCCCTGCAGGCGAATGGCGCCGCTGGTGCTGGCCAGCAGCCCGGTGACCACCCGGGACACGGTCGACTTGCCGGCGCCGTTGGAGCCGATGAGGGCGGTGACGCCCCCGCCGGGCACCGAGAAGGAGACGTCGAACAGGGCCCGGTAGGGACCGTAGCTGGCGCTCACGTGCTCGACCTCGAGGGCCGGCGGGGCCGGGTCGGTGACCGATGCCGCCGGGGCGGCCCCGGGGGTCACCGACGTCACCCGCTCACCCCCAGATAGGCCTGGCGGACCGACGGATCGGCCATCACCTCGTCGAAGCTCCCCTCGGCGAGGACCTCGCCCAGGTTCATCACGATGGTCCGGTCGACCACCGAACCGACCATGCTCAGGTCGTGCTCGACGAGGAGCACCGCCATGCCCCGCTCGCGCTGGAGCATCCGCAACACGTCGGAGAGCTCGCCGGTCTCGTGGATGTCCAGACCGGAGGACGGCTCGTCGGCCAGCAGCAGGACCGGGTCGGAGACCAGGGCGCGGGCCAGCTCCACCAGCCGGCACGAGCCCAACCCGAGGGACGAGACCGGGGCGTCGGCCCGGTCGGCGATGCCGACCAACCCGAGGACCGAGTCCACCCGCTCGATCTCCTCGAGGGTGGGCGCGCTCCGGTTGCACAGGTCCTTCCACAACCGGCCCTCGCGCCGGCGTGCCCGCTCGGCCACCAGCAGGTGGTCACGCACGGTCATGTCGGGAAAGATCTCCACCCGCTGATAGGTGCGGCCGATGCCGAGGCGGGCCCGCTTGTAGGTGGGGATGCCGAGCAGCTCCTCGCCGGCCAGCTCCACGCTGCCCCGCTCGGGCTGGAGCTGGCCGCAGATGCAGTTGAAGAGCGTGGTCTTGCCGGCGCCGTTCGGCCCGACCAGCCCGACGCTCTCACCGGCCACCACGTCGAAGCAGACGTTGTCGACCGCGGTGATTCCACCGAACACCTTGGAGACCCCGTTGACGCGCAGGAGCGGATCCGTGATCAGCCACGGTCGTTCACCACCGGCTCGGGCTCGACCCGCGACAGCCCGCCGTCCGCACCGTTGCCCGGGCCTCCGCCGCCTCCCCCGTAGGCACCGAGGAGGGAGGGGCCGCCGGGGGCCGGGGGCGGCTCGTCCGGTGTGGAAGACCAGACGCTCCATCCGCAGGGTCCAGCGCCGCTTCTGGAACTCGAGGATCCCCTCGGGGTGGGAGGCGTAGGTGAACGCCCCGAAGGCGAACAGCACGAACACCAGGCTGTTGCCGCCGAAGCGCTGCGGCAGGTAGGTGAGCAGCTGCTGGATGACCACGAAGCCGAACCCGGCGTTGATCGCCCCTTCCACGGTGGAGACCCCGGTGGTGACCACGATGACCACGAAGGCCAGCGACAGCTGGTAGTTGAACTCGGCCGAGGTGACCGACTGCTGCTGGATGGTCAACAGGGTGCCGCCGATGCCGGCCACCACCCCGGAGAGGCCGAAGATCAGCACCCGCTGCCAGGTCAGGTTGATGCCCAGACCGGCCGCCGCCGTCTCGCTCCCCCGCATGGCGGCCAGGTACCGGCCGGTGGTGCCCTTGCGGATGAGCAGCACCCCGAGGATGACGATGACCAGGACGACCATGGCCAGCACGAAGAAGGCATGGCCGTTCGGGTTGAGGATGTCCAGTCCCACCCACTTCGGCTGCACGCTGAGCGGCGAGCCGTTGCTGGTCGAGATCTGGGGGAAGATGGCACTGTCGAAGAACAGGGCGGCGGCGATGGTCATGAGGGCCAGGCCCAGGCCGCGGAGCCGCAGCGAGGCCACGGCCAGGACCACGGCCACCGCCCCGGCCGCCACCGCCCCCACCAGCCCTCCGAGGAGCAGGCTGAGGCCCAGGTGGTTGGCCAGCTGGGCGGCGGTGAAGGCGCCGACGCCGGCCAGCGTGGCCTGGCACAGCGAGAGCTGCCCGCCCATGCCGGTGATCAGGGTGATGGAGAGGAAGATCACCGAGAAGGCCAGTCCGGCGTTGAACACGTTCTCCCACGTCTTGGGCATCCAGGTGAGCATGGACACGATGAACGCGGCCAGCAGCACGTACCAGAGCGACCCGGATGATCCGGTCCATCTGGGGGGCCCGGACGGCGGCGGTGGTCGGCGGCGCGGGCGGGTCGACCGAGGCCATCGGGTCCTTGGCGTCGCCGAGCTGGCGCAGCCCGGGCACGAGGAGGAGGGCGGCCACCAGCACGACGAAGGGGAGGGACGAGAGGGTGGCCGACGACCACACGCTGCTGGCCGGCAGGTAGCCGGACAGCACGGTGTCGGCCACCCCCATGAGGATGCCGACCACGGCGGCGATGGGCATGGAGCGCAGGACGGCCCAGGCGGCGGCGGCGAAGGCGGCCACCACCAGGGTGGCGTAGTCCTGGGCCTCGAGCTGGCCGTAGAGCGGGGCCAGGAGGACGCCGGCCAGTCCGGCCATCAGGCTGGAGATGGCCCAGGCCACGGCCACCACCCGGCCGGAGTTGACCCCGTCCAGCTGGACCAGCCGGCGGCTCTCCACCGCGCCGCGCATCTGCAGGCCGAGGGGGGTCAGCCGCATCAGGACGACCAGGGCCAGCAGGACGAAGGCGGTGACCACGACGGTGCTCAGCGAGATCCCGTTGATCGGGGCCCCGGCCACCCGGAAGTACACGGTGTCCGGGTTGAACAGCATGCTCGGGGGGTTGAACTGGTTGTTGCTCCCGAAGATCACCGGCAGGAGGGCGGGGATGCCGACGAACAGGGTGATCCCGGTGACCAGCTTGGCCGTGGTGTTGGTGTTGGGGATCTTCCGGAACAGGTAGCGGTCGAAGATCAGGCCGAGCGCCGGCGCCAGCAGGATGACCGAGATGAAGAAGGCCAGGCCAGATCGACATGTGCTCGTTCTGCACGAGCAGGGTGAAGATGAAGGCCGAGGTGTAGGCCTGGGCCCCGAAGGCGAAGTTGAAGACCCCGGTGGCCTGGTAGGTGAGGACCAGCCCCACGGCCACCATGGCGTAGGTGCAGCCGAAGGGGATGCCGGGGATGGCGAAGCCCAGGAAGTTGCTCCACTCGGGCGCCGGCTCCTACCGGGGCCCGGCAATGCGCCCGGGTCATGTCCCCGGGGTGCCGGCCGGTGCGGGCACCGGCGTCGTGTCCTTCGCGCTCGGACCCACGCAGACGAACACCTGGTTCCCCTTCCCGAGTGTCGGGACGAACTTCTTGTGCTCGACCTTCACGAACGCGCTGCACGTCGGATAGGTGGTCTTGTTGTGGGAATTCTCCCAGTTGGTCACCGTGGTCAGGCCGCCGGCGGTGAAGTTGGTGATCTGGTTGGTGATGTTGATCAGGTTGGCCTGGGTCAGGTTGTTGCCCGCCTGCTTGACCGCCTGGGCCAGCAGGGCGGCCGACTGCCAGCCCTGGAGGGCCACGCCGTTGTTGGTGAAGGCCGGCTCGTACTTGTTCATCTCCTTGATGTAGGTCTTCATGCCCGGGTAGGTGTTCGTCTATCGCGGCCGCCTCGTAGGGAACGTTCCCCGAGAGGTTGAAGTACACGCCCTGCATCAGGTTGCTGTACTGGTTGAGGAGCGACTGGTCGTAGCCGCTGAGCCACAGCTGGTGGATGTTGGTCAGCCCGTACTG
This sequence comes from uncultured Acidimicrobiaceae bacterium, assembly GCA_963812885.1. Taxonomy (GTDB): domain Bacteria; phylum Actinomycetota; class Acidimicrobiia; order Acidimicrobiales; family RAAP-2; genus Bog-756. The sequence goes on along the minus strand of CAWEWZ010000007.1, from coordinate 383,898 downwards.
CTGGATGGCCCGGGCCATGGTGATGTTGTCGCGACTCCTGCATGCAGCTGATCACCATGTCGGTCCCGGTCTGCTGCATCCGCTGGACGGCCGAGGAATAGCTGCCGCCCAGCTGGGCGCCGAGGTCCTCGTAGGAGATGTTGAACCCGGCCTTCTTGCAGGTCGGTCGCCGTGGTGTTGCAGGCGTCGTACGAGGAGGTGATCGAGGGCCCGTAGCTGATGATGGCGATCTTCTTCGAGTTGGTCTTCTTGGCCAGGTAGGCGTAGACGGGCACACCGGCGTGGTAGTTCTGCACCGAGCCGCCGGCGGCGAACAGGTTGTCGGGACCCTGCCAGTTGCCGCTCACGTTGTAGCCGTAGGTCGGGGTGTGGGTCTCGACGAAGTAGTTCGGGGTGAACCAGTACGAGGCCACCATCACCGCGAAGGCGTGGTCCTGGTCGATGAGGGTGTGGGTCAGCTGGGTGAACTGGCTGGGCTGCCCGCCGTCGTCCAGGTTGTAGGCCAGGACCAGCTTGCGCCCGTTGATGCCCCCCTGGGCGTTGACCATGTCGAAGTAGGCCTTGATGCCCGGTGACAGACCGTTGAAGTCGGAGGCGATCGACCCGGTCAGCGTCGAGATGGCGCCCACGTTGATGGCCGTGGCCGTCACCCCGTTCTCGTTGGCGGTGGGCTTGGGGTTGGCGCTGGACGTCGTGCTGCTGGAACCGGCCGTCGTGGTGGTCGAGCTGCCAGAGGACGAACAGGCCGCAGCGATGATGGCAATACCGAGTGTCGCTGCAGCCGGCAACACCCAACTCCCCCGGTGTTTCCCCATGTCCACCCTTCCCTATGTCGGCGTTCCCCCGTGAACGACCGGACGCCGAGCCAGTTCTTATGACACGAATGTTAGTGATGTCAACCGTAGCGCTCTTTGCCCAGCCCACACGTGGGCGCGTCCGAACAGCCCAATCCCGTCCTGCCCCCGGGCCACCGGGTGCGGTCGGCCGTACGGTCAGCGCAGGAATTGACGACGCCGATCGAATTCGCGGAGCTCGAGCACCTCGTCCATGGTCACCGGGCTGAGCTCGCTGACGTCGGCGGCGACCTCGGGATCCCAGTCGCACGACGCGACCATGGCCCGCACCCGCTCCTCGAAGGAGTCGGATCCCGAGGGGACGGCGGCCACCCGGAGCCGGCCGTCGATCCGCCGGAGGATGCCGCGGTCGGTGACCACGCTGGTCACCCGCTCGCCCGGGGCGGTCACGTACCCCGCCGTGGCCGGCAGCCGCTGGGGCCGGCCGAGGGTGACCACGACGCAGGCCGCCGCCCGGCTGACCACGTCGTTGGCCCCACCCGAGCCGACCAGGAACCGCCCGTCGGCCAGTCTGGTGGAGTTGATGTTCCCGTCCCGGTCCACCTCGGCCGCGCCCACGCAGCCGATGGTGGTCGTCCCCGGGCCACCGACCACCATGCCGAGCACCGTCGAGGCGTCGGCCAGCAGGGTGGTCCGGGGGAAGACCCGGTGGTTGAAGATGTAGGGATCGGCCGGTGTCGGGGTGTAGTCCCACAGACCCAGCTCGGCGGTCAGGCACACCGGGCTCCCGGCCGCCCGGGCCCGGGCCACGGCGACCCAGGCGGCCAGGTTGGCCACGCCGGCACCGGCCAGCACGGCGTCGGCCCGATGCTCGGCCACCACCGACTGGACCTCGCGGGCCCCGAGGCTGGCCGCCACCTCCCAGTCGCTGATCGGCTCGTCGGTGGGCAGCGGGTTGGCCTCGGCGTCATGACGCCACGAGTCTGGGTCCGACAGCAGCCGCAGGCCGATGAGACGGTCGTCACCGAGCAGCTTCAGGTAGGCCGAGTGATCCGGCGGGTCCAGCAGGTTGTCGCGGGCCCAGGCGTCGAAGTCGCCGCGGGCGGCGGCCGCGGCCTCCACCCAGAAGGGGATGTCCTCGCCGTAGCCGGCCACCGGGAGGCCCGGGGCGTAGCACCCGCCGGGGTGGGCGCCGAAGGGCGCCTCCACCACGGCCAGGACGCGGTGGGCGGGGATCCGCACCCGGTGCCCGAGCTCGGCCAGGTCGGGGACGATCGTCTCCACCGTGGCCACCACCCCCCGTCGGGCCGCCCATGCCCCCCAGGTCCCCTCGAGCATCGGCTCGGAGATGGCCAGGTTGCCATGGATGTCGGACAGGGCGGCGTGGCACAGGGCCACGTCGGGGGCGAGGGGGGCCAGGAGACCCACCGGGCCGAACTCGGAGTCCACCACCGAGAAGGCCTCGTTGCCGGCCAGGTCCGAGCCGACCACCGAACCGGTCACGATGGCCGGCAACCCTCGGGCCGCGGCCTCGAGCCGCTGGCCGAGGGTCAGGATCGACCAGTGCTCGACGGCGACAGCACCTGACTCGTAGCGCCTGCTTGAAGATCGGGTTCGGCGCGTAGGACGGGAAGCTGTTGCCCGAATAGGCGGTCACCACCTTGCGGACCATCCCGCCCCGGAAGAAGAGGGCGCCGAGCGCACCCAGACTGCTCATGATGAGCGTCAGCCCGGCGTCGGCTCCCCAGAACTGCCGGGCCATCTCCCGGGCGGCCGCCGTCCAGCGGCTGTGCCCGAGCATGACGTGGACCGAGTCACCGGGGTGGATGTTCCGCTCCACCGCCTCGCTCAGGGAGAGTCCGACTTCGGCCATGGCCGGTGCCCTCCTTCCGGCGTGCAGGCTACGGATCGAGCGGCCCCCGCTCCGGCTCCGGATCCGGAGGACGCTCGATCATTGTGTGAGGTTATCCAACCTGGAACTACCATTCAGCGGGCATGGTCACTGACGGAGGGCGTTCGGGATCGAGGGCGCGAGCGGGATCGAAAGGGCAGCCGGCGAAGAAGAAGCCCCCGGCCAAGAGCGGCGCGGGCCGCCCGGTCGCCCCAGCCAACGGGAAGGACGGGCTGGCGGCGGGGGCCCGGGCGCCGGGGACGGCGCGATCGAAGAAATCGGCCGGCCCCAAGGCGACGGCGCCGACCAACGTGGCGGCGGCCAAATCCGGGAACGGCTCACCTCCGGAGCCCAAAGGCCCGATCGGCGTACCGGCCAGCAAGCGCGCCCTCCGGAGCCAGGGCCGCGAGACCATGCAGAAGCTCCTCGACGCGGCGATGGAGGCGTTCGACCGCCGCGGCTACCACGCCACCAGGGTCAACGACGTCGTCGACATCGCCAACATGTCCCACGGTACCTTCTACCTGTACTTCTCGAACATGTCCGACCTGGTCCGGGCCCTGACCATCGAGGTGGCCACCAGTGCCACCGAGCTCTACGGGGCCCTGACCCAGGCGGGGACGGCCCTGGACGGCGAGAGCCGCGAGCATCTCCGCCAATGGATCGGCGACTACTCCAAATTGTGGCTCCGCTATGCACCCCTGTTCCGGTCGTGGACCGACCTGGCCACGGTGGACGATTCGGTGGCCGACCGGACCCGCCGCACGCTGTCCACCTTGACCGATGCGATGTCCGCCCAGATCTCGGCGGCCGGGATGGCCGACGACCTCAGCCCCGAGGTCACCGGCCTGGCCGTCCTGGCCATGCTCGACCGGTTCCACTACCTGCGCGACTTCATGGGGCAGCCGGTCGACGACGAGGCCCTGGAGACCCTGACCACCATGGTCCACCGCGCCCTGTTCACCCCGGTCGAACCGGACCGCGGGGACGGCTAGTCCCGGGCACCTGGTCCGGGACGTGCGGCTCGGATGGGCGGCGCGATCCCGGCGGTCAGCCCATGAGCACGTCGACCGGAGCCCCCAGGGCGTCGAGGTCGACGCGGGCGTTGTCGTCGGCGTAGCGCCGCCCCTGGACGTTGAACAGCTGCACCGAATCGGCTCCGACCGGGTACGGGCCCCAGTGCCACGTCCCCCGGTGCAGCACCAGCGAGGACAGCGGCGGGATCGAAAAGGCCCGGATCCGGTCGGCATCGGCGGGAGACGACATGTCCAATCCCGGCGGGGCCACCACCACCACCGCGGTGACATCCAAGGGCATCAGGACCTGGGTGTGGGTGGCGTGCCGGAACAGGACCTGGCAACGGAGGCCGCCGGGCACCTCGGGCACCTCGTCCCGGCGGTGGCCGATGAGGTTCACGTGCGCATCGTGCCAGGCGAATTCGAGCACCTCGGCGCCGTCTCTCGGATCGGTGTCGGCCACCGGCAGCCAACCGAACGGGGCCCAGGCCTCGCCGGTCAGTGGTTCCGGTGCAATCTGGCGGACCTCACCCATTCCCACGCTCCAGAGCCGATCTAAGGTGACGGTTCAACCTAACATCGGCACCGGTATCGGACGTGACTGGGGACAGAGGAGACCACATGGTGATGGACGTACGCAACATCGAAGACGTCGCCCCCGTCGTCGAGCACAACGGCACGGTTCCGGTGTGGTGGATGGTCAACTCCCGCGAGTTCAAAGAGGTGACCGACGGCGGATTCCTCGAACTGGTGAACGAATTCGAAGTGGAGGGCGGAGGCTACGTCCACCCGCACTCCCATCCGACCCACGAGTTCTACTACGTGCTGCGGGGCCGGGGCATCATGACCATCGCCGGTGAGGACCGGCCCATCGCCCAGGGGGATCTTGTCTACATCCCGCCGGACGAGGTCCACAGCCTGAGGCCGGTCACCGACCACGCACCCATCCATTGTTTCTGCTTCGCCATCGGCGTCAAGGGCTCGGGTCCGATCGACTACACCACCCACGACGACTGAGGAGCCGCCGCCCGGCGTCCTCAGGTCGCCGGTCCGGTCCGGTCGATCAGCGAGGCGTCGAGATGCAGGAGCTCGACGGTGGTGGCTCCTCGGCCGAGAGCGGCGAAGTACTCCGTCTCGCCCGCCGCCCGGGCCCGACCGGCGGCGATCGTCTCACCGAGGGCGGCACCCCGGACCACGACCACCCCGTCGATGTCGCCGACCACCCAGTCGCCGCCCTCCACCGGCACACCGGCGACGGTGGCCGCCGGTCCGGCGCGGCCGGGGTTGTTCTTGGTGGCACCCGGAAGGGCCACCCCGCGCGAGAACACCGGGAAGGCCAGCCGCTCCAGGGCGGCCACGTCACGGACGCAGCCGTCGATGACCAGGCCGGCCAGACCCCGGACCTGGGCCGCGGTGGTCAGTACTTCGCCCCAGTAGCCCCGGTCGGGGACGTCACCGACGTCGACCACCAGCACCGAGCCGGCCGGCGCCGCGGCCACGGCGACATGGACGGCCAGGTTGTCCCCGGGCGTACAGGTGACAGGAAAGGCCGGCGCCGCCACCGAGGCCCCGGACCACACCGGCCGGATCCGGCCCGGCATGGGCAGCGCCCCCGACTCGCCCAGCGTGGCCGCGCCCAGGTCGCCGAGCACTGCAATGGTTTCGTGGTCATCCATGTCGAACTCCTTGCCGAGGGCGGGACGGTTTCTCAGGGGCGGAGGGAGACGGTCAACTCGATCTCCACCGCGCCGCCCCGCGGGAGGGCCGCCACCCCGATCGCCGACCGGGTGTGGCGGCCGGCCTCACCGAAGACGTCGTAGAGCACCTGGCTGGCCCCGTCGACCACGTCGGGTTGGCGGTGGAAGTCGGGAGCGGAGGCCACGAAGCCGGTCATCGACAGCACCCGGTCCACCCGGTCGAGCGTGCCCAGCTCCGCCTCCAACACGGCCAGGGCATTGAGGGCACAGATGGCCGCGGCCTGATGTCCCTCGTCGACGCTGACCGTCGTGCCGAGGGTTCCGATGCAGGTCAGTTCACCGTCGACCCGGGGCAGTTGGCCCGACGTCCGGGCCACGCCGCCGTGCACGACCACGGCATCGAGCGGGTCGTGGGGTGGATGGGGGCCGTGCAGCCGGAGCCCGAGGGCGGCGATCCGGGCCCGGACCCGCCCGTCGCCGTCGGCGGTCCCATCGGAGGCGATTTCGACGGAGCCGGGCATCGTGCGGGTACCTCCAGGGACGGGCCGGAGCACCACCCCGGCAGAACACCGAGATGCTATCGCCGTCATCGGGCAGGGGCTGACGCCACCGTCAGGGATCGGAAGGTTCGCATAGAGTGGCCCGATGGGCTTGCTTGATGAACGGGTAGCAGTGGTCACCGGCGCGGGACGCGGCATCGGGCGGGCCATCGCCCTGTGCCTGGCCGGCGAGGGCGCGGCCGTGGTGGTGAACGACATCGGCGTCTCTCTCGGCGGCGACGGCACGGACGAAGATCCGGCCGAGCAGGTCGTCCAGGAGATCGTGGGCCGGGGCGGGGAGGCGGTGGCCAACCGCGACCGGGTCGACGACTTCGACGGCGCCGGCCGGATGGTGGCCACCGCCGTCGACACCTTCGGGAAGATCGACATCCTGGTCAACAACGCCGGCATCGTCCGCGATCGCACGTTGGTGAAGATGGACGAGGCCGACTACGACGCCGTGGTCGCCGTGCACCAGAAGGGGACGTTCAACACGGCCCGCCATGCCGCCCCCCTCATGAAGGAGGCCGGATACGGACGCATCGTCAACATCACCTCGTCGGCCGGCCTGCGCGGGAACTTCGGGCAGACCAACTACGGGGCGGCCAAGGCGGCCATCATGGGGATGACCTTCGTCTGGGCGCTCGAGCTCGGGCGCTACGGGATCACCGTCAACGGCATGGCCCCGGCCGGTGCCACCCGGATGACCGCAGGGCTCAACGAGGACGCCGAACCGCCCCCGGATCAGGATCCGGCCCTCAACGCGCCGCTGATCGCCTATCTGGCCTCCGAGGCGGCCGCCGACGTCAACGGCCAGATCTTCGGGCGCACCGGTTTCGGCTACACCATCTTCCAGACTCCCCGGCAGGTGGCCATCATGTTCCAGGACGGCGGGTGGACGCCGTCCCAGGTGGCCGAACACTTCCACGAGGTGCTCGGCCAGCACCTCCAGCCGGTGGGCATGCCCGCCCACGCGCTGCTCGGCCCGAAGAAGTGACGAGGTGACCTCACCCCGATGAGCACCGGGGCCCAACTGCTCCCCGAGCAGCTGCATGCCATGGCGCTCTCCTATGGCGATCAGACCGCCTACACGGTGCTCGGCGGCTCCCCGTTGACGTTCGCCGACTGGGATGCCGACGCCAGCCGACTGGCCCGGGGGCTGCTCGACGCCGGAGTCGAGCCCGGTTCCCCGGTGGGCATCCACCTCCACCCCACCAACCTGCTCCGGTGGATCGTGGCCTATGCCGCCATCCACCGCGCCGGAGCGGTGGCCGTACCTCTCAACCCGCAACTGACCCGGCCCGAGGTCGAGCGCATGGTCGAGCATTGCCGCGCCGGGGCGGTCTTCGCCGAGGAGTCCCTCCTCGACCGCTATGCCGGGGGGCGGCCGGCGCTGGTGATCGCCGTGCCCGCCGTCGGGGACGGGGACGGGATCCGACCCCGCCGGAGACCGACCAGCGGGTGGTGCCGTGGTCCGAGGTCCTCGACAGCCCGCCGGACTACTTCCAGACACCACGGGAGCCGGCCGATCTGGCCGACATCCTCTACACCTCGGGCACCACCGGACATCCCAAGGCGGTGGCCGTCCGCCACGACAATTCCTCGCTCGTCCCGTTCAGCGAGCCGGCCTGGAACGGCGGGGGTTGGATGCACGCCAGCCCGCCCTACACCTTCGCCGGGCTCTCCTTCGTGTACACACCGATGAAGCTGGGCATGCGAGGGCTGTACATGCCCCGGTTCGATGCCGAGCAGTGGCTCGACGCCGTCGAACAGGAACGTCCGGTGGCCGTCTTCCTGGTCCCGGCCATGGCCAACCTTCTCCTCGGCCACCCGCGCTTCGACACCGCGGCGCTCGACTCGGTGCAGATCTGCACCGTCGGCAGCGCCCCGCTGGCCCCCTTCGTCCTGGAGCGGTTCCAGGAGCGGATGCCCACCGCCATGGTCTCCAACAATTACGGGATGACCGAAGCCGGGTCGGTCTACTGCCTCATGCCGCCGGGAGAGGCGGTCAAGCGACCGGGGTCGGTGGGCAAGCCACTGCCCCCGGCCGAGGTGCGCTGTGCCGACCCCGACGGTGAGGCGGTGGCCGCCGGTGAGGTGGGCCAGGTCCTCCTGCGCATCCCCGGGCGCCCGCGTGAGTACTTCGACGACCCGGAGGCCACCGCCCGCACCTGGGTCGACGGCTGGCTGGTCACCGGCGACCTCGGCCGGGTCGATGAGGACGGCTACCTCTACATCGTCGGACGCAGCAAGGACGTCATCATCCGCGGCGGCAACAACATCCACCCGACCGACGTCGAGCACGTGATCGAATTGCACCCGGCGGTCCGAGAGGTCGCCGTGGTGGGCGTCGCCCACCCCGTGCTGGGCGAGGACGTGGTGGCCTTCGTGGTCCTGCGCCCCGGCGCCCAGGCCGGTCCCGACGACCTCCGGGCCCACACCCTGGAGCAGCTGGCCGCCTACAAGGTGCCCCGCCGGTGGCAGTTCGTGGACGAGCTGCCGAGGAACGCCACCGGCAAAGTGGTCAAGGACGAGCTCCGGGCCCTGCTCACCGAGAACAACGGGGAGGGTCCGGCCGACGCCCCGGGGGGCCGGTGAGCCCGATGCCGGGCGGGGCCGAGCTCGGATCGTCGGACCCCGTGCACCAGATGACATTGCCCGGCGTCCTGGCCGAGCACCGTCGGAGCCGGCCCGACATCCGGTCCGTCGTGTGCGGCGAGGTCCGGTTCACCTACCCCGAGCTCGACGACCGGACCGACCGGCTGGCCCGGGCCCTGGTCGGGGCCGGAGTGGCCCGGGGTGACCGGGTGGTGTGGCTGGGCCAGAATTGCCATCGGCTGATCGAGACGTGGCTGGCCGTCGCCAAGATCGGTGCCGTGGTGGTACCGGCCAATTGGCGCCAGAGCGCCACCGAGATGGTCACCCTGCTGGCCGACGCCCGGCCGGTGGTGGTGATCTGGCAGCGCGAGGAGATCGGCGACACCATCGAGGAGGCACGGTCCCGGTGGGAGGGAACGGCACGGTGGGTGCAGCACGACGCGACCGGCGGACCGGACACCTACGAAGGATTCCTGGCCGCCGGGGCCGCCGCCGCCGGCGCCGAGGAGGCGTGGCCCGGGGGCCTCTCCCCCACCGACCCGGTCCTGCAGCTCTACACCGGTGCGTTCGGCGGGACCCCCAACGGTGCGCTGCTCTCCCACCGGTCGATCCTGACCCAGGCGGGGACGGTGGCCATGGTGCAGCGGATCACCGGCGAGACCGCGTACCTCAACTCGGGACCCATGTTCCACATGGCCACCCTGATGACGACGTTCGCCACCTTCGCCATGGGCGGCACCAACGTGCTCACCCGGCGGGTCGACGCCGAGGAGCTGTGCCGGGTCATCGAGGCCGAGCACTGCACCTACGGCTTCGTCATGGGGCCGACGGCCGAGGAGATCATGGCGGTCAACGCCGGCGGCCGCTACGACCTCTCCTCGCTCCGGACCTTCGGGGGCAGCCCGGCGTGGAACGCCATGGTGGAGGTGGACGACAGCCCGTGGGGTCTGCACCCGGCCGGCTACGGGCAGACCGAGGTGACCGGCATGCTCACCTACAACGCCCTGGGTATCGGGACGGAAGGAACCAGCGGCCGGCCCTCCCCGTGGGCCGAGGTCCGGATCGTGGACCCGGACGGGGCCGAGGTGCCCATCGGCGAGACGGGCGAGATCGTCGCCCGGGGCCCGATCGTCACCAACGGCTACCACGACCGTCCCCAGCTCAACGCCGAGCGGTTCCGGGGGGGCTGGTGGCACACCGGCGACCTCGGGCGTCGCCACGGCGACGGCTCGCTCACCTTCGTCGCCCCGTTGACCCGCATCGTCAAGTCGGCCGCCGAGAACATCTACCCCGCCGAGGTGGAGGGTGCCTGCTCCAGCACCCGGCGGTCCGCGAGGCGGCGATCATCGGCGTCCCCGACAAGCGCTGGACCCAGCGGGTGCTGGCGGTGGTGGTCCTCCGTCCCGGGGCCGAGGTCACCGGCCCCGAGCTCATCGAGCACTGCCGGGCCCGGATCGCCTCCTACAAGAAGCCGAGCCTGGTGGAGTTCGCCGACGAGCTTCCCCGACAGGGTTGGGCCGTCGACTACGACGCCCTGGACCGTCGCTACGGGGGCGGCGGCTATCCGGGGTCCCGGTGATGGCCGGATCCGTGCCCGCCGACCGGTCGGCGATATCCTGACGTCCATGTCAGCAAAGATCGACCATCCGCGCATCGGAATCGTCGGGGCCGGCAACATCGCCTCGCTCAACGTGGCCGGCTACCTCGAAGACGAGCGGTGTCGAGGTGGCAGCGGTCTGCGACCCGGTGGAGGGCCGGGCGGCGGCGGCGGCCGAGCGCTGGGGAGCACCCGCCTCCTACACCGATCTGAACGCCATGCTGGCCGATCCGGACATCGATGCCGTCGAGATCCTGACCCCGACCAACCTCCACCACGGCCACGTGCTGGCCGCGCTGGCCGCCGGCAAACACGTCTCGTGCCAGAAGCCCCTGGCCAACTCGGTCACCGAGGCCCGGGCCATGGCCACCGCGGCCGAGGAGGCCGGCCTCATCCTCCGGGTCAGCGAGTGCTTCCGCCACTATCCGCCGCTCGAACAGGCCAAGCGCCTGATCGCCGAGGGCGCCATCGGCAAGCCGACCAATCTGCGCATGAAGACGGTGGTGGGTCAGACCGACTCCGCCTTCCAGGCCGGCCTGCAGGCCGACGGCTACGTCTGGCGGATGACCTCGGAGAGCCCCGGCGGCCACCTGTTCGACGACATGATCCACAAGTACGCGGTGGCCCTGTGGCTGTTCGACCAGGACATCGTCTCGGTCCAGGCCGTGGTCCGACGGCGGGACTACTACTTCGAGCCCTGCGCCTCCATCTTCGAGTACGAAGACCCGGAGATCCTCGGGACCATGGACGTCACCTACGCACCCCGGATGTGGCTGCGAAGCAGCTACTACGGAGCCGATGAATTCTTCGAGGTCCAGGGGGACGAGGGTTTCCTGTGGGTGACCCGGTGCACCGGGGAGATGTTGGACCTGCCCGCCGTCGTCCTCTACGACGGCACGCACGGCACGGAGACCACCACCAGCTTCCCCACCGTCGACGCGGACTGGGGTGAGGGTTTCAAGCGGGCCTCCCACCACTTCGTCGACGCCCTCGTCGACGGCGTCCCCGCCGAGATGAGCCCGACCGAGGCCATCAAGGCGCTCCAGCTCTGCTTCGCCGTCTACCAGGCGGGGAAGACCCATCAGCCGGTCGACCCACGGTCCATCTCCGGCGCGGTGATACCCGACGGGTGGCCCCAGTGATCAGCCGGTCCGGCCCCGGCCACCCCGACCGCCGGAGGGCACGGCGGTGAAGGTCACCCGCACCCTGCACCACAGCATGAACGTCGAAGGGGAGCTGGCCGAGAGCGTCGAGTTCTACCGACGCCTCTTCCACCTGCCACGACGAGGACCGACCCGAGATCCCCGGTATCGACGGGCACTGGTTCGGCGTCGGGAACGCCCAGCTCCACCTGGTCGATGCCCCGGCCGGACCGGGCCCGATCCGGCCGGCCGGCCCGCACGTGTGCTTGGCGGTGACCGACCTCGAGGGGGCGGTGGCCGAGTTGGAGCAGGCGGGCATCCCCTACGTGGAGGGGGCCCAGGGGACGACCGTCCAGATCTGGTTCACCGACCCGGCCGGCAACACCATCGAGATCCAGCAGGAGACCCTCGCCGAGGGGGAGATCGGATAGGGTGCGGCCCTAGCCGCGCCAGTCGTCGGCCGGCGGGAGGGGATGGCGGAACAGGCGGGCGGCATTCCCCGCCGCCACCATCCGCAGGTCGGCCTCGTCCAGACCGCCCAGCGTCGACTGCATGACCGCCTGGGTGTCGGGCCAGGTCGAATCGGCGTGGGGATAGTCGCTCTCCACCATGACGTGGTCCATCCCGATGACCGGGAGCAGGTCGACGACCGACGGGTCGTCGATGGTGCAGAACCAGAAATTCCGCTTGAGGACCTCGCTGGGCCGGAGCTCGGACGGCCACGAGACCGACTCCGTGCCCGAAGCGGAGTGGTCGAGGACGTAGTCCACCCGGTCGGCCAACATCGGCACCCAGCCGATGCCACCTTCGGAGAGGGCGACGTCGAGCCCGGGGAACCGGAGAGGGACGCCTGACCACAGCCACTCGGCCGCGGCGATGAGCGCGTTGACCGGGAAGAGGGTGGGGAGCAGCTCGAAGGGGGGCGACGGCGACGGCAGGGGCGCCCACGCCGACGAGCCGGTGTGCAGGCACACCACCGTGCCGGTCTCCTCGCAGGCGGCGAAGAACGGGTCCCAGTGGCGGGTGAAGATGGCCGGGAGGCCGAGCTGGGCCGGGAACTCGGGAAAGCTCACCGCCCGGAAACCCCGTTGGGCATTGGCCCGGACCTCGTCGGCGGCCACCGCCACGTCGGCCAGCCAGGGCAGCTGCAGCGGGATGATCCGTTCGGGGAAGGTCCCGGCCCAGACCTCGTGGTGCCACTGGTTCCAGGCCTGCAGGCAGGCCAGCCCGAGCTCGGGGTCGTCCGACCTGATGAACACCGAGCCGCAGAAGCCGGCCACCAGGGAGGGGAAGCACAGGGAGGCCCACACCCCGTTGAGGTCCATGTCGGCCACCCGGGCGGTGATGTCGAAGCAACCGGGGCGCATCTCCTCGAAGCGGGCCGGGTCCATGCTCCAGTCCTCCCTCGGCCGCCCGATCACCGCGTTGAGTCCGATGTTCGGGTACCGGCGGTCCTCGTACAGCCAGGTCTGGGTGCCGTCGGCGTCCTCGATGATGCGGGGGGCACGGTCGGCCAGGCGGCTCGGCATCCGACCCTCGAAGAGATCGGGCGGCTCGATCAGGTGGTCGTCCACCGAGATGATCGGCACCCGGATGGCCCGGGGCTCCGGGTCGGGCAGGAGCCCCGGATGCCCGGTGCTCTCCGCGGGCCGGGGGCCCTCGTCTCCGGCCACCTCGTTCGCCATCGGGTGCGGAGGCTAGCATCCGCACCGATCGACAGCGTCGGGGGACGCAGCGTGGGCCGAAGGCGTCCGCCGGTCGGAGAAGGGAGGGTTCGTCGATGCTCGACCTGGCCATCCGCGGCGGCACCGTGGTGGACGGCACCGGCGCACCGTCGCGCCGGGCCGACATCGGCGTGCACCAGGGACGGGTGGTGGCGATGGGCACGGTCGACGGGGCGGTCACCGAGATCGACGCCGACGGACTGATGGTGACCCCCGGCTTCGTCGACCTCCACACCCACTACGACGCCCAGCTGTCGTGGGACCCGTCGGCCAGCCCGTCGCCGCTGCACGGGGTGACCACGGTGATCGGCGGGAATTGCGGATTCTCGCTGGCGCCGTTGGGACCGGACGACGTCGACTACCTGTCGAGGATGATGGCCCGGGTGGAGGGCATGCCCCTGGCCGCCCTCCGGACCCTCGACTGGTCGTGGGGCTCGTTCGGCGACTGGCTGGCCCGGTTCGACGGCCGGATCGGGGTGAACGCCGGGTTCCTGGTCGGCCACTCCACGCTGCGCCGGGTGGTCATGGGCGACGATGCCGTGGGGGCCCCGGCGTCCGATACCCAGGTGGCCGAGATGGTGGCCCTGGCCGAGCGGTGCTTCGAGGAGGGGGCCCTCGGGTTCTCCACCTCCCAGGCCCACACCCACAATGACGGCGACGGCCGGCCGGTCCCCTCCCGGGCCGCCTCCCGGGAGGAGCTCGAGGCCCTGTGTGCCTCCGTCGCCGGTCATCGCGGCACCGTGCTCGAGCTCATCGTGCCCGGGTGCATCAACGGGTTCACCGAGGACGAGGTCGATCTCATGGCCGCGCTCTCGCTGCTGGCCGACCGGCCGGTCAACTGGAATGTGCTCGGCGTCTCCTCGCTCAACCCCGAGGGGTGCGAACGACAGCTCCAGGCCTCGACCGTGGCCGCCGCCCGGGGGGCCGCCGTGGTGGCCCTGACGCTCCCCCACACCGTGAAGATCCGGCTCTCCTTCGAGCACGGCGCGGTGATCGACGGCCTCCCCGGGTGGCGCGAGGTGTTCGAACTGAAACTGCCGGAGCGGATGGAACGGCTGGCCGATCCGGAGGAACGGAGGCGGCTCGATGCCGGGGCCCATTCCGAGGAGGCGGGCATCCTGGGCGCCCTGGCCGACTGGAGGATCCTGACCATCGAAGAGACCTTCAGCGAGGCCAACGCCGGCCTCGCCGGGCGGACCGTGGGGTCGATCGCCGCCGAGCGGGGCCAGGAGCCGTTCGACGCTCTCGTCGACATCGTCCTGGCCGACGGGCTGCGCACCGGGCTGCGGCCTCCGATCCCCGAGTCGGAGGCGGACTGGGCGCTGCGGGCCAAGGTGTGGCAGGACCCCCGTACCGTCGTCGGCGGGTCGGACGCCGGAGCCCATCTGGACATGATGTGCGGAGCGGTCTACTCCACCTCCATGCTCGGGGACGGCGTCCGCAAGCGCGGGCTCCTCAGCTGGGAGGCGGCCATCCGGGAGCTGACCGACGTACCCGCCCGGCTCTACGGCCTGCGCGACCGGGGTCGGGTGGACATCGGCTGGAGGGCCGATCTGGTGGTGCTCGATCCGGATCGGATCGGACACGGTCCCGAGCACACCCGCGACGACCTTCCCGGGGGCGCCGGCCGGCTGTACGCCGAGGCCGAGGGCATCGAGCACGTGCTGGTCAACGGGGTGACCATCGCCCGGGCCGGGGAGCTCACCGGGGCGACTCCGGGGACCGTCCTGCGCTCGGGCCTCGACACCGACACGGTGACCGTGCCCGGCCGCCCCCGCTGACCGGAGCGGTCAGGGGATTCCCCCGTCCACCCGGAGGACGGCGCCCGTGGTGTAGCTCGATGCCTCGGAGGCGAAGTAGAGGGCGGCGCCCACGATCTCGTCGGGTTGGCCGCCGCGCTGCAGCGCGTGGCGGGCCCGGGCCGTGGCCTCGAAGGCCTCCAGGTCCCAGTGTTCGGCCACATCGGTGAAGAACGGCCCGGCCATGATGCAATTGACCCGGACGGCCGGCCCGAAGGCGTGGGCGAAACCGACGGTCAGCGCGTTGAGGCCCGCCTTGGCCGCGTCGTAGGGAAGCATGAAGGGCGCGGGCCGGATCGACCCGGTGCTCGACACGTTGACGATCGAGCCTCCGCCGGCCGCCACCATCCGGGAG
This sequence comes from uncultured Acidimicrobiaceae bacterium, assembly GCA_963812885.1. Taxonomy (GTDB): domain Bacteria; phylum Actinomycetota; class Acidimicrobiia; order Acidimicrobiales; family RAAP-2; genus Bog-756. The sequence continues at coordinate 368,746 of CAWEWZ010000007.1, read as the reverse complement.
CCGACCAGCGTGGTCAGGCGGAACGGGCCCTTCAGGTTGAGGCCGACCACCTTCTCCCACATGGTCTCGGTGACCTCGGACAGGTCGCCGTAGAGGAGGGACATGCCGGCGTTGTTGACCAGCACGTCGACCCGGCCGAACTCGCCGTAGGCGGTGTCGACCAGGTGGTCGAGCTCGTCCCAGCGGCCCACGTTGGCCGACACGGCCAGGGCCCGGCGCCCCAGGGCCTCGACCTCGGCGGCCACCGCCGCGCAGGCGTCGAGCTTGCGGCTGGCCACGATCACGTCGGCGCCGGCTCCGGCCAGACCGAGCACCATGGCCCGCCCCAGCCCCCGGCTGCCCCCGGTGACCAAGGCCACCTTGCCGGTGAGGTCGAAGCGAGCGAGGGCCGGGCCGGCGGAGGATGTCGCGGTCACAAGTTCCCCACCTCGTGCTCCAGGGCTTCGGCCAGTCCGGCCTCCTCACCACCCGACGCCGACGCGAGGGCCTCGGGGTGGTCGGCATACTTGGCCCGGGCCCGGGCCACCCGGGCCGGGAGGTGCTGGCTGGGCCACAGCCCCTCGACCGGTTCGTAGCCCTTGAGCACCTGGCGGGCCACGGTGTTGCGGTGCACCTCGGTGGGCCCGTCGACCAGACCCATGATCGGCGCCGTCATCCACAGTCCCCCGAGCGGCATCTCGTCGGAGACGCCGAGGGCCCCGTGGACCTGGATGGCCCGCTGGGTCACGTCGTGGAGGACCTTGGGGGTGAGAACCGTGATGGCGGCGATGTCCCGGCGGATGGACCGATGGTCCGCGCCCTGGTCGATGCACCAGGCCACGTACATGACCAGGAGCCGGAATTGGAGCAGCTCGACATAGGAGTCGGCCACGAAGTCGCGCACGCTCTGCTTGTCGGCCAGCACACCGTCACGTGTCTTGCGGCTGACGGCCCGTTCGCAGAGCATGTCGAGTGCCTTCCGGGCGTTCCCCACCGTGCGCATGGCGTGGTGCACCCGACCGCCACCCAGGCGGGTCTGGGCGATGGCGAAGGCCTGGCCCTCGCCCCCCCACAGCAGGTCGAGGGGCTCGACCTCGTCGGTGACGAATTCGTCCATCCAGTCCAGCTGGTCTTGGAACTCCGGTTCGGTGGAGAAATCCCAGGCCACAGCCCTCCCTTTTCGGTCCGCGACCCCGTCGGCGGGGGCCGGGGGCAGGCGCCAGAGTAGCAGTGCCGCCCCATGGTTCCCGGGGCCGACCGGGCCGGCCCGATGGGCCGGCGGGTCCCTGCTCAGATGGGACTGCGGCCCTCGCACTGGCGCTGCTCGAGGAGTCCGGCGATCCGGTCCCGGTGCCAGGCGGCGTCGCCGAAGCTCGACGCATCGAGCTGGGCCCGCTTGAGATGGAGGTGCAGCTCGTGGTCCCAGGTGAACCCGATGCCCCCGTGGACCTGCAGACCGGCCGCCGTGACCCGCCGCGAGGCATCCGAGCACCAGGCCTTGGCCATCGACGCGGCCAGGGCCGCGTCGGGGTCGTCGGTGGCCAGGCACCAGGCCGCGTAGTACGTGCTCGACCGCATGCCCTCGACATCGACCAGGGCGTCGGCCAGCCGGTGCTTGACCGCCTGGAAGCTGCCGATGGCCCGTCCGAACTGCCGCCGCACCTTGGCGTACTCGACGCTCATCTCGAGGACCCTCGCCGATGCTCCCAACAGCAGGGCCGAGGCGGTGGTGGCCGCCCGGTCGAGGAGGCGGGACACCTCGGGTCCGCCTCCGATCCGGAGGGCCGGCGTCCCGTGGAGGTCCAACCAGGCCAGCGGACGGGTCGGGTCCATGGCCGGCTCGGATGAGGGCCGGACCCCGTCGTCGAGTCCGACCGCGAACAGCCCGTCCCCGCTCAGCACCACGGCGACGTCGGACACCGAGGCGTACTGGGTCGGCTCCGGCCGCCCGGACAGGTGCCACAGGCCGTCGTCGTCCACCGCGGTGATACCGATCGCACTCGCCGACCAGGCCACACAGCCGACCGACTCCCCAGTGACCAGACGCTCGGTCCACGCCGCCGCCGCCTCCCGGGCCGCAGGGGTCAGCGAGTCATCGGCGGCCGCCGCGCCGAGGGCCCCGAGACACAGGACGGAACCGACGAAGGGCGCCGGTGCCGCCCGGCGCCCGAGCTCCTCGCCCAGGACGGCCACCTCGACCGCCCCGAGGCCCAGGCCGCCGGCCTCCTCCGGTCGTTCGATGGCCAGCCATCCCTGGTCGGCCATCGCCTCCCACAGCTGATGGTCGAACCCGTCGAAGGAGGCCCCGGCCCGGCCGTCGTCGGCGAGACCCGGCCCCACGAAGGCCCGTACCCGTTCGGGGGAGGCCAGCCCGTCCAGAAGGTCGGCGGCGGCGGCGCGCAGTTCCACTTGATCGGGGGAGAGATCGAAGTCCACGGCGGCGAAGCTTAGGGTCTGACGCCTGTGCCAAGCTGACTGGGGTGGACCTGCAGATCACACCCGAACAGCAACAACTCCGAGCCGAGGTGCACGACTGGTTGGTGGCCAACCTCCCCTGGGAGTACGGGACCGAGCCCCCCACCCGCTCCCATGACCTCGACGAGGTGGTGGCCTTCGGTCGCCAGTGGCAGGCCAAGCTGGCCGCCGACCGGTGGGTGGGGATCACCTGGCCCACCGAGCTCGGAGGCCGAGGACTCGGACCCACCGAGCACTTCGTGGTCACCGAGGAGATGGCCCGGGCCCGGGCCCCCGAACTGGTGGGGCGCATCGCCATCAACCTGGTGGCGCCGACGCTGTTCGCCCACGGCACCCCCGAGCAGTGCTCGCAGTGGCTCCCCCCATCCTCGGGGCCGACGAGCTCTGGTGCCAGCTGTTCAGCGAGCCCGAGGCGGGCAGCGACCTGGCCTCGCTCACCACCCGGGCGGTGCGGACCGATGGCGGGTGGCTGGTCACCGGACACAAGGTGTGGACCTCGTATGCGCAGTTCGCCGATTGGGGTCTGTGCCTGGCCCGGAGCCACCCCGACGCCCCCAAGCGCCAACAGGGGCTGTCCTGTCTGGTCGTCGACATGCACGCCGACGGCGTCGAGGTCCGCCCGCTGGTCCAGATCACCGGTGACGCCGAGTTCAACGAGGTCGTCCTCGACGACGTCTTCGTACCCGACAGCCAGTTGGTCGGCCCGGCCGGCGCCGGTTGGACGGTGGCCAATTCCACCCTCACCCACGAGCGGGGCGTCAATCCCCGCCAGCTCGGCATCCACTACCAGCTGCTGGCCGGCCTCCTCGAGCTGGCCGGCTCCCGGCCGGGCGGCTTCGACGACTGGGACGTGCGCCAGCGGGTGGCCGAGGCCTACATCGAGGTCAAGCTCTTCCAACTCCACAACTGGCGCACCCTCACCCGCCTCGAGCGGGGCGAGCCACCGGGTCCGGAGGGCAGTGCCCTCAAGCTGTACTGGAGCGAGATGTCCAAACGGCTGCACGAGACGGTCCTGGCCGTCCTCGGTCCGGCCGCTCCCCTCTGGCAGGGGGCAGCGGACAACCCCGGGGACGGCATGTGGCAGCGATCGTGGCTCTACTATCTGGCGTCGTCGATCTTCGCCGGCACCAATGAGGTGCAGCGGACCCTGGTCGGAGAACGGGTCCTCGGTCTGCCGCGGGACTGACCCGGGAACGAGGACGAGGAGCGAAAGGAGGGCCGGTGGGTTACGAATCGATCCTGTACGAGGTCAAGGACACGGTGGCCACCATCACCATGAACCGCCCGGAGATGGCCAACGCTCAGGACACCCGGTTGATCGACGAGCTCGATGCCGCCTTCGACGAAGCCGATGCCGACGACTCGGTGCGGGTGGTGATCCTGGCCGGGGCCGGGAAGCACTTCTCCTCGGGCCACGACCTCAAGGAGCTGGTCGGCGACTCCGAGCCCAACGCCTGGCGGCTGATGCGGGAGACCCCCGAGGGGAAGATGTACCACGAGCAGATCATGTACTACGACCGCTGCAAGCGGATCCACGATTTCCGCAAGCCCACCATCGCCGCCGTGCAGGGCAGCTGCGTGGCCGCCGGCCTGATGCTGGCCTGCATGTGCGACCTCATCGTGGCCGCCGAGGACGCCAAATTCTCCAACCCGGTCCTGCGGATGACCGGGGCGGGCGTCGAACTGCTGGTGGAGCCGTGGGAACTCGGGATCCGCAAGGCCAAGGAGTTCCTGTGGACGGGCGAGATCATCGACGCCCAGGAAGCCTGGCGCCTCGGGCTGGCCAACCGGGTGGTGCCCACCGACGCCCTGCTGGAACGGACCCGCGAGCTGGCCGAGCGCATCGCCCTGGTGCCGCCGGCCACCGCTCAGCTGGTCAAGGACTCCCTCAACCAGACCGGCGAGCTCATGGGCAAGTCGGCCTCGTGGAAGTACCACTTCATGGCCCACCACTGGATGCACAACACAGCCACCGCGGCCCGCGCCCTCGAGGAGCGCAAGACCCGGACCTCGATGAAGGAGGTCTTCTCCGATCGGGACCGAGGGGATCGGCCGGGCGTTGAGCCCTGAGGAAGCCGGGGGCGGCCGGGCAGGACCGCTCGCAGGGCATCCGGGTTCTCGATGTGGGGACGCGCATCTCGGCGCCGTTCTGCGCCGGACTCCTCGGCGAGCTCGGTGCCGACGTGATCAAAGTCGAGCTTCCCGGCGGCGGTGACTTCATGCGCACCATCGGTCCGTTCGTGGACACCGGCGAGGACGAGGCCGGGTACTCCCTGTTCTGGGCTGTCGAGGGCCGGGGCCGGCGCGGGGTCACCTGCGATCTGCGCACGCCGGAGGGACAGTCGCTGTTCCGGCGCCTGGCCTCCCACGCCGACGTGGTGTGCGAGAACTTCCGCCCCGGGACCATGGAAACGTGGAACCTCGGTCCCGATGCCCTCGATCCCGCACTGGTCTACGTGCGGATCAGCGTCTTCGGACAGGACGGCCCGTACTCCCGCCGGCCTGGCCTCGACCGCCTGGGCATCGCCTACGGGGGCCTGCTCCACCTGACCGGAGAACGCGACCGGCCGCCGGTGCGGCCGGGCGTGACCATCTCGGACTACCTGACGGGGGTGTTCGCGGCCATGGCCGCGGTGGCCGGACTCTACGAGCGCGACGCCGGCGTCCCCGGCTCGGGACGGGGGCGGGGGGCGGTCATCGACGCCCCCCTCTACGGCGCCGTCCTCCGGGTGCTCGAATGGACGCTGGCCGGGTACGACCGACTGGGCACGGTGCGCACGAGGGAGGGGAACCGCCTCCCCCATTCGGCACCCCTCGACAATTACCCCAGCGCCGACGGTGCCTACGTCTGCATCGTGGCTGGATCGGATGCCAACTTCGCCCGGCTGTGCCGGGCCATGGGTCGGCCCGAGCTGACCACCGACCCCCGCTTCTCGAGCCTGGCCCTCCGCGCCCAGCACGGGGACGAGATCAACGACATCGTGGCCGCCTGGACGTCGGGGCAGACCGCCGAGGCGATCGAAGCGGCCTGCATCGCCAACGACGTGCCCGTCGGGACGGCGTACAGCGCGGCCGACATCTTCTCCGATCGGCACATGGCCGCCCGGGGCGATCTCATCTCGGTCGAGGACCCGGTGATCGGGCCGATCCGGCAGCAGGCACCGTTCCCGCGCTATGTCGGGCGCCCGCCACCGGTGCCGTCCGGCGCCCCCCGTCTCGGCGCCGACAACCACGAGATCTGGTGCGACCTGGTGGGGGTGCCCCCCGAGGAGCTCGAGCGGCTGCAGGCCGACGGGGTGGTCTGAGCGCCTACCCGCCGGGCTCGGGGTCGCGGGGAAGGCCGAGGAGCCGCTCGGCGATGACGTTGCGCTGCACCTCGCTGGTGCCCCCGGCCACGGTGAGGCACCGGGTGGCCAGGAAGCCCGCCGTCCACCGGGCCGCCCGACCGTCCATGGTCGCCCCCTCGGGTCCGAGCATGGCCAGTCCCAGCTCCTGGACCCGCTGCTCGTGCTCGGCGCCGAGCAGCTTGCGCAGGCTGGCTTGGGGCCCGGGATCGGAGCCGGCCAGGGCCAGGAGGGTCGACCGGTGGGTCATCAACCTCAGGGACTGGGCCTCGGCCAGCAGCCGGCCGAGCCGGACCGAGAGGCTCGGCGTCATCGAGTCGCCCCGCCGGTCGGCCAGGCGGAGCAGGGACTCGACCCCGATGCCGAACGTGGATCCCGACGACATCGAGACCCGCTCGTTGGCCAGGGTCATCCGGGCCAGGCTCCACCCGCCGTTGACCTCGCCGATCACGCAGTCGTCGGGGACGAACACGTCGTCGAGGAACACCTCGTTGAACATGGCCGCACCGGTGAGCTCGCGCAGGGGCCGGATGTCCAGCCCGGCCGAGCCCATGTCGACCACGAAGTAGGTGATCCCCAGGTGCTTGGCCGCCGACGGATCGGTGCGGGCCAGGCAGATACCCCAGTCGGCGTCGCGGGCCATCGACGTCCACACCTTCTGTCCGGTGAGCGACCAGCCCCCTTCGGTGCGGACGGCCCGGGTGGTCAGGCTGGCCAGATCCGAGCCCGCCCCCGGCTCGGAGAACAGTTGGCACCAGTGCAGCTCACCCATCAGGGTGGGGTCGACCCAACGCTCGTGCTGCAGCGGTGTACCCCGGGCGATGATCGGCGGGAGGGCCCAGGCCCCGATGCTGATGTGGGGGCGGTCGATCCCCGCCGCCGCCAACTGCTCGTCGACCACCACCTGCTCCACGGCGCCGGCGTCCCGGCCCCAGGGCTTGGGCCAGTGAGGCATGACCAGCCCGGCGTCGACCATCCGGCGGCGGCGCTCGGTGCCTTCGAGCGCGGCCAGCTCGGCCACCACCGGGGCCAGCTCCTCCCTGATCCGGTCGGCGTCGGCGGGCAGGTCGGCACTGAGAGGACGCCGGGCACCGCCCCGGGCCGAGGTGGCCACCTCTTCGCAGTAGGCGTCGGGCTCCCCCATCAGCTGGCGGTCGGCCATGGCCCGCTTCAGATGGAGATGGACGTCGTGCTCCCAGGTGAAGCCGATCCCTCCCAGCAGCTGCACGCACTCCTTGGCGCCGAGGGCGTACCCGTCGAGGGCGAGGGCGGCGGCGGTCGCCGCGGCCAGGCTGGCGTCGTCCGACGCCCCGGCGCTGATGGCCATGGCCGCGTCCCAGGCCACGGCGGTCATCTGCTCGACCCTGATGGCCATATCGGCCAGCCGGTGCTTGACCGCCTGGAACTGCCCGATGGGCCGACCGAACTGGACCCTGACCTTGGCGTATTCGGTGGCCGTCTCCAGGCACCAGCGGGCGCCGCCGGCATGCTCGGCGGCCATCAGGGTGACCACCACCTCGTCGACCCGCCGGGTGGTCAGAGACGGCAGCTGGTTCTCCACCCCCACCCTGACCTCGTCGACCTCGACCACGCCGACCCGGCGGGTGGGGTCGAGGCTGGCCAACGGGGTGGTCCGCACCCGGCCCGCCGATCCGGCCACGTCGAGGAGGCACCAGACCACCGAACCGTCGGACCGGCGGGCCGGGGCCAGCACGATCGACGCCGTCGCCGCCCCGAGCAACGGCCGGAGGGTCCCCGAGACGACGAGCTCGTCCGCCGGGCCCTCATCGACCACCTCGAGGCCGGCCTGCGGCCCGAAGACGAGGGCGGCGGGGGTGGACCCGTCGATCAGCCCGGGCAGGACCACCTCGGCCTGGGCGGGTGTCGACACCTCGGCCACCACCGCCGATGCGGCCACGGTGGGCAGCAACGGCCCGGGGACCAACGACCGCCCGGTCTCCTCGAGGAGGACGGCAAGCTCGAAGAGACCGAATCCCTGGCCGCCGAACTCCTCGGGCAGGTGGATCCCGAGCCAGCCCTGGGCGGCCATCTCCTTCCACACCGGTTGTAGTTCCTCGGTTTCGGCGTCGAGGAGCGCCCTCGGCACGCTGGGCGGACAGTGGGCGCCAAGCCAGCGCCGGGCCGACGTGCGTTGTTCTTCGTGCTCATCGGAGATGGCGATCGGCATGCGGTTCCTCTCAGTGCTCGGGCGTCGGCCCGTCCTCGGACACCACGGTGATGGCCTTGGACGGGCAGCCTTCGGCCGCCACCCGGATGCGGTCCTCCGGATCGGCGGACGGGTCGATGACCACCGACAGGCCGTCGTCGTCCAGGTCGAAGGTGCCCGGCGCCCAGAACAGGCAGTTGCCCGAGCCCACGCACTTGTCTCGATCGATCTCGATCCGGATCATCGGTCGACTAGACCTTCCCGCCGGCATGGGCGTCGCGGAGCAGGCGCTTGCGCACCTTCCCGTTCTGGTCCCGGGGCAGCTCGTCGACGAACTCCCACTGGCGGGGGATCTTGTACTTGGCCAGCCGGGCGCCGACGAAGTCGGACAGCTCCTCCTCGGTCGTCTCCGAGCGGAGCTGGACCATGGCCTTCAGCCGCTCACCGTCACGGTCGTCCGGTATCCCGAACACGGCGCAGTCGACCACGGCGGGGTGCTCGAAGAGCACCTCTTCGATCTCGCGTGGGGCGATGTTGACCCCGCCCCACAACACCATGTCCGAGACCCGGTCGGTGATGGTCAGATAGCCGTCCTCGTCGAGGTGGCCGATGTCACCCACCGTGAAGGCGTCGTCGCACCACGCCCGACTGGTCGCCTCGGCGTCGTTGCGATAGCTGAACCGCTGGGGGCCGGGCGGTCGGATGTAGATGATGCCGCTCTCCCCCGTGGCCACCGGCCGACCGGCCTCGTCGAGGACGCGGATCTCGACCCCGGGCCAGGGGCGGCCCACGCTGCCCGGTCGGGAGCGCCACTCGTCGGGGGAGATCCGGGTGGCACCTCCTTCGCTGGCCCCGTAGAGCTCGTGGATCTCGGCCTCGGGGAAGGCCGCCATCATCTTGAACTTGACCGACACCGGACACGGGGCGGCGGCGTGCACGATCAACGAGAACGTCGACAGATCCAGCCCGGCCCGCTCGGCCTCGGGGATCTCGAGGATCCGGATGAAGTGGGCCGGCACCATGAACGACCGGGTGCCGCGGCGTCGGCTCACCTCGGCCAGGAACGACCGGGCCTCGAACTGCTCGGTGATGACGGCGGCCGCGCCGACGTAGAGAGAACAGAGGGCCCAGCCCAGATGGGAAGCGTGGTAGGCCGGCCCGCTCATCACGTAGACGTCGTCCGGTGTCCAGCTCCACAGGGCCACCTGCCCCTCCATGCCCCGCACCCGACCGCGGTCGTCGGCCAGGCTGGCGTGGACCACCCCCTTGGGCCTCGCCGTGGTGCCCGAGGTGTAGAACATGAGCTCCGGCCCGGCGCCGCTGTCCGCTCCGGCCAGGGCGGAGGCCGCCTCGAGGGCCCGTTCGTACTCGGCCCCGACCCGGAGGGAACCGGCGCCGTGGTCATCGAGGGCCCTACTCAGGTCGTCGTCCGTCCCGGCCTGGCCGACCACGGCGGCCACATCGGCGTCGGCCAGGATGTAGGCGAGTTCGTCGGCCTTCAGGTGCCAGTTGATCGGCAGAAAGGGTGCATTGAGCATGGCCGCGGCGACGGCCACCTCGAAGATCTCGATGCTGTTGGGCAGGAAGATAGCCACCGGCTTCCCCGGGCCGGCGCCGAGGTCGGCGAGGACCGAGGCCAGCCGGGCGGCCCGCGCATCGAGCGCACCATAGGTGCGAACCGTGTCTCCCATGATCATGGCGGGCCGATCGGGCTCGGCTCTGGCGTGCCCCGTCACCCCCCGCACCGGAGTGGGGGTACGTTCTGTCATCGCCGCAGAGACTACTGTGCCGGGCATCGTCGGCGCCCGGGGGTGAGTACGGGCCCGCCATCGGAGGAAGCACCATGCGCGAGCTGAACAGGCGGGTCGACCGGACGAGCGGAGCGCGGCCCATCGAGGCCCGGGCCATCGTCGGAGGACCCCATCGCCATGGGTGAGGCAGACGCAACCCTCCCACCGGTCCGCCACCCGCTCGAGCCGCTGCGGGCCGACGAGATCACTGCCGCGGTGGCCGCCGTCAGGGCGAGCGGGCGGATCACCGACGCCGCCCTCTTCTCCACGGTCACCCTGGCCGAGCCGACCAAGCAGTCGGTGTACGCCCACCGACCCGGCGATCCGGTCGAGCGGCGGGTCCACCTGCTCATCGTGCCCGGCCCCGAAGCCTCGGTCATCGAGGCGGTGGTCACCCTTCCCGGCGGAGAGGTGGTCGGGTGGGCCGAGCGCGACGGGATGCGCCCGGCCCTCCTCTTCGACGACTCGTACCGGGCCACGATCGCCCTCCGGGCCGATCCCGAGTGGCAGAAGGCCATGCTCCGCCGGGGCATCACCGACTTCGACAAGGTGCAGATCGACCCGTGGCCGACCGGCGACTTCGGGAACCCGCTCGAGGAGGGGCGCAGGATCGCCCGCTGCCTGTGCTTCTACCGGGAGTCGCCCTCCGACAACGGATACGCCCGGCCGGTGGAGGGTGTGCTGGCCACCGTGGACGCGGCCCGCGGCATCGTCCTCGAGGTGCACGACTACGGGATCGTCCCCATGCCCGAGGACCCCGGCAGCTACCTGCCCGAGGACAACCAGCCGTTGCGCACCGATCTCAAGCCGCTGGACATCGTCCAGCCCGACGGGGTCAGCTTCAGCCTCGACTCCAACCTGCTGACCTGGCAGCGGTGGTCGATGCGGGTGTCGATGGACCCGCTCGAAGGGCTGGTCTTCCACACCATCGGCTACGACGACGACGGCCTCCGGCCCGTCGTCTACCGGGCCTCGATCTGCGAGATGGTGGTCCCCTACGGCGACCCGGGACCGGTCCACGGGTGGAAGAACGCCTTCGACGTCGGCGAGTGGGGGCTCGGGCGGATGGCCAATTCGCTGGCCCTGGGATGCGACTGCCTCGGCGCCATCACCTACCTCGATGCCACCTTCTCGAGCGAGCACGGACATCCCTACGTGGTGGAGAACGCCATCTGCATCCACGAGGAGGACTACGGGATCCTCTGGAAGCACAACGACATGAACACCGGGCGCATCGAGGTCCGCCGTTCCCGTCGGTTGGTGGTGTCCTCCATCTCGACGGTGGGGAACTATGAATACGGGTTCTACTGGTACTTCTACCTCGACGGCACCATCCAACTCGAGGTCAAACTCACCGGGATCATGTCCACCCAGGCGGTGGATCCGGGCCAGGTGACCGAGTACGCGTCGATGGTGGCACCGGGACTGGCCGCACCGGTCCACCAACACCTGTTCTGCGCTCGCCTCGATCTCGACGTCGACGGTGGTCCGGCCAACGAGGTCTACGAGATATCGGCCGAGACGCTCCCCGCCGGGGACGACAACCCGTGGGGAAACGGGTTCCGTCAGCAGGCCATCCGCCTCGACACCGAACTGGCGGCCCGTCGCCAGGCGGACCCGGCCCGCGGGAGGCACTGGCGGTTCGTCAACCCGGACAAGACCAACCTGATCGGGCGGCCGGTGGCCTACAAACTGGTGCCCGGGCCCACGCCCACGCTGCTGGCCCAGCCGGACTCGAGTATCGGTCGCCGGGCCGGCTTCGCCCGGCCACAACCTCTGGGTCACCCCGTTCGCCGAGGGCGAGCGCCGGGCGGCGGGCGACTACCCCAACCAGCACGCCGGCGGAGCCGGACTGCCGGACTGGACGGCGGCCGACCGCTCACTGGTGGGTACCGACATCGTGGCCTGGCACACCTTCGGGGTCACCCATCTGCCCCGACCCGAGGACTGGCCGGTGATGCCGGTGGAGTACTGCGGGTTCCACCTGATGCCGGCCGGATTCTTCGACCGCAACCCGAGCCTCGACGTCCCTCCTCCGCCCGGACATTGTGACTGAGAATGGCACCGTTCGCGAGGGAGCGCTCGCTGACCGGCCGGAAATCGAGCGACTAGCGTTCAGGTATGGACGGGTCCGATTCAACGGTAGGGTCGTCAGGCGGGCACGGTCCGGTGGCGGTGAGCGACGGGACCGCGGCCTTTGACCCGGATGCCGTCCGGGCCAAGTACCTGGCCGAACGGGACAAGCGGCTGGTCGCCGACCGGGCCGCCATCCGGGACCTGCGGACCGACCGGTACTTCGCCCACTACCGGGACGATCCCTTCCGCCCGTTCACCGAGCGGGACCCGGTCTCCGACCAGGTCGATGTGGTCATCGTAGGCGGGGGGATCGCCGGGGTTCTGGCCGGCGCCCACCTCCGCAAGGCCGGCGTCGAACGGATCCGCATCGTCGACCAGGCCGGTGGCATCGGAGGCACCTGGTACTGGAACCGCTACCCGGGCGTGATGTGCGATGTCGAGTCCCACATCTACATGCCGATGCTCGAGGAGCTCGACTACGTCCCGACCCGGCGCTATGCCTTCGGCGATGAGATCCGGGGCCACCTCCAAGCGGTGGCCGACCGGTTCGACCTCGACGCCGACGCCCTGTTCCACACCGGGGTGACCAGGGCCGAATGGAACGAGGAGGCGGCCCGGTGGACGATCCGGACCGACCGCGGCGACCAGATCGGCTGTCGCTGGTACGTGCTGGCCGTCGGCATCCTCAACCTCATGAAGCTGCCCACCATCCCGGGCATGGAGGATTTCGCCGGGCGTTCCTTCCACACCGCCCGCTGGGACTACGAGTACACCGGTGGCGGGCCGCACGAGCCCCTCACCGGCCTGAACGACAAGGTCGTCGCCCTCATCGGCACCGGAGCCAGCGGCATCCAGTGCGTGCCGCCGCTGGCCGAGTCGGCCAAACATCTCTACGTGCTCCAGCGCACGCCGTCGGCCATCGGCGTGCGGGGCAACCGGCCCACCGATCCCGCCTTCGCCGAAGGACTCGAACCGGGTTGGCAGCGGGCCCGCATGGACAACTTCCAGGGGATCATCATGGGCCGCGCCGTCGAGGTCGACCTGGTGGACGACGGCTGGACGCACGACTATGCCCGCACCCGGAACGCCCCCCGCCACCAAGGCATGACCATCGAGGAGTACCTGCGCAGTGCCGAGGAGATCGACTACCAGGTCATGGAGGCGCACCGGCGCCGGGTCGAGGAGCTGGTGACCGACCCGGCCACGGCCGAGATCCTCAAGCCGTACTACCGGTATCTGTGCAAACGGCCCTGCTTCCACGACGAGTACCTGCCCGCCCTCAACAACCCCACGGTCACACTCATCGACTGCCCGGCCGGAATCGACCGGATCACCGAGCGGGGTCCGGTGGTCGACGGCACCCAGATCGATGTCGACTGCATCATCTACGGCACCGGCTTCGAAGCCGAACTCACCCCGCTGTTCCGTCGGGTCGGCCACGAGATCGTCGGGCGCCACGGTGTCACCCTGGCCGACAAGTGGGCCGACGGCGCCGCCAGCCTGTTCGGGATGATGAGCCGTGGCTTCCCCAACATGTTCGTCATGCCGGCGCCGGGGCAGCAGGCGGTGGTCACGGTCAACTACACCCAGCTGGCCGTCCTCGGCGCCGAGTTCGTCGGCCGCGCCGTCGAGCTGCTCGAGAAGCAGGGGGTCGAGGTGTTCGACGTGAGTGCCGAGGCCGAGGAGGCGTGGACGCAGAACATCCTCGACTCCTTCGTCGATGCCAGTTCCATCATGTCGGCCTGTACCCCGTCCCGCCTCAACAACGAAGGCCACCCCGAGACGATGAACCCGCGCAACGGCAACTACGGACGCGGACTGGGCGACTGGTTCGGCTACCGCGAGCTGCTCGAGCAGTGGCTCGACGCCGGCACGCTGGAAGGACTCGAACTCGACGTCCGGTCGATCCCGTCGTGACCGGGCGCCGGCGGGTCGCCGTCGTGACCGGCGGCGGAGGCGGGATCGGAGCGGCCATCGCCGAGGAGCTCGGCCGCGGTGGCTGGTTCGTGGTCACCGTCGATCCCCTGGTGACCCTTGACGGCTCGGAGCGGCTCCCCGAGCCCGAGGAGACCACCGCCGGCCGTATCGTGGCCTCCGGCGGTGCGGCCCGGGCCTCGTCGTTGTCGGTGACCGACCGCGAGGCGGTGCGCGCCCTGTTCCACGAGCTGGCCGAGGAGCACGGCGGACTCGACGCCGTCGTCAATGTGGCCGGCATCACCCGGCAGACCTATTTTGCCAGCGGCACCGAAGAGGACTGGCTGGCGGTGCTCACCGTGCACCTCGACGGCTACCTCAACGTGCTCAATGCCGCGCTGCCGCTCATGGCCGCCGCCGGCTACGGGCGCATCCTCGGCGTCACCTCGGGCTCGGGGTGGCGGGCCGCCGACGCCGGGGCCTACAGCTGCGCCAAGCGGGCGGTGGCCGCCCTCACCTGGCAACTGGGCCGGTACGCGCCGCCGGGGGTGACGGTCAACGCCATGTCGCCGATCGCCGCCACCCGGATGATGGCCTCGGCCCTCGAGCGGGCCCGGAAGGCGGGCCAGTCGGGCGGTGGCGGCATCTCCTTCCTCTCGGTGGCCGGGCCCGAGGATCTCGGGCCGATCGGCGCGTACCTGGTCGGTGAGGAATTCGGGTGGTGCCGCGGCCGGGTGGTGTTCGCCGGAGGTCCCGAGGTGGCGGTGGTGGACGAGCCCCGGCTCCTCGAGGTGGTGCGCAGCGACGAGGTGGCGTCTCTGGCCCGGGTCCTCGATGCCGTCGTCCCCGGTGCCTTCGCCAAGGCCGAGGCCAACCAGGCCACCGGGGGCGGCAGCAATTCGAGATTCGGGCCCGTCTTCGACGAGCCGCCTCCGGACGAGCTGGCGTCGGCCGATGTTCGTTCGTGCGCCCTGGTCACCGAATCCCCGGCGTTGTCGGCGGCGCTGACCGCCGCCCTCGGAGCCCGGTCCATCGCCTGCCACCGCATCGACGTGGCCCACGGGTTCGGGAACGCCGCCAAGGCGCTGAGCTCCCTGGTCGAATCGGTCGGACCTCTCGATGCCGTGGTGGTGGCGCCGCCCGGCCACCGGGCGGCCGCCGGCTCGACCGGCGACTGGGAGCGGGTGCTCGCCGAACACCAGGGGCTCGTCGAGGACATCCACACCGACGCCAGTTGGGCCCGGGCCGCCGCCGACTACGCCATCGGCGCGGCACGGCCGGTCAAGCTGGTGACCCTCACCGACGCCGTCACCGCCGGCGGTCGCAGCCGGGCCCAGACCTCGGCCCAGTTCGCCCGGATCGCCGGCAGTTCGACCGAGGGGCGGGTCACCGCCTTTGCCGCCAGTGTCGAGGCGCCCGGGGCGACGGCGGACCCAGTAGCCGCCGAACTCGTCGCCCACCTGCTCGCCCACCCCGATGCCAACTCGCTGGCCGGCGCCGAGCTGGTCATCGGCCGCGGCTGGATCGGCCTTCGCAGCCACCCCCGACCGATCGGCAGTGTCACCTACGGCGGACCCGCCGTCCCCGGGTGGCTCGACACCGTGCTCCGGGAAGTCGTCGGCGCCACCGGCGGCCCGGTGACGGGGGTCCGATGACCGACGGGCCCGACGCGCGTCGTCGACGCCCATGTGCACCTGTGGGACCCGGCCCGCACCGACTGGTACCCCTATCTCGGGCGCCCTCCGGCCGGAGGCGGCGGCGATGCCTCCCGCATGTACCGCCGCTTCGACGCCGACATCTACCGGTCGGAGACCGCCGGGTGGAACGTCGAGAAGTTCGTGAATGTGGCCGCCGCCACCGGTGCCCATTCCATCGAGGAGACCATCGAGCTCGACGGCAACGCCGCGGTCAGCGGCGGTCCCGACGCCATCGTCGGCGGGCTCCCGCCCACCGACACGATCGCCGAGGCGGTCGAGCTCCTCGACCGGCAGATGACCGCGCCGCGCTTCCGAGGGATCCGCCCGATGGGAGCCCACCTGGCTCCTGTCCCCGACCCGGGCGTGCTCCGTGCGCTCGAGGAGCGCAACCTGCTCTTCGAGCTGATGGCCCATTCCGATCAACTCCTCGAGGCGGCAGCAGGCCTGGCCGGGTTCGACGGCCTGACCGTCGTCGTCGAACACACCGGATGGCCGCGGTCGGACTCCGACGACGAGCGCGCCGTCTGGCGGACCGGCATCGCCGCGTTGGCCGGCCTTGGCGACAACGTCGTGTGCAAACTGTCGGGCCTGGCCATGCCCATCGGCTCGATGCGATCGGATGCATTCGCCCCGTGGCTCGAGTATGCCATCGAACAGTTCGGCGTCGACCGCTGTATGTTCGCCAGCAACTTCCCCGTCGATGCCATGTACGGCACCTTCGACGAGCTCTACACCACGTTCAGCACCGTGACCGAAGGCCTCGGCGACGACTCCCGCGACAAGCTCTTCGCCGGCAACGCGGCGCGCGTCTACCGCGTGTAGGACGCAATGGGGTCGGTGTCGATGGGGACGGATACCATGGCCGCCATGCCCGAGCTCGAGACCCTCCTGTACGACGAATCCGACGGCGTGGCGTGGGTCACCCTCAACCGGCCCGAAGCGCTCAACGCCTTCGACACCACCATGCAGCGCGAGCTGCGCGAGCTCTGGATGATGCTCCGCACCAACGACGATGTGCGCTGCATCGTCATCACCGGGTCAGGCGACAAGGCATTCTGCACCGGCTTGGACCGTGGGGAGATCGCCTCGTTCGACGACCTGCCGCCGGGCAAGCTGCCCGGGTACAACACCCCGTGGGACTTCGACGATCCGGGGAAGAGCGTCTGCCCCAAGTCGAACGATCTGTGGAAGCCGATCATCGCCGCCGTCAACGGCATGGCCTGCGGCGGAGCCTTCTACATCCTCGGCGAAGTCGACTTCATCATCGCCGCCGAGCACGCCACCTTCTTCGACCCCCACGTCACCTACGGCATGCCGGCCGCCTTCGAACCGATCTTCCTCCTCCAGAAGATGCCCTTCCAGGAGGTCATGCGGCTCTCCCTGCTCGGCGCCAACGAACGGATGTCGGCGGCCCGCGCCAACCAGATCGGCTTCGTCTCCGAAGTGGTGCCGGCCGACGAACTCCGGGAGCGGACAGCCTGGGCCGCGCAGGCCATCGCCGACCAGCCGGCGCTGGGGGTCGGGGGGACGGTGCGGGCCCTGTGGGCGGGTCTGGAGCTCTCCCGTCAGCAGGCCCTCGACCAGGCCTACCTGTTCACCAACATCGGGACCGACCCGGCCCAGCTGGCCGAAGGGCAGAAGCGGTTCACCTCCGGGAAGCGGATCGACTGGCGGCTCCGCTGAACCGCCGATGGCCGCCCGGCCGAGCCGGGCGTCAGCCGGTCATCCGTCGAGCGGAGGCAGCCCGCCGGCGATCGTCTTGGTCTCGGTGTACTGGTCGAATCCCTCGATGCCGTTCTGCCGACCGATCCCGCTGGCCTTGTAGCCGCCGAAGGGCGCGTCGGCTCCGTACCAGATGCCACCGTTGACCATGGCCGATCCGGCCCGGATCCTCCGGGCCACCCGCACGGCGCGCTCCTCCGAGCCCGAGGTGACTCCGCAACCGAGTCCGTAGGGGCTGTCGTTGGCGATGCGCACGGCGTCGTCATCGTCCTCGAAGGGGATGACCACGAGCACCGGGCCGAAGATCTCCTCCCGGGCGATGGTCATCGAGTTGTCCACATCGGCCATCAGGGTGGGCTCGACGTAGTAGCCGGTGGGCAGATGGGCGGGCCGTCCGCCTCCCACCACCACCCTCGCGCCCTGCTCGGTTCCCTGTTCGATGTAGCGGAGGATCTTGGCCTGCTGGGTGGCGTTGATCTGGGGGCCCTGGAAGTTCGAGGGATCGGTGGGATCCCCGTAGGCCACCGTTTCGGAACCCCTCCTCCATCAAGGCGATCCCCTCGTCGTAGCGGGAACGCGGCAGCAGCATCCGGGTGAGCATGACGCAGCCCTGGCCCCCGTGGGTGCACACCGCCCAGGCGAAGGAGAGCTTCTCGGAGAAGTCGGCGTCGTCGAGCACCACATCGGCCGACTTGCCGCCCAGTTCGAGGAAGAGCCTCTTCAGCGTGGGAGCTCCCTTCTCCATGATGCGACGGCCGACCGCGGTCGAGCCGGTGAAGGAGATCAGATCGACCCTGGGGTCGGTGACCAGGTCCTCGGCCACCTGGTTGTCGGTGGTGGTGACCACTTGGAAGACACCGTCGGGGAAGTCGGTCCGCTCGGCCACCAACCGGCCGATCCGGGTGGCGTTCCACGGCGTGTCGGGGGCGGGCTTCAGGATGACCGTGTTGCCGGCGGCCAGGGCCTGCCCGATCTTGTTGATGGACACCTCGAAGGGGTAGTTCCACGGCACGATGGCGGCGACCACCCCGACCGGCTCCTTGAGGACCTTGCGCCAGCTGCGCATCCCGAACGCCTTCCCCTCGGGGAGATCGCGTTCCCAGGTGTACTCGTCGATGAACTTGGCCGGCCACCGGAGGCCGTCCGACAGGGGCTCGTCGAGTTGGGGGCCGTAGGTCAACAGGACCGGGGTACCCACCTCGGCCACCAGCTCGGCCCGCAGCAGCTCGACCTCCGATTCGAGCGCGTCCTGCAGCTGCAGCAGGCACCGCTTGCGCAGCTCCCGGTTGGTCGACCAGTCCGTCTCGTCGAAGGCCCGCCGGGCGGCGGCGATGGCCCGGTCCATGTCCTCATGCCCGGCGTCGGCCGTGGTGCCCAGCACCCCCTCGGTGGCCGGGTTGACGTTGTCGAACCGGCGACCGGAGATCGCCTCCTCCAGCTTCCCGTCGATGAGCATCCTGGCCTCGCCGACAACGGCGGTGCCCTCCTGGGTCGTGGTCATGGTGCGATCCTCCTCAACTCTCTGAATTCACTCAACTCATTCAACTCGCTCAATTCATCGGTCTGGCCCACACCCCGACCCGGGACCGGCCACCGCGTCCCTGTCGCTGATCAGAAGCCGAAGGCCGAGACATCGAGGGTGCCGACGGCCAGTGCGGCCATGGTGCCCCCGTCGGTGAGGATGGCCTCGCCGGTGATGGCCGACGCCGCCGGTGAGTTCAAGAAGACCAGCGGCGCCGCCTGCTCGTCCGGCGTCTGCCGGTGGCCGAGCGGAATCGGGTAGTTGTCCATGAACTCCTTCCCCATCTGGTCCTCGAAGTCGGGCATCATCGGCGTGTCGGTCGGGCCGGGAAGGGTGCAGTTGATCCGGATGCCCCGTTCGGCCAGGGCCAGGGACCTCCATACCGTCCACACGATGATCACCTCCTTGGAGGGCGCGTAGCCGCTGGCGATCTCCTCGGGATGCTCCTCCAGCCATTGCCGGCCCGCCGCGAATCCCTCGGTGGCCACCAGGGGCTTCCACTTCTCCACGTTGGCCATCCAGCTGGCCCCGGCCCCCGAGGAGATGCTGGCGATGGCGCCGCCCTCCCCCATCCGCTCCGCCACCAGATCGGCCAGATGTCGTTGGCCGACGAAGTTGACCAGCATGGTGTCGAGGTCCGAGAACCGCCCCCCGGGAAGTCCGGCGCAGTTGAACAGGGCGTCGATCCGGCCCCCCACCGCATCCACGGCGGCGGCGATGGCCCCGGGGTCGCGCAGGTCGGTCGAGTGGTAGCCGTCCACCTCGACCGGCGGCTCCTTGAGGTCGATCACGTGAATCTCGGCGCCGAGGGGCTTGAGCTGGCGGACCACGGCGGCCCCCATCCCGGCACCTCCCCCGCCGCTCACGATGACCCGGCGTCCTTCGTACGTGCTCATGAAGCCGACTCCCCACTCTCACTCAGGACCGTGACGGTCATCGGGGAAGCCCCAGACCGTGTTCGGCCACGATATTCCGGTTGATCTCGGTGGTGCCGCCGGCGATCGACGACCCGCGGGAGCCGAGAAGGCTCCTTGACCACGGACCCTCCAGGGCCCCGGGCCCGAGCAGGCCGAGGGCCAGCCCGGCCAGCTCCTGGGAGATGTCGGCCCACATCAGTTTGGCCAGACTCCCGTTGGCCGCCGACGGCCGGCCGCCACGACCGACGACCTCGAGCTCGCGGGCCGTGGACCAGCGCAGGCAGGCGATGCGGCTGTACAGCTGGATCAGGCGGTCGCGTTGGACGGGCGACACCTCGATGCCGCTCCGGCGGGTCTCCTCGACCAGGTCGGCGAAGCGGGCGCTCAGGCTGAGGTGGAACTTGGCCACCCCGGCCCGCTCGAAGCTCAACGTGGTCATGGCCACCTTCCATCCCTCGTTGAGCGGTCCGAGGAGGGAGGTCGTCGGCACCCGCACCTCGGTGAAGAAGAGCTCCGAGAACATGACCTCACCGGTCATGGTGCGGAGCGGGCGGGCTTCGATCCCGGCGTGACCGCATATCGACGAGCAGGCAGCTGATGCCGGCGTGCTTGGGGGCCGACGGATCGGTGCGAACGTAGAGCTGGCACCAGTCGGCATGGTGGCCGAGGCTGTTCCACGTCTTCTGGCCGTTGATCACGAACTCGTCGCCGTCGACCACCGCCGAGGTGCGCAGCGAGGCCAGGTCCGATCCGGCGTCGGGCTCGGACATGCCCTGGCACCAGATCTCGTCCCCACGGAGCATCGGGGCGAGGAAGCGGTCCTTCTGCTCCTGGGTTCCGACCTCGAGGATGGCCGGCGCGATGTTGGCCACCCCGATGACGTTCAGCGGCCCGGGCGCCTCGGCCTCGCGACATGACCTCGAGGTAGGCCAGCTGCTCGGCCACGCCGGCGTCCCGACCCCCGTACTCGGCCGGCCAGGCCACCGCCGCCCAGCCGGCATCGGCCAGCGCCCGGTTCCACCCGCGCAGCAACTCCAGGGTGCGCTCGTCCTCGAACCCCTCCCGGCCGGCCTCGACCACCTCGGGGGTCAGATTGGCGTCGAGCCACTCCGCCAACGCGCGCCGGAACTCCGTGACGGAGGTGGGCGTTGCAGCGTCGATTTCCACGTCTTCTCCTGATCGTTGACCGCAGCACGGCCGCTCCTCCGGCGATGGCGCCTCACGGTACACCAGGGCTCACGAGCCCGACAATGCCGTTTTCACCTCGGCGGTCGGGGCTCAGCCCGGTTGGACCGCTCCGACGCTCCGGTCCACGCCGAGGGCGGGAAGGCAGAAGCGGAGGACCTGGTCCCGGGCCCGGGCCCGATCGGTCATGGCCAGCCGTCGCTGGGGATGGGCCACGCTCCAGACCAGGTCGAAGATGGCGTCGGCGTCGGGAAGCGGATCGGTGGCCGGAAACGAACCGTCCGAGGAACCCCGCTCCAGTGCTCCCAGCAACGGGGCGATGAGACTCGATCGGAGGGTCGCCTCTTCCTCCTCGTACCCGTCGGCCTGTCGAGCCACCGCATTGAAGATGACCAGGCGGCGCACCCGGCGCGGGTCGAAGGCCATGGCCAGCATCTCGTCGATCCAGGTGCGGACGGCGTCGAGGGCCGTGGGCGCTCCGGCCGCCGCCCGGGTCACCTGGGCCACATCGGGGTCGGACGCCGTTCTGAACATGGCCAGTAGGAGATCGTCCTTCGAACGGAACTGGCGGTAGAAGGCGCGGGTCGAGAGCCCGGCACGGTCGAGGATGTCCTGCACGCTGGCCCCCTGGAAGCCGTTGCGACGCATCACGTGCAGGGCGGCATCCATCAGCCGGGTCCGTTCGGCGGCCGTCGCCGGCGAACCCGGAGGATCGAGGACGCCCCTGGCAGCCACCGCGGACACGCCGCCAGACTAACGGGGCCGGGGAAACGGCGCCCGGGAGCGGTCCGGCGGCCCACCCGGAGGCGGGTGGGTGGCGGTGGCCCACCTGGCCCGGCCCCTCCACCCTCGGGCCGACGACCGCTCGCCGCCGCATGGACCCGGCCGGCTCCCCGGGGGAACGGGAACCCCTGGTCAGACCGGGTGCACCTCCAACACTCCGGTTGTGCCGGTTTTGAGGTTTGACCCAGGTGGCGGCCGGGTATTCGAAATGGCGTCAGGTTGATGAGTGGTTCCCGCCATCCCAATCCTCTGGCCTGATGATGTGCGTCAATCCCCTTTTTCGCCGAGGGGGTTTGGCGCGCCCGGGCGCCGGTCAGCAGTGTCGGGGGCCCGAGAAGATGTCGAGGCCCGGAGCGCAGGACGGCGGATCCCTGGCTCAACGGACCTGACGGGGTGAACCTGGCGCTGAAAAGGCCGTTTTCCCAAACGACGGCTAGCGGGCCGGAGGCACCCAACCGGGCGAGACCGAAGTCCGGCCGGCCACGATGCTCGAACCGATGTAGTTGCGCTGGGCCTCCACCGTGCCGGCCCCGATGCACAGGCCCCGGATGTCCCGGTAGGCCCGCTCCAGGGGGTACTCGCGGCTGTAGCCGTACCCCCCGTGGATCTGGATGGCCTCGTCGCACACGAACTTGGCCGCCAGGTTGGCCGCCGTCTTGGCCATGGCCGTCTCCAGGGCCGGAGGGGTGCCGCCGGGACCGGCCAGGCCGACGGCCCGGCTCAGCAACAACCGGGCGCCCTCGATGGCCACCGCCATGTCGGCCACCTTCCACTGCAGGCCCTGGAGGTCGGCGATGGGCCGGCCCCCGACCACCCGCTCGGTCATGTACGTCACCGAGCGCTCGAGGGCCCCCTGGGCCGCCCCGATGCACATGGCCGCGTTCCCGCACCGTTCGTGGTTGAGATGGGAGAGCAGCAGCTTGAACGGCTCCGACGAGGACGGGTCGCCGGCCACCAGGATGTCGTCGTCGGTGATGGCCACCCCGTCGAAGGCGATCTCCGACTCGGTGGCGGCGTGGATGCCCATCCCCCGGTGCCGACCGGTCAGCTCCACCCCGGTCCGGTCCATGGGCACGATCACCGCCCCGATCCCCTTGGCCCCCTCCCCGCCGGGCCACCGGCACCAGACCAGCACCGCCGAGGCGGCGTGCCCGAGCGTCGAGTAGTTCTTATAGCCGTCGAGCCGCCACCGGTCCCCGTCGGGCTTGAGGGCGGTCCGCATGCCCTGGACGGCCGATCCGGCGTCGGGCTCGGTGATCCCGATGCTGATGATGGCCTGGCCGTCGGCCACCGCCGGCAGCCAGCGGTCCTTGAGGGCGTCCGAACCGAGGTGCTCGATCCCCCGGGGCGGGCCGTTGAAGGCCAGCTGGCAGCAGATGGCCGTCGAGACGTCCTGGCGGGCGATCTCCTCCAGCACGATGGCCGCCTCGACGTCCCCCATCCCGAGGCCGCCCCACTGCTCGCCGATGGTGACCCGGAAGAGGTCGGCGGCGGCCATGGCGGCGATGGCCTCCGACGGCACCTCGCCGCTCTCGTCGTGGGCGGCCGCCCGCGGTCCCACCTCGCGGGCGGCGACGTCACGGGCCAGCTGGCGCAGCGCCGACTGGTCCTCGTCCTCGGCCCACGCCCGGCCGGATCCGGTGGCGGTCACCTCACTCCGACGGTTCCGTGCCGACCACGCCCACGAAGCTCACGCACTCCCCGGGCGCGCCACCCAGGTTGTGGGTGAGCCCGAGGGTGCGCCCTCCCTCGGTCACGGTGGCGATCTGGCGCTCGGGCGGGGCCTGGCGCCGGAGCTGCAGCCAGCACTCGAAGAGCATCCGGAGCCCGGTGGCCCCGATCGGGTGGCCGAAGCTCTTCAGGCCCCCGTCGGGATTGACCGGGAGCTCACCGTCCCGGTCGAAGGTACCGGCCAGCTCCTCCTTCCACGCCGTCCCCCGGTCGGCAAAACCCAGGTCCTCCATGAGGACCAGCTCGGTGGGTGTGAAGCAGTCGTGAACCTCGGCCATGGCCAGTTCGGCCCGCGGGTCGGTGATGCCGGCCTGCTGGTAGGCGTCGGCGGCGGAGCGCACCACCTCTTCGAAGCTGGTGTAGTCGTAGTCGGGGTCGATGGCTCCGGCCCCCGGCCCGGCCACGAGGCTGAGCCCCTTCACGTAGAGGGGCGAGTCCGTGTACCGGTGGGCGTCCTCGGCCCGGCAGATCAGCGCCGCCGCCGCGCCGTCACTCACACCGCTGCAGTCGAAGACCCCGAGCTGTCCGGCCACCCGCGGCGAGGCGGCGATCTTCTCCAGCGAGACCTCCTTGCGGAACTGCGCTCTCGGGTTCACCGCGCCGTTGCGGTGGTTCTTCCAGGCGATCCGGTTGAGTACCGCACCCATCTCCTCGGGATCGACGCCGTACTTGTGGCAGTAGGCCGGAACCAGGAACGAGAAGGCGGCCGGCGAGCTCAGCTGGGGGTTGGTGCCGTCTCCGACCTTGTGGATCCCGGTCAGGCCCGAGAAGCCGGAGTCCTTCAGCTTCTCGACGCCGACGGCCATGGCCAGCTCATAGGCGCCCGAGGCCACCGCGTAGCAGGCGTTCCGGAACGCCTCGGAGCCGGTGGCACAGAAATTCTCCACCCTGGTGACCGGCTTGTAGTCGACCTTCAGGGGCTTGGACAGGGTGATGCCTGAATTCCCGGAGCCCAACGTGCCGAGCCAGAAGGCGTCGATGGCCTCCATGGTCACCCCGGCCGACCCCACGCACTCGACGACGGCATCGGTCAGGAGGTCGTTGACCCCCTTGTCCCACAGCTCACCGAAGGGGGTGCATCCCATGCCCACGATGGCCACCCGGTCGCGGATCCCACTGCTGGTCATGTCCTCTGCTCTCCTTCTCCTCCGGTTTGGCCACCGGTCGTCTTCCGCTGCCGTCGGGGACCGGACGGGCTTTCCAGAAGTAATTGTGTACACCCTCGGCGCTGTAGAGGCGCCGAAAGGTCATCTCCACCCTGGTGCCGACGGCGACGGCGTCGGGGTCGACATCGGTCATCTCCCCCCGGTAGCGGCCCCCGCCGTCGAAGTCGATGACGGCGCCGACCATCGGCGGCGACAGGCTGTAGGCCAGCCTATCGATCGTGTAGGTGGCGACCGTTCCCCGGATGTCGGCCATCCGCTCGGGGACCATCTGGTCGACGGCCTGGCACGAGAGGCACACCCGGGTGGGGGGCAGGTGGCGGAAGCCGCACACCTGGCACCGGCTGGCGTTGAAGCCGAACTTCCACCCCTCGCTGCGCAGCGACGCCGGGGCATCGGGGCGTTCGGGATCGGGCCGGCGGGGGGGTTCCTTCTGGAGGATCCCCCGCCAGGACATGAACACGGGATAGGACAGGTCGGCACGGCCTTCGGCGGCCAGCTCGGCCACCGGTCGGATCCCCGCCTCCCGACGGGCGGCCTGTACCCCGGCCAACGCCTCGGTGGTGCGCAGGATGGCCACATCGGCCCCGTCGGCCACCTCGACCATGGCCACCACCTGACCGGCGGTGGCCCGCTCGAGCACAGTCGGCCAGGGCGATCCCGGCCTGGGCGGCCCCCAGGTTGCCGGTGACGTCGGCCAGATCGGGGGCCACCCGTTCGGCCGGAACCCCCAGGGCCTTCTTGAGCGCCCCCACCGCCCGGGCGTGCAGACCGGTCACGATCAGATGGTCGATGTCGGCGGCCGCCAACCCGGCTTCTCCCAACGCGCCCTCGAACGCGGCCCGGGCCAGGGGGAGGAGGGCCTCCTCACCGAAGCGGTCCTCCCACTGACGTGATCCCGTCTCCCCGGGGACCCGCCAACGCTCGAGGAACTCGTCGGTGGCGGCGGCGTGGCCGAGGAGGGCGGCCACACCCCCGTCGGGGGCGAAGACGAAGGCCACGGCGCCGTCACCCCCCTGGCTCTCGTCGGCACTGCCCGGCAGACCGGTGCGCAGATCGGCCAGGACGGCGAGGGCCGGCGCCCGCTCCCCGGCCAGTTGGGCCAGTTCCATGGTGGCCCATGCCGACCGCACCGACCCGCACAGGTCGTAGGCGCCCGACCCGTGGGGCAGCCCGAGGCCGGCGTGCACGGTGGCCGCGTTGGTCTTGTCCAGGTACGCCGGGGCCGGCGTGGAGAAATAGACATTCTCGGGATCGGGCACACCGGGGACCCCGAGGGCCCGGCGTCCGGCCTCGACCGCCATCGACGACGTGTCCTCGTCGTAGGAGGCCACCGTCCGTCGACCGCGGCCGGGAGCGGTGCCGAAGGCCTCGCCGATCACCCGGCGTTCGAGCCGCCAGTACGGAAAATAGACGCCCCACGAAACAATTCCGGCTACCACAGAGGACCCTTTCTCTCGACTCAGGATTCGACGACGCTCAGCGACGCGGCCCGCTCCTTGAGAGCAGGCCGGTTCGGCTTCCCCACCCCGAGCTGGGGGATCTCCTCCAGGTGCACCACGATCTCGGGGGTCTTGAACCGGGCCACCCCCTGGTCGGCGAACCAGCGGCGGCACTCGTCCACGTCGATCTGCGGACTTCCCACCACGAAGGCGGCCACCCGCTCCCCCAGGCGGCGGTCCGGACAACCCACGACCACGGCCTGACGGACCTCGGGGTGCCGCTCGAGCACCCGCTCGACCTCGGCGGAGGCGATGTTCTCGCCCCCTCTGATGATCAGTTCCTTCAGACGACCGGTGATGGTCAGCCATCCGTCGCCGTCGAGGGTGCCGAGGTCGCCGGTGGCGAACCAGCCGCGGCGGACGGCCTCGTCGGTCTGGGACCGCTCCCCGTAGCCGACGAACAGCTCGGGTCCCCGGACCATGACCTCGCCGGGTTCGCCGGCCGCCAGGGCGCGGTGGGTGGCCGGGTCGACCACCCGGATCTCCGCCTCGCCGACCGAGTGGCCGTCGGTGTCACGCGCCCGGTCCGGCCCGTCCTGCCAGCTGCTGGTGGTGACGGTGGGCGCCTCGGTCGATCCGTAGGTGCGCTTGACCAGCGCCCCGAGCCCCTCACGGGCCGTGTCGATGAACTCCGGCGTGACCCCCATGGCCCCACAGGAGACCACCCGGAGGTCGGCCACCTGGGACCGGTAGCCGGGCACGTCCATCATCCCGACGAACAGGGTCGGCGGCCCGATCATGAAGCTGACCCGGTTGGCACCGGCCAGCGCGACACCCCGCTCGGCGTCCCACTTCTCCATGAGCACGACGGTCATGGCCGCCGTCCCGGGCACGAGCACGGCGTTGAGCAGACCGGACACGTGGGCCAACGGCGACGGCATCAGGGCCACGTCGGCGCTGGTCAGCCCGTGGGCCCGGGTCATGGACAGGGCCTTGTAGGCCAGGCCCCGGTGGGTGTGGAACACGGCCTTGGGATTCCCGGTCGATCCCGAGGTGAACAGCACGACACCGATGTCCGACCCCCGCCCGCCGCCCACGGGACGGGGCCGCCCGCCGACCAGGTCGTCGAAGCGGGCGTCACCGCTGCGCACCCCGATGGCGTCCACCAGCTCGGCCAGCGGGAGGCCCGGGGTGCTCAGGGCCAGTGCCGGTTCGAGGTCGGCCAGCACCCGGGCCACCTCGGCCCCGCCCACCTGATGGTGGATGGGGGCGGCCACCGCGCCGCACCTCCAGCAGGCCCGGAACAGGACCAGGGCCTCCCACCAGTTGGGCAGCTGCCAGGTGACGATGTCGCCGTGGCGGACGCCCCGGGCCCGCATGCCACCGGCCACCGATCCGACCAGGCGTTCGAGCCCGGCGCTGTCGAGACGCACGTCGCCGTCGACCACGGCCGGAGCGTCCGGGGGGCGGGGCGACGACAGCAGGGCGTCGAGCGTCGGGACATCCCAGGCGCCGCCGGGCAGCCGGTACCGGGCCGCGTCGGGCTGGCGATAGGTGGTTCGGAGCCTCACGGTCGGACGTTCTCCAGCTGCGGCGCTCAGCGCGCCGGAACAGGTCCCTCCACGGCATCCTCGACGGCGAGGCGGACGGGTGGCGCGTTGCGCCAGCTGGCGATGCCGTCCTCCTCCTCGGCCACCGGGTACTTCGACTCGTGGATCTCCGCCCAGTGCGAGTGGTTGAGCTGATGGAGGGTGAAGCAGGCCTGGAGGGAGTTGTAGAAGCCCATGTTGTCCACGGTCTGGTTGACCGACTCCTTGATCAGCAGGGCGGTCATGGTGGGCAGCTCGGCGATACGCCGGGCGTAGGCCAGGGTGCGGTCGTTCAGTTCGTCCACCGGGAAGACCTTGCTGACCATGCCCAACCGGTGCGCCTCGTGGACATCGATGGCGTCGCCGGTCAGCATGAGCTCCTTGGTCCGGCGGGGGCCGAACTCCCACGGGTGCCCGAAGTACTCGACGCCGCACATCCCGAGACGGGTCCCGACCACGTCGGCGAAGTACACGTTGTCGGCGGCCACGATGAGATCGCAGGCCCACATGAGCATGAGCCCGGCGGCATAGACGGTCCCCTGGACCTGGGCCACGGTGATCTTGCGCAGATTGCGCCAGCGCAGCGTGTTCTGGAAGTAGTAGTTCCACTCCTGGAGCATCCGGGCCTCGGCCCCCTTGCGGGTGCCCCCGTTGATGGTGACCGACCGGTGCTGGTCGGGTCCGGGCAGCCGCTCGGCCGTGGCCTCCTTGGATCCCATGTCGTGACCCGAGGAGAAGAGCGGACCGACCCCCCCGAGGATGACCACCCGGACGGCGTCGTCCTCTTCGGCGCGGTGGAAGGCCTCGTCCAGCTCGACCAGCAGACCCCGGTTCTGGGCGTTGCGGGTGTCGGGGCGGTTGAGCATGATGCGCACCACCGAGCCCCCCTCCAGCTCTTCGTAGGTGATGTACTTCCCGTCCTGCTTGGCCTCTGCCATGTCCTCAACACTCCTCGTCTGCTCGTCCCGGTCGCTCATGGTCGGTCGGGCACCTTCCCGGCCCACGGGCGCGGTCCCGTGGGAGCCCCCGGCGGCCCGGCCACGCTATACCTCGGTCCTCATGACCCGCCCATCCTGGGCCGCTCGCGGTTCCCGACCACCGGGCCCATCCTCGGCTCCTTCCGCGGCGTCGACACCGTCACGCTCGGCCACCAGCGCAGCCCGGTTGAACTTCATGGCCTCGCTCCGGGGAATGGACGAGACGAACTCGACGGTCTTGGGGACCTTGTAGGGGGCCAGCCGGTCCCGGGCGAAGGCGATGACCCCGTCGTCGTCGAGTGACGGATCGAGGGGGGCCACGATGGCGTGCACGCGGCGTCCCCAGGTCTCGTCGTGCAGCCCGACGACGACCACGTCGCCGATGCCGGGGTGCTCGCTGAGGGCCGCCTCGAC
This sequence comes from uncultured Acidimicrobiaceae bacterium, assembly GCA_963812885.1. Lineage (GTDB taxonomy): Bacteria > Actinomycetota > Acidimicrobiia > Acidimicrobiales > RAAP-2 > Bog-756. Next base: position 339,859 of record CAWEWZ010000007.1, on the reverse strand, counting down.
CTCGGCCGGGAACACGTTGACGCCGCCGGTGACGATCATGTCCACCCGGCGGTCGGCCATGTAGAGGAACCCATCCTCGTCGAGCCAACCCATGTCCCCCACCGAGGCGAACCCGTCGGCGGTGTCGTCCAGCGGCTTCACGTCGCCGACGTAGCTGGCCAGGGGCCCGGTCGGTGTCCGCAGGTAGATCCCCCCGATCTCACCCGGAGGGAGTCGGTCGCCCGCCGGTCCGAGGATGGCCACCTCGGTCTCGCCCATGCCCCGTCCGAGGGTCCCCGGGTGGGCCAGCCACTCGTCCCCCCGGCACACCACGATGCCGATCATCTCGGAGGCGCCGTAGGACATGTAGAAATTCTCAGCTCCCACCAGGTCGATCCAGAAATGGCCCAACCACAGCGGGAGCGCCGCTGCCCCCTGTTGGACCCAGTTCAGGCTGGACAGGTCGCGGTCCTCGATCCCGGGGACCTGGGCCAGCCGCTGCAGCATGGGGGTGGCGGCGATGAACCCGGTGATGCCGTGCTTCTCGATCATGTCCAGCACCAGCGGAGCCTTGAACCGCTCCATCAGCACGATCGAGTCGCCGCCCAGGAGGGTGCGGAAGGCGGTGAATCCGTTGGTGTGGTAGAGCGGCGCCGGGCACAGCACCCGCTGGGGTCTGGACATCGGTCCGTACGACGCCACCACCGACGAGGTGACGTTGGTCGACAGCAGGAAGACGGCCGGGCCCTTCTGCACGATGACCTTGGGCGTGCCGGTCGACCCCGAGCTGCACACCCCCCACCCGTTGGGAGCGATCACCTCGGGCAGGGCGGTGGTCGGGTACGACCGGCTCTCCTCCACCATGTCGGCGTGGTCGGCGTCGACCACCAGATCCGGCTCGAGGACGGCCAGCAACCGGCTCAGCTCCCAGGCCGGGAGGTCCCAGCGCACCGGGACCACCGTCGCCCCCACCTTCCAGCCGGCGAAACAGGAGAGGAGGTGCTCGGGTGAGTTGCGGAGGCAGACCGCCAGCCGGTCCCCCACCCCGAGCCCCTGTCCGGCGAAGAGATGGGCCAGCTGGTTGGACCGGGTGTCGAGCTCGTTCCAGGTGATGGTGCCCTCGTCGCCGTCCTCGCTGACGAAGACCACGGCGACGGTGTCACCGCCTTCGGCCGCCACCTGGCCCAGGCGGGTCCCGTAGGGGATGCCGACTTCCTCCGGTTCCGTGCTCAGGCTCATCCCCTCATCCCACCACGTCCGGTGGCGGCCCCGCTGACGCCCACGCTCACCCGCACCGGTGGATGGTAGCGCAAATGGCATTTCCGCTCGGCAACGGGGGCTGTTAGCGTACGGGGGAACGAGCCAGGCCGCTGCCGAGCCGGCGCCGTGCCACTCGGGGGAAGCGGCTCGCGCAGCGGACAGCAAAGGAGAGACGCCATGCCCACGCGGACGCTGGACTTCCCGGTCTTCGACGCCGACAACCACATGTACGAGACCCCGGACGCCTTCACCAAGTTCCTGCCTCCGGAGTACGACGGCCTCATCCAGTACGTACAGGTCAACGGGCGCACGAAGATCGCGGTCAAGGGCAAGATCAGCGAGTACATCCCCAATCCCACCTTCGAGGTGGTGGCCGCGCCCGGCGCCCAGGAGGAGTACTTCAAGAGCGGGAACCCCGAGGGCAAGTCACGGCGGGAGATCATGGGCAAGCCGATCCGGGCGCTCCCCGCCTTCAGCGAACCCGAACCGCGCCTCAAGCTGATGGACGAGCTCGGCCTCGACCGCGCCCTCATGTGGCCGACGCTGGCCAGCCTGCTCGAGGAGCGCCTACGTGGCGATCCCCCGGCCACCCACGCGGTGGTCCACGCCCTCAACGAGTGGATGCTCGACCACTGGACGTTCAACTACGAGAACCGGATCTTCCCCACCCCGGTGATCCACCTGGGCGTGGTGGACAAGGCCATCGAGGAGCTCGAGTGGGTGCTCGAGCGGGGGGCCAGGATCATCCTCGTCCGCCCTGCTCCTGTCGTCGGGTACATGGGGCCCCGTTCGCCCGCCCTCCCCGAGTTCGACCCGTTCTGGAAACTGGTGGCCGAGGCCGGCATCCCGGTGGGCATGCACGCCTCGGACAGCGGGTACCAGCGCTACCTCAACGAATGGGAGGGTGTGGTCGACGAGATGACACCCTTCAAGGGCGGCTCGGGATTCGTGGCCATCATCGGGCACGGGGGTCGGGCCATCACCGACACGGTGGCGTCGCTCATCGGGCACGGACTGTGCTCCCGGTTCCCCGAGCTCCGGTTCGCCCCCGTGGAGAACGGCAGCAACTGGGTCCGCCCGCTCCTGCGCGACATGGAGCACGCCTACGAGTCGGCCCCGCACGTGTTCGACGAGAACCCGATCGAGGTGTTCAAGCGGAACATCTACGTCCATCCCTTCCACGAGGAGGACCCGATGGGCCTGATCGACATCCTCGGGGTCGACCGGGTGCTGTTCGGGTCCGACTATCCCCACCCCGAAGGTATGGCCGACCCGATCAGCTTCGTCGACGAGCTCAAGGGCCTGCCCGATGCCGACGTGGCCAAGATCATGGGCGGCAACCTGACCCACCTGATGAAGCTCGAGGTCGCCTAGGTTCGCTTCGGGGCCGACCGGTTGTGGCGGACCTCGTCGAAGGGCCGGCCCCGGTCGGCGGCGTACTCGCGGGGCATGCCGAGCACGCGCTCACTGATGATGTTGCGCTGCATCTCGTTGCTCCCGCCGCCCAGGCTGTTCTCCTGCCTGATCAGATAGAGCTTGCCCCACAGTCCGGCCGGCTCCCCGTCCACCCATGCCCCGGCCCCGGCCCCGGCCATCTCCAGCCCGATGTCGAAGCGACGCTCGCTGTTGGTGGCGGCGATGAGCCGCGGCAGGGCGCCGGCCGGGGTCGGGAGCGCCCCGGTGCGGATACCCAAGGTCACCCGCTCGGTGAGCTGTTGTTGCACCCGTTCGTTGACCCGGGCCTCGGCCACCAATTGCCGGACCAGCGGGTCGTCGGCCTGGCCGGTGGCGCGGGCCAGTTCGGCCAGGTCGGTCCGCTGGCCGCCGCGCTCGCCGCCGCCGACGGCGACACCGCTCACGTAGGGCGATCCCCCGCCCACCGCATCCCGCTCGTGGTAGAGGAGGCGCGACGCCACCGTCCATCCGTCGTTCACCTGGCCGATCACGTTCTCGGCCGGGATGGCCACGTCGTCGAAGAACTCCTGACAGAACTCGGCCATCCCACTGACCATGCTGATCCGCTGGACCTCGATGCCGGGCTGGTGGATCTTGAGGATGAACATGGTCAGGCCCTGATGCTTGGGCACGTGGGGGTCGGTGCGGGCCAGACACATGGCGTAGTCGGAGCGGAACGCCCCCGAGCTCCAGATCTTCGAACCGCTGAGGACGAACACGTCGCCGTCCCTGGTGGCCTGGGTCACCAGCCCGGCCAGGTCCGACCCCCCGCTCGGTTCGGAGAGGAACTGGACCCACAGCTCGTCGCCCCGCAGGATGGCCGGCAGATGGCGCTTCTTCTGCTCCTCGGTCCCGAAGTCGAGGAGGGTCGGGGCCAGGATGGACAGGGTCGGGACGTTGAACAGGGTCGGCATCCGGTAGGGCAGTGATTCCTGGGTGAAGGCCCGCTGGTACTCGGGGGGCAACCCGAGCCCGCCGTACTCGGCGGGGAAGCAGATGCCGGCGAACCCGTTGTCGAAGAGCAGGCGCTGCAGACGGCGGGCCTCCTCCCCCATCTCGTCGTCCTGGAGCATCTGGCGGTTGTCGGCCCCTTCGGGAAGGCGAGGCATGGCGCCGGCCAGCCACTCCCGGGCCCGCAGGCGAAAGGCGTCGACGTCCTCTCCGGTTGTCGTGTCGTCCACCGTTCCTCCTCAGATCCCGACCGCCGCCGCCACACGCTCCCGGTGGTCGCGCGGGGTCCCGAACTGGGCCTGGTCCTGGACCACCCGCCGGAGATAGAGATGGAGATCGTGGTCCCAGGTGACCCCGATGCCCCCGTGGAGCTGCACGCACTCGGACAGGATGAACGGGGCATGGTCGCCGATGTAGGACTTGGCCACGCTGACCAGCTCGGCGGCGCTCTCCGATCCCGAGTCCACCGCCCTGGCCGCGGCATCGGCACTGGCGTGTGACGCCTCCAGCCACAGCTTCATGTCGGCGAACCGGTGCTTGAGGGCCTGGTACGACGCCAACGGCCGGCCGAACGAGAACCGGTCCTGGGCGTACTCGAGAGTGAACTCGAGGACCCGGGCCACAGCACCGGCCATCTCGGCGCACTGGAGGACGACCGCGTCCTCGAGCTGGCGCTCGATGTCGGCCTCCACCGATCCGGGTTCACCGAGCACGGCGTCGGCGGCCAGCTCCACCTGGTCGAACCGCAGGCAGGCGAACCGCCGGACCAGGTCGACGCTGTCGGCCGGCGTCGTCGACACCCCGGCGGCCCCCGAAGGGACCACGAACTGGGCCAGCCCGCGGTCCGACCGGGCGGTCACCACGAACAGATCCGCCTCGCCGGCGGCCTCCACCGGCTGGGTGGTGCCGTCGAGGACGAAGCCGTCGCCCCGGGACACGGCGCGGAGCCGGTCGGGCGGAGGCGCCGCCCCCATGGACACCCCGTCCGGGCACCAGGTGGCCACCGTCTCCCCGCCGAGCAGACCGGCCAGGTGCTTGTGTTGGGCGGGAGACCCCGCCCGGGACAGGGCGCCGGCCACCACGTTGGTGGGGATGAGCGGTCCCGGTGTGACGAGCCGCCCCATCTCCTCGGCCACCAACACCAGATCGCCGAGGGGCCGGCCGGAGACGGAACCGCCCCCGTGGTCCTCCGACACCAGCATCGACGTCCAGCCGAGCTCGGCCCCCCGCCGCCACCAGTCGCGGTCGAAGCCCCCCGGCTCGTCCTTGGCGATGCGGCGGACGGCGTCCAGCGGACAGGTGTCCTCGAGGAACTTGATCGTGGTCTCGCGGAACAGCTGCTGGTCGTCGGTCAGGCCGAATTGCACGGTCAGCGCCTCGAGCCGTCGTCGACATCCCGACGCCGCCGTCACCGTCGACGGGCCGCTCATGGCCGCTCGCCGAGGATCAACGGGAGGGAGTCGATCTGGCGGAGCCCCATCATGTAGTTGAGCTCGGCACCCGGCACGATCGAGTACTCGGGTATCCGGCGATGCCATTCGCGCAAGGCGATGCGCAGCTCGAGCCGGGCCAGGTGGGACCCCAGGCAGCGGTGGACGCCGCCCCCGAAGGCCAGATGCCGGTTCTCGCTCCGGGCTCAGGTCCACCTGGTCGGAACCGGGCACCGCCTCCTCGTCGGTGTTGGCCGATCCGATGACGATCCCGACGTTGTCGCCGGCGCGGATCGGGCACCCACCCAGCTCCACGTCCTTGGTGGCCACCCGGGCCACCGTGGTCACCGGCGTCTCCCAGCGCAGCAGCTCCTCGACCGCCGACGGGATGATGTCCGGATCGTCCACCAGCTGGCGACGCTCGGCCGGATTCTGGGCCAGGCGGGCGACGAAGCACTCCAGCGAATCGGTGACCGTGTCCAGGCCGGCCAGGATGAACAGGAAGCAGATGCCGAGGATCTCGTCGTCGGTCAACCGCTGGGAGTCGACCTCGGCCCCGATGAAGAGGCTCAGGATGTCGTCACGCGGGGTTCGCCTTGCGGTCCTTCACCGCGTCGGCGAAGTAGTCCTCGATCCGCCCGGCGGCGACTTTCTGGCTGGCCTGGATCTCGTCGAGATCGTTGCCCACCGGCCGCAGGATGCCGTCCTTCATCTCGAGGAACGAGTCGAGATCGGAGAGGGGCAGACCGACCAGGGCCAGGAACACCGAGGAGGGCAGCGGCACCGCGAAGTCGGAGGCGAACTCGCACTGGCCTTGGTCGATGAAACCGTCGATGAGCTCGTTGACCAACCGGGTGATCTCCGGCTCGAGCAGGTTCATCCGGCGGGGGGCGAAGATCGGATCGAGGAGACGGCGGTACTTGCGATGGTCGGGTGGGTCCACCTGCAGCGGGATGAGCGGCACCGACTGGCCGAGGTCGACCGCTTCCATCCCCGACGAGAATTCCTCCGGGTGGGTCAGGGCGTACTCGACCGCGCCCCGTCGCACGACCTGGGGGCCGAACGGACCCGCCACCACGGCGCCGGCCTCCCGGGCCTGACGGTAGAAGGGTTGGGGATTGGCGGCGATGCCCTCGTCCATGAAGCCATCGGCAAGATTTTCGGTGTCCATCGACGCCCCTCCCACTCGGGCTCACCTGCTCCGGTCCAGCCCGGAACGTCGTGAGAATCGGCTTTTCAGCAGAAGGTTAACGCGTGGACCGGGGCGCCGCGCCCGGCCGGGGCGGTCGGTGTGGTCCGTTCATGGCAAGGCACGGAAGTCGGGGGCTCGCTTCTCGGAGAAGGCGGCCATGCCCTCGGCCATCTCCGCCGACACCGCCGCCATGGCCTGGGCCTGCGCCTCCCGGTCGAGGGAGGCGGGGAGATCGGTCTCGAAGGTGGCGTTGAGGAGTTGCTTGGACAGCCCCATCGAACGGATCGGCCCGGCCGCCAGCCGGGCCGCCAGCGCCGAGGCCTCGTGGTCGAGGTCCTCGGCCGAGGGGAGGCAGCGGTAGGCCAGCCCGAGGGTGACCGCCTCCTCGCCCCTGGCCCCCTCGCCCAGCATGACCATGGCCTTGGCCCGACCCAGCCCGACCAGGCGGGGCAGCAGATAGGCGCCGCCGGCGTCGACCACCAGCCCCCATCGGGCGAAGGACCACACGAAGCGGGTCTGTTCGTGGACCATGACGAAGTCACAGGCCAGGGCCAGGTGGGCCCCGGGCCCCACCGCCGTCCCGTTGACGGCGGCGACGGTGGGCTTGTCCAGCTCCCAGAGCTCGCGGATGAAGGCCTGCACGCCGTTGCGCAACGCCTCGCTGGTGTCGCGGGGGTTGAACCCGGCCCCTCCGGAGCCGGCCACCGTCGAATGGCGCAGATCCATGCCGGCACAGAAGGCGTCACCGACCCCGGTGATCAACAGGGCGCGGACCTCCCGGTCGGCCCGGGCCTGACGGACCCGGGCCACGATCTCGTCGCGCATCTCCGGGGTCAGGGCATTCTTGGCCTCGGGACGGTCGAGGACCAGGCGGGCGACACTGTCTTCTCCCACGTCGTAGCGGATCATCGGCCCAACGTAGCCAACCGCATCCGGGTACGCCCCGCCCGACCGGCCCTCAGCTCATCGGGCCACCGGCTCGGCCCCGCCCACCGCCGGCAGCCCGTGGTAGGGCATGCCCCGCTGTTTCCACTCCTCGTACCGGGCCAGGAAGTCGTCACCGAACGGGTCCTCGCCCACCAGCGGCATGCCCGCCCGCCAGATGGTGAGATCGTCGGGGGCCAACGCCGATGCGATGGACACGTGACGCCGGGTGACAGCCTCCTCGCCCCGGCGGTGGGCCTCGGCGGCCACCCGGAAGTGCAGTCGGGCCGACACCTCGTCGGCGGACAGGTCGCCCACCGCCTGTCGGGCCTCGTCCCGGTCGACGGGCACGATCCCTTCCCGCACCCACCGACGCACCTCGTCCAGGTGGGGACCGGACTCGACCCCGGTGAAGTCGGTGAACAGATCGGTGCCGAAGGCACTTCCGTTGGGACGGGCGATGCGGTTCTGCTCATCGATCCAGACCACGGTGGGCACGTTGGAGACGGCGTAGAGCTCGGTGAGGAGGTGATGGGGATCGTAGAGGACGGGCATGGTGATGCCGTCGGTGAACGGTCGCACGTCGTCGGCCGCCTGGTCGATGGCCACCGCGATGACCGTGAAGCCCTCGGAGCTCAGCTCGTCGTGGAGCGACTGCCAGCCTGGCAGGTCGTAGCGGCACCCGCACCAGCTCGAGAAGGCGACCAGGAGCTTCTTCTTCCCGAGCCACTCGTCGAGCGTGTGGACATTCTCGTCCAGATCGGGAAGGACGAAACCGGGGGCGTGCAGGTCGACCAGGGCCTGGCGGCGCAGCTCGGAGGGCAGTGAGACGGCCACCAGTCGGGCATCCACGTCGACGGCGGCGGCGAGGCCGAGGGCCCGGGCCACGGCGACGATGTCGAGCTGCCCGTCGACCCGTAGCCCGTCCATGTCGGGCACCGGGACGCAGGTGGTGCCGCGGCACAGTCCGGAGGCCTTGAGCTCCCAACCGAGGGCCTCGGGCAGCATCCCGGGTTCGATCAGGAACGTATTCCGGACCCGGTCCGGGCGGGCGTCGACGTGCCGCACCTGGTCATCGATGATGGTGATCTGGGTCATGCGGCCTCCTGGTCGGACCTCCACCGTTGTCCCCACCACCGGTGGTGTCAAGGTCGGGGTGACGGCCCGGTGATCCGCCTACCCCGGTCGCCTGCACGAATCGGCGACTCCGGACGGCGAAGTCCCCTTCGCCGTCCGGGGTGGGCGCCGCCGGGGAGAAGAGGACCACCCCGCCGGCCGGGGTCGCCGCCACGGCCAGACGAACGGCGTCCTCGAGGTCTCGGGCCAGCTCGACGGTCGGTGCCTCTCCCGGTCCGCCCGACCTTGCGGCCAGGGAGTCGGCCAACCGCCCGGCGTCGGGCGGCAGCAGGACGACCCGGGAGACCGGTCGTCGGGCCGCCAACGCCTCCACCAGTCCGGCGGTGTCCACACCCCGGTCGGCACCCCCGAGGATGACGGTGAGCTCGCGACCGGGGAAGGCGTCGAGGGACGACACCGTGGCAAACGGATTGGAGGCCAGGGCATCGTCGACGAAGGTCAACCCCCCGCGTTCCCCGACGGTCCGACACCGCGACGGCAGCCCTTCGAATCCTTCCGCCGCCGCCCGGATGGCCGGCATGGACGGGCTCCGGCCGAGGAGCAGCAGCGCCCCGGCGATGGCGCCGCACAGGTTCCAGACATTGTGCCGGCCCGGCACCCGCAGGGCGGGGAGAGGCCCCCACGGCTCGCCGTCCACCACCAGGGCGCCCGACGGGGTGGCCTGCACCCGGCCGGCCGGCCCGAACAGGATGCGGTCGGGGTGCGCCTCGGTTCGGCGCAGCGCCTCATCGCTCGCCGCGCTGACGGCCAGGGCGCCGGGCGGACCGGCCTCGATGAGATGGAGCTTGTCCCGGTAGTAGGACTCCACGCCCCCGTGCCAGTCGAGGTGGTCGGGAGCCAGGCTGGTCAGCACGCACACACCCGGGGTGACGGTGGCGTCGACCGCCTGGTAGGAGGAGATCTCGACGACGTAGGCGTCAGCCGGCGGCCGGTCGTACATCTCGGTGACCGGCACGCCGATGTTCCCGATGAGGGCCACCTCGAGCCCCTCGTGGCCCAGGATGGCCGAGGTCAGGGCGGCCGTCGTGCTCTTGCCCTTGGTGCCGGTGACCGCCACCACCGGAGCGTCGGCGAAATCCTCGAGCCACAGGGCCATGGCCGTGGTGACCGACACCCCCTCCCGCTCGGCGGCGGCCAGCTCGGGGCGGTAGCGGCTCACGCCGGGGGCGCGGACCACCACGTCGACGTCCCTCCACACCACCTGGTCGGGGCGGATCACCGGCTGACCGGCGACCGAGCCGATCCGGAGGTGGGCCTGCTCGGCGCGGTCGTCGACCAGAAGGGGGACGACACCGCGTTCGGCCAGCAACCGGGCCATGGCCACGCCTTCACTCCCCATCCCCCACAGCGCCACTCTCGAGGCACACAGCTGGGCCAGGTTCACCGCACCTCCCGCAGCACCCGGTCCACGGCGGCGGCGATGCCGGGCTCGGGGAAGGCCAGTTCCGGCTGCGGGCTCAGAAGGGTCGTGACGTCGGCGTCCGACACCACGGTCCCCGCCGTCTCGGCCAGCGCGCTCACCACGGCCTTGTCCTCCCACCGGGGCAACTCGGAGAGGACCCGGAGGGCAACGGCCGACTCGAGCCGTTCGCCCACGCATTCGAAGGGCTTGCCGTCGCGGCTCATGAGGGCGGCGAACCCGGGGACCTGATCGGGGTCGGCGAACATGTCGCGGCCGATGATGGCGGTCAGGGCGCCCGGTTCGACGAACGGGGCCAGCATCAGGCCGACGAACCGGCACTTCGGGCACTGACCGCACCAGCCGTCCCCGGCACCGTCCCCCTGCCGGTACACCGTGTTGCAGCTGCAGAACGTGGCGTGATAGCCGGTCATCCGGGCAAAGGCCCGGCCGATGGCCAACTCTGAGTAAGGGCGCAGGGCCGACCCGTAGACGAGCCCGGGGTCGATGAAGCTCGAGATCAGGTCGCGTATGGCCAGCTCGAACTCGAGGCTCTTGGAGTACTGGTGGTTGACCGGGACCCCGTCGACCACCACCGTCTCCTCGCTGGCCGATCGCTCGACGGCCATCACGATGGTGTCGTATCCGTACACGAAGCTGCCGACCACCGCGATCAGCGAGATGATGGCGGTGATGGGCACATGCCCGTTGAGCGCCCCGGACCGGTTGAGCTCGTCGAGATGCGGGGAGAGCTGACGGCGCACCACGAGCAGTTCGAGGCCGGCCTGCTGGGCCAATTCGACGACCAGGGGATGGGGGTTGACGGCGAACAGGCGGGGGTTCATCGGCTTGAGCGCCTCGATCAGGACCATCGAGTCCTTCCCGCCGCCGATGGGCACCACGATGCCTCCGGCCCGTTCGAAGCGGCCCGGTGCCGCCGGGCGGTCGCCGAGGACTCCCGGCCGGATGACCACTGGTCGGGGTACGGGGAGGCCGTTGCCCACCGCGAACTCGCGCAGTCCCTGGTCGTAGAGGAGGTGGTGGAATGCCACCTCGGCGGGATCGAGTGGCTCGTCGTCGACGTTGACCACCGGCGGTGCCGCCGCCTTGTAGTAGCTGGTCCCGGCGGCGATGTGCAGGTGCACCATGGCCCGCTCCATACCGGGCGGGGCCGCGGGCGGGACCTCGGTGGTGGGCGGGGTCTCGAAGGTGATCGTCTCGACGAACCGGTGGTCGTCATGGGGAGAGCCGTCGAACGAGTACCGGAGCGAGAGCGTCCTCGAGTCCCGGTCGAATGACCGATCCGCCACCCGGAAGAGGCCGACGGACGCCGGGTCGAACCGTTTGGGGTCGCTCATTTCGCCCACAGCGTAGTGGTCCACGGCAATTCCACCGGCGACACCGGCTATGGGGTGTGGGACCTCCCGCTGGGGCGTCGGAGGTGTTCGACGACGGCCAGCGTCGAACCGGTCGAGTTGACCACCCACACCTCCCCCTTCTGGAGCTTGGGGACGGTACGCCCCGATGGACCCGCATCGATGATCAGGGCGTCGAGCATGGCGGTGGCCACGTCCCCGTGGGTGCAGAGCACGGCCGACTCACCGGCCATCCGGCGCATCAGCCGCACGGCGACATCCCCGTTGGCCTCGGCCAGTTCGTCGACCGACTCCACCGGGACACCGAGGGCCTCGGCCAGGGGTTGCACCGTCTCGCAGCACCGCACATAGGGACTGCTCAGGATCCTCTGCGGGCGGTAGCGGGGACAGGAGCGGCACGAGCTCCTGAGCGCGGGCGCGGCCCCGCGGGGACAGCGGACGGAGGTGGTCGTCACCTTTGTACGCGCTCCGTCTTCCCGCGTTCGCGTGGCGAACGACCAGCAGGGCCATGACCACGATGCTGCCATGCCCGGGGACGGCAGTCGACGATGCCGCCTGGCCCGCCCCCGTCCGGGCGCTCATCTCACCTCGATCAGTGTCCGAGCCGCGGAACCTCGACGCCTGGGTGGTCGGGGAACGGGAAGGTGTCGAGCTCCCGGCCGTGCCTGGCCAGTGAGTGGTATCTCCGTTCGGCGAACCACCATCGCCGGGAGTCGAACCGGTACCGGTCGTGGTAGATCCCGTAGGCGTTGGTCTGACGACCCGTGTCCCGGTGATGGCGGATCTCGCACATGAACAGCCGGCTCACCGCGGTCCCGGCGGCCGGTCCCTCGGGGAACACGATGTGGGCGTTGAGGACGACGAACTCGAAGAAGTCGAACTGCTCGATGGACGTGCCGATGAATTCGCCCAGCGCGGTCGGCCCGGTCAGCCGCAGCGGATCACCGGACCGGCGATCGATGACCACGGGCGCCTCGGGATCGAACAGATCGGACAGTTCGGGCCACGCCCGCCGGTTGACCACGTCGGCGTAGGCGTGTTGGAGCCGCCGCACGCCGGTGTCGTGGACGGCCTCGGCCACCAGTTCCTCGTCGATCACCCGGCGAACGCTACTCACGCCGCGGGGCTACCCGCCGAATCTGGCCCCGCCGCCGAAGCCTCCGCCGCCGGCCACGCCCCCGCCGCCAACCTCCGCCGCCGGCCCACCACCGCCGAAGCCCGTCCGCAGCGAGCTGGTCGAGGTGGTGGGCAGGGGTTGGTCGAGGTCGGCCAGCACCACCCTCTCCCCCGGGGCCACCCCAGACTTCACCTGGGTGAGGACATCGCCCACGGTGCCCAACGTGACCGGGGTCGCCTTGGCGGTGGTGCCGTCCATCACCGTCACCAGGTGCACCGAACCGACGGTCCGGACGGCGGAGGAGGGCACCGTCGTCACGTCCACCGACTTCTGCACGATGATCTCCACGTCGGCGTCCGGCCCCCGACAGCCCGCCCAGCCCGGTCGACTCCAGCGCGATGGTCACCGGGTAGGTCGTGGTGGTCGACCCGCTGGTGGCCAGCACTCCGATCGAGGTCACCCGTCCCTCGACGACGGTGTTGGTGGCGTCCGGGGTGACGAGCGCCTGCTGGTCCGACCGCCACCTTGCCGATGTCGGCGACCGGGATGTCGGTCGATACGTCGTAGGACGAGCCGGTTCCGACGATGACGATCTGCGCCGTCGACGATCCGGACCCGGCCGCCACCGAATCGCCGGGGGCGATCGAGACCGACGCCACCGTTCCCGAGATGGTGCTCACCAAATTGGATCCGAGGAGAGCCAGTTGCGCATCGTTGAGATTGGCCTGAGCGGTGTCGATCGAGGCCTGGTCGACCGCCAGCTGCTGCGGTGTCGCCTGTCGGCGGCGGTCGGATCCGTTGCCGAGCCCGAGGACGCGGGTACCGTCGGAGACCCCGTCGTGGCCGTTGACCCGCCTGGAGGACGACGACCCACCGCCAGGGCCGGATGTCGATTTGAGGGCGGCGTCCAATGTCCGTTCGTCATGGCTCAACTTCTGTGCGGCAGCGGAGACGGCCGACTGTGCGGAGGTGGCCTGGGCGAGCGCCTGGCTGCAGGTCGGCGTTCCGGTGCTGCCCGGACTGGTGGAGGGCGGGCCGTGGAGCTGGGATGGCCCCGAGGTTCCCGGGACGGCAGAGCCCTTCGGCCCCGCACCGGTCTCGCACACGCTCGTCGCCTGCTTCAGACTGGCTGTCGCCTGCGTGGTGGCCGCGTCCAACTGCCTCTCGTCGGCCACGACGGCATCCTGCAGCCCGGCCACCTTCTGGGTGTCCGACCCGGACCGCCCCGAGCCGGCTGGGGTCGTCGCCGTCCCGGTGGAGGCGGTGGAGGCGGTCGTCGCTCCCCCGGCTCGGGACGACTCCGCTCCCGGGGTCGAGCTCGAGGGGGCCGATGCGGTCGTCGCCTCACTGGCCTCGGCCCTGGCCAGTGTGGCCGTGGCCGACGCCAGTGTCGCCTGGGCCGAGATCACATTGGCATCGAGGTCAGCGACGTCCAGCGACGCCAGGGTCTGGCCGGAGGCGACCGATCTGGCCGACCGAGACATCGACCGAGCTGACGGTTCCCGAGACGTTGAAGTTCAGATTCGCCTGGTTCACCGGGGTGATGGTGGCCACCGAGTCCAACGTGGCCACCACCGTCCCGGTGCCGACCACCGACGTGCGGTAGGACGGTGCCGATCCACGTGTCAACTCCCAGGCCACCAGGGCCGCCACCAGCAACAGCACGACCACGCCGATCCGGAGGGGCGAGAACCATCCTGTTCCCGTCGGCTTCCGGCCCCGACCGGAGCCGCGCCGAGCGGTGCCGGACGGACCGGAGCCGGCGACCGGTGATACGAGATCTTCGGCAACGGCGGCCGACCGGTCAGGCACCGGGCGAGCCCGCACCGGTTCCTCCGCCGGCACCACCCCGGAATCCCTCGAACCCGGTCGTGCATCCGTTGGCCCCGGGCGTCGAGATGACGATCGATCGGGCCGTGACCGCCCCGGTCGAGCTGGCCGAGCCGATGGCGTTGGCACACTTCCCCACGGCCAGATCGGAGGAGCGATGCCGTCGTGCGCTCGGTGAAGGTCGTCGAGGAGGTGAGCGTGACCGCCACACTGGACGTCTTCCTGGTGGCGGGATCGGTCTCGTCGACGGTCACCGTCGATCCGGTGACCGCGGTGACGGTCCCCGTCGCTCCGCCGAACCCACCGGCCCGGCCGCGGAAGTTGCCGCCGGCCGGCCGGGTCCTCCCGCCTTCCCCACCGAAGCCGCCCGTCGGGCGGCCCGGTGATCCGTTCCCCGAGCCTCGCCGGCCGAAGCCGCCGAAGCCGCCGAAGCCGGTGCAGGTTCCCGATGCGGGTTGAGTGATGGAGACCGTGGTGGCCGTCACCGGTTCGCCGAAGGCCCGAACGCCCGAGGATGATGACGATGTGGGCTTCCCGAAGGCCGAGATGCACGAGCCGACCGTCACGCTGGAGGCCGCCGTCGAGACGGTCTGGTCGAAGGTGGTGGTCGGCGTGTAGGTGACGGTGGTCTGGCCGGTGCTGGGGTTCTGCACCTCGAGGGACGTTCCGTTGATCGCCGCGATCGAACCCGATGCCCCCGGCAGCTGACGCCCCGGTCCGCTTCCGCCCGGTCCGCTTCCGCGTGATTGTCCTCCGCCGCCGGTGGACGGCGACACGGTGGTGGAGGTGGTCGAGGCGGAGGACGACCCGCACGCAGCCAGGGTGACGGCGGCGACGCCCAGGGCGGTCAGGGCCAACGCCCGTCGCACCGCGGGGGCACGGGTCACTGGCCGGGACTCGGCGGCCATGCCGGGCTGAGTGGTTGATGTGGCTGACATGGTCATTGCTCTTCCTTGCTGTGGTGGTTGACGGGTTGTAGAGAGGTGGATGACATCCGGACGAGCCCTCATTCGCTCCGGAGGGCGTCGATCGGGGGGAGCTTGGCGGCCCGGCTGGCCGGGTAGACACCGAACAGGACGCCGATTCCGACGGCCACGACGATGGCCCCGGCGGTGGCGACCGGCGAGATGGCAATGGGGTCCGAGATGAAGTGCGGCAGTATCGATGCGCCGAGCAGGCCGAGTCCGGCGCCGAGCACGCCGCCGATCAGGCCGAGGACCGACGCCTCGACCAGGAACTGGCGGCGGATGGCGCGGGGAGTGGCCCCGAGGGCCTTGCGCAATCCGATCTCACGGATGCGCTCGGTCACCGACACCAGCATGATGTTCATCACACCGATGCCTCCGACCAGCAGCGAGATGCCGGCGATGCCCCCGAGAAGGATGGTGAGGGTTCGGTCCACCGAGGTGGCGGTGCCCACCAGTGACGTCTCGGGCGTGGTGGTCCAGTCGGCGTTGGCCGAATCGGTGATCTGGTGGAGGCTGGCCAGCTCGGCGTTGGCCTCCTGGTAGGCCGCCGACAGGGTCGAGGACGAGGTGGCCTGGACCAGGATGTCACCCACCGAGTTCCGACTGGTCCCGCCGAACAGCTGGGTCGCCGCCGTAGTGATGGGCACGATGGCCTGATCGTCCTGGTCGGCGACGGTCGAGGCACCCGACGAACCCGACGAACCCACCGTGTTGAGCACGCCGATGACCGACATCGGGACCCCGTCGACGGTGACCGGCTGTCCGATCGGATCGCGACCACCGAACAGTTCCTCCGCCGTCGTCGAGCCCAGGACGACCACGTCGGCGCGGGTGGTGAGGTCGTGGCCGGCGATGAAGCGGCCCTCGGTCATCGAGCGCCCCCGCACGGTCAGCCACGATGGATCGCTCCCGACCACGGTGGTGGTCCAGTTGGTGGTCCCGGCCACCAGGGTCTCTGACTCCGAGGTGGTGGGCGCCACCGCGGCGATATCGGGCGCCACCGTCTTCGAAGCCAGGGCGGCGGCATCGCCGGTGGTCAGCGTCGAGGCGGATCCGAACCCGCCCCGGATGCCCGAGCTCGACGTCGTGCTTCCCGGCGTGATGGTCAAGAGGTTGGTCCCGAGAGCGGCGATCTGCGAGGTGACCTGCTGCTGGGCGCCCTCGCCCAGTCCGACCGTGAGGATCACGGCGGCGATCCCGATCATGATGCCGAGCACGGTGAGCCCGGACCGCAGGCGGTGGGTGACCACGCCATCGAGTCCGGTCCGGACCGTCTCCACCGCGTTCATCGAGGACCGGCTCCCTGTTCGGCCAGTTCGGCGTCGACGATCTGGCCGTCCCTGATCCGCATGGTGCGCTCGGCGGCGTCGGCCACCTCGGACTCGTGGGTGATCAGGACGATGGTGCGGCCACCGCGGTGCAGATCGAGCAACAGGCCGAGCACGTCGTCGGCCGACGCCGTGTCGAGGTTGCCGGTCGGCTCGTCGGCCAGGATGAGCGCCGGATCGGTGACCAGGGCCCGGGCCACCGCGACCCGCTGCTGCTGACCGCCGGAGAGCTCGCCCGGCCGGTGCTCGACCCTGGACGGCGAGGCCGACCCTGTCGAGGGCGGCGAGGGCCCGCTCCTTGCGGACCGATCGTTCGACGCCGGCGTAGACCAGCGGCAGCTCGACGTTGCGCCAGGCGTTGAGGGAGGCAGGAGGTTGAACTGTTGGAACACGAAGCCGATCCTCTGGTTCCGGACATGGGCCAGGTCCTCTTCGGACATGGCGCTCACGTCCTCACCGGCCAGCAGGAACGTACCTGTGGTGGGAACGTCGAGACAGCCCAGTATGTGCATGAGGGTCGACTTGCCCGAGCCCGACGGGCCCATGACGGCGACGTACTCTCCGGCGTCGATCCGGAAGGAGACACCGCGCAGCGCCTCCACCTCCAACGATCCCGTCCGGTAGATCTTCCAGACATCCGACACGTCGATGACCGGAGGGCCCACCATCGGATGCTGCCCGGTTCGCTCCATCCAGACCTCGGCGGTGTCGCCGAAAGCAACGAGCGGTGGGACCTGCCCGGTCGGCGCGCCGGTCATCCGCCGCCCCCGAAGCCCCCGCCGCCACCGAACCGGCCACCGCCCGAGAAGCCGCCGCCCCCACCGAACCCGCCGCCCCCGCCGAACCCGCCTCCCCCGCCGAATAGACCCCGGCCGGTACCGGTGCCGGATCGCAGACCGCCGTGGAAGCTGACCTCGGTGACATAGATCCTGTCCCCGACCGACAGGCCACTGGGTGATCTGGGTGTCCCCACCCGATGCGGCACCGACTTGCACGGTTCGGGTCACCCTCTTCCCGTCTGCATCGAGAGCCACCGTGGTGTCGTTGCCGCTGTAACTGATGGCGGTGGTGGGCACGACCACAACGTCCTGGAGCTCCTCGGTGATGATGGACACCGTCGCACTCGCTCCTCCGTAGACCCCGGTCGGGCTCCCGGTGACGTCGATGACCACCGGGAAGGACGAGACACCCGACGTCGTCGTGGCCAGCAACCCGACCGATCCGACGGTGCCGTAGATGTCCGATGTCGAGCCGGCCAGGGTGATCGTCGCCTGGTCTCCGACCTTCACCTGGCTCACATCACTGCTTCCCACACTGGAGTTCACGATGGAGGAGCCGGTCGAGATCACCACGACCTGGGCCGACGAACTCGATGTCGACGAGGACGCTGACGATGCGGCACTGGCCGATGATGCTGCCGCGCTGCCGCCGGAGAACGAGCCGCCGCCGGACGAGCCCGAATCGGCCGATCCGGACTGGCTCGATGCGCCCGACGACGAGCTGGAGCCGGTCACCTGTTGACCGACCGTGAGATCGATCGAGGCCACGGTGCCGGTGATGGTCGACGTCAGCGTGGCCTCGGAGAGCGCCGTCTGGGCGCTGGTGACCTGGGTCTCAGCCGATGCGATGTTGGCCTGGTCGGAGGCGATCTGCGCGGACGAGGCGCCGTTGGTCTGGTCGGTGTCGAGCTGCGCCTGGTCGTTGGCCAGGCCGGCCTGGGCCTGGGCCAGCGATGCCGACAACGAGGTGCCGTCGATGGTGGCGAGTGGCTCCCCCGCCGTCACCTTCTGGCCCGTCGTGACGTCGACGGCGGTGACCCGACCGGATACCCCGAAGTCGAGGTTGGCCTGTTGGGCAGGTTCGATGGTGCCCGATGACGAGACGGTCTGGGTGATCGTCCCCGTCGAGACGGTCTGCACGGTCGTCGTGGTGGTGATCAGGGGCGACGCCGCCGAACCGTGGACGCCGAACCAGACGCCGACTCCCGCCGCGGCCAGTACCACCACCGCGACACCGACGACCGTCCACTTCCGCCTGAACCATCTTCTTCGTTCTGGTCCCACTCATCCCTCACTTGCCGTTCGCCCCTACCTCCGGTCGGTGGTGCCGGACGCCAGGCGCGACGACCGCTCCGGACGGCGGTACCATCAAATCGGCTGAACATATACGCCAGTCAACAGTCACCTGTGAAGTTCCTGAGATCCCGGTCCGCACAAATACCCTGTTCAGGAGCATGACGATCCGATACTGGAGGAATCCATGGAGTACGTGAACCTCGGCAAGACCGGCCTTCGGGTCTCGCGGATCTGCCTCGGGATGATGAGCTTCGGCAACGACAGCGACCGCCCCTGGGTGCTCGACGAGACGCAGGCCGAACCGATTGTGAAAGCGGCCGTCGAAGGAGGCGTCACCTTCTACGACACCGCCGACACCTACTCGAGAGGGGCCAGCGAAGAGGCCACGGGTCGACTGCTGCCCAAGTATTTCAGCCGCGACGAGATGGTCGTGGCCACCAAGGTCTTCATGCCCATGACCCCTGGTGAGAACGGAGGCGGACTGTCCCGCAAACACATCCTGTCGGCCATCGACGCCTCGTTGGCCCGGCTGGACATGGAGTACGTCGACCTTTACCAGATCCACCGATGGGATCCGAGGACTCCCATCGAGGAGACGATGGAAGCCCTCCACGACGTCGTCCGGTCGGGCAAGGCCCGCTACATCGGGGCCAGCAGCATGTTCTCGTGGCAGTTCGCCAAGGCGCAGCATGTCGCCGACCTCAACCACTGGACCAGGTTCGTGTCCATGCAACCCCACTACAACCTCATCTACCGCGAAGAGGAGCGGGAAATGATCCCGCTGTGCCAGGACCAGGGCGTGGGGGTCATCCCCTGGAGCCCCTTGGCCCGGGGCGTCCTGGCCGGCAACAGGACGAGGGCCGGCGAGCACAAGACCACCCGCTCGGACACCGACGGCTTCACCGACTATCTCTACAGCCAGCCCACCGACTTCGATGTGGTCGAGCGGGTGGCCGAGGTGGCGGCGGAGCGGGGGGTGGCCTCGGCCCAGGTGAGCCTGGCCTGGCTGCTCCAGCGGCCCGGGGTGACCGCACCGATCATCGGGGCCACCAAGCCGGCCCATCTGGCCGACGCCCTGGCCGCCGAACAGCTCCGGTTGACCGACGAGGAGATCGCCCGCCTCGAAGAGCCCTACGTTCCCCACCCGGTGCTGGGACACTTCTGATGGACCCGCCCGCCGGGGTCGACTTCCACTTCGACATCATGTGCCCGTACGCGTACCAGACCTCCCTGTGGATCCGCGATGTGCGTGACCTGACCGGACTCGACGTGCGGTGGCGGTTCTTCAGTCTCGAGGAGATCAATCGCGTCGAAGGGAAGAAACATCCCTGGGAACGCGAGTGGTCGTACGGATGGTCGATGATGCGGATCGGCGCCCTCCTGCGCCGCCAGAGCATGGACCTGCTCGACGACTGGTACCAGGCCGCCGGCCGGGCCCTCCACGTGGAAGGGCGCAAGCCCCACCGGCCCGAGGTGGCCGAGGAGATCCTCACCGAGATGGGACTCGACCCCGGCATCGTCGGGGCGGCCATCGCCGACCCGACGACCGGCGAGGAGGTGGCCGCCGAGCACGAGGTGGTGGTGTCCAAGGGCGGCTTCGGCGTCCCGACCCTGGTCTTCGACGACGGGCAGGCGCTGTTCGGTCCGGTCCTGGTCAACCCGCCCGCCGGGAAGGACGCGGTGCACCTGTGGGAGCTCGTGACCGGCTGGCTCGAGTTCCCTTACCTCTACGAGCTGCAACGCCCGAAGGCGGCGGCGGACATCGACGCCATCGCCTCGGCCTTCGCCCCCTACCTCGAGGCCCGCGACTGGTTCTCCGTCCAACGCGACACCCCCTGACGCCGTCGGAGCCGGTCCCGGGCCTAGACCTCTCCGGGTCCTGCGACCGTGCCCAGCGTCCCGACGGCGGCGGTCGTCATCTGCCCCCGCCCGCCTGCCGTCCAGACATCGCCTCACATTAGGCGTCACCCCTCCACGCGACGGGTACCGGTTGGAGCGTGTCCGTCGCCTGAGGCAGACTCGATGACCGTGTTGATCGTTGTCGGGCCAGTCGAGGGAGAGGCGCACCTCCGGCGAGGCCATCCGGAACGGCCGGGGCGGATCGCCGCGGCCATGGACGGTGTCGCCGATCTCCATCTCGACGGCGACCTGCTCCTCGTCCCGGCCCGGCCCGCACCGATGGAGCAGCTCCTCCGCGTGCACTCGGCCGACTACCTGGACGAGCTGGAGCGCTTCTGCGCCACCGGCGGTGGTTCGCTCGACCCCGACACCTATGCCACCACTGAATCGTGGGACATCGCCCTGGCAGTCAGCGGGCGCCGGACTGGTGGCCATCGAGGTGCTGGGGGAGCGGGGCGATGGCACCGGCTTTGTGGTCGCCCGTCCTCCGGGCCACCATGCCCTGGCCGACCGGTCGATGGGTTTCTGCCTCATCAACAATGTCGCCGTGGCCGCCGCCGCCCTGGTGGCGGCCGGGGAGCGGGTGCTGATCGTCGACTGGGACGTCCACCACGGCAACGGGACCCAGGCACTCTTCTGGGACGATCCCGAGGTCCTGTACGTGTCGACCCATCAGTGGCCCTGCTACCCGGGGACCGGCCGGGCCTCCGACGTCGGCGGTCCCTCGGCCGCGGGATCGACGGTGAACGTGCCGCTGCCTCCGGGCGCCACCGGCGACGTCGTACAACGGGCATTCGATCAACTGGTGACGCCGGTGGTCGACCGCTTCGCCCCCACCTGGGTGTTGGTCTCGGCCGGCTTCGACGCCCACCGGGCCGACCCGCTCGCCGACCTCGCCCTCTCCGCCGGGGACTTCGCCGGGCTGGCCGGCGTGGTGGCCGACTATGCCCCGGCGCCCGGTCGGACGGTGCTCTTCCTGGAGGGAGGGTACGACCTCCCCGCCATCCGATCTTCGGTGACGGCCACCCTCGGCGCCCTGGTCGGAGCGTCGGTCACCAGCGAGGCCCCCACGGCGGGAGGCCCGGGCATGGATCATCTCCCGGCCATCGCCGCCCGTCGCCACGAGCAGCTCGACTGATCACCAGGTGTCGATACAGCTCCGTTTCTTCCCGGTGCGATCGGGCGGAGGTGGCGCCGATCGCAGTGCATCGACGATCCTCCGCCTCGAGTCGACCGGGTCGATCACATCGTCGATTTCGAACGCGGTGGCCACGTTGAGCGCCTTCCCGTGCCGGTAGGCGCGGTCGACCATGTGCTCGAAGAGGGCTTCCCGTTCGGTGGGGTCGTCGACGGCGTCGAGCTCGCGGCGGAAGCCGAGCCGCACCGCTCCCTCGAGCCCCATGCCGCCGAGCTCGCCGGTGGGCCAGGCCACCACGAAGAGGGGGGACCGGAAGCTCCCTCCGGCCATGGCCTGGGCGCCGAGCCCGTACCCCTTGCGCAGGACGATGGTGAAGAAGGGCACGGTGAGGCTGGCGCCGATCACGAACAGCCGACTGAAGTGCCGGACCTGGGCGCTCTGTTCGGCCTCGGGGCCGACCATGAAGCCGGGGGTATCGCACAGGAACAGGATCGGGATCTCGTGGGCGTCGCAGAGTTGGAGGAACCGGGCCGCCTTGTCCGCGCCATCGCGGTCGATGGCCCCACCGAGGTGGCCCGGGTCGTTGGCCACGACACCGACGGCCCGTCCCTCGATCCGGACCAACGCCGTCACCATGCCCGTGCCGAATCCGGACCGGAGCTCGAGCACCGAACCGGTGTCGGCCAGGATGCCGATGAGGTCGGCGATGTCATAGGTCCGCAGGCGGTTCTCGGGCACGCAGGTCCGGAGGAGCCGCTGATCGGCACAGGTCCAGCGGGCCTCGCCACCCTGGAAGTAGGCAGAGGTACTGCTTGGCCAGGCGCACGGCTTCGGCGTCGTCCTCGGCCACCAGGTCCACCACACCGTTGGCCGTCTGCACGTCGAGCGGGCCGATCTCCTCGGGACGGTAGGTACCGAGGCCGCCGCCTTCGATCATGGCCGGGCCACCCATACCGATCGACGTGCCGGTGGTGGCGATGATCACATCGCAGCAGCCGAGGAGGGCGGCGTTGCCGGCGAAGCACCATCCGGAGGCCACACCGACCATGGGGACCAGGCCGCTGAGGGCGCCGAACCTGGCGAAGGCCGTGGTGTCCAACCCGGTGATCACCGCGTAGTCGGTATCGCCAGGGCGACCGCCGCCGCCTTCGGCGAACAGGACCACCGGCACCCGCAACCGCTCGATCAGCTCGAACACCCGGTCCTTCTTGCGATGGTTCTGCTGGCCCTGGGTGCCGGCCAGCACCGTGTAGTCGTAGGAGAGGACGGCGCACGAGGACTCCCGCCCGCCGAACCGGTCCCCGTTCACCCGCCCGACCCCGGCCACCAGACCGTCGGCCGGGGTCCGCTCGATCAGCTCCTCCTCCGAGCGACGGCCGCGCTGGGCGGCGATGGCCAGGGACCCGTACTCGACGAAACTTCCGTCGTCACACAGGTCGGCGATGTTCTCGCGGGCGGTCCGGCGGCCACGGGCGTGACGGCGCTCCACGGCATCGGGCCGGGCGGCGTCGAGCACGAGGGCCTGGCGGCTGTGCACCTCGGCCAGATCGGGGCGGACGGTGTCGAGGTCGGGGACGACGGTATCGGCGACCGGCGCATCGGCCACCGTGGTGGCCTCGATGACGGCCAGGGTCGTGCCGGCGGCCACCGTGGCTCCGGGGACGACGGCCAGGGACACGACCTTCCCTCGCGCCGGAGCGCCCACCACGTGCTCCATCTTCATCGACTCGAGGATGACCACCGGGGCCCCCTTGGCCACCGATTCCCCGACCGCCACCGGCGTTCCCACCACGGTGCCCTGGAGGGGCGCGCTCACCCCGACCCTCGAGCCGGGAACCGGCTCCCCGTCCCCGTCGGTCACGTCGGTCAGGCGGCGGGCATCGGGAAGATGCTGGGCTGGTCGGAGACCGATGCCACCGCCGCCTGGCGCTCGGCGTCGTCCATGCCCGCGTAGGACTCGGCGGCGGCGAGGGCGGTGCGCAGCACATCCAGGTCGCCGGGCGTACAGAAGGCGTGGACCCCGGGGGTCGAGAGGGCGAAGCCAATGCCGCGGGACACCCCTCGGCGATCGGTGTACGGCTCGTACCAGGTGCCCGAGGTCCGCGGGCGTCCGTCCCAGGGCCTGGCCGCAGCCGCCTTGATGGCCATGACGCCCACGTCGTGCTCAGCGGCGTGGTCGAGCAGCGCCTCGGCGTCCCGACGGTAGGCGGAGTCCGACCACAGCTGCGGGTTGACCGGGAACATCACCGTGTCGAGGTCGTACCGGCGCAGCGCTTCGAGGTGGGCGGCCGGCGCCGTCAGATTGTGACCGGTGATGCCCACCCATCGGCAGAGGCCCTCGTCGCGGGCGGCCAGGATGGCGGCGACGGCCCCGGTGCGCGCCTCCAACTCCTCCAGGTCGGTCACCGCGTGGAGCTGGTAGAGATCGAAGTGGTCGCACTGGAGCAGCCGGAGCGACTCCTCCAGTTGGGCTCGCACCCCGTCGCCGTTGTGGCGGAGCGTCTTGCAGGCGACGAAGAGCCGGTCCCGGACGGCGGGAATGAGCGGGCCCAACAACTCCTGGGCCCGGCCGTACTGCGGGGCCACGTCGAGGTGGTTGACCCCGGCGGTCAGGGCCTCCTGAAAGGCCGACCGGGTGGCGTCCGGCCCCGAGTCCCAGAAGGCGGCCCCGCCGAGCACGGCCACCGACGAGTGGTGCCCGGTCCTTCCCAGCCGTCGTACCTCCACATCAGCACCGTAGTGCGGCAACCGGGGGCCTGCCCATGGCCCGGTGACCGTGGTCGGTGCCCCTGGTCACTCCCCGGCGGCCGCCTTCCGGGCGGCTTCCCACTTCCCGACCATGGCTCCGAACCGCATCGGATTGTAGATGTCCTCCTCGTAGGACCACTGCCCGTCACCGGCATACTTGAGGAGGGTGAAGTTGTACTCCTGGTGGAGCGATCCGTCCCCCGGATCCCTCATCCGGTTCCAGACCTGGCACACCACCCAACCCCGTTCCTCGTCGATCACGTACCACTCGATGGGGAACTCCGGCATATCCCGGCCCGGGTAGTCGGCCATGCACGAACTGATCCACTCGTAGATGGCCTGCCGGCCCTCGAACCTACCGAAGTGGTGCTCGATGTAGGTGGCGTCCTCGGTGAATTGGTCGGCCCAGGCCGTCCAGTCGCCGCTCTGACCGGCGTCGGCCGCCCGGCGCTGATAGGCGCCGAACTCCCGCTCGATCTCTGCCCTGCTCCACTGTCCCATGTCCGCGGCTCCTTGGCGGCCCCGATGGCCGCTGGCCAGTGTGGGCCCTCACCGGTCCGGGGTCAACACCAAGGATGGCTCGGCCGCTGCCGGAGCCGGGGGACGACCTCCGCGCCCAGGCGGGCAATCTGCTCCCTGACCTCGCCCGGCGGCATGCCCGGGAGGTGGATCCTCAGGTTGAGGGCGTCGGCCCCCGACTGGCGTACCGCCTCGTCGAGCAGGTCCGCCAGGGTCGCCGGGTCATCCGAAGCCAGTGTCTGGTCCCCGGACCCGGATGCGGCCTCGGCATAGCTGGCGTACACCCGGCGCTGGGCTTCGACCAGTTCGGTGCGGGGCCGGCCCAGCCAGACCCGGCGGATCAAGACCTTGGCCCCGGTCCCTCCGGACCGGTCGTAGTCGGCGGTCAGCCGGGCCAGCCGGGGAGCCGGGGACATCCCCTCCATCAGGATGCCGGCGCCGTGGCGGGCCGCCCGCCGGGCCGCCGCCGGGGACACCGCCGCGCTCAGGACCGGAACGGGACTCGAGACACATGCCTGCAGGGCGGGGTCCCCCTCGAGCTGACGCAGGTCCCGGCCCCGCAGCATGTCGACGATCCGGGGCAACTCGGCCCGGAAGACCTCCACGGCCGAGGCCACAGGCCGGTCCATGGCCTCGAAGTCGAGAGGGAGGGCTCCCGCCGCCACGCCCAGCCCGACCCGTCCCGGGTGCCGGGCCGCCAGCCAGGCCACCTCCTCGGCGACCATGGCCGTGGGGCGCAGCGGCAGGAGCAGCGGGCAGGCCGCCGCCCAGCCCAGCGGGGACTCGTCCAGCACGAAGGCGGCCATCTGCAGCGGATTGGGCAGGTAACCGGGAAATCCGCCATGGTGCTCACTGGTCATGACCCCGGCGAACCCGTGTTCGACGGCCAGACCGGCCTGGGTGCACAACTCGCCCACCACGTCGGAGGCGGCGAGTTCGTTGTGGGGATACAGGCGGATCGACACCGATCCGCGGGCGAACGGACCCGTCACGCGACGACCCTACGACAACCGCGCCGGGGCCGGCGCACGTCGACGTCTGACCACATCGGCGGGATACTGTTCGCCATGCTCGGTGGAACGGGACGTCCTCGGTGAGCCCGGATCGGTCCACGTCGGTGAGGACGACTGTCGGAGGCCGCCAGCTGACCGTCTCGAACCTGGACAAGGTCATGTACCCGGAGACGGGATTCACCAAGGGACAGCTGATCGAGTACTACTCCCGCATCGCTCCGGTCATGCTTCCCCATCTGATGGAGCGGCCGCTGACCATGAAGCGCTATCCCAACGGCGTCGACGGTCCTTCGTTCTTCGAGAAGCACGCGCCGAGCCATGCCCCTGACTGGGTGCGGCAGGTGTCGATACCGAGCTCGGACGGCGGAACCGTCGACTACAGCGTCATCTCCGACCTCCCGGCCCTGGTCTGGGCGGCCAACCTGGCCACCATCGAATTCCATGTCCCCCTGTGGCGCATCGGGCGCCGGCGCAAGCTCCCCGCGCCTCCCGATCTCATGGTGTTCGACCTCGACCCGGGAGAGGGGACGACCATCGTCGAGTGCTGTGAAGTGGCGGGCGCCATCGCCGGCCTGCTCGAGTCCCGGAACCTCGAGTCCCTGGCCAAGACCAGCGGGTCCAAGGGCCTTCAGCTGTATGTGCCGGTCGGCCCCCGCTCGACCTGGGAGCGGGTGCGTCGGGATGCGCACGCGCTGGCCACGCAGCTCGAGGACGAGCGGCCCGATCTGGTGGTGTCCAACATGCGCAAGGACCTCCGCCGGAACAAGGTATTGATCGACTGGAGCCAGAACCATCCGGCCAAGACCACAGTGGCCGCGTACTCGCTCCGGGCCCGGCCGGAGCCGACGGTGTCGACCCCGGTCACCTGGGACGAGGTGGATGGGTGCGCCCGACCGGGCCGACCCCGATCTGCTCCGGTTCACCGCGGCCGACGTACTCGACCGCATGGACGAGTTCGGCGACCTGTTCGCCCCACTCGGTTTGCCGGCGTAGGACCCCGCCGCCCGGGCGGCGCGCCCATCGAGCCCGGTTCAGCTCCTGAGGCTGCCGATCCCCAAGGAGCCGTCGGTCGGGCCGGCTGCGGAACCTGAGCTCTCGGCCTCGACCTCGATGGCGGTGATCGGATCGGAGGTGAAGAGGTAGGTACGGAGGTGTCCGTCGAGCACGGAATCGTGACGCCGCAGCCACTCGATGGTCATTGCCGCGTGCTCCTTCTCCTCGTCACGGTTGTGGGCCAGAACCTCGGCCAGGGTCGCGTCCGAGGTCGCCTCCACCCGCTGGTCGTACCAGTCGACCGCCTCGAGCTCCTCCTGGATGGAGACGATGGCCCGGTGCCGGTCGATGGCCTCGGGCGAAAGCAGCTCTTCGGGCTCGTGCAGTCCGGCGCTCTGTGCCATGGTCTCTCCTCCACTGCCCCCCCGGGCCGTTCACCACCACAACGTTCCACCGCTGGGTTCGGCAACACACTGGCTTCCGACCCCAGAGTAATCCCGGACGCCGGAGCATTTTCATCGGACCCCGGCCGACCGGAATTGGACGCTGATGCGTTGACCGGTGACGCGCGACGTCTTCGGCACCGAGTGCTCCCAGGTGTGCTGGAAGCTGCCCCCCATGACCAGGAGGTCACCGTGCCCGAGATTGAACCCGAGTCCCGGGCCACCGGTTTTCGGCCGGAGCAGAAGCCGACGCGGTGCGCCCAGCGAGACGATGGCCACCAAGGTGTTGTCGCCCGTTCGGCGGCCGATCGTGTCGCCATGCCAGGCGACGCTGTCGTCACCGGTTCGGTACAGGCAGATCCCTGTGGTGCAGAACGGGGTGCGCTCGTCACGGTAGAGCCGGGACAGCGTCTCCCTCACCTCCTCGAGGGCCGGGTCGGGGAGGGCCTCGCCCTCCCCGTAGAAGGCGACCAGACGGGGGACGTCGACCATCCGGTCGTACATCCGGCGGCGTTCGGCCCGCCAGGGGACCTCGTCGAGGAGACGCTCGAAGAGGTGGCCGGTCCCCACCAGCCAGTTGCTGTCCACGTCGATCCACGCACCGTGCTCCAACTCCGTCCGGCGCGGACGTGAGTCGGGATCGCGGGGGGCCACCGCCTCACCGGAATCGAACAGCGAGCTCTGGGTCGCGACCACCGGACATCATGGTACACGAACATATGTTCGTTCCCAAGTCCGCCCGATCAGGGTCGGCCCGTGGCGGCCGACCCTGACGACGACGGATGCGGCCCGTGGTACCGTGACCTCGACACACAACACCCAGTAAGACCACTGCGATGGGGAAGCCGGTCAGATGCCGGCGCTGGTCCGCAACCGTAGGTGGCGACCCCGAGGGGAACGCCACGAGCCGGGATTCCAGAGCATTGGATGAGCTCCGACTGTCGAGACACACGGACCGGGGCTCGGAGGCTGTCCATGGCTCCATGGTCGTGACGCTTCCGGGTCTGGACCGGGAAGCGAGAGACCATGATCCGTGCACGCCGCCTGGCAGCCACTACGTCGGTGGCCGCCCTCGTCGCTCTGACCGGACTGGTGCCGGCATCCATGTCGGGTGCGGCCACCCCTCCGGCAACGGCCACCCCCCCGGCCCGATTGCCGCAGATGCCGATAGCCAGACAGGCCGCCCAGTGGCTCGCCGACCGCTTCAACCCCCAGGGCTTCATTCCGGCCACGCCGGGGTCGAACCAGCCCGACCTCTCCTCCACCGCGCAGAGCGTGCTGGCCCTGTCGGCGGCCAACCAGGACCTGTCGGTGGCCCGATCCGGGCTCACCTACCTGCAGGCCCACGTCGACCAGTACGTGAAGTTGCCCGGTGGCGACGGACCGGGCAAGCTCGCCTTGCTCATCCTCGACGCCGAGGCGCTGGGGGCCGATCCCCGGAGCTTCGGGGGCACCGATCTGGTGGCCCGACTCCTGGCCACCGAGCAGAAGGCCGGACCCGATGCCGGTCTCTTCGGCACCGAGGCGCAGGTCACGGCGTTCGCGGCCGGCGGGTACCAACAGGGGTTGGCCCTGGCCGCCCTGGCCGCCGCCGGGGTCACGGGGCAGAGCCGGCTGGGTACGGCCATCGGTTGGCTCGTCGCCGAGCAGTGCCCCGACGGGGGGTGGACGAGTCCCGACAACGCCGCCAACCCCTGCGGTGGATCGCCGGGCTCCTTCAGCGGTCCGGACACCAACTCGACGGCCTTGGCCATCGAGGGCCTCGCCGCCCAGGGGGCCGTCACCCCGGCCCTGGCCGACAGCACCCTCGCCTTCCTCCGCACCGGGCAGGACACCGACGGCGGGTGGTCGTACTACCCGAACACGGTGGCCACGCGCGGGAAGCACCGACCCCGACTCGACGGCTCTGGTCATCCAATCGCTGATCGCCCTGGGCGTCGACCCCACCGCGGCCGAATTCACCAAGGGCACGGCCATGATGCCGGCCACGCCGGTGTCGGTCCTGTTGTCCTTCCGGTTGACCTCGGGCCAGGACGCCGGTTCGTTCTTCTACCCCCCGGCGCCGGCACCGGCCAGCCTCCTCGCCACCTACCAGGCCGTCCCGGCCCTGGCCGGGCTGGCCCTCCCCTTCGGGCCCTCGGGACACTCCTACTGGGAGGTGGCCTCCGACGGGGGCATCTTCAACTTCGGCAACGCCGCGTTCCTCGGGTCGATGGGCGGTACCCCGCTCAACCAGCCGGTCGTCGGTCTTGCCTCCACCCCCGACGGGCAGGGCTACTGGGAGGTGGCCTCCGACGGGGGCATCTTCAACTTCGGCAACGCCGCCTTCCTCGGGTCGATGGGCGGCACCCCGCTCAACCAGCCGGTGGTGGGCATGGCCGCCACCCCCGACGGGCAGGGTTACTGGGAGGTCGCCTCTGACGGGGGCATCTTCTCGTTCGGTGACGCCGGGTTCTTCGGGTCGACCGGGGGGACCCGTCTCAACCGGCCGGTGGTGGGCATGGCCGCCACCCCCGACGGAGGCGGATACTGGCTGGTGGCCTCCGATGGCGGCATCTTCGCCTTCGGTGACGCCGGGTTCTTCGGGTCGGAGGGGGCCAAGCCGTTGAACCAACCCATTGTCGGGATGGCGCCCACCCCCGACGGCCGGGGCTACTGGCTGGTGGCCTCCGATGGCGGCATCTTCGCCTTCGGTGACGCCGGGTTCTTCGGGTCGATGGGCGGCACCCCGCTCAACCGACCCATCGTGGGCATGGCCGGGACGGCCGACGGTGAGGGCTACTGGTTGGTGGCCTCCGATGGCGGCATCTTCTCGTTCGGTGACGCCGGGTTCTCCGGATCCGAGGGCGGGGAGCCACTGAACCAGTCCATCGTCGGGATGGCCGCCAGTCCCATCCGTCCCGCGTAGTGGCTCGCCTCGGGACTCGGCCGCGGGCCGTGCCGGGAGCCGGCCGCCCTCCTGCAGCGCGCTCATGGCGGGGGTGGCCGGTATGCGGCGGGATGATCGCCCTCGGGGTGGTGGCGGTGGCGGCGCCGGCGGCGCCGGCCGGTGCTGATCCCGCCGCCAATTGTTCGAGCGGCGTCATCGTCGCCGCCGACTTCTCGCACTGGGGTCGGCCCATCAACAGTGTGTGCGACCCGGCACTGCCGGCCAACGCCGTCGACGCCCTGCAGGACGCCGGCTTCGACCCGACCGGCGTCTCCGGCTACGGGTTGGCCTTCATCTGCCAGATCGCCGGCTTCCCCCAGAACGACCCCTGCACCACCACCCCGCCGGCCAACGCCTACTGGTCCTTCTGGTACGCCCGGGCCGGGCAGGACACCTGGACCTACAGCCAGTCGGGGGCCATGAACGTGGCTCCCACGGCGGGCAGCGTGGAGGGGTGGGTGTTCGGCGGCAGCACCGGCGCCTCACCGCCCGCCACCTTCCCGTCGCCGGACTCGATACGGGCAGCCACCGTCCGGGTCCTGCACACCCCGCCCACCTCCTCACCGCCGACGACGTCGGCCCCCTCCACGTCGCCGGCCGGCCCCGACATCCGGTGGGCACGCGGCGCCGCCGCCCCCGGGGGCCACCTCGCCGCAGTCGGGGACCCAGTCGGGAGGCGGTGGCCCGGCGGCGGCGGCCGGGGTCGACCGAGGGTCGCCCGTCGACCGGACGGACCACGTGGCCTCGGGTCCACCGACCTCGACCACGGCGGTCGGGGCGGGGCCGTCGGCCACGCGCCGGTCGCCGGGCCGGGCGGTGCACGCCACCGCGGCCAGGACGGGCACTCCGAGGATCGTCAACGCCGCCCCGGCGGTCGCCGGCACCCAGGCTCCGAACTCGCCCCTCCCCTTTCTGATCGGAGCGTCGGCCGTGGCCGTGCTGGCGGTGGCCGCCGGGGTGGTCGGCCCGGCGGCGGCGCCGGACCGGCTGACCATGGCAGCCCGCACCCACCGTTGGAGCCTGGCCGGCCGACGACGGGTCCCGCGGACCCTGCACCCCGTCGCCTGGTGGATCTGGGCCCTGGGACTGGCCACCGCGGCCAGCAGGACCACCAATCCCCTGCTGCTCCTGCTGGTGCTGGCCGTCCTCGGGGTGGTGGTGGCCAACCGCCGCAGCGATGCCCCGTGGGCCCGGGCCTTCAAGTACTACCTCTACCTGGCGCTGACCGTCGTCGCCATCCGGGTGCTGTTCCGTTCCGTCTTCGGAGGCGACGTCGGGACGCGGCCACTCCCACCTGCTCTTCGACCTTCCCCACGTTCCGCTGCCCTCGTGGGCGTCGGGCGTCCAGCTGGGCGGGCCGGTCACGCTGGAGGGGACGATGGCCGCGCTCTACGACGGCCTGCGACTGGGCACGCTGCTGTGCTGCCTCGGGGCGGCGAACGCGCTGGCCAACCCGAAGCGGGCCCTCCGGGTCCTGCCCCGAGCCCTCTACGAACTCGGTGTGGCCGTCGTCGTGACCCTCACCATCGCACCGCAACTGGTCGAGAGCGGGCAACGGGTGCGCCGGGCCCGCAAGCTCCGGGGCGGGGCGGGGCGCGGGTTCCACGCCATTCGCGGCGTCGCCATCCCCGTCATGGAGGATGCCCTCGAGCGCTCGCTGCGGCTGGCCGCGGCCATGGACTCGCGCGGCTACGGCCGAACGGGGGGGCGACCCCACGGACCCGACGGGCGACCGGTGCCCTGCTTCTCGGCGGGATGTGCGGCCTGTGTCTTGGCGCCTACGGGCTCCTCGACGCCTCCGCGCCGGGCCCACTCGGTCTCCCGGCCCTGTTGCTCGGGGCGGTGCTGTGCTGTGCCGGCCTGGCCCTCGGCAGTCGGCGGGTGGGCCGGACCCAGTACCGACCCGATCCCTGGAAGGCACCCGAGTGGGTGGTGGCGGCGTCGGGCATCATTCCCGCCGTCGTCCTCATGGCCGGGATCGGCTTCGACCCGCTCCTGCTCGATCCGTCGGTCGATCCGCTTCGGTGGCCGTCCATGCCGCTGGTTCCCGCTCTGGCCATCGCCGTCGCCGCGGTGGCCGCGGTGGCGGCGCCGCCTCCGGTCCGGCGGGCCGCCACCGTGGCCGACCGGCCCGCCTCGTCGCTCGCCGACCCCGGTCCGCGCCGAAGGTGGCGACCGACCCGATCGGATCGAGGTGCCGGCGTGATCGAGTTCGACCACGTGTCCGTCACCTATGCCGACGCCCGTCGTCCCGCCATCCGCGACGTGTGCCTGGCCATCGACGAGGGGGAGCTGGCCCTGGTGGTGGGACGGACCGGCGTGGGCAAGTCGACCCTGCTCGGGGCCATCAACGGGCTGGTGCCGCACTTCACCGGCGGAACGCTGGCCGGGCGGGTGACCGTCGACGGCAGGGACACCCGCACCCACCGCCCGCGCCAGCTGGCCGATGTGGTCGGGGTGGTCGGACAGGACCCGCTGTGCGGCTTCGTGACCGACACCGTCGAAGAGGAGCTGGCCTACGGCATGGAGCAGCTGGCCGTCCCGCCCGAGGTCATGCGCAAGCGGGTCGAGGAGATGCTCGACCTCCTCGGCATCGCCGACCTCCGCGACCGTCCCCTCTTCCAGCTGTCGGGTGGTCAGCAGCAGCGGGTGGCCATCGGATCGGTGATGACCGCCCATCCGCGCGTCCTGGTACTCGACGAGCCCACGTCGGCGCTCGACCCGAATGCCGCCGAAGAGGTGCTGGCCGCGGTGACCCGGCTCGTGCACGACCTCGGGGTGACGGTCGTGCTGGCCGAGCACCGGCTCGAGCGGGTCGTCCAGTACGCCGACCGGGTGATCGAGGTCGGTGCCGACGGCACGGTCGGGGCCGGCCCGCCCGCGGTCATGCTCCGGACCGCCGACGTCGCTCCCCCGGTGGTCGAGCTCGGTCGCCTGGCCCACTGGGATCCCCTCCCGCTGTCGGTGCGCGATGCCCGGAGGGTGGCGGCACCGCTCCGAGCCCAGCTGGCGGCGCAGCCGGTTCGGGGTCAGCGGCCCGCCGCGGTGAGACGGCCCGGCCCTGCCGTGTTGCGCTCGCGCAATGTCGTCGTCCGGTACGGGTCCGTCGTCGCCGTCCGGGGAGTGGACCTCGACCTGGCCGGTGGCCAGGTGACCGCGCTGATGGGACGCAACGGCTCGGGGAAGTCGTCACTCCTGTGGGCTCTCCAGGGATCGGGACCCCGCCAGTCCGGCACGGTGGACATCGGCGGTGTCGATCCCCAGTCCCTGGCCCCGGCCAAGGCGCGCGCCCTTGTCGGGCTCGTGCCCCAGACCCCGGCCGACCTCCTGTACCTGGACACGGTGGAACAGGAATGCGAGCAGGCCGACGAGGAATCGGAACCCGGTCCGGCGGCTCGGGGCGAAGAGCGCTCCTGGACCGTCTCGCCCCCGGCATCCCGCCCGGGATCCACCCTCGCGACCTCTCCGAGGGACAGCGGCTCTCCTTGGTGCTCGCCGTCCAGCTGGCGGCGGCCCCCGACGTCGTCCTCCTCGACGAACCCACCCGCGGGCTCGACTACCCGGCCAAGAGGTCCCTCATCACCATGCTCGACCAGCTGGCGGCCGAGGGCCGGGCGGTGGTCGTGTCCACCCACGACGTCGAATTCGCGGCGGCCGCAGCCGACCGGGTCATCGTGCTGGCGGCCGGCGACATCGTGGCCGACGGACCCGCACCCGAGGTGATGGTGGCATCCCCCTCCTTCGCCCCCCAGGTCTCGAAGATCCTCTCGCCGCTGCCCTACCTCACCATCGATCAGGTGGCCGACGCCTTGGCGGCCACCCGATGAGGGGGGCCTCGGTGGCCATCCGTACCGGACTGCGGTCGCGGGCCGTCATCGTGATGGCGTCGTTCATCGGGGGGGTGGCCTTCCTCTGGCCCTTCCTCGTCGCCCCGGGAAAGATCGGGGACGCCACCATGGCCCCGCTGATGTTCGGCGCCCTCCTGGTGCTGGTGCTGGCCGTGATCTTCGCCGAGGTGGCGGAGGGCGGCATCGACGCCAAGGCCATCGCCATGCTGGGCGTGCTGTCCGCCATCGGCGCCGCCCTGCGCCCCCTGGGAGCCGGTACGGCCGGTCTGGAGACCGTGTTCTTCACCATCGTCATCGCCGGAAGGGTCTTCGGCGCGGGGTTCGGCTTCACCCTCGGCTGCACCACGTTGTTCGCCTCCGCCCTCATCACCGGCGGCGTCGGTCCCTGGATGCCGTACCAGATGTTCGGGTGCGCCTGGGTCGGGTTGTTCGCCGGACTCCTCCCCCCGGCATCGGGTCGCCGCGAAGTGCTCATGCTGGCCACCTACGGGGCGCTCTCGGGGTACGTGTTCGGATTCCTGCTCAACCTCTCCTTCTGGCCCTTCTACCTCGACCCGTCCAGCACCATCGCCTACCTTCCGGGCGGGTCCCTGGCCGACAACGTGCACCGCTACCTGATCTTCGACGCCACCACCTCGCTGGGCTGGGACACCGGGCGGGCCATCACCACCTTCGTCTGCATCCTGCTGGTCGGACCGGCCATGCTGGCCACGTTCCGGCGGGCGGCGCGGCGGGCGGCCTTCGAAGCGCCGATCGTCTTCGAGGAGGACGCAGATCGGAAGGCGCG
The DNA here is from genome assembly GCA_963812885.1 of uncultured Acidimicrobiaceae bacterium. Taxonomy (GTDB): domain Bacteria; phylum Actinomycetota; class Acidimicrobiia; order Acidimicrobiales; family RAAP-2; genus Bog-756. The sequence goes on along the minus strand of CAWEWZ010000007.1, from coordinate 305,121 downwards.
GGTCTGAGCCCTTCGGCCCCGTCGGTACCCGCCGAAGCCGCGGGTCCCTACCCGACGGCGGGAACCGCCCGGCGCGCCCCGGTGGTGCGCAGATGGCGGACCACGTCGCAGTAGGCACGCAACGGGCTCTGTTCGACATAGTCGATGCGGCGCTCGGTGCAGAACGGCCGCACCAGCTTGCGGGCCCGCCGGAGATTGGCCCGGGGCATGGTCGGGAAGAGGTGGTGCTCGATCTGGGTGTCCAGGCCGCCGAAGAGGAAACCGGTGAAGAGTGGTCCGGACAGATTCCGGGAGGTGATCACCTGGCGGCGGAGGAAGCCCATCTCGTCGCCGGCTCCCACTTCGGGCATCCCCACGTGATTGGTGAGGAAACTCACCCCCAGGTAGAACCCGAAGAGCGACTGGGTCACGGCGATGAACACGACCGCCCGCACCGGCGAGAGGACCAGGAAGGGCGCCACGAAGAAGACGGCCACGTGCACGGCCAGCAGCCCGGCTTCGGCCAGCGCGGCCCGGTCGCGACGGCGCACCAGGGCCATGGCGCTGGCCACATGCATGTTGAGCGCCTCGAGGAACAGCAGAGGTACCAGAAGGACGGCCTGGGCACTGGCGTAGCGCCGACCGAGCGGTCCGAGCTCCTCGGCCTGCTCCACCGTGTAGATCAGCGCGCCGGGGGCCATGTCCGGGTCCTTGTCCGGACGGTTGGTGTGGGCATGGTGACGATTGTGCTTGGCCAGCCACCATCCGAAGCTGAACCCGGTGAAGAGGTTGGCGATGACCAGGCCGATGGCGTCATTGTCCCGGCGGCGGGTACAGATCTGGCGGTGACCGGCGTCGTGGCCGATGAACCCGAGCTGGGCCAGCACGAAGGCCAGCCCGACGGCCACGCCCAGGTTCCACCAGCTGTTCCCGAGGATGACCGCGGTGGCGAAGAGGACGCAGCAGGGCGACCACCGTGGCGCCGATCTTGACGACGTAGTACCCGCGGCGGCGGACCAGGAGGCCTCCGGCACGGACCTTCCTGGACAGCTCGGCGAAGTCCTCCCGGTTGGCCACCGTCCCGGGCGCCCTGGCGATCTCTGTGTCCATGAAATGTCTCTCGTTCCGTGCCCTGCAGCGCGGATGGGGTCGGCAGCCCGGAGGCGGCGTCGCTCGAAGGGGACGATCTGGACTCTTTCGGCCGCTGCGCTCTCGAACGGACGTGGACCCCGTCAGTCGGTCGGCCGGGCACGCCTGGCGTGGCCGTTCCGAACCGGAGATGACGAGCCCCACCATACTGCCCGTCGGGTCCATGCCCGGCGCGGCTCGCTACCGGTGGGCATCCGCCGGCGGAAGTCCATCCGCTCCCGGCCGCCGGTTGCTGGGATAATGGTTCCGACTTCGCCCAGGGGAAGGAGACTCGGGTGGCCGAGATCATGGCCCTTCTGGCTTCGATGTGCTTCGCGGTGGGCACGGTGCTCCAGCAGAAGGGGACCTTGGAGACCGCCGGGGGCGCCGACGATCCCCGGTTTTTGGTCCAGGTCCTGCGCCGACCGGTCTGGCTGGTCGGGGGGCTCCTCCAGGCCGCGGGGTGGATCCTGCAGGCCGCGGCCCTCGATCGGGGTTCGTTGGTCGTCGTGCAGTCGATCTGCACCCTCAGCCTCGTCTTCGCCCTCCCCATCGGCATGCGCCTCACCCGGCAGCGGGTCGGCCGGCGCGAGGTCACCGGCGCCCTGGCCGTCGTGGTCGGGATCGTGGCCTTCGTCTCGGTCTCCCAACCGAGTGCCGGGACAGCCAACCCATCGGCCACCGCCTGGTGGACCGCCGGCCTGCTGATGGCCGCAGCCATCGGAATACTCATGGGCCTGGGTTGGAGCGGGACCGGCGGGAGGCAGGCGTTGCTGTTCGGGCTGGCCGCCGGGTGTGCGTTCGCCTTCCAGGCCGCGGTGACCAAGGTGTTCGTCGGCATCCTCCACCAGGGTCTCGGACCGATCCTCTCCTCCTGGACCACCTACGCCCTGATCATCTCCGCCCTGCTGGGTTTCACACTGCAGCAATCGGCGCTCAAGACCGGGGTGCTGGCTCCGGCCATGGCGTCGAGCAATGCCATGACCCTGTTCGCCAGCACCTTGCTCGGCGTCATCGTCTTCGACGAGACCCTGGCCCGGGGAGACGGACGGCTGATCCCGGCCGTGATCGGGTTGGTCGTCGCCCTGTTCGGGGTGTCCATGCTCGCCGGCGAGGAGCAACCCGGACCCGACGATGCCGGGCCGGGTTCCCCTGCCGCGATCGAGCGGCCCGCGCCGAGCCGGAGACCGAGGCCGTCTGCGCTCGACCGACTGATCCCCGGCGGCGGCCCATGACCGCACGACGGCCGCCGATGTGCTTCGCTACTCCCCATGATGACGAGGTCAGCAACCAGGAGGATCGCGCCCGTGGCCGCGTTGGGGATGGCGGTGATCGTGCTCTGTGCTGCCTGTTCGAGCTCGGGGACCGCCGACCCGACGACCACCGATGCCCCGTCCACGTCGGCGTCGACCAGTGCCGCCACCGGCGCCCCGGTCCCCTCTCCGGGTTGTGCCGGGGCTCAAACCCAATCCGGCCCGGTGACCAATCAACGACGCGACATCGAGGTCGACGGGACCTCGCGGTGGTACCTCCTCAACACCCCCTCGCCGACCACACCCAGTCCCACCGCGGCCGAGCCGGGGCCAGCCGGGGCTCCGATCCCGAGGCCGCTGGTGGTCGACTTCCACGGCCTCTCCGAGGGGGCGGTCATCCACTCGACGACCACCATGTTCGGGGCCCTCGGGCAGAAGGACGGCTTCGTGGCCGTCTTCCCCGATGGCACGGGCACGCCCGTCCAGTGGAAGACGTCGGCCACCACCCAACCCAATCCCGACCTCGAGTTCGTCACGGCCATGCTCAACCAGTTGGAATCCGAGCTCTGTATCGACACGTCACGCGTCTACGCCAGTGGGCTCTCCGACGGCTCGTTCATGGTCTCCCTCCTGGCCTGCACCATGTCGAACCGGTTCGCCGCGGTGGCCGCCGTCTCCGGTCTGGTGCTGCCCAAGCCGTGCCCCTCGTCACGACGGGTTCCGGTCATCGCCATCAACGGCACCGCTGATCCGATCCTCTTCTTCAACGGCGGGGTGGGGACGGGCACCCTCAACCGGGCGTTGGGACACGGAGGACCGACCTCGTCGTCGACCTCCACCACCGCACCCGTGAAGGTCAACCTGCACGGTCGGGGGTTCCCGGCCACCGTTCAGGCCTGGGCGCGCAAAGACGGCTGCCACCCGAGGTCGACCGACACCAGGCTGTCCAGCCAGGTCATTCTGCGCACCTACCGGTGCCCTGCCGGCACCGACGTCGCCTTCTACATCATCCTCGGGGGTGGCCACGCCTGGCCGGGCAGCAAGTTCAGCCGGGAGATCAGCTCGATCACCGGCTTCACCACCTTCCAGATCAATGCCACCAACGTGATCTGGAAGTTCTTCCAGCGCTTCCGGCTCTGACCGATTGCGGCTATGGCCGAATTCGTGGGTATTGCGTCATTGACGCCATCCACGCCGTCATGCACGCTGGTTCCATGCCGGAGCGCCATGTGGTCATCGTCGGGTACCCGGGCGTGCAGTCGCTCGATGTCGTCGGGCCCTACGAGGTCTTCGCCGGAGCAGGGCGGGCGGCGCAGTGGTCGGGCCGACCGGGCGGCTACCGGGTCACCCTGGCCTCCAGCGACGGACGGTCCATCCGGGCCGAGAGCGGTCTGAGGCTGGAGACGGAGCCGTTGCCCGGAGAGGACGAGCGCATCGACACGCTGGTCCTTCCCGGCGGTGGGCGGGCCGAGGGCGGGCGGCGTGATCCCGATCTCCTGTCGTGGGTCAGGACCACCGCCCCCCGGTGCCGCCGGGTGGCCACCGTCTGCACCGGCGCCTTCCTGGCCGCCGAGGCCGGGTTGCTGGGCGGTCGACGGGTCACCACCCACTGGGCCCAGGCTGATCGGCTGGCCGCCGAGTTCCCCTCGCTCCGGGTCGATCCCGACCCCATCTACATCCAGGACGGGAAGTACTGGACCAGTGCCGGCGTCACCGCCGGGATCGACCTGGCCCTGGCCCTGGTGGATCGGGACCTCGGTGTCGAGGTGGCCCAGACGGTCGCCCGCTGGTTGGTGATGTTCCTGCACCGCCCGGGCGGACAGTCCCAGTTCGCCTCGCCGGTGTGGGTGCCCAGGGCCGAGCGCTCGACCGTGCGCGCGGTCCAGACCCTGGTCGAAGCGGCTCCCGGTGACGACCATCGGGTCCCCGCCCTGGCCGAGGCGGCCTCCATGAGTGTGCGCCACTTCACCAGGGTCTTCACCAGCGAGGTCGGTGAGACCCCGGGCCGGTTCGTCGAAGGGGTACGGACCGAGGTCGCCCGCCGCGAGCTCGAGACCACCGGCGACACCCTGGACCTCATCGCCGCGCGCTGCGGTTTCGGTACGGCCGAGACCATGAGGCGGGTGTTCAAACGGCGGCTCGATGTCGCCCCCGATGCCTACCGACGCCGCTTCCGCGTCGTCGCCGAACGAAAGGTGAACGCATGACCGCCGACCTGCAGGTCGTCATCCCCCTCTTCCCCGGATTCACCGCCCTCGACGCCGTCGGACCCTACGAGGTCCTGCAGCGGATCCCACCCATCGACCTCACCTTCATCGGCCACCGGCGGGGCGAGGTCCGAAGTGACAACGGGATGCTGGGCATCACCGCGGACGGCACCTTCGCCGACTTCCCCCGGCCCGACGTGATCGTCTTCCCCGGGGGATTCGGGACACGGCCGCTCGAACACGACGAGCAGGTACTCGAGTGGGTCCGCCACGCGCATCCGACGACCCGGTACACCACGTCGGTGTGCACCGGTTCCCTGGTACTGGGCGCGGCCGGGCTCCTCCGCGGGCTGTCGGCCACGACCCACTGGGCCTGTTTCCCGGAGCTCGAGGCCCACGGGGCCATCGCCACCCCGCAGCGGGTGGTCGAGCACCTCGACCGGCGGATCATCACCTCGGCCGGGGTTTCGAGCGGAATCGACATGGCCCTGCGCCTGGTGGAGCTGCTGGTCGACCGGACGGCCGCCGAGGCGGCCCAGCTGATGATCGAGTACGACCCGCAGCCTCCCGTTCGACTCGGGGTCGCTGGCCACGTCCAGTGAGGCCACCATCGTGCGGGCCGGCGAGTACGCCACGCTCCGCAACTAGGCCGGCCGGGCGGGAGCCGACACCGGGCCCGACGCCGGAACCTGACCACAGCCTCCGGAGCTCGCGGTTGAACTCGGACGGTCGTTCCATCGGGAAGAACAGCTTGGCCCCCTCGAGCTCCACCCGTCGGACCGTGCCCGGGATGGTGTCGGCCAGCCAGCGCGACCAGGACACGTCGAAGAAGTCGTCGCCTGTTCCCCACACGATGAGCGTCGGTGACCGGAACCGGGCCAGATCGTCGCGGATGGCCACGGTCACGCCGTTGTCCATTCCGGCGACATACGCCTGCACCGCTTCCGCATGAGCCTCGGACCGGGCGTAGCAGCCGAGGAAACCGGTGACCAGCTCGTCGGGAAGCTCGTCGGGGTGCTCGAAGCCCGTCGCCATCGAGGCGCGGGCGGCTCCCGGGTCGACGGCGAGCAGCCGGAGGGCATCGGCCAGTCCTCCCTCCCGGGCCAAGTCGACGATGGGAGCGAAGTGCAACCGGCGGCCAGTTGTCATGGGCGTCACAGTTGGTCAGGGTCAGTGTTCGGACCCGGTCGGGAACTCGGACGGCGACGAGCTGGGCGATGGCGCCTCCGCTGTCGTTGCCCACCAGATCGACCGCAGCCGAGTCCCGAGGGCGTCGAGGAAGTCCACGACCATGTCGGCCTGGTCGCCGATGGTCAACCCGGCACCGCCGGATGCACTGGCGCCATGAGCCAGCAGGTCGAGAGCCAGGCACCGGCGCACGTCGGCCAGCCCTTCGAGCTGGTGGCGCCAGAGGTCGGCGTTGAGGAACACCCCGTGGACGAACACGGCCGGTGGGCCCTGGCCGGCCTCGAGATAGGCGATTTCGCCGAACCCGGTGTCCACGCTCAGGCGTTCGAGGCGCTCGTTCCGGACCTTCCCGGTCACGATCGGATCAGCCGCGCTCCGCTCGTCTAATTTTTTCTGCTCCATACTCATCGTGTGTGAGATACTCATAGTATGTGACTGTAAGATGGACGGTGATGGATGTCAAGAGCCGCCGGGAGGAGTACGCGGGCATGACCCGCGAGGCGATCGTGCAGGCGGCCACGTCGCAATTCGCAGCCGACGGATTCGCCGGGACGACCATCGACTCGGTGGCGGACGCGGCGCGCGTCACCAAGGGCGCCGTGTACCACCACTTCAAGGACAAGGCCGAACTGTTCGAGGCGGTCTTCGTGGTCATGGAGGAGCGGCTGGTGGCCCGGGTGGCCGCCGCCGTGGCCGGAATCGACGATCCCTGGGAGATCATGGCCGACGGCGTCGACGCCTACCTCGACGAATGCTGTGAGGCCGACTTCCGGCGCATCGCCCTCCAGGAGGCACCCGCGGCGCTGGGTTGGGCCCGTTGGAAGGAGATCGAGGAGCAGTACTTCCTCGGTCTGGTGAAGGCAACGCTCGACGCCCTCGCCCGGTACGGGCTCATCTCCGTCCCCCCGAGCGACCTCACGGCTCGGATGCTGCTGGCCGCGGCCAGCGAGGCCGGTCTGGCCGTGGCCGCGTCGCCGGAGCCCGGGCGGGAACGCGATCGGGTCAGGTCGCTGTTCATGCGCTTCGTCGGCGCCCTCCGCTGACTGTGAGGATCACACAGTCTCAGGTCAGTCGGCCAGCGCCTGGTAGACCAGGGCCCGCAGCTGAGCCCGGAACGGATACGAGAACGACGGGAGCAGCTGGGTCATGAACACCGCCGCCAGATTCTCCACCGGGTCGATCCAGAATGCGGTGCTGGCCGCGCCACCCCAGTAGTACTCCCCCACCGATCCGGCGACCGCCGTGGCCACCGGTCCCTGCCCGACCGCGAATCCGAGCCCGAAACCGGCACCGTTGAAACCGGCCTCGCCGAAACCGCCGACGGCGAGCCGGCCCAGGTCGTGGCCGCCGGGAAGGTGGTTGCAGGTCATGAGCTCGAGTGTCTTGCGCCCGATGATCCGGCGACCGTCGAGCTCCCCCCGGCCGACCAGCATCTGGCAGAACCGTAGGTAGTCCCCCGTCGTCGAGACGAGCCCGCCGGCACCGGACAGGTACGAACGCTGCCGGCGGTAGGTGCTCTGCTCAGGATCGTCCATGAGGTCCGGGGCCTGGCCGGCACGGTACCGGTAACAGGCGGCGAACCGGTCGAGCGAACCGGCCGGGACCGAGAACCCGGTATCGACCATGCCCATCGGTTCGAACACATTGGCCCGGAGGTACTCGTCGAAGGGCTCCCCGGAGAGGATCTCCACCAGCCGGGCACAGACGTCGGTGGACAGTCCGTAGTTCCAATGGGTGCCCGGTTGGAATTTGAGTGGATAGTCGGCCAGAAGCGAGCACACGCCCTCGAGCGTCAACCCGTGCCGCTTGGCATGCACCTCGGCGGCGAAGCGGTCGTCGGTGGGGTGACCGGGCACCAGGCTTCCGGCCAGCCCGGTCATGTGGGTGAGGGCATCGCGAACCGTCATCGGCTGGTCCTGCTCGACCAGCGTGAGGGAGCCGTCCTCCTCCAGCTCGCCGACCGACAGCCCCCGCCAGGCTTCGATGTAGCGGTGCACCGGGTCGGTCAGCTGGAACAGGCCCCGCTCGTAGAGCTGCATCAGGGCGATCGAGGTGATCGGCTTGGTCATCGAGTAGATGCGCCAGATCGTCTCCTCCTCGACCGGCTTGGAGCGCTCGCGGTCCATGAGCCCGATCGACCGGAAGTAGGCGAGCCGGTCTCCGCGGGTCACCGCGATCTGGCAGCCGGGGATCTTCCCGGTGGCCACGTACCGGCTCTCGAAGTGCTCAGTCAGGCGTTCGAGGCGTTGCCCGTCGAAACCGGCGCCATCGGGGTCGACTTTCATCCTCCGGCCCTCCGATCCCGGGCCACCTCGTCGTAGGAGTCGTAGTCGGAGGCGGTGTCACCGGCGTGCTCGAATTGGAGGAGGCCGGCTTCACCCCACCGCTCCCGGAGATAGCCACGGTTGGCATCCAACAGTCCGAGCTTGCCCACGTTGGGCACCAGCTTGGCAAAGAACCCCCGCTGGAACCCGGCGAAGGGGCTCGACTTCATCTTCCCCGCCGCCGCCGACAGGTGAGGAAGCAGCGCGTGGAGGTCGACGCCGAGTCGCTCCCACACCTCGGGAGTGGTCGACCGGGCCCGGTTCCTGAGCGTGTTGTCGAGGAGGAACTCCTGGCGGTCCTTGAGCTCGGCATCGCTGAGGCCGGCATAGAACTCCTTGAGGGTGAGCACGCCGAAGGCGACGTGGCGGGCCTCGTCGGACATCACGTAGCGGAGCAACTTGGCCAGGAGCGGTTCCTCGGTCCGCCGCAGCATGTCGCCGAAGGCGGCCAGGGCCAGACTCTCGATGACGATCTGCATGCCCAGGTAGGCGATGTCCCAGCGACTGTCCTCGAGCAGCGCGGTGATCTGCTCTTCGAGGAACGGGCTCATCGGGTAGGCCTCGCCGACCTTGCGGTCGAGGTACTTGGCAAAGACCTCGGTGTGGCGGGCTTCATCCATCGTCTGAGTCGCCGCGTAGTACTTCGCATCGATCCACGGCACGGTCTCGACGATCTTGGCCGCGGTGAGCATGGCCCCCTGCTCCCCGTGCATGAACTGGCTGATGGACGCTTTGAACATCTCGATCCCGAGATCCACGAACTGCCGGTCGCCCCATGCGGCGATGGGCGAGCCCGGCTCGCGGGCCGCCGCCCGCCAAAGTTCCATGCCCGCTCCGTTGAGGTCGACCAATCCTTCGGGATCGACGTCGATGTCCCAATCGAGGTCGGTGACGCTGTTCCACTGGGAGCCCATGGCCTTCTCGTACAACGTGACCAGCTGGGTCCGGCTCCGCTCGTAGTCCCACAGATAGATCCGGTCCGCATGATCGTGGACCAGCTTGAAGCTGGCCGCCATCTCGTCGGCTGAGACGGAGGCCCCGTGCCCGGTGGCCGTCACGTGTCCCGCCGGCCCGACATGTTGGCGTTGGGAGCGGCCCTCGACACCAGGCCGGGGATGATCCCGCCCAGCTCGGAGACCTCCCACCGGTCGTCCTTGTTCACGCCCGGTCCGGCCACCCACCCCTCGGCCACGCTGATGTGACCACCGTGGACGTTGAAGACCCGACCGGTGATGGCGGACGCTTCGGGGCTGGCCAGCCAGACGACCAGGGGGGCGATGTTGTCGGGGTCGTTGGGGTCGAACTCGTCGGGTTTCCGTTCCGCCCGTCCCTCGCCGAAGCCCAGGTTCTCGGTCATCCGGGTCAGCGCGGCGGGAGCGATGGCGTTGACGGTGACCCCGTACCGACCGAGCTCCATCGACGAGATCACCGTCATCGACGCGATGCCGGCCTTGGCCGCCCCGTAATTGGTCTGGCCCACGTTGCCGTAGATGCCCGACGGCGAGGTGGTGTTGATGATGCGGGCGTCGTTCGACTCGCCGGCCTTGACCCGCTCGCGCCAGTACTCGGCGGCCCAGCGCATCGGAGCGAAGGTGCCGCGCAGGTGGACCCGGATGACGGCGTCCCACTCGGTGTCGGTCATGTTCACCAGCATCCGGTCCCGGAGGATTCCGGCGTTGTTGACCAGGACGTCGAGACCGCCGAAGGTGTCGATGGCCGTGCCGATCAATCGCCTGGCGCCCTCCCAGTCGCTGATGTCCTCGCCGTTGGCGACCGCTTCGGCCCCGAAGCCGCGGATCTCCTCGACCACCTCGCCGGCCGGACCCTCGGAGGACCCGCTGCCGTCGACCTCGGCGCCGAGGTCGTTGACGACGACCTTGGCCCCCTGCCGGGCGAACTCGATGGCGTGACCCCGGCCGATGCCGCGGCCGGCACCGGTGACCACGACGACCCTTCCTTCGCAGATCCCGGACATGCCTGGTCCTCTCCTCAGCTGTTCTTGGGGAGCTCGGAGAAGGGTGTGTTGCGATCGGCTCCGGCTTCCTTCGGCAGCCCGAGCACCCGCTCGCCGATGATGTTGCGCTGGATCTGATCGGTTCCCCCGTAGATGGAGGGCGCCGGTGACAGGAGGGCCAGCTCGGTGACCATCGACGGTGCGGGGGCTTCCGGTGGCCTTCACCAACTCCTTCCGGCCGGCCTCGTCGTAGGCGTGAAGCATGCCGCCGGCTCCGACGATCCGCAGTCCGAGATCGCGGGACAGCCTGATGATCTGGCTCATCGACAGCTTGGCGATGTTGGGCATGCCGGGTATGTCCTTACCCGACTGCTTGGCCGCCTTGAGACGGAGCGCATTGAACCGACCGAGCTCGCCGAGGGTGTAGAGGCGGGCCAGGTCCTGGCGGATGAGCGGATCGGATCCTGATGCCGTGCCCTTGGCCAGCGTGATCATCAGGTCGGCACCGCCCGACATCAAGCCCAGGGCGCCCGATTCGCTGTCGCCCCCGGCGTCATCCTCCGGCTCCGAGGTCGACCCGTTGCGCCCGGCTCCGGCCCGTCGGCCGCCTCCCCGGGCAACGAAGTCCCCGGCCCGGCGGTGGAGGTGGCCGGCAACCGTGCCCGGGAGTGCGCCTGAGCCCATGGGCGACCCGGCTCCGGACCCGAGTCCGGCACGTTCGTTCATGAGCGTGGTGTTGGCCACCGCCCACCCGTGGTTCTCGCCGCCGATCACCGCATCGTCTCCCACCCGGGCGTCGGTCATGAAGACCTCGTTGAACAGGGCGCGTCCGGTCATCTCGCGGAGGGGACGGACCTCGACTCCGGGTTGGTGCATGGGAAGGGCGAAGTAGGTGATGCCCTGATGCTTGGGTACGTCGGGATCGGTCCGGGCCAGGAGCATGCCCAGGTCGGCATAGTGTCCGCCCGAGGTCCAGACCTTCTGGCCGTTGACGATCCACTCGTCGCCGTCACGGACGGCCCGGGTCTGCAGCCCGGCCAGATCAGAACCGGCGGCCGGCTCGCTGAACAGCTGGCACCACGACTGACGGCCGGTCACGATGTCCCGCACGTAGGTGTCGATCTGCTGGCGGGTCCCATGGGTCACGATGGTCGGCGCGGCCAGCAGGAGTCCGAGCCCGGCCGGGGCGCCGAGGGCACCGGCGGCGGCGATCCGCTGCTGCACCCGGAGGCCGTCGGCCCGTGACACCCCCCGGCCGTAGGAATCGGCGGGGAGCGTCGGCGCCGACCAGCCGGCGAGACCCAGTCGCTCCCACCATTCGGCGACCGTGCTCTCCGGATCCCAGTTGTCGGACAACCAGTCATCCAGCTCGTCCAGCAGCGGATCGGCGGCAGCGGTCGTGGGCATCGTGGTCATCGTGTTTCACCTCCCGATCAGCATGCTCCGGCAGATGGTGCGACGGAACTGCCCCTCCCCCGAGCGTGGCATGGTGACATCCGACGGTACCATTCGACGGCATCGGGCCGCTCGGTTCCGGTGCTCCAGGCGCGGAGCGAGGACAGCTGCACCATGAGCCCACAACGGCCCACCGACGTCACCCCCATCGGCGACTGGAACCGGCTCCTCGACGGACGGGTGGCGGTGGTCACCGGCGGCGGGGACGGGATCGGCGGGGCCATCTCGACACTGTTCGCCGAGCACGGCGCGCTGGTCGAGATCGCCGAAGTGGACGAGAGCCGTGCGGCACGGACGGGCCAGGCCATCGACGATGCGGGCGGCACGGCCCGAACCCACATCGTCGACGTCACTGTCGCCGCCGACGTCGACCGGCTGGCCTCCGCCGTCCTCTCCGAGCACGGCCGCGTCGACATCCTGGTCAACAACGTCGGGGACTATCGTCCCTCGGTCCGCTTCGAGAACTCGACGCCCGATTCGTGGAAGGCCATGTACGACATCAACCTGTTGCACATCCTGGCCACCACCCGCGCCTTCCTCGACACCATGACGGCCGCCGGGCGGGGCTCGATCGTCAACGTGCACTCGGTCGAAGGACTGCGCGGCTTCCCCGGGGACCCGGTGTACGCGGCGATGAAGGCGGCGGCCGCCCATTTCACCACCTCCCTCGCCGTCGCCGTGGGGCGGTCGGGAGTCCGGGTCAACGGGATCGGGCCCGACCTCACCCAGTCGCCCCAGGTGGACTACCTCTCGGGCGGAGGGGACGACGACGACCTGTGGCCGTCATGGGCGCCGGTGGGCCGAGTCGGCTGGCCCGAGGACCAGGCCCGGGTGGCCCTCTTCCTGGCGTCCGACCTGGCCGGCTACGTCACCGGTCACAACATCCCGGTCGACGGCGGGACCAGGGCCGGTGGAGGGTGGTTCTTCTCGCCCCGGGCCGGACGATTCGTCAACCGGCCGCGGTCGCTCTGACGCCGGCAACGGAGCCAGTCGGCCGGCAGGTCACTTCGTCGGCAACTGCTTGAGCACCTCGGGGGGCACCTGATCCTGGACGGCATCCACCAATCGCTGGGAGCGGGACCGGAGCGACAGGAGCTCCGAATAGCGCTCGTCGTCCCCCTTCATCCCGGAGATGAGCGGTGAATGGGCGATGGAGACCGCCCCGACGAACATGATCAGCAGTGACAGCGCCTCGAGGGGACCGTAGGCACCGGCGGTGCGCAGGTTGTCGCCGAACAGCCCGATGCCGATGGCGATGCTGGCCAGCGGGTCGACCAGCACCAGCGCGGTCTGGGAAGCGGCGATCGGTCCGGCGTGGAAGGCGTTCTGGGCCAGAAAGACCGAGCCGACGCCGAAGATGGCCAGACCGTAGGTCTGCCAGTGGACGAACATGTGGGTCCAATCGGCGGCTACATAGTTCCCGACCGTCTTGATCAGCGAGGCGGTGAAGGCGAACCCGACGGCACCCGCCGCCCCGAACATCGCCGCCCGCCACCAGCGGGGGCCGCGCATGGCCAGCACCACGGCCAACAGGATCACACCCACACAGATCGTGCCGGCGACCAGCCATCCGAGGTTGGTGGGAACGAGGTCTCCTCCCCCGGGCTGGGCGAAGGCCAGGAACCCGGCCAGCCCACCGGCCGCGGCCAGGCAGCCGAGCCACTCCCGCAGCCCGATCCGGAACCGGAACCACGTGGCCAGCAACAGCACCAAGAAGAGCAGTTCGGTGGTGAGGATGGGCTGGACCTGGCTGAGGTCGCCGAGGTGGAGGGCCACCGCCTGGGTCAGGAACGAGGCGAACATGAACCCGAATCCGAGGAGCCACACCCCCCGCTTCAGCGCGTGGGTCAGCAGGCTGAGGTGGAGCGTCGACTCCGCCGGCGCATCCTCCACCCCCATCCGCTGCAGGATGCTGGTCAGGGCGTTGGCCAACGCGCTGAAGCGTGGCCAGGATGTAGACCATCAGCCCACCATGCCCGGTGTTCGGGCCGCGGCGACGACCCGGTCGTCGGCGAGGCCGATGGACGCGGCCCATTCCCACACCCGGCGCTGCTTGTGAAATGAATCACGTATCCGCGGCGGTCCCCCCGGCATGGACCTGCCTCTTGTGGGCACGGACGACCGCGCCTGCTGAGAACTGACCATCTCGCCTCGCTCGAACCAGTGGCACCCCTCGCTCACCACGATAATCGCGGAGCCGGCCAGGCCACGCACCCCGGCCGGTACCCCTCGCCGCCGGCGCCGCCATCGCGGATGACGCCGACTGACCGCCGACTGACCGCTCGAGCGGGCGGTGACGGTAGAGCGGCTCAGGTGGGGACGGCCCCGACCACGTTGTCCACGTTGACCCCGAGGCCGGGGAGCGATCCCTCGTTGAAGGCATCCCCGAAGCTGAACACGCCCCCGTCCCTCCCGATCAGGTTGTAGCCCCGGCTGTCGGGCGAGACCACGATGCCCACGATGTTGTCCACGGCCACCCCGAGGGAGGGGAGGTCGCCGAAGCGGGCGGCGTCGCCGTAGGCGGTGACGGCCCCGTCGGCCCCCACCACCCAGTAGCCGCCCCCGTCGTGGGTGGCGGTGATGGCCACCGCCCCGGCCGGGCCGTTGCCGAAGTAGTGGGCGTCCCCGAAGGCGTAGACCGAGCCGTCCGATCCCACCAGCCAGTACCCGTTGTCGTCGGAGGTGGCGGCGATGCCGGCGATGTCGTCGACGTGGATGCCCACCCCGGGCAGCGAGTTCTCGAAGGGGGCGTTGAAGCTGAACACCCCGCCGTCCCGGCCCACCAGGAAGTAGCCCCGGTCGTCGAGGGTGGGCACGATGCCCACGATGTCGTCGACCCGGACCCCGATGCCGGGCAGCGAGTTGGCAAAGGGGGCGTGGAAGGCGAACACCCCGCCGTCCGCCCCGACCAGGAAGTAGCCGTTGTCCCGGGCCGTGGGCACGATCCCGGTGATGTCGTCCACGCTGATGCCGAGGCCGGGCAGCGAGCCGTAGAAGCCACCGCCGAAGACGAAGACCCCGCCGTCCGAGCCGACCAGGTCGTAGCCGGGTGGCGACCGGTAGGTGATGGTGAAGGATCGCTCGATGATGCGGCCGGGATAGGCGATGACGTCACCGGCGCCGTCGGCCATCTGGACCGGGTTGAGGACAACCGACCGGCGGGACACGGCGCCGTAGGCGACGTCGGTGAACCGGGCCCTCGAGAAATCGGCCAGCGTCAGGACCTGGCCGGTGCTGGCCGAGGTGGGGGCCTCTTCGATCCATTCGGCCGAGGTGCCCGGTCCGCTGTAGCCGACCGGGAGCGAGATGCTCTCGTGCCTGGTGGTGTCGGCGATGGCGATCGTCCAGCTGCCGGGCGAGTCGGAAACGATCGATGCGCTCATCTCGTCGCCCGGTGACACCGGGCCGATCTCTTGCGCCGGTTGGGGCAGGATCTCCACCCAGGCGAAGTAGCTGGCCCGACCACGGGAGATGTCCTGGGCGGTGCCGGTCTGGATCAGCGATCGGTTGTCCACGCCGTCGATCCCGATCCACGTGGCCGACTGCCCGGTCACCGTCGAGGCTCCGACGCTCGGGACCCTCCACTCCCCCTTCACGCTCGTGAACTTCGATCCGGTGGCGATGTAGCCGGACCAATTCGCGCGACAGTGCCGGGGACACGGCCCCGACGGCGCGGGGTCGCTGACCCGGCAGCAACTGCAGGGGTGCCGAATGCGCCGGGCCCGATGCCGGGGTCAGGGTCCGGCCCCATCCCGTCCCTGCCGCCGGCGCCGGCACGCCGGCATGGGCGCCGGTGGCCACGGTGAGCGAGGCGACACTCGTGATCACCAACACGGCCAGCACCGTCACTGATCGTCTTCGTGATCGGGACACCTGACCTCCGGTCCTTGCCGACACTCGGCCGGTGACTGTGGGCTCGAGGCAGGCCGGGAACCCCGATGGAGCCAGTGTAGGTCCCCGGTCGGCCGCCCCGGGATCGGATCACTCGACCAGGAACCCACCGGATTGGTGCTGCCACAGCCTCCCGTACAGCCCGGTCCGGTTGCCCAACAGGTCCCGATGGGTTCCCTCCTCGACGATCCTTCCCTGGTCGAGGACCACGATGCGATCCATATGGGCAATGGTGGAGAGCCGGTGGGCGATGACGATGGCGGTCGTCTCCTCCATCAGTCGCCACAGCGCCTCCTGGACGAGAAACTCGGATTCGGAGTCGAGCGCCGAGGTGGCCTCGTCCAGCACCAGGATGCGGGCGTGCTTGGCCATGGCCTGGGCGATGGCCACCCGTTGCCGTTGTCCCCCGGACAGCTTGAGTCCCCGCTCGCCCACCACGGTGTCGTACCCGTCGGGCAGCGCGTAGACGAACTCCTCGACGTGGGCCGCCTTGCCCACCGCATGCACGATCTCGTAGTCCACGATCGGCTTGCTGCGACCCGGTCCATCGCGCGTCCTCCTCGGTCCCCATCCCGTAACAGATGTTCTCGGCGATGCTCCGGTGGAGGAGCTGGGGATCCTGGGGAACGTAGGACACGTTGCGACGCAGCGAGGCGAAGGTGACCCCGGTGATGTCCTGGCCGTCGACCAGGATCTGGCCACTGCCCACGTCCATGAACCGGAGGAGGAGCTTCGACAGGGTGGACTTCCCCGACCCGGACGGACCCACCAGGGCGACGTGCTCGCCGGGAGCGACCCGGAGGGTCAGTTCGTCGAACAGGGAGCTGCCCGGGCGGTAGCCGAAACCGATCCCGTGGAATTCCACCTTTCCCTGGGGCACCCGGAGCTCTTCGGCCATCGGGACCTCGACGATCTCGACCTCGGCACCGGCGATGGCCGTGAACTTGGCCGCTCGTCCCAGCGAGCGGGCGAAGGACCGCAGATGCTCGAACGACTGTTGCAGGCTGATCGCCACCTGGGCCGAGTAGTAGAGGATGAGGTAGAGCGCGGCGGTCGAAGCCCAGTGGTGGACGGCCATGGTCGTGCCGGCGATCAGCGCCAGCAGGGTACCCACCACGATCGACGTCTCCAGTTGCAGCTGGGTTCGCATGAAGATGGAACGGGCCCGCAGGTCGGCACCGACCGACTCGCGCATCAGGTCCTCGACCCGGTCTCGCTCCTGGGGTTCGGCGGCCGCCGTCCGCACGGCCATCAGGTTGGTGACCGTGTCGGCCACCACACCGGTCGCCTTGGAGTGGTGGTTCTCGAACAGTTCGGAGGCGGCCCGCACCAGGCGGAGTCGCTTGACGATGACCACGACGAATAAGCCGACCATGACCAGAAGGGCGAGGGCGGCGGGCCAGGCGAAGACGGCGAGTACCACGATGGCCGACAGGACGACGACGGCCACCGGGAGCAGGCCCCACGATGCCACGTCGACCATCTCGACGAAGGCCCAGGAGAAATTGCCCAGCGAGGAGATGACCTCGCCGGCCGGATGGTCCATGTGCCAGCGGTAGCTGAGCTTCAGCAGATGTTCGTACCCGTTGTTCACGCCCTGGGCGAAGGCACGGACACAGGCTCCCCATTCGAACCAGCCCGCCACCCGCCACAGGCCCATGCCGATGAGGCCGGCGACCGCGTAGGTCAGCAGGAGCGGGCCGAACGTCCGCCACTCGCCGGCCACCGTCGACGACGGCAGGGTGGCCACACGGCTGAGGATGGACGCGAAGATCAGCGGGCAGGCGATGTCGGCGACCACGACGGCCAGGACCATGACCACCCAGGAGAAGATGAGCTGGCGCTTCTGGCCCTCGACCTGCTCCCAGCAGAAGGAGATGGTGTCGAGGGCCGAGGCGGATGGGAAATCAGAGAGATCGGACACGAGGGAGTTCCTTGTGAGAGGGGGCGAACGGGGTGTCGAGCAGGAGAGCGTCCCGCCGGCCACGGACCCGGGCCTACGAATTGATCGGATGCGATCCCGGCCGCGGGTGCCTGGTGATCGAAGGGACGGATCGGCGGGGGTCCGCCGACCGGACTAGTCGAGCTGGCCGGATACTCCGCGCACGCGCTCGACGGTCACGGCGTAGCGCCGGGGACCACCGCGGGGGTCGGGACGGGCGATGTCGATGCCAGATCCGCGACCGCCGTGGCGGCCCTGCCCATCCCTGTCTGGTTCGATGCCATCGTCCCTCCTCTCCGTGATCCCATGGCCCGGGCCCCGGGCCGAGAGGAATCCTATCCCACCACGGACGGCCGGCGGGACGGGTCCCACGGCCAGGCCGGCGGGACGGTCCCCCGGCGGGCCGGGGGGACCGGACTACCCGAAGAACACCTCGGCCTCGGCGTAGAGCTCGGGGGACACCAGCTTGAGCCCGGCGGTCGCCTCGGCCAGCGGCACCAGGTCGATGTCGGTCCCGTGCAAGGCCACCATCTGCCCGGTCTGGCCACTGTGCAGCGCGTCGACGGCGTGGAGTCCGAACCTGGTGGCCAGCACCCGGTCGAACGCGGTGGGGCTACCGCCGCGCTGGACGTGGCCGAGCACGGTGGCCCGGGCCTCCTTCCCGGTCCGCCGGGCGATCTCGACCTCCAGCAGGGCCCCGATGCCGGTGAGGCGGACGTGGCCGAAGGCGTCGACCTCTCCGGACCGGGCCGGCAGCGTCCCTTCGACGGGGACGGCCCCTTCGGCCACCACCACGATGGGCGCATAGTGACTGGCGAACCGGTGCTCGATGAACGCGCACACGTTTTCGATGTGGAACGGGCGTTCGGGGATGAGGATCACGTTGGCCCCGCCGGCGACCCCGGCATGCCAGGCGATCCAGCCGGCATGGCGTCCCATCACCTCGACGATCAGCACGCGGTGATGGCTCTCGGCCGTCGTGTGGAGGCGGTCGATGGCCTCAGTGGCGATCATCACCGCGGTGTCGAATCCGAAGGTGTAGTCGGTGGCGCCGAGGTCGTTGTCGATGGTCTTCGGCACCCCCACCACCGGGAGACCGGTGGCGGCCAACTTGGTGGCCACGCCGAGGGTGTCCTCGCCACCGATGACGACCAGCCCGTCGACCCCCAGGCGGCTCACCGTGTCGAGGACCCGGCGCTCGCCGTCCGGGCTGCTGTACGGGTTGGTCCGGCTGGATCCGAGGATGGTGCCGCCCAGAGGCAGGATGCCCCGCACGGCGGCGACGTCCAGCGGCATCACGTCCCCTTCCAACGGGCCGCGCCAGCCGTCCCGGAAGCCCACGAAGTCATCGCCGTGGATCTGCACGCCCTTGCGCACCACCGCCCTGATCACCGCGTTGAGTCCGGGGCAGTCACCGCCTCCGGTCAGCACGCCGATCCGCATCACGTGAGCGTACCCATGGCCGAGCGGCGGGGCCGCCCGGCGAGACGGGGCCCGGATCAGTCGAGTGTCACCCCGTAGACCAATTCACCGACGGCGTCGACGTCGTAGATCTCGATCCCGTCCTCGACGTGGGCGGCGTCGGCCCCGAGGGCGACGGCGATCTTGTTGAGCGCGTTCCTGGTCACGTCGAGCACGATCTCGACGCCCTGCTCCGGCGAAGCCAGCCGGGCCAGGTCGTGGGCGGGAACGTCGAGATGTCCCGGGGTCCAGATCATGGCGTCGGTGAAGGCCAGGGCGGCCTTCTGGACGGGTTCGAGGCCCGGGCTGTCCCCGTAGTCGTCCACCTGGAGGAACAGGTCCTCGTCGGCTCCGGCCACCAGCGCCGGACGGCTCCGCAACGACTGGCACAGCCGGCACCGGTGCTGGCGGGCCCCTCGGAGCCGGATGAGCTCGGAGGTGATCGGGTCCAAGGCGTCGAGCCGGAGAACCTCCCGGATGAAACGCACCGAGCGCGTCCCAGATGGGCGGGTCCGTCGAGCCACTCGTCGGGTGCACCTCCGGGGAGGGGCCCGGACCGGCACCCCCCGCCCCGGCCAGCGCGTCGAGGGCGGCACGGGTACGGGGCACGAAGTCCATCACGAAGACCACGGCGGTGAAGGTGGCGGCCTCGTCACCGAGGAGCCGGAACACATCGCTCCGCTGCCCGTCGGTGATCGAGGAGACATCGATGCTGAATTGGAGGGCGAAGTCGAGGAGAGCCCGGTCCGGGGCGGTCAGTGTGTCGGCCGGCCGGGGGGCGCCACCGGCGGGGCCGGGCCGGCGCCCCTCGGGCTGCCCCGCAGAGACGGCCAACGGAGCGCAGGCCGTGCTGTTCCGCGCCCATCACGTCGATCAGCTCGATCAGTTCGAGATGCGTGGGAGCGGGCGGCCTCGCTCCACGCCGCCGCCTCCACCTCGCCGAGGGCCCGGGAGACGACCGGCGCGACGCGGGCCAACTCCCCGTAGCCGTTGGTCACAGTCAGCACCCTACCGTCAGCCGGAGGGTCGGCGGTAAGTGCACCAGCCGGCCTCGGCCGAGCACCGTCCGGGCCAGATGATGCAGGATGAGACCATGGCACACGACCGCAAATTCCGATTTGCCGCGCAGCTGGGCAAGGCACCGGAGGGCACGGCCCGCTCGTGGGCCGATCAGGCGCGCCGCGCCGAGGCGCTCGGCTACTCGACGCTGTTCATGCCCGATCACTTCGGCGACCAACTGGCCCCGGTTCCTGCGCTGGCCGCGGTGGCCGCCGCCACCACCACGCTGCACATGGGATCCCTCGTCTTCGGCAATGACTACCGGCACCCGGTCAATCTGGCCAAGGAGGCGGCCACCCTCGACGTCCTCAGCGACGGCCGGTTCGAGCTGAGTCTCGGTGCCGGATGGATGAAGACCGACTACGAGGAGGCCGGCATCACCTACGACACGCCGAAGGTCCGCGTGGAGCGGTTCGAAGAGGCGGTGACCGTGGTCCAGGGCCTGCTCCGGACCGAGGGGCCCTTCTCCTTCGACGGCACCTACTACCAGGTCCGCGACCACACCCTCTTGCCGCGCCCGGTGCAACGGCCCGGCCCGCCGCTCATCATCGGTGGCGGCGGCCAACGGGTGCTCACCTTCGCCGCCCGCCACGCCGACATCGTCAGCATCAACGTCAACCTCCGGGAGGGCACCGGCGGGGCGGAGACGGCTCCGAACGCATCTCCGGAGCGGACCCGCGAAAAGGTGAGGTGGGTGAAAGAGGCCGCGGGGAACCGCTACGACGATCTGGAGCTCAATGCCCTCATCGGATTCGTCATGATCACCGATGACGCCACCGGGATCGCCGATGCCATGGCCCCGCATTTCGGGATCGAGCCGGCGGAGGCCCTCCACATCCCGTTGGCCCTTCTCGGCACGCTCGACGAGATGGTCGAGGAGCTCCAGTGGCGACGTGAGGAGTACGGCATCTCGTACTGGTCGATCGAGGCCGACAGCTGGGAGGCACTCGGACCCGTGGTCTCGAAGCTGTCGGGCACGTGACCGTCGAGGCCGGTGCCGGCGAGCCGGCGGCGCCCGCCGGAGAAGGCCGGCTCGCCCTCGAGGGATGGCGCCTGGTCCGTCAGATGCTCGACGATCTCACCGTCGCCCTGGTGAGCGAGGCCGAGTCCGAGCTGGAGCTGCTCGAAGGGCATCCGGGTTCTGGGCCGGGCCACCGCCCTGTGCTCGGAGCTGTCCCTCGACGTCGACCCCGCCGCCCCCTGGTTCTTCGACATGAACACCGAGGCGCGGCACATCGGCGGGCCCGGCTCCGGACGGGGAGTACCTCCTGGCCATGATCGACGGCCGCCACCGGTACCGGATCCGCGGTGTGCGGGGGACCTCGGCCTACCTCGGATTCCAGGTACTGGCCGGAGTGGGGCTCACCCCGAGGCGCATGGCGGCCTACGTCTCGGACACCGACCTGGCCGCTCGGTGACGACGGGTCGTTCGCCTTCGTGCTCGCCGCCGAGCAGCCGACCGCACAGGAGCTCGGTGCCGATGCCTGGATCGCCATCCCGAAGGATGCGTCCGGCATCGTCGTCCGGCAGTACCTGGCCGACCGGTCGGTCGAAGTCGCGGCCGAGCTGGCCATCGAGCCGCTGGATCCGCCGCCGCCGCCGGCGGCGCCCGACGACGCCCTCCTCGGCGAGCAGCTGACCGGGATGGCGTGGACGATCGCCAAGCTGACCACCCTGCACCGCTCCATCCGACCGGAGCTGCTGGACATGCCCAACCGGCTCATCACCGCCCAAGCGGACGAGCTCGGGTCGGCCGACACCACGCCGGACAACCTGTACATGATGGGCACCTTCCGTCTCGACGACGACGAGGCGCTGCTCATCGAGATCGAGCCGCCGGATTCGCGGTACTGGAGCGTGTCCTTGGAGAACATCTGGCACGAGTGCATCGAGCCGCGTCGCCGGCAGAGCCATCTGACCAATGCCACCGTCGTCGCCGGGGCGGACGGCAGGGTGCAGATGGTGGCGGCGGCGACCGATCCGGGTCTCGGGAACTGGCTCGACACCGGTGGCCGGCGCCGGGGATTCGTGACCATCCGGTGGCTCGACAAACCCGAACCCCCGGTCGTCTCCTGCCGGGTCGTGAAACTCGACCGGCTCCCGCGGTGATGGCGAGCGGGCGTCTCGAGCCGGACCGGCTGGTGGAGGCGGCCGTCCTCCACGCCGGCCAGGAGGACTTCGGTGAGGCCAGTTGGCAGGAGCCGTTCGTCGTCCTCCTCGACTCCCTCGAGCAGGAGGCCCGACTGAGCGAGCTCGGAATGGAGATCGCCACCGCCGAGATCATCGGTTATCTCGCCACCCGGCTGGCCGTCACCGGGTGGCGGGAGGAGCATCCGGAGGTGGCCGAAGGCACCGTCGAGCACCCGATCTTCATCGTCGGCCAACCCCGAACCGGCACCACCATCCTCTACGATCTCCTGGCTCAGGACCCGGCCCACCGGGCTCCACTGACCTGGGAGGTCGATCGACCGGTCCCGCCGCCGGAGACCGCCACCTACACCAGCGACCCCCGGATCGCCGAGGTCCAGGCCACCCTCGACCTGGTCGAGACGGTGATGCCCGGCTTCACCTCCTTCCATCCGATGGGTGCCCTCCTGGGCCAGGAGTGCGTCCGGATAACCGGGGCCGACTTCCGGAGCATGATCTTCCCCACCCAGTACCGGGTCCCCACCTACGACCACTGGCTCCTCCACGATGCCGATCTGGCGCCCGCCTACCGGTGGCACCGGCGCTTTCTTCAGCACCTCCAGTCGCGGCACCCCGGCGACCAGTGGCTGCTCAAGTCTCCGGCCCACCTCTGGCATCTGGACGCCCTGGTCGCCGAGTACCCGGACGCCATCATCGTGCAGACCCATCGGGACCCGCTCAAGGTGATCGCCTCCGGGTGCGCGCTGACCACCCACCTGCGGCGGATGTACAGCGACGAGTCCTGGGGTGTCGAGGCGGCCGCCGATTTTGCCGACGACATCTTCCTCGGTCTCGAACGGGGCATCGAGGCCCGTGATCGGGGCACGTTCCCGCCGGGTCACATCGTCGACATCCATTTCGTCGACTTCATGGCCGACCCCATTGCCGCCATCCGGCGGCTCTACACCGCCCTCGACCGGGAGCTCACCGGTCGGACCGAGGAGCGGATGCGAACCTTCCTGGCCGACCATCCCGGCGACGGGGACGGGAGCACGACCCGCTACCGGTTCGCCGACACCGGCCTCGACGCCGACGTCCTACGCCAACGGTCGCGGCCCTACCTGGAGCGTTTCGGGGTGGCCACCGAACCGGTCCGGTGACCGACCGGTCTCAACCGCCGTCGGGGAAGAACCGCGGGAGGTAGCGGCGGTTGGCCACCAGCAGGGTGTCGGCCAGCTCTTCGGCTTTCGGGTACTGCCCGACCAGCGGGTTGGCCACCAGGGCCCGGATCATCGTCGTCACGGCTCCCGGACCGCGCCGCCTCCACGGCCAGTCGCTCGTAGCCCTTGCAGTGGGCCACCAGGCCGGCCATCTCCGGCGGCAGCGGGCGCTGGCCCACCGGGTGGGCGCCGTCACGGTCCACGGTGCAGGGGATCTCGACCACGGCGTCGTCGTCCACCCCGGGCAGGGCACCGTCGTTGCGCACATCGACCACCTGGACGTCGCCGGTGCCGGCATGGAGCGAGGCGATCAACCGGACCGCGGCCTCCGAGTAGAAGGCGCCCCCCCGGTAGGAGAGCTTCTTCGGCTTGGTCACGAGCTCGGGGTTGCGGTACTCGGCCAGAAGCTCGGCCTCGAGCTCGGCCACCACTTCGGCGCGTGACCTCCAGCCGGGGGCCGCCTGTTCGGCGAGATTCTGTTCGAGCCGGTAGTAGTAGTGGAGATAGTAGGAGGGGAGGGCGCCGAGCAGACGGAGCAGCCCGGCGGGCACGCCGCTCTCGAGCTCGAGCTCGGGGGCGAAGCGGTCGAGGAGCTCGGGCATGCGGTCGACGCCGTCGACCACCGCCGACCGGGCCCAGGTCAGATGGTTGAGCCCGACGTGCTCGAGCTCGACCTTGTCGGGGTCGACACCGAGGTAGTGCCCGATGCGACGCTGGACGTGGATGGCCACATTGCACAGGCCGACGGCTCGGTGCCCCTCGTCCACCAGGGCCTGGGTGACGATGCCGACCGGATTGGTGAAGTCCACGACCCAGGCGCCGGGGGCGCCACGACAGGCGGTGTCCTCGGCGATCTCGAGCACCAGCGGGACGGTGCGCAGAGCCTTGGCCAAACCTCCTGGACCCGTCGTCTCCTGGCCGAGGCAGCCGTAGCCGATGGGAAGTGTCTCGTCGGTGTGGCGGGCCGCCTGCCCACCGACCCGCAGTTGGATGACGACGAAGTCGGCGCCGTCGATGGCCCGGTGGCGGTCATCGGTCGTCTCCAACTTCCCCGCCCAGCCCCGTTGGTCCAGGATCCGCCCGGCCAGCCCGCCGACCACTTCGAGCCGGTCCGTATCCGGGTC
Source organism: uncultured Acidimicrobiaceae bacterium (assembly GCA_963812885.1). GTDB lineage: Bacteria > Actinomycetota > Acidimicrobiia > Acidimicrobiales > RAAP-2 > Bog-756. The sequence goes on along the minus strand of CAWEWZ010000007.1, from coordinate 280,809 downwards.
GACCAGCACCAGCTCGTCGACCACCAGCCGGTCCTCGTGGGCGCACAGGCTGTCGACCAGCTCCGGCGTATAGGTGCTCCCGCCCCCGACCACGGCCACTTTCGTTCCCACGCACCGAACGTAACATCGTCGGGATGACCGGCAACCCGAGGCGCAGATGACAGACCCGGGATCGGCCCAGCCGACGGTCCTGGCCGTCGACGGTGGGGCGTCGAAGACCGACGTCTGGGTCGTCTCCGCAGACGGCACCCTGCTGGGGGCGGCCCGGGGCGGTGGTTCCAACCACCAGTTCTCCGGCCTCGACGGGGCCATGGACGCCCTCGACGGGGCCATCTCGGAGGCGCTCGGTGCCGCCGGGGTCGACCCGGCGGCCCGCCCCGCCCTCCGAACCGGCGCCTACTGCCTGGCCGGCGTCGATTTCCCCGTCGACGAGGAACGCCTGGGCTCCGCCATCCAGGCTCGCGGGTGGACGTCCTCGGACCTCGTCCGCAACGACACCCTGGCCGTGCTCAGGGCCGGCGCCCGATCGGGATGGGGCATCGCCGTGGTGTGCGGCTCCGGGCTCAACTGCGTGGGCCTCGGACCCGACGGCGCCATCGAGCGGTTCCCGTCCCTGGCCGAACTGTCCGGCGACTTCACCCCCGGAGGTTCGTGGCTCGGCGTTCGGGCCCTCGGGCTGGCCCTGCGATCAGGCGACGGGCGGGGCGGTCCGACCGCCCTCACCGGGCTGGTCCCGGCCCACTTCGACCTCCCCGACCCTGAGGCGGTCCTGACCGCGGTCTACACCGGCGAACTCGAGTACGGACGACTCTTCGAGCTGGCCCGGGTCTGCCTCGATGCCGCCGGCGGTGGGGATGCCCCGGCCATCGAGGCGGTGACCCTCCTGGCCGACGAGGTGGCCACCATGATCACCGCCATGGTCGGCCGGCTCGGGGTGGAGGGGGAGGACGTCGAGGTCGTCCTGGGTGGTGGCGTGTTCGACAGCGGGTACCGCGGGTTCGCCGAGCACGTCGAGAGCCGGGTCCGGGCCGTGGCCCCGCGGGCCCGGTTCCGCCCGCTCGACGCCGCCCCGGTCCTCGGCGCCGCCCTGCTGGGGCTCGATGCCATCGGGGCTCCCGACCGGGCCGAGGACCGACTGCGCGACGCGGCACCACGGGCCGGCAGGACGTGATCGCCGGCCCTCCCGACCGGGCCGTCGGGACACCGGCCGCGCTCGACGCGCTGGCCGGCGGCGACTCGGTCCGGGCCGTGTGGGAGAACCAGATCGGTGGCATCACCTTCGAGATCTCCGGTCGCGGGGAGCCGACGTTTCGTCAAGTGGGCGCCGGCCTGGTCCGGCGTCGATCCGACCGTCGAGGCGGACCGCCTGTCGTGGGCGGCGGCGTTCACACCCGTCCCGGCCGTCCTCGGTTCGGGAGGTGACGACTCGGGCACCTGGTTGATCACGGCCGCCCTCCCGGGAGACTCCGCCGTCAGCGCCCGATGGAAGCGGAGCCCGCGGGCGGCGGTGACCGCAGTCGGCCAGGGACTCCGGGCCCTCCATGAGGCCCTACCGGTCGACCGGTGTCCGTTCTCCTGGTCCGTCGACGACCGGTTGGCCGAAGCCCGGCGGCGAGCGTCGTTCGGGCTGATCGATCAGATGGCCTGGCACCAGGAGCATCAGCACCTTCCGGTCGACCGGGCGTTGGCCGAGCTCGACGACGCGCCGGCCGTCGACCGTCTGGTCGTCTGCCACGGTGACGCCTGTGCCCCGAACACGTTGCTCGGCGCCGACGGACGGTGGACGGGCCACGTCGACCTCGGTGCCCTGGGCGTCGGGGACCGATGGGCCGATCTGGCCGTCGCCACCTGGAGCACGCGATGGAATTTCGGCCCCGGGTGGGAGGACTGCCTCCTGTCCGCGTACGGCGTCGACCGCCGATTGGGAACGGATCCGTTACTACCGGCTCCTGTGGGACCTCGGACCGTAGCCCGGAGCCGCTGGCCGTTCAGGCCGGGGCGGCGACCGGGAGCCGGGCCAGGCCGCGGACGGTTGCCGCGCAGGCCCGGGCCGCTTCGACGCCTTTGACCCCGAGATGACCGGCGAAGAACTCGGCGTGCTGGCCGTGCGCGTGGAAGTGGTGGGGGGTCAGGACGGCCGAGATGACCGGTACCCCAGTCTCGAGCTGCACCTGCATCAAGCCGCTGATCACCGCGTCGGCCACGAATTCGTGGCGGTAGATGCCGCCGTCGATGACCAGTCCGGCGGCGACGACGGCGGCATACCGGCGGCTGGCCGCCAGACGCTGGGCGTGCAGGGGGATCTCGAACGCCCCGGGCACCTTGAAGACATCGATCCGGTCGCGCGGACGACATCGAGGGTGGCCATCTCGCGGACGAACGAGCGCCGGCAGCCATCGAGGATCTCCTCGTGCCACAGGGACTGGACATAGGCCACCCGGACCGGAGGGCCCGGCTCGTGGCCATCGTTCGTGTTCATCGCCATTCCCCCTTCGGGCTGGGCACGGCTCCGGACCGGATGGCCCTGGCCACGACTAGAATATTTCTCTAGAATACTTCTCTACCCACCCACCGTCCAGAGGGAGCCATGCCCAGAACCGCGACACCGTCGGGGGAACGCCGCCGATCCGAGATACTCGACGCCGCCTTGCGCTGCTTCGACCGCCTCGGGGTCAACGGGACCATGATCGAGGACATCCGGAGCGAGTCGGGGGCGAGCATCGGCAGCATCTACCACCAGTTCGCGTCGAAGGACGAGATCCTGGCCCATCTCTACTCCCAGGCGTTGTCCGCCTACCGGGCCGGGGTCACCGAGTCCCTCCGGGGTCACGACGAGCCGCAGGACGGCATCCGGGCGGCCGTGCAGTTCCACGTCCGATGGATCGACTCCCACCGGGCTCTGGCCCGGATCATGCTGCACTGGGACGAGTCGGAGCTGTCCGAGGCCGGTCGCCAGATGTTGGAGGAGGAGACCGGCCGCTTCAGCATCGAGTTGGACCAGTGGATGAAGGAGGCGGCCGCCGCCGGGGCCATCAGGTCGATGCCCCACGAGATCTCCGCGGCACTGTTCCTCGGACCCCTCCTCGAGTACGGACGGAGGATGGTGCACAACCTGACCAGACGACCGCTGGACGAAGGATGCGAGGCGCTGGCCGCCGGCATCTGGCGTGCGCTCTGCGCCTGACCGGGTGGGGTTCTCCCGCCCGGTCGCGGGCTAGATTGAGGCGGTGACGGACGAGTTCCTCCTCTTCGCCGGATCGGCCAGTCGCAAGCTGGGAGGAGCCATCGCCGACCACCTCGGGTGCCCCCTGAGTGCGGGCGAGACACTCAGGTTCTCGGAGGGCAACCTCTTCGTGCGGGTGCTCGACAACGTCCGCGGCCGGGACGTCTTCCTCGTCCAGGGAACCGGCTTCCCGGCCAACGACAACTTCATGGAGTTGTTGTTCTGGATCGATGCCCTCAAGCGGGCCAGTGCGGCGTCGGTCACCGCGGTCATCCCCTACTTCAGCTACGCCAAGGGCGACAAGAAGGACGAGCCCCGGGTGTCCATCCGCGCCCGGGTGTGCGCCGATGCCATCGAGGCGGCCGGCGTCGACCGGGTGATCACCCTCGACCTCCACGCCCCCCAGGTCCAGGGGTTCTTCAAGGTCCCCGTGGACGACCTCTACGCGCTGCCCGTGCTGTGTGAGGTGATCGCCACCAAGGCCCTCCCCGACCTGGTCGTCGTGGCCCCTGATGCCGGGTTCGCCAAGAAGGCCAGACAGTGGTCGGAGCGGTTGGGCACTCCCCTGGCCATCGCCGACAAGCGACGGGTCGACCACTCCGAGACGGCGGAGGTCACCGAGCTGATCGGTTCGGTCGAGGGGTGCACGGCCCTCATCGTCGACGACTTCACCATCTCGGCGGGGACACTGGTCGACGCGGCCAGGGTCCTGGTCGAACGCGGTGCCCGATCCGTGTACGCCGCCGTCACCCATGGGCTGCTGGCCGGCCCGGCCATCGACCGGATCGACGGGAGCGCCATCGAACGGCTGTTCATGACCGACAGTGTGGAGACCCAACCCGTGGAGTTCTCGCCGAAGGTGGAAGTGGTTTCGGTGGCCAGTCTGCTCGGCGAGGCCATCCGGAGGATCGCCAACCGGGAGAGCGTCTCGGTCCTCTTCACGTGACGGCCCGCCGACCGCTCGCCGGCCTGCGCTATCCGGTCAGCAGGGCGGGCGGGAGGGGTTCGGCGTGCACGATACTGAGGTGGCGGATGGCCCTGGTCAGTGCCACGTAGAGCAGCCGGAGACCGCGGACGTCGGAACCGGCGATGGCCGCCGGCTCGACCACGACGACGGCGTCGAACTCCAATCCCTTCACCGCCGGCGCGGCCACAAGCGTGACGGGTCGGGCGATCCCGTCCCGGTCGAGGAGACCGACGTCGTGGCGGGTGCCGGCCACGGCGGTCATCCCGGCCAGGTGACCGGGGGCCACCACCAGCCCGACGAGGAGATCCCCATCGGCCAGCCGTCCCGCTTCGTCGAGGCTCTCGGCGAAGAGCCGGTCGGGTCCGACCCTCGAGATACGGGGGCCCTCCACCCCCGGACGGATCGACCGGGTCGGCTTCACCGCTGGGGCGGCCACGGGCAGCAGCCTGGAGGCGAGCTCGAGCACCTGCCCGGGGGCGCGGTAGCCGAGCGTGAGCTCTTCCCGACGGACGACCGCCCCGGTGGGCAGATGGTCCAGGATCTCGTCCCAGCTCCCGTAGGTCCAGGCGCCGGTGGCCTGGGCCAGGTCGCCGAGGACGGTCAGGGATCCGGCGGGTGCGCGGCGAGCCAGCATCCGGAACTGCATGGGGCTGAGATCCTGCGCTTCGTCGACCACGATGTGCCCGTAGGAACGTGATCGACCACTGACCAGCGCGGCGGCTTCGTCGAGCAGGGGGAGATCGTCGGCCGTCCATCCCGATCGGCTCCGGCTGCCCCTCGGACCGAGCAGGAGGGCGCACTCGGGAGCCGTCAGCAGGCCGGCGGCTGCCGCCCGCAGCCGATCCTCACCGGTCAGGAGGTCACGCACGAGGGTGGTCGGGGACACCGACGGCCACAGGTGATCGAGCAGGTTGCGGAAGGCATCGCTGGCCGACACCTCACGCTCGAGCCACGGCTCGTTGGCCTCGAACCGACCCGACGCCCTGAGCCGTTGGCGAAGCAGGCTGATCACCCTGGCCCGCAGGGCCACCCGGCCCGACTTGTAGGGAACCGGGCTGGCGGCGATCGAATCGGCGAGCTGGTTCAGTACGCCGGCCGGCACCACGCAGGTAGCGAACCGGGCTGACAGGGTGACGTCATCCTCCACGTGACGGCGACGTTGCTTCAGGGCTGCCGCGAGCACGTCGGCCATGCGTGGATCGCCCTTGAGACGGCGCACGTCGTCGGGGTCCTCGCCGGTCACCCTGGCCCGGGGCACGAGATCGGCGACGGTCGTCTGGATCACCGCCTCCTCGCCCAGTGACGGCAGCACCTGGGAGATGTAGCGCAGGAAGGCGCGGCTGGGCCCGATCACCAGGACCCCGGCCCGGGACAGGGCAGGATGGTTGTAGAGCAGGAAGGCCGCCCGGTGGAGTCCGACCGCCGTCTTCCCGGTCCCCGGACCACCCTGCACGGCGATGAGCAGATCGAGCGGGGCCCGGATGATCTCGTCCTGCTCGGCCTGGATGGTGGCCACGATGTCGAGCATCTCGCCGGTGCGGGCCCGCTCGAGTTCGGCGAGCAGCGCGTCGCCGCCCCGGAGGCGGGTGCCGGTCAGGTCGTCGTCGTGGGCCCCGAAGAGATCGTCGGCCACGGCGACGACCCGCCGCCGGTCGACCATGACCTGGCGACGACGCTTCAGCCCGTAGGAGTCATCCGCCCCGGCCCGGTAGAAGGGCACCGAGACGGGTGCCCGCCAGTCCACGACGACGGGGTCCCCGCCCCGGTCCTCGACGTGGCGCCGACCGATGTGCCAGGAGCGATCGCCCTCCTCGTCGATGCGCCCGAAGAGCAGCGGGCGCGGGCTCTCGGCCAGAACGGCGACGCGGTGGACCAACGCCGCCTCGTAGTCGAGGTCGGGATTCCCGGCGCCCCGCACGTCCCCGAGCAGGCCCTCGGCCCGATGGCGCATCTCGGCCAGGGCCAGGTGGGCCCGGTCGAGGTGGCCCTGTTCGGCGAGGAGCTCGGGGTCCTCGTCCCGGACCGGGCCGGTCACTGGAGCTTCCCACTGGCGGCCGCGACCCGAACGGCGACACCCGGTGCTGAGCGAGCAAATGATTTACGAATAGACGCGCCAAAATCCCTGACCATGATCAGGGAACATAACCCGCCATTTCCTTCCGCCGCAACACCCCGACCTGCTACGACACCTTCTCCACCACGACGCCTTTACTACTTGTCAGTGGGGATTCAGCACTTGTCAATATAGACAAAAAACTCCGGCAGCGCAAGTGCGATACGAGAAATCCTCCGATTCAGCCCACAGTCCGGCAACGGCGCGGGCCGCCGTGGTCCACGGCTACACCGCGGCGTTCTCGGTCGGTGCTCTCCTCCTGTTGCTGGCCGCCGTGGCCACCGGCACGCTCATCCGGGCATCCCGCCACGATGTCCACGAGGCCATGCCGAGCCGATCCTGATCCCGATTCCGAGCACGATCCTGATTCCGAACCGGTGCTCGCCGCGACCCCGGCCTGACCTTGGCCCCAGCGTCATGCGCCGGCACGCGGCGGTCAGCAGTCGGCCAGCAGTTCGGCCCTGGCCCGCTCGAGTACGGCCACATCTTCAGGTTCGGGATGGCGGAGGTCGAGCTGATCGATGGCGTGGACCAGGATGCCGCCGACCAGGGCCCGCAGCTCGTACTTGTGGTCGGCCGGGACCACGTACCACGGCGCCCAGGTCGTCGACGTGGCCGTGATCGCCTCCTCGTAGGCGACACGATACTCGTGCCAGTACCGGCGCTCGGCCAGGTCCGCCTCCGAGAACTTCCAACGTTTGGCCGGGTCGTCCAGCCGCTCGAGGAGGCGCTTGCGTTGTTCATCCCGGGAGAGGTGCAGATAGACCTTCACGATCCGGGTCCCGGTGCGGTGGAGATGGTGCTCGAAGGCGTTGATGTCCTCGAACCGGCTGGACCACACCGGGTCCGGCGACCGGGGTCGCGCCTCGGCGTGGGATCGCTCCATGAGCTCGGGATGGACCCTGACCACCAGCACCTCCTCGAAGTAGGAGCGGTTGAAGATGCCGATCCGACCCCGCTTGGGTAGCGCCTTGCTGTAGCGCCAGAGGAAGTCGTGGTCGAGCTCCTCGCCGGTCGGTTCCTTGAACGACACGACCTCGCAGCCCTGTGGGTTCACCCCCGACATGACGTGCTTGATGGTCCCGTCCTTGCCGGCGGCATCCATACCCTGGACGATGAGGAGGAGACCGAAGGTGTCGCTGGCCCACAGCAGTTCCTGTGACGCCTTCAGATCGTCGACGATAGAAGCGAGTTTCTTCCTGGCCGTAGCCTTGGGCTTCGCCCCTTCGGCCCCGAGCCCGTCCACCTTGGTCGATTCGGTGGACCGCTCGTCGAGTCGGGCCGCCTCGCCGGGGCCGACCATGAGCTCCTCGATCACCGCTTCGTCGAGCTTCACGGCTCCCCTTCCCGTCGGACAGGCACGCGCGCACAGCGTAGGCGGCCGCCTCGGCCCAGTCCGATGGTGGTGCGCCCGAGCCGGCGCCGGCGGCGGGCAGACTGCACCCGTGCGCCTCTTCGTGGCGGTCCGCCTCCCCGACCCGATCACCGAGCTCCTCGCCACCCTTCCCCACCCCGACCATCAGCGCCTCCGGTGGACGACCCCGGCCCAGTGGCACGTCACCCTTCGCTTCCTGGGCGAGGTCGATGAGCCGGGCGGGGTGGTCGACGCTCTCGACGCCGGCCTGTCCGGGGTCGGTGCCGTCGATGCCGTGCTGGGCCCGGCCACCGAGTGGTTCCCGGGCCGACGGGTGCTGCACGTCCCGGTGACCGGGCTCGACGACCTGGCCGGAAGGGTACGCGCCCTCACCGCGAGATGGGGGCGAGGCGACGAACCGCGCTACGCCGCCCACGTCACGCTGGCCCGGGTCGGGGGCCAGGGTCGCGGACCCGTCGGTCTCCGCGGCACCCCCGTCGCCGGGCACTTCGCCGTCGACCGGATTGCGGTCATGGCGTCCTTACTCGGGGCCGGTCCCGCCGTCTACGACGTCCTGGGCACCGTGCCGCTCGACCGCCTTGCCGGGCCGGCTGGCCCGGGGCGCCACGGCCGGGGCCCCGTCTGACATCACACCGGTGTATGCCGGGCCAGGATGGAGGCGGTGTCGGATCCGGCCGGCAGGGTCCCGAAGGTGCCGGCCCCGCCGCCCAGTCGCGACCCGCAGAACGCCTCGGCGACGGCGTCGGGGGCGAACCGGACGAGCAGGGAGGCCTGGAACACGAGCGCCATCCGCTCCACGACCGAACGGGCCCGGGGCTCGAGCGTCGCCGGGTCCTTCAGGTCGACATGGAGATCGTCGACGGCCCGGGCCAGACGCGGCATCACCGCCACCGGCCAGCCCGACCTCTGACCAGTAGGCGTCGAGGGCCGACGGTTCGCGGGCCAGGGCCCGGAGCACATCGAGACAGATCACGTTGCCCGATCCCTCCCAGACGCCGTTGACCGGGCTCTGCCGGAACAGTCGGGGCATGCCTGACTCCTCGACGTATCCATTTCCCCCCAGGCACTCGAGCGACTCGGCCGCGTGCTGCGGGGCCCGCTTGCAGGTCCAGTACTTCACGATCGGGGTCAGCAGGCGTTGCAGCAGGAACTCGTGATCGTCGCCCGCTTCGGCATCGAAGGCCCGGGCCAGTCGGAGGGCGGCCACGGTGGCGGCCTCGGACTCGACGGCCAGGTCGGCGAGCACGTTGGCCATCAGGGGTTGGCTGGCCAGGAGCTTGCCGAACGCGAACCGGTGGGCGGCATGCCACGTGGCCTGGGCCACCCCCTGGCGCATGATCGCGGTCGAGCCGAGGATGCAGTCGAGCCTGGTGTGGTTGACCATCTCGATGATCGTCCGTACGCCCCGGCCCTCCTCGCCGATCAGCTGCCCCCAGACGTCGAGCAACTCGATCTCGCTGGACGCGTTCGACCGGTCTCCGAGCTTGTCCTTCAGCCTCTGGATGCGGATGGGGTTCCGGGTGCCATCGGGCTTCCATCGGGGGACGAGAAAGCAACTGATCCCCCCGGGCGCCTGGGCCAGCATCAGGAAGGCGTCGGACATCGGTGCCGAACAGAACCACTTGTGCCCGGTCAGCCGGTAGGTGCCATCATCGTCACCGCCGAGGGGCACGGCCCGGGTGGTGTTGGCCCGGACGTCGGAACCGCCCTGCTTCTCGGTGAGGGCCATGCCACAGGTCACCCCGGCTTTCTCGGCCGCGGGCCGGTTGTCGGGGTCGTAGGTGGTCGAACAGATCATCGGCTCCCAGGTCCGGTCCACCTCGGGTTGGTGCCGGAGGGCGGGGACGACGGCGTAGGTCATCGAAACGGGACAGATGTGACCGGCGTCCACCTGGTACCAGACGATGATCTTGCCGGCCCGGGCCACGTGGGCGCCAGGCCGCGGGTCGGCCCACGGCCCCGAGTGGAGCCCGTGGTGCAACGAGGTCCTCATCAGGTCGTGATAGGCGGGGTGGTACTCGACGACATCGATCCGCTGGCCGTACCGGTCGTGGGTGTGCAGGACCGGACGGTGCTCGTTGGCCAACCGCCCCAGCTCCTGGACGGCGCCGGTGCCGGCCAGCACGCCCAGCGCGGTGAGCCCGGGCCGGGCCCATCCCCGCGCCCTCGCGGTCGATGCCCTCGCCGAGAGCCGGGTCGGCGGCAAAGACGTCGTAGTCCTCGAGCGGCGGGGCCTGGTTCAGGACCTCGTGGGTGTCGACTTGCCAGACCATGGAGACCTCCCAGTCGGTCGATCGCCCGCGTCCGGCAGCGGTCACGGACCGTGGCCCCACCATCATGTCGCACCGCCCGCGGCGACGAGCACGGTCGCCTTTGTCGGAGCCGACCCGCCTCCGGGCGTTCAGCGCAGGGTGCACGTGGGCGGGCGGAGCGCCCGCTCCGAGGCGGGCTGGACGAGGAGGGCCTCGATCTCGGCCGAGGGAACCGGTCGGGACAGGATGAACCCCTGGCCCCGGTCGCACAGCTCGTCCCGCAGCGCCTCCAGCTGGGTGTGGTCCTCGATGCCCTCGGCCAGGGTGACCAGGCCCAGGGTCCGGCCCAGTTCCACCAAGGTATGGATGAGCGCCGACGAGTTCGGGGTGCCGTCCATCTCGGCGATGAACGACTTGTCGATCTTGAGCACGTCGACCGGAAACTGGCGCAGGTAGGCCAGCGACGAGTAGCCGGTGCCGAAGTCGTCGATGGCGATGAGGACGCCGATCTCCTTCAGCCGCTTCAGACGGGACACCGTGGCGTTGGCGTCCCGCATGAGGGTCGACTCGGTGACCTCGATGATCAGGGAGCCCGGCATCCAGATGAGTCGTGGCCAGCGCCTCCTCGCACGTCGTCGATGAGTTGCTCGGTCTCCAGCTGGCGCATGGACACGTTGACCGACATCGTGGTGTCGAACCCCTGCGCTTGCCAGGATGCGGCCTGCGCGCACGCCGTCTGCAGCACCCAGCGCCCGACCTCGACGATCATCCCGCTGTCCTCGAGCACGGGAATGAAGTCATTGGGGGCGATGACACCCCGGGTGGGGTGCTGCCAGCGGATCAGCGCCTCGACTCCCCGGATGGTGGCGCTGTCGAGATCGAAGATCGGTTGGTAGAGAAGGAAGAACTGATCACCGGCCAGCGCAGCGTCGAGATCCGACTTCAGCTCGAGGCGGTCGACGGCGGCGGACTGCATGGCCGGCTCGAACAGGACCCACCCGTCCCGCCCGGCGGCCTTGGTGCGGTAGAGGGCGATGTCGGCGTCCCGGAGGAGCTCCTGGGCCGTCGACCGGTCGCCGGTGGCGATGCCGATGCTGGCGGTGATCGAGATGGGCAGGCCCTCGAACCCATCGACCAGAAACGGCTCGCGCAGCACTTCTCGGATCCGTTCGGCGACCATTTCGGGTCCGGCGGCGATGGAGCTGCCCTCGGCCAGGATCACGAACTCGTCCCCGCCCAGCCGACCCACCGTGTCGCTGGCCCGCAGCAGCCCGGCGAACCTTCCGGCCACCGCCTGCAGAAGCTTGTCGCCGGCCTCGTGGCCCAGGGAGTCGTTGGCGTCCTTGAAGTTGTCGAGGTCGATGAAGTAGGCGGCCACCGGATCGAACGTTCGCCGCGACCGGGCCAGCATCTGCTCGGCCCGGTCGAGGATCAGCTGCCGATTGGCCAGGCCGGTCAGCGGATCGTGAAGGGCCCGGTGGGCCAGGAGCGCCTCGAACTCCTTTCGCTCGGTGATGTCCCGGACGTTGGCCACATAGCCCCCCACCGACGGCCGGTCGCGCTGGTCGGCCACCACTGCCTCCACATCGCGCCAGGTGCCGTCGGCCCGCTCCATCCGGAACTGGATGGGTGCGGTCTCCGGTGAGGCCTGCAGTTGTGACTCCATCCGGTTCCGGATCCGCTCGCGTTCGTCAGGGTGGACGAAGTCGGTGGCCCGTCGGCCGATGAGGTCGCTCGGCTCGAACCCGAGCAGCTGTTCGATGGCCGGGCTCACATAGCTGCACATGCCGCCGGCACCCATCACGAGCGTCACATCGGAGGAGTTCTGGATCAGCGACCGGAAGCGGTCTTCGCTCAAGCGGGTCGAGGCCTCGGCGTCCTCCTTCTGCTCCATGGCGGCGCCGGCCATCCGGATGATGAAGAGGAGGACGAACGCACCCATGACGGCCAACGCGTTGGCCTCATGGATGGCCAGCTCGGAGGGCAACCATCCTTCGGTGATGCCCACCTGCCCGCACACGATGCCCACCAGGCTCCACAGCGCGGTGATCCGCCACACACGCGACCCCCCGTGGGCGACATTCTCCAGGGCCAGGAAGGCGAAGGCACCGGAGAGGACGGGTCCCCAGCCGGTCAGGTAGATGACCGTGGTCACCGCGGCGGCCTGCACGGCCACCCGAGCGTGGAGCCGGAATGGCGAAGGGCTGCGCGCTGTACAGCGCGTCGGCTGACGAAGCTGACCGCCGGGACGGTGATGAAGACGGCGAGCCAGAGCCAGGCCGACTCGCGGACCACGAGGTCGAACTTCATCAACAGGAGAATCACCACGAACGCAGCCGGACCCATCAGATAGGCCAGGTGGGTGGGATTCAATCGGCGATGGGGCACCTGGTCCGGCTCTTGTCCCGGCACGTTCGACGGGGACGCGTCCGTCCTCGTCAACACACGGGATTCAAGATCGTCGGACATCGCTTCCTGGCTTTCATGCCGGTGGTCCTCATCTTTTCGACCAGTTGGACCTCGACCTTGAACCCGGCCGGGCCGGGGGAGCCGGTGGCGGCCGGGAGGAGACGGGAGCGCACGGCCCCGCCAGGCACGGACCAGGCCTCCACGGGCACGGGCGGACCCGGCCGGGCGTCCCGATCCCGCCGGCTCCGCTCCTTCGCCGCTAGTCGGCGGAAAGCCCCTCGAGATGGTCGAGGCTGGTGGCGTTGTGCTCGGTCTGGTACCTCCGGATCCCCTCGGGACCCTTCCGGGCGGACCACTCGTCCATCGTCGGGCGGTGCCCCTCGAAGGACATGAGGGGAACCCCGTATCCGCACGAATCGGCGACCCGGCTGACATCGATCACGATGATCGAGCGCACGCCGGCCCCGGCTCCGCCCGGAAACCGATCGGCCAGGAGGGCGAATTCGTCACGTCCGGCCGGCAGGACCCGTCCCGTGCCGTGGAGGCGCACGATGCGGGGAGGCCCGGTGAAGGCGCAGAACATGACCACGATCCGACCGTTCTCGCGGAGGTGGGCGATGGTCTCGACCCCGCTGCCCGTCTGGTCGAGGTACGCCACCGAGTGACCGTCCAACACGGCGAACTCGTCCCGGTTGCCCTTCGGCGAGCAGTTGACCAATCCGGCGCCGTCGAGCGGTGCCGTCGACACGAAGAAGACCGGTTGGGCGACGAGCCAGCCGGCCAGCCGCTCGTCGATCACCTCATAGGTCCGGCCCATGGCCCCATCATCCACCCGCCGGCGGGACCCCTGTCAACCGCGGGAGGCCGCCCGGCTCACCGGGTGGAGGCCGACGCGACCGAGCGGTCAGATGCCGAGCGACGCGTCGCGCAACCGGGCGGCGAGCTCGGCGTCGCCAGAGATCTCCACTCGCGCCGCCCGCTGGCGTCCGGCCGTGAACAGCGTGAGCTCGCCGGGATCGCCGGCCACGGTGAGCCGGGGCCCACTGCCGCTCTCCTTCGAACCGTGGCCCGGTGAGGTGATCTCGACGGCGCCGGAGACGTGCTTGGCCATCCCGCCCGCTCCGAGCCGCGCCCACAGGGCGTCGGCCAGCTCCGGGGAGAGGGGCCGGGGCTCCCACTCCGGCTGGGCGCGTCGGACGTCCTCGACGTGAATGAAGAACTCGATGGTGTTCATCGGCCCGTCCACGGGGCGCAGCAACACCGGAGGCCCGCGGCGGACGGTGGCGACCAGCTCCACCCACGGCGTCCGGTCGCGGATGGAACGGCGGACCTTGTCGGTGTGGCCGGCCAGAGGGGGCCAGACCAGTCCGGGCCCGCTGTCCGGGCGGCGTTCGCGGGCCACCAGGTGCGCGGCCAGATCGGCGGTGGTCCAGCCCGCGCACAGTGTCGGCGCCTCCGGCCCGAGGTCGGTGAACAGATCGCACAGGACGCCCCGTTCGGACTGGGCCAGTGGGGCGGTCGCCATGCGCCGATCCTAGGCCCCGACCGTTGCCCGCCGGCACGGTCGACGGTTTCGGGCCGGTGGCGTCGTATCCTTGGCCCTCGGGGACCGATGCCGGCCACGGACTCGGGTGGCGGCGAACCAGGAGGCGGCAGGTGACAGCTGACAGGCTACGGTCCGGATCGTTGGCCACGTCCCATCGGGCCACCGGTGGGGCGATGTCCATCCTGATGGTAGGTGCCCTCGTGGCCACCGGGTGCGGCGTGGTCAACGCGGCGAAGAAAGCGGTCCACGACGTGGAGGGCAACAAGGCCACCATCGATACTTTCACCGGCAGGATGCAATCCGGCGAGACGCTCGACATTCGAAGCCACCTACGTGACCACCGGCAGCGCACCGGCCACCATCGTCTACGCCGCCCAACCGCCGGAGGGACTGGCCTTCACCGAAACGCCGGCGGCCGCCGCCTCGGGACCCGGCGTGGACATCATCGTCAACCGCTCCGGTGAATACTCCTGCTCGCCACCGGCTGCCGGCTCCAGTGCTCCGTGGTCGTGCCAGAAGCTGGATCCCGCCACCGCGGCGACCGAGAACACAGATCTTCGACTTCTACACCCCCGCCCACTGGATCACCTTCTTGAAGGACTTCTCGCTGGCCGCGGGGCTGGCCGGCGACAAGGTCACCTCGTCGACCATGACGGTGAACGGATTTCCCATGCAGTGCGTCGACTTCGTGGCGCCGGGTATCCCCGGCACGAGCACGATCTGCACCACCGCCCAGGGCATTCTCGGCTACGTCAAGGTGGCCGGCGACGCCACCAGCTTCGAGATCAAGAGCTACTCGTCGTCGCCGGCGGCATCGCTGTTCGAGCCCCCGGCCGGGGCCACGATCACTGCAGTGACGACGCCCACCGCGACACCGTAGTTCGGCATCATCCGATGTGAGGATGACCGAAATGAAGGGGCGGTCCACGGACGATGACGGTGCCGAGGACCTCATCCGACGGGATCTTGGTGATGACCACCGCCAACGGACCCGACGGCTTTCCGAGCGGCTTCGAAACCGACGCGCTGGTGAACGATCCGGCGAAGGCCACGAGGCAGACCTTCTGCCCGGAGGCGGGTTGGTGGGCCAGAGCGTCGAAGAGCTCCGGTGTCTGTCGGCGCAACGCGGCCAGGGTCACCAGATGGACGCCGACCAACCGGGCAGGGGAGCCCACCGCCCGGGTCGACGCCGGCAGGGTGAGGTAACAGGCGCTGTCCGCGGTCCCCAGGTTGTTGCGCACCGAGGTGCAGCCGGCCACCAGCCCGGCGGCCAACCCGCAAGCCAGGAGTCCCGTCGCCAACCTGCTCGTCGGAAGTCGGCGCTCCCACCGGCGCCGCATCATGATCCGGGCACCGATCGCTGCCTCGACCGTCAGGGTTGCCTCCTCGGGCCGACCTCCGGTGGGCGGCTCCGAACCGGCGGCGGCCACCACCGGTGCGGGCTCCACTTTCCTCTCCTGACCTGGTGGGCCAACTCGCCCCACAGCGACCAGCCGACGACCAGGACGAGCCAGAAGCTGATGAGCCGGTACATCAACACGGCATCGACAGTGGTGACGTGGTCGCCGCCGAAGGCCACCAGGGCGATGGTGATGCTCCCTTCGACCGCACCCAGCCCACCGGGGGTGATGGGCAGCGCCGCGGCCAGCTGCCCGGCCCCGTAGGCCAGCAGGAGGCCCTTCCACGGAATCGTCGAGCCGACGGCCGGGAACATCAGGGCGAAACAGGTGCAGTCGAGCAGCCAGTTGGCCGTCCCCCAGGCCACGATGGTCACGATCTGCCGCCACCCCAACCGAACGGAGGTGAACCGGCGCATGATCCGATCGACCTGGGCCACCACATCGCCCCGGGGCCGCCGGACGATCTTCCGGGACGTGCGCATGGCCCAGGTCAGGACCAGGTACAGCGGCCGCTCGTACACGAAGAGGGCTCCGACGGCCAGGGTGATCACCAGCACGCCGATGAGCACGGGGATCAGGTCGAGTGAGGCTCCCTCGCCGGCCGCCAGGGCCAGGCCGGCGGTGGCCACCAACGACAGCGAGACCATCGCCGCCACCATCGTCCCGACGATGGCCCACACGGCCAGCGGGTCGTCGGCGCCGAAGCGCCGGAACCACCGGAATCCGTAGACCGCCGAGACGGCATTGCCGGCGGGGAGCGAGTTGTTGATCGCCTGGGAGGCAAAGGCCACCTCGAGGAGGGGGCGTCCCGGCACCACACGCCCCCGGCAGCGGAGGAGCTGGTACTGCATGCGGGCGAAGCAGACGAAGGACGCAGCCTCGGCGACGACGGCCGGGACCGCCCACCACCACTTGAGGTTCTCCAACGCCTCGGGAACACCCGAGAGCTCGTCGGTGTGGGCGCTCAACGCCCACACCGGCCACCACGACGACGGCGAGGGCGAACACGTACCTCAGGACCGGCCAGGTCCTGCGGAACGCCATACGTTCGGCCTTGAATCGATCCCGGTCGTGTGGTTCGCCCACCACGGAATCCATGAGCCAGAGGGTACCTGGCCGGCCCCGGGAGGACGTGGTCGTGGGTGCCGGCATCGGCGTAGTGTGCTGGTCATGGCCGAGCCGCAGCCGTCGATCGCGGAGCTGATGGTGCGCTGCTTGGAGAACGAGGGGGTCAGCCACGTGTTCGGGGTCCCCGGCGAGGAGAACATCCACTTCGTCGAAGCCCTGTCGCGGTCGTCGGTCCGCTATGTGCTGGTGCGCCACGAACAGGGTGCATCGTTCATGGCCGAGACCTATGGACGGCTCACCGGGCGACCCGGTGTCTGCTCAGCGACGCTGGGCCCGGGCGCGATCAACCTCCTGCTGGGTACGGCCGACGCCACCACCAACTCGACGCCGCTGATCGCCCTCTCGGCCCAGGTGGGGATGGACCGCAGCTTCAAGGAGTCGCACCAGGGCGTGGATCTCGTCTCGATGTTCGACCCGGTCACCAAGTGGTCGGCCCTGATCGCCACGCCCGGAGCGGTCCCCGAGATGTTCCGGAAGGCCTTCAAACTGGCCCAGACCGAGCGGCCGGGCGCCGTCTACCTGGCCGTCCCCGAGGACATCGAACGGGCACCCGCCCCGCCCGGCGCCGTGCCGCTCCCGGTCAACATCCCCCGGCCGGACGAGCCGTCATCGGGCCAGCTGGCTCGGGCGGCATCGATCCTGCGGGACGCGGTCAACCCCATCGTGCTGGCCGGGCACGGCGCCACCCGTTCGAACGCCGGCGAAAGCCTCCGCCGCTTTGCCGACGCGCTCGGCGTCCCGGTGGCCACCACCTTCCACGGCAAGGGGATCCTTTCCGACGACCATCCCCACGCCCTCGGCGCGGTCGGCTTCATGCGTCACGACTACGTGAACTTCGGCTTCGACCGGGCCGACGTGATCGTCACCGTGGGCTACGAGCTCCAGGAGTTCGATCCGACCCGCATCAATCCTCTGGGCGACAAGCAGATCATCCACATCCATCGCTTTCCCGCCGAAGTCGACCGCCACTACAACGTCGCCGTCGGACTCCAGGCCGACATCGGACGTAGTCTCGACGCCCTGGTGGCCGCGGTGGACCGGACCTTCGAAGGCCAGGGCGACGAGCAGAGGATCAGAGGGCTCCTGGCCGGAGAACTCGAACGGGGTCGGGTCGACGACCGGTTCCCACTCGCCCCCGCCCGCATCGTGGCCGACACCCGGGCGGCGCTGGGCCCCGACGACATCGTGCTGGTCGACACCGGTGCCCTCAAGATGTGGATGGCCCGGCTCTATCCCACCTACTCGCCGAACACCTGCCTGATCTCCAACGGGCTGTCCACCATGGCCTGGTCGCTGCCCGGGGCCATCGGCGCCAAGATGGCCCGGCCCGATGCCAAGGTGCTGGTGGCCACCGGAGACGGTGCCTTCCTCATGAATTCGCAGGAGATCGAGACCGCGGTTCGCGAAGGGATCGCCATGGTCATCCTGATCTGGGTGGACGACGCCTATGGCCTGATCAGTTGGAAGATGGAGCTCGAGCTCGGGCACGAGGTGGACACGACCTTCGGTAATCCCGACTTCGTGGCCTATGCCGAGAGCTTCGGCGCCCACGGGTACCGGATCGGTGCCGCTGACGAACTCCTGCCGACGCTGCGCGCCGCCCTGGCCGCCGACACCGTCTCGGTGATCGCCTGCCCGGTCGACTATTCGGCCAACCTCGACCTCATCCACTCGTTGGGCGAGCTCGACGAATCCTTCGCCTGAGCGCTCCGCTCGTCTATCCGACCACGGCCGTCGGAGCCTGGGTTCGTTCCGCAGGCTCCCGGGTGACCGTGGGATACCGCCGGGCGTCGAACGCGGCCACGAACTGTCGGACCGGCTTCGGCAACTGGACCAGCAACCGGCCGTTGGGCCGGAACTCCGGGGGCGCCGCCGTGTCGATGAGGAGGGAGCAGTGCCCGACGTTGACGGCGCGGACCCGGGGGTCCGATCCCATCAGCGCGGTCAGGTAGAGGGCCACCGCACAGCTGCGGTTGTCCCTGGGGACTCCGTGGACACCGGCGGCCCGCAGTGATTCGGCGACCTCGTCCGGGGACGACCCCAATTCGCTGAGTACGGCGCGGGTCTGCCTCTTGAGCTGTCCAAGATCGCTCATCGGCCCTCCTTTCGGCGTTCCCGTCATGGTAACGCCCAGCCAGTGGGCCGATGCCGTCGGCTCAGCCGGAACGGTTGGCCGAGGCCGGGGGCGGAGCGCCCGGCGGTCGCCCCGGGGCCCGACCGCCGAACGGTCGCCGTCAGGCGGGCCCGGCCACCCGCCCGATCATGCGATCAGGAGTACCGGGTCTCGGACGGTTGATGGGACATCGATACCAGCTCCCGTCGTTGACGGATCCAGTTGTCGGCGTGGTCGCACTCCTCGATGGAGGGGACGTGCTTCCATGTCCCGTCCTGGGACTGGTAGCAGAAGATCCTGCAGATCCGACAGGTACCGATCGAACGAAGGGCGCCGGGGTCGGCGCGGTGATCGGCGTTGAGCGTGGCACCGGTTCTGACCGCTTCGAGCGCTCTGGCTCCGATGTCGTCGGTCAGCCTCGGGTCGTCCTCAGAAGGCATGTCGTTCCACCGCCATTCCGCCCCCCCAGAAGGCCCCACGGCTCCAAATGGTAGCCAGCCGCCGGGGTCGGCGCTCGGGCACCGCTCCCCGACCGTCGAACCCGGGGTCGCACTCCGGTGACCGCGGCGAGCCTGGGGGAGACCCACCGGTCCGGCCAACGGACGGGATGGTGGGCGGCGGTGGTGGATAGTCTCTTGACCGGTGGAACAACTCTCGGACCTCGATGTCCTGTTCATGGCGGGTGAGACGGCTTCCCAGCACCTCCATGTGCTGGCCACGCTGATCCTCGACCGCTCGGACGCCCCTTCGGACTTCGACTACAAGGTGTTCCGGTCGCATGTCGCAGAGCGGTTCCAGATGATCGAGCCCCTCCGCAGACGCCTGATTCGGGGACCACTCACCCATCCGGTCTGGATCGACGACGACGACATCCACCTCGACCGCCACCTCCACCACATCGTCCTGGCCAACGGAGGAGGGCTCGACGCACTGGCCGGGGTGGCCGCGGAGATCGCCTCCTTCCCTCTTCCCACCGACCGTCCCCCGTGGGAGGCGTGGTTCGTGGAGGGAGTGAACAAGGACGACGTGGCGGTCATCGCCAAGATCCACCACAGCGCGGCCGATGGACTCTCGGGCATCTTCGCCCTGGCCGCCTTCTTCGATCTCGAACCGTCACCGGCCGTCGGTGCCGGACCCCCTCCGTGGCAGCCCTCGCCCGCCCCCGGCTTGGCCGAGCTCGGACGGGCCACCCTCGCGAACCTGTGGCATCGCCCCGAGGCCGTCGTCCGCAGTCTCAGGCGGGTGGGGGCCTCGACGGTGGACATGGTGCGGAGCCGGGCCGACACCCCCCTCCCTTTCACCGGTCCCCGCCAGCCCTACAACCGGGCGCTGACCCCGCGACGATCGGTTGCCTTCGCCACCATCCCGCTCGACGAGATCGAACAGATCCGGCGGGGGTTCGGGGTATCGGTCAACGACGTGGTGGTGGCGGTGTGCGCCGGCGCCCTTCGTCGCTACGCACTCCTCCATGGTGAAGAGCCGACGCGACCGCTGGTGGCCGGAGTCCCCGTCTCGGAGCGTCGGCCGGAACACGGTTCGTCGGGCAACCAGATCTCCTTCATGCTGTATTCGCTCCCGGTCGACCGCCACGGGCCCGCGCTCCGACTGGCGGAGGTCACCCGTTCGGCCACCGCAGCAAAGGACCTCTATGCCCGATCGGGATCGGGGTTGATGGGGAGTATCGCCACTCTGGCACCGTCCCGGGTCGTGGGGCCGGTGATGCGGGCCGTCTCGGGCATGAAGATCGCGGATATCGCCCCGCCCGTCATGAACGTGTTCATCTCCAACATCCACGGTCCCGACCTTCCTCTCTATGCCGCAGGAGCCAGGTTGCGGGCCATGTTCCCGATGGGTCCACTCATCGAAGGGGTCGGGCTCGGCGTGACCATCGTGAGCCACGCCGACGAAGCGGCGCTGGGGTTCATGGGCTGCGAGGACCATGTCCCCGACATCGAGGTGCTGGCGGACTACACCGGCACCGAGGTGGCGGCGCTGCTCGACGCCGTGCCCACCGCCCCACGATGACCGATGATCCCGGCGGGGTGACCCCGTTCCGGCGACCGGGCGGGCCGGGCGGCGACTACATCGAGCTCCTCGGCCGGGCCACGCTGTTCGCCGGCCTCTCCCCCCACTCGCTCGGTGCCATCGCGGCGCGGCTCACCGAACGCAATTACGCCCGGGGGGAGGTGGTCTGGCGAGCCGGTGACGAAGGTGGCGAGTTGCTGGTCGTGGCCAGCGGGCAGCTCGAGGTATGGGGAATGGCCGCCGGCGGCCAAGAGGAACTGGTCGGGACTATCGGCAGGGGGGAATGCGCCGGCGAGATGGCCCTCGTGCTCGACGAGCGCCGGTCGGCCACCGTGATCTGCGGGCGGGCCACCCGGGCCCTGGTCCTGGGCAAGGATGACTTCCGTCAGGCCGTCCGTGAGGACACCCAGGTCATGGCCAGCCTCACCCGGCTCCTGTCCCAGCGGGCCATGGCCTTGGCCCGCCACCATCCGGTGACCAGCCGGCCCATCGTGGTCGGGGTGGTCGCGGAGCCCGACGTGGCCGGCGCCAGTCTCATCGCCGCCGCCGTCTCCGAACTCACCCGGGAGGTCCTGGGGTGCGGGGCGTTGCTGGTCAGGGTCGGGAAGGACGGAATCCCCATCGGGTCGTTGGCGGACGGCGACATCCCGGCCGCCGCCGTCAGATCCCGGGGGGACCTGCCCCCGGTCCTCGACGTCTCGGCTCCCGAGGCTCCGGGGGGCCACGAGATCGCCCGGGCCGTGGACACCGTCCTCCACGCCTACGGCGGGCGGTTCCGTCTCTTCGTCATCGACTTCCCGACCCTTCCCCACCATGGCGTCGAACTCGCCGCCAACGCCTGTGAGTTCGTCATTCAGGTGACGAAGGAGCCGACCCCGGCACCAGTCGGCGCGGCCCGGGTCTTCCAGGTGGTCAACCGGTACCGGGCGACGGGTCCGGCGCCGTGGCTCAACCACTGCGAACCCTTTGTCCTGCCCGACGATCCGGCAATGACTGCGGGGTGGGAACGGGACCGTCTCGGGCCGCTGCCGCTGGCCGACCCGACACAGCCCGCATCCCGGGTACTCCGGCGCCTGACCCGCAAGGTCGCCGGGGCCACGGTCGGGATCGCGCTGGGAGGGGGTGCCGCCTTCGGGATCGCCCATGTGGGTGTACTGCTCGCCCTCGAACAGGCCGGCCTCCCCGTCGACCTGGTGGCCGGAACCAGCATGGGTTCGATCGTGGCCATCGGCTATGCGGCCGGCATGCCGCCCCAGGAGATGCAGGCCGTGGCCGGCCGCATCGGCAATGTGCGCACCGTGCTCTCGGTCCTCGATCCCTCCCTCAGCGGGGTGGGACTACTCAGTGGGCACCGGCTCGTCTCGATCTTCTCTCCGCTGCTGGACCGCGATTCCTTCGCCCAGCTCGACGTGCCCTGTCAGGTCGTGGCCATGGACATCGACAGCGGCTCGGCCGTCACCATCGGCACCGGCCCCCTCGATGCCGCCTTCCGGGCCAGCTGCTCCATTCCACTCATCTTCAAGCCGGTGCAGATGGACGGTCACACCCTGGTGGACGGGGGGATGATCGACCCGGTTCCCTCGAACGTGGTCCGGGACATGGGAGCTGACATCGTGATCGCGGTGAACGTGGTTCCGCGCCTCGATCCCGCCGTCTCCACATCCCTCTCCCGCACGTTCAAGCGCATCAACCGTCTCAATCCCCTGTCCTACTTGTCGGGATCGCGGGGCATGCCCGATGTCGTCGACATCCTGATGAACTCGCTGCAGGCCATTCAGTTCGAGCTGGGCAACTACAAGTCGGCATCGGCGGACGTGCTGATCAACATCGACCTGGGTGATTTCACGTGGATCGACTTCCACCGTGCTCTGGAGATCGTGGACCGCGGCCTCCGCGCCGGCGAGGCCTCCGTGCCCGATGTACGGGCCGCGTTGGCCGGGCAGTTGATGGTGGACCCGTGACCGGCCGCGGCTAGTCGACGGCCACGGGACGCGCGATCGGGTACCACGTTCCACTCCAGCGCCACTCCCCCGCCGTTCCCCCGGCGGCGACGGTCCCGTCGTAGACGCCGATCTTTCGTGCCGCCGACGCGTAGACGGAGCACTCGAACCTTGCTCCCGCTGTCCACGAGGCGGGTGGGACACAGACGACGTCGGCCACGCCGGCGACCCCGAACTGATGGGCGCCGGTGCCGGTGACCACCTGCTCGACCTGCGAGGTGAGTGCGGCCAGCGTCGGGCCCCCGTTCACGGAACCGGTCGTCGACGAGCTCGCACCCAGCCAGGCGCCGACGGTGGTGGCTCCGACCACGGCCACGGCGAGGAGGACGATGGCCACCCTCCGGACCGGATGGCTCCGCTTCGGTACATCGGCGCCGAAGTCCTCCTCCGGTGCATGCCACCCGCCGTCCGATCCCACCCACCAGCCCGGACCGGGGGAGTCGTCATTCACTCCGACCATGGCTCAGACTGCCCCGGTCCTCACCGGACCACGTCGCCGGGGGATCGCTCGCCGGGAAGGACTCCCTGCCGGCCTCGTCGACCATCTCGTCGACCGATGCGGCTCGGACCCGGACGCCGCCTTTGTTCTCTCGGGCTTCCCTGAGCCGGGGTCCTCCATCTTCGGCCATCGCACTCGACTCCTGAACCGTTGGTTGCCGGCCCGAGCCTATTCGTTGCCACCCGGGGACGCGGTCGGCCCGGCAACCCGGCGAACCCGCTGGGTAGGATGCAGGCCGGCACCGAGAAAGCGGGCATGGCCATGGAC
Source organism: uncultured Acidimicrobiaceae bacterium (assembly GCA_963812885.1). GTDB lineage: Bacteria > Actinomycetota > Acidimicrobiia > Acidimicrobiales > RAAP-2 > Bog-756. The sequence goes on along the minus strand of CAWEWZ010000007.1, from coordinate 257,492 downwards.
GGTGACGTCGTCATACGTGGGGGGACCCTGGTCGACGGGAGCGGAGCGCCCGGCCGGCGGGCCGATGTCGCCGTCCGCGACGGCCGCATCGCAGCCGTCGGCGACCGACTGTCGGGGACGACCGAACTGGACGCCGCCGGTCAGGTGGTGGCCCCGGGGTTCATCGACATCCACACCCACTACGACGCCCAGGTGTTCTGGGACCCCGACCTCAGCCCGTCCTCGTTCCACGGGGTGACCACGGTGGTGGCCGGCAACTGCGGCTTCTCCATCGCCCCCACCCGGGCCGACGGCGTCGAGATCATCGTCCGCACCCTCCAGCACGTGGAGGACATGAGCTTCGACACCCTGATGGCCGGGGTGCCCTGGGACGAGTTCGAGACCTTTCCCCAGTACCTCGACGCCGTCCAGCGCCGCGGCGTCGCCCTCAACTTCGGCTGCTACGTGGGACACACCGCGGTCCGGCTCTTCATCATGGGCGCCGAGGCCTACGAGCGGGCGGCCACCGACCGCGAGATCGACCTGATGCGTGCGGTCATCGACGATGCCCTCGACGCCGGGGCCATGGGCTTCGCGTCCAGCTGGTCCCCCACCCACAACGGGGACCACGGGCGGCCGGTGCCATCACGTGTCGCCGACTTCGCCGAGCTCGCCGCTCTGCTCGAGCCGATGCGGAACCGCAGCCGGGGCGTGGCCGCGCTGCTCCCCGGCGGCGTGATGAGCAACAGCCAGATGTTCGAACTGCAGCGTCACATCGGGCGGCCGTTCACCTGGACCGCGCTGCTCACCTTCGCCGGATCCGACTACCACGAGAAGGTCATGGACGAACATGCCGCGGCCCGGGCCTCGGGCGTGGACGTCTGGCCCCAGGTGTCGTGCCGGCCCCTGGTGTTCCAGATGAATCTCGCCGAGCCCTTCTCCCTGAATACGTTCCCGCAGTTCGCGGCCCTCATGGATGCCCCCGTCGAAGAGCGGAAGGCGGCCTATCGCGATCCGGCGTGGCGGGCGGCGACCCAGAGACAGCTCACGTCGGGTGGATTCAGCCTGTTCAACACCGCCTCGCTCACGGTGGCCGAGTCGCCCAGCCGGCCCGATCTGGTGGGCCGGTCGGTCGACGAGCTGGCCGGGGAACAGGGTGTGACCGCACTCGACGTGCTGCTCGATCTCTCCCTCGACGACGATCTCACCTCGCGCTTCTGGTCGGTGCTGGCCAACAACAATCCCGACGGCATCGCCTCCCTGCTGCCGAGGGACGACGTCCTGTTGGGCCTGGCCGACTCCGGCGCCCACGTGAGCCAACTGTGCGATGCCTGCTTCGCCACCGACCTGTTGGGCAACTGGGTCCGGGATCGCCAGGTGATGAGCCTCGAGCACGCCGTCCACAAGCTCACCGCCGAGCCGGCCCGGGTCTACGGCCTCGACGACCGGGGTACGGTGGCCGTCGGCCTGGCCGCCGACCTGGTGGTCTTCGATCCCGACACCGTGGCCCCCGGGCCGCTCCGCCGGGTGGTGGACTTCCCGGCCGACGGGGAGCGTCTGACCGCGGACGCGCCGGTGGGCATGACCCACACACTGGTCAACGGGGTGCCCACCCGGGTCGACGGTCAGCCGGTTCCCGACGGGCTCGAGCAGAGGCCGGGCCGGGTCCTGCGCTGATCCCGCCGCCCGGCACCTCAGCCCCCGTCGTCGCTCAGGCTGTCGGAAGAGCTGCCGATCGATCACGGATGGTGGATCCAGAGGCGCCCTTCCTCGCCGTGTGGATGTTCGGAGACAGGGTCGCTGATCTCCGCGATCCGGTCTCGGGCCTGCACACCCTCCCTTCAGGTGCCCTGATGCCCTCCATCTGTAAAACAGATTGTTAGACAGAATCCATATCTGTTACAGATGAAGCCCCTATACTGGGGGTCCACGAGCAATCCGAACCCCGTCAGGTTCCCGAACCGAAAGAGCGCTCACATGGACGCAACCCCGATCATCCGCCTCGCCGACCTCGAACTGTTTGCCGACTGCTCCAAGGCGGAGCTGCGCCAGATCGAATCGCTGACCACCCACCTCCACCTGGAGCAGGATCGGGTGCTGATGAGGGAGGGCAGCCCGGCGAAGGAGTTCATCATCATCGGGAGCGGCTCGGCCCGGATCTCCCGCCGAGACCGATGAGGGCACCACCACACTGGCCGACGTCGGGCGGGGTGGGTTCATCGGCGAGATGGAGTTGCTGTCGAAGGCGCCGCGGGCGGCCACGGCGACGGCGACCACCGATGTCACCGTCCTGGTCAGCTCGCCCAGCGAGTTCCAGTCGATGCTGAGTGTCGCCCCCTCAGTGGCCCACAAGGTACGGCTGGCCTCCCTGGTCCGTGCCGCCAGCCTGGGCGCGGCCGCCTGACCCCAGCCGGATCAGGCGGACCGGGAACGGCGGCGAAAGATCGACCCGTCGGCGTCCTCGGGGAGCCCCTCGATGGCCAGCTCGACGATGGCATCGGGCGGGCACTGCGCCGATGCTGCTGCTCGCTCGACCAGATTCCCCAGGTAGGCGGCCAGGTTGAGCGTGTCGAGCCGCGCCGAGCGACCGGAGAAGGGGATCGGTTCGGTCACCGGATCGATTCCCCCGACCCCGAGGAGCATCCGCCGGGCCGCCAGCAGCGCCTGACGGGCCTCTTCGAAATCCACGTCGTTGAAACGCATCCACGCAGAAAGACCCAGCTCAAGGGCGAGATCCGTCTCCACCACCGGGCCGAGGTCGACCAGTCCCCGCAGAACGGCGGGGGCGAATCCCTTGGTGGCAGTCACGGTCACGAACCCAGTGTGACCAAGGGGTGTGACAAAGTGGTGGATCGTTGGCGCTGGGCCAGGTGGCCAGGGCAGTATCTGGATGTGACCACGCCCCGAACGCGTTCGTGACCACGCCCGAAACAGCGGGTCAGGCCGACGGTGCGGTCGCTGAGCCGCTGCCCGCCGACACGGTCGGGCTCCTCGAAGGGATCTGCACGACCCGGGCCATCCGCCGCTATCGGGACGAGCCCGTCCCCGACCACGTCCTGCGGGACGTCCTCTTCGCCGCCACCAGGGCGCCGAGCGGTTCCAATCGTCAACCGTTCCGATTCCTCGTGCTCACCGACGGGCCCAACGCCCTGGCCGCCAAGCGCCTGATCGGCACGGCGGCACGCCAGGGATGGGCGGTCAAGCGAGCCGCCGACGGCTACGACCACGGATCGGGAGCCGACGACCGGTCCCCGAAGGCATCGATGGCCCGGACCATGGCAGGCCTACGTGGAGCACCTCGAGGAGATACCGGTCCTCATCCTCCCCTGCATGGTCAGGCATCGTGCCCCCCATCCGATCGACGGGGCCTCGATCTACCCGGCCTGCCAGAATTTGCTCCTGGCGGCCAGGGCCCTCGGCTACGGAGGGGTCATGACCAGTTGGAACCTCCTGGTCGACGCCGAGCTCCGTTCCCTGTTGTCCATCCCGGACGAGGTCTTCGTGGCTGCCGCCATCAGCCTGGGCCGGCCCCGGGGCCACCACGGCCCGGTCCGACGCCGGCCCTTGGGGGAGCTGGTCTACTCCGACGGGTGGGGGCGAGCGGCACCGTTCGCCGTCGACCCTCCCGGCACCCGGCACACGGCCGCCGGACCTCCCGTACCGTCGCCGGCAGCCGGCCCGACCGGGCCGGAGACCGGCATAGTCCGGCCGCTCCCGGGCCCATCGACGAGGTCCCTCGGCCAGGCCAGACCTGCTTGGTTCAATTTTCCAAATTGGCCGAATTATCGGCTGTAGCCGATACGAGTTCTCCCGAACCATCGGCTGCAACCGATAATTGGGCTGATTCGAAAAAAGGGACGTGCGTGGGTACGGAGGCCCGGGGCGACCCCGCAGCCACCGAACTGTCCCGGGCCCGGCGCCATCACGGCCCGAGTAGGACCCGGGCCTTCGGGCTCAGAGCAGCGAGGGAATGACGGCCTCCACCACGCTCGGGCCGGGTGTGGCCAGCGCGCCCGCCAACTGGTCGCTGAAGGCCTCGGCCGTGTCGGCCCTCGAGGCCTCCAGGCCGAGGCCGTTGGCCAGATGCACGAAATCGATGGAGGGACGGCCGAGGTCGAGCATCTCCCGCGCCTTCGGGCCGGCGGCGCCGACGCCGACCCGGTCGAGCTCCATGTTGAGCACGGCGTAGGAATGGTTGTTGAGGAGGATGGTCGTTACGTCGAGTCCCTCCCGGGCCATCGTCCACCAGGATTGGATGGTGTAGAGCGCGCTCCCGTCGGCCTCGAGGGCGACCACCTTCCGGTCGGGCTCGGCGATTGCCGCGCCCACCGCCACCGGCAGTCCCTGGCCGATGGCTCCCCCGCTCAGGCACAGCCAGTCGTGCGGGGGCGCTCCGGCGGTGGCACCCGGCGCGAAGAGCCCCGAGGTGTTCCCTTCGTCGGAGACGATGGCCCCTTCGGGCAGCAGGGCGCCCAGCGCCTGGCACACACTCTGGGCGGTGAGGGGGCCGGACGGAAGGTCGGGCCTGGCCGTCGGTTGATGCACGGCGGTGCCGCGGGCGGCGGACACCAGATCGGCCAGTTCGGTCACCGCCGCCAGCACGTCATCGGCGGCGCCGGCGACCGGATGGACGGTGCACCCGTCGGGCACCAGGTCACTGGGGCGCCCCGGGTAGGCGAAGAAGGACACCGGTGAGGCGCGCGTCCACGAGGACGAGGTGCCGGACGCCCTCCAGCTGCATGGCGGTGAATTCGGCCAGGTAGGCCAGACGCTCGACCATGGGCCGGCCCGCTCCGCGTTGCAGGCGGGCCGGGAAGGTCTCGCCCAGCAGCTTCGCGCCGGTGGCCGTGGCAATGTCCGCGGCCACCTCCAGGGCGGCGCCCGAACACGCCCGGCCGCCGACCAGAATGGCCGCCGGCTCACCGGAGCGCAGGGCCTTGGCGACGGGGGTGATGGCCGCGTGGTCGAATCCGTCTCCCGCTTCTGACGGTCCGGTCGGCATCGGGCCGGTCAGGACCATCCCACCCTCGGACCACGACACGTCGGCGGGAAGGATCAAGGTCGCCACCGAGCCGGGAGGGCCGATGGCGGCGGCCAGGGCCGACGACGGCGTCGCCGCTCAGTGCCGGCTGTCGACTCGGACGTGCGCACGAACGTCGACACGTTCCGGGCCACCGTCTCGATGTCGGACTGGAGCTGCGCGTCGTAGGGGCGGTGGGAGATGGCGTGATCGCCCACGATGTTGACCACCGGGCTGCGGGCCCGCCGGGCATTGTGGAGATTGGCCAGGCCGTTGCCGAGCCCGGGACCGAGGTGGAGCAGGGTCGCCGCCGGCCGCCCGGCCATGCGGGCGTACCCGTCGGCCGCCCCGGTGGCCACTCCCTCGAAGAGGGCCAGCACGCTGCGCATGGCCGGCACATCGTCGAGGGCGGCGACGAAGTGCATCTCCGAGGTGCCGGGATTCATGAAGCAGGTGTCGACCCCGTGGGCCGATGAGCGTGCGGATGAGTGCCTGGGCCCCGTTCACCGGACGTCTCCCGGCTCCGGCAGCCAGATCGAAGATGGTGCCCGGGTTGAGGATGCCCCGCGGATCGAAGGCGGCCTTGATCCGGCGCATGAGGTCGAGCTTGACCGGGTCCTCGAGCTCGGCCAGGTACGACCGCTTCTCGGTGCCGATCCCGTGTTCGCCGGAGATGGCGCCGCCGAGTGACACCCCGGAGCTGATGATGTCGTGCAGGAGTCGGCCCCGCACCTCGGGATCGGCCTGCCAGACCGACAGGTGGACGTTGCCGTCCCCGGCGTGGCCACACCCGATGACCAACGAGGAGGTGTCCGAGGCCAGATGGCCGACGGCCCGGAGGAACGTGGGGATCGATGCCCTGGGCACCACGACGTCCACGATGTCATCGGCACCATTGGCCTTGGACGCCCAGAAGGCCCGTTCCCGGGCGGCCACGAGTTGCGCTCCGGCCTGGTCGGGCAGCACGTACACGTCCAGCGCGCCCAGTCGTGCGATCAATTCGGCCAGGGCCTGGGTGTCCTCCTCGAGGCGATCCTGGTGATGGTTCTCGAGGACGATCACCAGATAGGCCAGCGCCTCCTCCTTGATGGCCGCGGGGATTCCGAGGTCGATGCCGGCGTTGGCGGTGATGCCGGCCATGGACACCAGGTCGATGTACTCGACCAGCAGGGGGCCCACGCCGCTGGCCACGATCGGGGGCACCGCCCCGGCCACGTCCTCGATGGAGGCGAACGGCGCCAGCAGCGTGGCATGGTGCTCGGGTCGCGGGTGCAGCCGGAGCGTGGCCCGGGTGACCAGGGCCAGGGTGCCCTCCGATCCCACCACCAGCTGGGTCAGGTCGTACCCGCTGGTCGACTTCACGAACTTTCCCCCGGCGGTGATCACCTCGCCGGTACCGAGGACGGCCTCGATGCCCAGGACATGCTGTCGGGTCACGCCGTACTTGACCGCCCGCATCCCGCCGGCGTTGGTGGCGACGTTGCCTCCCAGCGAGGCCGACTGCTCGCCGGGGAAGACCGGGTAGATGAGACCGTGGGGCACCAGTGCGGCGTCGAGCTCGGCCAGCGTCACACCGGGCTCGACCACGGCCACATGGTTGGCCACGTCGATCTCGAGGATCCGGGACATGCGTTCGAACGACACGATCACCCCGTCGGCCAAGGGGATGCACCCACCGGACAACCCGGTGCCCGACCCACGCGGGGTGAGAGGAATCCCTGCCTCCGCCGCCGCTCTCACCACGGCGGCGACCTCGGCGGTCGAACCTGGACGCACCACGGCCCGCGGTCGCACCGGCGTGCCGCTGAGGGCCTCGTCGTGGGTGTCCTCCTCCTTGACGTCGCACCCGAGATCGATGTTTGCGGCACCGACGATCCCGGTCAGCAGGTCGTCGATCACCTCCATGACGGGCCGGTCATCGCACACTCCTCTTCGGATGGTCCGCCCGTACGCTACCCCCTCGGTCATCGGGGATGGAGTGGATCAGCTGGTCGAATCGGAGGCGGCCGAGCCGAGCGTGAGGGGGGCGCCGTCGAGGGCACAGTGGAAGCTCTCGGCCGGCGCGCGCCGCTCCTCGGCGGCCCTGTCCGGTCGGGACCGGGCCGGGTTGCGGATCCCGAGGGCGGCCACCACGCCGGCGACGACACAGAGGCCTCCGCTGATCAGCACCGCGTTCCGGAACCCGTTCGACAATTGGGCCGGATGGAGATAGCTGGTCCCGGAGATCCCGGCGAGGGCGGGGAGGACGGCCACGGCGATGAGCCCTCCGATTCTGGCCACGTCGTTGTTGACCGCCGAGGCCAGGCCGGAGTGCTGGGCGGAGACGGCGCCGAGGGCGGTGGCCGTCAACGGTGCCACGGTGATGGCGAGCCCGAACCCGAAGACGAGCACCGCCGGTAGCACGCCCGACGCGTACGAGGAGTCGGTGGTGACGCGACCGAGGAGCGCCAGCCCGGCACCGACCACCACCGGACCGACACTCATCTGCAGGCGGGGTCCGATCCTGGTGGCCAGGCGACCCGACCTCGCCGACAGCAGCAGCATGACGATGGTCAGGGGCAGCAGCGCCACCCCCGATTCGAGCGGTGAATACCCATCGGCCACCTGGAGCTGCACCGGCAGGAGGAAGAGCACGCCGCCCAGGGCGGCGTAGACGATGAAGGTGACCGCATTGGTGATGGTGAACTGGCGGACCCTGAAGACGGCGAACGGGAGCATCGGCGCCGGAGAGGACCGCTCCACGAGCACGAAGGCGAAACCGGAGACGATGCCGCCGATCAGCATGGCGATGACCGCCGGAGCGCTCCAACCGAGTGACGGTCCTTCGATGAGGGCAAAGGTCACGCCGGCCAGCGCCAGGGTGGCCAGTGCCGCTCCGGGTACGTCGATGCGGCCGCTGGCGTTGGGGTCGTGTGACTCGGGGACGTGCCGGACGGACAGCAGGAGCACGACCGCACCGACGGGAACATTGACCAGGAAGATGAGGCGCCACGATGCGGCGGCGATCAGGTAGCCGCCGAGGAGAGGTCCGGCAGCCGTGGCCACGCCGCCGAGCCCCGACCACGAGCCGATCACCCGGCCACGGTCGTCGGGGTCGAAGGAGGCCTGCAGGATGGCCAGGCTCCCCGGGGTCAGCAACGCCGCGCCGACCCCCTGGAGCACGCGGGTGCCGATCAGTACGGTGGTCCCGGGGGCCAGGGCGCAGGCGGCCGAGGAGACGACGAACCAGACCACCCCCACGGAGAAGATCCGCCGTCGGCCGTAGTGGTCCCCGAGCGATCCGCCGAGGAGGAGCAGCGAGGCCAACGTGAGGGTGTAGCCGGTGACCACCCACTGGAGCGCACCGAGCGATGCGTGGAAGTCACGGCCGATGGTGGGAAGGGCGATGCCGACGACGGTGGCGTCGATCGACGCCATTGCCGAGCCGAGCACGGTGGCGACCAGGACCCAGCGCGCCGCCGGTGTTCCGGCGCGCAGCAGGGAGGCGGGCTGATCGCTCAGACGGGCCGACCCGAAGCCGGGCTCAACGAACCCTTCGGGGAATGACCGCCCCGATGAGCCAGAAGAGGGGGATGAAGAGGCCGATGATGAACATGACCCAGTGCCCCTTGCGGAGGGACATGATGCCGAGCGTGATCAACAGGACCACATAGATCACTCCAAGAATGAACGCCATCAAGCACTCCTCTCCCGTCAGGCCTGTGATGAAACCCCGGGAAGCAACACGCTAACGCCTTGGCGGTGGCATCGCCCCGATTCCCACTGCCCGGCGGCCGGTCGCCGGTCGGCGATCGTTTGGGCCGGTCAGAGCCTAAAGCTCACGCCTGGTCAGGTCGATGAATCTCCCGTGCCGGACCACGAGCAAACCCTGGCCAGGCTGCTCGAGGAGTTGCCTGACGCAGCGATCACCATTGACTCGGCAGGGCAGGGTCATGTGGGGAAACCGTGCTGCCGAATCTCTCTTCGGCCGGACCCGGGCCGAGTCGATCGGGATGTCCGGGCTCGATTTCATCCACCCCGACGACCTCGAGCTGGTCCTCCTCTCCTTGCTGAGCATCCACGGGAAAGCGGTCGGTTCGCCCATCGAGGTGCGTGTGGCCACGCCGGCGGGATGGCGGCTGGTGGAGTTGGTCGGCACCCCGGTGTCCTGGCTCGCCGAGGGCGCCGTGCTCCTTTCCCTTCGGGACCTGACCGAGCGCAGGCGCTTCGAGGTGGCACACGACCACGACGCCCGACTCCGGTCTCTCGTCCAGAACTCCTGTTCGATCACCATGCTCGTCTCGTCGGAAGGCACCGTCGAATCCGTCTCCGGAGCGCTCACCCGCCTGTTGGGGCACGATCCGGAGCTCGTCGAGGGACGGCCGCTGGCCGAACTGGTCACCGAGCCCGATCGACCGACGCTCCAGGCGGCCTTCGAATGCGCGGCCATGGGGGCGACGGCGGCCAATCCGGTGACGGTCAGGTTGGCCCTCCAGCACCATGGAAGCGGCGAGGGGATGCCGTTCGAGCTGGCGCTGGTCAACCTCATCGATGATCCGACCGTCGGGGGGTACGTCATCTCCGGCCATGACGTCACCGCCCAGATGCGCACCGAGTTCGAGGTCCGAAAGGCGGTGTCCCTGCTGACGGCCACGCTGGATTCGACCGCCGACGGGATCGTCGTCGTCGACGGTTCGGGCCGGATCGTCAGCTGCAATCGTCGCTTCTCCGAGATGCTGCGGCTGCCCGGTCCGATCGGGGCGGTCCGCGATACCGCCGGGGTCAGCGCCTTCTTCCGCGACAAGCTGGTCCAGCCCGAATTGTTCCTGACCAAGCTGGCCGAGTTGGCCACCAACAAAGAGGCGGACAGCAGCGACGTGCTCGAGTTCGTCGACGGTCGTGTCTATGAATGCGTCTCGATGCCCCAGCGCGTGGATGGTGAGGTCGTCGGCCGGGTCTGGAGTCTCCGTGACACCACCGACCGGAAGCAACTCGAAGAACGGCTCTCACACCAGGCGTTCCACGACTCCCTGACCGGCTTGGGCAATCGGGCGCTCTTCCAGGACCGGCTCCAGCACGCCATCGCCCGCACCGAGCGCACCCACAATCAACTGGCCGTGCTCTTCCTCGATGTGGACAACTTCAAAGTTGTCAACGACACCCTCGGGCACTCCGCCGGGGACGCTCTCTTGCAGGCAACGGCCGAGGTCCTGGTCGGTTGCCTACGCGAGTCGGATACCGCGGCACGACTGGGGGGCGACGAGTTCGGCATCCTGCTCGAAGAGGTCGGTGACCGCCGTGAGGTGGTCCGCCTGGTCGAACGCATCCTGATCGCGGCGCGGCGACCCTTCGCAGTCGGCGGCCAGGTGGTGACGACGACGGTCAGCATCGGGATCACGTTCCACATGCCGGGGATCTCGAGCGACCAGCTCCTGCGCAACGCCGACCGTGCCATGTACGCGGCCAAGGAACGGGGACGGAACCGGTTTGCCGAGTTCGAGGACGGAATGACCGCCACCTCCATGGCGGTCCGCTGATGTCGCAGGCCTGACTACCTGAACCCGTCCCGACCGGGGGAGCCGGCCCCCGCGGTTCACTCGGCCGGGTGACCGGTGGTTGAGTTGTCGAACAACCGGTGCTGCTCGGGGAACTTCTGTGCGTGCAATGCGCTGAGGCGGGCGTGCTCGGCCGGAGTGGCGTGCTTGTGGCAGGTCCGGTAGTGGGTTCCCTCGACCCGATGGTGCGCGATCGCGCCAACAGCTCTTGCACTTGAGGTGCCGGTAGGCGACGGCGATGACGGTGAAGTAGGTCAGACACGCGCCGAAGCTGGACCAGAAGGCGTACCACTGCCCGGTCTCGGGCCACCAGAGGAAATTCCAGGTGATCGCCAACAAGAACTGCATGGGCCGAAGGCTACTTGGCCACCATCCGATCAACGTTGACCATCGACCGGTGCCCGGGTTGGCGACGAGCTGACGACTAGCGTTGGCCCGTGGAGGATTCGCCCGGTCCGATGGCCACTCCGAGACGCGAACGGATCGGAGAGACGATCGTCCTCTCTCGAACGGATCCAACGCCTCGAGAAGCTGGAGCAGGAGCGGCTCGACGAGAAGGCACGCAAGGAGGAGAGGCGACGCCAACTGATCGCCCAGGGCAAACCGGTCGGTGGTCGTCACGATCTCGTCGACCGCATCGAGTACCTCACCAAGTACCCGATGGCCGTTTTGGGGCTGGCCTGGTTGGTCATCGCCATCGTCATCCTTTCCACGGATATCGACAGTTCGGCATCGACCGGGCTCGTAGCCACGCTGTTCGCGCCTCTGGGCCATCCTGTTGGTGGAGTACCTGATCCGCCTGGTGGTCACCCCGGACCGTCGCGGCTACCTCAGGCGCCGGTGGGTCGAGCCGGCGACCGTGGTGATTCCTCCCCTCCAGGGGTGGCACCTGGTGGGGATCGAGAGGATGTCGATCCTGGTGCGCGAGGGCGAACTGCGGGTGGAGACCATCCTCAAGCACCACAGCCTCTTCCGCGTCCTCATCGCCGCCGCGGTCACCCTCGTACTCGGGGCCTGGCTGGTCCTGCTCTTCGAGGAGAACGCCAAGGGGGGCAACATCCACAACTACCCCGACGCGCTGTGGTGGGCCGTCGTCACCGTGACGACCGTGGGCTACGGGGATCGGTTCCCGGTGACCGGCGGGGGACGCGTCGTGGCCGTGGTCCTCATGCTGGTCGGGATCGGGCTGATCGGCGTCCTCACCGCCACCGTCGCCTCGGTGTTCATCAAGGAGCACACCGACGCCACCAAGGAGGAGTACAAGAAGGGCCACGCCGATCTGGGGGAACAACTGGCGGTCATCAGAGACCGCCTCGTCGACATCGAGCGACGGCTCGGCGCCGCGCCGGCCGAGCAGACGGCCGGGGACTCGGCCGGGACTCGACCGGAGAATCGGCCGGGGCTGCCGGCGGCCACCCCGGGAACGGCCCCTATGCGCGACCACACCTCCGAGCAGGCCCGAGACCCCCTCTGCGATTCTCAGTTGCGACCCGAGGTTGCAAGCAGTAGTTTCGGGGAAGGCGGGGACCGTCAGCACCCCGGCCGCAGGGGCGGCGGCCCTGTGGTCGGAGGAGCTGGTCCTGGCAGGGCGACCTGGAAGACTCGAGACGTGTCCGATCCCGCTACCCGACCGGCCGATGCCCTTCACTGACCGCCGTCAGGCCGGAACCGTGCTGGGCGGGTGTCTGGCCCCGGCGGTGGGCGCCGATGCCGTGGTGCTGGCCCTGCCGCGTGGCGGGGTGCCCGTCGGCTACCAGGTGGCCCGGGCCATCGGTGCCCCCCTTGACGTCATCGTGGTCCGGAAGCTGGGGGTGCCGTCCCAGCCCGAGCTGGCCATGGGGGCGATCGGCGAGGACGGGGTGCGGGTGATGGACGACGAGGTGGTGTCCGCCACCCGGGTCAGACCCCAGGAGGTGGTCGCCGTCGAGGTCCGGGAGCGGACCGAACTGGATCACCGGGTGGCCCACTACCGATCGGCAGGCCCGAGAATTCCCCTGACCGGTCGGACGGCCGTGATCGTGGATGACGGGATCGCCACCGGCTCGACGGCCCGGGCCGCGTGCCTGGTGGCCCGGGCCCACGGCGCCGACCGGATCATCGTGGCCGTGCCGGTGGCCTCGCACCAGGCCGGGCCCATCCTCCACGACGTCGCCGACCAGGTGATCGCGCTCGAACAGCCAGAACCCTTCATCGCCGTGGGCCGGTGGTACCGGCATTTCGGACAGGTGGCCGACGACGACGTCCTGACATTGCTGGCCGAGGCAGGCGAGCCACCGGGGGGCGTGCGGCCCTAGGGACACCGCCGGTACCCCGGGAACAGGTGCTCAGCCGGTGACAGGCGGGGTCTCGCGGGCCGCGTAGCGGGACAGGTACTCGTGGACGACCCGGACAGCACTGGACCCCTCCCCCACCGCCGACGCCACCCGCTTCATCGAGCCGGCCCGGACGTCACCGACGGCAAACACCCCCGGAGCCGACGTCTCGAAGGGGAGGGGGTCCCGACCGGCGAACAGCGGGTCGGTGAGAACGGATCGTTCGAGCATCCGGTCGGTGAGGACGAATCCGTTCTCGTCGAGGCGGATCGTGTCCGCCAGCCACGACGTCGCCGGCACCGCACCGATGAAGCAGAATGCGGCGGCGCAGTCCAACGGTCTGCCTGTTCCCGGTCGGGTTGTGCTCCAGCGTCACCTTCTCCAGGTGACTGTCGCCCTCGAGGGCACGCACCTCGGTCTCGGCGACGACCTTGATATGGGGATCGGCGGTGATGCGATCGATCAGGTAGCGCGACATGGTGGCCGAGAGGTCAGGCCGCCGGATGACGATCGACACCTGGCAGCCGCCCTGGCTGAGGTAGATCGCCGCCTGCCCGGCCGAATTCCCACCGCCCACGACCACGACGTCGCAGCCGGCACAGGCCCGGGTCTCGAGGTCGGTGGCCGCATAGAAGACCCCGTTGCCCTCGAATGCCTCCAGGTTGGCCACGTCGAGACGGCGGTACTGCGCCCCGGTGGCGAGGACCACCGACCGGCAGGGGATCTCGCTCTGGTCGGTCAGGGAGACGACATGGAACCCGTCTTCGACCCGGAGCCCGGAGACCTCGCAGGGGCTGACCAGCCACGCCCCCAGTCGTTGGGCCTGGATGGCCGTTCTCGCCGCCAGGTCCCCTCCGGAGATCCCGTTGGGGAACCCTGCATAGTTCTCGATGCGTGAGCTGGAGCCGGCCTGGCCCCCCGGCCCCACCGCATCGAGCGACACGGTGTCCAGTCCTTCGGAGGCGCCGTAGACCGAGGCAGCCAGGCCGGCCGGGCCCACCCCGACCACCACCAGGTCGAAGATGCGACCGGGGATCGGGCGGTAGGTGAGGCCGAGGAGGGAGGCAAACTCGCCCGGGGTCGGGTGGCGGAGGACGGCGGTCGAGGTGACGACGACCGGCGTGTCCACCGGCCGGAGGCCCATGCTGGCCAGCAGGACCTCGACGTCGTCGGCCTCCTCCAGATCGATCCACGAGGCGGCCAGCCGGTTGCGCGCCGCGAAGTTCCGTAGGGCCATGGCCTCGGGTGAGTACCGCGAGCCGATGATCCGCACCGCCGACGCGGCCGAGCTGGTACGAAGAGCCTCCCTCCGGGCGATGAGGGCGGCGAAGATGATGTTGGAGATCGTCGGCTTGGTGGCCATGAGCCGGCGGAACGAGTCATGCGGGACGACCAGTGCTCTCCCCGCCCTGACCACCCGAGCCGTCAAATAGGTGCGCTGGCCGGTCAGCAGCCCCAGCTCACCGATGAACTGTCCCGCCGCGTAGCTGACGACCACCTCCTGGGAGTCATCGTCCCGAATCACCTGCGAATTCCCCTTCGAGGATGACGAAGAGATCCCACACCTCGGCGCCGGCCCGGTAGAGCACCTCCCCGCCGTCCACCTCGCGTACCGTCCCGAACTCGGCCAGCTCGTCGAGCACGGCCTGGTCGAGGATCGGAAACCGCTCGTCGTCGGAGCCGGAATCGAAGAGGGGCTGGCCACCCACCGGTGCATCGAGGGTCACGGCTTCATCTTCGCAGATCGGGGGAGACCGGTCCCGCGGGGGCGGCCCCACTGCGTTGGCCCCACCGCGTTGGCCCCGACCGCGTTGGTACCACCGCGTTGGTAGGGTGCGGCCATGCCCTCGGCGTGGCCGGCACTGCCCTTCAGGGACTGGAGCGCCACCTGCGACACCCTGCATGCGCACTCCCAGGTGCTGGGCAAGCTGTCGGTGGTCCTGGCACCCCCCGAGCCCGAGCTCCAGCACGCCGCCCTCCGTTTGACGGCCAGGGGATGGGAGACGACCCCCCTCCCCGCTCCCGACGGGTCGGGGGCCATGGTGGTGCTCCTCGACCTGCGCACCCACGAGGCCGTCGTGGAGCACGACGACGGCGGCACCGAGCACATCGCCCTGACCCCGGATCGCTCGGTGGGATCGGTCACCCGCGACGTCATGCGTGCGGTCAGGGCCCTGGGCGGCCCGATCGAGATCGATCCCACTCCGCAGGAGGTGGCCTGGAGCGTGCCGCTCGACGAGGACGAGGAGCACGCCCGCTACGACCCGGCGCAGGTCTCCTCCTACTTTGCCGCCGCCACCCAGGCCGCCCTCGTGCTGGCCGCCTTCCGTGCCCCGTACCGCGGACGGTCGACACCGGTCAACGCATGGTGGGGGTCGTTCGACCTGGCCACCAATCTCTTCTCCGGAATCCCGGCCGACCCCCCGTCGGGTGACTTCATCATGCGCAACGCCATGGACGCCCAGGAGGTGGCGGTGGGTTGGTGGCCCGGCGACGCGCGCTATCCGAAGCCGGCGTTCTATGCCTACGCGCACCCCGCCCCGGAGGGGTTCGCCACGGCCACGCTGTCACCGGCCGGGGCCCGGTGGGAAGCAACGCTCGGGGAGTTCATCCTCGATTGGGACGACGCCCGCTCCGCTCCCGACCCCCATGGCGCGGCGCTCGACTTCGCCCGATCGGTGTTCCGGCATGCCTGCGTGACGTGCCGCTGGGATCCGGACCTCGCCGCCAGTGCCGAAGGTGTTCCCCCGCCCGTCCGTTGACACGTCCGAGTCCGGTCAGGCTGCCGGCGGGGACCCCGCACGGCCGTCCTCCCGG
This sequence comes from uncultured Acidimicrobiaceae bacterium, assembly GCA_963812885.1. Taxonomy (GTDB): domain Bacteria; phylum Actinomycetota; class Acidimicrobiia; order Acidimicrobiales; family RAAP-2; genus Bog-756. Next base: position 241,830 of record CAWEWZ010000007.1, on the reverse strand, counting down.
CGCCAGGTCTGGAAGTGGAAGGCAGGAGTGTCGCCGTCCGCCGGGAAGGCGGCGTCGGTAGCCATGGCGAACGACGACTCGAACGGCGGGAAGAACTTGGTGCAGCCGAAATCGCCCTCGACCCGGGTCAGGCGTGAGCTCCTCGACGAAAGGCAGAGTGAGGGCGTAGAGCTGGGCGCCGCCGATGACCCAGATGTCCCCGGTCCGGGCCACGGCGAAGAACTGCGGCAGGTCGTCGACGGCGACGAAGTCGTCACGGAGGGCCGATCCGGGTCGGGCGAGCACGAAGTTGGTCCCGCCGGGGAGCGGCCGTTCGAATTCCACGTAGGTGGCGTACCCCATCAACACGTCGGACGAGGCGACCGAGGTCCGGAAGTGCTCGACGTCGGCGGGAATGTCCCAGGGGATCCCATTGTCGGTGGCCAGCCCGAGGCAATCGTCGAGGGCGGCGATGGAGCGGATCATGGCTCGCCGCCTCCATGCTGGTGCCGGGGGTTGCTCACGAGAGGGCCGCGCACACCCCGAGCTCGTCGAGAGCCCGGAGATGGTCGAACACCGGACCGTTGGTCTTCGGAGAGAGCTGGGAGTTGATCGAGACGGTGACCGAACGCGACCCGGCGGCATCGGACGCCGCGAACTGGGTGTAGCCGGCGGTGTTCCCGGTGTGCCCGTAGACCACCCCGCAACGGGTCGTGTACCGGAAGATGGCCAGACCGGCGGCGTTGGTACCGGGGCCGGGGGGCTCCGAGGATCCGGGCACGAACTGGAACTGGGCCCGGCGGGTGGCCGAATCGATGGTCCGACCCGAGACGTAGGCCCGGATGAACCTGGTGGTGTCGGCGGGCGTGGACACCACACCACCCGCCGCCCATGTCCAGCCGGCGGCGAACAGGCTGCTGACGTCCTCGGGGGGCTTGGCCGGCGCCAGCTGGTACCCGTGCACGAACGGGGACGGGATGACCGCGTCGTCGGGAAGGCTGGTGTGGGTCAGTCCCATCGGCGCGTACACCTTGGATTGCAGCACGGTCTGGTAGGACTCGCCGGTGGCCGCCTCCACCATCAGCCCGACGATGATGTTGTCGGAATTGGAGTAGGCGAATTTCGTGCCCGGCCGGAACAGGAGCGGGAGGCACTCGACGCTGGCCAGGAGAGCGACCGGAGGGGGCGGATCCAACAGCGAACCGAAGAGATCGTCGAGGAACGACGGCTGCTGGCTGAAGTCGGGGATCCCGCTCGTGTGGCGGAGGAGCTCACCGAGGGTGACGCCCCACCACTGCCTGGGCAGGTGCGGGAGCCACGTGCCGATCGAGTCGTCGAGCGAGAGCCGCCCCGAGGACACCAGCGAGAGAGCTGCCGCACCGTTGAAGGCCTTGGACACACTGGCCAGTCGCATCTCGTCGTCGGCCGTGATGGCCCGCCGGGTCACGACGTCGGCGACACCGGCTGTGACGACGGTGGTGACCGCACCCTTTTGCACGACGACGATGACCCCTGGAGGGCCCTCCGGGCTTCCGACCAGCGCGTCGGCCGCCCGCTGCAGGCCACACCGCGCCGAATGGCACGGGCGTGAGGCGCCGGCGGGCCCGCCGCAGCCGGGACCACCGTGCCCGCCACGGTCAGCGCCAACGTAGCCGCCACTGTCGCGACAGCCCTCGTTCCCCGAGCCATGCCCAGAACCTAGGCCTCTCGAAAGACAGTGGGCAACGCCGACGGTCAGCCGAGCCGGATGCCGGCCAGCTGGGTGCCGTGGGCCACCAGGCGCCCCGATCCATCCCAGACGAAGCAGGTTTCGTCGACCCGTTGGGCCTCGATCAACTGGGCGCGCTGCAGGATCCGGACCGGACCCGGCGCGGGCAGGGCGCGGACGTAGACGGTCAGCTCCAACGTGGGTACCCAGCCCGAGTATTCGATCTCGAAGGTCGCCGGGGGGAAGGCGTCGACGGCGAACAGCAGCGACGCCGGGTCGAAGGGCTCGTCCCCGGACAGTGCCAGCCAGCCCACGAGTTCCCCGCTCCCGCTGGGCGATCCCGTCGTGAAGCCCCTCGACTCCGGTTCGAGCCTGACCTCGATCTGCTCGAGGAGGGCCACCTCGATCCCCCCCGGCGTGACCGGGACCAGCGGGACGCACTCGTCGTAGGGAACCCGGCTCGGGGGCGGCACCCCTGCTTCCCAATAGGGCGCCGTCGCCTCCACCAGCTGGCTGGTGGTGACCAGAGCCTCCACGCAGACCTGATCCTCCTGGCTCATCCTCACCCGGGCCTGGCTGGCCGTGCGGCCGGCCCGGAGGAGCTCGGCCTCGAGCACGACGGGGCCCGGCTCGGGCGAGTGCACATAGTGGGCACCGGCGGCAATGACGTGGGGATGGGCGCCCACGGACACGGCTGCCCTACTCATCATGGCGAGGAGATAGCCACCGTTGGGCTTTCCGCCGATCGTCCACTCCTTGTCGACCTCGGCACCGAACCGGCCGGGCTCGCCGGTGGCGATCACGCTGCTGACCTCGAGAAACGTTTTGTCGCGCACGCGGTCAGCCTAGTGGGTTGCATGATAGAACGCAAAGTGGCTAGGGTGAGTTCGATGATCGAATCCACCGGACCCCGGAGATCGCGGTCGGGCCCCCGTGACGGCGCCTCGCCTCGGCAGGTGCTCGTCATCGTGTGCGCCGGAGTGGTGCTGGCCAGCCTCGACCTCTTCATCGTCAACGTGGCCCTCCCCCAGATCGCCCGGGACCTCGGCGCCAAGAACCTGGGCCAGCTGTCGTGGGTCCTCAACGGCTACGCCATCGTCTACGCCTCACTCCTCGTCTTCTTCGGGAGGCTGGCCGATCGTTACCGGCGGGATCATGGTTTCCTCCTCGGGGTGGCCGTGTTCACCGTGGCCTCGGCGGCGTGTGCCGCCTCGAACAGCGTCGGCATGCTGATCGGCTTCCGGATGGTCCAGGCGGCTGGGGCCGCACTGTTGACACCGACCTCGCTGGCCCTCGTCCTCGCCTCCTACGAACCGGACCGCCGCCCCGGAGCCGTCCGGGCCTGGACGGCGACCGGCGGGCTGGCCGCCGCCCTCGGACCGGTGGTGGGCGGGTTGCTGGTGGCGGTCAGTTGGCGACTGGTGTTCCTGGTCAACGTCCCAGTGGGCCTGGCCGCCCTGATCATCGGGTGGCGCTCGCTCCCCCACCTCCCCGGCCACGAATCGGAACGGCCCGACGCGCTCGGCGTGGTCCTGTGCACTGCCGGGGTCGGGCTGCTCACGTTCGGGCTCGTCGAGGGAAGCGGCTGGGGGTGGGGCACGACCACCATCGTCGGGGTGCTCGCCGCCGCGGTGATCCTGATCGGGCTCTTCGTGGTCCACTGCCGCATCAGCCGCAATCCGCTCGTCGAACCGTCGCTCTTCCGGTCCAAGGCGTTCACCGGAGCGTCAGTGGTCGCCCTCTTCTTCTCGGCCTCCTTCGGGGCCATGCTCCTGTCCATCGTGCTGTGGGAGCAAGGGGCGTGGGGCTGGTCGGCCCTTCAGGCCGGACTGGCCATCGCTCCCGGACCGCTCATGGTCCCGCTGATGTCATTTCTCGTGGCCGGCCCGCTGATCGCCCGGTACGGGCCGGGCGTGGTCATCACCCTCGGAACCGCGTCCTTCGCCGCCGGCGTGGCCTGGTGGGCGGTCGCCGTCGGGTTGCAACCCGACTACGTGGCCGACGTGCTCGGCGGGATGGTCCTCACCGGCATCGGCGTGGGCCTGACCCTCCCCACCGTGATGGCGACCGCCTCGTCATCGCTGCCACCCACCTCGTTCGCCACCGGATCGGGTGTCGTGAACATGATCCGCCAGACCGGACTGGCCCTCGGCGTGGCCGTCCTGGTGGCCGTGCTCGGCGCGACCACGGGTCACGGACTCTCCGAGCTCGACGCCTTCCGCCGGGGGTGGTGGGTCGTCGTCGCCATCTCGCTCGTCGGCGTCGTTCCCGCCCTCGCACTCCTCCCGAGGACGGGTCGGATCGGGGACGACCGGGGTGTGCGGCCGGACGATGGAAGCGAGGACCTCCTGGTCCGCACCGAACCGGGACCCGCCGTCGGTGTCAGCCGGTCGGCAGGGCCGACGATGGCGGCGAGGCCGGCCCGACCTCGGCCTTGAGGGCGGCCAGCTCCTTGTCCACCTCGGCGGCCGACCCGGCCTCGTCGAGCTCCTTTTGGATGTCGTCGGTGGGCCCCCCGACGTCTTCGAGCACCCCGGATTCGAGGAGCTCGTCCATGGCGCCGGCATGGGCCTGCATGGTGGCGATCTTGTCCTGGGCCCGTTGCAGGGCGGCGCCGGAGTCGCCGAAGGTCTTGGAGATGCCCGCCGTGCTCTCGTCCACCGAGCTCACCGCCTTGGCCGCGGTGTACTGGGCCTTCATGACCTCCTTCTGGGTGCGGAATTCGTTCACCCGCTTCTGCAGCGCGTCGAGAGTGTGTTCGAGCTTCTCCTCCTGCTCGGTGAGCTGCTGGTGCTGGGGCTCCATGCCGTCGATCTGCGCCTGGGCGGTGGCCTTGCGCGACAGAGCCTCCCGGGCCAGGTCCTCCTTGCCCTGGGAGAGCGCGGCCTTGGCCTGATCCTGCAGGTGGTCCACGGTGTGCTGGAGCTGCTGCTCCTGCAATTCGATCTGCTTGCGGGACGCGGCGATGTCGACCAGCGCCCGACGGACCTGGGTGATCTGATCGAGCATCTGCTGGTACGAGAGATCGAGCATCTCGTCGGGCTTCTCGGCGGCGTCGAGCGCCTTGTTGGCCTTGGCCTGGACGATGTCGTGGGCCCGCTGGAAGATGGACATGTCGATGACTCCTTGTCGATCCTGAGCGGAGACCTCCCGCCGACCGCCAAGGATACCGTCTGGTCCTCGGGCCACCGCAGCCGGTTCGGGACACCGTCCCAGGGTCGCCGACCACCGGTCGACCGGTTGCCCGCCATGTGATCGCGGGCACACACTTCTCCGGCCTGCACCTCTCCGGTCCCCCTTCCCCGCCGCGGTCGGGGAGGGTAGTTTTCCCGGCAGGGGGACGGGTAGGACGAGGGGGAGGACAGGGCACGAGGTCGAACCGGCCGGGAGCCGGCCAGCGGCTCCCGGGACGGGCACAGGGAGGGTGATGATCTTCCGACGAAAGGCTCGAAGGGCTCGAATCGAAAGGATCAGACCGGAGAAGGCCTGATCGACGAGATCGAATCGTTTCTGGCCGGCAACGCGCTCCGGTCCTATGTCGACTCTGGCCTCCCCGTTCCGGCCTGGGCCAACATCAATTGGTTGGCCCATGGAGAGCCGGCGGAGCTCCGGGAGCGGGTCCGATTGGAGTACGGGCTCGAGCGTCTGGAGGGGACGTGGGCGTGGGCGGTGAGCACCGTGGCCCGCGAGCTTCTCGAAGCCGGTGGGGCGGATCCGGTCGTCGTCCGGCTGCAGCGCGATTGCCTGGTCCCCATCGAGTTGGCCCTGTTGGAGCGCGGAGATCGGGGCTTCCTTCCCTCCCGTCTGGTCTCCATCGGCATCCCCAGGCTGCGGTCCCATCCGATGGCCCGGCACACCTCCTGAACCGGCTGGCCAGCGCCGATCCCCCCGGGGTCCTCCCCCAGCTTCCCGATCCCGGTCGGTACGCTGACCGACGTGGAAGTCCGATGAGCGATCCGGCCGAGGGAGAGGTCGAACCGGACGCCAGGTTCACCTACGCCAACGAACGGACGTTCCTGGCCTGGAACCGGACCGCCCTGGCCCTGATCGCCACCGGCGTGGCCGCCACCCAGCTCCTGCCCGAGTTCAATGTCGGCGGGGGCCGGCGTATCCTCGGCCTTCCCCTGATCGCCTTGGGGGCGCTGGTGGCCTGGACCAGCTTCCGCCACTGGAAGGCGAATCAGCGGGCCATGCGCCGGGGCGAGCCCCTTCCCCCGTCGCCCATGCCCCTCGTGCTCTCCCTGGGGATCGGCGCCGTCGCCGTCATCGCCGTCGTGCTGGCGCTGGTCGGGTAGGGGCCGGTCCGGGATGCTGGACGACGGTGCCGAGCCAGCGGGGATCGGCGGCCTCGGCCGCGAGCGGACCGACCTGGCCTGGAACCGATCGGGACTGGCGGTCCTGGTCACCGTGGTCATCGTGCTGCGCCGGCTGTGGCCCCTGCACGGGGACCGGGGGGTGGTGGCGCTGGCCCTGATCGCCGGAGGTGCGGGCGTGTGGGCCGCCGGGATGCGGATCAGTCGCCGCCTGGGGGATCCGGCCACGCCGCGCACGATGACCGAGTCGGCGGGTCGGCTGATGACCATCGGCACGCTGGCCCTGGCCCTCGCCGGGCTCATCGTCGCCGTCGTGTAGCCCCTGCCCGATCGGCCCGGCCCGGGATGTCCGTCGTCCCGGCGGCGGAACGGGCCGACATCACCACCCGGCCGTCGGCCACCCGCACCCCCTCGGAGCGGAGCCGGTCGGCCTGCTCGCGCTCGTGGCCGGGCACCAGACGGCCGTCGCTGGTCACCACCCGCCACCAGGGAAGGTCCGGACTGCCCCGGGACAGCAACGAGCCGACGGCCCGGGCGGCACCGGGATGCCCGGCCTCGAGGGCCACTTCTCCGTAGGTCATCACCGTCCCCGCATCGAGCTGTCCGAGCACCCGGCGCACGTCGTCTTCGAACTCCTGAGGCGCCACCACCCCAACTCCTTCCTGGCTCGACCGAAGCGCTCAGGCCGTCGGCACCTGCTGGGTGATGCAGTGGATGTTCCCGCCGCCGAGCAGGATCTCCCGACCGGGGACACCCTCGACCCGCCGACCCGGGAACTCCTCCTGCAGCAGCTCGGTGACCGCTCGGTCGTAGCGGTCGTCGAGCAGCGGATGGACGACGACCGAATTGCCGATGTAGAAATTCACGTACGAGCCGGCCAAGCGACCGCCGGCCACCCGGGGTCGGGTGAACTCGCTGCCGTCGACTCCCCAGACCTCATCGGCGGTGGCGGTCAGCGGACCCGGTGAGGGCAGGAGGCCGACCTCCAACCGGCGCCCCCGGGCATCGGTCGCCGATTCCAGCACCTGGCGCGCCTCGGCGGAGATCGCCGTCTGAGGATCGCCGACCTGGTCGCTCCACGACAGGAGGACCCGGCCGGGACGGGTGAAGCAGGCCAGATTGTCGATGTGGCCGTCGGTCTCGTCTCCGAAGACGCCGCGGGGGAGCCAGATCACCTTCTCGACCCCCAGGTAGGCGCCGAGCCGGGATTCGATGTCGTCCCGGGACAGCGAAGGATTGCGATTGGGGTTGAGCAGGCACTCCTCAGTGGTGAGGCAGGTGCCCTCGCCGTCGACGTGCACCGAGCCGCCTTCGAGGACGAACGGGGCTCGGTAGCGGGGCGAGTCTTCGAGCTCGCACACCTTGGCCGCCACCAGGTCGTCCTCGGCCCACGGGAAGTAGAGCCCGCCGTCGAGACCCCCCCAGGCGTTGAACTCCCAGTCCACTCCCCGCCGCCGGCGGGCGGATCGGTTGACCACGAAGGTCGGGCCGGTATCCCGCGCCCAGGCGTCGTCGGTGCTCATCTCGACCACCGCTACCGACGGGGACAGCGAGGACCGGGCGTGCTCCCACTGGCCGGCCGAGACGAGCACGGTGACCGGCTCGCTGCGGGCGATGGCCTCGGCGACGCCGGCGTAGGCCGCCTGTGCCGGCTTGGCTCCCAGCCGCCAGTTGTCGGTGCGTTCGGGCCAGATGAGGTAGCAGCGCTCGTGTGCTTCCCATTCCGCCGGCATGTGGAAGCCGTCGGCGGACGGGGTCGAGTCGAGCGTGCGGGACGGCAACGAGACGGTCTCCTGACTCAGCGGCGCCGGTGGGCAGGCATCCTAATCCGAGGACGAAACCGGTAGGCTCTCCGCTGCGGCCGGCCGCTTCGGCTCCGCCGGTGCCTCCGCCCGAACCGGCCGGGCCGAACGTCTGAATCAGGGACATGCGATGACCGTGCGACTGGCAGTGATCCAACAGGCCTTCGGCGACGACAGGCAGGAGAACCGCGACAGCACGGTGTCGGCCATCGCCGATGCGGTGGCCGCCGGCGCTGACGTCGTCCTGCCCCCCGAGCTCTTCGAGGGGCGCTACTTCCCCCAACACGAACGCCAGGAGTTCTTCTCGTGGGCCACCACCGCCGACGAGAACCCCGCCGTCATCGCCGTTCAGAAGGCCACGGCGGACACCGGGGCGGTCGTTCCGGTGTCCTTCTTCGAGGCCGCGCCCCCCGTCTATTTCAATTCGGTGGCCATCGTCGAGGACGGAACGGTGCTCGGCATCTACCGGAAGGCCCACATCCCCGACGGCCCGGGGTACGAGGAGAAGTTCTACTTCAGCCCGGGCAACACCGGGTTCCGGACGTGGTCGACCCGTCACGGACGGATCGGGGTGGGCATCTGCTGGGACCAGTGGTTTCCGGAGGCGGCGCGGGCCATGGCCCTGCAGGGCGCGGACCTCCTCCTCTACCCGACCGCCATCGGGAGTGAGGTGGGGAGCCAGGCCGACAACGACACCGCCGACATGTGGCGGCGGGCGATGGACGGGCACGCGGTCTGCAATCACGTTCCGGTGGCCGCCGCCAACCGCATCGGAACCGAGGAGGAGCTCACCTTCTACGGATCGTCCTTCGTCGTCGACCATCGGGGCCGGCCACTGGCCGAAGCGGGCCGGGACAGCGTGGAGACGATCTACGCCGAACTGGACTTCGCCCGGGCGGCAGCGGACCGTGCCGGCTGGGGCCTCTTCCGCGATCGGCGGCCCGACCTCTACGGTGGCATCAGCGCGACGACATCGTGAACCTGCGCCCCGTCGGATGGGTCTTTGTGCTCTTCGGCATCTTCTGGGGCGGCTGGGCGGTGGCGGCCGTCGATGTCGAGCGGTCCCTGCACCTCTCGACGGGAGGCTTCGGCCTCCTCCTGTCGCTGGCGCTGGTGGGTGCGGCCACCTCGAATGCGGTGGGCGGCCCTCTGTGCGAGCGGTTCGGGACCGGTCGGGTGCTCGGATCGGCGCTGCTGGCCTGGTCGGTGTTCCTCGCCCTCGGCGCCGTGGTGCGGGTGCCGGTGGCCATGGAGCTGCTGATCATCGTCATGGTGGCCACCGCCGGCCTCATCGACATCGCCATCAACGTGGCCGCCACTGCGGCACTGGCAGACCGGCCGGGACGGCTGGTCGCCTTCCACGCCCGGTTCAACGGAGGGGCGGCGGCGGGAGCCGCGCTCACCGGGGTCCTCCTGGGAGTGGGCGCATCGTGGCGCTGGCTGTGGATCGGCGTGGCCGTCGTCGCCCTCGGGCTGGGGGTGGTGTGCGGGCGGGCCCGACTTCCCGCCGGTGACCCGGGCGACCAGGTGCCGCTCGGGGGCACGTTCGCGCTCCTCCGCCGCGAACGCCTCCTGTTGGTGGCGGGAGCGTTCGCGCTGGCCGCCATGGTCGAAGGCGGGATCGAGCTCTGGGGCGTGCTGTTCCTGCGGACCTATCTCTCGTCGGGTGTCCTGATCGGGGCGGGAGGCGCCGTGCTCGGCTATTCGGTCGCCGCCTTGGCCCGGTTCACGCTGGGGCCTACCGTCGGCAGTAAGGGCTCGGGGAGGGGCGTGATGCTCGGAGCGGGCGCCGCCGCCGTCGGCGTGGCCGTGCTGGCGACGGCGGGGACGGCGGTGTTCGCCGCCATCGGCCTGGTCCTGGCGGCTGGGGGCATCTCGATGTGCTGGCCCCTCCTCCTGGCCCAGGCCGGGGCGGGCCGGTCCCGGGCCGGGGCGGTGGTCGGTGCCGTGTCGGCCGTCGGCTACCTCGGCCTGGTCATGGGACCAGCGGTGGTGGGATGGGTGGCCGAGGCGATCGGCCTCCGGGCCGCCCTCGGAGTGCTGGGTGCCGCCGCCGTCATCGTCGCCCTCGTCCCCACCCGATCGAAGAGCTTCTCACCGGCGTCACTCCCGCGACCGGTGCGGTGAACCCCGGGCCACCGTCGGCCAGGCCCACTCCCGCTCGGCCACCAAGGCCACATCCAACAGCAGCTGTTCGTGGTGATGGGCGGACAGGACCTGCAGACCGACGGGAAGACCGTCGACCAGTCCGGCCGGGATGCTGACCGCGGGACTTCCGTTGAGGTTTGACGGCGCGGTGAGGGCGGCACTGTTCATGATGGCGCGTGAGAAGCCGAGCTCGTGGATGAGGTCGGCGCCGGGGATGGTGGAGGGCGGCGGCCCTTCGGCGGCGAAGGCCACGTCGGGATTGCTCGAGCACATGATCACGTCGGCTTGGGCGAAGAGATCGGCCATCGCCTCGTTGAGCTGACGGCGGTACGACTCGATGGAGGCCGCCTTCTCCAACGTGTACCGCTCCATGGCCGCCCGGAGCCCGGCCTTCATCTCCCTCGACAGCTCGTCCACCCGATCGGGATAGGCGCTCCCCAGATCGGCGACGAAACCGACCTGTCCGGCCATGGCCCATTGGCCGCGCAGAGGAGGGAGGGCCGGGTGGACATCGACGATCCGCAGTCCCGCCCTCCGGGCCAGGTCCTCGGCCATGGACGCCACCTGGTCGGCCACCTCGCCCCGCACCCGGGCGATGCCCAGGTCGGGAAGGATGGCCACCGTCCTCCCGGCCAGGTCGATGGTTCCCAGTCCCGCCTCCCATCCGCCGACCCGGGGCAGGCTGAGCGGATCGCGCTGGTCGAATCCGTTGCACGAGTCGAAGTAGCGGGCCGTGTCCCGCACCGAGCGGCTCAGGCAACCGATGACCGTGGTCATCGGTTGCAGGCCGGCCCACGGTCCCTTGGGGATCCGCCCATAGGTGGCCTTCAGTCCGAAGAGACCGGTGAATCCGGCCGGTATGCGGATCGATCCTCCACCGTCGCTCCCGGTGGCCAGGGGCAGCAGCCCGCCGGCCACGGCGGCGGCGGAACCTCCCGACGAACCGCCGGGGGTGCGGGCCTGGTCCCACGGGTTGCCGGTCGTCCCGTGCAACTCGGTCGACGTGCAGTTGATACCGCCGAACTCACTGGCCGTCGTCTGGGCCGCCAGCACGGCCCCGGTGGCCCGCAGTCGTGCCACCGACGTGGCGTCGTGGTCGGACACCCGGTCCTCGAAGAGCACGGAGGCATCGGAGGCGGGCCAGCCCTCGACCCGCTCGAGCTCCTTCACCCCGACGGGCACACCCCCGAACGGCAGCGACACATCCGCGTTCCTGGCCGCGTCACGCGCCCGTTCGAAGTCGGTGTGGCTGAAGGCATTGAGGGGGGAGCGACCGATGGCGTCGATGCAGGCGTCGAGAGCCTCGAGCGGCGAGATGACCCCGGCCCGGAACCCGTCGACCAGGCTGCAGGCGTCATCCATCCACGGAGCGGGCATCGACGCCGACGGTAGCCCTTCGATGGCCGGACCGCCCACGGACGGGTGCCGGCGACGGGTGCCGGCAATCGGTCCCGTCGGTACGCTGCCAAGGTGAAGACGGGCGATCTGACCACGCCGGCACTCGTCGTGGACGGCGACCTTCTGGACGCCAATCTGGCCACGATGTCGGCCGCCCTCCCCGGGCCGCGCCTCCGTCCCCACGTCAAGGCGCACAAGTGCCGCGCGCTGGCCGCCCGCCAGGCCGCCCACGGCCACCGCGGCTTCACCTGTTCGACCATGGCCGAGATGGAGGGCATGGCCGAGGCCGGCCTCGGTGACGACCTCCTCCTGGCCAACGAGGTGGTCGACGCCACCCGACTGGGCGCGCTGGTCCGCCGGGGGGCCCGGGTGACCGTCGCCGTCGACTCCGACGAGACGGTCGACGCCGCCGCCTCGGCCGGGGTCCCCGAGGTTCTGATCGACGTGAACGTCGGACTCCCCCGCTGCGGATGCCTCCCCGCGGACGCCGGACGGCTGGCCGATCGCGCCCGACGCCGGGGCCTGGAGGTCCGGGGGGTGATGGGCTACGAGGGCCACCTGGTGGGCCTGGTCGATCGGGCCGCGCGCACCGAGATGCTCGAGGCGTCCATGGACCTCCTGATCCAGGCCCACCGGCAGGTCGGCGGCGGGGTGGTCTCGGCGGGCGGGACGGGCACCTACGACATCAACCACTGGGCCACCGAGATCCAGGCCGGCTCCTACGCCCTCATGGACACCGCCTACGGGAAGCTCGGCCTTCCCTTCGCCCAGGCACTCACCGTGCTGGCCACGGTGATCTCGGTGTCGCCCGGGTGGGCGGTGGGCGACTGCGGGCTCAAGGCCCTGGGTATGGACCACGGTGACCCTTCCATCGACGGGTCGACCGTGCTCTTCTGTTCCGACGAGCACATCACCTTCGTCCCCGAACACCCGGTGCGGGTCGGGGACCGCATCCGAGTCGTGCCCGCCCATGTGGATCCGACCGTGGCCTACCACCGGTTCCTGCACCTGGTCGACGGCGACGACGTGGTCGAGCAGTGGCCGGTGGACCTCCGGGGCTGGTGACCGGGGGCCCGGTCAGGAAGGTGCCGCCGCGGTACGGTTCCATGTCGATCCCCGGGTAGCGGAGGGCGACATCGGCCAGGGTCTGCTCGGTCCAGTAGTCGTGGCCCGGCCGGGGGAATCCGAAGAGATCCCGCTCCCTGACCGTGCACTGGGGCAGCAACTTGGCCCACCGTTGGGGTGACTGCTTGGGCCAGGCCATCTTCCCGCCCCAGGTCGTCCCCCGCACCTGGTAGTCGGCCAGGATCGAGAAGCGGGACGATCGCGGACCGGTGAGGTTGGAACCCCGGTGGAGGATGTCGGTCCGGTACACGAGCAGGCTCCCGGCCGGCCCGACCACGCGGCACCTCGCGCTCGGCCAGGGCGCCGAAGTCGAGGTAGAGCGGGGTGAAGGGCACGTCCTTCCCGTCCTCGAAGGGGACGATCCGGGTCGGTCCGTCGTCCGCGGTGACGTCGGAGAGGTAGATGAACGTGGTCAGTTGCTGATAGCGGCGCTCCGGCCGCGGCACCACCAGGCTGTGGCTGCCGTAGTCCCGGTGCAGGGGCTGGTCGTAGTCGGCGGCACCCCCGTACTTGGCCCACAGCTCGACCTTGTACAGATGGAGGTCGTCCGTCCCGAGATAACGCTCGGCGGCATCCACCAGGTCGGGATGGAAGGCCAGCCGGTTGAGGTCCCAGGACCGGTACGGGAACTCCTCGACGCCGCCGAATTGGTCCCCGGCGTAACGCGGATGCTCGGTCGGAGCGCCGAAGTAGTCCTCGGGTGTCGGGAAGTGCAGCCACAGCGCCTGCTTCGCGGCGCGCAATTCGTCGGGGGCGAGGAAGCCTTCGACGATGGTGAACCCGTGAGCACGCACCTCGTCGAGATTGGCATCCGGGACCCGCACCGCCGGCCATCCTAGGCGGCGGGCCGGACCGCGCTCCCTCCCCTCCCCCGGCCACGGCTCCGAAAAACGACCTACGCTGACCCGGTGCGCGCCGTCCAGTTCGACATGGCTGACCCTGCGTTTCCGGCATCGCTGGTCGAACTGCCCGAGCCCGACCTCCCCGGATCGGGGTGGGCCCGCGTGGCGGTCACCACCGGGGGCATCTGCGGCAGCGATCTCCACCTCTTCGCCCACAACACCGGCCCGTCCCCCACGCTGGCGGCACTGGGTGCGTTCCCCTTCGTCCTGGGTCACGAGATCGCCGGCCGTGTGGTGGAGGCCGGGTCCGGTTGCCCGTGGCCGGAGGGGACGCGGGTGGCCGTCGACCCGTGTATCCCGTGCCTGCCCCGGGGCATCGATCCGCCGTGCACGAACTGTGCCCGCGGCTGGACGTCGTCGTGCCTCAACCTGGACAGCAGGATCGTCAGCAGTGGACGCTCGCTCGGGTTCACCACCAACCTCGGGGGCGGATGGAGCGAGCAGGTGCTGGCCCACGTCTCGATGCTGCACCCCCTCCCCGACGAGGTGCCCGACCAGGCCGCCTGCCTGCACGAGCCGATCTCGATCGCCTGCCACGGCCTCCTGCGGGCCCCTCCCGACGATGGTGACCCGGTGCTGGTGGTGGGGGCGGGCATCATCGGCCTGGCCTCGGTGGCCGCGCTCAAGGGGCTCTTCCCCCGCTGCCCGGTCACCGTGCTGGCCCGCCACCCCCACCAGGCCGAAGCCGCCGTGGCCTGCGGAGCCGACCACGTGGTGAGGACCGATCCGAAGAACGCCCACTTCGAGGAACTGGCTCACCTGGTCGGCGCCCGGGTGGTGGGCCGGAAGGCCCATGTCATGTTGATGGGCGGCTTCCCCCACGTGATCGAGGCCGTCGGATCGCCCCAGTCGGTCACCGAGGCACTGCGGGCCGTGGCCCATCGGGGCACCGTGCTCCTGCTCGGGGCGGCGGGGATCAGCGAGGTCGACCTGACCCCGATCTGGTACAAGGAAGCCGCCCTGGTCGGATCGATCGACCACACGGTCGATGCCGGCTCGGCGCCGGGGTTGGCCGGCGCCCCGGACCGTCACTCGGTCGATCGCGCCCTCGACGTCCTCGCCTCCGGCCTCCTCCCCCACGACGTCGTCGTCACCCACGAGTTCCCGCTCGACGGGTACCGCCAGGCGGTGGAGACGGCGATTGACCGCGACACCAGCCATGCCATCAAAGTCGTCTTCCGCCCCTCGGCGTGAAGCGATCGCCACCGGAGGAACCATGAACGGCTTGCAGGGTAGGTGCGTGATCGTCACCGGAGCGGCCTCGGGTATCGGGGCGGCCTGTGCCGCCCGGTTGCTGGCCGAGGGGGCGCGGGTGGTCGGTGCTGATCTGGAGGACCTCCCGGCCCGGCCCGACCGGGGACGCCCCGGGCGACGGGACCTGGGACTTCCACCTGGTCGACGTGGCCGACGAGGAGGCGGTGGTCGGGCTGGTGGACGCGGCCGTCCGCTTCGGGGGTCGGGTCGACGGCGTGGTCCACGCCGCCGGGGTGGCCGGCGGAGGTCCGGTGCACATGCTCCCGAAGGAGGAATGGGACCGGGTGGTCGGGATCAACCTGACCGGGACCTACCTGGTGGCCAAGCACGTCATCAAGACCATGCTGGCCCAACCCCCGGTCGGCGAGTCGCGGGGTTCGGTCGTCACCATTGCCAGCATCGAGGGACTGGAGGGCACGGCCGGCGGGAGCGCCTACAGCGCGTCGAAGGGTGGGGTCGTGCTCCTGACCAAGAGCATGGCCATCGACTATGCCGGGCGGGGCATCCGGGTGAACGCGGTCTGCCCCGGCTTCATCGACACCCCGATGACCCGGCGGGTGTTCGACGGGCCGGGGATGGAGGAGGCCAAGTCCAGCGCCATCGGCGAACACAAGATCCGCCGCCTCGGACGGCCCGGGGAGATCGCCGCCGCCGCCGCCTTCCTGCTGTCGGACGACGCCTCATTCATCACCGGCCACGCCCTGCCGGTCGACGGGGGGTTCACCGCCGGCCGGGATCACGGCGTGACCGAGATGCTCGGGCTCTCCGGCCCCGAGTCCTGACAGCCCGAGCGCTACTCGTGGGCCACCCAGTTCCACCGGGTGGACAACGCGTCGAGGAACCCGGGGAGATCGAAGGGCCCGTTGCCGTCCATGTCGAAGAGCCGGAGGCCCACGTCCTGACAGAGGAGCTTGTAGATCTCCTCCGAGGCGCCGGCCCGGAACCCGTGCTCGAACGCGATGACCGGCTTCGCCTGTCGGAGCGTCTCGACGGCGCCCTCGAGCACCAACTGCTCGGCCCCCTCGACATCGATCTTCACGAAGTCCGGCAGCCAGCCGTCGGGGACGTGCCCGTCGAGGCGCTCGGTAGCCACCGTGATCACCTCGGTGCGGGTCCCGCCCGGGTCGCTGCCCGGTGTCCGATGATCGAGCAGTCCGCTGAGTCCCTGCATCCCGGGATCGAGGACGTGGACGAACTGGGTCAGCCCGTCCCGATCTGACAGCGCCCGCTGACGTACCTCGACGGTCGGGAACTCGCGGGTCAGCTTCTCGTACAAGCCCGGAATGGGCTCGTAGGCGATGTGGTGCCCGCCAGGGGCCACCCGGCGGATGTCGCGGAGGAAGATGCCCTGGTTGGCACCCACCTCGAGGCAGTTCGACCGGGCGCGGAGGCCGAACCGGAGGAGCAGCTTCAGGTGGAAGTCGTCCTTACGGTTCCGACGGGCGACCGGGCTGCTGCGATCCCCGTTGAGAAGGTCGACCAGACGGTCCCGGCCCCGGGCCACCGCCTTGCGGGCACCGACCCGGTCGGCCCATCCCCCAGTTCCTGCCGCACGCCGGAAGCCTAATACCCGGCCCGGCAAGCTGGGGGCCTACCCTGTCCGACGTCGTCGCGTCCCGTCGGCGATCAGGTAGGAGCACCGCGGCCAACGACTCCGGTCGGCACCGCAGGGTGTCTCGATGCCCGACACTTCCCGGCGAGCGAGCGCCTCGACCACCCCGGCGTCCATGCGCACGCCACTCTATGATCATTGTGCGGCATGCCGACCACTGCGGCGACACCAATGGAGGACGGAACGATGGGCCGACGGGTCTCGGCAGCGCTGGCTGTCTCGGTGATGCTCCTTCTGGGGTTGATGACCCGGGGAGTGGGCATTGCCGGCGCGACCACGCCCACACAACTGGTGCTCTCGCAGTCCACTGCATTCACCTTCCTCGGGCACTCGTGCGGTGGCATCCAAGAGCAGGTGTTCGCCACCGGGTTCGATCCGGCCAGCGGTTTCCCCGTCGGTGAGGTGAGCCTCAAGACATCGTGTGGCGGGAGCGGCCGGGGTGGCGGTTATCACACGACCACCTATTCGGCGTGGGCCGCTGCCGTGTGGGACTTCACTGGAGTCGTCGTGACCGCCAGCGTGCAGTCCGCGGCACCGACCGGGCTCGATCCGGCCTTCTCGGCCGTCGACGCCAACGGCAACGAGATCTACAACCAGGCGTCACAGGCGTTCCTGACACTCGCACCCACGTTCGTCCCGGCGCCGAGGATCACCGGGATCTCCTCGAGCCAGGGCCCGGCGGCCGGCGGCACCAGTGTCACGATCACCGGCACCGGCTTCACCGGCGTCAGCGCGGTGACCTTCGGCGATACGCCGGCGGCCTTCGTGGTCAACGGGGACACGTCGATCACCACGGTGTCGCCGACCACGGTGGCGGGGACCGTCGATATCAACGTCACATCGGCGGGAGGACCCAGTTCGTCGAGTGCCGTTGACCAGTTCACGTTCGTGGCGGCCCCGTCAGTGTCGGGGTTGAGCCCGGAGAGTGGCCCGGTGGCCGGCGGCACGCTCGTGACGATCAGTGGGCTCAACTTCACCGATGCTTCCACCGTGATGTTCGGCGACACGGAGGCTGCATTCACCATCACCAACGACACCACCATCGTGGCCCAGACTCCGGCGGCGGAGGCAGCCGACACCGAGAGGGTCAGCGTCGGCTCGCTCGGGGGCACCAGCGCCGCCGGTCCCGGCACGGCCTTCGTCTACCTCGCCCCGCTCCACGTCACGGTGAGCCCGAGGTCCGGACCACCAGCGACGACGGTCACGGTTGCGGGTCGGGGCTTCACCCCGGGCCGGAGCCTCAAGGTCACCTACCGCACCGGCCTGGCCGCGCCCAAGCCCATCTCGGTCACCCTGTGCACCACGTCGGCCAGAGACGACGGTACCTTCTCCTGCAAGGGGAGGATCCCTGGGTCGGCCAGCGCCGGGGCCATCGGTAGGCACGTGGTGACCGCGCAGGGTTCCACACCGCCGGCCAAGGTCACGACCGTGTTCACCCTGACCTGACCTGACGTCAAGGTCCCGTCCGGGGAAGGATCCGGCGCCGGATCACGCCACCCCTCCGGGGACCGGCGGCGAAAGGCCCGCCGCCCTGGGTCGATAACCGGGAGCGGCGCGTTTTGGCCAGCCTCCGGGTGTCCGCTCAATCTCCTACGCGACCACGGCGTCCACATCTCCATCGATGACTTCGGTACGGACTACTCCTTGAGCTACCTCAAACAGCTGCCAGTCGAGTGCCTGAGTCGGGCCGCGATGCGTTCCTCGCGGTGACCTCGGGGTATCGTTCCGCCATGTCACCGGGAAGAGGGCTTCGACCGTGACCGAGGCAGAGATCCCGCTGACCGGGGGAACCCTCAATGCGGTGGTCCGGGTGGGCAGCGACCGTGCGCCGATCGGCGGGACCCTGGACACCCACCATCCAACGACTCCTCCAGCACGTCCGCGACCGTGGCTTCGACCTCGCCCCTGAGCCGCTCGGCTTCGACGACGAGGGCCGCGAGATCGTCTCCTTCGTCCCGGGCACCACCGTGGGCTGGGAGCTTCCGTGGCCGGAGCTCATCCGCGACGAGGACCTGCTCGCCCAGGTAGGGGCGGCCACCGCCCGGTATCACCGGGCCGTGGCCGATTTCCGCCCTACCGGGGTGGTGCCCTGGCACTCCGGTCCGGCCCTGCTCGGACCGACCGAGCTGGTCTGTCATCACGATCTGGCCCCGTACAACGTCGTCGTGGCCGACGGCCGGCTCGTGGGCATCATCGACTGGGATCTGGCCGGTCCGGGGAACTGCCTGTCCGAGTTGGCTTTCGTCGCCTGGCAGTGGGTCCCCCTGCACGGTCCTTCGGTGACGACGTTCCTGGGCTGGACCCGACCGCCGGACCGGGTGCGCAGACTCCGCCTGCTCCTCGACGCCTACGGCCTCCGCGATCGCGCCGGTTTCATCGACCGTGTCGTGGAACGGATCGGCTACAACCGGGACATCATGACCAGTCGGGCGGCGGCCGGAGACGAGGCCTACCAGAGCCTGGTCGAGCAGGGGCACGTAGCCGGAATGGACGAAGCCCTTGACTTCCTGGCCCGGGAGGGTCCCTACCTCCAGGCCCGACTCCGGTGACCGACGGCAGGGACCGGATCGTCGACGACCGGGACCACCGGTTCGTCCTCGAGGACGATGACCGCGCCGAGCTCGTCTACCGGATCAACGGCCGCCGGCTGGTGCTCATCCACACCGAGGTTCCCGAAGAGCTCCGTGATCGGGGGATCGCCGGCCGGTTGGTCGGCTGCCGCCGTGGCCCGCGCCGCCGACGAGGGGCTGACCGTGGTGCCCCTTGTGCCCGTACGCCAGTCAATGGCTGACAGAGCACCCCGAGGTGAGCGCCACCGTCACCGTCGACTGGGGCGGGGCTCGTTCATAGCGTGGTGGGCCCGCCGGCATCGGCCGCCGCCGCCTCCTCGGCGGTCAGCTCGGCGGTGGGGTCGGCCTCGAGGCGCTCGTCGGGAATGGGCAGGCCGGTCCGCACCGAATACCCGTAGGTGCCGGCTTCGAGCCGCTTCTCCGCCCGAGCCGATGGCCGCCAGCCGGACCTGCAATTCAGCAGCGACGGAGTCGTCGGCGATCTCCCCGATCAGCGGCTCGGCGGAATCGAACATGTCCCCGGGCTCGTCGGCCGCCGTCCGGTCGTCCTCCTGCCTCTCGGTCAGCCCGGCCAGCAGTCCCTGTGTCCGTCGGCGCTCGTCGCCCAACAGCCGGCTCGCCTTGTCGTGATCCATTGGCCATCCTCGCTCGTTCGTCGGCCCTCGACAGCATGCTAGCGACGGATGCCCCCTCGCTTCCCAGGGCGGCGTCGCCGGATCGGGCGCAGTGCCGGTGCCTACCGGGTGGGGCCGAACCTCTCGACCCGGATGTGTTCGGATGTGACGCCGGCCCCGGCCAACACGTCGGTGGCGGCGTCGGCGAACCCCGCCGAGCCGCACACGAAGACCGTGTCCACCGCGGCCGCCGACCGAGGCAGGTCGGTGACGGTGATCCGACCCGGTGGCCGGGGCCAGCCGTCGGGAGCACTCCGGGTATAGAGGACGCTGACCTCCGGGCCGGTCAGCTCTGAGGCGTAGTAGAGATCTTCCGGGGCGCGGGCGGAGACGACCAGGTGCACCTGATCCGACCTTCCCGCCCGGCGGGCCAGGCGAAGCATGGCCATCAAGGGGACCACCCCCGAGCCGCCCCCCACCAGGAGGGCCGAACCCCGGCCCCGCCAAACGAACCATCCGCCGATCGGGCCACGCACCTCGAGCTGGTCGCCCACCACCACCTCGTCGTGCAGAAAGGAGGACACCTCGCCATCGGCGAGGTGCTCCACGGTCAGCTCGATCTCGTCCGACCCGGGCGACCGGTCGGGGGCGGAGGCGATGGAGTACGAGCGCGAGGCGGTGTAGCCGTCGGGGGCGGTCAGCCGCAGCACCATGTGCTGACCGGCCAGGTACTCGGTGGGCTCGGACAGGGCCATGCGGAACGTCTTGGCCGTAGCCGTCTCCACACGGATCTCGACCACCGTGGCCTGCTGCCACTTCCCCGGGCGGGGTGGTGGATCCGGTTGGTCAGTCACCTTGGTAGCGCTGCTCCGTCCAGGGATCGCCGTGGTCGTGGTAGCCGTTCCGCTCCCAGAACCCGGGCTCGTCGTGGTCGAGCACCTGGAGTCCCGACACCCACTTGGCGCTCTTCCAGAAGTAGAGGTGGGGAACCAACAGTCGGGCCGGGCCGCCGTGTTGTTTGGGCAGGGGCTGTCCCTCGTACTCCCACACCACCCAGGCCTGGCCCCCGGTCACGTCGGCCAGGGGGAGGTTGGTCGTGTACCCGGTGTGGGAGGTGGCCAGCACGTGGCTGGCCGAGGGCAGCGGCCGGGCCGCGGCCAGCAGGGTGTCCACCGAAACCCCCTGGAAGCTGACGCCCAGCTTCGACCAGGTGGTGACGCAGTGGATGTCGCCGGAGAACGACGAGCCGGGGAGGACCCGGATCTGATCCCACGTCCAGGTCGTCGGCTGCTCGACGAGCCCTCCGACCGCGAACGTCCAGGTCTCCGTGGACAGAGACGGAGTGGCCTCGGCGGTCAGGACCGGCCAGTCCTGGCCCACGTCGTACTGGCCGGGCGGCAGCCGGGGGTCAGGTGCCCCCCGGCTCTTGAACCCTCGGGTGAAGTTCATGACCTGATCTCCCTCGCTCCGTACCGGGGATGGAACCTCGACAGTACCGCCCCGAGGGCTCGGACTCCGGAGGCGCCCCCTCTGCCCGACGGCTCCCGGGTATGCAGGCCACCGCCTCAGTCACCGGGTGAGCCCGGGTCCGGGTCACGATCGTGCGCCCCCTCGGCGGGGCGCTCGGAGCCCCGGGGCCGGGTGATCGGACGCCGCGGCGAGTTGACCACCTGGGGGCGGGTCTTGGACAGCGCATCGGCACGAGGTCGGCGCTGGGGCGGCCGCCTCGGATCGACCGTCCCCGACCGGAGGTGCCGCCGGCTCCCCGACCACGGGGCCGGGGGGGCGGTGAGGCGGTCAGCCAGCCGGTAGGCGGTGGTCTCATAGTTGACCCGCCAGCCCCTGAAGTCCGGCCACGCCTCCTCGGCGTTCCGCTCGGTGGCGAACCCGACCCCTTGCAGCATTTGCACGGCGGCCTCGAACTCCTCGAAGGTCAGGTCGATGGGACCTTCGGGACTCGGGTCAGGATCGACCTCCCACCCGAGGGTCTCGGCGATGCGGTTGAGGGTGGTGAAGCCCATCCGCAGGCACAGGCGGGCCTGTGACGAGGCCGTCTCCGGCGAGAGGGCCAGGTGGAGAGCGGCGCCGTCGAGGACGGCGAGCAACCCGATGAGCCATGAGAACCAGGGCTCGGGCGAGCGGAAGAGGAGGAGGACCGGGTAGGTGGTGTGGCTCTCGGCCACGTCGGCGGCCCACTCTTCCCAGGCGGCGTAGAAGTCGGGCAGGGTGTCGGTGATCCCGACCAGCTCGTGCCGAGCCAGGACCTCGGGTCCCCAGGCCGGGACCCCGGCCCGGCTCTCGAGCATCGACACCAGACCCTCCCTGCGGTTGAACGAACTGTAGAGGGCGGGAAGGTAGGCGATCTGGAGGGCCACCACCACCACCCAGATGGCGCCGACCGAGATATCGACGGCTTCGTTCTCCGGTCCCCCGGCGTGCACCGCCCCCACCGTGAACAGCGCGGTCGTCGCCTGGAGGAGCCCGCTCGACAACTGGTGGGTGGTCGCCTGCAGGATGAGCCCGAACCCGAGGATGAACGCCGCCGCCCACAACAGGAGCTGGACCACCAGGGCGACAGGGGCGGTCGGGGCCAGCACGGCATCCTTGCCTTCGTAGGACCGGGCCAGCCGGGACAGCCCGACGAAGGCGATCCTGACGGCCCGGTTGGCGACCAGTGAGGCCCGTTCGATTCCCCGCGGTCGACGGGGCAGCACCATCGTGAACAGGACGCTGGCCGCGGTGAGCACGACGATGATCACGCCGACTGCGAGCAGGACCCCACTCATCGATCGATCTCGCTCCTCCGGTGACTCGGACCACCAGGCTCGGACAGCATCCCTCCGTCCGGCAGTCGCCGGCTGGACCTGGCCCGAAGCGTAGTTGCGATAGCGCGCCCCTCGGCTGACCGCCGATCCGGGGTCCGAGGATTACCGTTCCATCGGCAACGCTCCCCCCTCGGCCGCTTCGAGCTCCTGCTTGTCGGGAAGTCCGCGGACCAGGCCGATGATGCCGACGGCGACGAGCGCACCGACGCACGGTCCGACGAGGTAGATCCACCAGCCGTGGAAATCGGTACTCACGATGTCGGGGCCGAGCGTGCGGGCCGGGTTCATCGAAGCGCCGCTGATCGGGCTGGCAAAGAGTCCGAGGAGAGCGACCGTCGCCCCCACGGCCAGGGCGGCGTTGTGGCCGATGCTCCGGTAACCGGTGGCCGTGTTCAGGATGACCGTCACCAGGATGACGGTCAGTACCATCTCCATGACCAGCGAACGCCACTCGCCGCCGGGCTTGTCGATGGGGTAATTGCTTCCCGATGAGACGTGCGAATACATGACCTGCAAGAAGAGGGCGGCACAGATCGCCCCGGCCATCTGGACTACCCAGTAGGGAACCACCCATGCCAGCTTGAAGACCTTCCGGCCGGCGAAGGCCAGGGTGACGGCCGGGTTGATGTGCAGCCCGGAGAGCGGCCCGAGGGCGTAGATCATGGCCATGACAACGGCCCCCGGGGCGATGACAGCAGCGCTCCGGCTGATCGGCCCGGTCCCCACATAGTGGTTGATGACCCCGGACCCGGCGGCCACGGTCACCAGGATGAAGGTTCCGATGAATTCGATGATCAGCCGGATCCACAACGGCCGCTGCCGTAGCGTGTTCTCCTCGAAGCGGATGAGAAAGCGATTGCCGATGGCCCGATCCCGCTCCATCCGTTCCTGTTCGGCCGTCTCCACCATGGCGTTGACCCCCTTTGGCATGCTGCCTGTCGCCCGTTGGATGCAGTCTGCATCACTCAGCGTTCCGTCGTCATGCAACCTGGCCAACGTCGCCAGTTGATCGGCGGGATCCGTCGGCGAATGCCTCGGTCGGCGAGGATCCGGAGACCGCGGTCGACTCCCTCACCACAAAAGTTGAGTACCGTTGCTACCCACCGGTGAGCCGATCGGTGCCGCCGCGGCCCACCCAACCGAGACGGAACGTCGAGGAGGCACAGCAAGTTGATCTTCGAGCTCCTGCTCATCGGCCTGGTCATCACGCTCGAACCCATCCCCCTCACCGCGTTCATCCTCGTGCTCGCATCCAAGGGTGGGGTGAGGAAGGGCGCCGCCTTCATCTTCGGATGGCTGGTGTCACTGGCCATCGTCGTGGCCGGCACCATCTTGGTCACCGGCAACAAGCCGCCGGCGCCCAGTACGGCACCGTCACTGGCGGCCCTGGCCGTGAAGATCCTCATCGGCGTCGGCCTGTTGCTCATCGCCCTCCGTCAGTGGCGGAAGATGGGCCGGCCGAAGAAGCCGAAGAAGACGCCCAAATGGCAGACCGGCATCGACAACATGTCACCGTGGTTCGCCATGGCGCTCGGTCCTTTCACCCAGCCGTGGGGGCTCGTCGCCACCGCGGTGGCCGTGATCGTCGAGGCGAAGCTCTCCTCCTGGCAGAGCTACGTGGCCCTGTTCCTGTTCTGCATCGTCGCCACCGCCGTCTACCTGGTCCTGGAGATCTATGCCGGCTTCCGGCCCGAGAAGGCCCGGGCATTCCTGGCCAGCGTCCGGGCCTGGATCGATACCCATACCGACCAGGTCATCATCGTCGTCTCCCTGGTGCTCGGCTTCTGGCTGGTCGGGAAGAGCCTCTACCAGATCCTTTCGTGACGGAGATGTCGACGACGGAGACGAGGTGGCTCAGGGAGTGACCACGTAGGGCAACCCCTGCAGGTTGAAATCCAACTTCACCTGGGCAAGAGGGCGCAGGAACGGATTGTGAAACGGCCCGGCCGGGTTGTAGGGGATCCAGGCCTGGCCATACTGATCGACGGAGACAGACTGCTCCCCGGGTCCAGCCCCCTGTTGGTTGGTGCCGACCAGGTCCACCACCTCGTTGATGTTGCACGGGCCGCCCAGGCCGCGGCACGGTGCGGCGACGATCTCATAGGAGGGATCGGTCTTGCTGAAGCTCCCGGCGGAGAATACCGCCCACCACTGCCCATTTGCCGCATTCAGGATCAGGCTCGGTGCTTCGATCATCCCTCCCTCCCAGTCCTCGTCGGACACCAGCAAGAGATGCTCGGGGCCGACTGGAAGGCCGTCGGGACCGAGCTTCATCGAGATGAACTTGGTGGCCATGCGGAAGGTGTTGCCGTTGACCTTGTAGATGAGATACCAGACCCCACCGGAGTCGGCCATGGTCGGATCGATGTCTCCGTCCTGGTTCAAGTCGTAGCACTGGGTTCGCGGATCGACGGTGAACGGGCCGGCGGCGGTCGGGGCTGTGGCTCGGTAGAGGCAATTGACGGTCTTGGACTGGGCCAACTTGCTCGATCCCCACATCGTCCACACGCCGTTTATGTCCTGGACCTCGGGCGCCCACATGTCGAATCCTCGCTTGCTCCATGTCGGGCGAACGGGGAGGGCGTCACCGACGAACGTCCACGGGCCCGTTTCGCTCTTGGACATGTATTCGGGCACGTTGCTCCACAACGTCTCGGTGGCATAGAGCCGGTACTCGTGTGAGGTCGGGTCCCAGGTGATCGACGGGTCCGGAAAGGTCTGGTTGGGCTGAACGACGAGGGCCGGGTGCTCGAACGAGGCCACGGGCGCCACGTCGACCTGATCGCTGCCGAGAGGTTCAGCCCAAACGAGGATGACAAGAACGAACAAGGCAGCGGCCACTGTGACCTTGCCTTTGGACACTCATCGCTCCTTTTCTATGACGACCGTCGGCTCCCTACCACCGACGGGCCTGCCTCACGCCGAGGTTGGAGATGATGATGTCACAACCTTTACGACCTCCGCGGTTCTTCCCGGAGGGTCCACGATCGCTCCTCATTATCCACGATGGAGCCATCGATCCACTGCTTTTCGCGCCCCGGGGCGTCTTTCGGGGGCGGTATTCCAGTTGGCCCGCTCCGTGGTCGATTCCTCACGTACAGTGACCGCCCGATTGGTCGGTGACGCGGCCCGGACGCCACCGGCGCGGCCCGTCCGTCCCTGGCCCGACCGTCACAATCCCGGGCTGCTCTGCATGATGCCGCCGTCGGCGAAGATCGTGGTTGCCGTCACGTAGCTGGCTCCGGGCCCGGCCAGGAAGGCCACCACGCTGGCCATCTCCTCAGGCTCGGCCAGCCGGCCCAAGGGGATGGCCTTGTCCAGCGTGGCCAGGGCCTGCGGATCGGCAACGGTGGCTTTGTTGATCGGCGTGTCCACCGCGCCCGGGCCCACCCCCACAACCAGGATCTTGTGGGGGGCCAACTCGACCCCGGCCGTCCGGGTGAGCATGCGCATCCCTCCCTTGGACAGGCAGTACGGAGTGTTGCCGGGCATGGGCCAGTCCTCGTGGACCGAGGTCATGTTGATGATCCGGCCGCCGTCGCCCTGGGCGATCATCTGCTTGGCCGCCACCTGAGTCCCGAAGAACGCGCTCTTCAGATTGATGTCCAGGACCTTGTCGTACTGGGCCTCGGTGGTGTCCAGCACCGAGGTGCGGGTTTCGATGCCGGCGTTGTTGACCATGATGTCCAGCCGGCCGAAGGTGCTCACCGCCGTTCCGACCAGCGTCTCGAGATCCGCGAGCTTGCTGACGTCGGCCTTGACCGCAGTCACCGCGTCCCCCAGGTCGCGGAGCTGCTTTTCGAGGGCTTCGGTGGCCTCCTCGTCGGCCACGTAGTCGATGACGACCGAGGCGCCTTCGGCGGCCAGGGCCAGCACCACTGCCTTGCCGATACCGCTGTTGCCACCGGTCACGATGGCGACCTTGCCTTGGAGTGTCACAGGGCTCCTTTCCGTGCCGATCCGTTCCCCCGGTACATGAGATCGTCGGTTTCCTCATCCGGACCGGATGATGGGGACAGGGTACGGCCGCATGCCGGCCGGGCGCTACCGGGGACCTGGGGAGCCCTCCGCCTCGCCGATGGCGGGCGCGGCCTCGATGGGGACTCAGAACACCTCGGCGAACAGATCCTTCATGGCCCGCCAGGAACGCTCGTCGGCCCGCCTGTCGTAGCGAATGGCCGGGTTGCTCCCATCGGCGGACTCGTTGGTAAAGCTGTGGACGGCGCCCCCGTAGAGGTACATCTGCCAGTCGACACCGGCGGTCCGCATCTCCTCTTCGAAGGCCAGGCGCTGTGCGGGAGGAATGATGGGATCGTCGGCGCCGATGCACACGAGGACCTTGCCGACGATGTTGACGGCATCCTCGGGCCGGGTGGTGGACAGCCCGGAGTGGAACCCGACGACGGCAGCCAACTCCGCTCCGCTGCGGGCCAATTCGAGCGAGAGGGTCCCGCCCGCGCAGTAGCCGATGGCCGCCACCTGACCGGGGTCGGCGTACTCGTTGGCCATCAGCACCTCGAGACCGGACCGTCCGATCGACCGCATGAGGTCAACGTTGCCCACCAACTCACCGAAGCGGGCACCGATTTCCTCGGGCGGCAGTCTCTCCCCATCCCCGTAATAGTCGAGGGCGAAGCCCACGTAGCCGAGCTCCGCCAGTCGATAGGCGCTGCGCTTGGCCAGGTCGTCAAGGCCGCCGGCATCGTGGGACACCAGCACCGCCGGACGTCGGTCGGCGCGGCTGTCGTCCACGACCATGTGGCCCACCAGCCGGGTGCCCTCGTGGGTGTACTCGATATCGGCGACGTGCACTATGCCTCCAGCGTGGTCGACGGGGGGAGCGGGCCGGACGGCCCGCAGCCGGGGCGAGCCTAACGGGAGCGACCAGGTCGGGGGCGAGGACCCTCGACGCTGACTTCACCGGTCCGATCGAAGGGAGTTGGTGCTCCCGCCCGCACGATGCGATCACGAGTTGCTATGACCGCCGGCGCCGATCCAGGGATGGGGATCGGTGGATCAGCGCACTGCGTCTGGCTGGAGTTGGGCGGCGAACCCCGCTCGACAGACCTGACACCGATGACGTTAACGACTTGATCGCCGCAAGTCCACAAAAAGTTTAGTGACCATAAGTTGCAATCAGCCGAGGTCCGGGTCCGGACCTGGCCGCGGATCGGCCCATTCTGACCAGGGCCGATTATGCCACCGAACCGGTGCCGCCCTGCAACTCCTCGCCCAGGATGTCGACGCAGAGCATGACGCACTCGTTGCAGATGTAGACGCCCTCTGGCCCGGCGATCACCTTCTCCACCGCCTCTGTCGACTTGCCGCAAAACGAACAGTGCACATCAGCCATGCCTGGCATGGTACCGGCGCCCGCCGCGGCCACGGAAGGAAACAGGGCGCCCGAATCACCGGCACCGGCGTCGGACGGATCGAACAAGCCAGCGAGTGCGGGATCTTCAACTTCGGTGACGCCCGATTCCACGGATCGGCCGGGGCCATCCCATTGGCCAGCCCCGTCGTGGGAATGGCACCGACGTCCGACGGCAAGGGGTACTGGCTGACGGCCGGTGACGGAGGGGTGTTCTCGTTCGGCGACGCCCAGTTCGGCGGGAGCCTGACTGGCACCGGGTCGATGACATCACCGGGATCACCCAGTGACCCCCGACCACGGACCCTCGTGATCAGGTCCGGCTGCCCGCCTCGCCCTGAACGAGCATGTCGGTGAGGGGTCCGATACCGGCCAGGTTTCCGGCGACAGCCGGTTCGAGTTGGTAGCGGGCGGCGAGGGAGTCGGGTGAGTAGTACGTCACCCGGGTGGTTCCGTTGTCATCCCACACCACGACCTTGAGAGGAAGATCGAGGGCCAAGAGGGGCTCGGCTTCCATCACCGGAGTCCCCTGCCGGGGGCTGCCGAAGATCACCAGGGTGGTATCCCGCAGTTCGAGTCCCACATCTCGGGCTTCGCTCCGCTGGTCGATCACCGCGAACAGCTTGAGACCTTTGGTTCCCAGCAGTTGAGTGAGGCGGGAGACGGTGTCCGCCACTGAACGGGTGCTGACCTTCGACACGATCTTCAACTCGTTGTCGGCTCGTTGGGGCATGCTGCTGACTCCTCCCGTTTGAACTTCTCACGTTGAAAGGGTGTGGCGAGTGGCTGGCCAACACGGACACTAGCTATCCGCGCCGACCACCGAGCCTGCGATCTCCTTGGCCCACAGGTGGTCGGGCTTGCCCGATCGACCAGAGGGACTCATCGGCCCTGTTCCTTTCGTCGGGGCCAAGGCTGGTGCCAACCACGTACGGAGCCAGACGTCCTTGACCGAATGGCTCGGCACGGCGGTCAGTGGGAAGCCGGCCCGCCGACCACGAGCTTGCTCCGGTGCTTCAGACGGTGGAACCTTTCTCCAGCAGGTTGGGCGAGCTCAGGCGAGGCCCTCGGGGCCCGCCCGAGAGATCGACGCGGGGGATTATGGTCCGACTGACCGCCGATGACCACAGCCCTCGACGGGGGAGAAAAGAGAAGCTGATCGAGGTGATCCGATGACCAACGAGCGCCACCTGGGCTTTCAAGCCGAGAAGCATCCTGATCGTCCGGCCATCGTCATGACCGGATCGGGACTCGTCACCACCTATCAGGATCTCGATGAGCGCTCCAACCAGCTGGCCCATCTGCTGCGAGACGCCGGTCTCCGGACCGGTGACCACGTGGCCCTGATGATGGAGAACGGTCCGGAATTCCTCGAGGTGGCGTGGGCAGCCCAACGATCGGGCCTCTACTACACCGCCCTCAACAGTCACCTTCGCCGGAGTGAGGCACAGCACATCCTCGATGACTGCGGGGCCAGCGCCTTCTTCATCTCGAACAGTCTGGCCCCGATCGCCGAGCAGCTCGACCGGCGACGGATAGGACTGTGCATCGTGACCGGAGGCGACACAGAGGGTTTTCTGGCCTACGAAGATGCCCTAGGCCCGTGGCCGGTGACACCGATCGCGGACGAAGCCGAAGGCCGAGAGATGCTCTATTCATCCGGGACCACCGGAGCGCCCAAGGGGGTGCGCAAAGTCCTGTCCGCCGCACCGATGGGCGATGAGTCCGCCACCCCGGTGGTCCTGGCCGGAAACATCGCTCGGATGGGGATCGACGGGGACTCGGTCTATCTCTCCCCTGCCCCGCTGTACCACTCCGCACCCCTGGTCTACTCGATGGCCATGCATCGCCTCGGTGCCACCTGCGTGGTCATGGAGTCCTTCGAGGCGGCCACGTGCCTCGAAGCGATCGAGCGTTACCGGGTTACCCATGCCCAATTCGTCCCCACCATGTTCACCCGCATGCTCCGGCTGCCGGAGGAGCAGCGGCTCTCGTACGATCCCTCGAGCCTGCAGTGGGTCGTTCACGCCGCCGCCCCCTGTCCGGTGCCGATCAAGCAGCAGATGCTCGACTGGTGGGGAATGATCATCCACGAGTACTACGCCGGGACCGAGGACATCGGATCAACGGCCATCAGACCCGAGGAGTGGGTGGCCCATCCCGGATCCGTCGGGCGGCCACTCAACGAAGTCCATATCGTCGGTGAGGACATCGAGGTCGACCTTCCGCTGGGTGAGACCGGCACCGTCTACTTCGCCGGTGGTCGGGAATTCGAGTACCACAACGACCCCGAGAAGACCGTCCACATGGCCAACCAGAAGGGGTGGAGGACGCTGGGCGACGTCGGTTATCTCGACGCTGACGGCTACCTCTACCTCACCGACCGTGCATCCGACATGGTCATCTCCGGAGGGGTGAACATCTATCCCCGGGAGGCCGAACAGATTCTCGCCACCCATCCCCAGGTGGTCGACGTGGCGGTCTTCGGGGTACCCGACGAGGAGATGGGAGAGTCCTTGCTGGCCGTGGTCCAGAAGCAACCCGGTGCGGACTCCCTCGAGGCGGCGGACCTCATCGCATGGTGCCGAGACCGTCTCGCCGGCTACAAGTGTCCGCGAGCCGTCAAGTTCATCACCGAGATGCCCCGCGATCCGAGTGGCAAGCTCTTCAAACGGCTCCTCCGGGAGCCGTATTGGAAGGATCGACCCTCTCGCATCGTGTGACCGGCACAGTCGCCGGTCGTCCGCGTCTTGGTTGACGGCCTGATCCCCATCCGATCATGATGACCACGGACGGCGCGGTCCCCAGGAGACAACGTGGCGCGCCCGGTTCTTTTGGACTTCAACCTGAGGTTGCGGACGGTGACTCAACCTATCGAGGAGTATGCGATGATCGGCGACACCGAGACTGCCGCGCTTGTCGGACGAGATGGTTCCATCGATTGGCTTTGCCTTCCTCGCTTCGACTCCGGGAGCTGTTTCGCCAAGCTGCTCGGAGAGAAGAAGCACGGTCGCTGGCAGATGATGGCCGACCAACCGGTCCGCTCCCACCTGCGCCACTATCGGGATCGCTCGATGGTGCTCGAGACCGAGATCACCACGGACACCGGCGTTGTACAGGTCATCGACTTCATGCCTCCCCGGCATCATCATCCGAGAGTTGTCCGGATCGTGCGGGGCATCGAAGGCGAGGTGCGGATGCGGACCGAATTGGTCATCCGCTTCGAGTATGGCTACGACGTTCCATGGGTCCGGCAGACGGACCGCGGACTCAGTGCCATCGCCGGGCCGAATGCGCTCGTTCTCGACTCCCCCATCGAGCTCCAGGGCAGAAAGATGCGCCACGAGGCTACGTTCACGGTTCATGCCGGGGAGGAGATGGCGTTTGTCCTCGCCTGGTACCTGTCTCACGAGGATCCCCCGTTCGTCCTTGATGCCCAACGGGCGCTCGACGAGACGATGAAGTTTTGGGCGGATTGGTGCGATGAGGTGCTGCCGGTGCACGGCGAATGGGAAGATCTCGCGTTGCGGTCGCTCATCACGTTGAAGGGACTGACCTACGGTCCGACCGGCGGCATCGTCGCCGCAGCGACGACATCGCTGCCCGAATCCATCGGGGGCGAACGCAACTGGGATTACCGCTATCTGCTGGATCCGTGATGCGTCGCTCACGCTCGAAGCCCTGGTCGGATCGGGCTTGCGTGCAGGAAGCCGAGAGTTGGCTGTTGTGGCTGGGACGCGTCGCCGCCGGCGATCCAGATCAATTACAGATCATGTACGGTCCAGCCGGCGAACGCCGCCTGACCGAACTCGAGATCGACTGGCTCCCCGGATACGAGGGATCGTCACCGGTACGGATCGGCAACGCCGCCTCCGGGCAGTTCCAGCTCGACGTCTACGGGGAGCTTATGGACGCCATCGACCAGGCCCGCTCCCACGGCATCGCCGTGCACGAGGTCATCTGGCGGATCCAAGTGGCGATCATGAGGTTTCTCGTCGACCACTGGTCCGATCCGGACGACGGGATCTGGGAGGTCCGTGGTCCTCCTCGGCAGTTCACTCACTCCAAGGTCATGGCCTGGGTCGCCTTCGACCGCGCCGTTCGCGGTGTCCAAGTCCACGGCCTGGAAGGACCAGCCGATACGTGGAGTGCGATCCGAGATGCGATCCATGCCCAGGTCTGCGAGAAGGGTTGGAACGCCGATGTCGGGGCGTTCACTCAGTTCTATGGAGCGGCCGAACTCGATGCCAGCCTGCTGATGATGCCGCTCGTCGGGTTCCTCCCGGCCAACGACGAACGAGTGGTCGGAACCGTCGAGGCCATCCAACGGGACCTTACGGAGGACGGGTTCGTCCTCCGCTACGAGAACCGATCGGGAGTGGACGGGCTACCGGGCGGCGAGGGAATGTTCCTCCCGTGCACCCTCTGGATGATCGGCTGCCTACGGCGGATGGGCCGCCTCGAGGAGGCAACGGCCATCTTCCGACGGGTCACCGGCCTGGTGAACGACGTCGGGCTCATCTCCGAGGAGTATGACCCGCGCCACCGGCGCCTGCTCGGAAACTTCCCCCAGGCCTTCACCCATGTCGGGATCGTGAACGCCGCTCGGGGCCTGACCGAATCGCGTACGGCCCATCACGCCTGAGAGCCAGGGTGGGTCGCCGACAAACGCGCCCGACCCGCTTCGTTCACGTCGGTCCCCCGGCCCGAGGACATGGGAGCCATCTAGGATCAGCCAATGGAGAGTATGCCGGAACCGCAGCGCCTGATGAACGCCAGGCGGTTCTTTCTCAGCTATTCGAGCAAGCACCTCGACGAAGCCGTCGACCTACTGTCGCCCCACGTCGTGTATTCGATACCGGGACGCAGCCGGCTCTCTGGGGTGTTCCACGGACCCGATGAGGTGCGGCAGCACATTGCCAAGCTGATCGACTTCTCCCGAGGCACCTTTGAAGTGCTGAAGTGGGTGGATTGGATGGTCGGTGAATCACACATCACGGCGCTCCAGTATGCGCAGGCTCAAGCCCATGGCAGTGTCTATCGCGGACATCACATCTACCTCCTCGAATTCGATCCCGACG
This sequence comes from uncultured Acidimicrobiaceae bacterium, assembly GCA_963812885.1. Classification (GTDB taxonomy): domain Bacteria; phylum Actinomycetota; class Acidimicrobiia; order Acidimicrobiales; family RAAP-2; genus Bog-756. Next base: position 209,128 of record CAWEWZ010000007.1, on the reverse strand, counting down.
ATCTCCTGTCCGTCATCACGGTCTTTTTCGGAGATCAGGCGGCTGCCGACCGGTTCTTCACCGCCGAGAGCTGATCGGACCTGCCCTGCGCCCGACGGCGGCGTCGGCGGCGGCGCACCGGGCGTGGGTGCTTGGGCCCGACCCGCGCCCTCAGGTGGCGTTCGTATTTTCAAGCACGAGGGCGACGCCTTGACCGGACCCGACGCAGACGCCGAGGATTGCGAACCGGGCCTTGCGCAAGTGAAGCTCGGTGGCAGGGTGCGCACGTACCAGGCACCTGACGAACCGAACGGATGCCCAATGGCCACGGCCCCTCCATTGGGGTTGAGCCGGTCGTCAGGGACTTCGAACCCGTTCAGCTGCCGAGGCAACTCGCGCAGCACGCCCAGGGCCTGAGCGGCAAATGCCTCATGGACCTCCCAGATGGCGATGTCCTCGGGGGTGAGCCGGGCCCGCTTCAGTGCCTCAGCCATGGCGAATGCAGGAGCGATACCCATGAACTGCGGGTCCAGGGCGTAGGTGGCTGACACCACCACCCGGGCCAACGGCTCTGTGCCGAGCTCCTCGGCCGCCTTCTGACTGGCGACCACCACCGCGCTGGCGCCGTCGCTGAGCGGTGAGGAGTTCCCGGCGGTCATCTGGGTCGTGTTCGGCTGTGGCGGAAGTGCGGCCAACTTCTCGGCGGTCGTATCACCTCTGATGATTTCGTCATGCTCGAAGGTGCGAGCTGGTTGCCTGTGATCAGCGGGGACCTCGACGGGACGGATCTCGGCGGCGAATCGACCCGAATCACGAGCGGCTGCAGCGTGGAGGTGCGAGCGGAGGGCGAACGCGTCGATCTCCTCGCGGCTCAGCTCGTAGCGGTCGGCCACATTCTGGGCGGCCTTGATCATCTCGACATAGGCGTTGCGGGCCAACAAGCAGGGGTTCGGCGGACCGCCGGCCCCGGCCCACATGGTGCCGAGAGTCGGGGAACCCCGCGCCGAGGGCCGCCATCGAGCGAAGTCACCCATCCCCTCGTGGGCCGGATTCAGGCATCCGGCGGCGATGTCCTCGATCCGTTCGAGAGGAACGCCGACCTTCTCACAGGCGGCACCCATGGTCGGCCCGAGCAGATCGTCGGTGCGAATGTGTGAGAGGGAGCCTCCATAGCGTCCGACCGGCGTTCGCACTCCACCAAGGATGAAGGCGCCGCTGGCCAGGTGGCCACGCTATCTCGACCGGTCTTGCGGTGCCATCAGTTTCCGGCCGTCGAGACCTCGACGGGGCTTGGTGGACGCCCAGGGGAGTCAAACGATTTGTGTCTACCATGGCGGTAGCAATGCCACATGACAGCGGATCTCCGGAGTCTCACCCCAACGATCTCGTCGAGTTGACGCGTGTTCAACCATTCGAGGCGGAGGTAATCGCGGCGCGCTTGCGGGCGTCGGGCATCGACGTCACGCTCGGAGCAGGCTCGGTGTACGAGTCCGTCAGCTTCGCCGACGGGGTGCCTGTCTATGTTCCCGACGAGGATGCTTCGCAAGCCAGGGCTCTCCTCGACGAGGAGGATGTCCCCGACTAGCAAGCAGGTCCGATTCCTGGGGTCTGAGCGGCGCGCCTCCAGGGGGGCGTAGACCAGCTAGGGCCAGGCCGACCAGTCCCCCTCTGGGTCGGTGGTTTGCCCCACCTCGATCAGATATCCATCAGGATCGCGGATGTAGCAACGGATCTCGTACTGGTGTTGCTTGGGCGGTGTCAGGAATTGAGCACCTCGGGCCCTCCATGTTTCGTACACGGAGTGGATGTCTTTGACCCGAATATTGAGGAAGCTACTGACCCGGTCGGGGTCGCGTGGCGTCTCCAGGGTGACCGTGGGCTTGTCATCGGTCGGGCCTCCACCGACATTGATGATGATCCAACTGTTGGCCAGGGCGACATAGGTCACGTCTCCCGAGAAGATCACCTTGCCACCGAGGACCTCGGTGTAGAAGCGTCGGGACCGCTCCACGTCGTCCGAGACGATGAAGTGGGCCAGCAGAATCCCCTCTGCGGGTGGTGTGAATTCGGCCATCTGGCACCTCCATTGATTGGGATCCATACCCCGCCTACGACGAGGTCCGCAGCCATTCTTACGATGATCGGGAGGTCGGCGCCGACGACGTGGCTGTCCCCGTGCGCGTCCTCGGCTCGTGGGGTCCAGATACGCTCGGATTGTCCTCAACGAAGAATCGCCAATCGAGATCTTTCCCGACTGAGAGACCGACTCGAGCGCCTCTGGCGTAGGGAAGGGCCACATGATCATCGAGGATCCGCACCTTCCCGACGACAAGATCCGTATTGTCGTCAGCCCGACTGAGGCCAAACGCCTTGCACAGACGACCAGGTCCACTGCACAGGCGGCTATCCGGGTCTTGGGGATCACCTCGGTTCGCCCTCATCGCTTCAACCCCGGTCAGCGGTTCCAAGGCTCGAATGAGGACACCGGATCCAAAGCCAACCGGCTGACACACCACATTGGCCAGGTAGTTGATCCCGTACGAGAGGTAGACCTCGAGCCGTCCAGGTGGACCGAACAGTGTCGCGTTGCTCTTTCGAGGTCCTGAGAATCCATGGCTGGCCGGCTCCGTCTCGTCGTACGCCTCCACCTCGACGATGCGACCGCTCAGCGGTCCATAGGAGAGGATCTTCCCGATGAGACTTCCGGCGACCAACTCGGCGGGCCGCTCATAGAAGGACCGTTGCAGCGTCCGAGCCCGAGTTACCACCGTTCCCCCCTCCAACCGTTCGGTCGCACCCGGCCGGATCGATAGGAGAGCGGTCCCCGTGGTGGCCCCGGTAAGGCGCCGGTGACTCCTTCCGGCCATCGTCGATGATCGGTCCGACTCGACGCGAAGCTGCGGTGGCCGGTTCCATTATCGAACTGGGTCGATCGGGTGGCGGTGTTGCTGGTCATGGCGGCTCTCAGCGTCTCCTCTCCCCAACCCTACGTGGGCCTCGGTCCGACGGTACCGGTGAGGGTACCCGCCAATGGCCAGGGTTCGTGGTCCAGCGGCGTGGCCCAGACGGTCGTGACCTACGCCGGACGCATCGAAGGACCCGGCCACCCGATGGTCGGGATCCCGAGAGGACGAGCGGCGGGAGCGGTCCGGGAACTGGGGATAACGCAATGTCGTGAATAGTGCAGCCTCTGACCTGGGGACCCAGGGATGGAAGTCAGTCGGCATCCAACCTTCACACGTAACGACGATCTATCTTCGCCACTCGCAAACAAAGATTGAATTGGGACGTTGAATGGACGACAGTCAGTGGATCGAAACCAGAACGCCCGAGTCCCGGGCGCTGTTCGAGCGGGTCAAGGTGGCCACCCGGCTCTCATCCGAGCTCAGCGCGCTTTGCTTGGACGAATCCGAATTGATCCAGCAGGCCTTTGAGGAGTTGATCGGCAAGCCGGTGGGTGACGCGTTCACGCTCATCCCTCCCTTTTACGCCGATCACGGGCTCAACATCAGTGTCGGTCGGACGGTTTTCATTGGTGCCGAATGCGCATTTACCGGTCACGCGCCGATCGACATCGCAGATCAGGTGATGATTGCCCATAAGGTCAACTTGGTCACGGCAGGCCATCCGGTCGAACCGGACAAACGGCGGTCATACATCACCGCTGCACCCATCACGATCGGTACGAACGTGTGGATCGGAGCCGCCGCCATGGTCCTCCCCGGTGTGACCATCGAAGCGGATTCTGTCGTGGCTGCTGGTGCGGTGGTGACGCATTCGGTCCCTCCGGCAACCCTTGTGGCCGGGGTGCCAGCGACTGTCATCCGGCATCTCTAGTATCCCCGGATCGGTCCCCTTTGATGCCGGGCCAGGAGATCACGGCCACCGGTACAGCGGAGCCTTTGCCGAGCTCGGCGGAGTCCCCCTCCCCCCAGCAGTCCACCGCGCTGGAGATGAGAAGGTCGCAACAGCCACCGTCGAAGCCGTCGCTCGCAAGGCTGGCCACACCACCCAGTGTGCCAGCTCCGCTCAGCCCTTTGGCCGCCACGGGGACGTCCGAGCCCCCGTTGCCAGTGGCGTAGAAGTTCCCGTTCCCGAGCTGGCCCTACCAGGCCTTCGCCCAGGAAGACGTAGCTCGTGTGCTGGCGCTGATGGACGACAAGATCGAGTGAACTGAGGCAGATGGATTACCGCTCCACGGCACTTACGTAGGCCGGCAAGCAGTAGTCGAGGGTGTATTCATGCGACTCGGTGACATCGGCAGGGAATTGACGGTTACCCCGACCCGATTCCTAGCCGAAGACGACACCGTGGTCGCGACCGGCACCTACTCGTGGAAGCATCGCTCGCGGAGGTGCAAATGGCGCACGTCTTGACGATTCGCGACGGCACGACCATCTCGATGCAGCAGCATGTCGACACACTCAAAGTACAGGAGCTGTCCGCCTGAGCGGAGTTTCTATCCCTGAGTCTTTGCCCGGTCTGGTGTCGGCTACGTGCCCCTGCCACCGGAGAGCTGACGCCGGTCGGCCTTTGAGGCACTCACCGAAGAGCGCGAAACTGTCGACGTGAACGACGAGGACCTACTTGCGGAGCAGCGGTCGTACTATCAGGCCCGGGCGCCCGAGTACGACGAATGGTGGCAGCGGCGGGGCCGGTTCGACCGGGGCGAGGGAGAGCGGTTCGAATGGCAGCGCCAAGTAGCCGTCGTGGACGACGCCCTGACTTGTTTCGGAGCCACGGGCTCGGTCTTGGAACTGGCCGGAGGTACTGGTTGGTGGACCGAGCGTCTTGCTCGCACAGCCGACAGTCTCACCGTGGTGGACAGTTCGCCTCGGGTCCTCGCGCTCAACCAGGCTCGGGTGGGACGCTCCGACGTGAGCTATATCGTGGCAGATCTCTTCGATTGGCAAGCGGACTCCCACTATGACGTGGTGTTCTTCTCCTTCTGGCTGTCGCACGTGCCAAGGTCCCGATTCGGCGAGTTCTGGTCGCTCGTTCACTCATGGCTCACTCCCTCCGGACATGCGTTCCTCATCGACAATCGAAACGATCCGCAGCCGGAGACGACTGCGAAGGACCCTTTCGTCATCAAATACGACACTGACCTGCACTTGCGTCGTCTGAGGGACGGGTCGGTGCACCGGGTCGTCAGTGTGATGTACGAGCCAGGTGAGCTGGAGTCGCTCATCGAAGCAGAGGGCTGGAGCGCTGAGATCCAGTCGACGCGGTGGTTCATCTTCGGTCCAGCCCGTCCAACCTGAACGGACTCCCCCTATCACTGCCGGGCCAGGGGGTGCGCGGGGTGCTCCGGACCGCCGCATGGGTGGCAGCGTGATTCCTCCCATCGTCGCCACCGAGTTCGACAACCCGGCTCGCTCGCCTGGACCCAGAGCGTGGTGAGGACGTGCTGGATCGCGACGCGCCTGACGCTGGTCCTGCTCGTGACCGTGGTCCTCATGGGGATGCTGAGCACCGCGGCGACGTGCTGGGAGCGTCCGCTCGACCTCGTCAGCGGTTCCGTGTGGCTCAATTTCGAACAGCGCGACGTGGTACCGGTCGCCTTCGCCATGTTCGCCGTCGCAATGGGCGCACTCCTCGGCGCGATGACGCGCCGGACGCTCGTGGCGGTGGCGGGCACCATCGTGGGCTACTTCGGCGCCCGCTACCTCGTGGGCGAGGATGTCGGGCGGACCCCTTTTGCACCGATGAGGGCGAGCTTGCCGTTCCACCTCGAGCTGACCGCCACCGGCACCGGGGCCTCCATCGGACCACCGAAACCCAACGACTTGGTGGTCTCGAACCAGATCGTGACCGGCACAGGCGGGGTTGTCGGCCCGGACGGTGAGATCGGGCCGAACGGCAAATGGGCGTGACCGGCCTGAAGGGCGACGGGACGGCTGTGTTCACGGGCGTCGGACGGTGCCCGAACCGGATACCCGTGTCCAGCGGTCCCCACTGGCACACCGTTCCGGCGACGCAGGCCGCCCTCCAGCGCTGCGTCGACAGCTTCCATCTGCGCCAGGTGGTCACCTATCAGCCGCCCAGCCGCTCCTGGCCGCTGCAGTGGTCCGAGGCGGCGATCTTCGTCGCCCTCGCCGTCGCCTCGGCGCGGGTTGTCTCTGGTGGGTACGCCGGCACCTGCCGTAGCGGCGGTCGAAACGGGAGCAGCGACTGCCCCCTTGTGAGCTCTGACGGCCCACTCCCCGGGCGGTATCCGTGCGACATATGGCGGCACTTTCTGTGGCCCAGAACGCGGGGTGGAGTCACACTCCAGTCTCCGACTGCAACACTCAGCCGTGGCAATCGATGTCGAGAAGGTCGGGAGAGCCGGAGCAAACCGGCAGCGCGTTTCCAGGGCGAGTCAGACAGGATTCGCGAGCGCCTCTACGGTCGTACCTCCGACGCCCACGGTCGACGGTCAACCCCACTCTGAGGATACGATTCCGGTAGTGGTCCTGGGAGCCACTTGCAGGAGCGCTGCAGCGGCGAAGCGATCCGGCGACGGCTCACTCGTCGTTCGGCGCCACATAACGAGTGAAAGGAAGCACGACCATGCCAGACGTCCTCATTCTTGAATTCGATACCCCTCAGGCACTGAGCTTGTACAAGAAGGTATCCGGTATTCTCAACGTCGATCCGTCGACCGGTTCTGGCGACTGGCCGCCTCCTCTGATCCATCATGTGGCGGGCGAGTCGGGCGACAAGCTCATCGTCGTCGAGGTTTGGGAATCGAAGGCAGCGCAAGAGGAGTTCATGCAAAAGGATCTGGCTCCAGCGTTCCAGGAGGCACACGTGCCGCCGCCGACCCGGGTTGAATGGTTTGCCCATGCCGGAGAAATGCATCGTCACACGCAAGGCGGGTCGTAGGGCTCAACCCGCTCTCGTGCCCCCGGGCACGAGTCCGGCACACTTGGGGACGAGTGGGTTCGACGCGATCGAGCTCATTTGCGACACTGTGGGGGGGGCTTTCCGACGGGATACGGGGCATCTTGGCACCCCTTCCGGGCGGCTTCGAGGTCTTTGCGACGAAACCTCGACACCGGCGAGGTTGCCGAGTTCGACTCGGTTCGGGTGCTCCCGACTGAAAGTGCAGCGAAGACATTCGTCCTGCTCCACTATGCCCGTCTCGTCGCCTCAGGAGAATGCGATCCATCAGCTCGGGTGGCCGTCCCAGACGATTTTTCTTCAGCGGCACCGGTGTCCTCCGCTGGACTGACTCTCTCTCTCGATGACCTTGCTTGGCTGATGACCATGTGTGTGACAACGTCGCCACCACCCTTCTCCTCCTCGAGACCGGGGGGCCGGATGCGGTCAACCAGACAACAGCGGATCTCGATCTGAGCAGAGCTTGTCTTGCCGGCTTTGATGAAATGTGGGCTGGCGCTCTCTTTGGCACGTCGACCGCCCGCGATCTGGCGGAGGCATACGGCTAACTCGACGGCGAGTGTCGGCAGAAGCACTTCCACCAGCAGGACCAGATCGAACTTCCCCGTCGCTTCGAGCACAACCGGTACGCCACCAGCAACATGGGGGAAACAATGCCCGTCCGCGTCCTCGAACAAGACCGGTGTGGGTCCCTCCACCTTCATCGATTCCGGACTCTCCGAGACTGATTCAGGTCGCTGGGGCCTGTGGTGGTCAGAGGCAGGAATCGCTCGGATGCTCGGCTGAACCCCGGCTCTCATACTTGATAGGTACGGCCGGTGCCCTGGTGATCGGGATGGTTGTGGGCACTTGGGGGTCACCGAGGTGACCGCCATCTACATCATGCTGCGTGTCGATCCGGCACCGTGCCTCCTAGTTGCTCCGGTGCGAACTGCTCTGCGCCAATCAACCCGTGGTACGTTTGGTTGCCGTTCGTCGCTGGATCCTCGGAGCGGCAATAGTCGGAGTGCTGCTGATCCTGCGCCGCCAAGACATTTTGGGTGCGCTTCTGGTACCCGACCAAGTGAGACTGCCCTATCTCTGACAATGCCGTCAATCGCCGGCTGGGTGGAACAGGGATCAAGTCAACAGAGACGCGACCGGATTGCTACTTGGCATCCGTATTGACGACCAACACGCTGCAGGGGCAGTGGTTGACTACCTTGTTGGGAACGCTTCCAAGCACAAAGCGCTTGACCCCGCTGGTCCCCTTGTTGCCAACTACGAGAACGTCGGCGTCAAAGGACTCGGCGGCTTCAATGAGCGCATCCGCCGGGTCCGAGGTGCCTGGATTGTGCACCTCGGCAGACACTCCCTGGCGAGCAGCTTCGGCAAGCAAAGCTGCCTTGAAACCCTCGACACCCTCGCGTGCCTTGTCGATGGTTAGCTGACCACCCTTGGACTCGGTGTAGCCGGCCTCGACTGCAGGGTGAACCCCGTGAACGACATGAAGCTTGGCCCCGGTGGCCTTCGCCAGGCTAAGAGCCTCCGCAATGGCTATGGCAGCTCGCTCAGAGCCATCGGTCCCGACAACAATCACCTTGTATGACATTGCACCAACCTCCGCTCGTCGGATGCCCGCTCGACACGACCCTATCCACCACCTGGATCGGCCGCAACGGGTAACACCGGTGCCATCAATTCACTGCTCGGGGTAGGGAGAACCGCGGTCTCGAGAGGCTGCGTCGCCTCACGTCATCGGCAAAGGTTAGGCCTGTGACGGGACTTGTTGGTCCGATGCTGCGGCCCTAGGATCCGAGCGCCACTGCGGAAGGGAACGCAATGAAACGCCGCTTCGTCCTGACTACTCTCGCACTTCTTCTGCCAGTGGCAGCCGGAGGACTCGTTCTCCCCCGAACTGCCGGAGCAACAGAGTCCGCCGGGGCACAGACATCCTTGACCGCGGCTCAGGCGCAGGCCCTTTCGGCCAATGTCACGGACAAGGTCATCGTGGTCTTCAAGAATCAGCTCCCGGCCACCTCGGACTCGCCTCGCAATGCGGCTGACCGTGCTGAGGCTGTCGATCAAGTTCAGGCTGGCGTCGTGAACGAGCTTGGCCGAACCGGTGCTCGCCAGATCAAGCGCTTTCAGATCATCAACGCACTGTCGGCCACGGTCTCCCCGGGGGAGGCCGCCCATCTCTCGGCCAATCCGTCCGTACGGGAGGTCGTCCCAGACGAGGCGATTCCCCTTACCAGTTCGCTGCCCGCCAGGTCCCGTACCAAGGGAAGCGGCCTCTCCCCGCTCCCGGGTGCTTGCGCCCCGCACGGCGAGGTGCAACTGGATCCCCAGGCCATCGAAGATATCCACGCCGCCACACAGTCTGGGAGAGGCCAAACCGCACAGGCCCTCGGCTATTCCGGCAAAGGCGTGAAGGTTGCCTTCATCGCCGACGGGATCGACACAAGCAACCCGGATTTCATCCGGGCCAACGGTCAGCACGTCTTTACCGACTACCGGGACTTCAGCGGGACCGGAACCGGGTCGGTCCAGGCCGGTGGCGAGGCCTTTCTCGACGCGAGTTCGATCGCCGCTCAGGGGCATCGAACCTACAACGTTGCCGACTATGCGGTCGGGCTCGACAGACCGTGCAACATACGGATCCTCGGCGTAGCCCCAGGGGCGAGCCTGGTCGGGTTGAACGTTTTCGGAGCTGCGCCGGTTGCATTCAATTCGGTCTTTCTCGAAGCGATCAACTACGCAGTCAACGTCGACCACGTGAATGTGATTAACGAGTCGTTCGGGTCCAATCCTTTTCCCGACCGCGCCAGTCTCGACCTCACCGACATGGCGAATGAGGCTGCGGTGGCCGCCGGGGTGACCGTCTCCGTCTCGAGCGGGGATTCGGGGGTGACCGACACCATCGGGTCCCCGGCCACCGATCCCGCGGTCATATCTGTCGGAGCGTCGACTACCTACCGGGCCTACGCGCAGTCGGGGCTGGCGGGAATCAACCTCCCCGGCGTAACAGGTTGGCTCGACGACAACATCAGCGGACTCAGCTCCGGCGGCTTCGACCAGTTCGGGCACGCCGTCGACATCGTCGCCCCCGGCGATAGCAACTGGGCGCTGTGCACCGCCGATCCGGCGAAGTACACGGACTGCACGAACTTCGCCGGTCAGGGCTCACCAGTCGAGTTGACCGGAGGTACCAGCGAGTCGGCGCCCCTCACTGCCGGGGTTGCCGCCCTGGTCATCCAGGCCTACGCCGGGTCCCACCATGGCTCTGCGCCCTCTCCGGCGATGGTCAAGCGGATCATTGTGTCAACCGCCGAGAACATCGCCGCACCCGCCGACCAGCAGGGGGCCGGCCTTCTCGACGCCTATCAGGCCGTCAAGGCGGCCGCTTCATACCCGGGCGCCAGCGTGCGACCCAGCGGAACGGCCGTCCTGAAGAGCTCCACACAGCTGAACGCCGTCGGGCAGCCAGGCAGCAGGCAGCAGTTCACCGAAACCCTGAGCAATGACGGCGGCGGGACGGCCACCATCGGCGTGTCAAGTCGAATACTCGGTACGTATCGGAGCCTGCGCGACACCACGGTCACGTTGGCTGATGCGACTGGCGACGTCGGTGTGGTGAAGTTCACCGAGCCCCCCGGGCAGGCCCGGCTCGACGCGTCGATTGCCTATCGGGGTGCGGGCCCGTCGACGGACTTCAACGCGGCCCTCAACCTCAGCCTTTTCTCACCGTCTGGGCAGTTGGCCGAGACCAGCAGCCCACAGGGCACCGCCAATGACAGCGATGCTCAGGTGGCCGACCCCGCACCGGGTACCTGGACGGCGCTCGTGTTCGGCGCCCCGGCTTCCGAGGGGGGAACCGTTGGTCCGGTCAAGTTCGGCGCGCGCACGGCAGGTTGGGTCGGTTTCGGAACCCTGTCCGCACCATCGCTCACGCTTCCACCGGGCGGCTCCAGGTCGTTCACCCTGGATGTCACCACCCCGGGCAAGCCAGGGGACGAGTCCGGCTCTGTCGTGCTCACCGACCACCAGGGTCCGTCATTTACCACAGTGACCACGGTCCCCGTCACCCTCCGGTCACTGGTGCCGACCCCAACCCCTTCCACGACGTTCACCGGCGTTCTGACCGGGGGTAACGGACGGCAATTCAACTCTGGGCAGTCCGCGTACTACGAGGTGTCGATACCAGTCGGGACCCCGGTGCTCAATGCCGAGATCGCCACGCCCAGTGCCGCCAACACCTTTGTGGCCGAACTCGTCGACCCAGCCACCGGAGAGGCCGCCTCGACCGCCAGCAACATGCTGGCGGCGACCATGGTGGGCGGGACTGCTCTGATGCCCCAACGTGGGACCCAACTTCACGTCCTGCACCCGGATCCCGGCCTGTGGACATTGGTGATCAATTTCTACAACCAGGTGTACGGTACGGCACTCACACAGCCCTTCACTGTCACCCTGGACCAGAATCCGGTGCCGGACAGTGCATCGGGCCTCCCCGACTCTCCTTCGACGTCACTGGCTGCCGGGGAGGTGAAGACGATCCATGTGAAGCTGACCAACCCGGGCACCACTCCTGAGGCCTACTTCGTCGACGCGCGGCTCGATCGGTCGGTTCAACTGAGGCTGTCCAGTTCAACGGGATCCACAGTGAGGGTCCCGGTCCCTTCCACCACGGTCCCCCAATACCTGGTACCGAGCCACACGACCTCGATCACCGCCGCGGTATCGGCGAAGCGCCCGATCTTCTTCGACTACTCATGGGCCTTCGGGGATCCTGACCTGATCTCATCGTCCGCTCCCTTCAGCGACTCGGCCACCGGGTCCTACAGCGCGGCATTCGTCGCGCCCGGGGACTGGATCATCACCCCGTTCCAGGATGGTCCCGACGGGGTCAATGGTGTGACACCTGTGACAGCGGAGACATCCCTGACCGCCACGACCGCCGCGTTCGATCCGGCCGTCACTTCCACAGCCGGTGACCTGTGGCGGGCCAGTACCAACCTGGCCGCTCCACTCAAAGCCGTTGTCGTCGGCCCGGGGAGGACCGTGGACCTTTCTGTCACGATCACGCCGTCGGGCGCGGTCGGGAGCGTGGTGAGCGGCACCCTCTACATCGACGACTTCTCGCCGTCCGATGCCAATGTCACCCAGAACTCTCAACCGGGGATCTCGCCCACTGCCAGTGACATCGCTGCCTTCGCCTACCAGTATCGGGTCAGCGCTCCCCCACCGAAGCCTTGATCATCGAGCTGGTCGACCCACCGAACTGGGACGGGTTACTGGTTCACCGCGGCCGACGGCGGCCCGTTCAACTTCGGCGACGCTGCGTTCTACGGCAGTGGCGTCGGTCTGGGTGTCGGCCCGGTCGTCGATATGGCCACGAACGGAAGCCTGACTCTACTGGCGGCCAACGACGAACCGGCTATCCGGTACGGCAATCTCGCGCGCTCCGTTTGACCGGCCACCTGACGATTCCGCATATGGTCGAGCACCGGCCATAACGGCTCGGCTCAGTTGCCTATCGCAATCACCCAACGCTTCGGAGGTCGCCATGTCTCAAGTTCGTGTCCACAACTTCTCGATCTCCCTGGACGGGTTCGGGACCGGCGAGGGCCTTACGTTCGACGCTCCGTTCGGCCACGCCGGGCATCGCCTGCACGAGTGGTATTTCGCCACCCGCTTCTGGCGGTCGATGGTCGGCGACGCCGGCGGCACGCTCGGCGTCGACCATTCGTTCGCTGAACGGATTGAGCTGGGTTTCGGTGCGGAGATCATGGGCCGGGGCAAGTTCGGTGCGCAGACCGGACCGTGGACCAACGTCGGCACCGACGACGAGTGGCGTGGTTGGTGGGGGCCGAACCCGCCGTTCCACACGCCGGTGTTCGTATTGACCCACTACGCACGCCCACCGATCGAGATGGAGGGGGGCACCGTGTTCCACTTCGTCGATGCCTCTCCGCAAGAAGCACTCGACCTCGCCCGGGAGGCCGCTGGTGACCTCGACGTGCGCATCGGAGGTGGCCCGACGGTCGTCCGCGATTTCCTCGCCGCCGACCTCATCGACACCCTCCACGTCGTGCAAGTGCCGATCCTGCTCGGCCGCGGCGCTCGTCTCTGGGATGGCCTCGAAGGCGTCGAGGAGCGCTACAGCGTCGAGGCGGTCTCGTCACCGAGCGGCGTCACCCATCTCACCTTCACACGCCGATGACCGATCCTGAGGACGGCCTGGCGACCTGGCCCCGAACGCCGCGAGTGGGTCGACCGGCGACCCTGGCTGGGTAGCCTGGGACCATCGGTCCGGCGACACCGCGTGCTGGGTCACAGTGGTGGTCGTCGTCGGTTCGGGTGGGACAGTGGCGAGGCTCGCTTATCGGGACACGAGACTTCATTCGGAGATGTGAATGGTTGAGCGCATAGTTCAAGCAACCGACCGCTCGAGATGTTGATCCGCATCCGGATGTGACGCTGCTAACCAGGTCGATAGCCGTTGCTCCGGCGCCTCCGATCGCCAGGTCAGGGGGTGCGCAGCGTTGCCAACGACCGGCACTTCGGTGTCACCCCAGTTCAGTGCCCCTGGGTTGATCGCCCAAGCGGTTTCCCTCATCGCGGAGTAGCATCTGCACGGTAAGCATGGGCGAAGGGGTTCCAATGCGGCAGCGCGTGACCCGGACAGTTGCAAGATCGGCTCTCTCAGGTTCTCTCATTGCAATAGCCGCACTGGCCATTAGTACAGGGCTAGGCGGTGCAACCCAATCGGCTGAAGCGGGAACCCCGCTCACCGCTGCTCCCGGCATCTCCTGTGAGCATGTGATCGGAACAACCGGTAGCATCGTCACATTGAGCGCCTGTCGTTCGCGGGGACAGCTCGCCGGTAACGGCACAGTCCCGGGCAAGGTCTTCATCCCCGGAACAAAGAGGATTGGGGTCATCCATTGGAGCTCAGGGAACCACAGCTACTCGACAACTGCGTCGATCACCACGTTGCCGGACTCTTCCGGTGAGTACTGTGCCCGCCATGGCTACAAAGGGGAGTACGTCGTCAAAGGCAGGGTGACCGCCAATACCGATCCTGACATCGCCGTCGGCCAATCTGTCTACAGCGTCGTCTGCATCAGTTCGAGTGGTGCGGTGAAGCAAACCCATTACGGCTATCTCGACGTGTGACGATGCCAATCACCGGATCTTCGGCCTGCTCACAACCCTGCAGTCGCTGTTCCGAGATGCTCGGAGTCTCAGGGGGTAGCCAGCAGGGAGGGATGCAAATGGCGCAGACCGTCGGATCCCGATTGTCACGGTTCACGATGAGGGCGGGCGCAGCAGTCGGTGTGGCGGGGCTCGTCGCCGTTGCACTGACGCCCTTGGGAGCGCCAAAGGCGTCTGCCTCGACAATCCCCTATGCCTACGTGGCCAACGCCGATTCCGGCACAGTGAGCGTCATCAACACCTCCACCGACAAGGTGGTGAAGACAGTGGGGGTTGGCACCGACCCATGCGGGGTTGCAATCATCCCCAACGAGAGCGTCGCCTACGTGGCCAACGCGGGCACGGGGACCGTGAGCGTCATCAACACCGCCACCAACATCGTGGTGAAGACCATCGGGGTCGGCAGCGGACCATACGGGGGGCCATACGGGATCGCCATCACCCCCAATGGGAGCTACGCCTACGTGACCAACAACAGCTCCAACACCGTCAGCGTGATTAGGACATCCACGAACGCCGTGGTGAAGACCGTCGGGGTCGGGCAGCGGCCATTCGGGGTCGCCATCACCCCGAACGGGGACGACGCCTACGTGGCCAACGAGAGCTCCCACTCCGTGAGCGTCATCAATACCGCCACCAACACAGTGGTGAAGGCCGTGGGTCTAACTCGGATGCCGGTGGGAATCGCCATCACCCCCAATGGGAGAGAGGCCTACGTCACCAACACCGCCCACGGCAGCCTGAGCGTCATCAATACCGCCACCAACAAGGTTGTGAAGTCAGTGATGCTGCAAAGCGACTGGGGCCCATCCGGCGTTGCCATCACTCCCAATGGGAGCTACGCCTACATAGCCAACGAATACAGTGGAGTCGTGGCTGTCATCAAGACCGCCACCAACACCTTGGTGAAGAAGGTGCAGCTCGACACTCCCGAGGCGTTCGCGGTCGCCATCACCCCCAACGGGAGCGATGCCTACGTCACCGACGGCAATACGGTGAGCATCGTCAACACCTCCACCAACACATGGGGGAAGACGGTGACCGTCGGTAGCGGGGCAGACGGGATCGCCATCACCTAGGTTTGCGTGGCACTATTTCGAGACCGGATGACAACTGACATTTGTTCAGTCGCCTATCGCCGAGTCTCGGACCGTTCGCTCCTGCAGACGATGTGGGTGCCGTCCCACCAGCCCGTCAGGGCCAGGTCGAGGCTCTACGTAAGCATGACAACCGCGTCGAGGTGATCACGCCGGACACCTATTCCCAAGTCGCAATGGGCACGAACCAGATGGATCCGTTGAGGCCCCGGTTCGTTGGACAGTTTCTCTGACTATCACGCGGCAACCTGAGCTGTCGCTTCGTTGAACGCCTCTCGTGGTGTCCGGTGGCCCAGGCGTTCGATGAGCCACTCTTCGTTGTAGGTCTGGATGAAGGTGCCGACCCCTTGGCGGAGATCGTCCACGTCCGCGAAGAGCCGGGACCAGAGGCACTGCTCCTTGATGGTCCGCATGAAGCGTTCGGCCACGCCGTTCCCCTGAGGCTCGCCGACAAAGGCGGCATCGTCCTCGATGCCCAGCCAGTTGAGCGATCCCTGGAAGTGGTGGGCGCGGTATTGACTGCCCCAGTCGTGACGGAGCTTGATCCCTCGGGCCACATCGGGTCCGAGCTCCCCGAAGCGGTCGATGACGGCGTCATAGACGGGCTGGAGGGCGGCGAAACGGTTGCCCACCTTGGCCACATGGGCCCAGGCCTCGTCGGTGTAGTGGTCGAGGAGGGCGAAGACCCAGACCCAACCGTCGTCCCTGGTCCAGGCCATGGTGGCATCGGTGCCCCAGCGGACGTTCGGGGCATCGGTGATGATCCGGCCGTCATGGACCCGCGGACGTCGACGTCTGGCCACCCGCTGGGGGGCGAGCAGACCGGCGTTCCGCATAAGCCGGAGCACCCGGTTCTTGCCCACGTGGAGCTGGTGTTCCCGGCGGAGGTGGGCCCGGACCTTGCGGTGGCCCTCCCCGGCGAAGGGGCAGTCGGTGATCACCTGCCGGATCTTTTCGGTGAGTTGGTCGTCTGGGACCTCGGTCTTTGGACCCGGTCGGCAGCCGAGAGCGTCACCTCGAGACCGGCGGTGGTAGATGGTGGACCGGGGCGCTTGGGTGACCCGACAGACGGTGGCCAAGGGGATCTCCATCTCGGCACTCACCTCGGCCGCTTCTGCGGCGGCATCTGGAGCCCCCTTTTTTTGGCCACCTTCTTCCAGATCTCATTTTCCAAGGTCAGCTCGCCGATCTTGCGCTCGGCGTCTCGGAGTCTTCGATCCTCCTCGGTGGTGGCCCGCTTGCCCTTCAGGCCCTCCTTGCCGGCGTCGAGGAACTCGTCCCGCCAGGCGGCCAGCCGGTGAGCTTCGACCCCCACCTCCCGGCTCACCTCCTCCAGCTTCTCGCCCCGCAGCAAGCGAAGCACCACGTCCAGCTTCTTGCTCGCCGACCACCGATTCTTCGACCGGAAGTCAGCCGTTCCCTCGTCGTTCACCGTCATGAGAGCCATCTTGGCTCCTCTCTATTCGGTGTCCAACTTTCCCGGGTGCGCGCCAGATCCTGCGCCCTGCTGCCCGTGCCGGTTTCGCCCAAGGCAAGCAGGAAGCGACCCGCATGAAGTTCAACATTGCGCGGCGAATAGCCATTGGCGGTGGTTCCGACGCCGTCTCCTCGGACGGGAACCACGCTTGGGCGACCGCGGACAAGAGGGTCATCGAGCTCACAGCGAGGCCATGTAACTGAGCCGGGAATATCCACAATTTGACGCAGTCGAAACAGATGTCGTGAACCGCAAGGAACCCAGGCCCGTGGGGGCGATCAGGAGATAGCTGAAGGTCTCAACGAACCGGCAACATGTGAGCGAGACTCTTGGCTACGGCTATTGGCAAGCCGAGGCTCTAGTTCCTCGCCTTCCGGCCAGGACCGAGGATTACTCCGAGAAGGAAGGCGAGGAGGAAGATAAGGGCAACAATCCACAAAACGTGGACTACGAATCCCACTCCTGCCAGGATCACCGCAATCACGAGTAAGGCGAGAAATAGTCGCATGGTGATAACGCTACCCGCCGTCTCTGCTCCGCGAACAGAGTGTGTCCCAAATTACTGCTGTCCAGATCCATTTTGACCGATGGGATTGTGGCCGCTGCCGGCTTCTTGGGCATCCCGAGCTAAGTAACCTCTGCACTTGCCCCAGGTCACCAGGACTTTGAGACGTATCAGCGACTGCTCACTAGTCAGTGGGAAGGTCAGCTGCTGCATACGGATGATCGATCACGTACATCCACGTCCCCTCAGGCCGACGACGTGCCACCGCGGTTCGGGACGCCAACTCCATACCAGCGCCAGTAAAGTGCCCGTGCTTGCTGAGCAAGGCCGTATCACTCGCGATAACGGCATAGCGGGTCGTCATCCGGATGTTCCCGCCCAGCGCTACAAAGCTTGACCACTGTTCAGGGATCGCATCGCGGCAGCCCACGAAGGTGCCGTCGGGTGTTTGCCACGTCGGCATCTCCTTCGCAAAAGAGCTACCAAAGCGTCCGAATCACCGCATTCAGGGCCCCATGCGATGAACATCTCCAACGTCCCTCTCTACATGTTAAGCCGACGGGCGGCGGCAGGCACTTCGGTCAACCGCCAGTGGACGTTCAGGTCCAGACGTACACTCCCGGATGGTTCCCTACACTTGCCTAGATGAGGACCGAAGAAGCAAGAGAAAGAGCGGCCGCGAGCCTGCGAGCGCTCAATCACGCGTTTGCAGCACACGATCCCGCGGACGACGCACTCGCATCGATAACGGAGGCAGCGAGCGCACTGACGCTCTTGGTAAGTAAAGCGCCGACACGCGATCGTCTGGCCCTCATGCAGAGCAGTCCGGGGGGGTCAATCTTAGGCGGGAGCGGGTTCGAAGACCGAGCCGTTGGCGGTTGGTCAAATCCGACAGGCATCGAACTCGAGGTGCGGTTCGACGGCAGTGAAGTGATAGCCGACGTTGTCCTGCGGCGAGCATTCGAAGGCGCACCCGGCCGTGCCCACGGTGGAATTGTCGCCGCTGCATTTGACGACGTGACCGGCTTCGTTATTGGCAAACTGCAGGAGCCGGCCTTCACGGGCGAGTTGACGGTTCGCTATCTGGCTGCCGTACCCGTTGACGCACCCTTGGAAATTCGTGCACGGCTTGACAGCCGAGAGCGCCGCAAGCTCTTCATCAGTGCTGAGCTACGCACGAGGGAGGCGGTGGTTGCGAGGTGCCGAGCCATCTACATCACCGTCGATCTATCCCGCTTCGCAGGAGCACCCGATCCACGCTGACCCATCGGAGGGCTGGTGACAGTGGCCATTGATGAATCTCAGATACTGAAGGGTAGATTCGATGTGCGACGAGGCTTGTAACCGCCGGGCTTGCCGCCCCGGAGCGGACGGGTCGCTACCCCCTTCCAACGTAATCTACGTATCGTCCTTGTCGATGAAGATACTTTTGCGTCCAGGAAATGGCACTGACGAACAACTTTGCTCGGGCTGTTTGACGAAGCAGCTCGATGGCTCACCGAGCGGGGTCTAGGTGGGCAGTGGGGTACTGAGCCGTGGTCAGAGCGACCCGAGCAAGGAGCGGGTTGCCAGCTTGGCGACCAGCTCCCAACTCACCGTCGCTGAGGTCGGCGATGAGCTGGTAGGCGCACTCGAAATCAACGAAGTTTTGCCTTCCTATGCTCCGGTGACCAATGAGCCCGGTCTGTACATCCTGCTTCTCTTGGCTTCAAGGCGGTTCAGGATTCACCGCCACCGAGTCGTTCGACCGCAAAGGTTGGCCGGGGAAGCTTCTCGTCCAGCGTCTTGGGGAATGGGGCGTTCGGGGTGGGTGACGCCAATCACCGGGAGCACGACAACCTACAGGAATGGTGGCTCCCGGTCATCTGTCCTATTCGGCGGGGTGAGACCTCGGGTGGGGTGGAGCACCGTGGCGAGGAGCATGGTGGGGCGGCGTTGGATCTGGTCCTCGGTAGCCCAGCCTCCTGAGTAGCCAGAGACCGAGCCGACTGGGCTTCTCGGATTCCTGTTCGGCCTTGGCTTCGGCTTCGTGGCCGCCGGTCACGTGATAGTCCCTGCCCGTCCAGCCTCTGTGGTACTTGGCTGTGCCGCTCCACGGTCTGGCCACGTCTCAAGTATGGCACCGGGCGGCCTCGGCGTGAGCGGTACCGGTGGCGGCCGCCGTCTGGGCACGGATTCAGTCTCACGTACCCAAGAGAACACCGGGAGAGGCCCACACTCGGACACATCCGGGCACACGACACCGAGCGTTATCCGGCCACAGGCTTCCCTCCATCTAGCTACAACCCGGGCGCCCAGGTGATCTCCCATCGGTTGCCCTCCGGGTCGGCGATGTATCCCGAGTAACCACCCCACTCACGCGTCACGGGACCGGTGACCGTCCGAGCCCCGGCCGCCAAAGCCAGACGGAACGTTTCGTCGACGGTCTCGGCGCTTTCGACGTTGACCCCAAGCGTGATCCCGCTCCACGCCCGTCCGGGCATCGGCTCCCCCGGAGCCGCTTCCTGACCGAGTTGCCCGAGGGGATACAGGGCGAGCAACAGGCTTCCGGCTTCGTAGGTAGCGAAGTCGTCGCTCGACCCTGGCCTCTCCTGCCAGCCCAACTCGGCATAGAAGGCTCGAAGGGTCGACATGGCCCGTACTCCGAGGGTGATGTAGCTGATCCGTTGAGGGAAGGTCACATCGTCAACTCTGCCCGATAAATCGGATGACCGGGAAGCGGCGAGAAACAGACTGATTGTGGGCGCCATCGAACGCAGGACAGCGGCGACTTTCCCTGCCCTATCCGGCTGTAGCTGAGGTGCTGCGGATGATAGGAGAGACCTCTTTGGTGCTCGTGAGTATGAGCTTCGGGCCGTCATCACCGAGGCCCCTCGCGATTGCCCGACGTATCCGCCAGGACGGGGGCAAGCGCTTCGAGCCGCGCTCCCTCCCCGTTTGCTGGTCGGAACGCATTGATCAGGGACCACGAGGCAAACTAACGACGTGAGTTTCGATCAATATGCACCCTACGGGCCCGTTGTGGAAACGAGTCTACGGGTCGTGACCTGGAATGTCTGGGGTCGCTATGGGCAGTGGGAGGAGCGTCAAGCGGCTATCGAGGATTCGCTCGTGGCGGCAAGCCCCGACATCGTCTGCCTGGTCGAGTCCTGGTCGAGCACCGAGACGACGCAGGCAGAACGCGTCGCAAATCGACTCGGTGTGGAACATCAACTGTTCGTCGGTGACTGGGAGCAGGACGATTGGGTTTCAGGCATTGGTCTGGTCTCGCGCTGGCCTCTGTCGATCGTCGAGCGGCGGAAGTTGCGGGGGGTGGACGGTTCCGGAGTCGGCGAGGTGCTGGCTGCGACGATCGAGGGCGAACGAGGGCGGATCCAATTGTTCGTCGTCATGTTGGACTACCCACTCGATGCGAGCCGAGTCCGACAGGAACAGGTCCGACAGCTTGTCCAGCTCATTTCGGAGACTACCCGCCAGCGCTATCCGGTACTGGTGTGTGGCGACTTCAATGCTGGACCTGACTCCGACGAGATCCGGATGCTCACCGGACGCAGCGCACCCGCTGCACCGGGTTGCGTCTTCTACGACGCGTGGGAGGTTGCCGGGAACGGATCAGCCGGAGAAACGTGGTCCAACCGCAATCCTCTGGCCGCCGTCGCTATGTATCCCGATCGACGATTCGACTACGTGCTGTCGGCCTGGCCGCGACTTGGTGCTGTGGGACATCCCACCCACTGCGAGCTGCTCGGCGTCGTGCCTAGCGACCAGATGCAACTATCCGACCACTACGGCGTCCTTGCCGACATTCGCTACTGAGGCGTCCTCGCAGTGCTACAAGCGGCGGCGCAATCCCCGCAAACGCGGACACTCGTAATGGTCCAACGCTCACCGCTATTCCGTGTGCCAGAAGCTCACGGTCGATGATCGCCCGTATCTCCTGGACCTGGATGATACGGGATAGATCCTCGCAAAGGGCATGCATTGTCACGAAGCCTCCCGTGTTCTCCCCGGCGCCGTCGGCCCGGTTGGTGGCTCAGCGCTTGTCGACGGTCCGTCTGAAGGCCAGGGTGCCGCCCCTCGGCCATCCGACGGGCATAAATCCGGTCATTGGCGCGGCGTTCGCCACGGGATCCCACTTCCGACCCTCTCCGTCCTCAAGTTCCACTATCAAGCGAGGATCCTCGCTTCGCCGGTTGGGCTGCCATCTCAAAACGACAGTCATCTCCGTCTCCTGGGAACCGTCGTCCATGAGGAGAGCCTACAACGGCCGCGCTACCGAACTCGCCGAGGAGCTCGTCGCATCCTTGGCGCGCAGAGCGATGGCGCAAGTGCCCCCCGTGGCCCACCGGCAACTACCGCGGGCTCGGGGGACCGCGTCCGGTGACTTGACGGTGCAGCACCGTGCATGAGTATGTCCGATGTCAGCACCACGTCGGCCGCCGTCCCGTTCGATCTTGGTGATAAATTGATGCGCACATGAGTTCCATTCCGAGGCAGGATCCGATCGCGGCTCTCAACCAGGTACTCAGTGAGGTTATCGACGAGGTGGGCGGCGTGAAGCAGGCTCGCCGGACAATTCCCGAAAAGCACGCCCTGCACGCTGAGCTTGACCAGCTCCTCGAAGACTTAAGGAGTTGGGCACAGCAGCTCATCGAACTGGACGAGGCTCTCGGCGTATCACCGCTTTCGGTCATGCCAAGTGTGGCTGGCAGAAAGCCGACGAATCTTTGGCCCCATGGTGCCGGTGATGAGGAGGTTCGGCAGTTCCTTTATGCTCATCTTGATCGGCTCAGTGAGCATGTGGCGGCGGCAGAGGCCGAACAGGAGACCGAGGAGTCGCGAGCGTTATTGGCGCAAATGTCTGGTGCGCTGCTCGCACACAAAGAATCGTTGAATAGGGCCATCGACCCTCCCTAGCAGTTTCCCGGCCGTGAACTCGGGCCTGCATCGACGACATGATCACTCGGTCTCTTTCGCAAACATCAGTTTCCAATAGCAGATACAGCGGCGATGTGCTGGCTCCGAAGACGAATCCGTCCTGGACGCCGACATCGCGTCGTGATTGTCTCGGACCCATCGACTTCGCCTCGGTGTCCGGCCGATTGGCGAGGTCAGAGACAGCAACCGCCACTGCATTGTCGGAACGGTCCAGAAGAGAGCGGCTGCTCTCCTGGGTTGACAGCGACGATGATGCCGCACATGCACCACCGTCTCGGGTGGTAGGGGCACCCTGGGTGTCGTGGCTCAGAATTCGTCGCCTTCGGCACCGCCACGACTAGCTCAGGTGTCTTCTCTGGCCCGAGGGAACGGCAGCAGGAGGTAATCCGAGGTCGTGACGTAAGGCATCGCTCTTCGTCAATTCGATACCTTGGTCCACCTGGAGTCTGTGCTGAACAACTCCATCGGGATGGGTGATGGGGCTCGTATCGGCCGCGAGGTTCACGATGCTTGCCACCAAGGCATTGGCGGCCTTCTGAGCAGTGGCGGGGTACTTGAGTTGGCGAAGTCCCCACGCTGTGGTGTTGAAGTCCTCGCTGGTCTTCGTCATGTTGTTCTCATCTTGTTCGATATGGGCGTTACCGATCGAGATGATGTACGTCACCTTTTGCCCAAGCGGTTGGACATCGATGCTGGTGGTCGGAGCGATCGGGGTGCCGGGGGGAAGGACCAGTGGTCTCGTTGATGCACAGGACGTGATGACGGAGCCTGCTGCCACACCGAGTAAGGCAAGGATAACTCGGCTAGATCGACCCACAGTGGATAACGATAATCCAACTCTCGGAGTCGAATTCGTGCATCGACGTTTCTTTGGGCCTGGCACCCATGTTCGAGATAGACCCTGATGTGTCATGGAGCTCGTGTGAGGACAGTAATACGTCGCCTCGGAGTGTCACCATGACGTATGGAACCGGGCGTTTCCTAGTAGCTGCCTAGTCCTCTACGACGTCGCGTGACATCGCTGCTTATGTCGCGCGATATCACACGGGGAGAGAGGGAGAAAGGCGACGGGGCGACCCTAAAAGCGCCGCGGGCGTGGCTGCAGCGCCGCCCGAACGGGGAGGCAGGGCGGAAAGGCGAGAGGCTCGGCGATGTTCGGGGTCCGATATTGTGCGCCACAAGGGCGCTTTCGGGCTAGCCCTAGACGCCTGCGATGCCCTGCCCAATCAGCACGGCGCCGAACACAACGAAGAGAATCGACATGACGGTGGCATTGTTCTGTCTGAGCCAGGCATTCCAACTTTCAAGCACCTCTTGCGCCCGGTCTCCGAGGGAAACCATCACGACTATGGGCGCCACGACTCCGAGGACAGCGACCACGAGGTAGACGGCACCGGCGACCACTTCTTGGGTGGTGGACAGCCCTCCCTCCGAGATGGCGGCCGCACTGGCCAAGCCGACGACGAGGTTCTTGGGATTCAGAGCCCCAAGAGCTGCACCGGCCCCGAGCGCCTTCGTTGGAGAGTATCCGGCGATTCCATCCATCCACCTCGGCAGCGAACCCTCCTCGCCATCCTTGGGGCGGCCACGAAACTTCTTGACTGCTGCGAATAGTAGGTACACGCCAAGGCCCAGCTTCAGTATCCCGGCCCAGTTCGAATGGCCCGAATCCGTCGATAGGTTGACCGCTCCCCCGAAGGAGACAAACAGCCCGAGGACGACGGCGACCCCTCCCAGGAAGCCCGCCAGAAAGCTCAGGGCATTCGGCAACGGCTTAGCAGTGAAGAGGAGGAGAATCGCCGGAATTATGTTCAGTGGAGAGATCGTCACCACCAGAGCGAGAGGAAGAATCTCTCCGATGACAACCTTCAGCACAGGTCCCTCTTCACCTCTCTGGTCATTTGAGGTACGAAGCTAGCCGTCGATGCATCTCACGGTGGGCGTCCGCTGGACTATCCCCCAACTCCGGGTCAGGGGGATACCTCAGGGTGCCCGTCTACCGGCACATCCGGGCGTGGACAACTGCTTTTCCACGCCTCAAGGTTTGACTTCGGCATGTCGGGCCAGAGCGGGCAATGCCGTTGGGTGTGAAGAGGCGAGTCGCCCCTAGTGGTTGGCGGCGGTCTCCGTTTGCATTGGACGGACGGGCAGGGTACTACGCCAGGGCGTCACCCGGTCCAACTATGGAAGTGCCTCGATCATTTCGACGATCTCCTCGCGCTGGTAACCCTGCCGCCGGCCAAAGTCGACCAACTCCCGAACCTTGCTGAGAAGGGCGCTTTTCTCGGGGGTTCCGACCACCGTCACGCCTCGACCCCGACGAAACTCCAGGATCCCTTCGTCTCGCAGGAGCCGGAGCGCACGGAAAACCGTGTTCGGATGGACGCCAAGGACCGCTGCCATGTCCTTTGCTGGCGGTAGGCGTTCACCCGGGCCGACATCGCCATTGGCGATGTCACGGCGAATCTCGGCGGCAACCTGATCGTGGAGCGGGAGGGAGTCGTTCCGACGAAGCTTGACTTCCTTCATAGTGACAGGCAGAGTATCACCATCATGTGGTCCCAGTCGGGTCGGTCCGATGACCAAGGTCGCAAGGTCAGCGTGGCCCCTCGGAGGTAACGCTCCTGGACCTGGAGGAGGGGTCGTCATCGCTGACCATGGACAAACTCTCTCATCCCCAACACCGGGTCGATGACTGTATCAAACGTAACCCGGCACCTCGGGGATGCCGCTCAAGACGTCCCGCCGTCAGTGCGTCGTTAAGGCGATATCGAACAGCATTCCCTGACGGCCCGCGACCTCAGCTGGCTCAACATGGGTGAATCCGGCCCTGAGAAGCACCTGTTTGCGATGCGACGTTCTCGTCGCTCGTAGCCGCCGTCAGAGTCGACAATTCAAAGTCCTCGCGTGCGTTCCGGCACAGCATCCTCACTCCGGACGTCGCCACACCATGCCCTGTGACTCGCTCGGCGACGCGATAACCGACCTCCGCCTTCCCGCCAGAGGCGCGGTAGAGGTTGAAACGGCCTATGACCGCACCGTGGTCATCCACTGATACATAGAAGGCGCCGGTCCCGGCTTCCTGCTCGGCCAGCAGTTCTCGATGCCGCTCCGAGTACTGCTGGAAGAAGGGATCGCCCCTGTCGTTGATCGACTTTGTGAAGTACGAGCGATTGGCTATCTCAAAGGCGAGGACCTCCGCCTCATGTTCGGGGCCGACGAGCTGCAACTGGAACACATGCGGAGCATATTCCGGTCAGGCATTTCATTGGCCGTGCCCCCACAGACCGGGGGTTCAGGCCAGGTGCTTGCCGGTTGCTAACTGACTCGCACCAGCACATCCGGGATAGGCGTCACCCGCGTGTGTCAATTGTGTGACGAAGCGACCGATACGCTATCGGGAACATCCCGATGGATATAGCGTGCCGCGCACAACGACAGCTCCCGAGGTAACTCGGGAGCGACGCCCCGGACCCTGGTAGCGCCCGATCCGTAGCGCTGATACCAGGGGGATGCCATGGCCATCATCGATGTCCCACCCGCTTCACAACCTGATCGCGGGCCACCCATGCCCGCGACACAGACCGAGGTGCAGCGGAGGACGGCTCGGATCGCAGGGTGGTTCTTCGTGGTTACCTTTGTGACTTCGATCCCAGAGGTCTTCCTCTACAAACCAGTGCTGAAGCACACCGATTACATCTTCGGGTCCGGCCCTCATATCGGCATTGCCATGGGTGCGACCCTTGAGGCACTACTGGCGGCTTCCGGCATTGCTACGGCGGTCGTGTTGTATCCAATCGTCAAACGCCAAAGCCAGAGCATCAGCCTTGGCTATGTCGCGAGTCGGACCCTCGAATCAACCATTATCGTCGTCGGCATCATCAGTGTGATGTCTGTCGTCACTCTTCGGCAAGACGTTGGAGGGGCGGGAGCGGCAAATGCCGCCTCACTCGTTCTCGTCGAACGGGCGCTGGTTGCTATCCACGATTGGACGTTTCTGCTCGGGCCCGGATTCTGCGCGGGGTTTGGGAACGGGCTCTTGCTCGGCTTCTTGATGTACAAGTCTGGCCTGGTGCCCCGGGGCATGGCCATGCTGGGGCTCATCGGCGGTCCCTTGATCTTCCTTTCTGGCATCGCCATTCTCTTCGGCGCCTTCAAGAACGGATCCCCGGCAGCATCTCTGCTGGCCATTCCGGAGATCGCATGGGAAGCGTCGCTCGGCATCTACCTAATCGTCAAAGGATTCAAGCCCTCACCGATCCTTGCTGCCATTCCCGCCCAGGCCGAACCGAAAGCACCGCCAGGACCCGGCACTGACATTCGCACGTCCGTCGTATAGCCGGCGAGGACCATCCCGCCACTTGTCGCAAGCTAAAGGAGCCCGCATGACGCAAACAGTTGAAGTTTCGCAACAGTCCGACGAGAGACTTCCCGCCAAGATGACAATCATGCCAGCCACACTTCTCCGACTGGCCGGGCTGTCAGCGCTAGTGGCAGGGATCTGTTACATCCTTGTTGGCGTGTTCCACCCAGCGAACGCCGCTTCGTCGGTCAGCACGACACGCTGGGCGGTCGTTCACTATGTTGCATGTGCCATGTGCTTTTTCGCCCTGCTCGGCTTGGCAGGGCTCTATGCCAGGCAGGCGAAAAAGGTGGGCCGGGTTGGGTTAGTCGGATATGTGTTCTTGAGCCTCTGGTTCGTGCTCATCATGGGCTTCAGTTTCGTTGAAGCATTCATCCTGCCGCGTCTGGCGACCACCGATCCGGGGTTCGTCGTGGCCTGGATGGGAATGCTTGTTGGCCCCACCAGCAAGGTGTATCTCGGTGCCCTCCCAGTGGTCTGGACTCTGACCGCTCCGATCTACATCATCGGTGGCGTGCTGTTTGGTGTAGCGACATTTCGCGCCGGGATCCTGCCGCGATGGGCGGGCGCACTCCTTGCCATTGGAACCGTTTTGGCCCCAGTAGCAGCAGCTCTGCCCAACGCATCTCAGCCGAAGATCGCGATTCCAGTCGGGCTAGCTCTGGCTTGGCTGGGTTATGCGCTCTGGTCGGAACAACGCACGCGAGTCTGCTAACTGTTTCGCGAGTTGTGGGTGCCCCCGAACCGGGTAAGAGGCGGTTATCGCCCGCCCCGTTGGTTTACATGGTGATGGAAGCCTCAAGACTTTCCGGTGTGTGGAGTTGACCCGCTTCGACGGACACGGGTTTATGGATTCAGGCCACCACGAGTGAGGCTTCGTAGTCAAGGGGGCTGAGGTGACCGAGCCCGGCTTGGGCCCGCTCCCGGTTGTAGAAGATCTCGATGTAGTCGAACAGTGCGCTGCGGAGGCGTGACCGGCTCATGTAGATCAGCGGTCCGTGGATCCAGCTGAGCTCACGCTTGAGGGTCGCCCAGAAGGTCTCCATGGCGGCGTTGTCGTAACAGTCGCCGGTCGACCCATAGGACGGGACCAGGCCGAGCTCTCGAAGATGGTTGGTGAAGTCGAGCGAGGTGTACTGACAGCCCTTGTCGCTGTGGTGGATGAGTTCGGTGTCTGGTTCACGTCGGGCCACGGCCATGGTGACGGCCTCGATGACCAGTTCGCTGGTCTGGCGGTTGCCCATCGACCAGCCGACGAGTCCCCGGCCACAGAGATCTCGCACCCCGGCCAGAAAGAGCTTGCCCTCGCCGGTCGAGAACTCGGTGATGTCGGCCACCCAGCGCTCATTGGGCCGACTGGCCGAGAAGTCGCGCTTCAAGAGATCGGCGGCTGGAGCCGCGTCCAGCCGGCCACGGCGCCACTTCTTACGAGCGTGGACCCCGACCAGGTCTTCTTGGGCCATCAACCGGGCCACCCGCTTGCGTCCGACACGGGTTCCCAACCGGCGGAGCTGACCGTGGATGCGCGGAGCCCCATAGGTGCGCCTCGATCGTTGGTGGATCTCCCGGATGGTGTCGGTCAGGTAGGCATCCTCGAGACATCTCGGGGAGGGTGGCTTGTTGGCCCAGGCGTAGTAACCGCTGCGTGAGACCTTGGTCGCCCGGCACAGTGCCGTGACCGGGTACTGGTCCCGGTGGGCGGAGACGAACCGATAGCGGCTTAGCGGTCCGTCTCCCTGGCGAAAAAAGTTGCCGCCTTGAAGAGGATCTCCCGGTCCGTCTTGAGGTCGGCGTTCTCCTTCCGCAGGCGTTTCAACTCGGCCAGTTCCGTCTCGGTCAGAGCGTTCGGATCCTTAGCCCGGACTTTGGCCTTGTTCTCGGCCTTCATCCAGTTGTTCAGAGTCTGATCGGGGATGCCCAGGTCTGCGGCGATCTGACGCTGCGATCGGTCGCCTCGACGGACTAGCTCACAGGCCTCCCGTCGGAACTCCTCGGGATAGATGTGTGGACGACCCACTGCGGGCTCCTTCCTCTGGGGTCTTCCCCAGAATGAAGTGTCCACGAAAGCGGGTCAACTCCAGTGGCTCTGCATGCTCTTTAACTCATCCTTCAGGTTCTCTTTCTAGTCTTGGTGGAGGAGGCAAGCAGACTGTCCCACAATTGCTTGGAGTGAGATGACCTGGATAATCATGATTCCGTTGATTGCCGTCGCGTTGGCCTGTGCCGCAGTACCCATTCTCGAAAACTGAGGTCGGCCCAGAAGGCTTGGGCAGCAGGATCGATCGGGGTGCCCCTGAACCGGTCGGGGGCGTCATCAGGTCCCTGATCGCGGGTAGCACCATTGTCGACTCCCCGACAACACATTCCGACTGGCGGGTGATCAGGCGCGTCACCTGCAGGATCGTCACACCTTCGGCTTCGAGCAGCACGAAGACCACGGCGGCCGTGGAGCCGGTCAGCCGGGCGTTTCCCTCTGTTGGGTCACGGCGCCTCCCATCCGGGCTCCCACAGGCCCGCCTAGACCGGGACGCCCATCGGCACGCTCGGCACCCTCCACTTCCATCCTTTCGTGTTGGCCTGAAGAGTCCGAACGCGCAAAACCGTCAGGGGCTCATTCCGGCTCACCGGTCCCAGGCTAAGACTCCCGATATCAGCCAAACGACGATCATTCACCCTTTCTGACCTTTTCCTTCATGTTGCCGTTAGCTTGACTCTTTAACCTGGCAGCGTGGCCACCACCAAACAGCGAGACACCGACTCCCGTCTCACATGGGTGGGAGGTCCATCCTCTCCCCGTGGTCGCCGCCCTGGACATGTACCCAGGCGACTTTTCGGGGACCTCTTCCTGGCCCTCGCCGGACTGGGGATGGGGATCACGCTGGCCCTGGTGATCACCGGGGAGAGCGGAGGATCGCTTCATGCCCCGGGAGGTGCGCTGATCGCCGTTGGCCGACTGGCCGGCTTCACCGGGGCCTATCTCATGTTGCTCATGTTGGTGCTCGTGGCCCGACTTCCCTGGTTGGAGCGGTCTTTGGGGCAGGGCCATCTGATCGAGTGGCACCGTCAGATAGCGCCTTGGGCACTCGTGCTCATTGCCGTCCACGTCGTCCTGGTCACGCTCGGCTACGCCCAACTGGCCAAATCCGGCTTCTTGAACCAATTCTGGCAGTTCGTGACATCGTATCCGGACATGCTGGCTGCCGCTGTGGCCTTCGGCTTGCTTGTCATGGGGGGCGTGACCTCGATCCGGATGGCCCGACGCCGCCTCAAGTACGAGACCTGGTGGATTATCCATCTGTATTTGTACCTGGCCCTGGCCCTTGCCTTCGCCCACCAGATCGTCACCGGGGTGTCGTTCATCGGTCATCCGCTGACACGGGTGGTGTGGATCACGGTGTGGGCCGCCACCGCCGGTATGGTGCTCGTGTACCGCGTCTTCCTGCCTGTCGCCCGGAGTTTGCGATATCGGCTCAAAGTCGTCTCGGTGACCCAGGAGGCTCCGGGGGTGGTCTCCGTGGTCTGCTCGGGTCGGCGGATCTCCTGGCTCGCCGTCTCGGGTGGCCAGTTCTTCCAGTGGCGGTTCCTGACCCGGGACCTCTGCTGGCATTCCCATCCCTACTCCCTTTCCGCTCTTCCCCGGGCCCCCTTCATCAGGGTCACGGTGAAAGGGCTCGGTGACCACAGCCGAGCCCTTGCGCACCTGAAGCCGGGGACGAGGGTCTTCATCGAGGGACCCTATGGAGCGCTCACCCGACACGCCCGTCGCAGCGACCGGGTGGTACTCATCGGCGCAGGGGCGGGTGTCACTCCTCTCCGGGCACTTCTGGAGGATCTCCCAAAGAACGTCGACGCGGTCGTTGTGGTGCGGGCCACGACGCCTGAAGAGATCGTGCACCGCCAGGAGCTCATCGAACTGACCCGGAAGCACAAGCGTCGGTACCACGAAGTACTGGGGAAGCGCTCGGAAGCCCGGATGGGCGCATCGTCACTCTCCCGGCTGGTCCCAGATATAGCGCGGCGCGATGTCTACGTCTGTGGACCGGAGGGCTTCAACGAACTCGTGATTTCGGGGGTCTCGAAACTGGGCGTGCCTAGCAGCAGCATCCACGAAGAACGGTTCTCGTTCTGATGGGAGGGCTGCGTCAACAGCGCCACACCGGAGCTGAGATCATACGAAGCGGGCAGCAGCATGACCATCGAGGGACGCGCGCGTGAAGCGTCCGATGATCGTGATTGCCGCTACCGTGGCCGGACTCGTCGGGCTGCTCAGCTTCCGCACCCCGCCGGCCCGTCTTGGCCTGTCCGGTCTATCGGGCACATCCGCGACCCGGACTGCACCGTCGACCTCGACTGCCGCCGGCACCCCGCCCACACCGACCACGACGACGCCCGTGGCCACACCTGCCAGCACGGTGGTGGCGCCGACCACGAGTGCTCCGGCAACGAGCAGGAAGGTTACCGGAGAATCAGTCAACTATAGCTGGGGAGTGCTGGCGGTCTCGGTGACGGCAACCGGTCGAACGATCACAAAGGTGGGCATCGCCTCGCTCGAAGACGGCGGCAATCCGCGCTCACGGGCTATCGATCAGCAGTCGATCCCGATTCTGGAGCAGCAGGCGATGCAGGCCCAGAGTGCCAACATCCAAGGAGTCTCCGGCGCCAGCTACACCAGCGCGGGCTTCCAGCAGTCATTGCAATCGGCCCTGAGCAAGTTGAACCTCTGATGACCAGCACAGTCCCGGCACCCGCTCGTCCGATCAGCGGGTCGGTCCATTTCGTCCATCACCTCGATGTCATGGGCACCGTGGTGGCGATCGACATCTACGGGAAGCCATCACTGTCGGCCTCACACGCGTGTTCACTCATCGAACGGGCCAGCACGACGTTGCGCGAAGCCGACGACGTCTTTAGCACATGGAAGGCAGACAGCCCCATGAGCAGACTCCGTCGTGGAGAGATCGTTGTCTCGATGGCCCCGCCTCAGGTCGCCGAAGTGCTCGAACTGTGCGCCACCGCCCATGAACTTTCGAACGGCTGGTTCGACCCGTGGGCCCTTCCTGGCGGAGTCGATCCGACAGGATACGTCAAGGGATGGGCAGCGCAGCGGGCACTCGCCGATCTGGAGGATCCGGCTGTCACCGGCGCCATCGTCAATGCCGCCGGAGACATCGCCAGCATCGGTGGTCTCAGTCAGTCCCAGCGGTTCCGCTTCGGTATCGTCAAGCCTTTCGCGACCCGTGAGGTTCTCTGCGTAGTGAATGGGGCTGCCGCTCTGGCCACGTCTGGCACTTACGAGCGGGGCTTGCACCTGATCGATCCGCACACCAGATCAGCGGAAGCCAGGGTGGCCTCAGCCAGCGTCACCGGACCCGATCTCGGCCTGGCAGATGCTCTGGCCACAGCCGTGGCCGTAGCGGGTGAGGTGGGGCTGACCATGATCGATGACATTGACGGTTACGACGCCATGATCGTCACGGCCGAAGGAACCATGCTCTGGACCGCTGGATTTCCGATTGAACCCATTTAGACGGTTTCAAATGGGGCGGGGCGTGGTCACAACCATCGTCACTCTGACTTGCCTGGTGCTCAGCGGGTGCGCCTCCGGTGCTGTCTCGGCCAACGTCACGAACCCCCGCTCCGTTCCTTCGACCACGGTGCCTGCGACCAGCACTACGACCACCGAACAGCCGGGGTGGACCCCCGTCTCCACTGTCGGCACGGCGATTGCCGTCGACAGCCGATCGGTCACCGAACCCACAGGACATGTGGTGACCATCTTCAGGTTCCGGGCCGGTCACACGCAGTTCGGCCTCCATGTCGGGGGCGCCGACCCTCCACGGGGAAGCGCGACCGTGGGGGCCAATGATGGCTCTTCGATCGGTCCGACCGAAGCACCAACTCTTCTGGCCGCCTTCAACGGGGGATTCAAAGCCGGCGCTGGTGCCGGTGGCTTCGAACTGAGCGGCCAGATACTTGTGCCGCTCCTGGCTGGATACGGCAGTCTGGTCATTGATGCCGATGGGCAGGCCCACGTAGGAATCTGGGGCCAGGGCCTCCCCGCTGCGGGCGAGCAGGTGGCCAGCGTTCGACAGAACCTCCCTCCCCTGGTCACCGGCGGCCGGCCCGCACAGAACATCGCCGACATCGCTGCCTGGGGGTCCACGCTGGGCGGAGGGGCGACGGTCGCCCGGAGCGCGCTCGCCGAAGATGGTGCCGGGAATCTGCTCTTCGCAGCCAGTATGAACGTTCTACCGGTGGATCTGGCCGATGCATTGATCAGCGCTGGCGCGCTGACCGGAATGGAGCTGGACATCAATCCAGAATGGGTGCAACTCGCAACGGCGACGACGCCGGGGGGCGCGCTGTCACCGGGCATCCCTGGCCAATACCGTCCTGGGGACCAGTACCAGGTCGGGTGGTCACGGGACTTCGTCACCGTGCTGGCCGTCGGTTGAGTGATTGAGGTTTCGCAGGTTCTAATCCTGCCATCGACGCAGTGTGAGCTTCCGGGGGGAGGGAGGGAGAAAGGCGGCCGGGCGACCCCAAAAGCGCCGCAAGCGGGGCGGCAGCGCCACCCGAGCGAGGAGGCGGCGGCGGATGCGCAAGGGGGTTCGGCGAAATATTGTGTGTCCCCTACCAGGCACATGTGGGCGTATGGACAACTGTCCGCGATAGAGCAGACGACTCCCCCGGGGGGTGGCAGCTCCCGGAGTTCGGTACGATGCCGAGGTCGTTGCGGCTAACAGGCGGTCGTAGTGGCTGCTCCGGCGTGCGGACCAGGGTCGTTGAGTGAGACCCCCCCAGCTTGGGTGGCGTCCCAGTACGAGTAGTTGGCCGTGGCAACCGGCTGGGTCAGACCGGCCAGAGGGGAGGTGTCGGCTGAATTGAACCCGATACCCCCGTAACGGGCATCCCCGAAGTTCAGCAGGTACCCCCGGCTTGCGTTCGCCATGATGTAGCCGCCACCGTCGGTCGTCGCGGCGAACGAATTGAAGTCGGTGACGCCTTGGACCACTTGCGGACCGCTTCCGAAGAACGTGGTGGTTCCGAAGCTGAAGATCCCGCCGTCAGCCGCCACCAGCCAGTAGCCGTTGCCGATCGCCGTCGCCGCCATTGCCACCACGGGCTGGTTCAACACCAGGCTGCCCGTCGACCCGTAAAAGCCCGCATCGCCAAAAGCGAAGATCCCGCCGTCGGAGGCCACCAGCCAGTAGCCCTTTCCGTCCGGAGCCGCTGCCATGCCCACAACGGGCTTGTTGAGGACCAGATTGCCGGTCGAGCCGTAGAAGTGCGCGTCGCCATAGCTGAACACGCCCCCATCAGAGGCGACGAACCAGTATCCCTTGCCGTCCGGGGTCGGGGCCATGCCCACAACTGGCTTGTTGAGGACCAGATTGCCGGTCGAGCCGTAGAAGTGCGCGTCGCCATAGCTGAACACGCCGCCGTCAGCGCCGAGGAGCCAATAGCCGCCTTGATCGGGAGTGGCAGCGATCCCAACGATCGGCTTGTTAAGAGTGACGCCGAGAAGAGACCCGTGACAGGCCAATGCGGACGGAGTTGCCGTGCGGGCGTCCGCGCCCGCTTGCGGAGCGACCCCCACGAGGAGCGAGAGTGTGCTGAGACTGACTATCCCGGCGATTGCTGTCATCCAGATTCGAGTCCGTTGCCGCATCAGGACCTCCGAGGTCAACTAGGTAGAGACCGCCCCTCTGGGTGTCGCATAGACAGTCGACCCTAGACAGGCCCCAATCGCAAGTCGGGGCGAAATGTCCCTGCAAAGGGGTGCCCCTGATGCCGGCTCGGGGCGCATGGATGAGCGGCGCTGGCTGGCCCTAACCACCAAATGATTGGTGGCGGGCCCGGTAAGCAGTAAGGGTCGCTGGACCTGCGCTCCTCTGGCCGATTATTGGTACTGTGTATGGGATGGTAGCTGGCAGTGCGGAAAAGCTAATGACCCAGATGCGTCGAGGGGCGATTGAGTACTGCGTACTAGTGATCCGAGTCAGAGATTCGTGAGCAGTACGTAGCCAGCGTGTCAAGGATCTCGTCGGCACTCTTGTGCCAGACAAATGGCTTTGGCTCCTCGTTCCACTGATCGATCCATTGGGCGATGGCGGATTCGAGTTCTCTGGTCGATCGATGGGTTCCCCGGCGCAGCCACTTGTTGGTGAGCTCGGCGAACCACCGTTCGACGAGGTTCATCCACGAGCTGTAAGTGGGCGTGAAGTGGAGATGGAATCGGGGATGGCGCAGGAGCCACTTCTTGATCTCTGGGGTCTTGTGGGTCGAGACGTTGTCGACGACGAGGTGGACATCGAGATCCTCGGGCACGGAGCGGTTGATGAGGTTCAAGAATCGACGGAACTCGACGCCCCGATGGCGGTCGGTCATGTCGGCGATGACGTGACCCGACGCCACATCGAGGGCGGCATAGAGATTGGTGGTGCCACCCCGGACGTAGTCGTGGGTGCGACGCTCAGGCAGGCCGGGTCGCAACGGGAGCACCGGCGAGGTGCGGTCCAGGGCCTGGATCTGGGTCTTCTCGTCGACACAGAGGACCAAGGCGCTGTCGGGTGGGTTGATGTAAAGCCCCACCACATCCCGTACTTTCTCCACGAACAGGGGGTCCGGACTGAGTTTGAAAGTGTCGACCAGGTGCGGCTTCAGACCAAAGGCCCGCCAGATCCGGGAGACCGCTGACTGGCTCATGCCCGTGGCCCTGGCCATGGAGCGTGTCGACCAGTGGGTGGCGTCCGTCGGGGTCTCCTCCAAGGTCCGGGCCCCCAGAGCCTCGACCGAATCATCGCCGATCTGGCGAGGCGCTCCGGGACGGGGCTCATCATGGAGGCCATCGAGCCGCAGCGCCAAGAACCTCGAGCGCCACTTCCTCACCGTGCTGTAGTTGACCCCCAATCGCTTGGCCACCGCGGTATTGCTCTCGGCCGTCGAACAGGCCAGAACAACGCGGCATCGGGGCGCCAGTGCCTGGGCACTCGTCGGACGTCGGGCCCACCGTTCGAGCGTGGACCGTTCGTCGTCAGTCAACTCCAACGGTTCGAGAATCGGACTCGCCATTGCGCCTCCCATCGTCGCTTATGACGACAAGAAACGCGAAGCCGGACGGAGAAATTCCCAACTCTCTACTTATTTATGACTCGGATCACCAGCCCTCCTGCGTGACCGGGAACGATACGGCTTCGAGCTAACCCGGGCGCTGTCCGATGCAGATGGACTGGTCACCAGCGAAGGCACTGTGTATCCGCTTCTCAACCGACTCAGGCGAGACGGTCGGGTGGACACGTTTTGGCAGGAATCGACACAGGGGCCACCACGCCGCTACTTCCGGCTTACCAAGAGCGGTCGCCTGGCCGTGAAAGCATTCCGTGAACAGTGGGTCGTCTTCCGGGACACGGTAGACAAGTTGATCGACGTTGGAGGTCCGACGTGACGGCTACCAAGACCGATGAGCTGGTCCGGGACTATCTGCATCGCCTAGAGATCGCACTCCGTCCACTTCCAGCTTCACGACGAGACCAACTCGTCAGTGAGATCACCGAACACATCGAACAAGGTCGTGCGGGAGCAGAAGGCGAATCAGAAGCCGCTGTACGTGAACTCTTGGACCGCCTCGGTGAACCCGAAGACATTGCGGCGGCGGCCCTCAATGACGAACCCACCGAAAGCCAGACCAGACGCCTCGCCGGTGGGTGGCTGATAGTAGGAGTGCTAGTCGTTCTGGTGGTGGTGGGATTCACCATCGCGGCCCTCCTGGGAGCATTCACGTCGGGTGGTAGTGGCTCAAGCCAGCAGCAATCGCCGCCATCCTCGACGACCGCTCTCGTCGAGGTTCCAAATGTTACTGGTGAGAGCGCCACCAGTGCCGCCTCTGCGTTACGGGTCCTTGGCGTAACCAGCCAGGTGGAATCTATTGCCAGCGCCACGGTTCCGGCAGGCGTCATCATTTCCATGACCCCCGTCACTGGCTCCAAAGTCGAAAAGGGGTCGGTGGTTACGCTCACCAAGTCGTCCGGCCCGGCCGAACAGTCATTCACCCCGGAGCGATCAAAAGTTCCGGGGACACCTTGACAGAAACGCCCCCTAACACTTAATACACGTGTGATCCACAGTGCATCCCAGCGTCTTCCACGCCGGACTGAGAGGGTGCACGGATGAGCCCCTTCCCGAACCTTGTCCGTGGCACGTCCCCGAACGGTGAGGACCGGTACTTCCTCGGCGATTCGCTGGTTGATCGCTATCTGGAGTTCGTCGCCGGGCGGGTGCGGACGAACACGCTGCGGGCAGTCGCCTTCGACCTGAAGACGTTTTTCACGGTCGTCGACAAGAATCCGACCGATGTCGTGGCCGCCGACATCTTCGACTTTCTGGCCCACCAACGCGGTGACCGGCGTGTCGTGCGTCTGATCGACGGCGAGTCGGGGTTGGCGGCTCGGACGATCGCCCGCCGGCTGTCGTCGGTGTCGGGTTTCTACTCCTACGTGATCGCCCGGGACGACACGCCGCTCCGGGCCAACCCGGTGCCCCGGGGACTGTCAACCCGACGGAGGGGCGGGCGCAGCACGCTCGCCCCGCTGGTCCGGGTGCCCCGCACGTTGCCCCAGATCCTCTCGCCTGGCGAGGTCGACGGGTTGGTCGGTGCACTACGCACTCATCGCGACCGGGCCATGGTCTTCGCCATGGTGTTGGGCGGGCTCCGGCGCTGCGAGGTGCTCGGTCTGCGTCTCGCTGACATCCAGGTGGCCGAGCGCTCGCTGTTCATCGCCGAGGGCAAGGGCGGCCACCAACGGATCGTCCCGATCTCAAACACCTTCTTCACTTCGGTGGGTGAGTACCTGCGGCTGGAGCGGCCGGGTGGTGCTCCGACCGACCGGGTCTTCGTGGCCTTGAAGGGCCCGAGCCGGGGCAAAGGCCTGACGGCAGACGGGATGGACGTAATCATGCGGGGAGCCCGTCAGCGGTCCGGCCTCGAGCGGGCCACTTGCCACCAACTCCGTCACACCTGTCTCACCCGACTGCGGGAGGCGGGCATGGCTCTGGAAGCCGTCCAGGCCCAGGCCGGTCACGTCTCCATCGAGTCGACTCGGGTCTACCTGCACCTCACCAACGACTGGCTGGCCAACGAGTACCGGTGCGCCGCCGATCTCATCGATGCCGAGCATGCCGACGAGCTGCTCGCCCTGGAGGCCATCAACGCATGAGTGCCCTTGTCGCCCCCATAGAGCCCTGGATCCCCGAGACCGCTTCCGACCGGGAATGGGTGGTGCTGGCTGCCATCTGCCCCCAGGCCACTGCCACCATGGGGCGCTACGTGCAGCAGTTGAGCACCTTCCTTGCCCCACGGAGCGTGGAGCTGGCCGACACCACGTTGCGCCAGTTTGTCCGGTGGATGGCCGCCGAGACCGAGGTGACCGCGGTTGCGGCCATCACTCGGACACACATGGAGGACTACAAGGTGTGGCTGTCCGTCCAGCCCGGGACCAGTGATGGACATCTGGGCAAGAACACCCAAC
Organism: uncultured Acidimicrobiaceae bacterium; assembly: GCA_963812885.1. Taxonomy (GTDB): domain Bacteria; phylum Actinomycetota; class Acidimicrobiia; order Acidimicrobiales; family RAAP-2; genus Bog-756. Next base: position 171,153 of record CAWEWZ010000007.1, on the reverse strand, counting down.
GTCATCGGCTGCGGATGATCCGGATCTTCTTCGAGCGCCTCATCGAGTGGGACTGGATCGACGTCCCGGCGAAGAACCCGCTCTTCCACGGCGACATCGCTCCCCGAACCCATCCGCTGCCCAAGTTCTTGAACGACCAGGACGCAGCCAAGCTGATGCGAGCCGCTCAGTCCCACCGACTCCCTCGCTATCGGCTGGTGATCGAGATGTTGGCCCGCACCGGAATGCGGGCCGGTGAGCTCTGTGACCTTGCCGCCGACGCCGTCACGTTGATCGGGGATGCCTATTGGCTGCGGATCCCGGTCGGCAAGCTTCGCAATGACCGGTTCATCCCCCTCCACCCCGAGCTGGTGGTGCTGCTGGCCGCTTGGACGGCGGACAACAGCGAGTACATCCGGGCCCAGAAGCGGCTGGTGGCTGACCACCACTCACCGATCGACCGACGCACCGTCCACCGGATCGTGGCCACCACCGCAAAGAAGGCCGGTATTGGCAACGTCCATCCCCACCAACTGCGTCACACCCTGGCCACTCAAGCCATCAACCGGGGCATGCGCCTCGAAGCCATCGCCGCACTGCTCGGTCACCAATCGATGGACATGACGCTCGTCTACGCACGCATCGCCGACCGAGTGGTGGCGGACGAATACGCATCGGTCGCCAACCAGATCGACGCCCTCTATGCCACCGCCGGGTCACCAACGACAGCCCTGCCTGCCGAGATTGAGACTGCAGCCATGGTCCGCCTCCGCCAGGAGTCCCATGCCCGCATGCTCGGCAACGGCATGTGCACCCGGCCGGTCGAGCTGGACTGCCGAATGGAGTCGATCTGCGAGACCTGTGCGTACTTCCGCACCGGCCCGGAGTTCGTGCCCGTCTTACTTCGCCAGCGCGATCATGCCCGCAACAACGGACAGGAGGACCGGGCTCAGCTCTTCGACGGCCTCGTCGCCAAGGTCAGCGAGGCTTCGAGTTGACACGGATTACACGTATAACACCGGCTCGGGGCGCACTCTCAGAAGAGGGCACAGGCGTTGGCTGCTGTTCCCAACGACAGGAGGAAGACCATGTCCATTCTCGACTCGCTCACGGCCCCAATCACCATGCCAACATGGCCGCACAGCGACGGGAGCCGATCATTCCGCCGCCGAGGAAGCCAAGACTCTCCCGATCGACTCGCAGCAGGATTTGACTTGACTCTCTCGACATGATGCGCACAGACACATGGAATCGTTGCGCCATCCAGCCCAATGCGACGTAGCGAGGAATCGAACCCTTCGTTGCGTCCGCAGTCCACTCCTCACCACTCACCGTAAAGCCTTCGTCGGTTAGGACTGCCGTCGCCGTATCTCGGAGAACAGTCGGATCGCATGAGGTGGTGGCTTGAAAGCCGACGGTACTTACCTTGAGCATATGTACTGCCTAGAGACTCGCACCTGATAGGTATCGGTCCGATGGCAGTTGCCCTAAAGCCGGATTCCTGGCCGACATGTCGGGTCCAGGTGGGCTCTGAACCGGTGATTGAGGACACTTCCGAACATCACTGACGACAGAACTATGCCTGATAACCGGCAGGCCACTGTTGAAGGGCCCACATGTTTCCGTCGGGATCGCTGAAATATGAGTAGAGCACGCCACCCATGTCCTCAATATCGCTCAGGGCGATTCCACGTTCTTTGAGGGCTCCATGCGACGCAGCCATGTCCTCCACCACCAAATGGAGTCCCTTGAGCGATCCAGGGGTCATATCGGTGATTGGGCCCATCCCCGTACCAAAGACGATGGCGCAGCTCGACCCTGGAGGTGTGAGCTGCACGACACGCATCGAGTCCGTGACCTGAGTGTCGTGAACATTCCCGAAGCCGACTTGCTCGTAAAACGACTTTGCCCGATCGACATCGGAAATCGGAATGGGTATCAGTTCCAGCCGCATGTCAGGTACAGCAGGAATCGTTGTCACTGATTCGACCTCCTCGTTCAGCGAAACTTCGATATGGATCCTCGTTCAGCGAAACTTCGATATGGATCACTTTGCATATTCTGACGCATGACAGTGGCAGAACTCATCGGCGATCATTAATAGGATCAACTCGACGAGCCGAACGGCCACGGGTGATAACCGCCAACCAACCGGTGTTCTCGGGGCAAGCGGACTGGCTTAGGACACCACGTCGTAGAAACTCTGAACGACACCCTCGTCGAGGGCAGCAAGCACCTTCTCCAAGTGACCACTTCCGATGATCAACTCGCCGAATGCGGCATCGTGAGCCTCCCGTGTCGACCAAGTCTGGATGAATGCAGAGGATCGTGGATCGGCCTGATCTACAAGAATTTCGAAGGCCTCGCACCCGTCGGCAGCCAGCATGCGTTTCCGGCCCTCAGTCTGTAATTCGAGGAGCGTAACCTCCTGGCCTTCGGCAGCGTGAAATCGAGTCACGGTCGTAACGCTCATGGCAACGCCTCGTTTCCTGAGAGGAGGTGGCCCGAACGCTACTGCACGATCCGATTACGACCTCGATCGCGTTAGGGATACCTTCGCAGCGTTTGCAATTCTCAAATCCATTTGGACCTTTAAAGGCCGAGCCCGGATGGCTTTCGAACGAAGAGCCTTCCGCACGGGCTTCGCCACGGAGTGGCTCAAAAGAGGATCGAGCACAAACAGTCTGTAAGCAGGAGTGCCCCGTGGTGTCCCACTACAACCAAGGAGGTAGTCATGAACGTGATGATCGGAATCGACCCTCACAAGGCGTCGCACACAGCGGTGGCCATAGGCGGGGACGAGGATGAGCTCTCGAGCGTCAAGGTGCGAGCCACCAATCGCCAGGTGGACCAACTGATGCAGTGGGCGGATGCTTTCGAGAAGCGCACCTGGGCCGTCGAGTCGGTGGGTGGACTGGGCTATCTGTTGGCTCAGCAGCTCGTGGCCCGGGGCGAAGATGTGCTCGACGTTCCGGCCACCCTGGCCTCTCGGGTCCGGGTGCTCGCCACCAATCGGTCCAACAAGAACGACCCCAACGATGCCCACTCGATCGCAGTTGCCGCGCTGCGGGCACCGATGCTTCGTGGCGTCGAGCGAGCTGATCATGGTGAAGTCCTACGCCTCTTGGCCAAGCGCAACACGGACATTGGCAGCCATCGAACCCGGGTGGTCTGTCGCCTCCACGCCCTCTTGGCCGAGCTTGCACCGGGCGGAATTGCCAAGGAAATGAATGTTTCCGACGCTGATTCCTTGATGGCCAAGATCCGTCCTGAGACCCCGGCCCAGCAGATGCGCTTCGACCTGGCGCTCGAGCTCCTCGGCGATGTGCGGCGGCTCGACGATCAGCTCAAGGAGTCACATCGCCGTATCCGGGTGGCCATCAAGGCGTCTGGCACGTCGCTCACCGAGCTCTATGGGGTGGGACCGATTATCGCCTCCACGCTCATCGGCTACACGGGTGATGTCACCCGTTTCGCCAACCGCGACGCCTATGCCTCGTACAACGGCTCGGCGATTGAGTTCTCGTCGGGGGGGCGAATTGTGCATCGGGTCTCTACTCGGGGCAGCCGGAAGCTCAACCATGCCATCCACATGGCAGCCGTCACCCAGCTCCGAAACCCCGGCACCTCAGGCCGGATCTACTTCGAGCGCAAGGTCGCCGAAGGCAAGACCAAGAAGGAGGCCCTGCGCTCACTCAAGCGCCACATCTCGAACGCGGTCTATCGCCAGCTACTCCTCGACGCCCAGTAGGGGTCCGGGAGGACACTAGGGAACGACTCGTAGCCAGCGTGACCGGCTCTACACCCTGAATGGCCGGCTCTTCGGCGAAGTCACTCCCGGCCCCATATCAACTCTATTCAGCCGTCTGGATCGACGACGGCCCGAATGGGTCGTGCCCAAAAGACCTTCACAATAGGATCTTGACTCAAAGAGGATTCGGTCGGTGGCAGCCCGAGGTATCACCCTGACCCGGTGACGCTCCTACCAATGTCAAGCCCTTGGGGCTCCGGGGTGAAGACAGCGGACAAAACAATGATGAGCCACTCGAGCGAAGAGGGCATGCTCTTACCAAGTCACGCGTCTTTTTGAAAGTTGGTCCCGGGTCGTGGGTCGGCGGGTCACCGGCAAGTCAACCCCGAGGGGCGACATTTCAGGGGAGAGTCAGACCCACGTCCCGGGGATTCAGCCGCGAGGAAGGTAGCGATAGACCTCGCGGGCGATGTAGCGCTGAAGGATCCGGACGACGTCCCGCTTGCTCCGTCCTTCCTTCACCCTGCGTTCGAAGTAGGCGGTGGTCTCCGGGTCGTGAGCGATCCGAACCATGGCGATCCGCCACAGGGCGCTGTTGGCCTGACGGTCGCCACCGTCGTGTCGACGGAATCGTCCTGCGCTCTTGCCCGAGTCGGCTGGGACCGGTGACGCACCGCACAAGTGGGCCCAAGCAGCCTCAGAATGGAGACGCTCTGGGTTGTCGCCGGCGGCCACCAAGAGGGCGGCGGCGGTGTCGGGCCCGACTCCAAACAAACCCAGCAGGTCGGGAGCCGTCGCCATCAGAAGGGTCTCGATCTTCTCCTCCAACTCGGCGAGTTCATTGTCGAGCGCTTGGACCCGGCGGGCCAGCGAAGCGAGCGATGCCTTGGTGGCCGCTGTGACTGGATCAGACGACCTGGCGGAGCGAAGCCTCGCTGCTTCACTCACGAGAGCTGCGACGGTGAGTCCCTTCAAGCGAGAATGCAGCTGGTCAGGGGCGGTGACTCCCAGGTGGCGCATCTGGACGATGGCCTTCACCCGGGCCTGTCGGGCAACGCTTGGCCACCATCAGAACTCGGATGGCCTCGACCGGACCGTCCTTGGTCTTGCCCACAGCCGAAGCCCGACCACTGATGGCGGCTCGGGCGGCTTCAACGGCATCGAGTAGGTCGGACTTGCCTTGGTTGCGTCGGGACTGCCGGTTGGGCCGGTTGACTTCCACGACCTCAACGCCCTTCCTCCGGAGGAACCGGGAGAGTCCGACCCCAGAGGAGCCGGTGCCCTCGACACCGATCTTGGTCACCTGACCGAACTGCTCGAGCCAGGCGAGCAGAGCCTTGTAGCCGGCCGCGTCGGCATTGAACGACTCGGTGCCGACGAGCCGACCCAATGGGTCAAGTGCCGCAGCCACGTGTTTGTCGAGGTGGGTATCGACACCACCGGTGATCCCGGGGGCAGCTTCTACGATGGTCGTGGCCATCCCTTCCTTCCTTAGCGGTTGAGGGGTGGCACGGCCGTCCCTGATCGGAGTGACGGGCGGTCAGGATTGTTCGAGCAATCCCGACCAATCACCCAACCTCAGAGACGGGGCGTGCCGTTGTCAATGTCCGCTGGAAGAGCTCGGCCGACGACGTCCGAAGACGCCTCATGACTGCGAGTCAGGCCAAATCTCCCAGTGCTCCCGAAGCTATTGAGGACCAGCTGCGAAGCGGTGGATCCCCAAAAGGCCATTGTCATTGACGCAGGGGCACGGGCAGGGATCACCGGTAGTCGGGCCTTGAAAAGGCGATCCGTAGTGCAGACGTCCTCGACCAGACGGAGTAAATGACGTAGGGTCGAGATGGACCTTCGACCTGACCGGCCGTGGCGCTCGCTTAATGAGCCCCCGTCGCCACCGACCATCTCCTAGATCTGCTTTCACGAGCGCGGGGAGTTCGGCGATGATTGCTTTACAAGGTTGCGACACACGTCAGACGTGGCCTAGCCATTCGGATTGGCGGGAGCCGTACTGGCAACGATGTCTGATTCCCTCGGGCCGGGAAGTAATTGCGAGCACAGGGTCTGCATGTTGCCCAGTGCATCTAAATGACCACTGGCGAACACGGTGAGCAACATCTCCCTCAGCCTGGGTCTTGCATATCAGTGGCGATGGCGCCTAAGTCCGCCCTTGTCGTTACGAACGGGGGCGGTGTGAAGGCAAAAGGCGTTCTGCGGCTCGGTGTCGTCTCGCTGGCAATGGCCGTCATCGGGTTGTCTCTGGTCGCGGTGGTAGGACCCAAGTCGGCTGCGGCAGGAACCCCGCCAACCTACACATGGTCAGAGCCGGCTATGAACTCGTCACTCTCTGGCACGTCGTCTGACCCTTCATTGAACACTTCGAATGCTGCCGGCCTTGGCGTGGATTGGATGACCAACGTGGGATCAGAGGTACTCAGTTCCCCGATCGTCGCGTACAACGCCACCCTGGGCGAGACCCTGGTCTATGTCGCCACCGTCGCCGGCCTGATCACTGCGTACAAGCAGGCCACAGGCCTACCAGTTTGGTCCGTCAATATGGGAAGCGCCATCGAAAGCACACCGCTCGCCGAAGGGAACTTCCTGTGGGTGGCTCCCGAACAGCCGGGCCGGCTGTACAAGCTCAATGCTGCTACCGGTGCCGTTCAATGCTCAGCATCATCCCCGATAACGACGCCACTCTACTCGTCGCCGACGCTGGCAACACCGCCCGGTGGAAAGCCGACGGTGTACATCGGCGGGATGGATTTCGGTAAGACCAATGGCTCCGTGGTTGCGATAGACGAGGCCACCTGTCATGTTGCCTTCGAATCGACTCCCGAACCAGGATCCGGTACGAGCGGGGTCTGGGACCTCATCAGCTACTCGGTGGACGGCACCGGTGAGCCGCTGGTGCTGTTCGGAACGGCCGATCCAGACTCCTCAATATACGCCATCGACGCGGTCACTGGAAAGCTCGTCTGGCGCTTCGTCACCTACAACCCGCCACCCAGTAGTTACGACGTTGGCGCTGGCGTTACGATATCGCCACCAGGTGCGAACGGCTTCGCCGATGGCGTGGCGTATGCGCACAACAAGTACGGCTATGCCTATGCGCTCGACCTCACGACAGGGGCGCTCATCTGGCAATACGACTTCGGGTCGGCCTCCATTTCGACCGCCGCTCTATCCGGGACCAATCTCGTATTCGGTGACAGCGGCGGTCTGATCTGCCTCAACGCAGTGACTGGGGCGCTGATCTGGCAGTCAGCGCTGGCACCGGGCGTCCTGACTGACGGGCCCCCCGCCATTGTGGGACCGGTCGGGAGCCAAGTCGTCGCCTATGGCGACCTAGACGGCACTTTCCGAGTCCTCTCACTTGCCACGGGGGTACAGCTCTACAGCTACCAGACGGGGTCCTATATCGCAGGCGGGGTGGCCGAGACCGATGGCAACCTCGTCGAAGCAGGTGCCGACGGCTTCCTCTACGACTTTGCAACGGTGGGAGGGAGCCCTCCGGCTCCCACAACATCGGTCACCTCACCGGCGCCATCTTCGACCGTCCCCAATCCTGGGGCCATGTTGACAATTTCGGGAACGGCATCGTCTACTTCGTCGATCGGTGCCGTCGATGTTGCCGTCCAGCAAAATGGGACGGACGGGACATGGTGGGACTCGGTCAGCGGGAAGTGGGTACCTGAGCCGTATCCCAATAGCGCCACACTCACCACTCCCGGCGAACCCACCACCGCCTGGACGGTGACGGTGCCCACTACCGCTGCCGGTGACGGGCTGGTTGTGTATGCCAGTGCTGTAAACAGCAACGGGGTGGCCGACATCTCAGCGGAGCAGTCGCCGCCGACTCCTGCGAGGGTCTCGATCACCGTCTTGGCCAAGGCCTCCGCCCCGGCCGTCAGCGTGACAAGCCCTTGGGTGTCGATGCACGGAAGCTTCGAGGTCAGCGGACACGGCTTCGGTGACCACGAGGCAGTAAGTTTTGCTCTGAATGGCCTCAATGTGGGCGACGCCACGGCAGGCGCAACCGGCGTGCTGCCGGCTACCGCGTTCAAGGTGCCGTGGTCAGACAGCTTCGGCCCCCAGACGCTGGTGGCCAGTGGAAAAATCAATGGCAGGCCGGCGACAAGCATCTCGATGTACGTGACCAACTCCTGGGACCAGGCTGGCGATGACTCGACCCATGCCAATGACGACTCCAATGACTTCACCATTCAGCACCACCTCGGTCTATTTCCGCCTAATTACCTGGCTCGGTCCTGGAGCTTCAATGCCGGATCCGGGGTCGAAGGTTCGGTCGACGTTGTGCACGGAATGGCTTACCTAGCCGACAGCGGTGGGGTTGTCGATGCCATCAACGTCCAGAACGGACACGAGAAATGGTCGACCGACGTGGCCGGCACCGCCAAAATCGACACTACGCCGGCAGTGGTTGGGGACCTGGTCATCGTGGGGTCCGTTAATCAGCATCTCTATGCCCTGAACTTGTCGACGGGCAAGGTGGTTTGGACGACGGTTCTGGGCGGTGCCATCGAATCGTCGCCATCCGCTGCCGGATCTGACATCTACGTGGGTGACGACAGTGGCGATGTTTACGCTCTCACTGCGTCTACGGGGAAGGTGGCATGGAGAGGCAAGGCCGACGGCAAAGTGAAGGGTTCTCCAGCGGTTGATCCCACCGACAGCCTCGTAATAGTCGGTGATGGCACCGGCGTCGTTCGTGCGTTTGCCATGACCACCGGTAAGCCTCGCTGGAGGTTCACCGCCGGAGGTGCGATTACCGCGTCGATAACCGTTACTTCCGGGAGGGTCTTCGTCGGTTCGAGCAATGGCTACGAGTATGCGTTGGCAGAGATCAGCGGCGCTCTCCACTGGAAGTACGCCACCGGTGGACCCGTCACTGCATCAGCCACTCTCCAGAGCCCGTATGTGACCGTCGCTTCGGGCACGTCTTTGCTCCTGCTGGCGGAAACGTCGGGAGCGCTTCATCAGACGATTCACGAATCTGACACGATAGTCGGTACAGCTGGCACCGAAGACTTCGTTGCGTCCGAGTTGGCCAACGGTGGCGTCAGGGGCGCGCGGCCCGCCACGGGTGACCCTGATGCGTGGTCAACGAGTCTTCCGACCAAGCTGTCCTCCTCGCCAACGGTTGTCAATGGTGAGGTGTTCGTCACGGGCGATGACGGTACCGTTCGGTGTTGGACGGTACCGGGGTTACCCTCCGTTTAACTCACCATCGTCCGATCGACACGGGGTACACGGGTCAGGGCGCGACGAGCCCACGTGCCCACGAGGGCGCAGATGCCTAAGGCTTTGGTGGGTCCGGGAGTGACTTCGCCGAAGAGCCGGCCGCCACGGTGCAGAGCCGACCACGCAGGCTACGAGTCGTTCCCGCTTGTCCTCCCGGACCCTACTCGGTGGCGTCGATGAGGAGCTGGCGATAGACGGCATTGTTGACGTGACGCTTGAGCGACCGGATGGTCCCGCTTGGTCTTGCCCTCGGCCACCTTCTTCTCGAAGTAGACACGACCTTCTGAGTCGGTCTGGCGGATCTGGCAGATGGCCACCATGCGGATGGCATGGTTGAGCTGGCGATTTCCCCTACGACTGAGTCGATGGACGGTCCTGCCTCCCGATGAAACTCAACCGGTGCCACACCCGCATGGGGAGCAAACTTGTCGCGGGTGGTGAAGCACCGGACATCACCGGTGCAGGCGATCAGTTCACAGGCCAGGATGGGACCGACGCCATAGAGCTCGGTGACTAAGCTCCCCGAAGCCTTCACCGCTGTCTTGATCCGTCTGTAGGACTCCTTCAGCTGCACATCGAGTCGCTCCACGTCGTCGAGGAGCTCGTAGGCCAAGTCATAGCGAGTCTGTTCCCCGGCAGTGATCGGATCAAAGTCGTTGAGCAGCTGGACAGCGTCAGAACCGTTGAGTTCCTTGGAGATTCCGCCTGGTGAGAGATGACGAGGGCGGCGTGGAGTCGGGACACCACGATGTTCCGGAGCCGCCCGATTTCGTGGTCCACTTGACCAAGAGCCGGAGCACCTCCCGGTGGTTGCCGGCTCGACCGAACGAAGACCCGGAGAGCGGAGGGCGGCGATGCCCACCGACAGCGCATCGTTGGGGTCGTTCTTGTTGGACCGCCCGGTGCCGAGGACTCGGATTCTCGAGGCCAGCGTCGCCGGCACGTCGAGGACATCTTCGCCCGCACTCACCAGCTGTTGGGACAACAGGTAGCCCATCCCACCGGGTGACTCGACCGCCCCGGTTCGTGGGTCGAGTGGCTTCGCCCACGCCAACAACTTCGCCGTCTGTTGGCACGTAGCTCGCACTCTGATCTCCGCGAGCGGAGCTGTTCGTCACGGTCGATGGCCACTGCCGTGTGGGATGCCTTGTGGGATGCCTTGTGGGGGTCGATCCCGATGATCACCATCATGAGTTCTTCCTTCGTGGTCGGGTACGACCGCGAGGGCACTCCGGGTTGGATCTCGTGCACGTTCCTCTTTCGAGCCACCCGCGGCAAGGTCCAGCCGAGAAGCCACCCGTTAGAAAGCCAGTCAACCGGAGCTGACGGCAGGCACATAGTGAGCCAACCCCGTCCGGACCCCTAACGCTACGAACGAGCCGAACGTCTGCCAAGAAGTCTCAACCAGGCACGAGTGGGGCACCCCTACTCGAGCGGTCTTCGACAGTTCCGGTCTGTCCGATCAACGCAGAACTGGCCGATCCTCCCGAATGCCAGTCAGGATCAGGACAGTGTCGACAACTCGGCGTTGGCCTTGCGCTCCACCTTGGCGTAGCCGCAGGCAGCGGCGCTCTCCCGCGTGCATGCGTTAAGGAACTGCCGGGCTCGGTCCTTCCCACAACGGGTGGAAGGGTGCGCGCCAATCGGCCCTTTGGCGGGACACGGATTGGCGCGCACAGTCAAGTCCCAGCGAGTGGTGTACAAGCCCGTGAGGTCGGTGTCCTCGCGTCAACCTGTTGATCTGACTCTACGTCGTCGTCTCGAAGGGCTGCCTCCCGATGCCGGTAGTGGCGATCAGTTGGCGGTGCCGTCGATGGCCGGTCTCGGGTCGTTGGCTGCCGGCTGTGTCGTGGCGTGCGGTCTTGAGCGATTCGATGCTGACGTAGCGCCGGGCGATGGCCCACTCGTCGGTCTGCTCGGCGAGCAGAGCCCCGACCAGGCGGATGACGGCCTGGCGGTTGGGGAAGATGCCGACCACGTCGGTGCGCCGGCGGATCTCCTTGTTGAGCCGCTCCTGGGGGTTGTTGGAGCGGATCTTCGGCCAGTGCTCGGTGGGGAACGCGCTGAAGGCCAAGATGTCGTCGGCTGCGTCCAGCACGTAGACGACGACGTCGTTGAACCCGGCCTGGGTGAGCTTGTCGACCACGTCGGCCAGCTGGGCCCAGGTGGTCTCCCGATCGGGTTGTTCGAAGATGGACCGGACGAGGGCGGCGATCATCGGCCAGTTGCCCTTGGCCACCTTGGATGCCAGGTTGGCCATGAAGTGGGTCCGACACCGTTGCCAGGTGGCTTCGGCCAGCACCTGGGCGATGGCCGCCTTGATGCCCCCGTGGGCATCGGAGATGACCAGCTCCACCCCCGAGAGCCCCCGGGCCACCAACGAGCGCAGGAAGGCCGTCCAGGCGGCGGTGTCCTCCGTGGTGACGATGTCGAAGCCGACGATGACCCGGTGCCCTTCGGCGTTGACGGCCGTGGCGATGACGGCCGTGACGTTGACCACCCGGCCGCCTTCTCGCACCCGTTGGGTGACGCCGTCGATCCAGAGATAGCGATAGGGACCGGCATCCAGGGGGCGATTCCGGAACTCGGCCACCACATGGTCGAGCTCTTGGGCCATCCGGGAGACCTCGGACTTGGAGATCCCCTCGATGCCCATGGCCCGGACCAGGTCGTCGACCCGCCTGGTCGACACCCCTTCCACGTAGGCCTGGCAGACCACGGCCACCAGGGCCTTCTCGGCCCGGCGTCGGGGCTGCAACAAGAACTCCGGGGAATAGACGCCCTGGCGGAGCTTCGGGACAGCCAGGTCGACCGAGCCGACCCGGGTGTCCCAGGGCCGCATCCGGTAGCCGTTGCGGGAGTTCTCCCGCTCGTCGGTGCGCTCGCCATAGGCGGCGTTGCACTGCATCGAGGCCTGGGCCGACATCAGGGCCTCGGCGAAGGCCGCCAACATGGCCCTCGCCAGATCCTGGTCGCCGTCGGCGCCTTCGAGGTACTTGCCCAGCCATGCAGCCGCGTCGATAGTGGTGGGGACGTTCACCGTGATCCTCCTCAAGTGGTTTGTGTAGGAACTGCTTCTTGAGGTTGACGCGGTGATCGTCGCGTCTGGGGGATGTCCCTCAGCTCATGAGGTCGTACACCACTGGTTGGGACTCACCCGGCGACAGTGTGACCATCGATATCTCGGGCATCGTGACCGTCAAGTGGCACCTCGTTGCATCTCAGCAGGGATGGGCCTTTGTCACCGCACCTGGCAGAACGGTGGCCACACTCACCATCAGCACGGATGAAGCCTGGAGATTGCTAACAAACAACCTTGCGCCACAGCGGCAGGCAGCCCTCATAACGTCGGGTGATGCTCAGGTACTAGAAGTGCTGTGCAGCACTCGTGCCATCATCGGAACGCCCAAGTAGGGGTCGCTGCCGGGTAAGGGGGATAGGTCAGGGTGCCCCGCAAAGTAGATGAATGGCATGCCAAAACGCCGACGCTTCGGCGCAGTGGTCCGTTGGAGTTGACCCGCTTTCGTGGACACTTCATTCTGGGGAAGACCCCAGAGGAAGGCCAGCCCGCAGTGGGTCGTCCACAACGCATCTATCCTCGAGCAGCAGTTCCGACGGGAGGCCTGTGAGCTAGTCCGTCGAGGCGACCGATCGCAGCGTCAGATCGCCGCAGACCTGGGCCATCCCCGATCAGACTCTCGAACAACTGGATGAAGGCCGTAGAACAAGGCCAAAGTCCGGGCTAAGGATGCCGAACGCTCTGACCGAGACGGAACTAGGCCGAGTTGAAACGCCTGCGGAAGGAGAACGCCGACCTCAAGACGGACCGGGAGATCCTCTTCAAGGCAGGCAACTTTTTTCGCCAGGGAGACGGACCGCTAAGCCGCTATCGGTTCGTCTCCGCCCACCGGGACCAGTACCCGGTCACGGCCACTGTGCCGGGCGACCAAGCGTCTCACGCAGCGGTTACCTACGCCTGGGCCAACAAGCCACCCTCCCCGAGATGTCTCGAGGATGCCTACCTGACCGACACCATCCGGGAGATCCACCAACGATCGAGGCGCACCTATGGGGCTCACCTGCGCATCCACGGTCAGCTCCGCCGGTTGGGAACCTCGTGTCATGGACGCAAGCGGGTGGCCCGGTTGCATGGCCCAAGAAGACCTGGTCGGGGTCCACGCTCGTAAGAAGTGGCGCCCGTGGCCGGCTGGACGCGGCTCCAGCCGCCGATCTCCTTGAAGCGCGACTTCCTCGGCCAGCTTCGGCCGCAATGAGCGCTGGGTGGCCGACATCACCGAGTTCTCGACCGGCGAGGGCAAGCTCTTTCTGGCCCGGGGTGCGAGATCTCTGTGGCCGGGGACTCGTCGGCTGGTCGATGGGCACACCGCCAGACCAGCGAACTGGTCATCGAGGCCGTCACCATGGCCGTGGCCCGAACGTGAACCAGACACCGAACTCCACTCCACCACAGCGACAAGGGCTGTCAGTACACCTCGCTCGACTTCACCAACCATCTTCGAGAGCTCGGCCTGGTCCCGTCCTATGGGTCGACCGGCGACTGTTACGACAACGCCGCCATGGAGACCTTCTGGGCGACCCTCAAGCGTGAGCTCAGCTGGATCCACGGACCGCTGATCTACATGAGCCGGTCACGCCTCCGCAGCGCACTGTTCGACTACATCGAGATCTTCTACAACCGGGAGCGGGCCCAAGCCGGGCTCGGTCACCTCAGCCCCCTTGACTACGAAGCCTCACTCGTGGTGGCCTGAATCCATAAACCCGTGTCCGTCGAAGCGGGTCAACTCCACGTCGGTCGGACGCTACGGGGCTCCTAGTAGCGTTGGGGCTCATGACCACTGCCGAGGACCCCGATCGGGAGCCAGAGAGTCAGGCAACTGAAGCTCCGGCCTCTGCGGTCGAGACGCCAACCCGTCTCCAACAGGCGGGGGCGGGGATTGCGTCAGCGCAGGCCTGGAAGGGGCAGCGAATCGTGATGGGCTGGCGCAAGGTCGTAAATGCCCTCCGCCGACACAGGGCAGAAGGCTGAAGAACACCTCGGTCGGCACCGGTGCCACTCGATCCGTAGCACCGGACGCGAACATGACCCTGATCACACCGGGTCGGGGCGCAATATTGAGGGGTTTTTGCTTGCTGACAGCTAAATGCCCAGGCACTTCGAGGGCCCCCTACGGTCAGCACAGATTCAGGCAAGTCGCTCGATGATTTTGGATTGAAGTGGCACTGCCTCATTCGGGTCGATGTTGACATGAAACATGGTCCTATGCATAGTAGTTCTATGAACGTTGGCTTGCGGGGTCTGGTGTGACCCTCCTCGACACGGCCCCAAGCGTCGACGGCGGCCAATCCCGAGTTGCTGTTTCGGGAAGCCAAGCGGCGTCGCCGGCGACGATGGTTGGTTGCGGGAATCGTCGCAACGGCCCTCATCGTTGCTGTCTCATCGATCGTGCTCCTCGGAAGAACAGCGGGACTTGGCAGACTCCCTCACGGAAGCGACCGTGCTCCAACCCCAGTAGCGAAGGTCAATCCCTTGCCAAAGCAGATGGTGATTGTGAGTCTTGGGGTGGGGCAACAGAACCTCGAAGTGATTTCCTCCGCATCCGGTCACGTGGTGCGGAATCTGACCTCGGCGGTTGGCTCTTTTGACGGGACAACTCAGCCGACCGTAAGCCCGGCTGGCACCGTCTATTTCGATCACTCTGGTCGAGCGGGAAGTCGACCCAGTGAACAGATCTGGAGTGTTCCCCTCTCGGGCGGTCCAAGTACGTTCGTCGCCGACGGGCACACTCCGGTAGTCAGTCCCAACGGCGCCTTCCTGGCCTATGTAACGTGGACGGCGCTGAACAACGCTCCCGCCTCAGTGGTGGTGATGAACATCGCCACCGGGGCGACAAACAGATGGACCTACTCGACCAATGGGCCCGAAATCAGTGATCTCTCTTGGGCCCCCAACTCCCAGTCGCTTGTCTTCACCACCTCGGCTCCCACCAGCACTTCATGGACCTATCGTGCCTGGTCCGTCCGGCTGCTCAGTCCCAACCGGTCACTCGATACGGCCCAGCCGATCCGACTCCTCCCGAATGCCTTTTGGGTCGGCTACGTGAACGCCAATCAGGCCATGGAAGTTCTTGTCCACCGGAACTTCCTTGATCAGGGAGACTGGTTTCAGCCCATCCTGATGGATGTGGCTTCGGGTCAGGTGATCAAGCGTCTGCCGGTGCTTGCCGGACAGTCAGAGGCTCCTCCAAACGGTAGTGGGCAATGGCAGATCGACCCAACTGGTCACTACGTCGCATTCATCAAACAGCGCAGCCTGCCGAACGGTGCAGGCACGGTGACCGACCTTTACCGGTGGTCGATCGATGGATCGCCGAAACGCTCGACCAGTCGCCCAACAATCGTGAAGTCTGATGTATGGAGTCCCGCCTGGGTGCCCGGCTCATAACGTCCCACAATTTGCGACCGCATCACCGTCCGAAAAGCGACGATTCATCCCGGATTCGCAAAATCTCGGATTGCCCAGAGCTTCCTACGGGTGCCCCCGATCGCCGGGAGCGGGTCGGTCTTTGGCTGATGCGCCAAGTACCGCTTGGTACCCTGTCCGATGTGGCGCGCCGGGACTCAGCTCGTACTGCGTCAGAGTATGACGCCATGGCGGTCGAGTACGACCAGCACAATGCGAGCGGTGCTGCCAACAGCTACTACGAACGGCCTGCGACCATCGCGCTGCTCGGTGACGTCCACGGAAAGCGGGTTCTAGAGGTCGGCTGCGGTTCCGGACCGGTGACTGAGTGGCTCATTGACCACGGAGCGGAGGTCGTGGCATTCGATGTAAGCGCCGCCATGCTTGAAATCGCCCGCTCGCGGACCGGCGACAGGGCTGAACTGCACCACCATGACTTGGCTGAGCCGCTGACGTTCTTGGAGGATTCGAGCATGGACCTGGTGGTGGCATCGCTGGTGTTCCACTACCTGCGCGATTGGGTCGCGCCGCTCCGTGAACTTCACCGGGTACTCGCTCCTACCGGCTCGGTGGTGATGTCAATACATCACCCGGCTTGGGACTGGGGGAACCATTGTCCCGCGGACTACTTTGCCTTCATTCAAGTGTCAGAGGTATGGGTCGAACCCCATAAGGTGACCTTCTGGCGCCGCCCTCTTACAGTCGTCACCGAAGCCATCAGTGAGGCGGGATTCCTTATCGATCGCCTGGTCGAAGCCCAGCCGGATCCGGAACTAAAGATGCGAGACCCGAGGGCGTTCCAAGAACTGACGACAGGGCCGTTCTTCATGCACTTACGCCTGAGACCGGCTCAACCGGACGGCAGCGTGGCTGGGCCGGACGGTGGATCTTCGTAGTCAACGACGGACTGAGGGTGCCACCTACCGCCGGGTCAGTGGGGCGCTCTGGGTTCCTTCGATCAGGCACGAGCGGGATGCCTCCGTCGCTCCACGCGGTCAGAACACATCAGGGAATAGCTTTGGTTTGCGAAATGCCGCCTATCGCCGGGAGCGACCCATGGGCATCGCCCCTCATATTCGAAAGCTCCGTGAGCTAGTCGGGAACGAACTACTGGTACTTCCTGGAGCAGCCGTACTACCGCGGGATGACATCGGCAAACTGTTGCTGGTCCGCATCATTGAGACAGGACAGTGGGCCGTGATAGGCGGAGCGGTCGATCCTGACGAATCACCTCAACAAGCCGCACTCCGGGAGGCTCGGGAGGAGGCTGGGATCGAACTCCAACTCGGACCCGTGTTGGCAGTGCTTGGTGGGCCGCAATACCGCGTGACCTATCCGAATGGTGACCAATCGTCATATGTTTCGACCGTCTTTGCAGCCACAGTATTGGCCGGTACCCCAGCGCCTGATGGCGAGGAGACCTCCGAAGCGCAGTGGTTTGACCCCAACCAACTTCCGTGGAGTGACATGGGCAGCTTTGCTAGAGCCCTCCTGATCGACACTGGCTTCGATTGAGGCGGACGTGTCTGCCAGTCATGCAGGTCGTTTTCAAATAGGCACGACTCCGAATGTCCTCCCCATCACCGGATCAGCGGGCGTTATTGACCGTGACTGATCGGCACTTCGGAATTCAGTCCGGATCATCGACCGACGAGACCATGACGATGTGCGTAGGCGACCGCCTGAGAGCGGTCCCTGCTGTTCGTCTTTGCGAAGATTCGATTCACGTGGGTCTTGACGGTGGCCTCGCTCACGAAGAGGTCACTCCCGATCTCCGCGTTAGAGCGCCCAGCGGCAATCAGACGGAGGACCTCGGCTTCTCGCTCGGTCAACCCGTCCGGAAGCGGGCCACCCACGGCCCCGCTTCCGGGCAAGGTCGCCACGTCTACGAGGCGGGCCTGGACCGCCGGGTCAAGTACGGCTTGGCCGGAGGCGGCAGCTTCAAGGGCGCGGTTGATGTGATCGCGGCCGGCATCCTTGGTGATGTAGCCGATTGCCCCGGCCCGCAAAGCCCCCACGATGGACTCGTCGTCGGCATAGGTGGTGAGCACGACCACCTGTGTTCCAGGATGGTCAGCGCGGATTCGCTTGGTTGCCTCGACCCCGTCCACCCGGGGCATTCGCAGGTCCATCAACACGACCTCCGGGCACACTTCCGCGACCAGATCGACCGCTTCTCCACCATCGGAGGCGGACCCGACGACCTCGATCCCGGACATTGTCTCCAGCAATGTGACCAGACCTTCCCGCACGACGGTCTGGTCGTCGACCACAACGACCCTCACGCCGGCACCGCCACCTGGACGGTCCAACCCCGAGGGCTCGGCTCGGCGGTGACCTGGCCGCCCAGCAGTTCGATCCGCTCGCGCATGCCTTGTAGGCCGAATCCGCCGCCTGTTGTCTGCAATTCGCTTGAGGTGTTGGCGTCAGGACAGAGGCCGTTGGTGACCTTGAGGGTTGTCGATTGAGGGTCGAAGCCGAGACAGATCGACACCGGTGCCCCGGGCGCGTGCTTCCGGGCATTGGTGACGGCCTCCTGAGCAGCGCGATAGAGCGCCAGTCCGGCATCGGGTGCGAGAGGACGGGGTGCGCCGGTCACGGTCAGTTCGGCACCATCACGGGCCGCCAACGACGACAGCTGCTCGGCGAGAGCCACCGGCTCGTCGCGCAGTGCATGGACGGCCTGGCGTGTCTCCTCCAACCCTTGGACGGCGAGCCGACGAGCCCCTTGGACGAGGTGTCTTGCCCTGGCGCGGTCATCGCCGTTCTCCAAGAGGGCGTCAGCCGCGTCCAGCTGAACGGATAGCGCCCCCAGGGAGTGAGCCAGCACATCGTGCACCTCGCGTCCAATCCGGTTGCGTTCGGCCAAGGCTGCCGCTCGATCTCGCTCGGCGTCAGCCCGGACCCGCTCGGCCAGGAGTTGCTCAGCCTGAACTGTCCGTTCCACGTATTGGCGCCGGCTGGCGCCGACCATCAGCCCGACGACCACGGCGACCGCTCCTTCAGCGATAAGAACAGCCGGAGCAGACACTGCTGCGACAGCCACCGCTAGTGCGCCGACACCGATCGCTCCCACATCCAGAGCCGGTAGTGCATCGAAGGCGATCCCAGCACCGAGCCCGGCGACGGCCATGAAGGTGATGGCGTTGGGAGCCAAGGCAGCGAGGGCACCTCCCGACGCATCCAGGAGGACGAGGAAGCACCACGTGGTGCGCCCCGGGGCTCGAAGCCGGCGGCTGGCCATCCAGCCGATCCAGCCGATCCCGGCGACGGCCATCAGTACCCATTTGACGAAGTGGTTGGCCACAACACCGTTCGGTGGTGGCTGGTGCGCTGTGATCCAGAGAAGTGCCGCCAGTCCGGCGAGGCGGGCGGCGCTGAGCAAGCGATCGGTGCTCGTCCCCAGCTGGGCTCGGAGTTGGGATTCCAGCCCCACGGACACCATGATCCCACTTCTCCACTGTTCCCGGCGCCTTCGAGCCTCAGGCCGGCGCCGGAGGCCGGAGCAGTCCTCCACGCTCGATGACCGCACCTGATCGGCGAGCCTTGAAGTAGAGGACGCCAGTCCGACTCGCAACTTCGGCCATGGCCATAAGGACGAACGCCGCACCCCAGGCCGACCCGGAGGTGATGTGGTGGAGAACGCTGAACCGGGCGACGGCAGCCTGTCCACCGTGCCCCACCCACAAGGCAAAGCCCATGCGGGCTCCGATGCCCACCACCCATAACACTGCCGCCACCGCGCCCGCTTTGGCGAAGGCGTAAATCCCGTCCAGTCGTACAGCGGTCACGAGCCCTGCCCCCGCCCCCAGGGCGGCGCCGACACACGCCAGTCCGACGATCAGCACCAGGTCGTCGCCGGCGGCTGGGATGGCGTGGAGGAACTGGCTGGCCACGAAGACTGTGGCCACCAACGGGAACAGCAGACGGGCCCGGGTCACCTTGTGCCCGCGGATCTGGAGGACGACCAAGGCGATGAGGCCGATGTTCATGAGGTAATCGGTGATTGTCATACAGACAGTGTCTGAGATCCCGGCCCGATTAGCGTCAGCCCAGGGGTGGATCTGAGGGTGGACATCCTCTCCACCCTGAAGACGAGGCGGGCCAGTTGTCGGGGACGGTCCAACCTGGTCCTATAGGCGACCGAAACGAGCCGGCTTCGAGTAGCCGTAGGGGTGCCCCACATCACCACCGGCATCGGGTCGCGTTATCCAGCCACTCGCTGAGCCGGTGCTAACAACCGCGAGCGTCATAGTGGGACACTTCGGCACGCTGTGTTGGCATGGTCTTCCCAACGACAGGAGGAAGACCATGTCCATTTGTGGGCGATCACTGAAACCCGCGATCGGCGATCGCTGAAATTCGCGGTTGATTAGAACGAGTTGCACTTCTCCAGCGGTATCCACCACGACAGTGGTGGCCTCCTTCAGCGTCTCGGGTGACGAAACACCGAGCACTGGAGGAAGCCACTGTCATATTTACCCAGGAGGAGTACATGGACGTGCTTGGCATGAGAAAGCCAAGGCTGGACGATCGGCGAGATCGCCCGCGAGACCAACTACCACCCGGCCACGGTGTCCAAGTGGCTGAAGAACGGCGGCCTACCACCGAAGCGGTCGACCGACCCGGCGTCGCTGGTGGTCGACGGCAGTTGGGGATCCCGGATTGCCGAGCTGATCGAGCCACCCTCCCGGCCTGTTATCGACCAGCGTCTACGAGATCATCACGACCGAGGGGTTCGGTGGCTCCTATCCGTCGGTGGTCCGGAAGGTCCGAGCGCTCCGCGGTCCCCCGCTTCCGACCGGCACCTCAGGTACCGGTGCCTATCGAGACGGCACCGGGCGAGGAGTCCCTTTCGACTTCTCGGACTGCTCGGCACGAGGACAGGCCTTTGGTTTGGGTGAGACCCTGTGGTGCTTCGGGGCGGTGGCCTGCTGGTCCCGCCACCTGACGTGGTGGTTCACCACCTCGGTCGACCGGTCTACTACAGCCAAGCCGACGTTCTATAACGTCAATGTTATACTCCTTTGGTGTGGATAGTCGTTTACACCCAGAAGCGGAGATGCAGTACCGTGCCCTCCCTGTTGCCGACCGAAGCGCAGTCGACAATGCGGTCAGGAAGCTCGAGACGTATGGTCCGACGCTCCCCTATCCACATCAAAGTGCAGTGAGGGGCTCAGGGTCGATTCGAGAGCTTCGTCCGAGAGGCGGTCAGAGCGGTGTTTGCCCGCTCTACAGACGCTACCCCGACACCTTCGTCATCGGGGCGGTCGGTCCGGAGGCACAAGTAGACCCGAGGCGCTTCGACCGAGCTTGTCCGATCGGCTACAGCCCGATTCGCCGAGATTGAGGAGTGAGCATGAAGGTCAGTGAGATGAAGACCGCTGAAGCAGTAAGGCAGGAGTCTCTCAACGACCCGAAGTTTCGAGCTGAGTGGGATCGGACGGCGTTCGCAGAAGCGGTTGCGCTGCGCGTCATCGGGTACCGGGTCGAACATCAGCTGACCCAGACCACCCTGGCCCGCAAGCTGGGGATGAAGCAGCCAGCTGTCGCCCGGCTGGAATCCGGAGACGTCACTCCGTCACTGGATACCCTCAGCCGGCTCGCGGCACGTCTGGGTATCACCTTTCACATCGACGTCACCCCAGACGGAGTCGCCGTCTAGCCCCTGAACGCTGCGCAGCTTCGGCAAGGATGGCAGGAATCAGTTACCAGCGAGCGCATGGCGTCCAGAGCCCAGCGCATTCATGACATCGTCGACAACCTGCTGGGTGCGGATGGGGTCATCGACAAAGTCCCGGTATACGGCGGCGATACCGCCCGGCTCGGAGGGGTCGGCGCCTCCGCTGTACTCAAACGACGTGGGGTGGACGAAGAGGACCGGCTCGGGTGGTGAGGCTTGCGGCACTCGGGTCGACATGGTGCCGGATGGGAGTTGAATCATGGTCTGGCGGACTTGGCCCAGCTGGAGACCAAATGAGCTCGTCGAGTTGGTCACGACGGTAAGGAGTGGCGGTCAGTCCCAGCCAGCGCCGGGCCGGAATCTGACGCACAGCGTACTCGAAGGCGGCAGCCGGCACATGGTGGCATTCATCAACAATCACAAGCCCGTAGCCGGCCGTCAGCGTGGCAAGGTCGTCACGACGGGCCAGCGTCTGCAAGGTTGCGATGTCGATCATTCCACCGACCTGCAATACGTCCTGAGACGGGAACAGACGGTCGTAGCTGGCCAAGTCCATCCGTCCGCGCAGCGCAATGGCCTCTCTCAGCAACCCGGACCCGACCTGCCGGGCGCTAGCTGCTGGAACCGGTGAAGCAAAGAACAACCATACGTGGGCTCCGAGGCCCGAACGAGACATCTCGAGAGCAGCGGGTGCGCCGACAGCGCGAGCCGCCTTCATGCAGGACAACGCATCAAGCATCGCTGCTTGGCCGTCAAAATCTGCAGCCAGCCACCCACACCGGTCTCTGTCGAGCATCGGATAGAGACCAAGCTCGAGCTCTCCTGAGAGATGAGAGGTAAGAATTTCCTCGGTCAACGGCAGGTATTCCCTTGCCGAAGCGGGAATCCCCTTGCGCCAGCCACCGCGGACGGCTGGCTTCCATCCGGACTTGCCCGAGCGGGCGTTCTCCCATCGCTCTGCATACACATCCGTGCGAGCGGCGAACAGAGCCCGAAAGAACCTCACCTTGGATTCCGGAGACGAGCCAGCATGAACGGCGCCCGGCGGCGACATCAAATATGGCTGTCTGTGCCGGATCCGGTAGCCGTGCCTCCTGGGGCGTCAACTCCGACAAGCGCTGAAGCCGGGCATTCTCCACCTGCAACTGGAAAACCTGCTGGCGCAACGCATTCAGCTCCGTGTCCAATACGTCGGACGACCTGACGCCGATGTCTTCAGATCCGGGATCCATCTTCCAGGAAATCTCTCATCTCGATAGCTGCGGCCCGTTCAAGCTCGGATATTTGTTGTGCTGCGACGCGGTCGCCGCCAGGAATGGCACGGGCGTAGACATTTAGCGTCGTCGACGCCCGGGCGTGGGCGAGGCGGCCAGACACGACGGCGATAGGAACACCTCCATCAAGCGTTTCGGTCGCCATGAAGTGACGAAGATGGTGCAGTCGGAAGTGCGAGAGCCCAGCCTCCTTTCGGCACTGGATGAAGGCCTTCGTCACCCAGTTCGGACGCCACGGGATCGGGCCGCCTGTTCGTTTCCTCGGACGGTTCTCGTTACCCAGCGCTGGCGACCGCTTTGAGGGTCCATCCCCACGTAGATGCGCAGCTGCGAGCTGTTCGGCCCTTGTCTGCGGATCGATCCGGACATGATCGAAGGTTATAATGGAAAAGCCATGGCCAACCCATGGCCAAGTCATGGCAAACCCATGGCCAAGTCATGGGTTGAAGCCAGGGCCTTGAGATGCAAAAGTGGCCCCTGACCGGGCATCACACGAGAGCGGACGACGGGATTCGAACCCGCGACCCTCACCTTGGCAAGGTGATGCTCTACCAACTGAGCCACGTCCGCGTAGGGCTTTCACCCTAGCAGCAGAGCACCCCGGATCCTGAAGCCGATGAGCCTGTCAGACCCCGGAGAAACAACGGGTGCACGGACACAAGCGATCGCCGTCAACGACAGTGGCGGCAAACAATCGCTCTACGCAGGGAGTTCGGCGTGCCACCACGGCACCGGCCGGTCCCGACGGTTGGCCTCGGCGACCAGCCCGGCCAGCGATTCCTCCATACCCCGGGCGATGACGTCGACGTCCGGGACCAGATCCCAACAGCCCTGCACCCCGGCGTACAGCGTGTCCATGTAGGAGAAGACCGTGACGTTGACCCCGACCCCTTCGATGATCGGACCCAGCGGGTACATCGCCACCATGCGCGCACCGGCCAGGTACAGCGGGAAGTTGGGCCCGGGCACATTGGACACGATGAGGTTGAAGATCGGCGCCACCCGATCGAAGAGACGCAGGTTGGTGACGAGGCGCGACAACCTCGTGGCCACCGCCGGGAAGGTCGTCTGGGCCCAACCGGCGAACACCTCCGGCCCGATCGACTGGCTCTGCTCCTTGGCCGAAGCCACTCCGTCCCGGATGTGACCGAGGCGGGCGGCCGGATCGACGACGCCATCGGCCAGCGACACCAGCATGGCCGACACCCGGTTGCCGAGCGCGCCACGCTCATCGTCCGCCCGCACCGATACCGGCACCAGGGCCACCAGCGAACCGTCCGGCTCCTCACCCCTGCCTTCGAAGAAGGTACGCATGGCCCCCGCCGTGGCCGCCAGCACCACGTCGTTGGCCGTGCCTCCCAGCACGTCCCGGACGCGCTGCACGCCGTCGAAGGGCAATTCGGCGAACGCCACCCGCCGGTGCGGTGAGATAGCCCGGTTGATCGAGGTCTTCGGTGCCTCGAACGGAGCCGGCGGCAACGTGCCCACCACCTCGCGGTTGCGATCACTCAGGCCGCGAACCGTCCTCACCGTCCGACCCACCGTGCGCAGCACCGCCTCGGCGTGACCGGGTAGCGAGGCCAGCACATCGCGCCACAGATCGGCGTCATTGGGCAACGGGTCCGGAGACCACCCGGGGTCACGCCGGGTGCGCCCGCCGGACGAGCCGTCGGCACCCGAATCACCGTCCTTGGCCGGCCCCCGTCGACGCCCATCGGCACGGAACAGAGGACGCGGGGACGGATCGGGGGACAGGTCGAAGAACACGGCCATCACCTCCGCCCCCGACACCCCGTCGATGATGGCGTGGTGCACCTTGGGCACCAGGGCGAATCGTCCACCTTCCAACCCCTCGACCACATGGAATTCCCACAGTGGCCGTCGCCGGTCGAGGGGTCGGGACGCCAGGTCGGCGACCAGGGCCTCCAGCTCGGCCCGCCCGCCCGGCGGCGGAAGGCTGGCCCTGCGCACGTGGTAGTCGATGTCGAAGGCAGGATCATCGACCATCGACGGGTGTTGCAGGCCGAAGGGAACCTCGACAATCCGCTTGCGGAACGGCGGGACCAGGGCCACCCGCTCCGCCACCAGGTCGCGGATACGCCGGAAACCCACTCCCCCGTTCACCGTGGCAGGGTCGAAGATCAACGCCCCCAGGATGTGCAGGTGGGTGGTGGGCGATTCGAGGGACAGGAACGCCCCGTCCAGCCCGGTCAGGCGCTCCATCGGCTACCGGCCCGTCGAACCGAAGCCGCCGACGCCCCGCTCGCTCTCGCCCAGCTCCTCCACCTCGACGAAGGTGGCCGTCTCCACCCGCTGGATGACCAGCTGGGCGATCCGGTCCCCCCGTCGCACCTCGTAGGGCACCTCGGGGTCCGTATTGACCAGCAGGACAGCCAGCTCGTCGCGGTAACCCGAATCGATGAGCCCCGGGGTGTTCAGGCAGGTCACACCGTGCCTGAGGGCCAGGCCGCTCCTCGGCTGGACGAAACCGGCATGACCCGCCGGGATGGCCAGCGCCACACCGGTGGGCACCAGCGCCCGCCCTCCGTTGGGGGCCAAGGTCACATCGGTCCGGGCCACCAGGTCGGCGCCGGCGTCGCCACTCCGGGCGTAGGCGGGCAGGGGCAGCCCCTCGTCGAGCAGGACCACCTCCACCGGCAGGGCCCCGGGGGCAGGTGACAGCCCGATCGAGCCTTCGGCCGCTCTCTCGTCGACGCCGGTCCGTGATGCCGAAGCCACGTGGCTCCTCCCGTTCTCTCGCCCCGGACGCTACCGCTCACCGCCCGGCGATGGCGATCTCCTCTCCCCTTGCCGGCCGCCCTGCTTGGAGACGGTGCCGCCAACCGGTAGCGTCACCCGGGTGCTGGTGTGGATGGACCTCGAGATGACCGGGCTCGACATTTCGTCCGACGTCATCGTCGAAGTGGCCACGCTGATCACCGACGACGACCTGAACATCGTGGCCGAGGGCCCCGACCTGGTGGTGGCCACGGCGGCGAGCCAGCTCGAGGCCATGGACGACTTTGTCCGGACCATGCACACCAAGAGCGGGCTGCTGGCCGAGATCGCCTCCTCGACCATCTCCCTGGAGCAGGCCGGCGCCACCACCCTGGACTTCATCCGCGCCCACATCCCCTCCCCTCGGACCGTTCCCCTGGCCGGCAACTCGATCGGCACCGACCGTCGGTTTCTCGCCGCCCAGCTCCCCGAGATCGAGGAGTACCTCCACTACCGGTCGGTCGATGTCTCCACCGTCAAGGAACTGGCCCGCCGCTGGTATCCCGAGTCGATGAAGGGCGCCCCGACCAAGGCCGGAGGCCATCGGGCCATGGACGACATCCGCGAGAGTGTCGCCGAGCTCGCCTACTACCGCACTGCCATCTTCCGTGACACCAGCCAAGGTGGAACCGGCACCCCCGCTGACCCCGCTCCATGACCTGGTCCCGACCCGCGTATCGTGCCCATCCGGTGGGATCGCCCACCCACCCAGAGAGGATCGGTCATGGCCCCGTCGCCTGAACAACAAGACACCGCTGCAGCGCCCGCCGCCGATATCCCCACCTGGGAGGAGGCCACGGCGACGGTCACCGCCCCCGGCGGGCTCTTCGAGATGGAGGAGCTGACCATCCGCGGGATCCCCACCCGCACCTGGAAGAGCGCCCCGGCCACCCTGCGGGCGGTGCTCGAGCTCTCCTCCCTCCAGGGCGACAAGGACTTCCTGGTCTACGAAGACGAGCGCATCACCTTCGCCGAGCACTTCCGTACCGTCGCCACCGTCGCCCATGCCCTCGTCGACCGGTTCGGGATCACCAAGGGCGACCGGGTGGCCATCGCCATGCGCAATCTGCCCGAGTGGGTCATCGCCTTCTGGGCCTCCATCTCGGTGGGGGCGGTCGTCGTCCCCCTCAACGCCTGGTGGACGGGTCCCGAGCTCGCCTACGGGTTGAGCGACTCGGGGTCCTGCCTGCTGTTCGCCGACGAAGAGCGCCAGCAGCGGGTGCTCCCCCACCTCGGGGACACCCCCGACCTGCGGACCATCCTGGTGTGCTGCGAGGAACCGGCCACCGGCGGGGGTCGGCGGGCGGCGGTGGGGTCCACCGTCGAGCGTCCCGGGTCGGCGCCGGTGCCGGTCATCCCTCTCGCCGACGTCATCGGGTCTCCCGCCGCGGACGCCACGCTCCCCGACGCGTCCATCGAACCGGACGACGACGCCACCATCTTCTACACGTCGGGAACCACCGGCCGGCCCAAGGGTGCGGTGGGGACCCACCGCAACAGCGCCTCCAATCTGATGAATCTCTTCTTCGTGTCCACCGTGAGCGGGATGCGGCGACGCGGACCGGCCCCCGAAGAGAGCAGCGGGACCCAAAACGCCAACCTCCTGTCGGTGCCGCTCTTCCACGCCACCGGTTGCCACGCGGTGCTGGTGACGAACACGGCGGCGGGCGGCAAGCTGGTGATGATGCACCACTTCGACCCCGAGCGGGCCCTCGAGCTCATCGAGCGCGAGCGCATCACCATCTTCGGTGGTGTGCCGGCCATGGTCATGCAGGTCATCGACTCACCCAACTTCTCCAAACGGGACACCTCGTCGGTCCGGTCGATCTCCTACGGGGGTGCACCGTGCCCACCCGACCTGGTGCGTCGGATCAAGCAGCACTTCCCGTCCGGGGCTCCCGGCAACGGTTACGGCCTGACCGAGACGTCGGCCATGACCACCATGAACTCGGGCGACGACTACGTGCGCAAGCCCGACAGCGTGGGACCACCGGCGCCGGTGTGCGACGTGGCCGTGGTCCCCGACGACTACGAGGGCCAAGAGCCGCCGACCGACCAGTCCCCCGACCCCGAACGCACCGGCGAGCTGTGGATCAAGGGACCCAACGTGGTCCGGGGCTACTGGAACAGGCCCCGCGAAACGGAGCTGACCTTCAGCCGCGGATGGCTGCACACCGGCGACGTGGCCCGCATCGACGACGAGGGCTTCGTCCACATCGTGGACCGGGCCAAGGACATCATCATCCGGGGTGGCGAGAACGTCTACTGCGTCGAGGTGGAGGCCGCCCTGTTCGAACACCGTGCCGTCGCCGACTGCGCCGTCATCGGCGTGCCCCACCCGGTCCTGGGCGAGGAGGTCGGGGCCGTCGTCGTGCTGCGCCCGGGTGAAGACGTGGGCGCCGACGAGCTGTCCCGATTCGTCGGCGAGCGGCTTGGCCGCGTTCAACGTCCCGTCCCGGTTCTGGTTCCGGGCCGAACCCCTGCCCCGCAATCCCGCCGGCAAGGTCCTCAAGCGCGAGCTCCGCACCGAGCTCCTGGGCGAGGTGCGGCCCATCTGACCGTCGCCCACCCGTCGAGGGGCGGCAGCCGGCTCAGCCCGGTTCCCCCAGCAGCGTCCGGGTGGCGGCCACGTCCCGCTCCATCTGCTCGATGAGCTCCTCGACGTGCTCGAAGGCCTGCTCCTCGCGGAGCCGGGACACGAAGGACACCTTGGCCTCCTCGCCGTAGAGATCGCCGACGAAGTCGAGGACGAAGGCCTCGACCAGCAGGTCGCCCCCATCCCGGTAGAAGGTGGGGCGCCGGCCGACCGACACGGCCGCCTTGTGGGCCGATCCGTCCGGCCGTTCGTACCAGCCGGCGTAGATCCCGGCCGCCGGCAGGCAGATGCCGTCGGGTACGGCCACGTTGGCCGTGGGGAAGCCGAGCTCGGTGCCGCCCCGGTGATCGCCGTCCACCACTTCGCCCCGGACCTGGTGGGGCCGCCCGAGCAGCACGGCCGCCTCCTCCACCCGTCCGGCACCGACCAGGTTGCGGATCCGGGTCGACGAGATGGGTTGGGCCTCCGGTCCGGCGGCGTCACCGTCGGCCCGGAGCGCGACGCCTTCGACGGCGAATCCGGCCTCCGATCCCATCTCCCGCAGCAGGGCCACATTCCCCTTCCGGCCGTGGCCGAAGTGGAAGTCCTCCCCCACCACCACCAGCCGGGAGTTGAGCCCGTCGATGAGCACGACCTCGCACGAAATCCTCCGCCGTCTCGTTGGCCCGCTCCTCGTCGAAGGGGACGACCACCGTCCGCTCCACTCCCGCCGATTCGAGCAGTTCGAGCTTCTGATCGAGGTCGCAGAGGAGCTTGGGCGCCGACTCCGGGCGCACCACGGTGGCCGGGTGGCGGTCGAAGGTGACCACGGTGGTGCAGAGACCGTCCGCCTGGGCCCGGGCCCGCAGCTCGCCGAGCAGGGCCCGGTGGCCGAGGTGGACGCCGTCGTAGGCGCCGATGGTCACGGCGCTGCCCCCGGCCGGGGGCGTGCAGGTCGACAAGTCGGTCACGATCTCCATCACCGTGGAAGGTTACTGCCGTGACCCCGGTGAACGGTGCGGGACGCCCAGGTCGCGGGGTCGGCCACCGGGCCTCATCCGGCCGCCTCGAGCACCACGGCGGGCCGGATCCGGTCGGTCTCGGTGGCCTCGTACACGGCCAGGAGCCGGTGCCCCTGATCGACCAGGCCCCAGGGTCCGTCGCCGGTGACCCCCAACGGCACCCGGTCGAGAGCCAGGCCGCGGGCCACCAGCGTCCGGACCGCGTCGGGCACCACCACCTGGTCGAGATCCCGGAGCGCCTGGGCCGGTGGGAGGACCACGGCCGGGGTCAGCTCGTCGACCGGCCGGGCGTCCTCGGTGGAGAACGAGCCGATCCGGGTGCGTCTCAGGTTCCGGAGATGGGCTCCCCCGCCGAGCAGGACACCCAGGTCGGCGGCCAGCACCCGGATGTAGGTGCCCGACGAGCACTCCACCTCGATCCGGAACACGCCCGGCGCCCGGACCCGGCTCGACATCGAAGCGGTACACGGTGACCGGCCGGGCCGCCCGCTCCACCTCGATCCCGGCCCGGGCCAGTGAGTGGAGGCGCTGGCCCCCCACCTTCACGGCCGACACCATGGGTGGGACCTGCTCGATGGAGCCGGTGAGCGAGAGGGCCGCCGCCCGCACCTGGTCCAGGCTGATCCCGTCCATCTCCCAGGTCCCGGTCACCTCGCCCGACGCGTCGAGGGTGGTGGTGGCCGTCCCGAGGACGACCTCGGCCTCGTAGGTCTTCGGGAGGGCGGTGAGGAAGCGCATCAGACGGGTGGCCCGGCCCAGGCCGACCAGGAGCACGCCGGTGGCGTCGGGATCGAGCGTCCCGGCATGTCCCACCCGGCGCTGGCCGAAGATCCGCCGGCACCGGGCCACCACGTCGTGGGAGGTCCAGCCCGGCCTCCTTGTCCACGACGACCAGTCCGGTCACCGGACCGGGACCGGTCGGGCTCACCGGTCCGCCGGTCCCTCGGTCCCGGGACCCTCCGGGTCGCCGGCCCCGGGGCTGTCGCGGAGCCGGCGCAGGACCTCTTCGACCCGGCCCCCGGCGACCACGGCGGGATCGGCGGTGAACTCGAGCAGGGGGGTGCGCTTCATCCGGGTCTGCCGGGCCACGGCCCGCTGCAGCTGGGCCCGGCGGTCGGCCAACGCCTCGGCGGCATCGTCGGCCAGCGAGCTCAGGTAGACGGTGGCATGGCGCAGATCCGGGGCGGTGTCCACCGAGGTGACCGTGACCAGGCGCAGCCGCTCGTCGGCATCGGCCAGCCGCTCGAGCTCCTCGGCCAGTACCTGGCGGAGGACCTGGTTGACCCGCAGCGCCCTCGGGTAGGGGGCGGCGCCCCGATTGTCATGCCGACGACCTGACACAGCACCTCCGCTCCGACCACCCTGGGGCCCGCCGCCGGGGCGGCGGGCGCTCCCGCTAGGTGCGCGGGATCTCCCGCTCGTCGTAGGTCTCGATGACGTCGCCGACCTTCAGGTCCTGGTAGTCGGAGAGACCGATCCCACATTCGAAGCCGGCCTGCACCTCGCGGGCATCCTCCTTGAACCGCCGGAGCGAGGTGATGGCACCCTTCCAGATGACCACGCCATCGCGCAGGAACCGAACCTTCGACCCCCGGGTGATGACACCCTCCCGCACATAGCAGCCGGCGATGGCGCCGATGCGGGGCACCCGGAAGATCTGGCGCACCTCGGCCTCGCCCGTGACCACCTCCTCGAACACCGGCGAGAGCAGGCCGAGCATGGCCGCCTCGAGGTCCTCGAGCAGCTTGTAGATGATCTCGTACAGACGGATCTCGACGTTGGCCTTGGCCGCCATCTCCCGGGCCCGCCGGTCGGGACGGACGTTGAACCCGATGATGGTCGCCGCCGAGGCCTGGGCCAGTTCCACGTCGGACTCGGTGATCCCGCCCACACCACGGTGGACGAAGCTGAGCTTGACGTCCTCCCGCTCGAGTTTGCGGAGGCTGTCGGTGACCGCTTCCAGCGATCCGCGGACGTCGGCCTTGAGGATGAGGTTGAGGGTCGCCGTCTCCCCCCGCTGGATCTGCTCGAAAAGATCCTCGAGCTTGGCCCCGCCCAGCGCCGACGTGGCGGCCGGCACATGGCCGGCCACCCGGTAGCGGTGGGCCCGGGCCTCGCCGATGGTCCGCGCCTGGGCCAGCTCGGGCGCCACCCGGAAGGCGTCGCCGGCCTCCGGGGGCTCGGAGAAACCGAGGACCTGGACCGGGGTGGACGGAGGGGCCTCTTTGATCTGGTCCCCGTGGTCGTCGACCAGCGCCTTGACCTTCCCCCAGGCCGCGCCGGCCACGATCGGGTCGCCGACCCGGAGGGTGCCCCGCTCGACGATGACCGAGGCCACCGGGCCGCGGCCGATCTCGAGCTCGGCCTCGAGGACCACGCCCCGGGCACGGCCCTCAGGGCTGGCCACCAGCTCCTCGACCTCGGCGACCAGGACGATCTGTTCCAGGAGGTCCTCGATACCCAGGTTCTGGAGCGCCGACACCTCGACGGTGATGGTGTCGCCGCCCCACGCCTCGGGGACCAGGCCCTGCTCGGAGAGCTGCTGGAGCACCCGGTTGGGGTCGGCTTCCTCGCGGTCGATCTTGTTGACGGCCACCACGATGGGAACGTCGGCCGCCTTGGCGTGGTCGATGGCCTCGATGGTCTGGGGCATCACGCCGTCGTCAGCCGCCACCACCAGCACGACGATGTCGGTGACGTCCGCTCCTCGGGCCCGCATGGCGGTGAAGGCCTCGTGGCCCGGGGTGTCGATGAAGGTGATCGGATGGCCGTTCCACTCGACCTGGTAGGCCCCGATGTGCTGGGTGATGCCGCCGGCCTCGCCGGCCACCACGTTGGCCGACCGGATGCGGTCGAGCAGCAGTGTCTTGCCGTGGTCGACGTGGCCCATCACGGTGACCACCGGAGGGCGGGGCCGGAGATCGGACTCGTCCTCTTCTTCGTCGTCGTCGTCGAAGAACTTGGCCAGCAGTTCGGCCTCTCGCTCCTCTCCCGGGTCGACCAGACGTACGTCGGCGCCCAGCTCGGCGGCGAACAGCTCGATCATGTCGTCGCCCAGCGACTGGGTGGCCGTGACCATCTCGCCCTGCAGCAGGAGGAACCGGATCACGTCCCCGGCCGAGCGGTTGAGCTTGGGGCCCAGGTCGCGGGCGGTCGAACCGCGTTCGATGATGACCTCGGTGTCGGGCACCGGGGCGGTCGACGGGGTGTAGGCGGTGAGTTGGGTGGGCTCGAGCTCCTCGAGGTTGCGGCGCCGACGCCGGGGCCGGCGCTGGTTGGGTCGTCCGCGTCCGACACCGGGACCGCCGCGCCCGCCCGGACCACCCCCGGGCCCGCCGGGACCGCCGCCCGGCCCACCGCCGGGCCGGCCGCCGTAGCCACCGCTCGATCCACCACCGGGTCGGGACCCGAAGCCCCCGCCGCCCCCGCCGCCGGGCCCACCGGTCCGGCTTCCGGTCCCGCCACCGGGACGGGCGCCGCCCGAGCTCGGTCCACCGGACCGGCCCGAGAACCCGCCCGAACCGCCGGGCCGGGTGCCGCCCGCGGGAGGGCGACGCCCACCGGTGCCGGGCGGTGGAGGAATGGGCTTGCCGGTCACCGAGCGGGGTGGCCCGCCGGGTGGCGGCGGGATGGGCCGCCCCGAGGCGCTGGTCGGTGCATGAGTCGGTGCCGACGGTGGCGATGACGGCGGACCGCCGGCCTGGGCGGGTGCCGGGGGCCGCGGCGGGGCCGGCGGCCGTCGGTGCCGACGGAGGAGCGGGCCGGGCCGGGGCGCGGCGCGGCGGCGGCCGGGGCCGAGCGCGGGGCCGGGGCCACCGGTGCCGCCGCCGGGGCGGGGGCCGGAGGCGCAGGCGTCATCGGTGCCGGAACCCGGGCCGGTGCCGCGGCCGCCGGTTGCTCGGAAGCCGGCCGGCTGGTGATGAGTCGGGCCCCCGAGCGCTTGACCGGAGGGGCGGACGGCGGGGCCGGACTGGGTCCGGTTCCATCGCCGTCGGGTGTCGCCACCCCACCGTCGGATTTCGGGGCGAGATCGGGAGCCGGCGTGTCGGCCACCGCCGGAGCCGTGGCCGTCGCCTTGGTCGCCGCCTTCTTGGTGGCCGCCGCCTTCTTGGCCGGCGGCGCCGGCTCCTCGGGCTGCACCGGGCGGCGCAGACCCTCCCGGTCCGCCTTCCGGCGGGCGCGGTCAGCCTGGGCGTCCTCGATGGACGACGAATGGCTCTTGACGCCCATCCCCAGGGACAGGCAGAGATCGAGCGCCTCTTTGTTGGTCAGCCCGAGCTCGTGAGCGAGCTCGTAGACCCGGATCTTCTTCGGCAACGGCTGTTACTGCCCTTCATTCACTGTCGTAGGTGCCGATACGCACATACGACCCTCTATCCTCGCACATCACGAGCCCGGTTCTCCCGAGCCCGGCCCGGCCTCCCCGCTCAGGGCTGGCCGCCCGATCCCAGCGCCACCCGCAACCGGTCCACCTGAGCGATCCCGACCTCGCCCCGCAGGGCCCGGCTGAAGGCACGACGCCTCACGGCCAGATCGACGCACCCCGACGAGTCCCGGCACAACCATGCCCCCCGCCCCGGGAGCGTCCTGCTCACCGCCAACGAACCTCCATCCACCAGAACCACCCGGACCAGGTGGTCGGCCGGTGCGCGGGTCCGGCAGCCGATGCAGGTCCGAACCGGGGCTATGCCGGAGCCTCCCCGTTCCCTCCGGAGACCTCGGCGTGGACCACGTCGGAGCCGGCCTCGGCGGGCTCGGCGGCGGCGGCCCCCGACCCGTCGGAGCCCGCACCATCCACCCCGGTCGGGGCGTCGCCATCGGCGCCGGTGGCGGCCGTCGTGTCGGCGTCCGCCGGAGCCTCGGGGCCGGCGCCGGCCGCCGCCTCCGCCCCCTGCGACCATTCGGTGGCCGACACCGCGGTGCCGCCCTCTGCCGGCTGCCACACCATCTCGCCGGCCTCGTTCTCGATCCACTCGCCGTCGGCCCACTCCTCGCCGGCGTACCCCGATTCCTCCTCGGCCAACTGGGTCTCGCTCTTGATGTCGATCCGCCAGCCGGTCAGACGGGCGGCCAGCCGGGCGTTCTGACCTTCCTTGCCGATGGCCAGCGAGAGCTGGTAGTCGCTCACGATGACCGTGGCCGTGCCGGTGTCGTCGTCCAACCGCACCTCGCGGACCCGCGCCGGGGCCAGCGCCGACTGGATCAGCTCTACCGGATCGTCGGAGAACGGCACCACGTCGACCCGCTCGCCACGGAGCTCGTTGGTGACCATGCGGACCCTCGAACCCCGGGCCCCCACGCAGGCGCCCACCGGGTCGACATTGGGGTCGTTGGACCACACCGCGATCTTGGTGCGGTGACCGGGCTCGCGGGCGGCGGCCTTGATCTCCACCGCACCCGAGGAGATCTCGGGCACCTCGAGCTCGAACAGCCGCTTGATCAGGCCCGGGTGGCTGCGGCTGACCACGATCTGGGGGCCCTTGGTGGTCTTGCGGACCTCGACGATGTAGGCCTTGAGCCGGGCGCCGTGCTCGTAGCGCTCGTAGGAGACCTGCTCGGCCTGGGGCAGCAGGGCTTCCACTTTGCCCAGGTCGAGGAGGGTGTACCGGTTGTCCGTCTGCTGGACGATGCCGGTCACGATGTCGCCCTCGCGACCCGCGTACTCCTCGTACTTGAGGTCCCGCTCCACCTCGCGGATCCGCTGCAGGATGACCTGCTTGGCCGTCTGGGCGGCGATCCGCCCGAAGTCGTCGGGGGTGTCGTCCCACTCGCGGATGACGTTGCCGTCCTCGTCGAGCTCCTGCCCGTAGACCCGGATCTCCCCCGACTCGGGGTCGATGGTGACCACCGCCTCCTCGGCGGCGTCGGGCCGGCGCTTGTAGGCGGCCACCAGGGCGTTGGCCAGCGCGTCCAGCAGCGTCTCGACGGAGATGCCCTTGTCACGGGCGATCTGGCTCAGGGCGTCGAGGAATTCGAAATTCGGCTTGCTCATGGGGTAACGACCTGCTTCCTCTTCTCCGTCGCCTTCGCCGGCCCGGCGGTGGCCGAGCCGGCCGATGGGGAGCCTCTTCCGTTGCGACGTGGTTCGGGGCCCCAGACGAACACCGTTCGGGCCCGGTCGATGTCCGTGTAGGACAGCCGCCTCGTTGCCGCACCGCCATCCAACTCCAATTCGAATCCGGCACCGTCGGCCGCCGCCAGCCGGCCGCGGAGCCTCCGCTCGCCGGGGACCTGGGGCCGGGTCTTGACCGACACCGTCTCCCCCACCGCCTTGGCGAAGTGCTCGGGGGTCCGCAGCGTGCGCTCCACGCCCGGGCTCGAGACCTCGAGCGAGTACTTCCCGGGGATCGGGTCGAGCTCGTCGAGCAGCTGGGACACCACCCGGTTGGCATCGGTCAGGGCCTGGAGGTCAACCCCGCCGGGTCGGTCCACCGTGACCAGGAGCACGCCGGACCGCAGCTCGACGTCCACCAGTTCGAGATCGGCGGCCGTGACCACCGGTCGAAGGGCGGCAAAGAGATCGATCATGTGGGCTGCCTCCTTCGTCTCGTCCGTGTGCTCGATGGTGAACGTCGTGTCTTTTCACCCTTGCTGATACCTATTCGTGCCCTCCATCGAAGCGTTCTGGACCAAAACAAAAGCGTGGGCTGTCCGCCCACGCTTCCAGCAGCGTCACCTCACTCCAACCGAACGGCAGATCAGAAAGTATAGCAGCGACCGCTCGGGCCTGTAAACGCCGTGACGTGCGATTTCACGGAATTCTGCCTGTGGACAACGTTTCCCTCCGACCGCCGGCCGGGAGCCGGGACGGTCCAGTGGCAACCTTCCGGCCGCCGACTCGGGTCAGCCTCCGAGCAGGGCCTCCACCGGGGCGTCCACCGCCACCTCGCGCTCCTCGCCCGTGGTCCGCGACCGCCATTCGACGATGCCCCGGGCCAGCCCTTTCCCCCCCACCACCAGCCGGACCGGGATGCCCAGCAGGTCGGCATCGGCGAACTTGACCCCGGGGGACACGTCGCGATCGTCGTAGAGGACCTCGACCCCGGCCCCGGCCAGCCGGTGGTAGAGCCGGTCGGCCGCCTCCGCCACCTCGGGTGAACGGCCGGCCCCGAGCGCCGACAGGTGCACCCCGAACGGTGCCACCTCGGGCGGCCAGGCCAGTCCCCGGTCGTCGTGGTGCTCCTCGGCCACCACGGCCAGGAGCCGGCTGACCCCCATCCCGTAGCAGCCCATGGAGAAGATGGCCTCCTCGCCGTCCTCGGCCACGAAGTTCGATCCGGGCATCACCTCGGAGTACTTGTACCCCAGCTGGAAGGTGTGGGCGGCCTCCACCGACCTGACCAGCTCGACCTTCTCCCCGCAGTGCGGGCAGCGGTCGCCTGCGGAGACCTGGGCGAACGACCCCCACTCGTCGACGGTGAAGTCGCGACCGAGGATCGCCCCGGTGATGTGGTGGTCCTGGCGGTTGGCACCCACGATCCACGGGCCGGGCCGGGCCACCTCGAGATCGGCCACCACCCTGATACCCGCCTCCTGCTGGCCGGCCGGGCCGATGTACCCCTTGGCCAGGGATGGATAGGCGTCGAAGTCGGCGTCGTCGAAGAGCCGCCACCCCCCGGGGAGACGAGCCTCCCGCTCACCCGGGACCACCAGCAGCGTGGGCCGCCCGTCACCGTCGAACACGGCCATGCTCTTCAGGAAGTCGGAGGCGGTCACGCCCCGGTCGGCGAAGTAGGCGACCACGTCGGCGATCCCCGGCCGCCCCGGGGTCTCGTGCTCGGTCGCCGGTTCGGCCCCCGAGGGGTCGCCGGGGGGGCCGGCATCGGGGACGGCCCGGGTGGCCGCCTCGATGTTGGCGGCATAGCCGCACGACGGACAGGAGACGAAGTGGTCCTCGCCCACCACCGAGGGGACCATGAACTCGTGGTTGACGTCCCCGCCGATGGCGCCCGAGGTCGCCTCCACCGGGACGGCATGGAGGTGGAGGCGGCTGAAGATCCGGAGGTAGGCGTCGTACACCTTCCGGTACGACTCCTGCATGGCCGCCTTGTCGACGTCGAACGAGTACGCGTCGGCCATGATCAGCTCGCGGGTCCGCAAGAGCCCGAAACGCGGCCGGGCCTCGTCGCGGAACTTGACCTGGATCTGGTACACGGTGAGGGGCAGTTGTCGGTACGAGTCGACGTCGGCGCCGACGGTCACCGTCGCCACCTCCTCGTGGGTGGGCCCGAGGACGAAGGTCCCGGCCCGCGCCTCCACGGTCATCGCCGGCAGCAGATCGCTTCCGAAGAGGGCGGCCCGGCCTGACTGTTCCCACAGTTCGATGGGATGGAGGACCGGCAGCAGCAACTCCTGTCCGCCGGCGGCGTCGAGCTCCTCGCGGATCACCCGCTCCAACCGCTGCAGGACCCGGAGCCCGAGGGGCAGGAAGCTGTAGACACCGGACGCCAGCCGCCGGATGTACCCGGCCCGCATGAGCAGCTGGTGACTGGCCACCTCGGCGTCGGCCGGCGCCTCTCGCAGGGTGCGGACGAGGAGCTGGGACATGCGCATGGTCGGCGATCCTACCGGCGGTCACCCACAGGCCCCGGACGGCACCGCTCGGCGGGAGCGGGAGGCCGATGGCAGCCCGGCCCTAGGACTCCTGGTCGGGGCGGCCGAATTTCTTGCGGATCAGATCCACCTTGGTCTCCGACGCGTTGGCGTCGTCGCCCTTGGCATCGATCAGCGCCCGGCGGTCGGCCTCGGCCTCGGCCTCGGCCCCGGAGTCGGCGGCGGCCAGCCTGGCCTCGAAACCTTCGGCCACCAGCTTCTCCGCCTCGGCCACCAGGGCGTCCACCATCTCGTCCTCGGGTACGACCCTGATGATCTTCCCCTTGATGAACAGGTGACCCCGCTTGCGGCCGGCGGCGATACCGAGGTCGGCCTCGCGCGCCTCGCCCGGGCCGTTGACCACGCAGCCCATGACGGCCACCTGGATGGGGAGGTTGCGGTCCTCGAGGGCGGCCTGGGCGGATTTGGCCACCGAGATCACGTCGATCTCCGCCCGTCCGCAGCTCGGGCAGGCGATCAGGTCGAGGCCCTTGCGCTCACGGAGGCCCAACGCTTCGAGCAGCTGCCGGCCGGCGCGGGCCTCTTCGACTGGGTCGGCGGTGAGCGAGTAGCGGATGGTGTCGCCGATGCCCTCGGCCAACAGGGTGGCGATCCCGGCGGTGCCCTTGAGCAATCCGGCCGGGGGCGGGCCGGCCTCGGTCACCCCGAGGTGCAGCGGGTGGTCGAAGGTCTCCGAGGCCAGCCGGTAGGCCTCGATCATCAACGGGACCGACGACGCCTTCACCGAGATCTTCACGTCGTCGAAGCCGACCTCGGCGAAGTAGGCCAGCTCCATGCGGGCCGACTCGACCAGGGCCTCGGGGGTGGCGCCCCCGAATCGCTTGTACAGATCGGGGTGCAGCGACCCGGCGTTGACCCCGATGCGGATCGGCACCGCCCGGTCCTTGGCCTCGGACGCCACCTCTTTGATCTCGACGGCCTTGCGCAGGTTGCCCGGGTTGAGCCGGAGGCCCTGCACCCCGGCCTCCAGGGCGGCCAGGGCCATCTCGTGGTGGAAGTGGATGTCGGCGATGACGGGCACCGGTGATCGGGGCACGATCCGGGCCAGGCCCTCGGCGGCCGCCTCCTCGTTGCAGGTACACCGCACCAGGTCGGCGCCGGCGGCGGCCAGCGCGTAGATCTGGGCCAGGGTGGCCTCGGCGTCGGCCGTCTTGGTGGTGGTCATCGACTGCACGGTGACCGGGGCGCCACCGCCGACGGCCACCCCGCCCACGTGGATCTGGCGGGTGGGCCGGCGCTCGGTGGTGGTCCAGGCCGTTCGTCCCATACCCCCATGCTAGGTGCGGGAGGGCTCCGACCGGCTGCGGACGCTCACCCGAACGGGTTGGCCACCGGGTGGAGGATGTCGGTCAGGAGGGCGGGCACGACCAGGATGGCCAGGAACATGAGCATCAGCCAGGTGAAGGGCATCAGCTTGGCCACGTCGGCGTGGTACATGACCCGGCGGCGCCCGGTCCGGATCCTCTCGTAGACGGCGATGGCCACATGGCCCCCGTCGAGCGGCAGCATCGGGAACAGATTGAAGATCCCGAAGAAGACGTTGATGATGATCAGGATCCAGAGGAACTGGCCGATCCCGGCCTGGGCCGCGTCGGTGGCCGTCTGCACGACGCCCACCACGGAGAGGGGACGGGTGCCGTTGGTCTCGGCCTGGTTGGCCGCCTTGGCACTGGACACCTGGTTGAACCGTTGGGCGATGCCGTTGGGCGAGAAGAGGTGGCCGACCCCCACCACCGATGCCCACATGAAGTGCCCGAGCTGGGCGCCGGCCGAACCCACGGCCGGAAGGGGGGCCGTCTGCTGGGTGGGCTCACCCAGGCTGACCCCGATGATCCCGAACGGGGCCGAACCGTTGGGGGCCACCATCCCCTTCTCGTGGCTGGTCCGCCCGTTGGCGGGGGTGACGGTGAGGGTCCGCCGGTGCCCGTCCCGGACGACGACCACGGTCACCGGCACGCCGGGGTGGTCGCGAATGGCGTCGGTGAGGACGTTGACGTTGCTCCCGACCGCCTTCCCGTCCACCGACACGACCACGTCCCCGGGGCGCACCCCGCCCACCTGGGCCGGCCCGGGCCTCCCCCCGACCGGGAGCACCCCCTGGAAATCGACCTGGTTGGCGTTGGGTATCCCGATGAAGCTGAGCAGGGCCCACAGCAGCAGGAACGCCATCAGGAAGTGCATGGCCGATCCGGCCACGGCCACCAGCAGGCGGGCATGGAAGGGCTTGTCCCGGTAGAGCCGGCCCTCGTCGGCGGGATCGACCTCCTCCAGATTGGTCATCCCGGGGATCTTCACGTAGCCGCCGAGGGGCAGGGCCTTGATCCCGTATTCGGTCTCGCCCCGCCGGAAGGACCACAGGCGGGGCCCGAAACCCACGAAGTACTCGGTCACCTTCATGCCACCGTGCTTGGCCGCCAGGAAGTGGCCGAGCTCGTGGATCATGACGATGGCGATGATGCAGAGGATGACCAGCAGCAGATCGAGGTGGCCGGTGACCGCGCTCAGGGCCACGATCACGGCGATGGCGGCCACCAGCTCGGTGGCCAGTCGCCGGGGCGACTTGTCGCCGGCGGGCGCCGCCCCGGCGTCCGGCGGCCCAGGCTCCGGGCCGGCCCCTTCGTGGACGGGGGGGCGGAGGTCGGTGGTGCTCACGCCGCCGCCTCCCGGACCCGCACGGCGGCGTCGGCCACCCGGCGGGCGGCGGCGTCGGCGTCGAGCACGTCTTCGATCCGGCGTGTCGGGCCCGGGCCGGCAGCCGGCGTCGACGGCTCGTACCGGTCGAGCGTGCTCTCGACCACGTCGGCGATGGCCCGCCACGAGATGCGGCCGTCGAGGAATCCGGCCACGGCCACCTCGTTGGCGGCGCTGAGCCAGGCCGGGGCCAGGTCGCCGGCCCGTCCGGCCCGGTAGGCCAGGTCCAGGCACCGGAACACCGACCGGTCGGGTTGCTCGAACTCGAGCACGGCCAGCTCGGCCCAGTCGATGGCCCCGAAGGCGGTGGCCAGCCGGTCCGGGTAGGCCAGCGCGTAGCCGATGGGTAGCCGCATGTCGGGCATGGACAGCTGGGCGATCACCGCGCCGTCGGTGTACTCCACCATGGAGTGGATGACCGACTGGGGGTGGACCACCACGTCGATGGCGGCGTAGGGGATGCCGAACAGCTCGTGGGCCTCGATGACCTCGAGGCCCTTGTTCATCAGGGTGGACGAGTCGACGGTGATCTTGGGTCCCATCGACCAGGTCGGGTGGGCCAATGCCTCCTCCACGCCCACGGTGGCCAACTGCTCGTCGGTCCAGCCCCGGAACGGCCCGCCCGAGGCGGTCAGCAGCAGACGTCCCACATCGTCGACCCGGCCGGCACGGAGACACTGGTGCACGGCGCAGTGCTCGGAGTCGACGGGGATGAGCTCGGCACCCGGCGTGGTCCTGGCCCGCTGCACCACCGGGGCGCCGGCGATGATCGACTCCTTGTTGGCCAGGGCCAACCGGCGACCGGACTCCAGAGCGGCCAAGGTCACGGTCAGTCCGGCAAAGCCCACCACCCCGTTGACGGCCACGTCGGCCACCGTGGCGATGGCGGCCAGACCCTCGGTGCCCACCACCACCTCGATGCCGGGGGGCAGGGCCCGCTCCAACTCGACGGCCGAGTCCTTGTCCCCGATGGCCACCATCTCGGGGCCGAGGCGGCGGGCCTGGGCGGCCAGTGCCTCGACCGAGCGACGGGCCCCCAGGGCCAACACCCGGAACTGCTCGGGGGCGCCTTCGATGACCTCCAGGGCCTGGGTGCCGATGGAGCCGGTCGATCCGATCAGGCTGACCGTCACCGGGGCCCGGGACGGAGCGGCGATCGGAGACTCCCAAGCGACCGCTGAACCGGGCGGATGGGGCCGGTGGCCCGAGGTCTCCATACCTCTAGCCTGCCCGAAGTTCAGCCAATATTCAGGGCGCGGACCAGGTAGTAGGTGGCCGGGAGCACGAACAACAGGGCGTCGACCCGGTCGAGGATGCCGCCGTGGCCGGGGAGCAGGGTGCCCATGTCCTTCAGCCGCAGGTCGCGCTTGAGCAGCGACTCGCACAGGTCCCCGATGGGGGCGACCACGGCCACCACCACGCCCAGGAGGGCGGCATTGGCCGGTGTCCACGGATGGATGTCCCCGACGATGACCGTCGAGGCCAGGATCGAGAAGAGCGCGCCCCCCACCAGGCCCTCCCAGGTTTTGTTGGGACTGATGGTCGGGGCCAGGGGGTGGCGGCCCATGCCCCCGCCGATGACCAGGGCGCCGACGTCGTTGGCCACCGTGGCGATGATCGCCCCGAGGAGGAAGGCGATGCCGTGGCGATCGGGGAACAGCGACGGTGAGAGGAGCAGGCCGGCATAGGAGCCGAGGAGGGAGACCCATCCGACGGTCAGCAGGGTGGCCGCCGTCCCGGCGACGGGCGAGCCCCGTTCGATCCCGAACAGGTACCAGAGGAGGGTGAAGGCAGAGATCAGCACCAGCACCAGGGGGACGGCGGCGACCCCTTTGCTGTAGGCGCCGACCATCAGCGAGATGGTCCCGACCAGTCCGAGCAGCGTGGCCGGGTGATAGCCGGCCCGGCGGAGCACCCCGAAGGACTCCCCCGCCGCGAAGGTGACCACGATCAGGCACAGCACCAGCGAGGCCACCGTGCCCGCCTTGAAGGCCAGGAGGGCGACGATGGCGACGGCGATGCCGGTGCCGACCCGGAGGCCGATCGAGCTCCCCCGGTCCGACGAGCTCGTCCCCGGTCCGGCCGGATCCGGCGTCGAGCGCCTGGCCCTCCGGGCCGGGGGTCCCCCACCGGTCGGCTCGCTGCCCACGGTGGCCACCGCACCCGCACCGGAACCGCCGTCGGAGCGGTCCGACGAGGACCACCTCCTCGGGCGGCGACGGGGCACTCCGGCGGCCACCGCGGCGGTGGCGGCAATGTCCACGCTGTCGGACACCGGCCGCGACCAGTCGGAAGCCGGATCGTTCGCGTCGGTGCCCTGGGGATCGCCTTCACGCTGGGCACTCCGGTCGGCGGCGGCCAGTCCGACCACCCCACCCCGTTTGAGACCGACCCCGGGAACGTCGGTCACCGATGCCCCCGGCGGTTCGGCGGCCAGCGGGGTGTCGGTGACCACATCGACGTCGTCGGGGCGCTTGGCCCGCATCCGCGCCGGCAGCAGACCGTTGCGGCGGGCCCGTCCGGCCCGGGCTCCGCCGGTCGGGCGGGGCTTCCTCGATTCGAACAGCTCCTCGCCGTCAGGGTCGTCGGAGGCGAACGGGTCGGGGTCGCCGTCGCCGTCGCCCGGGACACCGGCCGCTTTCATGCCCCCGACAGCCCCGGCTCCGGCGGCTCCGGCTCCGGCCAGGGCGGCCGCCCCGGCGCCGGCCGCCGGGCCCAGGGGCGACGACACCGGCGAGGGGTCGCCGACCAGAGGCAGCTCGGCCGACGGCCTGCTCCCGGCGGTGCGCTCACCTTCGTCCTCGGAGACGGGCGAGACGACCTGGGTCGGCTCGGTGATGGGGACGACGGTCGAGAACTCGTCGTCATCCCCCATCCCACTGTCGTGGGACCGACTGGGGCTGGCGGCACCCGGTCGCACGGAATCGAGATCGAACTCCCACGGTCGCCGGTCGGCGTCGGTGCTGTCGGTTTCGTCGAGCGAGCCCAGGGCCACCTTGTCGTCGCCGAACATCGCCGGTTCGAACTCCTCGTCATGGGCCGTCCAATCGGCGTCCTCCTCCCGCCACGTCGGCGCGCCGATACCCGACCCCGAGCCCTCGTCGCCGGCATCGCGGGAGAGCACGGCCGGAACCTGACCGGTAGGGGGCTCGGTCCAGTGGGGCAACTCGGTCGGCGCACCGGTGCTGGGCACCGCGGTCTGGCCCGGGTTGACCGGATGGACCGCCGGGACACTCGAGTCGGCCTCGGCCGGTTCGTCGGTCAGTCGGACCTGGGGCTGTCCGAACGGATCGGCGTCCGCCTCATCCGGTTGGCGGGACACGGTGGGAACCACCGCGGTGCTCTCGCCGGCCGGCTCGGCACCGACGATCCTGACCCGGTCGGTGGCCGGTCCGGTCGATTCTGGACGCGGCGCGGTACGGTCGGCCCCGGTCGCATCATCCTCTGTCCGGTCAGGGACGTCATCCACGTCGGTTGTTTCCTCCCGTCAGCCGGGCCGGGCACGGCCCGGCCAGGCGTCAGATCTCGAGGAGCTCCTGCTCCTTGTGAGCCAGCAGCTTGTCGATGGCAGCCACCTGGTCATGGGTAATCCTGTCGAGGTCCTTCTCCACCCGCTCGAGCTCGTCGGTCGACAGATCCCCCTCCTTCTGCATGGTGTCGAGCTCGTGGCGGGCCGCCCGCCGGGCGTTCCTCACCGCCACCCGACCGTCCTCGGCCTTCGCCTTGACCACCTTCACCAGCTCTTTCCGACGCTGCTCGGTCGGCACCGGGAAGGACAGGCGGATGACGTTCCCGTCGTTCGACGGGGTGATCCCGAGATCGGATCCCTGCAGCGCCTTGTCGATGGCGGCCAGTGATCCCTTGTCGTAGGGCGACACCACCAGCAGCCGGGCCTCGGGAACGCTGAACCCGGCCATCTGGCGGAGCTCGGTCTCGGCACCGTAGTAGTCGACCTTCAGGTGCTCGACCAACGCCGGAGTGGCCCGGCCGGTCCTGATGGCCCCGAACTCCGACTG
Source organism: uncultured Acidimicrobiaceae bacterium (assembly GCA_963812885.1). Lineage (GTDB taxonomy): Bacteria > Actinomycetota > Acidimicrobiia > Acidimicrobiales > RAAP-2 > Bog-756. The sequence goes on along the minus strand of CAWEWZ010000007.1, from coordinate 127,028 downwards.
GACGTGGTCGACTGCCTTGGACATGTGGTCCTTGGCTTCAGAGACCACCAGCGCGATCAGGTCGTCATCCATTAGCGAACCAGCGTAGCCAGCGAGGTCGGGCCCCACCCAGGCAAGTGCGCCACCTGGTAGTTCATCGAACGAGTGTCCCGATGGGCTCGCCGGCCAGGGCCTTGTGGATGTTGCCCGGCTCCATCAGGTCGAACACCCTGATGGGCAGGCCGTTGTCCATGCAGAAGGTGATGGCGGTCAGATCCATCACCCGCAGGTCCTTCGCCACCACCTCCATGAAGGAGATCTCGTCGTAGCGGGTGGCCGTCGGATCGAGCCTGGGGTCGGCGGAGTACACGCCGTCGACCCCGCCGTGGGTCCCCTTGCACAGGAGCTCGGCTTCGATCTCCGCGCCCCGCAGGGCGGCCGAGGTGTCGGTGGTGAAGTACGGATTGCCCATGCCGGCGGCGAACACCACCACCCTGCCCTTCTCCAGGTGGCGGATGGCTCGCCGTCGGATGTAGGGCTCGGCCACTTCGGCCATCTGCACGGCCGAGAGCACCCGTGTCGACTGACCATGGTGCTCGAGCGCGTCCTGGAGGGCGAGGGCGTTGATGACCGTGCCCAGCATCCCCATGGTGTCCGAGGTGGCCCGGTCCATCCCGGCCCCGGCGCCGGTCGTCCCCCTCCAGATGTTGCCCCCACCGACCATGACGGCCAGCTCGAGGTCGAACTCGCTGCGGGTGTGGGCGATCTCGACGGCCAGACGCTCGACGACGGTGGCGTCGATGGTCTCGTCCGACGCCGAGGAGGCCAGCGCCTCCCCCGACATCTTCAGGACGATGCGTCTCCGGTCACCCACCGCGGCCTCAGTCGCCGACGACGACCTGGGCGAATCGGGTCACCTTGGCCGACCCCAGGAGCTTGGCGATGGTCTGCTTCTCGTCCTTCACGTAGGGCTGATCGAGCAGGACCCGCTCCTTGTACCAGCCGTTGAGGCGGCCCTCGACGATCTTGGGGAGGGCGGCGTCGGGCTTTCCCTCGTTGCGGGCGATCTTCTCGAAGGTCTCCCGCTCGGCTGCCACCTCGTCCTGGGGGACGTCGTCGCGGGAGATGAAGTCGGGCCGGGCGAAGGCGATGTGGGCGGCGATGTCGTGGGCCAGTTCCGCGGTGCCGCCATCGAGGGCCACGACCACGGCGTTGACGCCGCGCCCGGCCTGCAGGTGCAGGTAGGAGTCGACCACGCCGCCGGCCGGCGCCTCGATGCGGACCACCTGTCCGACCGAGATGTTCTCCTTGAGGGTGATCTTGAGGTTGTCGATGTCCTCGCTGCGCTGGGCGATGGCATCCTCCCCCTGTTCGGCCACCAGGTCGGCGAGCGCGGTCACCAGGGCCACGAACTCTTCCGACTTGGCCACGAAGTCGGTCTCCGACCGCAGCTGCACGATGGAGGCGGCGTTGCCCGAGCGCCCGATGGCCACGGCCCCTTCCGAGGCGTCACGGTCGGCCCGCTTGGCCTGGCTGGCCAACCCCTTCTCCCGCAGCAGGCGGGCGGCCTTCTCCATGTCTCCGGCCGTCTCGTCGAGAGCGTTCTTGGCATCGAGCATGCCCACGCCGGTCATCTGGCGCAGGTTCTGGACGTCCTTGGCGGAATACGCAGGCATCGGGTCAGGCCTCCTCGGTGGTCGGGGCCGGCGCCTCGGCCACGGGAGCCGGTGCCTCGGTGGCGGGGGGCGGCGTCGCCGGCGCCTCGACGACGGGAGCGGGGTCGGGTGCAGGAGGTGGTGGGGTCGGTGCCGCCTCGGTCGCCGCCGGGCCTGCCGCGGTGGCGGCGGGAGCCGCCTCGGTCGCCGGGGCTGCCGCGGGCTCGGCGGCGGGAGCCGCCTCGTTCGCCCCGGCCGGGGTCGCCGATTCGTCGGCTCCGGCCACAGGAGCGGCAGAGGAAGCGGCGGTGGCATCTTCGACGGCCGGGGCCGGTGGGGGCGGGATGGGGGCCGAGCTGGCCGGGGCGGGGGCAGCCGGAGGTGCCGGCCGCTGCTGGGCGACGAACCGGCCTTCCACCACGGCATCGGCCATCACCCGGCACAGGAGGGCACCCGAGCGGATGGCGTCGTCGTTGCCGGGGATGACATGGGTGATCACGTCGGGGTCGCAGTTGGTGTCGACCACGGCCACCACCGGCAACCCCAGCTTGTTGGCCTCGGTCACCGCGATGTGCTCCTTTTTGGTGTCGATCACGAAGATGGCGTCGGGGAGCCGCTCGAGACCCCGGATACCGCCGAGGTTGCGCTGGAGCTTCTCCAGCTCCCGGGTGTGGCGCAGGGCTTCCTTCTTCGGCATGGCGTCGAAGTCACCGGCCTTCTGCATGGCCTCGAATTCCTTCATCCGCTTGACCCGGGTCGAGACCGTCTGGAAGTTGGTCAGCATGCCGCCCAGCCAGCGCTCGTTCACGTAGGGCATCCCACAGGCTTCGGCATAGATGGCCACCGGGCCCTGGGTCTGCTTCTTGGTGCCCACGAACAAGATGGTGCCGCCACCGGCGACGAGATCACGGATGTATCCGTAGGACTCCTCGATCCCCTTCATCGTCTGACGGAGGTCGATCAGGTAGATACCGTTGCGTTCCCCGAGGATGAACCGGCGCATCTTGGGATTCCAACGGCGGGTCTGGTGCCCGAAGTGGACGCCCGCGCCCAACAGTTGCTTCATCGTTACGACGGCCATGACAGTGCTCCTTGGTACGGTTGTCGTTCACCGACCGCTGCACCCCTGGTAAGGGGGCGACCGTGGACGCGGCCGGGTGCGAAAGAGATCCCGCTTGTGCGCCCCGTCGGTTGACGGAGCCCTCCCATGCTAGTGCGAGCGGAACCGAGGCTCCACTCGGAGGGCCCGGTCCCGGGCCCGACGGGTCAGCCGGCGGCCCTGGTGGCGACCCGCTTCGAACCCGAGGCCGAGGCTGACGTCCCCGAGGCCGCCTTCGGGCTGGGCTCGGAAGGCCGCCGGCCCGTGCCCTCGGGCCGATCGGCCAGCTTGGCCCGGAGCTGCAGCACCGCCTTGGTGTGGATCTGGCACACCCGGGATTCGGTGACACCGAGGATGTCCCCGATCTCAGCCAGGGTCAGACCTTCGTAGTAGTAGAGGGTGAGGACCGTCTTCTCCCGTTCGGCCATCTGGCTGACCGCCTGGATCAGCGCCTCTTTGGTCTCCTTCACCTCGAAGGTGTCCATGGGGCCGGCATTGCTGTCGGGCAGGGTCTCCCCCAGCGTCGAGCGATCGGACCGGTCGCCGCCTCGGAACACCTCGTCCAACGCCACCACGCCCACGAAGGAGATCTTCCGCAACGCCGTCTGGAACTCGGCATCGGTCATCTCGAGGTCGGCCGCCACCTCGGCGTCGGTGGGCGTCCGGTGCAGGGTGGCCTCGAGCTTGGCGTACGACTGCTCCACGGCCCGGGCCTTGGCCCGCACCGAGCGCGGGACCCAGTCGATGGAGCGGAGCTCGTCGATGATGGCGCCCTTGATCCGCGGGATGGCGTAGGTCTCGAATTTGATGTTCCGCAGGGGCTCGAAGCGCTCGATGGCGTCGATCAGCCCGATGATCCCGTAGCTGGCCAGGTCGGCCTCGTCGACGTGGCGGGGAAGACCGACGGACACCCGGCCGGCCACGTACTTGACCACCGGGGCGTAGTGGACAATGAGCTGGTCGCGCAGCTTGCGCTCCCCGGTCTCCTTGTACTCGGCCCACAGTGCGTCGATGCCGTGTCCCACCGTGTCTCGTTGCGTCGGCAATTCTCCCCTTAGGCCCGTGGATGTGTTCCCGAATAGACAGTCAGCAACCGCTCCTTGCTTACATGAGTGTAGACCTGCGTGGTCTGCAAGCTGGCGTGACCCAGCAGTTCCTGCACCACACGCAGGTCGGCGCCCCCGTCGAGGAGGTGGGTGGCGAAGCTGTGGCGGAGGGCGTGGGGGTGGGTCGGGACCGGTGACCGGCGGTCGAGCAGCCGCCTGACGTCCCTCGGGCCGAGCCGGTTGCCCCGGCTGTTGTAGAAGAGGGCTCCGGGAGGGCTGCCCTCGCGGGCCAGGGCCGACCTCGGTGCGCCCAGCCAGACGCGAATCGCCTCGGCGCACCGGTCGTGGAGAAGCACCTGGCGCTGCTTTGATCCCTTCCCGGTCACCATGACCACCCGCCGGTCGAGGTCCACGTGGCCGACGTCGAGGCCGCACAGCTCGGCCACCCGCAACCCGCTGCCGTAGAGCAGCTCCAGCACGGCGTCGTCCCGGCGATCGACCTCGGGCGCTGGCCCCGGCCACGGCGTGGGCCGTCGGCTCCAGCAACTCGTCCAGCTCGGCGTGGCCGAGGACCCGGGGGAGGCGGGAGTCGGGTGCCGGCGCCGACAGGCGGGTCGACGGGTCGGCGTCGACCAGGCCCCGCTGCGCGCACCACTGGAAGTACGACCTGAGGGAGGCCGCCGTCCGGGCGATCGTGGCCCTCGAGTACCGGCGGGTGGCCAGGAAGGCGAGATACCGGCGCAGCAGGATCCGGTCGACGTCACCGGGGCCCTCGGCCCCGCCCCGGCCGGCCCACTCGGCGAACCGCTCGGTGTCCGACGAGTACGCCCGCACCGAGGCCGGCGACAGACCGCCCACCGACCGCCGGAACGCTTCGATCTCCCAGGGCACGTGCAAAACAGTACCTGTCCAGGCCAGACGGATCGGGCACCTGCGGCACCGGCGGTGGTGGCCTGACCCGGTGTCATCCCCGCAGGTGCGGAGCCACCATTCCGGGCGCAGCAAGGTCGGGAGGGCTATCGTCTGGCTGTCACGTCACCGTTCCTCGTCCACACGGCGGGTCACGACCGACGAGCAGTGCCATTGCGTGAGGCCGGCGAACCCGATTCGATCCGGTCCCTGCCCAAAGGGGGAATATGTCAGATCGAATCGACCGACGCTCGTTCTTGGCCCGGGGGGCGGCCACCGGAGTCGGCATCGCCGCCATCGGCGCCGCCGGCGGCATCCTCGACGCCTGCAGTTCGGGATCAGGTTCGAGTTCGACGACCGGCACCGGCGGCCATCCCGACGGCATCACCACGGCCACCCCCAAGAAGGGCGGCCAGCTCATCTTCGGCACCGAGGCGGAGGAGAAGGGGTTCAGCACCACCCTGGGCACCTTCGACACCACCGGCATCCTGTACGCCCGCACCGTCTTCGACCCGCTGGCCATCATCGACATCAACGGCAACGTCCAGCCCTACCTGGCCCAGTCGATCACCCCCAACACCGACTACACGGTGTGGACCATCACCATGCGACCCAACCTGGTCTTCCACAACGGCGCCCCGTGCGACGGCGCCGCCGTGGCCGAGAACTTCGCCCTGCAGCAGGCTTCGGCCCTGACCGGCCCGGCCTTCACCACCATCGCCAACGTCTCGGTGCCCAGCTCGCTGGTGGTCACCGTGACCATGAAGTCGCCGTGGGTGCCGTTCGACTACTACCTGGCCGGCGGCATCGGCGGCCAGATCGCCTTCATCGCCGAGCCCACCTGGCTCAAGTCGGGCAGCCAGACCAACCCGATCGGGACCGGCCCCTTCGTCTTCCAGTCCTGGGAACCGAACGACCACTTCACCGCCACCGCCAACCCGCACTACTGGCGGCCCGGTCTGCCCCACCTCGGCAGCGTCACCTACAAGCCGATTCCCGACAGCGAGCAGCTCTTCAACACGCTCGCCTCGGGCGGGGTGGACATCATCCACACCTCGACCATCCAGGTGACCAGCCAACTCCGGGCCAACAGCTCGCTCGGCTACACCGACGACTCCCAGCACGTGGCCGGGGAGCCGGATATGAACTGTGTCCTGCTCAACCTGTCCAAGCCCCCCTTCAACAATCTCAAGGTCCGCCAGGCGGCGGCCATGGCGGTGAGCTCGGCCGAGTACGCCAAGGTCATCGACCAGGGCATCAGCCCCGCCGTCCAACGGACCCTTCGTGAGCGGCTCGCCGTATTTCGCCCCCACCGGCTACCCCGAGCCCAATCCGGCCAAGGCCAAACAGCTGGTCAGCGAGGTCCATCAGGAGACCGGCCAGCCGGTGACCGTGATCATCAACCACACCCCTGACCCCAGTGCCACCCGGGACGCCGAGTTCGTCCAGCAACAACTGCAGGCGGCGGGCATGCAGGTGACCCTCAGCCCGGTCCAGCAGGCCGACATCATCAGCACGGCGCTGCTCGGAACCTTCGAGGCCCAGATGTGGCGGCAGTTCGGGGCGGTCAATCCCGACCTCAACTACATCTTCTGGAGCCCCACCAACGCTGTCCAGACCGGCTTCGCCATCAACATGGCCCGCAACACCGACCCCAACATGGAAGCGGCCCTGCTCAAGGGACGCCAATCCCCGGGCCAGTCCGACCGGGTGTCGGCCTACCAGGAGGTGGGCCGGTTGATGGGTTCGGACATCCCCTATATCTGGACCGACCGCACCGTCTGGTCCATCGGGGCCCAGCCCAAGGTACAGAACTGGAACAACCCGACCACCCCGGCGGGCAAGCCGGCCTTCGGCATGATCACCGGCGCCATCTGGCCCACCCAGATCTGGCTGAGCTCCTGATCCATGCGGCCTCCCGCCCCGTAGCGGCGGGTTGGGCCGTGCCATGATCGGACCATGAGCCGCATCCTGGTGGTCGAGGACGACGAGCGGATCCGGTCCTCCATGCGCCTCGCCCTCGAGGACGAGGGGTACACCGTCGAGGACGTGGGCAGCGGCGAGGAGGCCCTGGCCCTGCTTCGAGGAGGAGCCCTTCGAGCTGGTGCTCATCGACCTGATGCTGCCCGGCGTCGACGGCTTCGAGACCTGCCGCGAGCTCCGTCGTCACAGTACGGTGCCGGTCATCATGGTCACCGCCCGGTCCGACACTCATGACGTGGTGGCCGGCCTGGAGGCCGGCGCCGACGACTACGTGACCAAGCCCTTCGTGGCCAAGGAGTTGGCGGCGCGGATCAGGGCCCTCCTCCGGCGGTCGCGGCCGGTGGACGCCGGGGGTTCGGCGGTCAGCTTCGGGGACGTCGAGATCGAACCCGACGCCGGCGTGGTGCGCCGGAAAGGCGAAGAGGTCCACTGCACCCGGACCGAATTCCGGCTGTTGTGCGAGCTGGCCGATCACCCCGGCAAGGTCCTCAGCCGCGAGCACCTCCTCGAGCAGGTGTGGGGCTACGACTACTTCGGGGACGGGCGTCTGGTCGATGTCCATGTCCGCCGGCTGCGCACCAAGGTGGAGCCCGACCCGGCCAATCCGCGCTACATCCTCACCGTCCGGGGCATGGGCTACAAGCTGGCGGTCTGACCCGTGGCCCGGCCCAGTCCCCGACCCCGCCGGAACCGGACGGCGGCGCACCCACGGTGAACGGGTCGGCTCCGGAGCGGGCGTCCCGGCGGGACCACCGTCGGCATCTGTCGGGAGGCCTCGGCCTCCGGGCCCGGGTGACGGCGACGTTTGCCATCGGGGCCCTGGCCCTGTCCACGATCATGGCCGGCATCACCTACTTCACCGCCCGTCAGAGCTTCCTCAACGAACGCCAGACCACCGATCAACGCCAGGCGTTCGCCAACGCCTCCCTGATCCAGAACTCGCTCCGGTCGCCGGGGATCAACGTCGACCAGCTGCTCGAGCAGGCCGACACGTTGCCCGGTTCGCGTTCGGTCCTCCGCAACGACGGGCAGTGGTACGCGACGTCCATTTCGGTGGGCCGGAGCGCAATCCCCAGCCAGGAGCGGAACCTGGTGCTGTCGGGTGCCCCGGCTTCGCAGCTCTTCTCGATCAACGGGACCCCCCAGCTGGTGATCGGCGTGCCCCTTCCCGCGGTGCACGCCGCCTACTTCGAGGTCTTCTCCCTCGACGAGCTGGAAGGTACCCTGCGCACCCTGGCCTTCGCCCTGGCCGCCGCCGCCCTGGTGACCACGGTGGCCGGGGCCGTCCTCGGCCGCTGGGCCAGCGGGCGGGCCCTGCGCCCGCTGGCCGGGGTGACCGAGGCCGCGGTGGCCATCGCCGGCGGTCAGCTGGACACCCGGGTGGAAGCGGGCGACGACGTCGACCTCCAGGAGCTGGCCTCGGCGTTCAACCAGATGACCGCCAAACTCCAGGACCGGATCGAGCGGGAGGCCCGCTTCACGTCGGATGTCAGCCACGAGCTGCGGTCGCCGCTGACCACCCTGTCGGCGACGGTGGGCGTGCTCGAAGGGCACCGTGACGAGCTGGGCCCCCGGGCGCGGAGCGCGCTGGACCTGCTCGACGGCGATCTCCAACGATTCACCCGGATGGTGGACGACCTGCTGGAGATCTCACGGTTCGATGCCGGTTCGGCCGAGCTCTCCCTCGACGAGGTCGACCCCGGAGAACTGGTGCGTCACGCGGTGGCCGCCTCGGTTCCCACCGAGGAGAATGGACGCCGGGGCCCGGTCACCATCCCGGTGGTGGTCTCCCCGGACGTGGAAGGTCTCCGGCTCCGGGTGGACAAGCGCCGGTTCGAACGGGTGATGGCCAACCTGTTCGAGAACGCGTCGCTCTACGCCGGCGGGGTGACCCGGGTCCTCGTGGACCGTGATCCGCACGACCCCGATGACACCCGGCCCCCGTCGCGCATCCGGGTCGTGGTGGAGGACCACGGACCGGGGATCCCCCTGGCCGAGCGCCTCCACCTCTTCGAGCGGTTCTACCGGGGCAGCCGGGCCGGCCAGCGGGCTTCGAGCGACGGCACCGGCCTCGGGCTGTCCCTGGTGGCCGAGCACGTGCGGCTGCACGGGGGCTCGGTGTGGATCGAGGACGCCCCCGGCGGCGGGTCACGGTTCGTCGTGGAGCTGCCGTTCGCCTCCGACGACGCGCCCTGGAGCATGTCGTGAGCCGTCGGCGACTGCTGGCTTCCGCCGCCGTCGTGGTGGTGGCCGGCGCCACCGCGGCCTGCGGCATCCCCACCAACGGCACCCCGACGGCCATCGCCAAGGCCGACGTCCCCTTCCACCTCCTCAACCCGGTGACCCCGACCACGCTGACCCCGGTCGTCCGGCCGAGCGTGACGGTGCCCGAGACCGTCTTCATGGTCGCCCCCAACCAGCACGTGGTGGCGGTGACCCGGGACGTCCCCATCCCGGCCACCCTGAGCGAGATCCTCGGCGCCCTGCTCGAGGGACCGACCGCCACCGAATCGGCGTTCGGGTTGCAGAGCTTCCTCTCCGGCGGCACCGCCCGGGTGAAGGCCACCGTGGCCAAGGGCGTCGCCACCGTCAACTTCCTGTCGGCCAATCCGGTCCAGGTGGTCGGGCCCGACCAGACCCTGGCCATCGCCCAGGTGGTGTTCACCGCCACCGAGCAGCCCGGGGTCAGGAGCGTCATCTTCAGGATCGACAACCGGCCCCTCGAGGTGCCGACGGCCAGCGGTGCCCAGGTGCCCGGGCCGGTGAGCCGTGCCGCCTATCTACCCCAGGCCCCGTTGCCCTGACCGGGCCGGGGCGATCAGGCCCGGTCGGACACGGTCCATTCGACTCGGGGCGCGTCGAGCCAGAGGTGCTCGAGGTCGTAGAACTGACGGGCCTCGTCCAAGAAGACGTGGACCAGGAAGTCGCCGTAGTCCATCAGCACCCATCGCGCGTCATCGAGCCCCTCCACCCGTACCGGCGGCCTTCCCTCGTGGGCTTTGACCCGGAGCTCCACCTCGTCGACGATCGACCTCACCTGGCGGACGTTGCGCCCACTGGTGATCACGAAGGCATCGGTGAGCCCCAGCAGTTCGTCCATGGACAGGATGGTGGTGTCCTCGCCCGATTTGGCATCGGCGGCACGGGCCGCCACGATGCAGGCTTCGGGCACGGTGGGCTCATCGTCGCTGACGACCGGCGTGGGACTGATCGATGTCAAGGGTGACCTCCTAGTGGCGCCGACGCGCCGAGGATCTCGGTGGGTTGCCATTCGGGTACGGCATGATGATCGACGGGTGGGGTGGCGGTGAACGGCGCGGCGGGCGTCACCACCTGGGGACCCGGTGTGCGGTCGCGGGCGACGGCCACGATCAACAAGGTGAGCGCCGTGCACAACGCGATCAGCACGGCACAGACTATCGAGAGTCTCCGTCGGCGCCGCCGGGCGGCACGCAGGGCGCTGCGGCTCTCGTTCGGGGCCTCGTGCCCGGGGTCCAGCCCGGCCTCGGGTTCGGGATCCGCGACCGGATCGATGGCCGGCAGAGTTCGGTCGTCGGGTTCGGCCCCGGTCGGTGGTGGGTCGGGCCGGTTCGTTCCGGGATCCCCGACCGGAGGGGCACCGGGGAGGAGGGAGCCGCGGCCCCGGTACGGGTGGAGAGACTTCGTGGTGCCCGAATCAGCTGGCGTCATCCCCACGGTCATCTCCTCGTAGCGTACAGACCTCGTTGCTCAATGCAACGGATTACCGCGTCCGGCACCGATCCGTCCACCGGCAGTCCGGCCTCGAGCCGCTCCCGCAATTCGGTGCTCGAGACGTCGAATGGTCCGACGGCCACGTTGACCGCCCGCCACCCCGGCGGAGGGGGGGCGGGCGGGACCCCGGGACGGCCCACCACGGCCAGAGTGACCAGGTCACGGAGGGTGAGCTCGTCCTTCCAGGTGGTCAGGCCGGCCACCACGTCCGACCCGACGACCAGGATCAGCTCGGCATCGGGGACGTCACGGTGGAGCTGGCGCACCGTGTCGATCGAATAGGTCGGGCCGCCCCTGTCGATCTCCATCCGGCAGGGATCGAGGCCGGGCCAGCCGGCGGCCGCCGCCTCGACCATGGCGAACCGGTCCTCGGCCGGGGTGAGAACCCGGTCGTCCCGCTTCTGCCATGGTTGATTGGCGACCATCAGGAGCATCCGGTCGAGCCCCAGCGCCTTGCGCACGGCGTCGGCCACCTCCAGATGGGCGGTGTGGATGGGGTCGAAGGTCCCCCCGAATATCCCGATCCGGGCTGTCGGCTCGCCCACCGTTAGGTTCCCGACAGGGCAGCCACCACCGGTGCGAACGCCTCCATCTCCGCCTCGTGCACCACGATGTAGGAGAATCCGAACCGCTCCCGCCGTTCGCGCAGGGTCTCCGCGATCTGCTCGGCGGTCCCGATCATCACGATCGGCGAACCCTCGATCTGCTCGGCCGAGACCGACATCATCCCGGCCAGTTGGGCCACCGCCTCCTCACGGTTGGGCACGATCTGGACGACGAAGGTCAGGCACTGCAGTTCGAGGTCGTCGAACCGCTTCCCCGACGCCTGACGGATCCACTCGATGCGCTGGTGGTAGTACTCGGCGGAGGTGGTCTCGAGGACCTCGGCACCGATGTAGCCGGCGGCCAGGCTCGGGTTCACCCCGACGATGTCGGCCTCCCGGGCGGCGATACCGAGGACCCGTTGTCCGCCGCCCCCGATGATGATGGGCGGGTGGGGCCGCTGGACGGGAACGGGCGTGCCGACGGCCCCGGTGACCTGATAGTGCTCGCCGGCGAAGGTGGTCTCGCCCGTCGACCACAGGGACTTCATCACGGCCAGGCTCTCGGCCATGCGCGAGATGCGGATGCCGGCCGCGTCGGCTCGGATCCCCGACTGCTCGTAGTCACTGGTCATCCAGCCGGCGCCGAGCCCGAATTCCACCCGGCCCTCGGAGAAGACGTCGAGGGTGGCGATCTCCTTGGCCAGTACCACCGGGTGGCGGTAGTCGTTCCCGAACACCAGGGACCCGACCCGGAGTGTCGAGGTGGCCTCGGCGGCGACGGTCAGGGCCACCAAGGGCCCGAACTGGTCCTCGAAGTGATCGGGGATGAAGAGCGTGGAGTAGCCCAGGTCTTCGGTCTTCCGAGCCGTGGCCCGCCAGGCGGCGCCGGTCTCGGCCTTGGACAATTGGAGCTCCGAATCGAAATGGATGCATGTCGGGAGCCTACGTCCCGAGGCTTTACGCTGGTGGTGTGGCTCCGCAACCCGTCCCTGTTTCGTGGGCACCCGACACCTGGAGGTCGATGCCCGCCGCCCAACAGCCGGTGTGGCCGGACGAGACCGCCCTCAAACGGGTCCATGCCCGCCTGAGCAGCCTCCCCCCGCTGGTGTTCGCCGGCGAGGCCCGGCATCTCACCCGTGCCCTCGGGGAGGCGGCCGACGGTCGGGCCTTCCTGTTGCAGGCCGGGGACTGCGCGGAATCGTTCTCGGAGTTCAGCGCCGATTCCATCAGGGACAAGTTGAAGGTCATCCTCCAGATGGCCGTCGTCCTGACCTATGGCGCCGGTGTGCCGGTGGTCAAGGTGGGTCGGATCGCCGGCCAATTCGCAAAGCCCCGGAGCTCGGCCACCGAGGTCGTCGGGGACCAGGTGATCGACTCGTTCCGCGGCCACATGGTCAACGACGACCTGCCCGAGCGGAGCGCCCGCATCCCCGATCCCGAACGGTTGGTCGCCGCCTACCAGCAGTCGGTCTCGACCCTCAACCTCCTCAGGGCCTTCACCAAGGGCGGCTTCGCCGACCTCAGCCAGGTCCACGCCTGGAACCAGCAGTTCGTGGCCTCCTCCACCGAGGGTCAGCGCTTCGAGGACATCGCCGAGGGCATCGACCGGGCCCTGCGGTTCATGGCCGCCTGCGGCATCAACCTCACGGCCGAGGACTCGCTCCACGAAGTCGATTTCTGGACCAGCCACGAGGCGCTCATCCTCGACTACGAAGAGGCCCTCACCCGGCGGGACTCACTGACCGAGGAGTGGTACGACTGCTCGGCCCACATGCTGTGGGTCGGCGAGCGGACCCGGCAGCTGACCGGGGCCCACTGCGAATTCCTGTCGGGGATCCGAAACCCGGTGGGGTCGAAGATCGGCCCCGGGGCCGGCCCCGACGAGGTCATCGCCCTGTGCGAGCGGCTCAATCCCGATCGGGTCCCCGGACGGCTCACGCTGATCACCAGACTGGGCGTCGATGCCGTGGATTCGGCCCTGCCGCCGCTCCTGGAGGCGGTCCGGGACGAGGGCCACCCGGTGGTCTGGGTGTGCGATCCCATGCACGGGAACACCTTCACCGCCGAAGGGGGCCAGAAGACCAGGAAGTTCGACGACATCATCGGCGAGCTCCAGGGCTTCTTCCGGGCCCACCGGCAAGTGGGCACCTGGCCCGGCGGCGTCCACGTGGAGCTCACCGGCGACGACGTGACCGAATGCCTGGGCGGCGTCGAGGACATCGTGGAGGGCCAGCTCCATCAGCGGTACACCACGACCTGCGATCCTCGCCTCAACGCACGTCAGTCCCTCGACCTGGCCTTCGCCGTCGCCGAGCTGCTGCGAGGCTGACCCAGGCGTCGCCGAGCTGCTGCGAGGCTGAGCCGAGGCAGTGCCGGGCAGGGGGTCATTGACCGGTCGGCCGCCAGCGACGAGAATGGCCCCGCCCAGGTGAGCCGGGACATGGCCGGACCGTCGTCGAGCGGCCGCCAGCCCGATGCCCAGAACCTCACGCATCCGATCGCGCCCTGATAATCGATGGAGACGGTTCACATGCAGTTGCTGCGTCGCCGGAGCCAGGTCACGCCCCGTGCAACCGCCCGGCGTCGGTGGGGATCCGGAGGGGCGGTCCTGGTCGTGTTGGCCACCCTGCTCGGATCCGTCGTCTCCGCCGGGAGCGGCGGGTCGACCGCCGGCGCGGCCACCAGGCAGGTCTCCGCCTACTGGTTGGTGGCGTCCGACGGTGGGGTCTTCTCCTTCGGCGGGGCCGGGTTCTACGGCTCGACGGGCGCCATCCATCTCAACCGGCCGGTGGTGGGCATGGCCGGGACCAGGACCAGCCAGGGGTACTGGCTGGTGGCATCGGACGGCGGCATCTTCTCGTTCGGGAACGCCAGGTTCGAGGGATCGACCGGGGCCATGGCGTTGAACAAGACCGGTGGTCGGCATGGCCGCCACCCCCGACAGCGGCGGTTACTGGCTGGTGGCGTCGGACGGCGGCATCTTCGCCTTCGGTGATGCCCGGTTCTACGGGTCGATGGGTGCCCATCCCCTCAATCGGCCCGTCGTGGGCATGGCCGCCACCCCGGACGGGAAGGGCTACTGGCTGGTGGCCGCCGACGGCGGCATCTTCGCCTTCGGTGACGCCCGCTTCTTCGGCTCGACGGGCGATCTCCGGCTCAACAAGCCCATCGTGGGGATGACGGCGGCGCCCGACGGGCGGGGCTACTGGTTCACTGCCTCCGACGGCGGCGTCTTCGCCTTCGGAGACGCACGCTTCTACGGCTCGCTGGGCAGCGTGCCCCAGCGCCGGCCCATCGTTGCCATCACCACCGATCACAGCGGCAACGGGTACTGGTTCACCAATTCCAACGGTGCGGTGACCGCCTACGGCGGCGCCACCTACTGGGGCTCGGCCCCGCAGGTGCTCAACCATCCGGTGGTGGGCATGGCCCAGGCCATCGGCAGCGGGAACTTCTCCGGCTCGTCCTACCCGCCGGGGAGCTACGGGTACGACATCTCCAACTTCCAGTGCGGAAACCTGCCGCCCTCGCCCCACACCATCGGTCTGGTCGAGGTGGTGGGCGAATCCAAGGGCAGCACCAACCGCTGCCTCGGGACCGAGGCGGCGTGGGCCGCCGGCGGTCTCAACCTCTACGTCTATCTGACCTACGGCCAGGACGCCTCCAGCGGCGACCCGGCGTGCCGGAACACCCCCTCTCCTGCGGCATGCAACTACGGCTTCAACACCGCCCTCGACGCCTTCGCCAAGGCCGGGGCGGCCGGGGTCAACACCTCGGTGGGCTGGTGGCTCGACGTCGAACCCAGCACCGCAGGGGTCCCGCCCTGGACGTCCAACACCGGCGCCAACGCGTCGGTGGTGGAGGGAGCCATCGACGGCCTCCACTTCGAGGGCCTCAACGGCGTCGGCATCTACGCCAGCCCCGGGGCCTGGACCGGCATCGTGGGCAACTACTCGCCGGCCGTGCCCTACTGGGCCGCCGACTGGGAGATCAACCCGGCCACCACCTGTGGCAACGTCCACTCGAAGTACTCCGGGCTGCCGCGGGGCCCAGTCGAGATCGTCCAGTACAGCTCGCCCAGTGCCACCTATCCGGCCGGAGGCACGAGTCTGGCCTTCGACGACGACTACGCCTGCTGATCGGCGGGCGAGATCTGCCTCGCCTGGCACCAGGGGACCTTGGCCTTCGGACGGGACGAGCTGATCGACCGCCTGGTCGACCTCTTCGCCCGCATCGCCGGTTCCTCGACCTCCTGAGCGCGGCAGGTTGGCGGCGACCCTGCCGTCGGGCCTACGGCGCCGATCCCGCCGGGGTGCCGTCGTTGTAGCCGAGCAGGCGCCAGCGGCCGTCGTCGACCTCCCAGGTGGTCATCGAGGCGTGGTCGGTCCGCAGTTGGAGACGGGCCCCCTCGAGCCCTCCGGCCACCGGCAGCTTGGACAGCAGCGAGGCCTCGATCACCCCGGCATGGCAGGCCACCACCACCAGCTGCCCGGGATGGTCGACGGCCAGCTTGTCCAGTGACGCCGACACCCGGTTGACGAACCCGGTCCAGCTCTCGCCGCCCGGGGCGATGGGCTGCCCGGGGTCGTCGTCCCAGTCGAGGGCGCCGAACCGGTCGGTGAACTCGCTCCAGGACAACCCGTCGGCGTCGCCGGGATGGAGCTCGCACAGGCCGCACTCGGTGACCACATCGAGGGGAGGTTCCTCCGAGCCGGGCTCGAGGCGGCGGAGGGCCGGAGCCAGCAGCTCGGCCGTCTCGACGGCCCGGGGCAGCACACTGGCATAGAGGGCGTCGGTCCCGGCCAGCTCCCCGGAGGCGGCCAGCCGGTCCCGCAACCCTTCGACCTGGGCGCGGCCACGGTCGGTCAACCCCTGGCAGCCGAGTGGTCCCCCACACACGCCCGACACGTTGCACACCGCCTCCCCGTGCCGCACCAGCACCATCCGGGCCGCCGTGACCGGGGGGTGGGGAGACACGGTCCGGATCCCGTCGGGCGGGGGTGTGGCCGCGGTGGACCCGTCGGCCCGCCCCGGAGAGAGCGTCGAACCCGCCCGGCCCGCCGGTCATGCCAACTCGCCGACGAACTGCTCGAGCTGGCGGAGGGTGCGGCACTCGACCACGTCGTCGCAGTGGAGGGCGTACTCGCCGACGATCGAGTCGCCCGAGTCCCAGTAGGCGCGGGGCTCGGGGTTGAGCCAATAGACGTGGCGGGCCCGGGCCTGCAGCTCCTTGACCACCCAGGCCTGGGAGGCGTGGTAGTTGTTGCGGGCGTCACCGAGCAGGAGCACGCTCGATCGGGGGGTGATCTCCTCGCCCCATCGCTCCCAGAACACGGTGAGTGCATGCCCGTAGTCGGAGTGGCCGTCCACCCAGATGACGTCGGCCTCGGTGTTGATCCGGTGCACCGCGTCGGCGGGATCGTCGGCGCCTTCGAAGAAGCGGGTGACCTCGTCGATCCCGTCGATGAACACGAAGCTGCGCACCTTCGAGAACTGGGTGCTGATGGCATGGACCAGATGCAGGGTGAAGCGGGCGAACGAGGCCACCGAACCGGAGATGTCGGCGATCACCACGATCTCGGGCTTGGACGGCCGCGGATAGCGGAACTTGGGCTCGACGGGCACCCCTCCGGTGGAGAGGGAGTGGCGCACCGTGGAGCGGAAGTCGAGCGGTCCTTTGCGACCGTGGCGCCGCTTGCGGGCCAGGCGGACGGCCAGTTTGCGGGAGAGCGGCTGGAGCGACTTGCGCAGCGCCACCAGCTCCTCGCGGGTGGCGTGCATCACGTCGATGTCCTCGGGCAGCGGCTTGCGCAGCGACTTGGCCAGCGCCTCACTCCCTCGGTCGGCCACCAGCCGCCGCCTGATCTCGTTCTCGATCTCGTGCCGGAGCTGGTCGATACGCGACTGGTACTCGTCGCGGAGCAACCGCTCCTCCAGCGCGGTCAGCGTGGCCATCGGTTGGCCCGGGCTCCGGGGGCGAGTCGTCGTTGAGCGAGGAGGTCGTGGCCCGGGCGGCATCGACCAGCCGTTCCAGCACCCGGTCGAGGTCGAGGTTCCGCAGCGTCCGGTAGAGGTAGTAGGTCCCCCCCACCGGCCGGCCCGCCTCCATGCCCGCGTAGCGCGACACCGCCTGCCTGGCCACGGCGGCCACCATGGCGTCGTTGGCCCCGAGCAGCGCCTTGTACAACAGGTCGGCGAGCTCCTCGGGGGTCATCCCCTCCTGGCCACCGCCTCCGCCGCCCCGTCCCTGACCCCGCCGGTCGCCCGAACCGGCCATCCCGGCCGCCTCGGCTCGGACCCGGCGTCGGCCCCGTCGGCCGTCCTCGTCGATCCGGTACTCCGGCCCCCGCAGCGAGAAGTAGATCTCGAACGCGGTCTCGTAGGCCCGCCAGTGGGACGACGACTTCACCAGGCTGGCCCCGAGGGTGTACTTGATCGCCTCGCGGTCCTCCATGGGCACATGGGTGAGGGCCTCGGCGGCATCGAGGTGCTCGGTGAGCGAGACCGGGATCCCCGCGGCGCGGAGCTCGGCCACGAAGCCGGTGAGGAGATCGAGCACGGCGGTACCCGGCGATCAGTCCGGGGTTTCCACCCCGGCCAACTCCTTGGCTGCCCGGTCGATGTCGGATTGGTACTTGAGCAGGATGTGAAGCGTGTCCCGGGCCTGGTCGACGTCGATCGACTCGACCCCGAGGACCACCAGGGTCCGGGCCCAGTCCAGCGTCTCGGACACCGACGGGTCCTTCTTGAGGTCGAGGGTGCGGATCGACCGCACGATGCGGGCCACCTGGTCGGCCAGGGCCTGGCTGATGCCCGGCACCCGGGTCTCGATGATGGCCCGTTCGCGGTCGAGCTGGGGATAGTCGATGTGCAGATAGAGGCAGCGGCGCTTCAACGCCTCGGACAGCTCGCGGGTGTTGTTGGAGGTGAGGAAGACCAGGGGTATCTGGGTGGCCCGCACCGTGCCGAGCTCGGGGATCGACACCTGGTACTCGGAGAGGATCTCGAGCAGCAGGGCCTCGGTCTCCAGCTCCACCCGGTCCACCTCGTCGACCAGCAGCACCACCGGCTCCGGCGACCGGATCGCCTCCAGCAGCGGCCTGGTCAGGAGGAACTCCTCGGAGAAGATGTCCTCCTCGAGCTCCTGCCAGGTCTGGCCGGAGTCGGCCTGGATGCGCAGCAGCTGCTTCTTGTAGTTCCACTCGTAGAGGGCCTTGGACTCGTCCAGCCCCTCGTAGCACTGGAGACGGATCAGCCGGCTGCCGGTCAGGCGGGCCACCGATTTGGCCAGCTCGGTCTTGCCGGTACCGGCCGGCCCCTCGACCAGGACCGGCTTGGCCAGGCGGTCGGCCAGGAAGACGACGCCGGCGATCCCCTCGTCGGCCAGGTACTGCACGCCGGCCAGGCCCTGGCGGACGTCGTCGATGGAGTCGAACCGGGGGGCACCGGCCACCGGGAATCCCGAGGTGATCCCCTCGGACGGATCGAGCGCACCGGCACCGGCCGTCACCCCGGTCATGACCGCACCTGCCCGTTGCCCGACACCACGTACCTGACCGAGGTGAGCTCCCGCAGCCCCATCGGCCCCCGGGCGTGGAGCTTCTGGGTGGAGATGCCGATCTCCGCCCCCAGTCCGAGCTCCTCCCCGTCGATGAACCGGGTCGACGCGTTGACCAGTACGGCGGCCGCGTCCACCTCCCTGGTGAACCGGTCGGCGGCGGCCAGGTCGCCGGTGACGATGGCCTCCGAGTGGCCCGAGCCGTAGCGGGCGATGTGGTCGATGGCCCCGTCGAGGTCGTCGACCACGGCCACCGACATGGTCAGGCCCAGGAACTCGGTGGCGAAATCGTCCTCGGTGGCCGTCCCGGCCTGGGGAAGGACGGCGCGGGTGGCGGCGTCGCCCAGCAGGGTGACCCCGTGGAGGGCGGCGGCGGCCCGCGGGAGGAAGGTGCCGGCCACGTCGCCGATGGACGAGGAGGGTCTCGGCGCTGTTGCACACACCGGGCCGGTGGGTCTTGGCGTTGACCACGATGGCCTCGGCCATGGCCAGGTCGGCGGCCCGGTCCACGTAGACGTGGCAGTTCCCCGCCCCGTCGATCACCGAGGGCACCGTGGCGTGCTCGAGGACCGACGCCACCAGTGAGGGGCCGCCCCGCGGGATCAGGCAGTCGATGAACCCGTCGAGCTGCATGAACTCGACGGCCGAGGCCCGACTGGTGTCCTCCACCAGTCCGACGGCGTCGACCGGGAGGCCGGCCTTCTCCAGTCCGTCCCGCAGGACGGCGGCGACGACCAGGTTGGAGGTCACCGCCGACGACGAGCCCCGGAGGAGCACGGCGTTCCCCGACTTGAGGCACAACCCGGCGGCGTCGCTGGTCACGTTGGGCCGGTTCTCGTAGATGATCCCGACCACGCCCAGGGGGACCCGGACCCGCTCGACCCGCAGGCCGTTGGGGCGCACCCAGCCGTCGACCACCTCGCCGACCGGGTCGGGCAGGCCGGCCACCTTTCGCAACCCGGCGGCCATCCCCGCCACCCGGGCCCGGTCCAGCCGGAGCCGGTCGAGGGAGGTGGCATCGGCCCCGGACCGCTCGGCCCGTTCGACGTCGATGGCGTTGGCCTCGAGCACCCGGTCGGCCCGCTGCTCGAGCAGATCGGCGGCCCGGAGGAGGGACTCGTCGCGGGCGCCCGAGGAGGCCCGGGCCAGAACCCGGCTGGCCGCCCGGGCCCGACGGGCGAGATCGATCATGGAGGAAGAGGGGCTGGACGGCACCGTGTCAGCGTACTTCCCGGCGTTCGCATCCCCGCACCCCGGGGTCGGGGCGGCCATTCTCACCGTCAGTCGAGCACCACCAGGTCGTCGCGGTGGACCACCTCACGCGACGCCTCGTCGGGCAGCTCGTCGGACCGCCGTCCCGCCCAGGCGGCCACCGTGGACGAGTCCTGGCGCACCAGGCCCTTGGCGAACACGGCACCGTCGGGACCGGCGATCTCGACGGCGTCGTCGATGGTGAACGGGCCGCGGACCGAGATCACCCCGGCAGGCAGCAGGGACCGGCCCCGTTCGACCAGGGCGCGCCGGGCCCCGGCGTCGACCACGACCGTCCCCGAGGACCGGACGGCGAAGGCGATCCACAGCTTGCGGGCCGGGAGCCGGCGGACCTGGGGCCGGAACCTCGTGCCCACCCCGGGCACCGACCCGGTCGCCGCGGCCAGGACGCCGGGCCGGGAGGCGTCGGCAATGACCGCCTCCACCCCCGACCACACGGCGATCCGTGCTGCGGCCAGCTTCGAGCCCATCCCACCGCTGCCCACCGAGGAGCCGGGTCCGCCGGCGATGCGCTCGAGCTCGTGATCGATCTCCACCACCTCTTCGATCAACGAACCGGCGTCGGTCCGCCGGGGGTCCTCGGTCAACAGGCCGGCGGTGTCCGTCAGCAGGACGAGCTGGTCGGCCCGCACCAGATGGGCGACCAGGGCGGCCAGCCGGTCGTTGTCCCCGAACCGGATCTCCTCGTCGGCCACGGCGTCGTTCTCGTTGACCACCGGGACCACGCCCAGATCGAGCAGCCGGCCCAGGGTCTGGCGGGCGTGCAGGTACTGGCTCCGGTGCACGAAATCGAGCGGGGCCAGCAGGACCTGGCCGGCGGTGAGGCCGTGCCGGCCCAAGGCGTCGCTCCACACCTGCATCAGGCGGTGCTGGCCGACGGCGGCCACGGCCTGGAGCGTGGCCAGGTCGGTGGGCCGCGGCCGGTCGGGAGCCAGGGCGGTCCAGCCGGCGGCGACCGCCCCCGAGGTCACCACCACCACCCGGAGGCCCTCGGCCCGGGCCCCGGCCACCTCCCCGCTCAGCTTGTCGATGGCGTCGCCGTCCACCCGGCCCGAGCCGGTGGTGACCGAGGACGAGCCGATCTTGACCACGACGGTCCGGCCCGTGGTCGATCCCGACCTGAAGCTGCCGCCGCTCACGACCGCCGTCGCCGTCCGGGCCGGTCACCGGTGAACTCAGGCTGGTCGCGGTACCAGATGAAGGAGAGCTCACCGATGTGGACCACGTCGCCGTCGCGGGCCCCGGCCCGGGCCAGGGCCCGGTCCACGCCGATCCGGCGCAGCCGCCCCTGGACGTAGTCGGCGGCCTCGTCGGTGGTGATGTCGTTGAGGGCCACCGCCCGCTCGGCCACCCGTCCCTCCACCCGGTACACCCCGTCACCGATGCGGTCGACGGTGAACCCCTCGGGCAGCGGTCGATGGATCACCACCTCCCCCTGATCCTCGGGTTCGACCGAGCGGGCCTCGCTCACCAGGCCGGTGAGCCTCCCCACCAGCTCGGTGATGCCCTGACCGGTCACGGCCGAGATGGCCACGTCCGGCCGGAGGGCACCGAAGCCCTCCCCCGCCTCTCCGGCCATGTCGATCTTGGACCCGACCACCAGCCGGGGCCGCTCGATCAGATCGGGCTGGTAGCGCTCGAGCTCGTCGAGCAGCACGCGGTGCTGCTCGCACCGGCGAGACGCCGGTGACCGGATCGAGCTCCACCAGGACCACCAACACCCGCGACCGGGTGATGTGGCGGAGGAACCGGTGGCCGAGCCCCTTGCCGTTGGCCGCCCCCTCGACCAGCCCGGGGATGTCGGCCACCGTGAAGGTGGAGCCGTCGTCGGTCCGCACCACGCCCAGGTTGGGCTCGAGGGTGGTGAACGGGTAGTCGGCGATCTTGGGCCGGGCAGCCGAGATCCGGGAGATGAGGGTGCTCTTGCCCACATTGGGGAACCCGACCAGGGCCACGTCGGCGACCAGGGCCAGTTCGAGGTCGTACCACTGCTCGTGGCCCTTCTCCCCCTGCTCGGCGAAGGCCGGTGCCCGCCTCCGGTTGGTGAGGAAGCTGGCGTTACCCCGCCCGCCGCGGCCACCTTGGCCGGCCAGCCACCGGTCGCCCGGCCTGACCAGGTCCACCAGGACCGCCCCGCCCGGCCCCCGGGCCCGGGTGCCCACCGGCACCGGCACCTCGAGATCGGCGCCGTTGGCCCCGTGCTTCTTCTTGCCACCCCCGTGACCACCGTCGCCGCCCCGGCGATGGGGGTGGTCGCGGAAGCCCAGCAGCGACGACTGGTTGGTGGTGGCCACCATCCACACGTCACCTCCCCGCCCGCCGTCGCCGCCGTCGGGACCGCCTTTGTCGACGTGGGCCTCCCGCCGGAAGGCGACCGCGCCGGCCCCGCCGTCGCCCGCCTTCACATGGAGTTGCGCCTCGTCGACGAAGCCGGACATGGCCCGATCCTACTGACCGACCGTCTATCCCCCGGCAGAAACCGCCTGCTCAGGCCGGGACAAGCACCGCCTGGCGGAGGCGGGCCACGGCATCGGTCACCCCGAGTGACTCGGCCAGGGCCTCGTAGCCGCCGTAGCGCGAGCCGATGGCGGCCAGGAACTCCTCCATCGTCTCGGGCATGACCTTGAGGACGGCGGGCGCGTGGCGCTCCACCTCGTCGGCGGCGTCGGGGTACTCGGCCTTCAGGTGCTCGAGGAGGCGCACCATGGCCTCAGCGCTGAGGGTGTAGTCCTCCACGATGGTCTCGTCGGGAACTCCCATGAAGGCCAGGATGAGTGCCGAGAGGACACCGGTCCTGTCCTTGCCGGCACTGCAGTGGAAGACGGTGGGGAGCGAACCCGACGTGCCCAGGACCTCGAAGGCGGCGCCCAGCGCCGGTGCGCCCCGGGAGACCATGTCCAGGTAGCGGGCAGCCACGTAGGAGGCCTCCCGCCACGACGGCATCTCCTCGGTCGACGGGAGCACGTCGGTGAGCGGCAGGTCGACGTAGCGGACCGGCACCTGCTCGACCGGGAACCGGCCCCGCTGCTCGGCCTCGTCCACCGTCCGCAGGTCGATGACCGTGTTCACGCCCAGATCGATCAGCCGGCGGTGGTCGTCGGGGCTCAGACGGTGGAGGCCGTCGGCCCGGAACAGGCGCCGCCACCCGACCTGGCGACCGTCCCGGGTCCGGTAGCCGCCGAGGTCACGGAAGTTGACGCACCCGTCGAACTCGAGGGTGCGGGTGAACGCCGACTCGGACGGCTCGGGCTGCGAGGGGGCGACGCCGGTTGCGGGCATGGTGCGGATCGTACCGTCTGCCTCAGGTGCCGGATCCGGCGGCGGGCCCGCCGGTGGTGCTCAGTCGCCGGCGACCACGTCGACCAGTTTGCGCCCCTTGCGGCTGGTGAAGTGGACCGTGCCGTCCGACAGGGCGAACAGGGTGTCGTCGCCGCCCAAGCCGACGTTGTGGCCGGGGTGGAATTTGGTGCCCCGCTGTCGGACCAGGATGGCCCCGGCCCGCACCGTCGTACCGCCGAAGGCCTTGACGCCCAGCCGCTGGGCGTTCGAATCGCGCCCGTTGCGGGTCGAGCCGCCACCTTTGGTCTTTGACATGCTGCGACTACTCCTTGTCCTCTAGCTCGCCGCGCTGATCGAGGTGATGGCGATGGTCGAGTACCGCTGGCGGTGGCCCCACCGGGTGCTCTGGTTGGACTTGTTCTTGTAGGTGAAGCCCCGGATCTTCGGGCCGAGCTCCTCGCCGACCACGGTGGCGGTCACCGACGTCCCGGCCAGCTGGGCCGGGGTGGCCAGGACGGTTCCGCCGTCCACCACCAGCACCGGGGCGAAGGTCACCTCGGCCCCGGGGGCCTCGCCCAGCAATTCCACGCGGAGCGTCTGGCCCTCGGCCACCCGCTCCTGCTTTCCTCCGGTTCTGATCACGGCATACATAGGCAGGCGACTCTACTACAGCCCGCCTAGAGCTCGGGATCGTCGATGACGATCCCCCGGCCTCCGCACACCTCGCAGGTGGTGGACATCGATTCGATGAGCCCTTCGGACACCCGCTTCCTGGTCATCTCCACCAGACCGAGCTCGGAGATGTCGAAGACCTGGGTACGGGTCTTGTCCCTGGCCAGCGCCGACCGCAGGGCGCTGCCCACCTTGTCCCGGTTCTCACGGATCTCCATGTCGATGAAGTCGATGACGATGATGCCGCCGATGTCCCGGAGCCGGAGCTGCCGGGCCACCTCCTCGGCCGCCTCCAGGTTGTTCCGGTAGACGGTCTCCTCCAGGTTGGTGGTCCCGACGTTCTTGCCGGTGTTGACGTCGATCACGGTGAGGGCCTCGGTCCGATCGATGACCAGGGATCCGCCCGACGGGAGGTAGACCTTGCGGTCGAGTGCCTTGTGCAGCTGCTCGTGGACGTGATAGCGCTCGAAGACCGGTAGGGGCTCGACCTCGGGGTCGAAGTACTCCACCCGGTCGGCCAGTTCCGGATTGACCGCACCCACGTAGTCGCGGACCTGCTCGTAGAGGGCGAGGTCGTCGATGACCACGGCCCGGTACTCGCGGTTGAGCTCCTCGCGGATGACCCGCACGGCGATGGCCGGCTCGCGGTAGAGCAGCGCCGGCCCCTGTCCCTCGCCGGCCTTGGCGGCAATGGCCTGCCACTGCTCGACCAGGCGCTCGACGTCGTTGCCCAGCTCCTCGGCGCTGGCCCCGGCCGCCGCCGTCCGGACGATCAGGCCGTGCCCCTCGGGACGGATGGCGTCGACGATCCTGCGCAACCGCTTGCGCTCGGCGTCCTCGAGGCGCTTGGAGATGCCGTAGGCGGTGCTGTTGGGGACCAGGACCACGAAGCGGCCGGGGATCGAGACCTCCTGGGTGAGCCGCGCCCCCTTGGCCCCGATCGGATTTTTGGTCACCTGGCACAAGATGGTCTGGCCCGGGCGCAACAGCTGTTCGATGCGGGGCTGGCCGCCGCCGGATTCGACATCCTCGGTGTCGTAGCGGACGTCACCGTGGTAGAGGACGGCGTTCTTCGGCGTGCCGATGTCGATGAAGGCGGCCTCCATCCCGGGAAGGACGTTCTGGACCCGTCCCCGGTAGATGTTGCCGTCGATCTGGGTGGCGTCGTCGGACGCCCGGGAGATGTAGTGCTCGACCAGGGTACGGCCTTCGAGCAGGGCGATCTGGGTGGCCTCGGGGCGCACGTGCACGCAGATCATGTACCGCCCGACGGCCTTGCCCCGCCGCTCGCGCCCGCCGCGCCGGCCCTCGGCCCGCGACCCGGCCGCCGGCGCCGCCTGGGTCCGGGCCGGAGCGGCGCCGTCGACGGGTGGCGTCGGGCGCTGCCGGGATCGTCCGCCGCCCCGCGATCGTCCCTGGTTGCGGGCGGCGGTCGGGGTGTCGGTCCGCCCGGCGGCCGAGCCCCCGCCGTTGGCCGTGGCCGCGCCGGTACCGGCGTCGCCCACCACCGGACGCGCCGGCCGGCTGTCGCCGATCTTCGGCCGCTCGGGGACCGGCCGGGGTGGTGGGCCGGCCGGGGTATTGGCGCCGGCGGGGCCCGGGGCCGGGGACGGTGCCGCCACCGCCGAGGGCGGGCCGGCGGCGTCAGGCTCCCGGTCGTCCTGGGCCCGCGCCCCGGGTGAGGTGGACCGGCCCCGTCCGCCCCGCGAGCCGCGCCTTCTGCGGCTGGGGGTGCGGGCCCCGCCCTCGCCCCCGCCTTCGGGACCTACCGGACCCGAGGTCGGGCTGTCGTCACCGCGTGAACCGTTTCCCGGGGCCGGCGACGTGCCGGCCCCGCTGGGCGTGATCGGAGTGGCAGTCGGCGGCGACCCCGGCGACGCCGGGACCTCCACCGGTTGCCCGGTTGCTCCATCTGACATCGAATTTCCTTCCCAAACTCTTCATGACGCTCGCTCCAAGGCGGGCGCGGCGCGGTCGGCACCTGCGGTGTCCCCCCGATGTTCGAGGGGCTCCTCGCGGATGCCGTCGCGCTCGATCCACTGTTTCGTTCTGCAGGCCCGGTCGAGCACCGGGACTCCCCATCCGTCGGCGATCCACCCCGCCGACCCTCCGCCTTCCGCCTGATCGGCCACGGCGATGAGGCCGCGTACCAACTCCACGGGCCGGACACCACGGGGTTGGGTGGCCAGCTCGGCCACCAGTTGGACCGACCCCTCGACACCGGGCCCGAAACCCGATCCGGGGGCGTCGGCGACGGCCAGGGCCAGCACCGACGGACGGAGATCGTCACGCTCCTGCCTGCCCTTGCGCTCGCGGACGATTGGGACCGAGGTGACGGCGAGCAGCGAGGCAACGGCGCCTTCGAGCTGGGCCCTCGATACCCCGGTCACGCTCATCTCCCACGAGCACGACGTGACCACCTGCTGGAGGGAACCGCGGCTGCGGGCCACCGGCGCCGCCCACTCGACCTCGATGCCGGCAGGCAGCAGGACGTTGAGTCGGGCCGGCAGCGACCACACGTCGATGCCGGCCGTCTCGGGCCGGGCGTCATCGAGGTCCACGTCGAGATACTCGGCCAGGGACTCGCAGCCGGTGGGCAGGGCCAGTCCGAAGCTGAGTTGGGGTCGGGGGGAGAACCCCGCCGAATAGGCCAATGGAAGGCCGGCCCGGCGCAGGGCCCGTTCCCACATCCGGGCCACGTCGCGCTGGCTGGTGAAGCGGATCTTGCCGAGCTTGGCGAAGCGAAAGCGAACACGCATCTCAGCCTCTCCCCTCCCCGACCCGCAACGCGGCATCCTCTTCCGGCCCCGGGGCCGGACCGGCACCCGATGGCACCGTGGTGAGAAATCGTACCGGTACTTGACCTCCGGTTGAGAGATCCTGGCCCGTGCCCTGGCTCCCGCCGGCCGGTGGCACCGCCGAAGCGACCACGTGTTCGATGCCGAATCCGGTGCAGGCCCCGCAGTCGTAGCAGGGGGTCCACCGGCAGTCCTCGAGGCCGTGGTTGGCCAGGGCGTCCACCCAGTCCTGCCACAGGAAGTCACGGTGGAGGCCGGCCGAGAGATGGTCCCAGGGCAGGACCTCGTGCTCGGTCCGATGGCGGTAGACGGCGTCCTCGAGCGAAAACCCGTGGTCGGCAAGGGCGTCGGTCCATCGCTGGAGCTCGAAGTGCTCGCTCCACTCCTGGAAGGTGCCGCCGCCGCGCCAGACCTGCTCGATGACCGGCCCCATCCGGCGGTCACCCCGGCTGACCACGCCCTCGACGGCCGTGGCCTTGGGATCGTGCCACCGGATGGTCAGCCCCCGCACCGGGCGGGCGGCGTCCCGCAGGAGATGGATCTTGCGGGTCAGCTCCTCGATGGTGTTCTGCCCGAACCACTGGAACGGGGTCTGCACCTTGGGTACGAACCCGCCCGACCGAGGCGGTGACGGTGACCCCCTTGTGGTATCGCCGCCCGATGGCCACGCACTGCTTGGCCAACTCGACGATGCCCAGCGTGTCCTCGTCGGTTTCGGTGGGCAGCCCGATCAGGAAGTAGAGCTTGACCCGCTTCCACCCCTGACTGAAGGCGGCGTCGACGGCGGCGTAGAGGTCCTCCTCCCGGATCAGCTTGTTGATGACCTGGCGCATCCGCCAGGTCCCGCCCTCGGGGGCGAAGGTGAGGCCGGTCCTCCGGACCCGCTGGATCTGGGCCGCGGTCCCCACGGTGAAGGCGTCCACCCGCAGGCTGGGGAGGCTGACCGACACCTGGCCCGAGCACGACGGATCGTCGATGATCGAGGTCACCGTGTCCTCGATGCCCGAGTAGTCGGCGCTGGACAGCGAGGTCAGGGCCACCTCGTCGTACCCGGTACGGGCCAGTCCGTCCATCACCATCGTCTGGACCTGGTCGGCCGGCCGCTCCCGCACCGGGCGGGTGATCATCCCGGCCTGGCAGAACCGGCAGCCCCGGGTGCAGCCGCGGAACAGCTCGACGTTGAGGCGGTCGTGCACGACTTCGATGAGGGGCACCAGCTGCTGTCGGGGGTAGGGCCAGGCCCCGAGGTCGGCGATGGTCCGCTTCTCCACCCGCTCGGGGGTGTCGTCGAACCGGGGGGTGATCCCGGCCAGTCGAAGGGGGGCCGGTCGGTCGCCGTCGACCGGGTCACCGACCCCCGTCGGAGGTTCGTAGCGCGCCTCGTAGCACGCCGGGACATAGACACCGGGCACACGCGGACAGCCTCCGGAGCAGTGTCTCCCTCGATCCCCGGTCGGCGGCCGAACCGGTGGTGCGGGCCCGCTCGGCCTGGTCCGTGGCCATCACGTCGTTGATCTCCCCCACCGCCTCCTCGCCGTCACCGAGGACGAAGCAGTCGACGAAGTCGGCCAGGGGCTCGGGGTTGAAGGCGCAGTGGCCCCCGGCCACCACGACCGGGTGGTCGGGGGTGCGGTCGGCGGCGTGAACCGGGACCCGGGCCAGATCGATGAGATTGAGGACGTTGGTGTAGACCAGCTCGGCGGACAGGTTGAAGGCCAGCACGTCGAAGGACCCGGCGGCCAGGTGGTTCTCGAGGGAGAACAAGGGCACGTCCGGCGGCCCGCATGGCCGCCTCCATGTCCCCCCAGGGGGCGTAGGCCCGTTCGGCCACGGCGTCGTCCCGCTCGTTGAGGATCTCGTAGAGGATCTGGAGCCCCTGGTTGGGCAGGCCGATCTCGTAGGTGTCCGGGTAGATGAGCAGCCACGACACGGCCGAGTCGGCGTGCTCGGTCACCTGGGCTCCCAGTTCTCCGCCGATGTAGCGGGCCGGCTTGGTGACCTGGGCCAGGAGGGGTTCCACACGTGGCCAGAGGGACTGCATCTCCCCCGACATCTTAGGGCCGGCGGGACCCCGGGCCCGACCGGGGCGGCCTCAGCCGCCGGGCGGGGCCGTCGTGGCCGTCGTCGAGGGACCGGTGCCCGATGCCGGGGCGGTCGTGGGGGTAGTGGTGGTGGTCGGGGCCGAGCCGGGGAGGGGCAACGCCTTCGTCGCCTGCACGATGCTCCGCTCGGGGGGGATCCCCGGTGCCGAGACCGGGTGGGTGGCCAGGTAGTCGAAGATGGACCGGACCACCGGGGCCGCCGCCGTGGCCCCGTAGCCGGCCTGGTCGATCACGCACACCACCACGTACTGGGGGTCGGCGGTCGGACCGAACCCGACGAACCAGGCCGGTGGGCTCCTTGCCGATCTCGCTGTCGGCGGTGCCGGTCTTGCCGGCGATGCCGCCCGGGAAGTTGAGGCCCTGGAAGGCCTGGTAGGCGGTGCCGCTCGGGTTCTGGACGGCGCCGGTGAACCCGGTGAGGAGGGCGTCGTAGGTGGTCGGCGGCAGGTTGACGTGGCCGGTGACCTTGGGGGCGAACCGCTTCACCACCTTGCCCCCCTGGGAAACGACGGCCGCCGCCACCTGGGGGGCGTACCGGGTGCCGCCGTTGGCGAACGTGGAGTAGGCCACCGCCTGCTCGATGGGGGTGATCACGGTCGCCCCCTGGCCGAAGGCCATCTCCATGTTGTCGCCGGTGTACCAGGTGGTGTTGGGGAACCCGGTCGGGCTCATGGCGTGGAGCTTGAGCCGCTCGGCCTGGCTGTCCACCCGGCCCTGGGCCTCGCCGGGCAGGTCGATGCCGGTCAGCTCGCCCAGCCCGTACTGAGCGGCCTGGTTCTGGATCGGGGTCTGGCCGTAGGTGGCGCTGTCGTCGTAGAAGAGGGCGCCCAGGTTGTAGAAGAAATCGTCGCTCGACACGGTGAGGGCGGTCGAGATGTTGATCTCGCCGAAGCCGCCGTCGCCCTCGCTGTTGTGCAGGGTGCAGGTCGTGCTGTGGTACTGGCACCCCGGCGCGGTATAGGTCCCGGTGTCGTCGAAGGAGTCGTTCGGATTCCAGAGTCCGGTGTCGAGGGCGGCGGTGGCCGTGTTGAGCTTGAACGTCGAGCCCGGCGTGTACAGCCCGTCGATGGCCCGGTTGATCAGTGGCTCGTTGTTGGCCGGGTTGGACAGGGCCGCGTAGTTGGCCGTCGAGATACCTCCCACCCACACCGACGGGTTGTAGGTCGGGTAGGAGGACATGGCGTAGACGGCGCCGCTGTGGGGATCCATGACGATGGCCGCACCACCGGTGGCTGCCGGATAGCAGCCGGTGTCGTTGTTGCACTTGGGATCGATGGTCTTGCGGAGGGCCAGGATCTGGGCGGCCAGGGCGTTGTCCGCCACCTGCTGTAGTCCGGTGTCGATGTTGGTGACCAGGTTGTCGCCGGCCTTGGCCAGCGTCGTCTTGAGGGTGCCCCTGACCTGGCCCTCGGGGTTGACCTCCAACTCCTGTCGGCCCGGGGTGCCCCGCAGCTCGGACTCGTACTGGTACTCGAGGCCGGACTGCCCGAAGGCGTCACCGGCCTGGTAGCCCTGGGAGGCCCGGGACTTGAGCTCGGTGCTGTTGATGGTGCCCACGTAGCCGAGGGCCTGGGCGGCCGGGTAGCCCATCTGGGCCGGCCCCGGCATCTCCTGCTGCGGGTAGTTGCGCTGGGTGGTGGCCACCGACTTCACCCCGGGGAACTCGCTCTGGTGCTCCTCGATGTAGAGGATGGTGCTCAAGGGGGCGTTGGACAGGACCGGGCACCGGTTTGTACAGGCTGTACTGGGGGTCGGCGATGGTGGCCTTGACCTGGGCGGTGGTCTGCCCGAAGAGGGCGGCCAGCCGACCGATCACCTCCGGCTGCTGGATGGCGGTGACCCGGGACAGGGTGATCTGCTCGGTGACCACGTTGTTGACCAGGGGGTTGCCGTACCGATCGAGGATCAGGCCCCGGATCGGGGCCACCTGCACCACCCGGATCTGGTCGGCGTTGGCCGCCTGGGCCGCGGCCGGCGCCTGGAGCACGGTGAGCGCCCACAACCGGAGGCCGAGGAGGCCGAACAGGCCGAGCACCACCAGGGCGATGACCCGGATCCGCAGTCCGGGTCGCGAGGTGCTGGTGTCGGGGGCGTCGAGCATCGCCTCCACCGAGAACCGGGTCTTCTGGCCGCATTCTCGGCTGCTTCGGGCTCTTCTGGTGCTGGGCCTTCCGCTCGCGCTCGGGGCGGGCGAACCGGCGGGTGCCCTTGAAGGGGTGGCGGAGGGACCGGTTCACGGGGTACCAGTATCCCAACCCCGGGCCCGGCCCGGGTACGCGGTCCCGCGATCACCGGGACCCGGAGGACAGGGCCGAGGTGGGCACCCCTTCGATCGACGCCGCCGGCAACGCCCAGGTCACCAGCCGGAGGGCGGGGATGGCCAGGACGGCGTTGGCCACCGACACCACCACGATGATCCGGAGGAGGTCGACGTGGAGCATCTGGGGTTGACCGAGGACGGACCCGAGCACGGCGTAGACGCCTTCGTAGGCCGCGCTCCCGACCAGCGCGGCCACCGGCGGCAGCCACAGGGCCGACCGGTTGAGGGCCAGGGTGGCCACTCCCACCCCGAACCCGACCAGGCTCCCGACCAGCGCCGACAGCCCGAACGGCGTGGGCAGGAACAGGTCGGCCACCAGGCCGGCCCCGAATCCCATCGTCGCCCCCCGGGCCGGGCCCCCGGCGATGCCGGCCACGATGGGGAGCAGCACCATGATGTCGGGGTGCACCCCGCCCACCCGGAGGTCGAGCACCAGGGTCTCCTGGAGGGTCACGAACAGGAGCACCACCAACACGACCCGGGCCGCATCCCGAGCCGTCATCATCGACGGGCCACCGCATGATCCCCGCCGGGCTCCGGCCGACGGAGCCGCCGCGACGGTGCCGCCGTCACGATGACGGACCCCAGAGCACGACGGACACGTATCGGAGATGGGCCAGATCGGCCAGCGGCTCGAGCTTGACCGATTCCTCGGACGAGGTGGCCCCGGTCTTGGTGGCCACCACGCTGGCCACCGGGATGCCGCCCGGATAGCTGGCGCCCTGGAGCCCGCTGGTGGTGAACACCTGGCCGACCGGGAGCGGCGTGTTGTTGGGCACCAGCTGGGCGGACAGCGGCTTGCCCGCGCCCTGCCCGTTGAGCACGGCCAGAGTTGCCGGCCGACCCGTAGCGGACCCCGACCGACGACTGGCCGTCGGTGATCAGGCGCACCGTGGCCGAGCTGTGGTTGGCTTGGACGACCTGCCCGATCAGCCCGCCGGACCCCACCACCGGCATGTTCAGCTGCACCCCCTCGTCCCGGCCGACGCTGATGTCGACGGTGGCGGCGAAATCGCTGGAATCGAAGTCCGAGACCTCGGCCGGCACGGTCTGCAGGTTGCCGATGAAGGGAAGCGAGGAGAGGGCGCTCAACTGCTTCAAGGCCTGGACGGCGTCCTGCTGCGACGCCTGCTGCTCGTGCAGCTGGTCGAGCTCCTGCTGGAGCTTCTGGTTCTGCTGGCGGACCGCTCCGTAGTGGACCGACCCGGCCAGGAAGCTGCCGATCGGCTCGATGATGTCGTCGACGCCGGTCCGGACCGGGGAGAAGGCGTCGGCAGCCACCGACCTCACCCCCGAGGTGATCCGATGGAATCCACCGCGGGCGTCGAGGGTGATGATGATCACCGAAGCCAACAGCAACAGGAGCAGGGTGGTACGAGGGCGGCGGGACCGCCGCGCCTTGGCCACGGGTGACGTGCCCTCCGGACGCTCAGCGGGCCGATGAGGTGATGAGGACCTGCTTGAGGGCCTCGAACTCCTCGAGGCACTGGCCACTGCCGATGGCGACGCAATTGAGGGGATCGCGGGCCACCACGATGGGCATGCCCGTCTCCTGGGTGAGCCGGCTGTCGAGCCCGTGGAGCAGCGCGCCGCCACCGGTCAGGACGATGCCCTGCTCCATGATGTCGGCGGCCAGCTCGGGAGGCGTCCGGTCGAGGGTGACCTTGACCGCGTCCACGATGGCGGCCACCGGCTCGTCGATGGCCTTGCGGATCTCCTGGGTCGAGATGACCACCGTCTTCGGGAGCCCGGTGACCAGATCACGGCCGCGGATCTCGGCATGGAGCTCTTCTTCGAGTTCGTAGGCGGATCCGAGGGCGATCTTGATCTCCTCGGCGGTCCGCTCACCGAGGGCCAGGCTGTACTCCTTCTTGACGAAGGAGACGATGGCCTCGTCGAGCTCGTCACCGCCGATGCGGATCGACTGACTGGTCACGATCCCACCGAGGGAGATCACCGCCACCTCGGTCGTCCCACCGCCGATGTCGACCACCATGTTGCCCGTCGGCTCGTGGACCGGGAGACCGGCTCCGATGGCCGCCGCCATCGGCTCTTCGATGATGTATGCCTTGCGGGCACCGGCGTACTCTGCGGCCTCCATCACGGCGCGCTGCTCTACGCCGGTGATCCCCGACGGGACGCAGATGACCATGCGCGGCTTGGCGAACCGGCGCTGGTGCACCCGGTGGATGAAGTACCGGAGCATCTTCTCGCAGATCTCGAAGTCGGCGATGACGCCGTCCTTCAGCGGACGGATGGCCTGGATGTGGCTCGGGGTCCGGCCGATCATGCGTTTGGCCTCGGCGCCGACGGCCAACGGCCGCCCGTCCTTCACGTTGACGGCGACCACGGAAGGCTCGTTGAGCACGATGCCCCGGCCGCGTACGTAGACCAGCGTGTTGGCCGTGCCGAGATCGACCGCCATGTCACGGCCGAGAAGTGAGAAACCATTGTCGCGCATCAGAGATGCACTCCTCCGTCAATTGGTGTTCGGGGTTGCGTCGGTGTCGGGGTACGTCGTCGGGACTGCGTCGATGTCGGACTGCGTCGATGTCGGGCCAATTTCAGAAAGGTGTGAACACACCTGTGCGCCGCTGGCCGCGTCGCTTGCGGCCAGCGACATCTGTCTTCAGGCTAGGGGAACGGCCAGGCAGAAACAAGGTCGGGCCGGTGCCGGATCCCGATCCCTCAGCCCAGGCCGGGGAAGAAGAGCTCGATCTCCCGGGCCGCCGACGCCGGGGAGTCCGAACCGTGAATGAGGTTTTCACTCATGGCGACGGCCAGATCGCCCCGGATGGTACCCGGGGCGGCCTCGGCCGGGTCGGTGGACCCCATCAGGGTTCTCACCATGGCGTAGGTGCCCTCCGGACCCTCGACCACCATGACCACGGCCGGCGAACGGGTGATGAAGGCCACCAGATTGTCGTAGAAGGCCTTGCCGACGTGCTCGCCGTAGTGGACGGCGGCCACCTCGGTGGTGATCAGCCGGAGCTCGGCGGCCACCAGGCGGAGGCCCTTGCGCTCCAGCCGGTCGATGATGGCCCCGACCAGGCCCCGTTCGACGGCATCGGGCTTGCAGATGACCAGAGTGCGCTCCACGAGCGAGGCAGGCTAGCCGACGCCGGGGCGCGGTGCCGGGCCCGGGGGGCGGCCCGGTCACCTCGGTCCGGGCCGCAGGAGGCGCAGCGCGTCGGCCACCACATACAGCGATCCGCACACCACCACCAGGTCGTCGACGCCGGCGCCACCGACCGCCTGCTCGACGGCCGCCGACGGCGTCCCGGCCACCGACACCTCCATGCCCAACCCGGCCGCCGCCTCGGCCACCACCTCGGCGGGCAGCGCCCGGGGCGAGTCGGGGGCACAGGCGACCACCGAGCGGATGCCCGCCGTCGTCAGCGCTTCGAGCATGGAGGTCGGATCGCGTCCGGTGAGCATCCCCACCACCGCCTGCATCTCGCCGGCCACCGCGAACTCCTCGACCAACGATCGGGCCAGCACGATCATCCCGGCCACATTGTGGGCGCCGTCGACCACCACCAACGGGCGGTGCCCGATGACCTCGAGGCGGCCGGGCACCCGCACGGAGCCGAACGCCGCCTCCACCGTCTCCTCGCTCAGCGGTGTCCCGAAGAACGCCTCCACCGCGGCCAGCGCGCAGGAGGCGTTGTCCCCCTGGTGGGCACCGTGCAAGGGCACCAGCAGTTCACCGTAGGACCACCCCGGGGTGCGGACGTCGATCAACCGGCCCCCGACGGCGATCCGGTTGGCGGTGCAGGCGAAGTCCTGACCCCGGACCCACACCTCGGCCGCCCCGGCGTCGGCCGCCGCCGTCCGCAGGAGGGCGACGAGCGTGGGG
This sequence comes from uncultured Acidimicrobiaceae bacterium, assembly GCA_963812885.1. Taxonomy (GTDB): domain Bacteria; phylum Actinomycetota; class Acidimicrobiia; order Acidimicrobiales; family RAAP-2; genus Bog-756. Next base: position 92,199 of record CAWEWZ010000007.1, on the reverse strand, counting down.
TCGGACTCGCCGATGACCACCCGGCTCCCCTGCTTGAAGATGCCCGACTTGTCGCGCCCGATGTCCTCCAATGTGGGGCCGAGGACCTCGGTGTGGTCGAAGCTGATGTTGGTGAGGACGGCGACGGCGCCGTCGACGACATTGGTGCAGTCCCACCGGCCGCCCAATCCCACCTCGATCACGGCCACGTCGACCGCCTCGTCGGCGAACCAGGCCAAGGCGGCCGCGGTGAGGAGCTCGAACCGGGTGGGGGGTTCGTCCATCAGCTGCTCGAGGCGGGCCAGTGACTCGAGGACGTCGACGAAGGCCCCGTCGTCGATGGGTTCGCCGTTGCGGGAGATCCGCTCGTTGACCCGGGTCAGGTTGGGGCTGGTGTAGGTGCCCACGGTCAGGCCCTGGGCGCCGAGCAGGGCGGTGGTCATGGCCGCCGTCGAGCCCTTGCCGTTGGTCCCGGTGATGTGGACGGCCGGATAGGCCTGCTGGGGGTCGCCGAGGAGGTCGGTCAGCGCCCGCATCCGGTCGAGGGTGGGCACTGAACGCCTCGACGGCATGGCCGACTCGAAGTCGATGTGCGAGTCGAGCCAGGACAGGGCCTGCGGGAGATCGTCGAACGTCACCATGGAGAAGGAGGCGGTCGGCGCCGACGATCAGTCGGCCCGCGCGGTGGCCGCAGCCACGGCCCGGCCCCGATCAGCCTCGACTCAGGAGGCGGCCCTGCGGCTCCGGGCCGACTTGGCCGGAGGGCTGTTGAGGGGGACCAGGGTCGGATGCACCTTGTCCAGGACCACGGCCCGGTCGACGACGCACTTGGAGATGTCGGTGCGGCTCGGAAGGTCGTACATGACCTCGAGGAGGACCTCTTCGAGGATGGCCCGCAACCCCCGGGCGCCGGTGCCCCGCAACAGCGCCTGTTCGGCCACGGCCTCGAGGGCGTCGTCGGTGAGCTCGAGCTCGATGTGGTCGAGCTCGAACGTCCGCTGGTACTGCCGGGTGAGGGCGTTCTTAGGCTCGACCAAGATGCGGATCAGCGCGTCCTTGTACAGATGGGAGACCGCCCCGACCACCGGGAGGCGGCCGATGAACTCGGGGATGAGTCCGAACTTCATGAGGTCCTCGGGGAGCACGTGGCGGAGGAGCTCGGAGTCGTCGCGCTCGGAAGCCTTGCGCACCTCGGCCCGGAACCCCATGCCCTTGCGGCCGATGCGGTTCTCGATGATGGAGTCGACGCCGGCGAAGGCGCCGCCGCAGATGAAGAGGATGTTGGTGGTGTCGATCTGGATGAACTCTTGATGGGGGTGTTTCCGGCCCCCCTGGGGAGGTACCGATGCGGTGGTGCCTTCGAGGATCTTGAGCAGCGCCTGCTGGACACCTTCGCCGGAGACGTCACGGGTGATCGACGGGTTCTCCGACTTGCGGGCGATCTTGTCGATCTCGTCGATGTAGATGATGCCGGTCTCGGCCCGCTTCACGTCGTAGTCGGCGGCCTGGATGAGTTTCAACAGGATGTTCTCGACATCCTCGCCCACGTAGCCGGCTTCGGTGAGTGCGGTGGCGTCGGCGATGGCGAAGGGGACGTTGAGCATGCGGGCCAACGTCTGGGCCAGCAGTGTCTTGCCGCAACCGGTCGGCCCCAGCAGCAGGATGTTCGACTTGGCCAACTCGACATCGTTGTCGTTCGAACCGTTGCTTCCCGCCTGGACCCGCTTGTAGTGGTTGTAGACGGCAACCGACAGGATCTTCTTGGCGTACTCCTGACCGATCACGTAGTCGTTCAGGAACTCGTAGATCTCCTTGGGCTTGGGAAGCTCCTCGAACGAGAGCTCGGTGGTGTCGGCCAGCTCCTCGGCGATGATGTCGTTGCACAGCTCGATGCACTCGTCACAGATGTAGACACCCGGTCCGGCGATCAACTTCTTCACCTGCTTCTGCGACTTCCCGCAGAAGCTGCACTTCACCAGATCGCCACCGTCTCCGAACTTCGCCACGTCGGTTCCTCTTGTCCTTTTGTCAGCGGTCCCTGTTGCTCATCCGTGCGTGCTGCCCACTGCCTGCTGCTCGATCTGTCCCAGTGGCCGTGCCACTGCTCCAGATACTTGTTGCCGTGTTGGTTCAGATGCTGTGTTGGCTACCGATGCTCTGTTGATTACCCAAACTGCGGTACTGCCTCAGTTCAACCCTAGCGGCTGGCCCGGCATCAACAGGACCCTCGTGCCGTTGTACGGGCTACGCAGCCCCGACCGCCTCGATCGACACCGCATCCCGGGCCGTGATGACCTCGTCGATCAGCCCGTAGGCCACCGCCTCGTCGGCCGTCATGATGTAGTCCCGGTCCGTGTCCTTGGAAACCCTCTCCGTGGTCTGACCGGTGTCGTTGGCCAGCATTCCGTTGAGGAGATCACGCATGCGCAGGATCTCCTTGGCCTGGAGCTCGATGTCGCTGGCCTGGCCTTCGACGCCGCCGAAGGGCTGGTGCAGCAAGATCCGTGCATGGGGAAGGGCGAATCGCTTGCCCCGAGTCCCGGCACCGAGCAGGACGGCGGCCGCCGAGGCGGCCTGGCCGAAGCAGAACGTCGACATGTCGGGCTTGATGTACTTCATCGTGTCGTAGATGGCGAACAACGCAGTGATGTCACCACCGGGTGAATTGATGTAGAGATGGATGTCCTTGTCCGCCTCCTCCGATTCGAGGAAGAGCAGCTGGGCGCAGACAAGGTTGGCGACGGTGTCGTTGATCGGTGTCCCGAGGAAGATGATCCGCTCGCGCAGCAGGCGCGAGTACAGGTCGTAGTTCCGTTCACCGCGGCTGGTGGACTCGACCACCCAAGGCACGCTGTAGGCCTGTGCGTCCATCTCCCTGATTCCCTCCGTGAAACTCACTCCGAGTCCTCCTCGCCCTGGTTCACCTGCAGGTCGTCCCGTGACACGGGCTTCCCCTCCTCATCGATCAGATCAACGTTGTCGATCAGCCAACGCATGGCCTTGGCCTTTCTCCGATCCGAGCGTACCGCCGGAAGACGTCCGGCCCGTTCCAACTGGTCGCGTACCTCGTTGACGTCCATCTCCAGGCGCTCGCCCATGGCCGCCAGCTCTTCGTCGAGCTCCTCGTCGCTGATCTCGATGTCCTCCTCCTCGACCAGGGTCCGGAGGGCGAGGTCGACCTTGACGCTGTGGAGGGCACCGGCCCGCAACTCCTCGAGGAATTCCTGCTCACCGCGCCCGGTGGCCCCGAGGAATTGGCCCAGGCTCATCCCCTGGCTCTCCAGCCGGTGGTTGAGGTCGTGGATCCGCTCGCGCAGCTCCTCGGCCACCAGCTGATCGGGGATCTCCTCGGTGACCAGTTCGACCAGTGCATCGGCGGTCTTCTGCTGGAGGGCCATCTGGGCCTGGACGACATGACGCTGACGGAGGCGCTCGGTGATGTCCGCCCTGAGCTCCTCGAGCGTCTCGAATTCGGAGGCCTCCGCCGCCCACTCGTCGCTGGCGTCAGGAAGGACCAGCTCCTTCACATCCTTCACCAGCACCTGGAACGAGATGGTCTGGCTCCCGTCACCGACAGACGAGTCGAAGGTGAAGATGTCGCCGACCTTGGCTCCGCGCAGGTGGTCGTCGAGCTCGGGGACCACGCCCCCGCTTCCCACCTCGTAGAGATAGTCCTCGGCGTCGAGGTCGCTGTCGTCCCCGGCGGCCAGACCGCCCGTGCGAGTCCCGTGGATGTCGATGGTGACCTGGTCGCCGTCGTGGGCCGGACGGGCGACCTCGATCAGCTCACCCGATGTCGACCGCAGGCGATCGACCTGCGCGTCGATCTCCTCGTCGGTGACCTCCAGATCCGGCAGGGTGACCACCAGGCCCTGATAGCCGGGAATGGCCACCGTGGGCCGGACCATCACGACGGCGTCGAACGAGACCGCCCCGGTGTCGTCACCCGACGTGATGTCGATCTCCGGCTGGTCGATGGGGTCGACCTCGGTATCGGTGACCGCCCGGGCGTAGAAGGAGGGCAGCGCTTCACGAAGGGCTTCGCCACGCAGCGCGGCCGCACCGCCCATGCGGGCCTCGATGACCCTCCGGGGAACCTTGCCTGGACGGAACCCGGGCACGCGGAGCTCTCGGGAGAGCCGGCGCATGACTTCGTCGAGAGCCTCGTCCACCTCCGCTTCCTCGATCTCGACGGACAAGCGGACTTTGTTGCCCTCTTCGGGCTCGGCGGTAGCTCTCATACGATCAGCCGAGTGTACCGGCACCGGAGACGTGAACTTTCCGCGCCGGAAACCCCCCGGTGGCCACCGGTGTGACCGCCCGGAGCGCTCCGTCCACGAGGGCTCAGATCATGAAGGCCATGGCCTCGAGCACCCGATGACCGAGGGCGACGTCCCCTTCGATCCGCACCTCGCCGGTGGCGAGGACCCGCTCCGGATCCACCCTCCCGAAGCCGAGCCGCCAGAATGCCTCCTGGTCCATGCTCAGGGTGACCGAGGGGTCATGGTCGGGCTCCGCCGGGACCAGCGAGGCGCGTCCCTGGTCCACGGCCACGTTGACCTTCCTTCCCATCACGCCGGTCACCGCGAACAGCACCGAGGTGCCGTCGGGAGGTGTCACCCGCTTCCCCACCACGAAGGGCATCGATCGTGCACACCGGTCGAGGGTGATGGCTTCTCCCACCCCGTTCCGCCCCCCGGGTCGGCCCACCGCCCTTCGGATGTCCTGCTCGTGGGCCCAGGTGTCGAGGATGCGGGTCTCCATGAACTGGCGGTAGGGAACCTCGCCGACCGGGCTCCAGCCCACCTCGTCGAACTTCGACTTGGGCATGACCCGGAGCTCCTCGAAGCGCCGGTTGGTGATCTGGATGAACTCGTCCAGCACCTCGTGCCCGGGCACGGTGCGGCGGGAGGCGACCCACGCCTCGTTCAACTCCCCGAAGGCGTTGGAGACGTGGGCGGGCACATGGTCGAGCGGCGGCGGTGGTGGGTCCCCGAGCAGCAGGCGCTCGATGCCGATGAGATGGGAGATCTGATCCTTCACCGTCCAGCCCGGGCAGTCGGTGGCCAGGACCCACTCGGTCGGCTTCAGCTTCTCGCAGGCGGTCACCAGCGACACCCATACCTGGGTCATGTGGTCGACGACCGCCTCGTTGTTGGCCGAAGGTCCAGCCATCCCGCTCACCCCCTAACTGGTTTGACCCGAAACGCGGTCGGAGCCGCCGAACGAGGAGGAGCGCCGGACCGCCGGTCAGCCCGGGAGGTTCGCCTCGATGGCGTCGATCACCTCAGGGGCCTCAGGATCGACCATGGGCCGGAAGCGCTGGAGGATCTCGCCGGTCGGCGAGACGAGGAACTTCTCGAAGTTCCACTGGATGTCCCCGGCCTCGCCTTCGGCGTCGGGGAAGGTCACCAACTCCTCGTAGACCGGGTGGCGGTCCTCCCCGTTGACGTCCACCTTCTCGAACATGGGGAAGGTCACGCCATAGGTGGTGGAGCAGAAGGTGGCGATCTCATCGGCAGAGCCCGGCTCCTGGCCCCCGAATTGGTTGCAGGGGAAGCCGAGGACGGTGAACCCCTTGTCGCCGTAGGTCTTCTGCAGACGCTCGAGCCCCTCGTACTGGGGGGTCAGCCCGCATTTCGAGGCCACATTGACCACCAGGAGGGTCTGGCCGCGAAAGTCGCCGACCGACGCCGGTTCACCGGCCAGGGAGTGGAGTGACGGGTCGTAGATGCTCATGGCGGCCAGTGTAGATGTCCCTCCCCCGGCCCGTGCCAGGGCCGGTAAAGGAAAGTCCCAGGTCTGTCGAAGATAGAGGGCAAGCAGGATCAGGGAATGAGGCGCGGCTTCGGAGCCGAGGGGTTGAATGACGAGCAATGACCGTCGAGGCTGAACAGACGAGCAGCGGCCCCGGACACCGCAACGAGGTGTCCGGAGCCGTCGTGCACGTCCTGATCAACCTGGTCCACGATCTGAAGGGCGACGTGGGTGTGGCCCAGGCATTGGCCATGGCCGGTGACAGCCGCTCCTTCGCCGCCCTGGCCGACATGGGCGCCTGGAGCTCACTCGAGGAGGCCGTGGCCCTGTTCAACGCGGCCGCCCTGGTGTCGGGGGACGGGGCCGTCGGCCTCCACGTCGGGGAGAAGCTGCTCTACGTGCCCGACGGTTCCGGCCTGGTCGACCGCTTCCGGGCCCTGGGTTCGCCTTCGACCGCGTTCAAGCACATCGAACCCCTGGCCGGGCACTTCGACGCCACCAGCGAGGCGGTGGCCCTCGAGGTGGCCACCGATCATGCGCTGATCCAGGTCCTGCCCCTCTCCGAGGAAGGCCGGCACGCCCATCTGTGCGAGATGACCCGCGGGCTGCTGTCCCAGGTCTCCGCCCTCTACGGCCGCGGGCCCGCCCTGATCAGCGAGACCGAATGCAGCGCCCGCGGTGGTCGCTACTGCCTCTACTCATTGAGCTGGGAGGAACCGTCGACCGGTTCGGACGACCCCGACGCGGTGTCGTCCTCGGACCAGGGCGCACCCCGTCCCGAGGACGTCGGATCCGATGGGATGGGGATGGACTGGGTCCCCGGGGCCGAAGACCGGGAGGTCACCGACCGGACGGCCGAGCTCCGGGCCGAGCTCAACCGGATGAGCGTCCTGATCGAAGGTGCGTTCTCGATGACCAGCCAGCTGATGAGCGACGACGTCGAGTCGCTCCTCTCCCAGATCGCGGCCCGGGCCGACGCGGTGGTCGCCGCCCACCGGTATCTCCTGATGATCCGGGTCCGACCGGGCATGCCCATGCAGATCCACTCCCGCGGCCTCGAGCCCGACGAGGCCCAGATGACGGCGGCCGAGCTGTGGCGCGACGATCCCGATGACGACGGGGGCTCGAGGCTCATCGTCGACATCGCTTCCCCCGACCAGCTGTACGGCCGTCTGGCCGAGTTCCTCCCCGGCGGGTCGAAGCCACCCGTCGTCGGAGACCAAAGTGCTCAGGCTGTTCGCCGAGTACGCCGCCGTGGCCCTCGACATCTTCCGGGTGCTGACCGACGCCAAGCGCAGCGACGCCACCGCCCGGACCCTGCTCTCGTTCTCGGAGACCGTCTCCCGGGTGACCAACCTGGGCGAGCTGATCCAACTGCTGGCCGACACGGTGCCGGCCGTCACCGACTGCCACCAGTCGACCGTCTACCTCTGGGACCACGGACGCGGCCAGCTGGTCCCGCGGGCCTGGACCGAGGGCATGTCCCCGCCCGACGGGTCACTGGGCCCGATCGTCCCGGTCACCGGGTCGCCGGGCCGGACGCCGCCGTCGACCATCCGCCCGTTCCCGACTTCCCAGTCGGCTGCCGTGCCTCCGGCGCCCCGCGCCCCGTCGGCCCGGGACGGTGTGCCCGAGGGAAACGGGCCGGCCGCGGCGGAACGCGGCGCGGTGACCATCCGCTCCGACACCCCGATGATCGAGGGGATGCTCAATTCGAGAGAGGTCATGGTCGTCGACGGCTCGACCGAGGACCCCGTGCTCCGGGGCCTGCTGGAACGGTCGGGCATGGCCGCCTCGGTGGTGGCGCCGCTGGTGGCCGGCGGTGAGTTCCTCGGGGTCGTGGCGGCCAACTTCGGGGCCGGGGGCTCGGCCGCCGACGTCGGCGACGCCGAATTCCACGAGCGGTTGTCGGGCCTGGCCGACCAGGCCGCCACCTCCCTGCAGAACCTCGAACTGCTGGAGAAGGTCTCGCACATGGCCTGGCACGACGCCCTCACCGGGCTGCCCAATCGCCGGCTCTTCGAGGACCGGGTCGAACAGGAGCTGGTCAGGTCGCGCCGGGTGGGCGAGCCGGTGTGCATGTTCTTCGTCGACCTCGACCACTTCAAATCGGTCAACGACACCAAAGGGCACGCCGCCGGGGACGACCTCATCCAGCAGGTGAGCCAACGCCTGGTGGACACCGTCCGGCGCCAGGACACCGTGGCCAGGGTGGGGGGCGACGAGTTCGCCATCCTGTTGCCCGGTCTCTCCGACCAGCTCTCCATCGATCAGCTGGCCCAGCGCTCGCTCGAGGCGATGAGCAGGCCCTTCGTCGTCTTCGGGGAGGAGGTGGAGGCATCGGCCTCCATCGGCATCGCCATGGCCCCCGAGCACGGCGATTCCTATGACGAGCTGCTCAGCCGGGCCGACGAGGCGATGTACCGGGCCAAGAGCCGGGGTCGGAACGCCTTCCAGATGTACTCCGGCTCGGTGGTCACCGCCGAGGCGGCGCGATTGGCCATCGACGAGCGAACCCTCCACGCCGACCTCGTCCACGCCCTCGACCACAATGAGTTCTTCGTGCTCTACCAGCCCTACATCGACCTGCGCACCTCCCAGGTGGTCGGTGTCGAGGCGCTGGTCCGTTGGCGCCACCCCACCCTGGGCATCCTCGAGCCGTCGTCGTTCATCTCCATCGCCGAGCGCAGCGAGATCATCGTGGCTCTGGACACCTGGGTGCTGGAACAGGCGTGCCGGCAGCTCCGCACCTGGCTCGACCACGGCCTCGAGCCGCTCCGCCTGTCGGTGAACCTGGCGTCACGGGATCTCTCCAACCCCGCCCTGTTCGACAACATCGACCGCACCCTGGTCGAGACCAGGGTCGACCCCGCCCTCCTCGAGCTCGAGATCACCGAGCGGGTCGTCCTGGACAGCGCCGGGTCCGGCCCAGGAGAACATCGAACGGCTCCGCCGGCTGGGTGTCCGGTTCACCATCGACGACTTCGGGACCGGCAACTCCTCGTTGAACCGCATCGGCTCGTTCCCCGTCAGCACGCTCAAGATCGACCAGTCCTTCGTCCAGGTGCTCGGCCCGGACGGCGACAACTCCGCGTTGGTGTCGGCCATCATCTCGATGGCCGCCCGCCTGGGCCTGGACTGCGTGGCCGAAGGGGTCGAGACCTCGGCGCAGAGCCGGGTCCTCCTCCAGCGGGGGTGCACCACGGCCCAGGGGTACTACTTCAGCCCTCCGCTCCCGGCCCCGGACATCGAGAAGATGATGGCCGGCATCGCTGCGTCCGATGGACCGGAGGCGCTCGGCGGCGCCACCGGCTGACCCACCCATCGCCGGTTGGCCCGGGGTGCCGCTGCTAACTTTTGCAAGCATTTCGACCTCCCATCCCCCCTTCCGGCGGGCGCGGGCCGATACGTTCGGTCCATCCGATCATCGGATGGGTGCCATCCGAATCATGAGGAGGAGACATGGCGTCGTATGAGGGATATTGCGTGAAATGCCGCGAGAAGCGGCAATTCGAGGGCGAAGAGGTCGAGATGGCGAACGGTCGGCGCTCCGCCAAGGGCAAGTGCCCGACCTGCGGGACGGGGATGAACAGGATCCTGGGCAAGAAGGCCTGACCCGGGACCCGACCGCCTACACGCTGGAGCGGGGGCGGTCGGGCTGCAGGGCGAGGGCGCCGATGACGGCGCCTTCCCGGAGCCCCCATTCGCTCACCACCAGGCGTTGCAGGCCGAGGTTCTCGACCAGCGTGGAGAGCACCACCGCCCCGACGGGCAGCAGAGGCGCCCGCCGGGTCTGGACCCCGGGAAGGGCGAGACGGGCGTCCAGGTCGAGCGTGGCCAGGCGGTCCGAGAGGTCGAGGAGCTGACCGGCCGGGATCTCCACCTGGTTGACCTGGATCGAAGACACCGAGCCCGAGGAGAGCACCGGTCGGTGGAGGCCCAAGGCCAGCCGGGCCAGGGCCCGGACCGTGCCTCCACTGGCGATGACCCTGGTCCCGGCTCCCGGGTGGCCCTCGAGCATGGCCCGGATGGGCTCGGCCCGGTGGAGGGCCACCTCGGTGATGGCCTTGCGGTCGTCGGGGGTCAGTAGCTCGCCGGTTCCGAGCTCCCCTCGGAGGCGCGCCGTGCCGAGGGCCACGCTGGCCACGGCCATGACCTCGTCGATGGTGCCGATGCCCGCTTCCAGGCTCCCACCACCCAGATCGAGGCCGAGCACGGGCTCGTGTCCCACCCAGACACCGGCCCGCTGACCCAGAAAGCACAGCCGGGCCTCCTCCTCACCGCTCAGCAAGGTGATCTTGCTGCCCAGCACCTGCTCGAGCCGGCTGATCAAGCGGGACCCGTTGTCGGCGTCGCGGAGGGCGGCCGTGGCCAGGGCGACCACCACGTCGACGCCGGCCTCGTCGCACGCGGCACTGAGCCGCCGCACCGTGCGGACGGCCGAGGCGGCCCGGTCGGCGGGCACGCCTCCGGTCTTGGCCACCTCAGTACCCAGATGGAGGAACGAGCGGCGGCGCAGCACCGGTACCAGCACCCCGTCCCGGGTGGCGTCCACCACCATCAGGTGGAAGGAGCTGCTGCCCAGGTCGAAGACGCCCACTCGTACGGTCCGCATCGGCGTGACGCTATCCGGTGCCGGGAGCACCACCGGTCACCCCGTGGCCGGCAGGCCATCGGCGATCGACGGCCATGGCCGGATCCGTCCACTCTGGCCTACGATGACGACCCCAAAGGCGAGTGGGGAGCATCGTGGCGATCACCGGAGGCGGGGACAGCGTTCCTCCGTCGGACGACGAGCGGAAGCGAAGGTCTCGATGCCGGTGATCGAGAACATCACGGTGCTCTTCACCGACCTGGTCGGTTCGACCGAGCTGGTGTCCTCGCTCAGCCCCGAGGCCGGTGACGAGATCCGGCGCCGCCACTTCTCTTCGCTCCGCCGGGCCATCGCCGACACCGGGGGCACCGAGCTCAAGAACCTCGGCGACGGGGTGATGGTCGTGTTCTCCACGGCCTCGGCCGCGTTGGCCTGCGCGGTGGCCATGCAACAGGCCGTCGACCGGGACAATCGGATGGCGGAGCATCCCCTCGGCCTCCGGATCGGACTCAGCGGCGGGGAGGTCTCCCGGGACACCGACGACTACTTCGGTGATCCGGTGATCGAGGCGGCCCGACTCTGCGCCCGGGCCGAGGGGGGCCAGATCCTGGTGGCCGAGCTCGTGCGGGCCATGGCCGGCCGGTGGGTCCGTCTGGACTTCCTCCCGCTCGGCGAGATCAAGCTCAAAGGGCTTCCCGACCCGGTGGCGACGCTTGTCTTGCAGTGGGAACCCCTCGAGGTCGTCGACCCGATCACACCCGTCCCGTTGCCGGGGCGGCTGTCGGTCCGTCCCGGTCTGGGGGTGGTGGGTCGCCAGGTGGAGCTGACCGCGATCGCCGATGCCTTCAAACGGGTGGCAGCCGGCGGCGGGCGCGAAGTCCTCCTGGTCTCCGGCGAAGCGGGCCAGGGCAAGACCACCCTGATGGCGGAGGCCGCCCGCGCCGCCTTCGACCAGGGGGCCCTCGTACTGTTCGGGCACAGCGAGGAGGACCTCGCCTCCCCCTACCAACTGGTCGCCGAAGCGCTCGGCCACTACATCGCCCACGTCTCCGACGACCAGCTCCCCACCCTTGTCGGCGAGCACGGCTCCGAGCTGGTCCGGCTGGTCCCGACCCTGGCCGGCCGGCTCCCCGACCTCCCGGCATCGAAGGCGACCGACGCCGACACCGAGCGCTTCCTCCTCTTCGCCGCCGTGCTGGCCCTACTGGCGACGGTGTCGGAACACCAGCCAGTCGTCCTCGTCCTCGACGACCTGCAGTGGGCCGACCCGGGAAGCCTGCTCCTCCTCCGCCATTTCGCGTCGTCGGATCAATCCCTGCCCGTGCTCGTGCTCGGGAACTACCGGGACGACGAACTGCCGCACTCCGACGCCCTCCGCTCCCTTTTGGCCGCGCTCCACCGGCAGAACGGCGTCTCACGCATCGAGCTGCCCGGCCTCGACGACACCGGGGTCGTGGCCCTGGTGGAGGCGGCCGCCGGGCACGCCCTCGACGACGCCGCCGTCGACCTCGCCCATGCTCTCTACCGGGAGACCGACGGCAACCCCTTCTTCGTGAGCGAGGTCCTGCGGCACCTCTCCGAGACCGGAGCCATCTACCTGGACGCCACGGGGCGATGGGTGGCGGAGCACGGCCCCGACCGGATGACCCTGCCGGACAGCGTGCGGGAGGTGATCGGAGCCAGGGTCGGGCGCCTCGGACCGGAGGCCGGGAGCGTGCTGGGCACGGCGGCGGTGATCGGCCGCCACTTCGACCTCGAGGTCCTGGCGCCGGCCACGGGCACCACCGAGGACGACCTCTTCGACATCCTCGAATCCGCGGCCGCGGCGGCCCTGGTGAGAGAGCATTCCGCCGCCGCCGGTCGATACAGCTTCGTCCACGCCCTCATCCAGCACACGCTGTACGACGACCTCGGACCCTCCCGCCGGGCCCGCGCCCACCGACGTGTGGCCGAAGCCCTGGAAGGGCTGGGCGGAGGACGTCCCGATACCCGGCTGGGCGAGCTGGCCCGCCACTGGGTCAAGACGTCGCAGCCCGCCGATCTGGCCAAGGCCCTCGACTACTCACGACGGGCGGCGGACGCCGCCCTGGCCGCCCTCGCCCCGGCCGACGCCCTCGGCTACTACGCCCAGGCCCTCGACCTCTACTCCCGAACCGACGCAGCCCGATCCGGTACTCGGGCTCGACCTGGCCATCGGGCTCGGTACCGCGCAGCGCCAGACCGGGGACCCGGCCTACCGGGAGACACTCCTCGATGCCGCCCGTCGAGCGGCCCGCACCGAGGACACCGAACGGCTGGTGGCCGCCGCCCTGGCCAACGACCGCGGCTTCTACAGTGCCGTCGGTGCCATCGACGCCGACAAGGTCGAGGTCCTCAACAAGGCGCTCGACATGCTCGACGGAGCGGATCCGGATCGGTCGCTCGTGTTGGCCACCCTGTGTTCGGAGCTGGCCCATGGCAGCGCACTCGAACAACGACAGGCCCTGGCCGAAGAAGCGGTCGCCGCCGCCGAATCGACCGGGGACGACGCCACCGTCGTCCGGGTCCTCAACCATCTCTACGTCCCGCTCCAGGTACCAGCCCTGTTGGAGCTGGCCCTGGCCCGCACGTCCGAGGCGCTGGCCCGGGCCGAACGGGTCGGCGATCCGGCGCTGCTGTTCTGGGCGGCGATGTGGCGCGGTGAAGTCGCCGCCCGCGCCGGGGACATCGAGACCATGGACCGCTGCATCGAGATCCACGCGTCGACCGCCGCTCTCCTCAATCAACCGATCTTCCACTGGGGGCACACCTTCTTCCTGGGTCTGCGGGCCCAGATCGCCGGGGACACCGACCGGGCGGAAGCGCTGGCCTCCGAAGCGCTCCGCATCGGCACCGACGGCGGCCAACTCGATGCCGCCGTCATCTTCGGCGCACAACTCATGATCGTGAGCGGTCAACGGGGCACCATGAGCGACCTGGTCCCGCTCATCGAGCAGTTGGCCACCGAGACGCCCGACATCTCCCGATGGTTGTTCGGCTCGCTCCTGGCCAAGGCCCACGTGGAAGGAGGCCGCATTGACGAGGCGCTCAGGTTGCTGGAGGAGTTTGCGACCTCGGGCTTCGATCTTCCTCTCGACCAGGTGTGGCTCACCGGCATGGTCGACTACGCCGAGGCGGCGATCGAATGCCGAGACCCTCGGTACGCCGCGCCCCTGTTCGACCGGCTCGAGCCATGGGCCGGACAGGTGCCGGCCACCGGCGCCTCCGCGCTCGGGCCGGTCAACCAATACCTCGGGGGCCTGGCCGCCGTGCTCGGCCGGGACGCCCGCGCCGACGCCTACTTTGCCGAGGCCGCCGCGTTCAGCGACCGGGTGGGGGCCAGGTTCTTCCTGGCCCGGACCCGCCTCTGGTGGGGCAGGATGCTGGCCGAACGTCTCGGCCCGGGCGACGCCGAGCAGGCCCGTGATCTCCTCACCAAGGCGCACGCCGCCGCCGTCGAACACGGGTACGGGCAGGTGACGCGACAGGCTGCCGAAGCAAGACAACGGTTGGACGGCGGACAGGCCACGGTCGTGCACTGAGCTAGCGTTGGCCCGTTCAGCATTCTTCACCGGGAAGTAGCGCAGCTTGGTTCAGCGCGCCTGCTTTGGGAGCAGGAGGTCGCGGGTTCAAATCCCGCCTTCCCGACGCTCACCTCCGGCTCCGTCCGGATTCGGATCAGGCGCTGATGGGCAGGCCGAAGGCGGTGACGATCTCGGTGGCGGGCAAGGGACGCGAGAACAGGAATCCCTGGGCCAGATCGCACCCGAGCTCCCGGAGGATCTGGAGCTGCTGGGCGGTCTCCACGCCTTCGGCCACCACCTCGAGCCCGAGGGCGTGGGCCAGGTTGATCACGGCGGAAACGATCTCCTCGCCCTCGGCATTGACTCCGAGCGCCTCCACGAACAACCGGTCGACCTTGAGGATGTCCAGGGGGAACCGCTGCAGGTAGCTCAGCGATGAATACCCCGTGCCGAAGTCGTCGATGGCCAGGAGGACGCCGATCTCCTTGAGCGCCTGGAGGACCCCGAGGGCCGAGGCCGCATCCTCCATCAGTGCGCTCTCGGTGATCTCGAGGGTCAGGTACTCGGGCGGGAGCCCGGTCCGGGAGAGGATCGCCTGCACCGTCTCGACGATCCGGGGGTCGTCGATCTGCCGGGCCGAGAGGTTCACCTCCACCGAGCCCTGCGGACCCTCGCGGCCCTCGAGGTTCCAGTCGCGGAGTTGATGGCAGGCCTGCTCCAGGACCCACGCACCGATGGGGATGATGAGACCGCTCTCCTCGGCCACCGGGATGAAGCGGTACGGGGACACCAGGCCCTGGTCGGGATGCTGCCACCGGATGAGCGCCTCCACCCCGACCGTGGTCTCGCCGTCGATCTCCACCACCGGCTGGTAGTGGAGCGTGAGCTCGCTGCGCTCGAGGGCCCGGTGCAACGAATGCTCGGTGGTCATCCGGTCGAGCAACTCGACCCGCATCGACTCGCCGAACGTCTCCATGTTCGAGCCCCCGCGCCGCTTGGCCTGGTACATGGCAGCTTCGGCGTTGGACAGGAGGGTGGGAGCGTCGACAAACCCGAACGTGTTGACGGAAACCCCCACCGACGCGTCCAGGAACACCTCGGTGCCATCGATCTCGAGTGGTTGGGTCAGCACGGCCCGGGCCCGTTCGACGAATGCCGACGCGTCGGCGTGCGCCTCACCGGCCGGGTTCTCGAACAGGGCGAGGAATTCGTCGCCCCCGAACCGGGCGATGAGCTCTCCATGCCCGGCCGCCCGTTGCAGGCGTTCGGCCACCGCGGTGAGGACCCTGTCCCCGGCGTCGTGGCCCATGCTGTTGTTGATGGCCTTGAACCGGTCGAGGTCCAGCAGCACGACGGCGACCGTGCCCGGTTTTCCTCGCCCCCGGGCCGCGGCCAGCGTCAGCCAGCGGTCGAATTGGGTCCGGTCGGCCATGCCCGTCTGCGGACCCCGATCCCCGGTGGTCGATGGACCGCCCCCGTCCCGGTGGTCTTGGACACCGGGTTGGATGAACGCGGCCACCGAACGCTGTGGTCCGGACCCGATGTCGAACCACAGCCCGTCGGCCACGACCCGCTGACCGGTACGGTGGACGAGATCGATCCGCACCCGACTGCCGCCGGCGGCGGCGCCTTCACCATCGGGGCCGCCTGCCCCGGAGATGATCCGTGGCAAGGGTGAGCCGAGCGAATCGACGGGCAGCAGGGCGTCGAAGATCGACCGCCCGACCAACTCGTCCCGCCGCCAACCGAAGACTTCCTCAGCGCGTGGATTCCACTCCTTCACCACGCCGATTCCGTCGACCTCGATGAAGGGGTCGGGACAGCGTGCGACCAGCTGAGCCCATCGGCTCCGCCACTGGGACAGCTCGCTCACCGGGGCCTGCGCTACTCCTTCAACCACCATGGTGCTCCCGTCGTGGTTTCGATGAGTCGCCCCCTGATCGCCGGGGTCGCGGTCCCCTGTGCCTGGCCACTGCCGGACGATCGACCAGATTCACCACCCTGCTCGGACTTCGGGGGCTCGTCTGACCAACGACGCGGTGCCACTGCGACGACATGGTAGGCAATCGACCCCTGCACATCAAGGATTTCGGCCCGTCCGGGATGGGGCGGCACGTGGTCGTGGTGGGCCGCACCCCTGGTCCTTCCGGGTCTGATCCGGTATGCGCATGCGGACTTGCCGATCGGACACCGTGGCCGAGTACCGTGCCTGGGATGGTCGTCGTCACCGGCACGTTGCAGAAGGACGCATGGGCCCGGAACATCCTTCCGCCGGTCGAACAGGTGCGACCGGGGCTGTGGTCGATACCCGTCCCCATCCCCAACAATCCGCTGCGGTACGTACTCGTCTATGCCTTCGAGCTCGATGGCGGCGGAGTCGGACTGGTCGATGCCGGGTGGAACACCGACGATGCCTGGACCTCGTTGGGCGATGGACTGGCGGCGGCGGGAGGAAGTATCTCCGACGTCCGGGCCGTACTGGTCACCCACATCCACCCCGACCACTACGGCCTGGCCGGCAGGGTGCGCGAAGCCTCCGGCGCGTGGATCGGTCTGCATCCGGCCGACGCCGTCATGCTCGAATCCCGGTACGGCAACACCGACGAGCTGGTGACCCGCATGATCAGGTTCCTGGCTGATTCGGGAGTGCCGGACGACCGGCTCCCCGACCTGGCCCACGCCTCGATGGCCATCAAGTCGATGGTGACCATGGCCGAGCCGGACGTCCTGTTCGAAGACGGACGGGAGATCGATCTCCCCGGTTGGCCGCTGCGCACCATCTGGACACCCGGACACTCACCGGGTCATGTCTGCTTCTTCAGTGAGGACCGGAAGCTGCTCGTCTCGGGCGATCATGTCCTGCCCCGGATCACACCGAACATCTCGGTTCACGCCCAGCAGGAATCCAACCCGCTGGGCGACTATCTCGACTCCCTCCGCAAGGTGCAGGGCCTCGGGACCGAGGAGGTCCTTCCCGGCCACGAGTACCGGTTCTCCGATCTCGACGGCCGGGTCGAGGAGATCATCACCCATCATTCCGACCGCCTCGACGAGATCGAGCAGGTCATCACCGAGCATCCGGGTTCGACCGCCTGGGAGATCACGCTGCGTCTGCACTGGTCACGACCGTGGGACGAGATCCAGTCGTTCATGCAACGTCAGGCCAACGGCGAGACGCTGGCCCACTGCGTCCTCCTCGAGCTGCAGGGTCGGGTCCGCCGCCAGGGGAAGGAGCCGGCCCGCTTCTTCGCCGCCGGCTCCTGAACCCGGTCGCGTCACGGGTGAACCGCGGTCGGGAACCGAGCGGTCGTCCTCGGGGAGATCCGCGACCGTCGCGGCCTCGTCGTCGGACCGGACGGACCCATCGTCACCTTGGGCCGACCCGGCGGCCCCCGAGCGCCTCCGCTCCCGTCGTTTCAGGATGAGGGTGACCACGACCACCACCACGACCACGCCACCCACCACGGCGATGGACCAGAGACCGATCGTCGAGAGGATGCGGGCGAAGGAGAGGCCGACGATGAAACCGAGGAGGGTGTAGCCGATCCCCCAGATCAACCCGCCGATGGCGTTGTAGAAGAGGAACACCCGGTAGCGGAGTCCGCTCATTCCGGCCAGGGCGGGGATGATGGCCCGGGCGAAGGCCACGAAGCGGCCGAGGAAGACCGCGGGGCCTCCGTAGTGCTCGAGCATGGCCATGGTCCGGCGGATCCCGGTCCGCCCCTTGAGGGGGCGCCGCTCGACGAGCCACGGTCCCGACCGCTTTCCCACTTCGAATCCGACCGAGTCACCGACGATGGCGCACACCACGACCACCGCCATCATGGTTTCGAGGTTGACCTGGTGCAGGCCGGCCAGGACGCCGCCGACGACCACCGCGGTCTCCCCGGGGATGAAGAACCCCACCATCAATGCCGCCTCGGCAAAGACCAGGAACCCGACGACGGCGTAGGCGGTGGGCCCGTGGAAGTGGAGCAGCCAACCCGACAGGCCGCCGGGGGCCTGGGAGTCGGCCGCCGCCAGGACCTGGCCCACCCCGCGGGCCGCGGCCGTCGTCATCAGGATCATGGCACCCTCCGCACCCTCGGCGGATCCGACCGCTGAGCGCGCTGGGCCCTCAGGACCACCGGGACAGGGTCACACTGGTCCACGTCCGCCGCCGGCAGGCGGGGCAGGTCATCCACCGGTCGAAGGTGCGCCGGGGGAGCCAGGCGCCGAAGGGAAACTGCAACAGCACGAATTCGATCACGCCCACTCTGCTGATCACACCGCACGACGAACATCCGACCGAGAGGAGGCCATGGGGAGGGAGCGGGTCGGTGGCGGTCGCCGTCGATGTGGCTGCGCTCGGCTCGCCGCTAGGAGTGGCCTCGGAGAACAGCGCGTGCTTGCCGGCCGGCCGGGCATGGCGGGTGGCCGGCGTCGGATGGCCGGGGGCCACCTTGGCCTGGTGGGCCGTCGGACCCTCGTCGTCGTCGGACAGCGCCTGTTGGTCGATCGGCATCCAGTAGAGCGCCCGTTTGCCCAGCGGGTCGGGCCCCTCGGGCACTAGCCAACGGTGCCGGCGACGACGGTTGCGCCGACCAGGGTCCGAGCCAGCTCTCGATAGGCCATCGCTCCGGGCGAGTTCGGGGCGTGCTGGAGAATCGACTTCCCCCGCGCCGGCGCCTCGGCGAACCGGATCGACTTGCGCACCGGAGGCTGGAGGACGGGGATCCCGTAGCGGGCCTCGACCTCCTCGATGATGTGCCGCGAGTGCTTGGTGCGGTCGTCGTACATGGTGGCCACGATGCCCCGCACGCTCAGCTCGCTGTTGGCGAAGGCGCGCACGTCCTCGATGGTCTCGAGCAGTTGTCCGACCCCGCGGTGGGACAGGGCCTCGCACTGCAGGGGGATGACCACGGCGTTGGCCGCGGTCAACCCGTTGATGGTCAACACCCCGAGCGACGGAGGGCAGTCGATGAGCACCAGGTCGTACCGGGCGAGGACCGGCTCGAGGGCGCGCTCGAGCACGTGCTCCCTCCCCGTGCGGGTGAGGAGATGGACCTCGGATCCGGCCAGGTCGATCGAGGCCGGGAGCAGATCGAGGAAGTCGACCCCGGGCACCGGGAGGGTGACCTCGGCCACGCTGTCCCGCCGGACGAAGACGTCGTGCAGCGACCGGTCGAGGGCGTCGGGATCGAACCCCAGGGAGAAGGTCAGGCAGGCCTGGGGATCGAGGTCCACCACCAGGGTGCGCCGGCCGAGCTCCGCCGAAGCCACCCCGAGCGAATGGACGGTGGTCGTCTTGGCGACGCCACCCTTCTGGTTGGCCACGGCCAGCACGTCGGTCACGAGCGGAGTCTACGCCCGGCCACGGCGATCGCCGGAGGCCTCAGAATCCGGACATTCCCACGATGGGCCGGTTGAGGTGGTGGCCACCCATCGATCCGAGGAATGGGGCGGCGAAGCTGAAGATGCCGCCATCGGTGGCCACGAACCGGTAGCCGCTGCCGTCGGAGGTCTCCGCCATCCCCACGATGGGGGCATTCAGGCGGAGCTGCCCGGTCGACCCGTAGAACGGCGCCCCGCCGAAGGCGAAGATCCCCCCGTCGGAGGCCACTTCCCAGTAGCCGCCGGTGTTGGCGTCGTTGACCATCCCCACGATGGGGGCGTTGAGGGCCTGTCCGCCCACCGATCCGGAGAACACCGAGTTGAAGGAGAAGATCCCTCCGTCCGAGGCCACCAACCGGTAGCCGGTGCCTTCGGTGTTCGATGTCATCCCGACGATGGGCTGGTTGAGGTGCTGGCCGCCCATCGATCCGTCGAAGCGGGCGTCGCCGAAGGCGAAGATGCCGCCGTCGGAGGCCACCAGCCAATAGCCCTTGCCGTCCGGGGTGGCGGCCATACCCACGATGGGCCGGTTGAGGTGCCGGCCGCCCATCGATCCGTAGAACCGGGCCCCGCCGAAGGCGAAGATGCCGCCGTCGGAGGCCACCTCCCAGTAGCCGCCGGTGGCCGGGGCGGCGGCGATGGCGACCACCGGGGCATCGAGGCGGATGCCGCCCGTCGATCCGCAGAAGGGAGCCCCGCCGAACGAGAAGATGCCGCCGTCGGAGGCGGCCAGGCGGTACCCACCGAAGGTAGCGGCCGGGACCGAGCAGGCCGGGATCGAACCGATCGGCGTCGTCCGTCCGGCGTCGCCGGTCAGCTGCGGCATCGTGGTGGAACATGGGCCACGACCCGGAGGCGACGGCCTGCGGCCCGTTCGACCCGGTGATCTCGTAGTGGTCGATCTGCCCCACCCCGGCCGATGACATGCCGGAGATCACATAGCCGGCGAGGGTGATCCCGATGGTCCCGTTGGGATCGGCGGTGACCAGCGGAGCATTCTGGAGGCCGAGATGGGGACTGAGCTGGGCGATGATCGCCCCCGTCCTGCCGTCGAGGACGAAGGCACCGTTGACCGTCGGGGCGACCACGTCGTCATACCCCTGCCCGGTCAGATCGGCAGTCACCACCGATCCGATGATCCGACCGATGTCGGTCCGTTTCCAGACGGTCCGGCCGGTACTGCCGTTCAGGACCCAGACCGACCCGGACCTTCCGGTGCCCTGGTCGGTGCCCTCCACGACCTGCATCGATCCGTTGCCCAGCACGTCGGACAGCGCCGGGGACGAGAAGGTGCTGCCATCGAGCCGGGTCGACCATCGCAGCCGGCAATGGCCGTCATAGGCCTTCAGGGTGTCGGTGTCCGAGGCGCGGGGGAAGAACGTTCCCGTCCCCACCACGATGCCGGTGGCGCCACCCCCGAGGAAGCCGCCCACCGCCGGGGACGAGTCGACGACCTGGTTGGTGTCGGCCCGGCAGATCTGCTCTCCCTGAGCGGTCAGGATCCGGAGATGGCCCCCGTTGGTGTAGGTCTGGCCTCTGCCCTCACCGGCGGTCTGGTCGCCGCCGATGATGATCTCGCTCTGACCGGTGCCGTAGAGATCGGCCAGTGCCGCCGTGGAGTGCGTGCTGTCGGAGTTGAAGAACGGCCACCCGGTCAGGGGGGCACCGGTCGCGGCATCGAGGGCGTAGGAGACCTGGCCGAGCGAACCGGCGACGGCCCCGGCGTGGCCCTGGAGGGTCCCCACGCTGATCCCGGCCTGCACGCCCCCCGCCGGAACACCGTCGGAGGGGGGATTGACCACCCGGGTGAACCATTTCTGCCGGCCGGAGGGCGCGAACGCCGTGTAGCCACCGGTGGTGGGGTCGGCGTCGTTCCCCGACCCGACCAGGACGGTCGACCGATTGCCGCCCGACGGGGTGACCGAAGGAGTCGAATCGATCGGGCCGCTGGCGTTGGTGGTCGGCCACCCGGCCACCTCGGTGCCGTCGGCCAGGTGAAGGGCGTACACCAGGCCTCGCCGGTCGCCGACGACCATGGCCGGTTGGCCGTCGAGGTCGGCCGGCACGGGTGACGAGAGGGCGATCGGCTGCCCGACGTCGGGCAATCGGCCCGTGGACCAGGTCTCGCTGAAGCTGGAGGGGTTGATCGCCCCGGGTCGTGCGCTCGACGCCGAGCCGGCGGACGCGGCGTCGGCGGCCGGAGCGGTCGCCACCGTGGTGGAGGCGGCGGTCAGCAGGACGGCACCGAGGCCCCAGAGCCAGCGGGCCGACAAGGGACGTGGTCCGGCAGAGGCGGTGTCCAGGCTCGTCAGGGTCGACTTCCGCGGGCGACTCATGGGGCTGGATCCGATCCGAACAGGCTAGGCCATCCTCCCGGCGTCCCGCAGCCGACCCGCCGTCGATCACCTCCCGCCATTACGCCGGGCTGAGCGCCCCCGCCAGGAGTCGAACCCGGAACCTGATGGGTAGAAACCACCTGCTCTATCCAGTTGAGCTACAGGGGCCAACCACGCCGAGGCCCAGCTACCCGGGCCTCCGTCTGACTGTGCCACACTAGAGGCTCCCTTGGTGGCCGTAGCTCAGTTGGCAGAGCGCCGGGATGTGGCCCCGGAGGTCGCGGGTTCGAGCCCCGTCGGTCACCCTCTTGCCTCCGGGGACGCGGACACGGGAGTGTCAGGCCCCGGGATAGGTTGCAGTACGCGCGCCTCTAGCTCAACGGCAGAGCAACGGACTCTTAATCCGCAGGTTCTGGGTTCAAATCCCAGGGGGCGCACCAGGTTGGCCGGAAGTGGGCCGCTTCTGGGTTCCGGGTCGCTTTTTGGGTCGGCTCGCCCAAGTCGCCGTGATTATCATCAAGCGATGCCACCCGGCCGCGACCACCTCGAGTCACCGGTTCGGTCGGTCGTGGCCGCAGCCCGTCAGGCCACCGCCCGGAGTGCCCGCCGACTGGCCGGCCGTCTGAGTGCCGAGTCCGAGGCCGGCTCCGCACCCCCCATGCTCGAGGCCCTGCTGGTCCGCGGCCTCTGGGGGCGGGTGGGCAGCACACTGATGATGCTGCTCCTCGGGACGTCGCCGGAGATCTCGTTCGACCGGGACTACCCCTGTGAGAACCAGGCCCTCTCCAGCCTGCTCTATTACCTGCAGCCACTCCGGGGCCATGTGGACGCTCCCAACGGGTGGTGGATGGACGATCCCGAGCGGGTGTGGTGGCTGGAGCCGGCGCGGTTCGGGTTCGAGGTGAAGGGGATCCCACTCCCCTACGCGCAACCTCGGCGTCGACCGCGACCGGCTCTACCAGGGCAGCGTCCGCGGCGTCTGGACGGGATATTCGCAGGCCGCCGAAGATGCGAGTGGACACCCACTCCGGTACTACGCCGAGAAGTACGGCGGCTACGAGGACGTGCTCACTGCGGCCGGCATCCCGCACCGCATGATCGATCTGGTGCGGGATCCCCGCGACATGTGGGCTTCGATCCTGGCCTTCGACGCCAAACGGGGCTACTTCGGCTTCGGCCGCCGGGAAGGACAATCCGAGGAGGACTTCCTCTCGTCGATCCTGCAGGCCATGAGGCGACGGCTCGACGAGATGGCCGAGACCGACCCGGCCATACCGTCGCTGACGGTGCGCTACGAGGACCTCGTGTCGGACCTGCCCGGCCAGGCGCGGCGTTTGAGTAGCTGGCTGGACGTCGACCTCGATCCGGTCCTGGCCCTGGCCTCGACCGACGGCTTGAGCCACCACAGAACCCACGAGACAGGCGATGCATCGATCGGTCGGTGGCGCGACGATCTGTCGCCCGAGGTGAGTGACCGCATCGAGGAGGTGCTGGGACATCACCTCGAACGGTTCGGCTACACGCCTCGGTTGGCCGGACACAGCGGACACCGGACCGGGTAAGCGCCGAGCCACGGACGGCGCCCATGAAGACGTGTTCCGGGTCCGTCGTCCCCGCTACCGGCCGACTGGAGGCCGGCCGTCGGGCTCAAGCACGGGTGAGAACCTGCCGATCCTGGAGGCATGTTCGACGACAGTCGGTACCAGCGCAAGCTCCCGGGTCTTCGCCGGCGCCGCTCGGTCCTCGCCCGGGTGTGCCTGGCCTACATCGGCGCCTTCATACCGGCCGGGAGCATCGCCGACGGCGACCCGCCGCTCTGCCCGGGGGCTTCGCCTGCGAACAGCCCGGTGCCTTCTTCGTTCTGGATGTTCTGATCGCGCAGCTGCTATCGGCGGCCGCCTCTAGGATGAGGGCATGGAGATCCCCGTCGCCTGCCGTCTGCAGCCACGGGATGCCCGTTCGCAGGTGGCCGAGTGGGGCGAGCTGCTCACCGCAGCCGTGGCCCGGCGGCATCGGGTGGCGCCGGGGCGACTCGACCTCCTCCTTCGGTCCGACTTCGATCGGGTCGACGCCCTCGTCGATCTGGCCAGGAGGGAGGCCGCCTGCTGTGCGTTCTTCGCCTTCTCGCTGTCGATCGGACCGGAAGCGCTGACGCTGGTGATCGACGTACCGGACGAGGCCGCTTCGATCCTCGACGCATTCACACCCGGGTCCTGAGCCAGCGCTATGCCGGCGCCGGTGGTCGGCTCAGCGGGGGGTGATGCCCCACGACCCGGTCCATCGGGCACCGGATCGCAGGACGGTCAGATCGGTCCCGGACCGGAATGCGTCGGGTGGGCAGCTCATCGGCTCGACGGCCACGTGCGGTCCGCCGGTGGTCGGCATCGAGCGTGTCCCCGGTGTAGATCATGAGGTAGGTGAACCGCTCGTCAGCCCACAGGGTGGTCCCGCCGGCGCCGTCGGGGTGGTCGAGCTCGACCCGGGCCCGGCCATCCGCACCCCGCACCAGGTCGGTGAAGGCGGTGTCCAGCTTGGTCACGCCGATCAGCCGGCCCCGGCTGAAGTCGAACTCGGTGCCCTCGATCGGGCCGGCGCCGGTCGGCAGTCCCCGGTCGTCGGAGAAGAGCCTGCGCTGCGAGGGGATCACGAGGCGGGCCTGGTCGATCGTCGGGGTCCCCACCGTGAGATACGGGTGGAAGCCGATCCCGAAGGGGAGATCGACCGGCCCGATGTTGTCGGCGTCGACGACGACGGTCAGCCCGTCCCGGCCCAACCGGTACTCGATGGTGAGCCCGAGGGCGAAGGGATAGCCGGGCGAAGGCCGGAGGTCGAGGGCCATGCTCACCCGGTTCTGGGCCCGGCCCACCATCCGCCACGGCATCCACCGCACCAGGCCGTGGATGGCGTTGTTGGCCGGCAATTCGTTGAGGGGGGCCTGGGCATCGGTGCCCTGGAACGAGTAGCGGCCGTCGCCGAGGCGGTTGGGCCAGGGGGCGAGCACCTGGCCCCGGCCTCCCTGGCTCCACTCGTCCGCTCCGAACCCGTCGATCACCGCCCGGTCGTCGACGGTGAACGACCGGAGGGTGGCCCCGATCTCGGTGATCACCGCCCGTTGGTGCCCGTGGCCGATGACCCACTGGTCCCCGGTGCTGGCCGTGGTCTCGGCCGGACGCTGGTCTTCGGCAGGTGGTCGGGAGCTCATGGTGGTGGGATGGGGTTCGCCTGATCCAGCCGACCCGGGGGCGGCTGACGTCGCCCGGTATGGTAGGCGAACGGGCCGCAGGGTCCCGACGGAGGGCCCTACGGGCCCCGAGCCCGTCCGACGCCCGCCCCGCACCGCTCTCTTTCCGACCGACAGGAACGTCTCTCCATGCGCATCCTCATCACCAACGACGACGGCGTCTTCGCTCCGGGCATCGCCGCCCTGGCCCGGGGCCTGTCGGCCCGGCTGGCCGGCGACCACGAGCTCTTCGTGGTCGCCCCCCTGGCCGACCACAGCGGGGCCGGGGCGGCGGTCGGGCCCGTCTACGAGCGGGAATCGATCCCCTTCGAGTCGGTCGAGATCCCCGGCCTGGCCGCCGTCCCCACCTTCGGCATCGAGGGTCCGCCGGCGCTGGCCGTCATCCTGGCCTGCATCGAGGGCTTCGGCCCGCGGCCCGATCTGGTGGTCTCCGGGATCAACCACGGTGTCAACGCCGGGCGCTCGGCGCTCCACTCGGGCACCGTCGGCGCCACGCTGACCGGGGCCCAGTTCGGCGTGCGGGGGCTCGCCGTCAGCATCGCCTGGGGGGAGGATCCGGTGCCGTGGGAGACGCCGGTGGCCCTGGCCGCCGGCATCGTCCCTGCGCTGGCCGCCATGGAGCCGGCGACCATCCTCAATCTCAACGTGCCCGCCGTCGCCCCCCACCTCCTGCGGGGCCTGCGCCACGGCACCCTGGGCACGGTCGGACTGATCCGGGCGGTGCGTCCCGAGTCCACCCCGTTCCCGGTCGGAGGCACTCCCGTCGACCCCACCTCCCGGGCCATCACCCTCACCCTCCGGGGGATGGGGGTGGCCTCGGACCGACTGGCCGAACAGGCCGAGCTGGAGCCGGACTCCGATGCCGCCCTCATCGCCGACGGCTGGGCGACCCTCACCCCCCTGCTCGGCGTGCGCGAGGACCTGTCCGGCCCCGGCCGCGCCGCCATCGCCGCCGCCTTGGCCACCTATCCCGAGACCGGGCTCTGAGCGGGGCTGCTCCCGTCCCCTCCCGACGGTGCAGGGCCGGCCGAGTGGCCCACCCCGCTGGGCCTGCCGGACCTCGTTGCCCGACGGCGGCGGGCCCGCCACCGCCGGCATCCTGGCTAAATACCGCTCTGAGTAGTTAGAATGTCACTTACAGTGTTTCATGAGACGCGTCGGGCGGGCCTTCGCCCTCGAGAGGCTGTAGGCGTGCGCATCCCGCGTTCGCTTCCGGCTGTCGGTCTGTCCATCGGCGTGAGCGCGGTGGCCCTGGTGGTCTTCCAGCCCTCGGCCACGCTGGCCGGGGCCTCGGGAGCGCCGGGCAACCGCCAGCCGGGCTCGGCCGGGAAGACGGCCGCCCAGGTCGGGGCGCGGCTCCTCATCGACAATCTGTCGGCGCCATCGCCGCCGACCCCGTCGGCCCAGGGGAACGCCACCGTGGGCTCGGTGACCATCGCCCTGGCCTCGCTGCATCTGCATGCACCCGTCCCCCGTCGCCGGCCGCCCCGGCCCCGGGTGGTGGCGGCGCCGGTCGCCACGGCACCGGCGACCACGGTCCCGGCGCCGACGGCCCCCGCCGCACCGGCGACGCCACCGACCCCGGTGGCACCCCCGGCTGCTCCTGTCGCTCCGGCACCGGCCGGCCCGACCAGCCCCAGCCCGGCCGTGTGGGCCGAGCTCCGGGAGTGCGAATCGGGCGACAACTACACCATCGACACCGGCAACGGGTTCTACGGGGCCTATCAATTCGCCGAGCCGACCTGGCTCGGACTGGGGTACTCGGGCTTCCCCAACCAGGCTCCCCCCGCCGTCCAGGACCAGGCGGCCCAGCGGTTGCAGGCCATGGACGGCTGGGGCCCGTGGCCCGGGTGCTCGGCCAAGCTCGGCCTCTGACTGCCGGCCTCAGCCGAACTGCTCGTCCAACCAGTCGAAGGTCACCTGGGCCGAGAGCCGGATGTTGTCGGACTGGCAGTGGGTCGACGCCCCGTCCTCGGCGGTGAACACGACCGGGGTGACCGGGCCGCCGGTCCCGCCGACGAACGCGTCGAACTGCGCCCGCGGCTCGGGCCCCTCACGGTCGCCGATCATGGCCAGCACCGGGCAGCGGACCGACGACACCATGCCGTCCAGCCGGTAGGAACCCATGGCCTCCCGCCAGGCGTGGAACGACGGCACCCCGAACCGGTAGCAGATGGCCGCCGATCCCCCACTGCATCTGGCGGGGCATCAGGTCCTCGGGGACGCCGGTGACGTCCTCGGGCCGGATGTCACGGGTCATCCGGTACACGTCGGCACCCGACCCATGCCTCCATGTACCGGCTCATGTCGACGATCGGTGGATCGGCCACCAGGGCGCCCACCCGGGCATCGGTGGCCGCGCCGCGGGCGGCGAAGTACGAACCGAAGCTCTGACCGGCCAGGGCCAGCCGGTCGGAGTCGACGCCGGGGAGGCCGGCGAGGTGGTCGATCACCGCGGCGATCGGCACCTCGTAGTCGGGTCGGAAGGTCATCTGCGGGTTGACCCGCATACAGCCGGGTTGGCCGGGGCCGTCGAAGACGAACACGTTCCATCCGCGTTCGGCTCCGGGGGCACCCAAGTGGAAGTAGAGCTCCTCGGCACTCGAGTCGAACCCGCCCACCCCCACCAGGGTGGGGAGGGGATGGTCCGTCGCCGCGTCGGCACCGGCCGGGCGGACCAGGTAGCCGGGCAGTGTCCCGCCCTCGTAGGGGACCTCGATCCGCTCGACCGGAGGATCCCCGAGCGCCGATCCGTCGGCGAAGCAGGCCTGGCTGCGCTCGCCCATGCGGTGCGACCCCCCGCTCGACCGCGTCGGCGTAGTACTCGGCGGTGCGGTAGTAGGTGGACGCCCGCAGCAGGTGGTCCTTGGCGCTGACCCGGCGCCCTGCCTCCAGACAGGCCCGCCCCCGGTCCTCCACCCGCCGGGCCAGGCGCTCGAAGGCGACGGCCCAGCTGCGCGGGCTCCCGTCGGTGATCTCGGCCGCCACGGCCAGGCACTCACCCACCGTCGAGCCTCCGTAGTCGGCCACGCCCATGGCCCGGATCAACTGGTAGTCGAACTCATCGTCCCGGAAGCCCTCCACGCGGACGGCGCTGCGGACGACATCGGAGTCTTCGAAGGACACGGCACTCGATTCTGTGCGGACGCAGGCCCCGGTCCGGGGCCAGGGTCGACTGGGGTCATTGTGCCCGAAGACCGGCCTACCCTGTGCCATGCGCGTCGCCGCCGTCCAGACGACTGCGGGTGCCACCGCGGTCAGAACCTCGAGACCGCCGGCACCCTGGTGGCCGAGGCGGTGGACGGCGGCGCCGAGCTGGTGGTGCTCCCCGAGTACTTCTCCGTGGCCGGCGACCCCGACTTCCTCCGGGGCCATGCCGAGACGCTGACCGGCCCCACGGTGACCTGGGCGTCCCACCTGGCCGGGCAGATGGGGATCTGGCTGCTGGCCGGCAGCTTCCCCGAACGGCCCGCCGGTGGCGTCGGCCGGGACCCGCGCCTGTCCAACACCAGCTGTCTGATCGGCCCGAGCGGAGCGATGGAGGCGGTCTACCGCAAGATCCACCTCTTCGACGTGACGGTGAGCGGCGCCGGCTTCTGCGAGTCGGCCACCATGGCGCCGGGCCACGAGCTGGCGGTGGCGCCGTTGTCGCCGCCGGACGGGCCGGGCACGGCGGGGCCCGCCCTCGGTCTTTCGCTCTGCTACGACCTCCGCTTCCCCGAGATGTACCGAATCATGGCGCTGCGCGGGGCCACGGTGATCGCCGTGCCCGCCGCCTTCACCGCGGTCACCGGTCCGTCCCACTGGGAGCTGCTGCTCCGGGCCCGAGCGGTGGAGAACCAGGTCTTCGTCATCGGCGCGGCCCAGGTCGGCGAGCTCCCCGGCGGGATGCCGTCCTGTCACGGCCACTCGATGATCGTCGATCCGTGGGGTTCGATCCTGGCCGAACGGACCCGAGCCCGACCCGGGGGTGGTCCTGGCCGACCTCGACGCCGACCGCCAGTCGGAGATCCGTTCCCAGCTGCCGGTGCTGGCTAACCGCCGCCCCGACGCCTACCGTTGGCCGGATGACGAAACCAGGGGCGACGGGGCGACGGGGCGACGAGAGCACACCGGGCCGCGCCACGGGTCCGGGAAGTCCGACGCCGGTGGGTGACGGACAGGAGCCGGCGGGGGCGCCACCGTTCGAGGTGGGATTCCTCGACGTGGAGGGGTCACAGCTCTACTACGAGATCCACGGCCACGGTCCCCGCGTGTTCGTGTTCATCCACGGGATCCTGATGGACTCCAACATGAACCGGCGCCTGGCCACCGATCTGGCCGCCATCGGCCATCGGGTGATCCTGCTGGACATGCCCGGTCACGGTCGTTCGGACAAGCCCGACCGGGCCTCGTTCCACCGGATGGACACCTACGCCGAACACGTGGTGGCGCTGCTGGACCACCTCGGGATCGAGACGGCCGTCGATCGGTGGCGTCTCCCTGGGGGCCAACGTCAGCCTGCTGGTCGCCGCCCTGGCCCCGGAACGGGTCGAGGGCCTGGTCCTCGAGATGCCGGTCCTCGAGTGGGCGGTGCCCGCCGCCGCCATCACCTTCGTGCCCATGCTGTTGGCCGTCCACTTCGCCCGCCCGCTGGTCAGGCGCACCGCCTCGTTGTTCCGCCGACTCCCCCGCACCGGCATCGGGGCCCTCGACAGCGTGATGAACTCGCTGTCCAACGATCCCGTCGAGACGGCCGCGGTGCTCCACGGGATCCTGGCCGGTCCGATCGCCCCGACGGTCGGCCAGCGGGCGGCCATGGACGTCCCGGCGCTGGTGATCGGCCACCGGGTGGACCGGATCCACCCGTTCCACGACGCCGAGCAGTTGGCCCGACGGCTGCCGCAGGGACGGCTGATCCAGGCCAACTCGGTCATCGAGCTGCGGATGCACCCCGAACGGCTGACCGCAGAGATCGCCCAGTTCCTCGACGACGTGTGGGAACCGCCCTCCGAGGAGGACCGGAAGGTCGGCTGACCCGACACGACCGGTCCGGGGCCTCAGGGCCCTCCCCGGGTCTGTCTACTCCTCGAGGTCCGGCCGGCGGTTGCGCTTCCGTTCGGAGAGACGGCGCTTCTCCTGCAGCCGGCGCTCCTTGGCCCCCCGCGACGGTCGGGTGGGACGGCGGGGCTTCTCGACATGGAGGGCGTCGGCCACCCGGGAACGGAACCGCTCCACGGCCAGCTGCCGGTTGCGCAGCTGGGAGCGCTCGTCGTCGACGGCGATCCTGATCTCGGGTCCCAGGCGCTCGAGCAGCCGGGCCCGCTGCCTCGGCCCGAGGCTCGGAGATCCGGCCACGTCGAAGCGGAGCTCGACCCGGGTGCTCACCTTGTTGGCGTGCTGGCCTCCGGGGCCGCCGCTGGGAGTGAACCGGAACTGCAGCTCGGAGGCGGGAACGGCGAGGGACGGTGACACCCTGATCCAGCCGGCCCGCTCATCGGGCACGGCCGTCACCGGTCGGGTCCGTCGGTACCGGGCTCGTCGACCACCGGGTTGGTCAGCTCACCCACCCCTTCGATGCGCACGGTCACCGAATCGCCGGCGGCCAGCCACCGCGGCGGGTCCTCCCCGGCGGCGGTGCCCGCCGGCGTGCCGGTGGTGATCAGCATGCCCACCTCGAGGGTGAAGGCGGCCGACAGGTACTCGATCATCTGGGCACAGGTGAAGAGCATGTCGGCGGTGGTTCCGTCCTGACGAAGCTCACCGTTGACCCAGGTGCGCAGGGTCAGATCCTGCGGGTCCCCGATCTCGTCGGCCGTCACCAGCGCCGGGCCGGTGGGTCCGTGGGTGTCGAATCCCTTGCCCATCATCATGGTGGGCGAGCGCCACTGCCACTCCCGCACGCTCACGTCGTTGACCACGGTGTAGCCGGCAATCACGTCCAGAGCCCGATCGGCGGGCACATGGCGGCACCGGCGACCGATGATCAGCCCGAGCTCCCCTTCGTAGTCGACCGTCGGAGACACCCGTGGGATCTCAATGGCCTGGCCCGGCCCGATCACGCACGTCGGTTGCTTGGAGAACCATGTCTGGAACTCAGGGCGTTCGTGCCCGATCTCGGCCAGGTGGGCACCGTAGTTGCGGGCGATGGCCAGAAACGAGGGCGGGTGGGCGACCGGCGCGGAGAGACGGGTGTCGGCCACGGCCAGTCGACGCGCTCGACCGGCCGGTGCCCGCCGCAATGCCTCGCCGGCGTCGGCGCCCAGCGCCAGCAACGCGATCATGTCACCGGGCAGCCCGATGGCCGGATCGGTGAGGTCGATGATCTCGTCGCCGACGACCAGTCCGGTGCGCGCCGATGCCGTCGTCCATGCTGACCAGATGCATGGACAGAACCTACCGGCCTCCCAAAGGCCCGGCGGAACCGGAGCTGCGAACCGATCACCGGGCCGGTGCCGGTCCTACACTCGGGCGATGGCCGATCCGATCGCCTCTTCTCCCCACATCCGTGACGACGACTTCTCGGGACAGACCGTCCTGGTCACCGGTTCGTCATCGGGGATCGGAGCAGCCACGGCGCGTCTGTTCGCGGCCTGCGGCGCCACCGTGGTCGTGAATTCATCGACATCCGTCGAGGCGGGGACGGCGCTGGCCGCCGAGCTCCCCGGGGCCAGCTACGTGCGGGCCGACGTCGCCGACCAGGACGAGGCGCAGCGGTTGATCGACGAGGTCGTCGACCGCCACGGCCGCCTCGACGTGCTGGTCAACAACGCCGGGACCACCGAGGTCATCTCCCACGCCGACCTCGACGCCGCCTCACCCGCCGTCTGGCGGCGCATCTTCGATGTCAACGTGTTCGGCACCTGGCAGGTCACCGTGGCCGCGGTCCCCCATCTCCGTGCGGCGGGGCGGGGCCAGGTCCTCAACGTGTCCTCGGTGGCGGGCGAGCGCCCGACGGGGAGCTCGATCCCCTACGCCTGTTCGAAGGCGGCGCTCAGTCACATGACCAGGCTGCTGGCCAACTCGCTCGGCCCGGCCATCCGGGTCAACGCGGTGGCCCCCGGGTTGGTCGACACGCCGTGGACGGCCGACTGGGACCTGGTGCGCGAATTCGTCAAGGCGCAGGCTCCGCTGCAACGGACGGCCACGCCCGAAGATGTGGCCGAGGTCGTCCTCGGCCTGGCCCGGTCGGCCTATGTCACCGGTGAGGTGGTGCTGGTCGACGGGGGCCTCCACCTCCGCTGAGAGTCGTGCCTCCGCTGAGAATCGGCCGCCACGGTGACGGCTCGTCACCACTGCGTCGGCACCGAGCCTCCAGATGCCGTGGGCCGAATCGGGCAGGCTGGACAGCACCCGCTCGTCGACCAGGGAGAGGCCCAGTCGGCGGGCCACCGCCTGCGAGCGTTCGTTTCCGGGATGGATCACGCTGAACACCTCGTCCGCCTCCATCTCCTCGAACGCGTAGGTGATCGAGCGCCGACCCGCCTCGGTGGCATACCCCTTCCCCCAATAGGCGGGACGGAGCGCCCACCCGACCTCCAAGCCCGGCCAGTCGGCCACCTCGGGCCGATGGAGGCCGGCCCGGCCCACGAACTCTCCAGTCGAGCGCTCGGTGACCGCCCACTGCCCCGAACCGCGGAGCTCCCACTGGCCCCGCCACTGGGCCATGCTCTGCCAGGCGTCACGGCGAGAATAGGTCCGCGGCAGGTTGAGCGATCTGCGCACCTCGGGCTCATTGTGCATGGCGGTGAACGCGTCGAGGTCCGCCTCCTCCAGTGGCCGCAGGACCAGGCGCTCGGTGGTCAAGGTCGGGCATGCGGTCATCGGATCAGCCGGCCGTCCCCGAGGACCCGGAGGACCCGCCCGGGTCAGACGAACGTGGTGTCAATGGCCAGCCCGGCCCGGAGCGTGCGGGTCACCGGGGTCCGGTCGGCGATCTCACCCAGGCGCGCCCGCTGCGCCTCCGATAGCTCCCCGGTCACATCGACGGTGCGCTCGACGCGCTCGACCTTGGTGGCACCGTCCCCGGTGCGGAGCAGTCGGGCCCGCACCTTCACCTCCCCGAGCGCCCATCCCTTCCGGTTGGCGTACATCCGCAGGGTCGCGGCCGTGCACTGGACCAGGCCGGCCAGCAGCAACTGGTACGGGTTCGGTCCTTCGTCATCGCCCCCCACCTCGGGCCCTTCGTCGCCGACGAATTGGTGACGGCCGGCGCGGATCTCGCCGCGGTAGCCCACCGAACTGGACACCGAGACCATGGCCACTGGGTGCTCGCCTTCGATGGGGGCGGCCTTGGCGCCGGTCATCGCCGATCCACGGCCACGGTGCCGGGCGCGGCCACGGCGACGTCCGACCTCCCGACCACCCACAGGACCTGACCATCCATCCCGCCTTCGTAGCACCGAAACCGTCGGCTGGTGTAACAGGCCCGTAAAAGTTTTCGAGCCCTGACATCGGGAAGCGCAGACCTGTGCTTCTCAGCGGCACGCACCGTGCCACAGTGGGAGGATGGGCACGGTGACCAGACCGGACAGCTGGCAGCAGGAGGAAGCCGCCGAGCCGGCCGGGCCCGGCGAGTCGCATCGGCCCGGACCGCGGACCGACACCTGGATCATGCTGGCGGCCGTCGCCGCCCCGATCGCCGTCGCCGCCGCCCTCATCCCCTGGCGCCACCACCTCGACACCGCCGACAACGCCCTGTTCCTCGTCGTGGTCATCGTGGCCGTGGCCAGCACGGGGAGGAGGCTGGCCGCGGCCGTGGCCGCCATCGTCTCCGCCCTCTCCTTCGACTTCTTCCTCACCCGTCCCTACCTCTCGTTCCGGATCACCAGACACTCCGACCTGATCACCGAGATCCTCCTCGTGGTGGTGGGACTGGCCGTCGGCGAGCTCGCCGCCCGCGGACGCCGCCACCGCGACGCGGCGTGGCAGGGCCGCCACGAGATGGCCCTGCTCCATTCGGTCACCGAGCTGGCCGCCACCGGCCAGGATCCTCAGGTGGTGGTAGCCGTGGCCGGCCACGAGCTCGAGGAGTTGCTGACCCTCCGCGGCTGTCGCTTCACTGCCCACGACATCGCCGGCACAACGGCGCGGGTGACTCCCCGCGGAGAGGTAGTCGTCGGAAACGAGACCTGGTCCACCGGGGACCTCGGGCTCCCGACCCAGAGTGTCGACCTCCCGGTGAGGAGTGGCGGGTGGCTGCTCGGCCACTTCCTCCTCACGCCAACGCCAGGGAAACCGGTGTCCGCCGATCGGCTCCTGGTGGCGGTGGCAATAGCCGACCAGGTGGGCGCAGCACTGGCCGCGGACGAATCGCCTGACGGCTCACTGGCCTCCGCCAGGCTCGGCCCAGCTCCACGACCCGAGGGTCCGCCGCGATGACCACTGCGCCCGCCGGCAAGCCGGCGACTCCTCCGATCCTGCTGATGAAACCGACGCACCGATCCGGCTCCGATCAGGGGGTCGCGCGGCACCCGCCTCCCGACCGGGCTGGCCATGGCTGTCGTGTGTGCGCGGCCGCCATGCTCGCGGCCTGCGGTGGCGGGAGTGCCACACCGGCGCCCACGGACCACTCATCGACATCGAAGCCGGTGTCAAGGGCCGAGACCTCCGCCCACATCTCCTGCCAGCGACTGCCGGTCGGCTCGAACCGACGCGACCTGCTCGGAACCGTCGTCACCCCGACCAGGATGCGTTCGTGGGTCCCGCTCGACATCCTTCTGACGGCACGGAGATGCTCGAGTAGCCAGCTCCTCGATCTCGTCGGCAAGGAACCTCAGTGTCCAGCTCGACGGCAGCGCAGTGAGGTTGTCGGCGCCTGAGCTGCTCAGGAGGTCACGATCGCACCGGTCTGCTCGAATCGGACGGCCCGTCGACCGGTCCGGTGATCATCGCAGCTTGGCGAGCGCCTCGTTCAGCTGCAGCACGTTGATGTAGCTGCTTCCGAGGAAACCCAACTGCGCGCCGTTGTTCTCACGGGCGATGAGGGCCCGCAGGGTGGCCGGAGCGATGCCGGTGGCCTTGGAAACCATCGGGATCTGGGCCAGTGCGTCGGCCGCGGTGATGTCGGGATCGATACCGCTACCCGAGGTCGTAACGAGATCGGGAGTGGGATTGACGCCCCGCTGGTGCCAGTAGGCGACCAGCGCCTGGGTATTGCTCAACAGGACTTTGGATCGAGGACCGAGGTTGCTCGCCCCGGACTCGCCGGAGTTCGAGACTCCGGGCTTGCCGGGGACGTTGTTGGCCTCGAGCGGGTTGTCCCCTCCGCCGGCCACCGGGTTCAACGAGCCGGCATACGGGCCGAGGGCGTCGGGCCGGCCCTGGAACACGCAGCTCCCGAGCAGGTGACCGGGGCACTTTGTCTGTGACCAGTTCTGGCCGATGAGGGTCGAGCCGTTGGCGGTGATCGAACCGTCGGCCTGGTGCTTGAAGAGCACCTGGGCGACGCCGGTCCCGACAAATGCGTAGACGAACCCGAAGAAGACCGGTGATCATCACGATCGAGATCAGTGAGCGGCGGAGATGGACGAGCATCAGAGGGACTCCATCAGTAGGCGTGCAGTGCGACGAGCACGAGGTCGATGAGCTTGATGAAGATGAAGGGGGCGATGATCCCGCCCACGCCGTAGATGAAGACGTTCCGGCGCAGGATGGCCGCCGAGCCAGCGGCGCGGAACCTGCACTCCGCGGAGTGCCAACGGGATCAGCGCCACGATCACTAGTGCATTGAAGATGACCGCCGACAGGACCGCACTCTGCGGGCTGTGTAGTTTCATGATGTTGAGCGGCTCGAGCTGCGGATAGGTGGCGAGGAACAAGGCCGGGATGATGGCGAAGTACTTGGCCACGTCATTGGCGATGGAGAAGGTGGTGAGCGAACCCCGAGTGATGAGGAGCTGCTTTCCGATCTCGACCACGTCGATGAGCTTGGTCGGGTTGGAATCGAGATCGACCATGTTGCCGGCCTCTTTGGCCGCGGTGGTCCCCGTGTTCATGGCCACCCCCACGTCCGCCTGGGCCAGGGCCGGGGCGTCGTTGGTCCCGTCGCCGGTCATGGCGATCAGCTTCCCGCCTTCCTGTTCGGACTTGATGAGGGCCATCTTGGCCTCGGGAGTGGCTTCGGCCAGGAAGTCGTCGACACCGGCCTCCTGGGCGATGGCCGCCGCCGTCAGGGGATTGTCGCCGGTGATCATCACGGTGCGGATGCCCATCTGGCGCATCTCGTCGAACTTCTCCCGGATACCTTGCTTGACCACGTCCTTGAGCTCGATGACGCCGAGGATGTCCGGGCCGTCGGCCACCACCAGCGGGGTGGAGCCGGCCCGCGACACCCGCTCCACGATGCCGTCCAGGTCGGAAGGCACGGTCCCACCCTGCTCGGTGACCCAGCGCTTGACCGAGTCGGCCGCACCCTTGCGGATCTGGCGAGAGCCGATGTCGAGACCGGACATACGGGTCTGGGCGGTGAACGGAACAAACTCATGCTCGCCTTCGAGCTCACGCTCTCGGATGTTGAACCGCTCCTTGGCCAGGACAACGATGGAGCGGCCCTCGGGCGTCTCGTCGGCCAGCGAGGCCAGCTGGGCCACGTCGGCCACATCCTGTTCGCTGTGGCCGCTCACCGGGTAGAAATCAGACGCCATCCGGTTGCCCAGGGTGATGGTGCCGGTCTTGTCCAGCAAGAGGGTCTGCACGTCGCCGGCCGCCTCCACCGCCCGACCGCTCATGGCCAGCACGTTGCGCTGGACCAGGCGGTCCATGCCGGCGATGCCGATGGCGGAGAGCAGGGCCCCGATGGTGGTGGGGATAAGGCAAACCAGCAGCGACACCAGGACGACCACTGACACCGTGGCCCCGGAGTAGTGGCCGAACATCTGGAGTGTCACGACCACGGGGAGGAAGACGATGGTGAGCACGGCCAACAGGATGGTGAGGGCGATCTCGTTGGGGGTCTTCTGTCGGTTGGCCCCCTCGACCAGGGTGATCATCCGATCGAGGAAGGTGTGGCCTCGCTCCGCGGTGATCCGGATCACGATGCGGTCGGACAGCACCTTGGTCCCACCGGTGACCGCCGAGCGGTCACCCCCCGATTCGCGGATGACCGGCGCCGACTCACCGGTGATTGCCGACTCGTCGACCGAGGCAATCCCCTCGGTGATTTCCCCGTCGGAGGGGATGAGGTCACCCGCCTCGCAGACGACCATGTCTCCCTTGCCCAGCTCCGCGGCCGGCACCAGCTCCTCGGTCCCGTCGGTCTTCAGCCGGCGGGCCTCGGTCTCCGACCGCATGCGGCGGAGGGTGTCGGCCTGAGCCTTGCCCCGGCCTTCGGCCATGGCCTCAGCGAGGTTGGCGAAGATCACCGTCAGGAAGAGCCAGATGGTGATCGACCAAGTGAAGGTGCTGGGGTGGGCGATGGCCTCGATGAAGGTGATCACGGTGCCCACGAGGACCACGAACATGACCGGGTTCCTGATCTGGATCGCCGGGTTCAGCTTCTTGAACGAGTCGACCAGAGCCTGCCGGAGGATCTCGCCGTCAAAGAGGCTGCGCGCCTCGGCGACGCCGTGGGCCTCGGTCCCTGGCCCCGGTTGACCCGGTTGGGTGGCGGTCATGGTCATCAGAAGAACTTCCCGTGGCTGAGCTGCTCGACGATGGGGCCGAGGGCAACGGCGGGGAAGAAGGTCAGGCCACCGATGATCACGATCACTCCAATGGTGAGTCCGACGAACATGCCGTTGTCGGTGCGGAAGGTCCCGAGCGACTCGGGGACCACGTTCTTGGCTGCGAGAGAACCCCCAAGGGCGAGGGCCGGGATTATGATGCCGAACCGGCCGATGAACATGGCGATCGCGCCGACAACGTTGTAGAAGGGGGTGTTGCCGGTCAGACCCGCCATAGCCGAGCCGTTGTTGTTCCCCTGCGAGGTCAGCCCATAGAGGATCTCTGAGAATCCGTGGGGGCCGGCGTTGAGGGGGCCGGCCCTGCCGGCCTGGGTGGATACGGCGATGGCCGTGAGGACAAGCACGATGACGGGCATGACCAGTGCACCGAGGCCGGCCAGTTTCACCTCCCTGGCCTGGATCTTCTTCCCTAAGTACTCCGGCGTTCGCCCGATCATGAGGCCACCGATGAACACGGCGATGATGGCGTAGATGAGGATCGTGTACATCCCGCTTCCGACACCACCGGGGGTGACCTCGCCCAGCATCATGCCGGTCATCGGGCCCATGCCCCCGATCGGGGTGTAGGAGTCGGTTGCGCTGTCCACAGCGCCGTCGGAGGTCTGGGTCATCGAGATATTGAAGAGCGCGCTGCTGGTGTCACCGAAGCGCACTTCCTTGCCTTCGGTGTTCCCGACCGTCGAGTGGATGCCGGCGGCGACCACGGCGGGGTTCTGCCCGTGCTCGGCATAGCTGGTATAGCCCACCCACACGGCGAAGATGATCACCATGGCTGCGAGCAGAGCGGCACCGTGGCGGATGCTCTTCACCATCTTCCCGAAGGTGTAGGTGAGCGCGAACGGAATGGAGAGGGTGAGCCAGATGTAGAGCAGGTTTGTCAATCCCGTCGGGTTCTCGAGGGGATGGGCCAGGTCGACGTTGAAGAACCCGCCGCCGTTGGTCCCGAGTTGCATGATGGGGCCCATGAAGCCGGCGGGTCCTCGGGCGATGGTCTGGGTGACGCCGTTCAGTGAATCGTGGATCGAGACCGGCCCGGCCAGGGTCTGCACTGCGCCCTGACCGACGGTGATCAGGCCTGTAATAAATGCGATCGGCAAGAGGATGTAGAGCATGCACCGGGTGATGTCGACCCAGAAGTTGCCGATCGTGGGAGAGTTCCGGCGGGAGAAACCCCGCACCACGGCGATTGCTACGGCGATCCCGACGGCCGCACTGACGAACTGCTGCACGGTGAGTACACCGATCTGCGAGAAGTACGACATGGTCGTCTCGCCGCCGTAGTTCTGCCAGTTGGTGTTGGTGACGAACGAGGTTGCCGTGTTGAAGCTGAGCGCCGATCCGACGGCCCCGAAGTGTTGCGGATTGAGCGGCAGAGACCCTTGGATCCGCAGCAGCAGATAGCCGACGCCCACGAACGCGGCGGAGAAGATCACGGCAGAACCGGCGTAGCGCTTCCAGTTCTGCTCCTGCTCCAGCTCGGGACCGGTGCCCAGTAGCCGGTAGAAAGGGCGCTCGGCCCAGCGCAGGAAGTGCACGCGTCCCTCGAATACGGCGGCCATGTAGGACCCGAGGTACCGCCAGGTAAGGCCCAGAGCGATGACCAGGACGATGATGGTCCAGGTGAAGCCCATATCAGAACTTCTCGGGCTTGAACATGGCGACGCCGAGATAGATGAACATCAGCGTGGCGATGCCGAGGAGGATGCCCTGGGTGACCGTCATACCCGGTCCAGAGCCCAGATGAGTCCGAGCATCACCAGGGTGAATCCGATGATGCCCAGCACGACGAGGAAATCTGCCATGGATACGAGTATCCGCCTCTCGCTCTGAACAGAGTCTGAACCGCGGCCCGTCACCCTGAATAAATCCTGAACAGCCTCGAGGAACCCGACCAGAGTTGTCGAATTCGTACGACAATGGTGAGGTGCACAGACGCCTGATCGGCTCGATGGCGGGAATCGCCCTGTCGCTGGGGCTCGGTGCCGCCCTCCTTCCCCTCCGATCCCATCTGAGCATCGCCGTCGTCGCCCTGCTCTTCGTCCTCCCCGTGGTGGCCGGGGTGACGATCGGGGGTTTCACGGCCGGTGCGGCAAGCG
This sequence comes from uncultured Acidimicrobiaceae bacterium, assembly GCA_963812885.1. GTDB lineage: Bacteria > Actinomycetota > Acidimicrobiia > Acidimicrobiales > RAAP-2 > Bog-756. Next base: position 52,619 of record CAWEWZ010000007.1, on the reverse strand, counting down.
TTCTCGCCGGGTTCGTCGTCTACGACTTCGGGCTTCATACCTCCCTACGGCCGGCTCGGCGTGGAACGCCCTCAGGACTGGGTGGCGCTCGCCGTGTACACGGTGGTCATGCTGTCGGTGGCCCGGGTCGTGTCCAATCTTGAAGTCGGCGCGTACCGAGGCCTTGGACAGGACCGCGGAGGCGCGCCGGCTGTTCGAGCTGTCCGAGCTGCTGGTCGAGGACCGGTCGGTCGAGGAGTTGCTGAAGACGATCGTGCGCGCCGTCGGGACCATGTTCGACGTCCCCGGTGTCACGCTGCTGGTACCCGATGCCGGCGGGCTGGAGATCGCCGCATCGTACGGGGAGGCGCTGTCGCCGGCCGAGCTCGGCCAGCTCGATCCCCACTCCGGCGTGCCGGTCAGCCTCGGGACGGCGCCGGGAGGCCCGCACGGGATGCGAACCGTGGCCCTGTCCACGTCGGGCCGGCCCGTCGGCATCCTGGCCATTGGCGGGCATGTCGGCCTCACAGGCCGACCGGGCCCTGCTCCGCACCTTCGCCAACCACGCCGCCCTGGCCCTCGAGCGGGCCCAGCTACGGGAGCAGGCCCTGCGTTCGGAGCTGCTGGAGGAGGTCGACCACCTCCGGCACGCACTGATGGGCGCGGTCTCCCACGACCTGCGCACCCCGCTGGCCACCATGAAGGTGGCCTCGTCGACGCTCCTCCATCCGGCACACCCCCTCTCCGACTCCGACATGGACGAGCTCCACGGACTCATCGATATCGAGACCGACCGGCTGACCCGGCTCGTGACCAGCCTCCTCGACATGACCCGGATCGATGCCGGTGTGCTCGAGGTCCGGCGCGGCCCCACGTCGATCGTCTCCCTCGTCGACGAGACCGTCAACGCGCTCCATTCGACGCTGGGCGACCGTCCGGTCGACCTGTTGCTGCCCGCCGACCTGCCCGACGTCGAAATCGACCGCCTTCTGATCGGGCAGGTCCTCGCTAACCTCTTGGACAATGCCAACCGCTACGCGCCACCCGATGAGCCCGATCACGGTGGCCGGTGAGGTGCAGCGACGATCGGATCGCGCTCTCGGTCACCGACCAGGGACCCGGGATCCCTGCGACCGAGCGGGAGGCGGTCTTCGACCGGTACGTGCGGTTCGACACCGGTGGCCGGGCCGGGCTCGGTCTGACCATCGCCAAGACTTTCGTCGAGGCCCACGGCGAGCACATCTGGGTCGAGGACGTCCCCGGCGGCGGTGCCCGGTTCGTCTTCACGCTGCCGGTGTCGGCGACAGTCGGCGCCGGGCTGTAGCGACCATGACAAAGGTGCTCGTCATCGACGATGACCCCTCGCTCCTGCGGGCCCTCCGCCTCGGCCTTCAGGCCGGCGGCCACGACGTCGTGACCGCGGCCAACGGCGAGCAGGGCATCTCCCAGACCGCGCTCACCTCGCCCGACATCGTCGTGCTCGACCTCGGCCTCCCCGACCTCGACGGACAGGCGGTGTGCAAGAGGATCCGCCAGTGGAGCGAAGTACCGATCATCATCCTGTCGGCCAGCGGCACCGAGGACCGCAAGGTCGCCGCCCTCGACGGCGGTGCCGACGACTACGTGACCAAGCCGTTCGGCATGGCCGAGCTGGAGGCCCGCATCCGCACGGCCCTCCGTCACCGTAACGTCGACCCGGCCGAGGAGCCGCCGGCCACGGTCATCGTCGGCCCACTCGAGCTCGACCTCGTCCACCACCAGGCCGTCATGCGCGGCGCATCCGTCGATCTGACGGCCAAGGAGTTCGACGTGCTGTCCTTCCTGGTCCGGCACGCGGGCAAGACCTGCACCCACCAGATGATCCTCTCGGCCGTGTGGGGGACCGGATACGGGAAGGAGGCCGGGTACCTACACGCCTATGTGCACCGGTTGCGCCAGAAGCTCGACGACCGGTCGGCCAGCTTCATCCGTACGGTTCCCGGTGTCGGCTACAGCATCTCGTGCGACACGGCGCGCGCCATGATGCGGCCACGGCCTCGCGCCGGAACCCGTGGTCCGGCGCGTAGCCTGGGCATCGGATCGGCTCTAGGGGTCAGGAGGTATCGACGGTGGCACGAGGAAAGCTCCGGTTGTATCTCGGCGCCGCTCCCGGGGTGGGCAAGACCTACGCCATGCTCAACGAGGGCTGGCGGCGAAAGGAACGCGGCACCGACGTGGTCATCGGCTGGGTCCAGGACCACGGTCGGCCCCACACCGACGCCCAGATCCGCGATCTCGAGATCTTCCCGCGGCGGTCCGTCGAGTACCGGGGCCAGACGCTGCGAGGAGATGGACCTCGATGGGCTTCTGGCCCGCAAACCCGAGCTGGTGCTGGTCGACGAGCTGGCCCACACCAACGCCCCCGGCTCGAAGCACGCCAAGCGCTGGCAGGACGTCGAGGACCTCCTCGACGCCGGCATCAACGTCATCTCGACCATCAATCTCCAGCACCTCGAGTCGCTCAACGACGTGGTGGAGGGGATCACCGGGGTCGCGCAGCACGAGACCGTGCCCGACCCGGTGGTCCGGGCCGCCGACCAGTTGGAGCTGGTCGACATGGCCCCCGAGGCCCTGCGCCGGAGGCTGGCCCACGGCAACGTCTACCCGCCCGAACGCATCGACGCCGCCCTGGCCAACTACTTCCGCACCGGCAACCTCACCGCGCTGCGCGAGCTCGCTCTGCTGTGGGTGGCCGACCGGGTCGACGAGGAGCTGAGCGACTACCGCGAGCGCCACAACATCGCCGGACCGTGGGAGACCAAGGAGCGGGTGGTGGTGTCGCTCACCGGCTCGCCGGGAAGTGCCGTCCTCATCCGGCGGGCGGCCCGGATGGCCATGCGGACCAAGGCCGAACTGGTCGGGGTCCATGTCCGCAGCGACGACAGCCTGACCGGTCCCGGCTCGCAGGGGCTGGTGGCCAACCGTGCCCTCCTCGACGACCTGGGCGGGCGCTTCGTCGAGGTGGTCGGTGCCGATGTGGCACCGGCGCTCGTCCAGGTGGCCCGGGCCGAGAACGCCACCCAGTTGGTGATGGGAGCCACCCACCGGAGCCGGCTGACCGAGTACCTCCGGGGTTCGGTCATCAACTCGGTCATCCGGGCCGCCGGCGGGTCCCTCGACGTGCACGTGATCGCCACCGACCCCGACGCCCACGCCGCGACGCGGAACCCGACGGACAGGAGCACGGGCGGTGACGGTAGCCGATCGGCGGCCGGTGCAGCCGCGGAGCGCCGGCCGGCCACCGCGGCCTGCTCTCGCCCCTGTCGGTGCGCCGCCGGGTGGCCGCGCGTGGTCATCGGGGTGATCGGCTTCCCGCTGCTCACCTTGATCCTGACGGCGGGCAGGAACGGCGACAGCCTGGCCACCGCCCTCAGCTCGTACCTGGTGCTGGTGGTCGTCGTGGCCGCCATCGGCGGCGTCTGGCCGGCCTCTGCTGGCCGCGGTGGCCGGGTTCCTCCTGTCCAACTACTTCTTCGCCCCGCCCATCCACACCTTCACCATCGCCGACACCCGCGACATCCTGGCCCTGGTCATGTTCCTGGTCACCGCCGGGGTCGTGAGCGTGCTCGTGGACCTCTCGGCCCGGCGCACGGCCACCGCCGTCCAGGCCCGGTCCGACGCCCAGATGCTGGCCCGGGTGGCCGGCCGGATGGTCGCCCCGGAGGGCAATCCGCTGCCCGCCCTGCTCGACGAGCTGCTGGTGGCCTTCCGGCTCGACGCCGTCGCCGTCCTCCGCTCGGGCAGCGGGCACATCGGCTGGTCGACGGTGGTGGGCGCCGGACGTCAGCCGCCGCGGGCACCCGACGAGGCCACCGTGGTCCTCCCGCTGACCGACGTCGACGTCCTCGCGCTCCGGGGCCCGGGCCTGACCGCCGAGGACCGGGAGATCCTGACCGCCTTCGCCGCCCAGCTGGCCACAGCGCTGGAAAGCGACCGGCTCCACGCCGAGGCCGCCGAGGCCGATTCGCTGGCCCGGGCCAACCAGCTGCGTTCGGCCCTGCTGGCCGCGGTCAGCCACGACCTGCGCACCCCGCTGGCCTCGATCAAGGCGGCATCCTCGAGCCTGCTCTCCGACCAGCTCTCCTTCGGTCCCGACGAGACCGCCATCCTGCTGCAGACCATCGACGACGAAGCCGACCGGCTCAACAGCCTGGTGGAGAACCTGCTGGACATGAGCCGCCTGCAGACCGGCTCGATGGAGGTCCTCGATCAGAACACCGACGTCACCGAGCTCATCGAGACGGCCGTGGCCAGCCTCGGACCCCGGGGCGGACAGGTGGCCGTGGACGTCGAATCCCCGCTCCCCCGCATCCGCACCGACCCGGTGCTCCTCGAGCGCGCCGTGGCCAACCTGGTCGACAACGCGCTCATCCATGGAGGGGGCGACGACATCCGCGTCGAGGCCGGTCCGGTGGCGGGCCGGGTGGACATCCGGATCATCGACCGCGGTCCGGGGATCCGCCCCCAGGACCGCGACCGGGTATTCCAACCGTTCCAGCGCCTCGGGGACTCCGACAACGGAGTCGGTGTGGGCCTGGGGCTGGCGGTGGCCAGAGGATTCGTGGAGGCGGTCGGCGGGAGCCTCGACGTCGAGGACACGCCCGGAGGGGGCTGCACCATGGTGGTGCGGATCCCCGAGTCGGCGCCGAAGGGACCGGACTCCCCGGGTCCGCCCGCGGCTCCGGCTCCCGAGGCGAGCACCCCGGCCGCGGCCGCCTCCGGTGGTCCTGTGCCGTGAGTCCGGCGGGCTCGGCCCCGGCCGACTCCCTGGTGGGCAACGGCGAGGCCGGTGCCACGGTGTTGGTGTGCGACGACGACACCGCCCTGCTGCGGGCCGTGTCCATCAGCCTGGGTGCCCGCGGCTACGAGGTGATCGTGGCCCGCAACGGCGCCGAGGGGATCGACCGGGCCGCCCAGCGTCGCCCCGACGTGGTCTTGGTCGACCTCGGCCTGCCCGGCATCGACGGCGTCGAGGTCATCCGCGGCATACGGGGTTGGAGCTCGGTGCCGATCATCGTGCTGTCCGCCCGCCACCAGAGCGCCGACAAGGTGGAGGCGCTCGACGCCGGTGCCGACGACTACGTGACCAAGCCCTTCGGGATGGACGAGCTGCTGGCCCGACTGCGGGCTGCGCTCCGGCGGTCCGGCCCGGCCGGGGAGACGCCCATGGTCGAGGCCGAGGGCTTCACCGTCGACCTGGTGAACAAGCGAGTGACCCGGGACGGAGTCCACGTGCACCTGACCCCGAAGGAGTGGGACCTGGTCGAGGTGCTGGTCCGCCACCCCGGTCGACTGGTCTCGCAACGCCAGCTGCTCCACGACGTGTGGGGCCCGGGCTACGAGACCGAGACCGAGTACCTCCGGGTCCTGATGGGCCGGGTCCGGCGCAAGCTCGAGGTGGACCACTCCCGGCCCCGCCACTTCCGGACCGAGCCGGGCATGGGGTACCGCTTCGAGCCCTGACCGGCCCGCCGTAGGATCAAGCGCCGTGGAGCGAGCCACCGTCGACATCTACGAGGACCGGGGGCTCGAGTGGGCCGCCACCCACGCCACCGCCGGGCGCCGGTCGGATGCCGAGTCGTTCGCCACCCGGGTGACCCCGGAGCGCCGTCCGCCTGGACGTGGGCTGTGGCGCCGGGCGCTACCTCCCCCACCTGGGCACCCCGGCCATCGCCCTCGACGCCTCGGCCGTCATGCTGGACGCTTGCCGCGACCGGGTCCCCGGCGCCCGCTACGTCCGGGCCGACGTCGAGCACCTCCCGTTCGCCCGCCACTCGATCGGCGGTGCGTGGTCGTGGATGACCCATCTCCATGTCCCCCGCCGCCGGCTGCCGCTCGCCCTCTGGGACCTGCACCGGGTGCTGGCCGTCGGCGCCCCGTTCGACTTGCAGGTGCTCGAAGGCGAGTACGAGGGCGATGCCCTCCCCGGCGACGACCTGGGGGCGCGTTACTTCGCCGGATGGACGCCGCCACGGCTGGCCGACCAGGTCACCGGGGCGGGCTTCGACGTCGAGCCCGGCTCGCTGGTCGTATCCGGGGACGAGGTGCGGCTGCGGGCGGTGCGGGCCCGCACGCTGGCCGACACGGTGACCGACGGGATGCGCCTCCTGATGTGCGGGGTCAACCCGTCGCCGTTCTCGGCCGACGCCGGGGTCGGGCTACGCCCGACCGGGCAACCGGTTCTGGAAGGCGGCGCTGGCCGCCGGCATCGTGGACCGGGATCGCGACCCGATCGACGCCGTGCTCCACCATGGCGTCGGGATGACCGACTTCGCCAAACGGCCCACCCGCACCGCGGCCGAGGTGACCGTCGAGGAGTACCGCGCCGGATTCGCCAGGGTCGAGCGACTGGTCGAGTGGCTGAAGCCGGGCGCGGTCTGCTTCGTGGGTCTGTCGGGATGGCGGAGCGTCGTCGATCCGAAGGCGGTGGCCGGCCTCCAGCCCGAGGGCATCGGCGGCCGGCCCGCCTACGTCATGCCCTCGACCAGCGGTCTCAATGCCCGCACCCCGTTGGCCGAGCTGACCGATCACCTCCGGGCCGCCGCCGCGGTGGCCGACGGCGACTGATCGCATCGGTGCCGGCCGGCCCACCGGCTCGGGCCCCGGTCAGTCCGCCCACGGACCGACACCGCCGAAGCGGTCGGGCGTGATCCTGACCACGTAACCCAGCGACGGGTCGTCCACCGGTGGGAACTTCACCCCGGGCCCGAGGTAGACGGCGGCCAGCCGCTGCAGCAGCGGGGCCGCCCCTCCTTCGACCACCTCGGCCGTCCCGTGGACGACCAGGTAGTGGTCGAGCCCCCGCTCGTTCCTCCCCTCGGCCTCCATGGACAGGGCCACACGCGGATCGCGCTGGAGGTTCTGCACCTTGCGCCACGCCGCCATGTGACCGGAGACGATCTGATCCCCGTCGATGCCCACCCAGACCAGGGAGACCTGGGGACTCCCGTCGGGATTGAGCGTGACCAGGTGGGCCAGCCGGCCGGCCAGCAGCACCGCAGCCACCTGTTCGGTGATCGCCGCGCTCACCTGCGCATCGCCCCGCCGTGGGTCGTCATCCGACCCCCTCGACCCGGGTGCAGTGGTCGACGACCGGCGGCGACTCGAAGTACGGCCCGATCAGCGAACGCCATTCGGCGAAGGCCTCCGACTCCGCGGAAGCCGACCATGTGATCCTCGAGGGTCTCCCACTCGACGAGGAGCAGGTACCGGTCGGGCGTCTCCACCCCGCGGTGGAGGGCCAGGGAGATGAACCCGGGGCAGGCGGCGATGACCGGCCGGGCCCGGACCATGGCCGACTCGAACTCCGACCCGGTTCCCGGCTTCACCGTGACGAGGGCATGCTCGAGGACCATCGGCCAGAACCTACCGCCTGCGGGCGGGGCGCGGTCCGCCGGACGGAATACCGGCGGCGGTCCGGGCGTTGCCCAACATGCAGAGGCGAGGAGCTTCGGGATCGAGGAGAGTGCAACGGTGAAGGTCGAGATCTGGTCCGACGTGGTGTGCCCGTGGTGCTATCGTGGGCAAGCGGCAGTTCGAAGAGGCCCTGTCCCGCTTCGTCCACGCGCGACCAGGTGGAGGTCGGGTGGCGGAGCTTCGAGCTCGACCCCGACGCCCCCACCCGGGCCGGTGTGCCCATGAGGCGGATCCTCGAGCGCAAGTACGGGATGACGCCGGAGCAGGCCGAGGCGGCCAACCGGCGGATGACCGAGCTGGCGGCCGGCGTCGGCCTCGAGTACCACCTCGACGACGTCCAGCGCGGCAACACCTTCGACGCCCACCGGCTGATCCATCTGGCCGCCGGGCACGGGCTGGCCGATGCCATGGAGGAGCGGCTGTTCGCCGCCTACTTCACCGAGGGACTGGCGGTCGGGGACCGGGCCACGTTGGCCGGGCTGGCCGCCGATGTCGGACTGGACCGTGACGAGGTCGAGACCGCCCTGCAGGGCTCGGACTTCGCCGATGAGGTGCGCGGGGACGAGGCCAGGGCGGCCGCCCTCGGGATCAGCGGGGTGCCCTTCTTCGTCATCGACGAGGCCTACGGGATCTCCGGGGCCCAGCCGGCCGAGGTGTTGCTCGGAGCACTGGAGCGGGCCTGGTCGGAGTCGCACCCGGCCACCACGCCGGCCACCACGCCGGCCTCGATCACGGCCGTGGCCGGAGGTCCGGCCTGTGCCGACGGTGCCTGCCCGATCTGAGCCGGTGGCGCCCGCTCAGGTCCCCGGCATCCCGTAGGCGCGGGTGGCCGACAAGGTGGCCACCAGGCGACCCTGGTTGACCATCTCCCGCCTGAACTCGTCCCAGTCCGGGTGCTCACCCTGGGCCAGCCGGTACATCTCCACCAGTTCGTCGACCACCGGATCGTCGGGGGCGGCCGCCACCGGCGACAGGGCGCCCTCCCCGTCGAGCACGACGTAGGCGAAGAAGTCGTCCCGGGTGACGTGGAGCGAAGCCCGAGGATCGCGTCGGAGGTTCCTCGTCTTGGCCCGTGTGTCGGTGACCGAGATACGGACCGAGTACTTCGGACCGGACAGGTAGAGGATGTTGGAGAGCTGCGGGCGCCCGTCCCTCCGCATGGTGACGAGCACGCCCCGGCGGTGCTCGGAGACGAACCGGAACCCATCGTCCAACGAGATGCCCATCGGCTCACCGTACCGGTCGGCGCCGACGGCGCCGACCGGCGCTCAGGCCAGGTCGAGCCGGCCCCCGGCCACCCGGGCCGGGGCCCCGATCAACTCGTTGGCCACGGCGTAGGCGGCCAGGTCGGCGTCCTCGCTGATGGCCACGCACCGGACCCCGCCGGCCGTCTGGCACAGGGCCACCGTGCGGACCGGGTCCATCCCGTCGTAGGTCACCGTGTAGGTGACGACCGTGGCCTCCCCCCGGTAGCCCTCGAGCGTCTCGACCACGTCGACGACACCGGTTGCCGCTTCGGCCTCGGCGGCCAGATCGGCCACCAGCGGGGGCCTTCCGTCGGGCCGGGCCGACCAGGCCCCGATGCCCGGCTTGGTCAGGAGGCCGCTGACCGTGGTGACCACCCCCAGCGCACCCGGCTCGGCCCGGAGCCGCCCGATCACCTCGACCATCGCCTGGAGCACGAAGTTGTTGAAGGGCCCCCCGGCAAAGGCCATCCCGCCGGTGACCGTCGGAGCCGTCGACCGGTCCAGCTCCAACTCGCGCTGCTGGACCCGGACCGCGGCCGGAAAGCAGCTGTAGGCCTCCACGATCTCGGCCTCGGCCACCGGGCGCCCGACCCGGTCGGCCACGGCCCGGCCCAGCACGCCCATGGCCGGCCAGGCATGGGGATCGCGCCGGCGCAGCAACGAGACGGCGTGGCTCGACTCGACCCCGGCCAGGGGGAACACCCACCGGTCGGTGGGCACCCCCCACCGGGTGGCCACCTCCACCGAGCACAGGATGAGGGCGGCGGCCTGGTTGACCGTCCACTGGGTCGAGTGCCACTTGTTGTACGGGTAGGCGAGCGGGCGGTTGGATGCCGACGGGGTGTCCAGGGCGAGGGCGTCCATCGGAGCGGGGAAGGCGGCGGCGGGATTGTGGCGCGCCACCCGGTTGAATCCCTCCCACAGGACGGCGATCTCCGATCGGTGGTCGGCCGGGGTACGGGCGTCGAACGAACGCAGGGCGTTGTCGATCATGGCGTACTGCTGGACCGGGTCCCACAGCCGGTGGGCCACCTCCACCGGTTCCATCAACGGACCCGGTCGGCGGTGCACGACGTCGGGGACCGCCCCGGGCTGGGCCGTCTCGGCATCCTCCGAGCCGCCGGCGTCCCGGTCACGGGCCCACCGCTTGGCTTCCCCACCCACCACCGCGGCCACCTCGGATTCGCCGGCCAGGATGGCGCGCAGGGCGTCGTTGATCAGCGCCTGCTGGGGGATGCCCAGCTCCACCAGATGGGTGCGGGCCGAACCCGCCCCCACCGCCCGGGCCACCAGCCGGGCCGGATCGGGATAGGACCAGCTGCCCTGGGGGACGGCCAGCCGATCGATCCGCGGCCGCAGCCGGCCGCCGGCGTCAGCGCCGGCGTCAGCTGCGGCGGCGAGCAGGGCCCGGGCCATCAGTTCGCTGGCCTCGGCATCGCCCGAGGCCGCGCCCACCCCGACCAGGATGGGCGTCCGCGGGTCGAGGGAGGCGGGCCCGACCGGAGCCGGGGACGGGCTCACCGGTCCGCCGGGGTGGAGGTCCCGGCCGGGGATCCGCCGGCCGGGGTGTGCCCCGTGCGGCGCGCACGCATCATCCGGCCCACCTGCCGCCAGGTGACCGCCACCGCCCCGAGGTCGAGGGCCCGTTGCCGGGAGCGCTCGGGCAGGTCGTAGTGGGCCTGGTGGGGCCGGCTCGCCTTGTGCTGGAACCACTCCCGCTTCATGCCCAGGCGGGACGCGAATGCGTGCAGTTCCTCGTCGGTGTCGGCCACCAGGTGGGACCATCGGTCGTCGACCGGGCCCAACCGGGCCGGCTGGCGCCAATCATCGAGGTAGACGGTCACCGAAGAGGGACGGTACTCAGATGACCCGCCCGGTGCCGCCGTCGTCGGTCACCACCGGCAGCCCGGTCCCCTCCCAGGCCAGCATCCCGCCGCCCAGGTTGCGGACGTCGAAACCGGCTCCGGCCAGGCTGGCCGCCACTGCCCCCGACCTGCCGCCCACCCGGCACACGCAGACCACGGTCCGGTCGGTGGGGATCTCGTCCAGCCGGTCGGGGACGAGACCCATGGCCACGTGCACCGCCTCAGGCGCGTGCCCGGCCTCCCACTCGTCGTCCTCCCGCACGTCGAGTAGGAAGGCGCCACCGTCGACGAGCAGGCGACACTCCTCCGGATCGATGTCGATGACGGCTGCCGGCTCGGAAGTCACCGCATCACCGTACCGGAAGCCCTGCCCGCCGCGGGAGCCGGACACCGCAAGCCGGCGTCCCGCTATCCCGGGCTCAACCGGGCAGGTGCATGAGCTCGATCCGCACACCGTCGGGATCGGTGCAGTAGAGGAAGTCGAGCCGGTTGCCGGCGAGGTCGAAGGTCGTCCGGGTGTCGCCCACGACCGTTCCCCCGAGCTCGGCGATGGTCGACGCCACGGCGTCGACGTCGTCGACCCGCAGGGACAGGTGGGTCAGTCCCCGCTGGTTCATCGCCCGGCGGCCACCGTCACCCAGCGCGTCCGGGACCAGGTAGCCGAGGAGCTCGATGGTCACGCCGTCGCGGGAGATCATCCGTGACTCCAACTCGACCCCCTCGAGTTCCATGAGGACGCTGAACTCCTCGCCCACCCGGTGGGAACCGGTCTGCTCGAACCCCAGACCCTCGCAGTAGAAGCGCAGCGAGCGCTCGAGATCGGAGACGCAGATGCCCAGATGGGAGAAGGAGAGCGTCATGGTGTCCGAGCGATGTGCTCTCAGGTCCCGGGGCTCTTCGGGCCGAGGTGGAGCAGGTGTCCCTCGTCGGAATTGACCCGGTCGAGATGGATGCGCCGCCCGTAGACGGTGGTCACGGCCAGCACGGCCGAGGCCAGCAGGAGGCCGCCGGCGATGTTCAGAGACAGATTGAGGCCGCGTCCGAAGGCACCGTAGGCGGCCGACACCACCTCGTTGACGATGTGGGTGATGGCATGGTTCTTGGCCGTGGCCGCCTTTGCCTCGCCCTGATAGGAGCCGGTGGTGACGGCGGAGACGACCAGCGATTGGAACGACTTGGGGATGCCGATGGCGGTGAGCTTCCGCACCAGGTTGACCGTCAGCTGGCCGTTGACGATCGACCCCAGGACGGCCACCCCGACCACGGCGCCGAGCTCGCGGAACGTATTGGTGGCCGACGCAGCCATGCCCGAGTGCTTGGCCGGAACCGATCCCAATGACGCAGACGTGACCGGCACCATGGCCATACCCACGCCGACCCCGGCGATGAACATGGTCCATCCGATCTGGTCGACCCCCACGTGGGGGGAGATCTGGGCGTTGGTGAGGAGGATCCCGATCCCGGCCAGCAGGCAGCCCGTGGCCATCGGGATGCGGGGACCCCACCGGGCCACCCAGCGACCGGTCAGCAGGGACGCCGACACCATGCCCACGGCCAAGGGCACGAAATTGAGAGCCAGGCCCAACGGCGACACCGACACCACGACCTGCAGGTACAGCGCCACCATGAAGAAGATGGCAAACGTCCCGAAGTAGGCGGTGAAGGCGATGATGTTCGAGGAGGCGAAGGCGGGTTTCTTGAAGTAGCGGACATTCAGCACCGGGTTCTTGGCCCGCAGCTCGGCCACGACGAAGGCCAGGGCGGCAGCCACCGAGAGCAGGAACAGCAGGACGATCCACCAGGTCCGGTAGCCCGCGGTCTCGCCCAGGATGATGCCGAAGGTGAGCAACCCGAGGGCCAGGGCGCCGAGGACGAAGCCCGGGATGTCGAAACGGGCCTTCACCGGGTCGGAGCTCTCGGGAAGCACCACCGCGGCACTGGCGAAGGCCAGCACGCCGAAGAAGACGTTGAACCAGAAGATGGCCCGCCACGACCACCCGAACACCAAGAGGCCACCGATGAGCGGACCGAGGGCCAGGCCCAGGCTGGACACTGCGGCCCAGATGCCGAGCGATCTGGCCCTGGCCGCCCGGTCGGGATAGAGGTGCCGGATCATCGACAGGGTGCCGGGCTCGGAGGCGGCGGCACCGATACCCATGACCACCCGACCGGCGATGAGGACGTCGGTGGTGGGGGCGACCGCGGCGATGACCGAGCCGGCGCAGAAGACGGCCACGCCGGCCAGCATCACCTTCTTCCGGCCGAAGAGGTCGCCGACGGTACCGAAGCTCAACATGAGGCTGGCAAAGGTCAGGGCATAGCCGTTCACCACCCACTGCAGCTGGCTCACCGAGGCATGCAGGTCGCTCTGCACATTGGCCAGCACCACGGTGACGATGGTGTTGTCGAGAAAGGTGAGAAAGAGGACGAACAGGAGGGTGGCCAGGGCCAGCGACGGAGCCCGGCAGGTTCCTTCGACGGTATCGGCGTCAGGAGGCGACGCCGCCAGCGACAGGTCCTCACTCATCGACGATCACCGCGCTCGACCGGTGGGGCCGGCATGACAGTGGTGCCCGTTCACCAATGGCATCCAGGCGTCTGCCGTGTAGCACCATCGGTCATCGTGCTGACCTCCATCGGCTGTCTCGTACCCACCGATCAGCGGTGCCGTCCACGGCCTCAGTGTAAGACGGATCATCGTTCCGGTCGGGATCCGACCCCGTTCCTCGTCAGGCGGGATGCGGACCGGGCTCGTCCCGGTGCCCGCCGGCCAGGCGCCGGTCGACGAATTCGCCCACCGCCCGGTAGACCCGGCGGCTGGCGTCGGCCCACGGCATCAGGATGGGGAACACGTGGAACATGCCCGGCTCCTCGGAGGCGACCGTGTCGACGCCGGCCTCCTCGAGGTGGGTCACGAACCGTCGGATGGCGTCGCGGAACATCTCGTCGCCCCCGTAGGAGACGAAGGTGGGCGGCCACCCGCTCACGTCCTGGTCGACGGCGGACACCGAGCCCGAGTCCGGGTCGCGGCCGTGCAGGTACGGCGCGGTCGGGATGTTCCAGGGCAGGATGTCCCGGTCGGCGTTCTCGGTGATGGACGGCTCGTCGAGGACCAGGTCGAGCTCGGGTGAGAAGAGCACGGCGCCGGCGATCGGCCGATGGCCGGTCGACGTCATCGAGTACATCAGCGAGGAGACCAGTCCCCCACCGCTCGAGTCTCCGGCCACGAACAGGCGGGACGCCTCCACGCCGCCGGCCAGCAGCGATTCGAGGACCAGCACGGCGTCCTCGAGGTCGGCCGGGAACGGGAACTCGGGGGCCAGCCGGATGTCGGCGACGAAGATCTCGCACCCGGTGTGACGGCACAGCCAGGCGATGAACAGCCCGTACATGCGGGGCGAGGTGCCGACATAGCCGCCGCCGTGGAGGTACAGGATGGTGCCCCGGGCCAGGCCGTTCTTCGGTCGGTACCAGATGCCGGGTACGCCGGCCACGGTGTCCGGCTGCTGGACGATGTCGACCGAGCGCACCAGCGGGGGCAGGAGGACGCCGCACAGGTCGTCGAGCACCAGCTCGATCGAGCGCCACTCGGCGATGGGGAGCGAGGACGAGTACCCCATGAACGACCGGAGCGTCTCCCGGGTGACGGCCACGGCCAGGTTGTGGGGAAGACTGCCCTCCCCCGACCACGGCCGGCGGAACGGGACCCGGGCCATGGCCGTCGACAGCTGGCCGGCCAGACCCATCAGGTCGGTGGAAGTGATCGGCCACGACGCCCGCGCCACCCCGGCGCGACGGCCCATCACCACGGCGGGCCTGCTCCGTTCGGCCCGGGACCGGACAAGCCCGCTCCGGTCAGACCGGCTCCGAGGCCAGGATGGCCCCGAGCTCGAGCAGCTGCTCGGTGGCACCGCCCAGGGTCAGCTCGAGATGCTTGGTCATCAGGAAGTAGCGGTGCAGGGGGTAGTCGCGGTCGACGCCCACCCCGCCGTGGAGGTGCACGGCGGCGTGGACCACCCGCTGCCCTCCGTCGGCCGCCCAGAACTTGGCGATGGCCACCTCTTTGTCGGCGGGCAGCCCCTCGGCGATCCTCCAGGCCGCCTGCCAGGCGGTGAGGCGGATGGCCTCGGTGTCCACGTAGGCGTCGGCGGCCCGCTGGCCCACGGCCTGGAAGGTGGCGATTGGCTTGCCGAATTGCTCCCGGGTCTTGGTGTACTCGGCCACCAGGGCCAGCGAGGCCGCGGCCGCGCCGGCCTGGGCCAGGGCCACCGCGGCGGTGAACCGTTGGACCAGCCACTCGATGATGGCGGCGCCCTCCTCGACCGATCCGAGCAGCGCCTCGGGGCCGACCGAGGTGCCGGCCAGGGTGAGTACCGCCTCGGGCTGGCCGGTGTTGGTCACCTGACGCTGGCGGCTGACCCCGTCGGCGGTGGGGTCGACGATGAACACGGCCACCGAGTCGGGGTCGACCCGGGCGGTGACCAGCACCGCATCGGCCACCGTCCCCGAGGGGACACACGACTTGGTGCCCGAGAGGGTCCACCCGTCGCCGACGCGCTCGGCCACCACCGACGGGGCACCCGGGGTACCGCCGAGCTCGACCAGGGCCGTGGTGAGCACCGAGTCGCCGCTGATCACGCCCGGGAGCCATGCCTGCTGCTGGGCGTCCGTGCCGAAGCGGGCGATGGCCGGTGCCGCGGCGGCCAAGGTCTCGATGACCGGCACGTAGGCGGCGCTGCGGCCGGCCGCCTCGACCAGCAGGCCGGTCTCCACGAAACCGAGTCCGGCGCCCCCCACCTCCTCGGGCAGGGCGATGCCGAGCAGCCCGGCGGCGGCCAGCTCGGCCCAGATCTTGCGGTCGAACCGGTCGCCGTCCGGCTCCGACTCGAGCTCGCGCAGGCGATCGTGGGTGGCCAGGTCGGTGAAGATGCGCCCGGCCAGATCGCGAACGGCCTCTTGTTCTTCGCTGAAGGAGAAGTCCATGGGTGTGCCTACCTCTTCTATCTTCTATCGGAGTGAACGGGGCAGACCGAGGCCGAAGATGGCGATCAGGTCGCGTTGGATCTCGTTGGTCCCACCACCGAAGGTCAGGATGACCAGGCTGCGGGCGTACATCTCGAGGCGACCGGCCAGGACGGCCTCGGGGCTGCCACGGGTGAGGTAGCCGGCCTGGCCGACCACCTCCATCATCAGCTTGAACGCCTCCATGTAGAACTCGGTGCCGAAGACCTTGGTGGTCGAGGCGTCGGCCACGTCGAGATGGCCCTGGGTGGCGGTCCACGCCACCTTCCAGTTGATCAGCTTGAGGAATTCCGAGCCGGGCATGGATGCGGGCCAGATGGACCTGCACCCACTCCTGGTCGATGACCCGCCGGCCGTCGGCCAGCTTGGTGTTCTGGGCCCAACCGGTCACGTCGGACAGCGCCCGCTCGATGATCCCCGCCGAGCACAGGGTGACCCGTTCGTGATTGAGCTGGTTGGTGATCAGCGACCACCCGTTGTTCTCGCCCCCGACCAGACTCGACGCCGGCACCCGCACGTCCTCGTAGAACGTGTAGTTGATGTTGTGGTCGCCCAGGAGGTGCATGGGCACCACCTTGATGCCCGGGGTGTCCATGGGCACGATGAACAGCGAGATGCCCTTGTGCTTGGCCACGTTCGGGTCGGTGCGGGTGGCCAGCCAGATGTAGTCCGCCCCTCCGGCCAGCGAGGTGTAGATCTTCTGGCCGTTGATGATGTACTCGTCGCCGTCCCGCACGGCCCGGGTCTGCAGCGAGGCAAGGTCGGTTCCCGACTCGGGCTCGGTGTACCCGATGCAGAAATGGATCTCACCGGCCAGGATCTTCGGGAGGAAGAAGTCCTTCTGTTCGGGCGTCCCGAACTGCATGATGGTCGGTCCGACCGTGTTGATGGTGAGCATGGGCACCGGAGCGCCGGCCCGCATGGACTCGTCGAAGAAGATGTACTGCTCGATGGCGGAACGTCCCTGGCCCCCGTATTCGGTGGGCCATCCGATTCCCAGCCAGCCGTCCTGGGCCATCTGCTTGACCACCCGGCGCATGTCCGGACCGATCCCGTGGCTGTCGGCCAGCTGGGCCTCCACCTCGGGGGTGAGCAGGTTGGCGTAGTAGTCGCGGAGCGTGTCCCGGAGGGCCTCCTGGTCCTCGGTGTAGCCGATCTCCATCCGGTCCTCCCCTTCGGTTGCGTGCGCTGCCGGGACGGGGGCGATCCCCACATGCCGGCCCCCATGGACTGTAGAGCCAGGGGTTGTCGAGCCCGGGACTGTGCCCCGACACCGCCCGTCGTGCAGCACACGGCTGCGGAGGACGACTAGAACACGTTACATTCGACTGGTCGGGGGCGCCACCGGCGGTGGGGCCGGCGCGGCGGCGGTCGGGGCGCGGCCTGTAGCCTGCCCGCGGGCGCTTCGGACCACCCGTTCAGCCGGGCGCCAGTAGGGTTACCACCCGGTAATTTCTGATGGTGTTCTGCCATCGCCGATCCATCCGACAGTGCGGCCGTGCCGCCGAGTCCCGAGGAGCACCACATGCCCGAAGCCGTCATCGTCGCCACCGGTCGGACCCCGATCGGACGGGCCAACAAGGGTTCGCTGATCGACTGCCGGCCCGATGACCTCGCCGCCCTGGTGATCCGCGAGGTGCTGGCCAAGGTTCCCGAGATCGACCCGCAGTCGGTCGAGGACGTGATCATGGGCTCGGGCCAGCCCGGGGGCGAGGCCGGCTACAACGTCGGCCGGGTCGCCGCCCTCCTGGCCGGACTGCCCGATGTGCCCGGTGTCACCGTCAACCGCTACTGCTCCTCCTCCCTGCAGACCATCCGGATGGCCGCCCACGCCGTCCGGGCCGGCGAGGGTCACATCTTCGTGGCCGCCGGCGTGGAGACGGTCAGCCGCTACCGGAACGGTGCGGCCGACACCGGTCCGCACAACGAGGCGTTCGCCGAGGCGGAGGCCCGTACCGCAGCCCGCACCCCGGCCGCCGGTGAACCGTGGGCACCCCTGGCCGGCCTCCCCGACGTGTACATCGCCATGGGCCAGACGGCAGAGAACGTGGCCGAGTTCAAGAAGGTCAGCCGCGAGGAGCAGGACGAGTTCGCCCTCCAGTCGCAGACCCGGGCCGTCGCCGCTCAGGAGTCGGGGTTCTTCGATCGCGAGATCATCCCGGTGACCACGCCCAACGGGGACGTGGTCACCAAGGACGACGGCCCTCGGGCCGGCACCACCCTCGAGGGGCTGGCCGGCCTCAAGCCGGTGTTCCGGGAAGGCGGCACCGTCACCGCCGGCAACGCCTGCCCGCTCAACGACGGGGCCGCCGCCGTCATCGTGATGAGCGACACCAAGGCCCGCGAGCTCGGCATCACCCCGTTGGCCCGCATCGTGGCCAGCGGAGTCACCGGGCTCAATCCGGAGATCATGGGCCTGGGACCGGTCGAGGCCATCCGCCAGACGCTCGGGCGGGCGCGGATGACCATCGACGACATCGACCTGGTCGAGATCAACGAGGCCTTCGCCGCCCAGGTGGTCCCCGCCGCCCAGGACCTCGGCATCAGCTACGACAAGCTCAACGTGAGGGGCGGCGCCATCGCTCTCGGTCACCCGTTCGGCCAGACCGGGGCCCGCATCATGACCACGCTGCTCAATGCCCTGGACGACACCGGGAAGACCATCGGACTCGAGTCGATGTGCGTCGGCGGCGGCCAGGGCATGGCCATGATCGTCGAGCGCCTGTCGTAGGTTGCACGGGCCGGGCCGGCCGGCACCCCGGCCCAAGCCCGACCGGTTCCTACTCCTGGCGGACCTCGGCGATGAAGGCGTCGAAGGCCGGGCCCCAACTCTCGGTCCACTGGGCCCGGAGGGGTGGGGGCATCCCGGCGAGCATGTCGTCGCGCCGCTCCTCGGTGAGGCCTTCGCGGACCAGTCCCAGCGCCAACCAGGGCTTGTCCCCCCGGAACGACTGCAGGGCGTGTCCGGGGAGCTGGGCCCACTCCTCGGGACTCATCCACGCCGAGGCGATGGGCAGGACGGTTTCCTCCTCCTCCCGGAGATGGGGCCGCAACCCTTGGCTGACGCCGGAGAGGGCCTCCACCAGGGCCCGCCCGCCGTCGGCGGACGGGGCCGACCGCCAGGCGGCCACCGAGGCCCAGGCAGCATCCATGGGCTCGTAGAGCACCTTGTGCTGGTCGTCGATCCGTTCGAGCACCGCCTTGTCCTGCGGGCACCGTTCCTCCAACAGCGGATAGATCAGCTCGTCCTCGCCGCCGTGGTGGACGTGCAGGAACTCGAGGACGTTGTCGTAGAAGGACGCGATCACCTCGACCCGGTCGGGGTCGGCGGCCGCCCGGCCGATCAGGTCAGGACCGGCGTCGAGCGACCCCAGCAGCGCCTGGTGGACGGCGATCATGTCGGAGGTCTCGGTGTTGAAGTTCCCGGGTGCCGTCATCGCTCGGTCTCCTGTCACTCGGTGTCCTCTCGCCCTGTCTGTCTGTCACTCGGTCGGTCTGTCACGCCCGCGGGGTTCCGGACCGGCAAGGTACCACGCCGACCGGCGCTCGTTCCCGGGCGGGTGAGGCTCAGGTGACTTCGCTGATGGCGTACTCGGGACAGTTGGCGATGGCCAGACGGGCCTTGTCCTCGAGGTCGGGCGGGACGGTGCCGTCCCCCACCACGGTGGACAAGCCGTAGTCGTCCACGTTGAACAGCTCCGGCGCCAGGCCGTAGCAGCGGGCGTGTCCCGTGCACTTCTCCGGATCGACCCGGATCTTCATGGGAACACCACCGGCAGCTGCCGCGGACCTCGGACCTGACCGCCGGCCCAGGTGACGTCGGCCCCGTCGGCCAGGCGGAACTCGGGGATCCGCCGCAACCACTCCTCCAACGCCACCCGTAGCTCCATGCGGGCCAGGTTAGAGCCCGCACACCGGTGGATGCCCGAACCGAAGGCCACGTGCCGGTTGAGCTCGCGGTCGAGCACGACCCGGTCGGCGTCGTCGAAGGCGTCGGGATCGCGGTTGGCGGCCGGGAAGTTCATCAACACCTTGTCGCCGGCCTTCATCGGGCACCCTTCGAACTCGACGTCCTCGGTCACCACCCGGGCCATGGTCACCGGGGAGTAGGCCCGCAGCAACTCCTCGACGGCCAGGGGCATGATGTCCGGCTCGGCCACCATCCGCCGGCGGTCGTCGGGATGGCCGGCCAGGTGCCAGAGGGACGAGCCGATGGCGCTCCAGGTGGTGTCGACCCCGGCGATGAGCACCAGGGCGGCCACCCCGAGCACCACGCTCTCCTCCACCGGCACCCCTTCGACCTCGCTGTGCAGGAGGTCGCTCAACAGGTCGTCACCCGGGTCGAGCTTGCGCTTGGCCACCTCCTCGACGAAGAAGCCGATGAGCCCTTCGATGCCCCGGATCCGGAGCTCGCGGTCGTCGGCGAACTCGAGGACGTCGCGGACCCACCCGGTGAAGGTGTCGGACAACGACGACGGGACGCCGAGGATGGCGGCGATCACCCGCACCGGGATCTGCTGGGCGTAGTCGCGGGCGGCATCGGCCGAACCCTGGTCGATGAAGCCGTCGACCAGCCCGGCGCACAGGGTGCGGGTCATCGGCTCGTACCCCTCGACCCGCCGGTGGGAGAACCAGGGCAGGAGGAGCCGCCGCGTCCAGGTGTGCAGGGGCGGGTCGGCCGAGATGGGCGGGACGCCGTACTCGAGCACCCGCTCATCGATCTGATCGTCTCCCGGCTCTTCGGGGAAGGGGATGACCGTGATCTCGGCCGAGCTGAAGTGGCCGATGTCGTGGGCCAGATCGACCACATCCTGGTACCGGGTGGGCAGCCAGGTGCTGCCCCGGCGGTCGGTGTGGGCCACCGGGCAGGTCCGGCGCAGCTCGTCCCAGATGCGGAACGGGTCGGCCACGTACTCCGGGTCCAGGACGTCGAAGTCGGTATCCCAGTGCTTCACCGGTGGATCGGTCATGGGGCTCCTCGGGAGAACGGGTGTGATCGTGATACGACGACCGTTCCATTGTGTCACGCCTGTCAAACGGCTCCACCGGGGCGGCACCGGATCCGTCGTCACCGAAGGGTGGAGTGGAGAGACCGGTTCGGCTTCAGATGGTCAGCCCGCCGTCGACCGAGAGCACGGCCCCCGTCGTGTACGACGACTCGTCGGAGGCGATGAAGGCCACCGAGGCGGCGATCTCGGCCGGGGTGGAGAACCCCATCGGCGTCATGATCTTGGTCAGCTCCTTGAAGTCGGCCCCCTCGGGCAGCTCGAAGGTGCCGATCAGTGGGGTGTCGACCCCTCCGGGGGCCACCACGTTGACCCGCACCCCGCGGGAGAGGTACTCGGCCGCCAGGGCCTTGGAGAACATGAGCAGGCCGGCCTTCGAGGCGCAGTAGGCCGCCGAGTACGACTGCCCCATCAGCGCGGTGTTGGAGGCCACGTTGACGATCGATCCGCCCTGCGCCAGCAGATGGGGCAGCGTGGCCCGACACACCAGGAAGGGGCCGGTCAGGTTGACGGCCAGGATCTGCTCCCACCGATCGAGGGGCATGTCCACCGTGTTGTAGAAGCCCCCGATGCCGGCCACGTTGCACACCACGCTCGGGGCGCCCAGCTCGGTGGCCAACGCCGCCACCGTCTCGGCCACCGACGACTCCGAGGTCACGTCGCACCGGTAGGCGGCGGCTGTCCCTCCCTCGGCCGAGATGCCGTCGATGGTGGCGGCCAGGTTGTCGGCGGCCACGTCGAGGGCGGCCACCTTCCCCCCTTCCCGGGCCAGCCGCACGGCCACGGCCCGGCCGATCCCCGACCCGGCCCCGGTGACCACGCACACCTTGTCGGCGAACCGACGCCCGGTATGGGAGCTGATGCTGGCGTCGGCGGCGTCGTGCTCGGCTCCTCCCTGACCCAGTGTCACCCGCTGGATCGGACTCATCGGTCGCCTCCCGTCTCCGGCGCCGCCGAGTAGGTCTCGCGCAGCGTGTGCTTCAGGATCTTCCCGGCCGGGTTGCGGGGCACCGAGTCCACCAGTTCGAGCTGTTCGGGGATGGCCTGCATCCGGAGGCCGCTGCTCTTCAGATACGCGGTCATGTCGTCGAACCCGAAGGACTGGCCCTCCTGCAACGCCACCACGGCGCAGGCCCGCTCGCCCGTCTTCGGATCCGGGAGTCCGATGACGGCCACGTCGGCGACGGCCGGATGGGCGTAGAGGAGGTCCTCCACCTCCTTGGCCGAGATGTTCTCGCCGTGGCGGATGATCACGTCCTTGAGGCGGCCGGTGATGGTGACGAAACCTTCCTGGTCGATGATGCCCAGATCGCCGCTCCGGAAGTAGCCCTCCGAGTCGAAGGCGTCGGCGTCGAGCGAGGGGTCGAGGTAGCCGCGGATGACCTGGGGGCCCTTCAGCCGGATCTCGCCCTCCTGGCCGGGGCCGGCCCGGCGCCCGTCGAGACCGACCACGACGAGCTCCACCCCCGGGGTGGGCTTCCCCTCGGTCTCGGCCAGCTTCTCGTCGGGGTCGCCGGTGGTGGCCATGACCACGATGGGTGCCTCGGTGAGGCCGTATCCGGAGACGATGCCCACCCCGCCGATCTCGCGCTTCAGGTCGTAGTGGAGCTGGGGCGGCTTGGGGGCGCCCCCGCCCGGGTAGGACCGGATGGCCGGGAAGATGGAGGCCTCCCCCGCCGCCCGCTGCGCGGCCAGGTAGGCCAGGTGGAAGGTGGTCCCCGAGCCGGCCAGGGTCACCTGGTTGGCGGCCAGGTAGGCGGGGGTGGCCACCGGGTCGAACGCCTCGGTGATCAGCAGCCGGCACCCGGTGAAGAGGGCGGCGATCAGCCACCCGATCCCGCCGATGTGGGTGAAGGGGAAGACCAGGCCGGAGACGTCGTCGGGCCCGATGTCGAGGCACTCGGCCATGGCCAGGGCCGACGCCATCACGGTGAGGTCGGTGTGCTGGGCGCCCTTGGGGTCGGCCGTGGTCCCCGAGGTGTAGAAGAGCCACCGGATGGGGGCGTCGGCCGCGGTCGCCGGGGGCGCCTCCACCTCGGGGAGGTCGGCCGGGTTCCCGGCGGGCAGGTCGCGGTCGACGACCAGGACGGCGAGGCCGGGCCGGCCCCCGGCGATCTCGAGGGCCATGGCCTCGAAGTCGAAGCCGCGGTAGGTGGTGGGCACGACCAGCAGCGCGGCCTGGCTCTGCTCGGTGATGAAGCTCACCTCGCGGCCCCGGTAGATGGGGATGAGCGGGTTCTGGCGGGCCCCGAGGCGGGCCAGGGCGCCCACCAGGACCAACGACTCGTTCCAGGTGGGGAGCTCCCAGCTCACGCCGGTGCCCCGGGTCACCCCGTAGTCGGTGAAGAGTGCCGGCCGCGGCCCGGAGGCAGGCGTCGCGGTACCCGGCGAAGGTGAGCTCCTGGCCGGTGTCCTCGTGGGCCAGCACCGCATCCGGGGTGGCCGCCGCCCGCCGCTCGATCAGCTCCCACAGGGTGGGGGCCCCGACCCAGCCCCGGGCCGCCGTCCGCGCCTCGAGGTCGTCGATGAAGTCCGTCATCAGGCCGGGGCCGACCACAGCTGGTCGGTGTAGGTGTCGGTGCCCGGGACGGTGCCGATGAAGGGCGAGGCCCACAGCACCCGCCCGAGGCCGGAGCCGGCCACCGCCTCGGCCTGATCGGCGAAGACCGCGTCCCACGAGCCGGGGGGCGCGTCGTCGAGGAACCAGAGCAACAGCACCCGCTGGTCCACCGAGTCGCCGCGGGGCACGTCGCCGGGGGCGTCGGCCAGGAGGGGCAGCGGGCTGAAGGCCAGCACGGTGGCCACGGCCGACCCGGGCAGGACCGAGGGCAGGTACTGGTTGCGGTACCAGTCACCGACCTGCTCGGGCGTCGCTCCCTCGCCGGCCTCGACGAACACCGACACCATCCCCGGGAACCGGTGGTCCAGGGTGAGCTCGGCCGGCACCCCGTCCTCGTCCCGCCGGTGCTCCCACTCGAAGTGGTACAGGCCGGTGTGGATGTGGTCGCGCTCGTTGAACATCCGACCGGCGGCGTGGAGCACGTTGACCTGGTCGACCGCCCACCGGTTCCACTCGTCGTGGTGGCCGTCGAGCACGTAGTAGACGCCCAGGTAGCTGCCGATCTGCGGATCGGCCACCAGGGCGGCCTCCCCCTGCGGGATAGCGCAGGGCCTTCAGCGGCGCCGTGGACACGAACCGGGCGCCGGCGAAGTTGTAGGCGCCGATCTGGCAGCCGGCGTAGAAGTGGTCGCGCTCGTACCACCGGTTGTAGGCCACCTGCTGGCCCCGGTGCGGCTCCACCAGGGTGTACAGCATGGTGCCGATCCGGATGGGATCGTCGGTCACGCCGCCCTGGGCGGGAGTGGATCTACCGGTCATGATGCTCGATCTCCGTTCGTCGTTGGCGGTCTGTCCGGGTCGGGGACATGGGACCGCTCCTCACCGCACCGCCACCGGCGGTGGTGCCGACGCCGCCCGGTCGGCCAGCGTCCTCTTGTCCACCTTCATCATCGAGGTCAGGGGGAGGCTGTCGACCACCACCACCCGGTCGGGGGCCTTGTAGTCGGCCAGCGCGGCGCGGGCCGCGACCCGCAGGTCGGCCAGCAGCCGCTCGGGGTCGGGCCGATCGCCGGCCGCCGGCACCACGAAGGCCACCCCGATCTCACCGAGGACGGGGTCGGGGGCGCCGACCACCGCCACCTGTTCGACGGCCGGATGGGCGCCGAGCACGGCTTCGACCTCGGCCGGATAGACGTTGTAGCCGCCCCGGATGTAGAGCTCGTTGGCCCGCCCGACCAGATGCAGGCAGCCGTCGTCGCCGACGAACCCGAAGTCGCCGGTGGTCAACCAGCCGTCGTCGGCCAGCACCGACCCGGTGGCCTCGGCGTCGTAGACCACTCCCCCGGCGCCCGGGCCGGCCGGCGGCCCACCCCAGTAGCCGCGCATCACCGCCGCCGAGCGCAGGCGGACCCGTCCGACCTCGCCGGGCGCCACCTCGCCCCCGTCGTCGTCGACGACGGCCAGCTCGACACCGGGGACCGGGCGCCCCACCGAGGTGGCCACCACCTCGTCGGGATCGCCGGGGACCGTCCCGGTGCCGAGCGACGCCTCGGTCGACGTGTACCGCACGACCACCGGGACGCCGAGCCGGGCCCGCATGGCCGCCACCAGCTCGGGCGGGACCCGCGAGGCGCCGGTGCCGGCGATCCGCAGGGACGAGACGTCGGCGCCGTCGAGGTCGGGGTGGGCCAGGACCAGGGCCCACTGGGTGGGGACGCCCTGGGCCACGGTGATCCGCTCCTCGGCGATGACCCGGATGGTGTCGGCCGCCCGCCACGGGGTGGGGGTGATCACCGTGGTCACCGCGTTGGCGATCTCGTCCCAGGTGCGGGTCATCGATCCGACGTGGGCGAAGGGAAGCGGCGACAGGCGCCGGTCGCCCGGTTCGGAGAGCACGTCGGTCCCGTCCGCCACCGCGGCCAGGGCGTCGTGGTCGAACACCGCCCCCTTGGGCAGCCCGGTGGTCCCGCTCGTCCACACCACGGCCACCGGGTCGGTCGGGGCCAGCTCCGGAAACCGGGGCGGTGGCGGCCCGTCGGCGGCGGCGTCGACGGCCGACCGCTCGAGCACCGCGCCGACCGGGCCCCCCGGCGGCGGTCGCCCCGTCCTCGACCACGGTGACCGCCGGCCGGGTCCGGTCGAGGATCGACCGGACCTCGCGTTGGCCGAGACGCAGGTTGATCCCCGAGACGATGGCCCCCAGCCGGGTGGCGGCGGCGTAGCCGACCATGTAGTCGATGGAGCTCGGGAGCATGAGGCAGACCACCGAGCCGTGGCCCACGCCGCGGGCGGCGAACAACCCGGCCACGCCGTCGGCGGCCCGGTCCCACTGGGCGAAGGTCAGGCTCCGGCGGGGCAGCTCGGCGGTGGCCGGCTCGACGTACGCCTCGACGTCGGCGTTGTCGGTCGCCGCGGCCCGCAGGACCTCCACCACGGTCTGCCACTTCCCCTCGATCTGACGCACCGTCATATCGGGGCCGACTGTAACAGGGCGGTCCCCGTGCTCCCGGTCCGGACCCGCGGTCAGAAGGTGAGGACGCCGCGGGCCAGCTTGCCGGCCTCCATGTCCTCGACGATCTCGCGGAACCCCTCGAGGGGCCGCTCTTCGGTGACCAGCTCGTCGAGCATCAGCCGGCCCGACAGGTAGAGCTCCACCATCAGGGGGATGTCGTGGTGCGGGCGCGACGATCCGTAGCGGCAGCCGAGCAGGCCGCGGTCCACGTAGGCGAGGGCGTTGACGTCCACCGCCACCTCGGTGCCCTGGGGCGGGATACCGATGGCCAGCGCGTTGCCGCCCCAGTCGAGCACGTCGAGGGCGTTGCGCAGCACCGCGGGATGGCCCACGCAGTCGAACGACCAGTTGACCCCGCCTGTCCAGCCCAGCGCCCCGGTGACCCGGTCCGGCCCCGGGGGGACCAGCTCGCGGATGGCCGCCACCGCGTCGGTGGACGAGGCGTCGACGAAGTGGGTGGCCCCGAACTGGCGGGCCAGGTCCTCCTTGGAGGCCAGGGTGTCCACGGCGATGATCCGGCTGGCGCCGGCCAGCCGCAGGCCCTGGATCACGTTGAGCCCGACGCCTCCCACACCGAACACGGCGGCGGTCTCGCCGGCCTGCACCTTGGCCCGGTTGAGCACCGAGCCCACCCCGGTCAGGACCCCGCACCCGATGAGGCAGGCCGAGGTCATGGGGACGTCCTTGGAGATCTTCACCGCCTGGACCTCCTTCACGATGGTGGACTCGGTGAACACCGAGGTGCCGGCGAAGTTCGATGCCGGCTCGCCCTTGAAGGTGAAGGGCTGGGACACGTTGCCCAGCGTCTTGACGCACCAGGTGGGATGTCCGGTGCTGCAGGCCCGGCAGTGGCCGCAGCTCTGGAGGGTGGCGATGACCACGTGGTCACCGACCTTGACCGCGGTGACCTCCGAGCCGACCGCCTCCACCACCCCGGCACCCTCGTGTCCGAGCACCGAGGGCGCCTTCCACGGGATGGTCCCGTTGATCACCGAAAGATCGCTGTGGCACACGCCGGCGGCCCCGATGGCCACCCGGACCTCGGTGGGACCGGGGTCGGCGACCTCCAGCTGGTCGGTGACCTCCACGTCGTCACCGGTGTACACGATGCCTCGCATGGCACTCCCTCTCTTCGTTGCTCTGTTCGTTGCTCAGTTCGGAACATCGTCACTCAGTTGGAACACGTCGGGCGCGGGCACGGGGGTCGGCGGTCGGCCTCATCCCGTCGGTGCGAACCGCTCCCGCAGCTCGCGCTTGAGCACCTTGCCGCTGGCGTTGACCGGCAGGGTCTCGATGGCCAGGACCTCACGGGGCACCTTGTAGTTGGCCATCCGCTCACGGGTCCACTCGAGCAGCTCGCGTCCCAGGTCGGGGACATCGGGCGTGCCGGGCTCCAAGCCGTCGGGCGCGACGCCGTCGGCCGGCACCACCAGGGCCAGGCCGACCTCACCCAGCCGCCGGTCGGGCACGCCGACCACCGCCACCTGCCCGACGGCGGGATGGAGGCGCAGGACGGCCTCGACCTCGGCCGGGTAGACGTTGAACCCCCCGCTCACGTACATGTCCTTGAGGCGGTCGGTGATGGTGACGTTGCCGTCCGGGTCCATCACCCCCACGTCGCCGGTGTGCAGCCACCCGTCGATGTCGATGGCCTCGTCGGTGGCCTCGGAGTCGTTGAAGTACCCCCGCATGACGTTGTACCCGCGGACCACGATCTCCCCGGCCTCGCCCCGCGCCAGCTCGGCGCCCCCGCCGTCGATGATCCGCACGTCCACGTCGGGGATGGCCCGGCCCGACGTCCCCGAGATGACCTCGGCCGAGTCGCCCCGGCGGCACATGGTGACCGTCCCGGTGGCCTCGGTGAGTCCGTAGGCGGTGAGCACGGTCTCGATCTCGAGGTCGGTCCACAGCCCCTTCACCAGCTCGACCGGGACCACGGCCGCTCCGGTGACCACCAGCCGCAGCGACGACAGGTCGAACCCCTTGCGGTCGGGATGGTCGAGGATCGACTGGAAGATGGTGGGCGGTCCGGGGAGCACGCTGATGTGCTCGGCCTCGACCCGGGCCATGAGCCGCTCCACGTCGAACACCGGCTCGGGGATCATGGTGGCCCCGGTCATCAGGCAGGCCAGGATGCCGGCCTTGTAGCCGAAGGTGTGGAAGAAGGGGTTCACGATCAGGTAGCGGTCGCCCTGGCGGAGCCCGACCACTTCGGACCAGGTGGCGAAGGTGCGCAGGGTCTGGCCGTGGGTGGACATGGCCCCCTTGGGCCGGCCGGTGGTCCCGGAGGTGAAGACCAGGTCGGAGAGGTCTCCCGAGGTGATCGAGGCGGTCCGGCCGGCGGCCACGTCGGCCGAGCAGGCCCCGCCCTCCTGGAGGAAGACCTCCCAGTCGACCACCGGATCGCCCTTGGCCGTCGGCGGTCGCGGTCACCCCGTCGGCCCGGCGCAGGACCACCACCCGCTCGAGCTCGGGAACCCGGGCGCCGGCGGTGACCGCCTCGTCGAGCATCCGGGTGTAGTCGTTGCCGAGGAACCCGTCCACGGTGAAGAGCAGGCGGGCGCCCGACTGGGCCAGGATCCCCGCCGCCTCGGCTCCCTTGAACCGGGTGTTGAGGGGCACCAGCAGGGCGCCGGCGCCCACGGCGCCGAGGGCGGCGACCACCCACTCGGCGCAGTTGGGTGCCCAGATGGCCACCCGGTCGCCGCGCTCGATCCCGTTGGCCACGATGGCCCGGGTGGCCGAGGCCACCTCGTCGGCCAGCTGGTCGAAGGTGAGGCGGATGGTCGAGCCCCCCGGCCCGTGGACGTCGACCACCGCCTCCAACTCGCCGAAGCGGGCGGCGGCATCCTCCACCAGTCCGGGGATGGTCCCCCACTGCAGATCCCCGCGGGGATCGGTCACATCTGACACTCCGTCAGGGTACTGCGATCATCGGCTCGGGGAGGCTGGGACCATCGGGTCTAGGGATGCTGGCTGCTCACCGACACCACCTCGCCGGTCATGAAGGTGGCGTACTCACTGGCCAGGAAGGCGATGACGTTGGCCACCTCCCACACTTCGGCCCCCCGGCCGAACACCTCGCGCCGGCTCAGCTCCTCCAACTCGTCGTCGGGCATGACCTTGTTGAGGAAGGGGTGGACGGCCAGGCTGGGGGAGACCGCGTTGACGCGGACGCCGTGGCCCACCGCCTCGACGGCGGCGCACCGGGTGAGGGCCATCACCCCGGCCTTGGCCGCGGCGTAGTGGGACTGCCCGGCCTGGGCCCGCCAGCCGAGCACCGAGGCGTTGTTGACGATGACCCCTCCCCCGCCGCGGGCGTAGAAGTGACGGAGGGCGGCCCGCATGCAGCGGAAGGTGCCGGTCAGGGTGACGTCGAGGACCAGGTCCCACTGCTCGTCGGTCATGTCCACCACGTCGACCTTGCCCCCGAGGCCGGCGTTGTTGACGGCCACGTCGAACCGCCCGTGACGCTCGGCGGCCGAGTCGTAGAGGTGCTGCACCTGGGTCTCGTCGGTCACGTTGCAGGGCACGGCCAGGGGACGCGCCCCGGCCAGCTCGGCCAGTGCGTCGGCCGCCTCCCCGAGCCGGCGCTCGTGGGCGTCCGAGATGACCACCGTGGCCCCTTCCTCCACGCACCGCTTGGCGGTGGCGAACCCGATGCCGGTCCCGGCGGCGGCGGTGACCACCACCACCTTGCCGGTCAGGAGCCCGTGGCCCGGCGGAGGAGCCGGCGCCTCGGGTCGCCCTGCACCGCCGGCCGGTCCGGCGAGTTGGCGTCGGTCATCGCACTGCCCCCTTGGGTTCGGGCGGCAGGCCGAGCACCCGCTCGCCGATGATGTTCTTCTGGATCTCGTTCGAGCCCCCGTAGATGGTCTCCGAGCGGCTGAACAGGAAGGTGCGCTGGAACTCCCCGAGCTCGTAGGGGAACCCGTCGGCCACCACCCCCGCCGGACCCAGCACGTCGATGGCCAGCTCGCCGAGGGTTCGGTGCCAGCTGGCCCAGTAGAGCTTGCTGATCGACGCCTCGGGGGGCGCCACCGGTCCGTCGATGCCGGACAGGCTGCGCAGTGTGTTGTACCGGAGGATCTCGAGCTCACCGTAGGAGCGGGCCAGGCGCTGGCGGATGACCGGATCCGAGGATCGCCCGTTGGTTCTGGCCACGCCCATGAGGTGGTCGAGCTGGCGCCGGAAGGAGAGCTGGTGGCCGAGCAGGCCCACCCCCCGTTCGAAGGCCAGGGTGGCGAGCGCCACCCGCCAGCCGTCCCCGACCTCGCCGACCACGTTTGCGGCCGCGGTCCGGGCCCCGTCGAAGAAGACCTCGTTGAACTCGGACGTCCGGGTCAGCTGGGTGATGGGCCGGACCTCGATGCCGGGCTGGTCCATCGGCACCAGCAGGTAGGACAGGCCTTTGTGCCGGAGCGAGCCCGGCTCGGTGCGGCAGACGGCGAAGCACCAGTCGGACTGGTGGGCCAGCGACGTCCACACCTTCTGGCCCGTGATCACCCACTCGTCCCCGTCGAGCGCGGCGCGGGTCTGCACGTTGGCCAGGTCGCTGCCCGCGCCGGGCTCGGAGTACCCCTGGCACCAGAGCTCCTGGCCGGCAGTGATGGGCGGGAGGAACCGCGCCTTCTGTTCGTCGGTGCCGTAATGGATGATGGTCGGGCCGATGAGACCCTCGCCGAGGATGCTCACCCGGCCCGGGGCCCGGGCCTTCACGTACTCCTCGTTGAAGATGACCTGCTGGGCGATGGAGGCGCCCCGGCCCCCGTACTCGACCGGCCATCCGATGCAGGTCCACCGGTCGGCGGCCAGCACCTTCTCCCATTCGAGCCGGGTCTCGAACCCGAATGTCTCGTCCCCCGACCCGCCTCGCCCACCCAGGGCGGCGAAGTCCCCGACCACGTGGGACTCCAGCCAGGCGCGGACCTCGAGGCGGAAGGCCTCGTCCTCGGGTCGGTCTCGAAGGTCCATGGTCGGCGGGTCCTGTGGCGTCGGTGGGTGGACGGATCGGCAAGGTTGGCGATCGAGCCCGCGTCCGGCGAATGCCCCTCGAAAGCTGACGAGACGCTAGCAAACCGGGGTGCGGGCGCCGTCGGGCCGACCACGGCTGTCGACCGGGAACACCCGGTCGCTCCGGGGCGTTTTACTGGGTACTGGCGGGCGGAGCCGCCCTGTGGAGGGTGGCCGGCCGGCAGGAAGAGGAGATGGAATGAGCAAGGACACCGGGACAGGCACCGGAACAGGCACCGGGGACCGCGTCGAGCTGACCGAGGAGGAGTGGAAGGCCAAGCTGTCTCCCGAGCGCTACGCCGTACTCCGGAAGAAGGGCACCGAGCCGGCGTGGTCCGGTGAGCTGCTGCACGTCGAGGGGAGCGGCATGTTCACCTGCGCCGGGTGCGGCGCCGCGCTGTTCCCGAGCGACACCAAGTTCGAGTCCGGATCGGGATGGCCGAGCTTCTACCGGGCCCTGGATGACGGTGTCATCGATGAGCACACCGACCGGAGCTTCGGGATGACCCGGACCGAGATCACCTGTGCCCGGTGCGGAGGGCATCTCGGCCACGTGTTCCCCGACGGGCCGGCCCCGACCGGCCAGCGCTACTGCGTGAACTCGCTGTCCATCGAGTACGAGCCCACGGAGGGCTGACCACCGGCCGACCCGGGTCCTCCCGGGTCGCCCTCGGCCGGGTCGGCCGGGGCCGGGTCGCCCTCGGCCACCAGGCGCTCCTCGAGCAACAGGAAGAGGTCGCCGAGGGCGTCGGCCTCGCCGAGGCGACCGCTGCGGACCAGGCAGCGGTCGGCATCGGCCAACGCCTGGCAGGCGGAGAACACCTCGTCCTTGCTCAGGCGGACCGACGCCGTGAAACGGGTCGGGGTCAACCCGCTCCCACCGCTTCGTCCTCGGTGTCCGTGCTTCCGTCGGCGGCACCGGGATCGGCATCGATCCCCTGGTGGCGCTCGACCTTGTGCACGTCGACGGTGGCGAACCGGAGACTGGCGCCGACCTCGTCGGCCACGATCTCCACCTTGAAGCGGCGATCGCCCTCCTCGGTCTCCCAGCTGCGCTGCTCGAGGCGGCCGGTGACCAGGACGCGCATGCCCTTGGTCAGGCTCAGGGCGACATTCTCGGCGAGGTCACGCCAGGTGACCACATCGAAGAACGATGTCGATTCCTCCCACTCGTTGGTCTCGCGATTCTGCCAGCGGCGGTTGACGGCCACACCGAGCGAGGTGGTGGCCTGGCCCTCCCGGGTGTACCGGATCTCCGGATCGCGGGTCAGGTTGCCGGTGATGGTGGTAGTGGTTGCCGGACTCATGGTGTTCCCCTTCTCTCGTGGACACGAGGGCTGTGCCGCCGCGACCGACTGTCGGCCTCGGTTCGGGTCGACCCCGTTCGGGGCGACGGCGCCATGGTGGGAGGGCGACCTTGCCCGGACCCGGGCCGGTCAGCTGCCCGCAGACCTTGCCGGTGCGAAGAGCAGACCTTGCCGGTGGGAAGAACAGACCTTGCCGCTCGGAAGAATTGCCCGGTGACGACAGAAATCGGGTCGACCTACACTGACGGGCACCGGCGGGCCGACACGATGCTGCTGGCCCGGGGCCCGGGCGGACACGACGGTGCCACGAGCAGGGAAAGCGAGGAATCGGGCTGCGATGGAGTTCACCGCAGGAGAGCCGTACGGCGACGACATCTACACCGAGCCCGACGGCGATCCCGACACCCTCTCCGAACTCGGTCCCCTCTCCCCGATGGCCGGGGTCTGGGAGGGCACCGGCGGGGCCGACGAGCACCCGGTGGCCGAGGGGACCGAGAAGAATGCCTTCTTCGAGCACTACGAGCTCCAGCCCATCGATCGCCAGACCAACGGGCCCCAGCTCTACTACGGCCTCCGCTACCACACCCACATCGTCAAGCCGGGAGAGGTCGAGACCTTCCACGACCAGGTGGGCTACTGGCTGTGGGAGCCGGCCACCCAGACCGTCGTCCTCACCCTCGGCATCCCCCGGGCTCAGGTCCTGTTGGCCGGGGGCAGCGTCGAACCCGACGCCACCGAGTTCGAGGTGCGGGCCGAGGTCGGTTCCGAGATCTACGGGATCCTGTCCAACCCCTTCCTCGACCAGGCGTTCCGCACGCTCAGCTACCGGATGCACGTGACGGTGCACCCGAACGGCACCTGGTCCTACGAGGAGGAAGGGGTCTTGGAGATCCCCGACCGCACCGAGCCCTTCTCCCACATCGATCGCAACACCCTCACCAGAGTCGAGTCGCCCACCCCAAATCCGTTGGCCTTGGCCGCGGCGGGTGACAGCAGTCTCGGCATCGGCAACCTACGACATGAAAGCAGGACACTCCCATGAACCACCTGATGCGAGAGCTGGCCCCGATCACCGACGACTCCTGGAGCCAGATCGACGCGGAGGCGGCCCGTTCGCTCAAGCACTACCTGGCCGCCCGGCGACTGGTCGACTTCTCGGGCCCGAAGGGCTGGGAGCACTCGGCGGTCGATGTCGGACGGATCGACGCCCTGGACAGTGGACCGCTCGGGGAGGTCGAGGCCGCGCTCCGCAAGGTCATGCCTCTCATCGAGCTCCGGGCTCCGTTCTCGCTGTCCAAGTCCGAGCTGGCCGCGGCCGACCGGGGAGCGACCGACCTCGATCTGGCGTCCGGTGATCGCGGCCGGGCGCGCCGCCGCCCTGGCCGAGGACCACCTGGTCTTCCACGGGTACACGCAGGGTGTGGTCTCCGGCATCGTCGCCGTCTCACCCCACCAACCGGTGGTCATCAGCGACGATTACGGCCGCTACCCCGAGCACGTGGCCAAGGCGGTCGCCGCCCTCCGGGGCGCCGACATCTCGGGTCCCTTCGCCATCGCCCTCGGGGCCCGCTGCTTCACCGGCGTCACCGAGACCACCGAGCACGGCGGCTACCCGGTCTTCGAACATCTCCGCCAGATCCTCGACGGACCGGTGGTGTGGGCACCGGCGGTGGACGGCGCCGTGGTGCTGAGCCAGCGCGGCGGGGACTTCGAACTGACCATCGGCGAGGACTTCTCGGTCGGCTACCGGTCCGACGACGCCGGGTCGGTCGACCTGTTCATCGAGGAGAGCCTGGCCTTCCGCATCAATACGCCCGAGGCCGCGGTGCACCTCACCTACAAATGATCACACCCGCAATTGGTCTGACTGGGGCTGCTCATCTGACTGGTCATCTGACTCGGACTGCGAAACCGCTCACACCGCTGGCGGGGGCCGCTGGTTGCGCTGGCGGTTGTGGGTGGGGCACAGCAGCCGGCCGTTCTCCTGGGTGGTGGGTCCGCCGAGGGCCCAGGGCTGGATGTGGTCGACCTGGCAGGAGGGGGCGGCCACATCGCAGTAGGCGTGGGTGCACTGGCGGTCCCGCACCTCGATGGCCCGTCGGGTGGCCCCCATGAACAACCGGGTCCGGGGGCTGATCTCGACCCGGCGACCGGGAGCGAACACGGCCCGCTCCAGGTCGGCCCGGTCCAGCCAGGGCAGGAGGGCGCCGGGGGGGACCACGGTGCCGTCCTCCAGCTGGCAGATCCTCCCGTGGAGCGTCTCCCACCCGACCAGGACGGTGAACAGCGGTGCCGGCCGGCGGGCGTGGTCGGAGCCGCTCTTCGACCGGGTGGCCATCTCGACCAGGGCGTCGGCCCGGCGCTGGCCGGGGGTGCGGGCCAGCTCGCCCGGTGTCGGGTCGTGGCCGAGGGCGTCCCGGGCCTCGGCCCACTCGGCCTCGAACAGGTGCGTGCTCCAGCCGTTCGAGCTCAGCCGAGACGATGGCCCCCGACACCGGATCGAGGGTCATGGCCCCGAGCCAGGAGCCGGCGAAGCCGGTGACCAGGTAGACGTCACGGCGGGCCCGGCGGGCTTCGGCCTCGGCGTCGGCGCCCTCGGGATCGGCCAGCTGCCTCCAGTAGGCCACGGCCTGGCCGAACTGGTCGAAGCGCAGATGACAGGCCTGGCCGACGAGCAGGGCCTCGTCCCGGGCCAGGGCCTCTTCGGTCTCGGGGCACGAGAGGGAGGCCATGACCTCGACGTGGGCACCGGCGATGTCACCGTGGTCCAGGCCCGCTCGGTCTCGGGCAGGGAAGCCAGGGCCCGGCCCCGGCGCACCTGGCGGCGGGCCTCGGCCTTCGGGATCCGGCACCGGACCGACAGCCAGGCCGAGGCGGTGCGGGCCCCGTCGGGGGCCCAGTTGCCGGCCCGGTCGAAGGCGGCCGTGGCCCGGGTGGTGAGCGCCTCCAGGCGGGCCAGCTGCCGCTGGAGGGAGACGACCGACTCCGGGTCGGCCAAGAGGCGGGATCGACCCGGCCCAGCCGGTCGAGGGCCTCGGTCAGCCCGTCGAGGGAGACGGGATCGGGCGAGCACCGCTTCGGGCGAGCCGCTTCGGGGGTGAGGGCATCCACTTCCACGACACCAGTCCAGCATCGGGGTGTGACAACACCCGGGACAGATGAGGGAGGGGTCGCCGGCGACGGGTCCCGGCGGAGCCGATGGACGCAGAACGGGCTGGTCAGGGCCCCAAAAAGGGCCCGAAGGCGCGGCCGGCTACTCCCCCCGGAGATCGGCCAGCAGTTCGGCCCGGGTGGCCGGGCCCAGTGCCGTCCCGGGAAGGCCGTCGGGATAGGCGGGGTGGTTGACGGCCAGGGTGGCCGGGCCGGCGGCGAAGGCCTCGATCTGCTCCGCGGTGAAGGCGAAGCGCACGTAGTGCACGGCGGACGTCGTCTCCTCACGGGTCAGGTTGGCCTGGTGGCTGGCCTCGGGGACGGAGGGGACCACGACGGCGTCAGCACCGCCGCCGATGCGGACCTCGACGGCACCCTCGATCCCCACCAGTCGGGGCAGCCAGGTCCGCAGCTCCTCGTCGGTGGTCAACTCGATGAACAAGGTGGCCGACAGCTCGCCGCGGGCGGGGAGCAGCCGGTTGTAGACGTCGAGCTCGTGCTGGATCTGCTGATCGGTGACCATCTTTTCGGCGCGGGCCATCTCCTGTACCTGGAAGCGGATGGTCAAACGGCTCTCGAAGACCAACGTGACCACGGGGCCGACCGACACCCGTCGGAGTTTCTTGGCCGCGATCACCTGGGCCCGGAACTCGTCCCGCTCGCGCTCGTAGGCGCGCTGATCGGCGATGTCCTCGAGGGTGAGCGGTCCGGCGGCGGTCACGGCAATGCCGCCCGACGGACGGGACCACGCCAGCAGTCGGGGTGTGGATGGCGGTCATCGAAGGTTGTGGAGGTGGATCAGGGGCAAATGGGGAGGGGTCGTCAGAGAAGCGAGCCACGGCCCGGCGACTCCGCCCCGGAGCAAACGGGGCGGGGGTCGCCGTCGGGCACGTGCACGTGGTGCCGGGCTCGGGCTTGGGGTCCTAGGAAACGGAGGCCAGGCCCTCGGTGAACCGTCCGGCGTGGCTCTTCTCGGCGCGGGCCAGCGTCTCGAGCCACTCGGCGATCTCGACGAAGCCCTCGTCGCGGGCGGTCTTGGCGAACCCCGGATACATCTCGGAGTACTCGTAGGTCTCCCCTTCGATGGCCGACTTGAGATTGTCCTCGGTCGGTCCGACGGGCACGCCGGTCACCGGATCGCCCACCTCGCGGAGGAAGTCGAAATGGCCGAATGCATGCCCGGTCTCGCCCTCGGCCACCGAACGGAACAACGCAGCCACGTCGGGGTAGCCCTCGACATCCGCCTTCTGGGCGAAGTAGAGGTATCGGCGGTTGGCCTGGCTCTCGCCGGCGAACGCCACCTTGAGGTTGGCCTCGGTCTGGGAATCTTTCAGTTTGGTCATGCTGTTCCTTTCATGGGTGTGTGGCAGGCACCACGGGTTGCTCAGTGGGAGGTTGACAATGAGGCGCGGCTCGATGGCGTCCGCTTCCGGCGACGCCCTGCCGGCTGGCACTCGGGGCACAGACCGCGGAAGACGATTTCGGCGGAGCCCACGTTGAAGCCGAGATCGGCTCCCTTCGGAATCTCCAGGTCGGGGAAGTCGGCCACCAGGTCTCGCATCCGACCGCAGTTGCGGCACACCAGGTGATGGTGGGGGTGGTCGACGTTGGGATCGAACCGGGTCATCCCGGTCCCCACGTCCAAGGAGGCGATCTCGCCCAGTTCGGCCAGGTCGTGGAGGGTCTGGTAGACCGTCTTCAACGAGATGGTCTCCATCTGACGGCTGGCCTCGGCGTGGACCGCCTCCGCCGACGGGTGGGTCTCGTTGCCCTGCAGGACACGGAAGATGCACTGCCGCTGGGCCGTGACCTTGCGACCGGTGGCCCGGAACAACTCGGTCAGCTCGTCCGGCGTCTTCACGGCGTTCAGCTTACCACCAACGATTGTTCTTCAACAATCATTGTAGATACGAAGGAGGAGCCGAACGCCGGACCCGCCCGAACGACCGGCCGGGTTCGGCGGCCGGTTCGGCGGCAACGGCGCCCCCGTTCACCTGTGGCAGGCTTTGCCCATGTCCGACCGCGCCAGCGTTTCCGAACCGGCGGCCGGTGGATTCCGACGCCACGAGGCACTGGCCCGGCTGGCCTCGGAGAGCTTCGACGTCCTGGTCATCGGCGGGGGCATCACCGGGGCCGGCGTGGCGTTGGACGCGGCCAGCCGGGGGCTGCGGACGGCATTGGTCGAGAAGGACGACTTCGCCTCGGGCACCTCGTCGAAGTCGTCCAAGCTGGTGCACGGGGGTCTCCGCTATCTCCAGCAGAACGAGTTCCGGCTGGTCTACGAGAACCTGGCCGAGCGGCAGCGCCTGCTCGAGAACGCCCCCCATCTGGTGTCGCCACTCCCCTTCCTCATCCCTCTGTTCGGGCGCGACGGGGTGGTCAACCGGGGGGTGGCCCGGGTGTACCGGACCGCGTTGTGGCTCTACGACCTGACCGGAGGGGTCCGGATCGGCCGCCGCCACGAGAAGGTGACCCGGGCCCAGGCCCTGGCCCACATGCCCAACCTCCAGGCCGACCGGTTGGTGGCCGGATTCCTGTACTGGGACGCCCGCACCGACGATGCCCGGCTGACGCTCACCGTGCTCCGCACCGCGGTGCTCGACCACGGCGCGGTGGCCGCCAACCACGTACGGGCGACCGCCCTCACCACCGGCCCGGACGGCCGGGTCGACGGAGCCACCGTGACCTCCGAGGAGGGCGAGTCGTTCGACATCCGGGCCTCGGTGGTGGTCAACGCCGCCGGGGTGTGGGCCGACGACGTGCGCGCCCTCGACGAGGGGCAGAACCCGCACTCCATCCGGCCGGCCAAGGGCATCCACATCACCGTGCCCGAGGCCGCCTTCCCGTGCGACATCGCCGCCGTGATCCCGGTCCGGCAGGACCACCGGTCGATCTTCGTGGTGTCGTGGGGCGATCAGGTCTACCTCGGGACGACCGACACCGAATGGGACGGACCCCTCGACGATCCGAGCTGCCTCCCCGAGGACGTCGACTACATCCTCGACGCGGCCAACGCCATCACCACCAAGCCGATCGGCCGGGATGACATCACCGGCATCTGGACCGGTCTGCGGCCGTTGCTCGCCCCGGTGGAGGGGAAGCACGCGCCGAGCGAGCGCACCGCCGACCTGTCCCGCCGGCACACGGTGCGTGTCTCCCCCGAGGGGATGGTCACCGTCACCGGGGGCAAGCTGACCACCTACCGCAAGATGGCCGAGGACACCGTCGACGCCGCCCTCGGGGTGCTCGGACGGAAGGCAGGTCCGTGCCTGACCAAGTCGCTCCGGCTGCGCGGGGCCACCGGCCGGCCGGCCCGGGCCCGCTCCCCGGAAGGCACAGGCGGGCCGGCCGGGCGACCAGCGGTGCGACAGTCACGGGCTCCAACCAGGACGACGATGCCACCGCCGTCGCCACCCACCTGGCCGGCCGCTACGGGTCGGAGACAC
Organism: uncultured Acidimicrobiaceae bacterium; assembly: GCA_963812885.1. Classification (GTDB taxonomy): domain Bacteria; phylum Actinomycetota; class Acidimicrobiia; order Acidimicrobiales; family RAAP-2; genus Bog-756. The sequence goes on along the minus strand of CAWEWZ010000007.1, from coordinate 14,057 downwards.
CGGCCGTGCTGGCCACGGCCGACGGACGGCCCGAGTTGCTCGACCCGCTGGTCCCCGGGCTCCACTACCTGGCCGCCGAGGCCGTCTACGCCGTCGAGGAGGAGATGGCCCGTTCGGTGGCCGACGTCCTCGACCGGCGCACCCGGGCCTCCCTGCGCGACGCCCGCGGCGCGGCCGAGGCCGCCACCCGGGTGGCCGCCCTCATCGGTCCCGAGCTCGGGTGGGACGAATCGCCGCATGGCCGACGAGGCCGAGGCGTACGCCGAGGGCATCCGCCACGATCTGGCCCGGGCCGGACTCGACCCCCGTGACGGTCCCTACGCCCACCGGGTGGCCCAGGAAACGGGACCCGCGGTGACCCAGCCCACCCCGGTCACCCCGCATCGACGCCGGCCCCGACGGTGTCGGCGACCACCTGGCCGGCCGACGGGTCGAGGTCGACGACCGGCTGCGGCGCCGGTTGGCCGACGTCTGTCCGGTCTCGAACGACGACGACGACCGGGCCGAGGCCGGCCGGGACTGGTGGCCGGTGGCCATCGGCTGGGCGGTCGACGGACAGGTCCCGGCCCGCCCCGACCTCGTGGTCCGGCCCACCGACACCAGCCAGGTGGCCGGGGTGCTCGCCCTCTGTCACGAGGCACGGGTACCGGTCACCCCGGCCGGTGGCCGGAGCGGGGTCTGCGGAGCTTCCGTCCCGCTCTTCGGGGGGGTGGCCCTCGACCTCTGCGGCCTGGCCGGCGTCACCGACGTCGACACCGAGTCGCTGGTGGCCGACATCAGGGCCGGCACCTTCGGCCCCGACGTCGAGTCGACTCTCCGTGCCGGCTCGGCGGTGACCCTCGGGCACTGGCCCCAGTCGATGGACCTGTCCACGGTGGGCGGCTGGCTGGCCTGCCGGGGTGCGGGCCAGTACTCCAACCGCTACGGGAAGATCGAGGACATGGTCATCGGCCTCGAGGTGGTGCTGGCCGACGGACGGGTGATCCGGACCGGTGGCCACGGGCCCCGGTCGGCTACCGGGCCCGACCTCACCCAACTCTTCGTGGGCAGCGAGGGCACCCTCGGGGTGATCACCGAGGGCCGGTTCCGGGTGCACCCGGTCCCCGAGGGCGAGGGCCGCCGGGCCTTCGGGTTCGCCTCGTTCGCCGACGGTCTCGACGCCTGTCGCCGCATCCTGCGCCGCGGTGCCACCCCGGCCGTCCTCCGCCTCTACGACGGGACCGAGTCCGGGCGGTCGTTCGACCATCCCGAGACCAACGTCCTGGTCGTCCTCGACGAGGGCGACCCGAGCCTGGTCGAGGCCACCCTGGGCGTCGTCGACCAGGAGTGCGACGGCTCCGACCCGCTCGACGTGGGCCTGGTGGAGCGCTGGCTCGGCCACCGGAACGACGTGTCCGCCCTGGCCCCGCTGTGGCGGGGCGGCATCGTCGTCGACACGGTCGAGATCGCCGGCCGGTGGCGGGCGCTGCCCGGTCTGTACGGCGCCGTGCTCGAGGCCCTCGGGAACGTGGAGGGCACCCTGGTCGCCTCGTCCCACCAGTCCCACGCCTACACCGACGGCGCCTGCCTCTACTTCACCTTTGCCGGCCGGCCCCCCGCCGACCTGCCGGCCGCCGACCACCGCGCCTGGGTGGCCCGGTACTACCGGGTGGCCTGGGACGAGGTGACCAGGGCGACCATGGACGCCGGGGGGGCCATCAGCCACCACCACGGCATCGGCATCAACCGGGCCCGGTTCCTGCCCCACGCCCTCGGCGGCGGCTTCGAGGTGCTGACCTCGCTCAAGCAGGCCCTCGATCCCCACGGCATCCTCAACCCGGGCAAGCTCGGACTGGACGGCCCCTTCGGCGCGGTGCCCTGGCCGTGAGCATCCTGGTCGTCGACGTCGGCACCTCCGGGGTGCGGGGGGCCGTGGTCCGCCCCGACGGCACCGTCGAGCACATCACCCACGTGCCCGTCCTGCCCGACACCCCTTTCCCCGGCCTGGTCGAATTCGATGCCGCGGCCATGGCCGACGCCGTGGTCGAGGTGGCTTCGTCGAGCCTGGCCGAGGGCGGTCCGGTCGACGCCGTCGGCATCGCCGACCAGCGGGCGTCGACCATCGTCTGGGACCGGTCCACCGGCGTGCCCGTCGGACCGGGGCTCGGGTGGCAGGACCTGCGCACGGTGGGTGCCTGCCTGGAGCTCCAGGCCAAGGGCATCCGGGTCGCCCCCAACGCATCGGCCACCAAGGTGGCGGCGTTGCTGGACCTGGCCGACCCGGACCGGGCCCGGTCGGAACGGGGCGAGCTCGCCTTCGGCACGGTGGACACCTGGGTGGCCTGGACGCTGTCCGGGGGGCGGCTCCACGTCACCGACGCCTCCAACGCCGGGGTGACCGGCCTGCTGGGCGCCGACGGGGCCGGATGGAGCGCCGAGGTCCTCGCCGAGCTGCGCATCCCCGAGGCGATCATGCCGCGAGATCGTCGACTCGTCCGGTGCCGTCGGCGCCGGCGGAGATCCTCGACGGCCGGCCGACGATCGCCGGGATGGCCGGCGACCAGCAGGCATCGCTGATCGGACAGGGCTGCACCCGGGCCGGACTGGCCAAGGCGACCTTCGGGACCGGAGGCATGCTCGACCAGTGCGTGGGGGCGGGGCGCCCGGCGCAGGCGGCCCGGGGCCCGGCCGGGACCATTCCCATCATCGCCTGGCGGCGCCGGGGGACGATCACCTGGGGGCTGGAAGCCATCATGCTGTCGGCCGGGACCTGTGTGGAGTGGCTCCGCGACGATCTCGGCATCATCGACTCGGCCGCCGACTCGGCCGAGGTGGCCGCCCGGTGCGTCGACACCGGGGACGTGTGGTTCGTCCCCGCGCTGCTCGGGCTGGGCACCCCGGTGTGGGACTTCGGGGCCCGGGGCACCTTCGTGGGCCTGACCCGGGGCAGTGGACGGCCCGAACTGGTGCGGGCCGTCCTCGAGGGGGTGGCCCACCGGGGCGCCGACCTGCTGGAGGCGGCCGAGTCCGACTCGGGGTTGCCCATCGCCTCGCTCCGGGTGGACGGCGGCATGTCGGCCAACCCGGTGTTCACCCAGGCCCTGGCCGACGCCTGTGGGCGGCCGGTCGAACTGTCACCGGTGCTCGAGGCCACCACCCTGGGCGCCGCCTATCTGGCCGGGATGGCCGTCGGCACCTGGTCGGACGAGGATGACGTGGCGGCGGCGTGGGCGACCCCGTCTGGTGGTCGACCCGGCGGTGGGCGACGGGGACCGAGACCGGGCCCGGCGGCGCTGGCTCGAGGCCCGGAAGCGGTCGGAGGCCACCATCCCCGAGCTGTCCGCCCTTGACTTCTGAGTTTCCTCCCCGCTGCCTGTGGCCGTCTCCCGGCCGGGGCCCGACGGCGCCGTTCCTCCCCTCCGGCCTGGGGTCTTTCGTGCCCGGGCCATTGAACCGTGACCGGGGTGACGCCTAGTGTGGGTGGGTTACCACGCTCGGCGCCGGGATCCTCGGAACGGGTGGGTACACGAGAGGCAGGGGAACCCATGAGCACGAGCACCGGCTTCGAAACGGTGGGTCGCGGCCCGGTGGCCGCCGGCGGACCCGTTCCGTCCATCGACGAGGCGGTGGCCACGGGCCGGAACCTGCACATGGCGCTGTCCGAGGTGCTGCTGGGCACGCCCCGGGCGGTGACCCTGGCGGTGGTGGCCGCCCTGTCCGGGAGCCACCTGCTCATCGAGGACGTGCCCGGGGTGGGCAAGACGGTGCTGGCCCGGGCCCTGGCCACCGCGCTCGGGGTCCAGCTGTCGCGGGTGCAGGGCAACCCCGACCTGCTCCCGTCCGACATCACCGGTGTCACCGTGTTCTCCCCGGACACCGGGACGTGGGATTTCCGGCCCGGCCCGGTGTTCGGACACGTCGTCCTCCTCGACGAGCTCAACCGGACACCGCCGCGGACCCAGTCGGCGCTCCTCGAGGCCATGGAGGAACAGCAGGTGTCGGTGGACGGCGAGTCGTGGCCCCTGCCCCGACCCCACCTGGTCATCGGCACCCAGAACCCCATCGGCCAGCTGGGCACCTACCCGTTGGTGGAGAGCCAGCTCGACCGGTTCGGGGTGTCCACCTCCATCGGCTACCCCGATCCCGAGGTCGAGACCCGCCTGGTCCTCCACAACGGCGGCCGTTACGCCCTCGACGCCCTGGTCCCGGTGGCCGATCCGGCCCAGTGGGAGCGGGCCATCAGCGCCACCGCCTCGGTGCAGGTGGTCACGGCCGTGGCCGAGTACGCCGTCTCCCTGGTCAGGGCCACCCGCTCGGCCGGGACGGTCCGCCTGGGCGCCAGCCCGCGGGCCGCCATCTCCCTGATCCGCAGCGCCCAGGCCTACGCCGTGCTCTCCGGGCGGGCCTACGTCACGCCCCAGGACGTCCAGGCGGTGGCCGTGGCCTGCCTGGCCCACCGGCTCATCGCCGAGGGCAGCGGCGGCGACGGTCCGAACCTGGTCACCCGGATCGTCGACGAGACGCCCGTCCCCCCGACGTGAACCCGCGGCGCACCGACCGCCGCACCCTGGTGTGGCGCACGGTCAACGCCACCACGACGGGCCTGCTGGCCGGCCTGGTGGCGGTGATCGCCGTCCGGACCGTCTTCGGGCCCGCGGTGGTGGTGGCCGGCGCCGTCGTCGGGCTCCTGGCCATGCTGGCCGGGGTGATCGTCTCCTGGGGGGTGTTCGCCCGTCGGTCGGCCCGTCGCCACCGCTCCGCGTTCCCTGACCGGTACGTGGTCCGGTCGTGGCTGCACCCGGTGGCCTGGTTCGCGCCGGTGGTCGGCAGCGTGGTGGCCGTCCTGGCCTGGGCCGGGGTGGCCCATTCGAGCGGATCGGGATGGGTGCAGGCCGTCGGCGCCCTGTTGGCCGCGGTGCTGGCCACCGGGCTGGTGGCCCCCCTCTTCCCGGCCCGGCGTGCGGTGGTCACCTGCACCGGCTGCCCTTCGGACGGCGAGGCCGGGCGGCCGGTGGAGGTGACCATGACGGCCAGCGGGCCGGTCCGGGTCCGGCCCCGGCATCCGACGGGCCCGGCGGCCCGGGCGGCCGGCGGCCCCCGCGGGCCGCGGGAGGTCGAGGTGGTGTTCACCCCGGCGCGGCGGGGGGTGCTCGACGCCGTCGTGGTCGAGCTGGCCTCGTGCGCGCCGTTCGGGCTGCTCTGGTGGGCCCGGGAGGTCGAGGTCCCGCTGCCCCGGCCGCTGCACGTGGCGCCGCGGTTCGGCGAGGCGGCCCCGTTGGAGAGCCTGCCCGAGACCTCGACCGGGGACGCCCCGCTGCGGGTGCCGTCCGGGGCCGGGGAGCCCCGCGGGGTGCGGCCGTACCGGCCCGGCGACATCCGCCGGTCGATCCACTGGCCGGCCACGTCCCACGTCGGATCCCTCATGGTGCGGGAGAAGGAACGCCAGACCGACGACCCCATCGTCATCGACCTCATCCTGCCCGCCGATCCCCTGGCCGCCGAGGCCGAGACGGAACGGGTGATGGCCTCCCTCTCCCAGTACCTGGTCCGGGGCCGGCCGGTGGTGCTCGGCACCCTCGAAGCCGACGGCCATGTGGTCCGGGTGGTGCGCGACCGGATCGACCTCGGGCGACGGCTGGCCCGGGCCCGGGTACCGACGCCGCCGGGGACCGGCGCAGCGCAGGCCACCGGCGCAGCGGGGCCGACCGGCGGAGCGGGGCCGACCGGCGGAGCGGGGCCGACCGGGGAACCGGACCGCGCCCGACGGGGACGTCCATGACCCTGTGGCAGCGGGTCGTCCAGGCCAACAAGCCGGGTCCGCCCGAGCACTCGGTGCCCTTCCGGGTGGCTTCGGCGGCCACGGTGGTGGTGGCCGCGGCCGCCTGTTGGAGCCAGGGCGAGCTGAGCCCGGCCATGGCCGGGTTCGCCATCGTGGCCACCGTGGTCGGCAACACCCTCTCCTACTGGCGGCGGGAGCGGCCGTGGCCGCGCGGTCAAGCCCATCCTGGCCGTCTGCGCCCTGGGCGGCTTCGTCTGGTTCATCACCACGGTCACCCGCACCGCCACCCCCGGGGACATCTCGACGGTGGAGAGCCCACTGGCCGTGCTGTTCGCCTGGGTGCTGTGCACCCACGCCTTCGACGTGCCCGCCCGGCGGGACGTCGCCTACTCGCTGGCCGGTTCGGCCGCCCTGATGGCGGTGGCCGCCGCCCAGTCGGTCGATCTCGCCCTCGGCGTCTACGTCGTGGCCTGGGTGGCGTTCGGCCTGTGGGGATTGGTGGCCATGTGGCAGTCGATGTCGGGCACCCGCGGCGTCCCGTGGCTCACCGTGGGCGGAGCCGGGTTGGCCGTGCTGGTGGTGGCGGCGCTGCTGGTGGCCGTGCTGCCGGCGCCCAAGGTGTCCACGTCGCTCATCTTCCCCTCGTCGTCGGCCGGGTCCCCGCCGGTCGACACCCCCAACAACCTCACCGACGGCTCGGCGTCCCTGCCCGCCCATGCGGCCAGTCCGTCCGGCCCCACCCGGGTGGGGGGCTACCTCGGTTTCGCCAAGTCGCTCGACACCGGGGTGCGGGCCTCGCTCGGGAACCAGGTGGTCATGCGGGTACGGGCCAGCCGGCCCAGCTTCTGGGTGGGGCAGAGCTACGACACGTGGAACGGCCAGAGCTGGCTGGAGTCGGCTCCGGCCAAGGGCCAGGGGGTGGTCAAACTGGACACCGGGTCGCCCTTCGAGATCCCGCTGAGCCCGGACCAGCAGGCGGTCGAGTCCTCCGGGGACACCGACATCCAGACCTTCTACGTGGCCCAGTCGGGACCCAACCTGGTGTTCCACGCCGACAACGCCGAGCGGGTCTACATCCAGTCGCGCGTCCCTGTTCATGACCGGGGACGGCACCATCGTCTCGACCACCTCGATGGGGGCCGGGACCATCTACACGGTGGTCTCCGCCGACAGCACGGCCACCCCGGTGCAGCTGCGGGCCGACACCGAGCCGGTGGCGCCGAACGACGACGAGGTGGACGCCCTCAGCCGGAACCAGTTCGCCCGCTATCTCCAGCTGCCCCATGCCTACCCCCGGGTGGCCGCCCTGGCCCGCTCCATCACCGCCGGCATCCCGGGTGCCGCCGCCGCCGACCCCCACACCTACGACAAGGTCGAGGCCATCGAGGCGGTGGATGGCCGACCACATCCGGTACACCACCGACATCCCGCCGCTGCCCGCCGGAGCCGACGCGGTGAGCAGCTTCCTGTTCGGCACCCGGCTGGGCTTCTGCGAGCAGATCTCCACGGCCACGGTGGTCATGCTGCGGTCACTCGGCATCCCGGCCCGGGAGACGGTGGGCTACGTGCCCGGCTCCTACGACCCGATCACCGACCTCTACGACGTGCAGGCCAAGGACGCCCACGCCTGGGTGCAGGTGTGGTTCCCCGGCTACGGCTGGCAGAACTTCGACCCCACGGCCGACGTCCCGCTGGCCAACCCCTCCCCCGGCTCGGTCCTGGCCCGCACGCGCCGGCCGGGTGCTGGCCCACCTCCCGTGGATTCCCGATCGGCGTCGTCGCCACCCTGGTGGCGACGGTCCTCGAGGTGCGCCGGCGACGGTTGCGGCGCCCGCCCACCTGGGCCCACCAGATCGCCGCCGACCTCGAGCGGGGCGGGGCCCGGCGTGGGCAGCCGGCGACTGGTCAACGAGACGTTGTCGGCCTACGGGATACGGCTGGCGGCGGGCGACGAGCGGTACGGTGCCGGCCTGATCGGGTCAACCCAATTGGTGGAGCGCTACACCTACGGGGGCGTGGAGCCCTCGGCCGAGCAGATCGGCGCCGCCCTCGACTTCTCCCGCCACTACCGACAGGCGTCCCGGCGCAGGCGCCCGGGGAGCGGGCCTCACGACCGCGACACGGCCAGCGCCTCGTCGAACGAGGCCCCGGCGGCCAGCAGCGGGCGGTAGGCCATCAGGTGGCGGGGGCGGCTGAAGGCCAGGGCGGCCCGCAGCCGGTCGCCCCGACGGTAGAGGGCCACCAGCTTCCCCTCCTCCACCGAGCCTTCGACCACGACCACCTCGTCGTCGCCGACCGGGGAGGCCGATCATCTGGATCTTGGTCTGGTACTGATCGGACCAGAAGAACGGAACGGGGTCGTAGGGCTGGGCGGCGGCCGATCCGGCCAGCAGGTTGCGGGCCGAGGCGGCACCTCCTTCGGCGGCGTTGGTCCAGTGCTCGACCCGCAGCGTCTCGCCCATGCCCGGGATGGGTCCACCGGGCCACGTCCCCGGCGGCGACCACGTTGTCGGCGGCGAACAGCGTCTCGGTGCAGACCACCCCGTTGTCGAGGGTCAGGCCCGAACCGGCCAGCCAGTCGACGGCGGGGACCACGCCGATGCCCACCACCACCAGATCCGCCTCCAGGTCGGTCCCGTCGGCCAGGTGGACCACCAGGGGCGACGGCCCGCCGGGATCGGATGTGACCCGGTCGACACCCACCCCGGTGAGGACGGCGACGCCGTGGTGGCGATGGAGCTGGGCAGTGGCCTCGCCCATCTCGGGGCCCAGCACCCCGGCCAACGGGGTGGGCAGGGCCTCGACCACGGTGACCCGGGCCCCGATGCCGTGGCAGGTGGCCGCCACCTCCGAGCCGATGAAGCCGGCCCCGATGACCACCACCCGGGCGCTCCGGCCCGGCCGCCTCGAGGTCGGCCCGGATGGCCAGGCAGTCGTCGAGGGTGCGCAGGACGTGGACCCCGGCCATGCCCTCGGTGCCGGGCAGGACCCGGGGCCGGGCCCCGGTGGCCACGATCAGGCCGTCGTAGTGGAGCTCACGCCCGTCGTCACAGAGGAGCGTCCGCGCCCCGGTGTCGAGGGACAGCGCACGGCGCCCGAGGCGGAACTCGAGCCCGAGGGTGTCGAGCTTGTCCGGCGCGTGGTGATGGATGCGCTCGACGTCCCAGGCGCCGGCCAGCACCTGCTTGGACAGCGGGGGGCGGTCGTAGGGGGCGTGGAGCTCGTCGCCGATGATGATCACCGGGCCGGCATGGCCCTCGTGGCGGATCTCCTCGGCGGCGCGCAGGCCGGCCAGGGAGGCGCCGACCACGACGATGGTCGAGTCGTTGTCCTGGGGGTCGACTCACCGTGGCTCCAGCTCAGCCCGAACATCGTCCGCCACTGTTCGGGCGTGCGCAGGCGGAACACGTAGTTGTGCTCGCGGGTGTAGCCCATGGTGGCCGACGGTTCGGGTGAGTAGAGGTGACCGGGGAAGAGCACGGTGTCGTCGGGCACCTGGGCCAGTTTGGTGGTCAGCGACTCGTACAGGGCGTCGGGGTCGCCGCCGGGCAGGTCGGTCCGCCCGCACCCGTCGAGGAACAGGGTGTCGCCGGCGACCAGGCGGCCGTCGACCAGGAAGCACTGGCTCCCGGGGGTGTGGCCCGGTGTGTGGACCATGGTGATGGGGACGGTGCCGACCTTGACCACGTCTCCGCTGTGGTGGGTGGCCAGCTCGTCGACGCCGACACCGGTGGAGCGGGCCACCCACGGTGCCTCGTCGGCCTGGACGTGGATCGGCACCGGGGCCACCTCGAGCAGTCGGGTGATGCCCTCGACGCCCCATCCCATCATGTCGCCCCCGACATGGTCGGGGTGGTAGTGGGTGGCCAGGGCGCCGACGCACTCCATGCCGTCGGCGCCGAGGATGCCGAGCAGGTCGTCGACGCCGTAGGCGGGGTCGACGATGACCGCCTCGCCGGTCTCCCGGTCCCCGATCAGGTAGACGAAGTTGACCATCTGCCTGGGCCACCTGATCGTCGGCGGCGAAGTCGCGCCCGGACAGGAGTTGGCGGAAGTAGAGACGGTCGGTATCGGGGGCAGGCGGTCGGTCACGGCCACACCTTATGGGCGACGACGCGACGGTTGCCCAATCGGCGGGGCCGGAACTCGACCGGCCCGTCCGAGTCGTCCCGACCGTCCCGACCGTCCCGGGAGTACGATCACGGCGCCGGCATCCGGGTCCGGCAGGGTGACCGCCGGGAGATCGGGTACGAGCCCAACCATTCAGATCGAGCGACGGCCGACCAGGTCCGAACAAGAGGAGTGGCAGCGATGGGCAGTGACCAGTCGGACCAGGCGCCACCGGCGGACCGGCCGACCACCGGTCGGCGTCGGCCATGTTGCGGACCTGGGCCCGGGCCACCCCCGACGCGCCCATGCTCACCGAGGGCTCCACCACCCTTACCTGGTCCGAGGTCTTCGACCGGGCCGTCCGGGTCAGCCACGCCCTGGCCCGAGAAGGCGTGTCGGCCGCCGACCGGGTGGCCTTCCTGGACAGGAACGGTATCGAGTACTTCGAGGTCTTCTTCGGCTGCGCACTGCTCGGCGCGGTGAGCGTGGCCGTCAACTGGCGGCTGGCTCCGGCCGAGATGGCCACCATCATCGACGATGCCCAGGCCAGTGTGGTGTTCTTCGGGACCGACTACACCGCCGCGGCCAAGGAGGTGAGGCCCGTGGTCGACTGCGTCCGCACCTGGGTCCCCCTCGACCAGTTCGCCCGGTGGCGGGACGCCGACGCGCCGTCCGAGCCGTCGGACCCGGGCTTCGAGCCCGGTCCGGACGACGTGGTCACCCAGCTGTACACCTCGGGGACCACCGGCCTCCCCAAGGGGGCGATGATCTCCGGGCGGAACATCTCGTGCATCCTGACCGAAGCCGACCAGGTCTTCCGCATCGGCTCCGACACGGTCTCGCTGGTGGCCATGCCGTTGTTCCACATCGGCGGAACCGGGTGGGCCCTGTGCGGCATGTCCCGCGGCGGTCACTCGATCATCCTCCGGGACATGGATCCCGCCGCCGCGCTCAGGCTCATCGAGGAGCACCGGATCACCGAGATGTTCGTGGTCCCCGCCGTCCTGATGTTCGTGTTGGCCACCCCGGAGCTGGCCACCACCGATGTCAGCTCGCTGCGCACCGTCTTCTACGGTGCCTCACCGATCAGCGAGGACGTGCTGGTGCGATCGATGAGCGCGCTCGGCTGCAATTTCGCCCAGGTGTACGGCCTCACCGAGACGTCCGGCGCCATCACCTCCCTGATGCCCACCGACCACGATCCGGACGGACCGCGCTCCCATCTCCTCCGATCGGCCGGGCGGCCCTTCGATCACGTGGAGCTCCGGATCGTCGACACGGCCACGGGCGAGACCCTCCCGGTGGGCGAGGTGGGCGAGATCTGGACCCGTTCCGACCAGAACATGCTCGGCTACTGGAACAAGCCCGAGGAGACCGCGGCCGCGCTCGACGCCGACGGCTGGTTCCGGACCGGGGATGCCGGGTGGTTGGACGACGAGGGGTACCTGTTCCTGCACGACCGGATCAAGGACATGATCGTCTCCGGCGGGGAGAACATCTACCCGGCCGAGGTCGAGAACGCGCTCCTGGCCCACCCGGCGGTGACCGACGCCGCCGTCATCGGAGTGCCCGACGACCGATGGGGCGAGACGGTGAAGGCCATCGTGGTCAGGTCACCCGATGCGTCCGAGGACGACGAGGGTCTGGCCCTGGACATCATCGCCGCCACCCGGTCGCGACTGGCCCACTACAAGTGCCCGACATCGGTCGACTTCGTCGACGTCCTGCCCCGGAATCCCTCGGGCAAGGTGCTCAAGCGTGAGCTCCGCCAGCCCTACTGGGTCGACCGGGAGCGCAATATCCACTGACACCTGTCGGCGGGCCGGTTGGCCACCGGACCGGCCGGTGATCAGAAGAGGCCCGGGGACGTGTCGTCTTCGGGAGGGGGCGGCTCCTCGTCGCTTTCGAAACCCGGGTCCTCCTCGATGTCGACCTCGATGACCTCGACCACAGCGACGTCGGGCTGTCCGATGGCCTCCAGCCGGGGCACGAGCTCCTCCACCTGGATGCGGGTCCGTCGCAGCCGGCGGTCGAGCTCGTCGACGATGTCGGTGGCCCGCTGCAACTGCTCCACCAGCCGGTCGACGTCGATCACGCCGGTCTCGAACTCCTCGATGATGGCGTCGAGCTCGGCACCGGCATCGGAGTAGCTCAACTCACCCACGCCGCTCGTCTCGTCACTCGGGTCCGGCGGTGCTTCCGCCTCCACTCGTCGATGCCATCACGTCATTCCTTCCTCATTGTGATTGTCTCCCAGCGGAGGCCGGGGCGGGTCCGGCGGGGCTGCACCGGTCGTCTTCCACCGTCGACACCAATTCGCCGTCGGCCACCCTGGTCCGGAGCAGGGCCCCGACCTCGACGCCGTCGACCGACCGGACCACCCGGCCCAGCTCATCGCGCGTCACCGAGTAGCCCCGCTCGAGCTGGCGCTGATAGTCGTAGGCACCGAGCAGCCTCCGCCACTGGTCGAGGCGGCGGTCCTCGCCGGCCAGCTGCCGAGCGGGCATGGTGGCCAGGCGGCGCGATCGTCCGGGTGAGCGACTCCCCCTCGGCCTTCAGCGTGCGGCGGGCGGCGGCGGTCAGGGCTTCGCCGCGGGCGGCCAAGCCGGAGGCCGTGGGTGTCGAGCTGGCCGCGCGACACGCCGCGGAGGGTGCGGGCCCGGTGACCGAGCCAGTCGCCGTGACGATCGAGCTGGGCCCGGGCTCCGGTGGCCACGGCCCGCTGGCGCGAGGCCAGGAGCCGGTCGGCCACGAGCATCTGCTCGCGGGCCATGCGGGCCACGACGGTGCCCGCGTCCTCCACCTGCCGCCAGAAGTCGACGGCCAGACGGGCCAGTTCCTGCCCGCACTCGGTGGGGGTGATGAAGAATCGGTTGGCCACCTCGTCGGCCACCGAGAGGTCGCCGGTGTGGCCGATGCCCGTCCACACCGGGACGACGGAGGTGGCGATGGCGCGGGCCACCCGCTCGTGGTCGAAGGCGGCCAGATCGGCTTTGGATCCGCCTCCTCGTACCACGACGATGAGGTCGAGGGGTTGGTGCTGCAGCCTGGAGATGGCCGCCGCGACCTTGGTCGGGGCCCCCTTCCCCTGGACGGTGGTGGACGCCACCGTGACCTCGAAGGCCATGCCCGAGCTGTGGAGGCCCCCGATGAAGTCGTTGAAGCCCTCGGTGTCCGGGCTGGCCACGAGTCCGACCCGGAGAGGGAGGACGGGCACGGGTAGGCGCCGTTGGCGATCGAACAGCTCCTCGTCCACGAGCGCCTTGATCAGTCGGGCCCGCTCGGCGGCGACCTTGCCGAGGAGCGCGTCGGTGTCGAGCTCGGAGAGGATGAAATCGACGGTGCCCCGGGCCTTGTAGAACTGGACCTGACCCCGGGCCCGAACCACCATGCCGGCCTCGAGGGTGATGCCCAGCCCGTCGAGGGTGGAGCGAACACTGCGCCACTGGGTCGACCAGCACTTCACATTGAGCGTCGGCGCTCCACTGTCCCGGGCGTGGGTCGGGTCGACCAGGTCGATGAAGCAATGGCCCTTGGCCAGGACCTTGATGGTTCTGATCTCCCCGGTGACCCACAGCGCCTCGGTGAAGGCCGACCGGAGGGCCCGGTCGACCCGGCTGTAGAACTCGGTGATGGAAAGCGCGTCGGGACCGGGCCGCTCGGGCACTGACAAGCCGGCTCTGGTCATGGGTGAACCACTGGGCACGGCGCCAGGTTAGAGCCACCCTGTGACCTGACCGGCTGACCCAGGATGGGGGCGGTCGGGCGCGGGTCGGGTGGTGTGTGGAACGATGGTGGCGACGGTGAGTCGGCCAGGTGGTCGCGGTCCGTCCCGGTGGGGGGTCACCCCTCCCGCCAGGTTACGGATCGAGGAAGGTCGGGACTCCACAGGGCAGGGTGCTGGTTAACGGCCAGTCGGGGTGACCTGCAGGAAAGTGCCACAGAGAACAGACCGCCGATGGCGATGCCCCTGGGCAGCGCACAGGTAAGGGTGAAACGGTGCGGTAAGAGCGCACCAGCGAACGGGGTGACCCGCTCGGCTCGGCAAACCCCACCCGGAGCAAGGTCGAACAGGGGGACGGATGGCCCGTCCGGCGCTCCTTCGGGAGTACCACCCCCAGGTGGACCGCTCAGATGGATGACCACCCAACCCTCGTCAGAGGGTGGACAGAATCCCGCCTACAGGCCG
>CAWEWZ010000006.1:0-249193 GCA_963812885.1 uncultured Acidimicrobiaceae bacterium | reverse complement strand
TGGTGGCGGGGGTGGGATTTGAACCCACGACCTTCGGGTTATGAGCCCGACGAGCTACCAGACTGCTCCACCCCGCGTCGTGAGCCAGAGAACTTACCACCGAATCGGGCGGCTTCAAGCAGCGCCCTGCCGCCGGGCCCCGCCACGGTGCGGCCCGGTCCCGGGCCTCCACGCGTCACCTGCCCTTGTCGGTGGAGCTGGTCGAGGCCGATTTCGTCGACGTGGTCGAGCTGGTCGAGGTCGGGTGGGCGTCGTCGACGTGGTGGAGGTCGAGCTGCGTCGAGGACGACGGTGCGGTGGTCGTCGTGGTCGAGGTGGCCGGGGTGACGGTCCCGCCGGTCAGCTGCTGCACCTGCTGGAGATCGGACTCCATGTTGTTGTAGTCGGACTGGAAGGCACCCAGATTGGCGGCCTTCAGGTCAGCCAGTGACTTCTGGTAGGAGACCTGGGCATCGGCCAGGAGAGCCTGGACCTGTGGACTCGAGCGCGCCGGTGACGCCGCCGGGCGCGGTCGACACCGGTGCTTTGAACACCTGGGTGAGCGCCGAGGACAATGTCGGGCCGATGGCCGCAGGGAGGTTCCCGTACACGGCGATCACCTGCTGCAGCTCGGGGATGGCGTTGCGAGCCGACTCCACGTAGAGCGGCTGGATGTAGAGCAGCGAGTCGGCCACCGGAATCATCAACACATTGCCCAGGAGTACGGACGATCCTTCCTGGTTCAACAGCGAGATCTTGCTGGAGACCGTCGCCGTGGCGTCGATCTTGGCCGCCACGATGGCCGGCCCGTTGACCGGGTTGTTCCGCGGGGTCACGAACATCTCCAACTTGCCGTAGTCGTTGGGGTCGGAGCCGGCGATCATGAATCCGGACAGGGTTTGGATCTGGCTGTTCCCTGATATCGGCACGAAGGCGTCGAGCAGGTTGAAGGATTGGTTGTTCTGGCCCGGCACCTTGAGCTCCTGGTAGATGGGTGCCATCCGCACCAGCTGGCCGGTGGAGACCTCCTGGCCCTGGGCGTTGGTGGTGAGGGTGGTCTGGAGGGCCTGGGATGGCGAACCGGAGCCGGGCGATGGGGACAGGGCCCAGGCGTCTGCGGCACTGTAGAAGCTCGATGCCGTCTTGATGTGGTACTTCCCGTACATGGAGGCCTGGACGGTGAAGATGTCCTCGGGGTAGCGGAGGTGGGCCTTGAGCTCCGCGCTCATCTTCGACGCCGGGGTGAACATCCCGGGAAAGGCCTTCTCGTAGGTCTCGATGATCGGATCGTGGGGCTGCATCACATAGAAGGTCATCTTGCCGGTGTAGGCGTTGATCAGCACCTTCACCGAGTTGCGTACGTAGTTGAAGTTCTGGTTGAGCCCACTTCCGCTCGGCAGCGAACTGGTGTCCGCATTCTGCGCATAGGGATAGTTGTCGGTGGTGGTGTAGGCGTCCTGGATCCAATCGATCTGTCCGTGCAGCAGGACGGGATAGGGATCGGCATCGAGGCTGAGGAACGGAGCGGCTTTGTTGACCCGGGCCTGCACCCCCCGGTCGAACATCAGCCGGGACTGGGTGGTGATCTGATTGGAGATGATCAGGTTGAAATCACTGAACCGGATGGCGAACATCGCCTGGGTGAAGAAGTTGGAGAGCTGAACCCCGCCGTCACCCGAATAATGGGTCTCGTCGTTGGTCCCGTTGGTCAGCTGGAAATTCATCTCGGGCTGCTTGGTGTTGGCCACCACATAGCCGTTGTTGTTGAGTCCGAAATAGACAGAGGGCTGGGTGATGGCGGGCAGGCCACTGTTCGATACGGGCGGGACCCCGCCCACCGCGAACTGGGGATCGCCGTTGCCGGTGGCCGTGTTGGCCGGCGAGATGACCATCCCGTACCCGTGGGTGTACTGCAGTGTGGTGTTCACCCACGAGGATGACGGCAGGTCGGCTTGGTTGATCTCCCGGACGCCGACGATGACCGGGGTCTCGGACCCGTTGACCTTGTAACGATCAATGGCCAGCGTGTTGAACTGATACTGGGTCCGAAGGTCCTGGAGTTTGTCGAACGTCTGCTGGGTCTGGGTCGGATCCCACAGCCGCACGTTGGCCGTGGTGTCGCTGTTGGCCGACACCTCGGAGGCGGTCAGGTTCGGCACCGCCGGATAGGACGTGCTCTGGACATTGGTGATGCCCATGGCCTGCCGGGTGGCGTCGATATTGCGCTGGATGTAGGGCCGCTCGAGCGTGTTCTGGGCCGGGTTCACCTTCAGTGCCTGCACGGCGGCCGGATAGATGGTGCCGGCAGTGAGGGCCACGAGAAACCAGAGGCCCACACCGAGGATGGGCAAGGCCCACCCCTGGCGACGGATGTTGTAGATCAGCAGAACGGCCGCAGCCAGCGACACCAGGATGAGCAGCTCGAGCGCGGGGAGGCGTGCATGCACGTCGGTATAGCCCGCGCCCTGGACGTAGCCGTTGGACGAGAGATCGAGGTTGAAGCGGGCCAGGTAGTAGCCGACGGCCTTGACCAGGGCCAGCAGACCGAGGATGACCGAGATATGGGCCTTCACCGCCGGGCGCACCCGCGGGCGCGAACCCTGCATCCTGATCCCGCCGTTCAGGTAGTGGCTCAACACCGTGACCACCAGCACGAGAAACAGAGCGACCAGGGTCCAGTGGACCAGGAATTGCTCGAACGGGCAGCGACATCACGAAGTAGGCCACGTTGCGATGGAACTGGGGGTCGGACTGGGGAAAGGGCGTGCTGTTGCGGAAGAGGATCCAGTTGTTCCACTGACCGATGGCCTGGGACCCGACGATCAGGGACAGCACCACGACCACGCCGACCCGGAGCCACCGGGCGTAGGGACCGATCACCTCCTGATAGCGCTTCACGAACTCGTCTTCGGCATCCAGCGAGGGGCCCTTGGGGGCCAGGCGCTCGGCCACGATGAGGCTGGCCAGCAGCATCACGGCGAAGATGACCGCGAAGGTCACCATCAACCCGGCCTTGATCTCGAAGAGCTTGAGCCACACCGAGTGGAGGTTCACCGACGAGAACCAGAGCGCATCGGTGTAGAAGATGGCGAAGGTCCGAAGCGACGCGAAGAGGATGACCAGGACGATCAGGGCGACGATGATCCAACGGCGGCGCGTCGACGGGCGCGGAATCTGAGGGATGTCACTTGGGGAACGCACGGGCTGCAGCCTAGGTTGAAGAGCGCGTCAACAGGCATCGACACCCGGGGTGCGCCGGTGGATGCCGGTGACCGGTGGGGAATTCCTGATCGGGCGGCTGGGGGCCGCTCAGACCGTTGTCCTCACAATCGGGGCAGGGAGCGTCCCCCGATCCGGCCACGGCCACCCACTCGATCTGGGCGTCACCGACGGCCGAGACGGTGCCGGCGGAGAAGGCGGCGACCACTTGGTCACCGGCCAGGCGCTCGATGCGCTCGCCCTTCCATTCCCTGAACGCGGACCCGACATGTTCGGCCACCACCCCTTCGTCGGCATCGGCCAGTCCCGGCTCTGCATCCGAGAGCCGGCGCCGGAGCGGACCGACCACCGCCTCGGCCAGGTCGTGGGCGATCCCGACCAGCACGTCGGTGCGGGGCCCCTGGGCCGCTCCGTCGGCGGCGAAGGCGACGCCGGCTGCCGATGCCTGCTCGAGAGCGGGGAGGGCCGCCGTGGCGTAGCCGTCGACGTGTTCCTTCTCGTCGGGAAGCAACTCGATCGACCAGTGCGAACCCTTCGACCGCAGGCTGTCGAGCAGTTCGTTCTGGCTGTCCTGAAGGGTCCGCTTCAGCCGTCGGGCCAGGGAGGTCACGATCGGACCGATGAGCTCGTCGCGGCGGACGGCGAACGGATTGCGGTCTTCCGGGGGTCCATCCTGATCGGCTTCGTCATCAGCGCGCCTCCTGACCTGCCGATTCATCGGCCTCGGTCTCCACTTCGGCGCCGCCGTCGGAGGCCGGACCCGGTCTCGCCGCCAGGTGTCGGGGGCTCCGGTTGCCTGTCTGGCTCCTCCTCGCGGGCGGCCCGGATCTTGGCGAAGAGGGCATCGACCGGAGACTCCTCGCCGGCGTTGCTCAGCGATGGTCACGGCTCCGCCGGCGGCGCTCGCCCTGCCCGCCGGGTTCGGTCGTCCTCGGGATCTGGTCGGGCCGCCGCGCCCTCGGCCATCCCGACGCCCTCCGCCCCCTCGACGGCTTCGGCCTCCTCGGCCAACAACAGCGCGGCGACTTCCTCGGGTGTGCCCTCATCGGGTCGTCCCGCGGCCTGACGCCCGGCCTCCTCGGCCGCCAGCCGGGCATTGTCCTCGGCCGCGAACAGGTCCTCGGCGATGGTGTCGACGGACCGGCGGACGTCCTGCACCGTCTCGGCCAACCGCTCACGGCCGGCACGCAGCTGTTCGATCTGGGCGTGGAGCACCTTCCGGCGCCGGGCGAGGTCGGCCAGTACCCGGGTCCGGAGACCCTGCGCCTCGTCGACCATGGCCTGGCACTGCTCGCGGGCGTGGCCGAGCAAATCGTCGGCCTCGTTCCGCGCCCGGTCGAGCTCTGCCGCCGCCTGTTGGTTGGTCCTCTCGAGGAGCTCGCCCGCCTCCGCGTCGGCGGCGGCGGTCTGTTCGGCCAGGCGGGCCTCGGTCCGGGTCCGGTTCTCCTCGATGTCCTCATGGGCGGCAGTGAGTATCCGATCGGCCTCCGACTCCGCATTGGCCAGGATCTCCGCCGCCGCTTCGTGGGCGCTGTGGAGGACCCGGGCCGTCTCGGTGCCCAGCGCGGCGGTGAGGGCGGCGTCGTCGAGCACCGGATTGGCCGCCCGATGCTCAGCGTCGGCAATCTCTTGGAGGAGTTCGCTCTCGCGCTCCGCCAGGCCCCGAAGTCCCACGGCGAGGGACTCGAGATAGGCACGCACCTCGTTGGGATCGAAGCCTCGCCGCACCGACCCGAACGTGTGGCGGGCCACCTCGTCAGGGGCCAAGTGGGAGGAGGAGGTGATGGACCTCAGTCGTTCCTCGGGCATGGCCGAGAGCCTACGACCGCCAGTCCCCGAATCTGGTCATCCCGGGGGCGCGGGTGGGGCCGGCGACACCTTCGGCACCGACCCCCCGTGGGCGGCCAGGACGGCCAGCGCCTGGTCGAGCGTGGACACCCCGTAGATCTTCAGGCCCGGGCGGTCCTTGGACATCGCCTCCTTGTAGTTCTGTCCGGGAGGCACGAGGAAGATCGAGGCGCCGGCGTTCTCCACCGCCACCGTCTTCTGGGGTACACCGCCCACTTGGCCCACGTCACCCTGGCTGTCGATGGTGCCAGTGGCCACCACCGTGTGACCACCGGTCAGCGAGCCCGGACTCAGGGCGTCGATCACCCCGAGGGTCATGGCCAGACCGGCGGACGGGCCGCCGATGTTGGTCACGTCGATGTTCACCGGGAAGGGATAAGTGAAGTCGACCTGGTCCTCGGGCTCGACGCCCAGGTCGACCGTCTGCGTGTTACCGCCGCCCAGGTCGATCACCGTACTCTGCAGCGTGACGGCCACCGGTACCGGCTTGCCGGTGCCTCCTCGCCGCACGGAGAGGGTGACCGTCTCACCGGAGTGGTGGTGGTTCAACTCGGTCTCCATGGCCAGCGCGGTCGGCGTGGTCACTCCGTCGACCGCGGTGACGACATCACCCACGTTGAGCGCGGAGTAGGCCGGTGTCCCCGGAAAGGTGCCGAAGATGACCGCTCCCGACGGGGTGGCCGTCACCTTGTACCCGAGGTGCCGCAGGGCGGCCGTCTTGGCGTATGACTCGGCCTGTGACATCTCGAGGGCACCCTGAGCCCCGACCTGGGAGGCAGGCGTACCACCGGTGACATCGTCCAGCGGATAGAGCGCGGTATCGGACTGGAGTTTGTAGAAGAGATAGGACAGGGCGGTGACCCGTCCCTCCTCCACATCGGTGAGCAGGACGGGGTGGGTGACCGGATACTTCTTGTCCGAAGGGACGGTGATGAACTGTTGGACCGACTGGGCCGTGCCCGGTTGGATGGCGTAGTAGTTCAGATTGACCCGCGAGGCCACGGCCACCGCCACCGCCACCAGGAGGAACAGGACCCACGGCCACTTCCGGCGGCGACGGGTGCGCGCCTGGCCCGGTGGCGGATCCTCCGGCCCGGGGTGACCGATCACTGCGGGCACCGTCTGAGGAGATGGCGAGTCCGGGCCGGCGGCAATGTCCGTCCCAGCCCGCGGTGCCGCCTCGGGAGCCCAGATGGCTGGTCCCCGGTTGTCGTCGTCCCCGGTCATAGTGGTGTTGTGGTCACTCCTCCAACTCCGGATCCGCCGGCATCCGACCGGATCCGCGCTCTCCCCGTCAAGCCTGCCACGGAAGTCCTGCCGCCTGGCATCACCCGGCGTCGACGGGCGGCGGCGCTGGCCGGACATGTCGGTGATGTGCCCGCGGCCCGGGCCGCCCTCGGCGACGATGCCCCCGCGGTGCGGGCCACCGCCCTCGGTGCGCTCTCCCGGCTGGAGGTGCTGACCGACGATGACATCCGGTCGGCGCTGGCCGACCCGTCGCCGCAGGTGCGCCGGCGCGGGTACGAACTGGCCGCGGCGTTCCCGACCGTCGAACTCTCCGGTGGACTGGACGACCCCGACCCCTCGGCGGTCGAGATGGCCGCCTGGGCATTGGGCGAACGCGGTGACCGCCCGGCGGTGCCCGCGCTGGCCGGGCTGGCCTCACCGGAGACCGGCCACTCCGATCCCCTGTGCCGCGAGGCGGCGGTGGCCGCGCTCGGAGCCATTGGCGACCCTGCCGGGTTACCCGCCGTGCTCACCGCGCTGGCCGACAAGCCGGCTATCCGGCGACGCGCCACGGTGGCGCTGTCCGCGTTCGACGGCCCCGAGGTCGAGGCCGCTCTTCGGCGCTGCCTCGAGGATCGCGATTGGCAGGTCCGCCAGGTGGCCGAGGATCTTCTGGCCGAGGAGTGAGATCGCCCCGGTCAGGATTCGGCGGCCGCGAAGATCGGTCGCAGGCTGTCGAACGAATCCAGACAGATCCCGGCTCCGAGCACGACGCATTCGAGGGGCGTCGCCACCAGGTGGACGGGCACCTCGGTCTCGTCGGCCAGGCGGTTGGCCAGGCCCCGGAGCATGGCCCCGCCGCCCACCAGGTGGATCCCCTCGTAGATGATGTCCTGGGCCAGCTCCGGGGGAGATTCGGCCAGGCATCCGACCACGGTGTCGACGATCAGGTCGACCTGGTCGCGTAGGGCGTAACGCACCTCCTCGGGCGAGAGGACCACCGTCTTGGGCAGCCCGGTCCTGATCTCGCGGCCCCGTACCTCGGCCTTGACCTCGCCGGCGTACGGGAGCGCGGATCCGATGGCCAGCTTGAGCTCCTCACCCGTCCGCTCCCCGATGGCCACTCCGTGCTCGTGCCGCACGTAGTGCTGGATGGCCGCGTCCATGTCGAACCCGCCACAGCGAATGGCCTGCGACGCGACTACGCCGCCGAGCGAGATCACCGCCGTCTCCGTCGTCCCGCCCCCGACGTCGACCACCATGTTGCCTACCGGCTCGTGGATGTCGAGCCCGGCTCCGATGGCCGCGGCCATGGGTTGTTCGATGAGATGGGCGGCGGATGCCCCGGCCCGCCGCGCTGCCTCCTTGACCGCCCGGCGTTCGACCGAGGTGATGGCCGACGGCACACAGATGAGCACCCGGGGTCGGTTCAACTTGGTGACTCCCGCCCGTCGGAGGAGCAACCGGATCATGCGTTCGGTGATGTCGAAGTCGGTGATGGCCCCCTCGCGCAGCGGCCGGACCGCCACGATGTACCCGGGAGTCCTCCCGATCATCTTCCACGCCTCGTTCCCCACCGCGAGGACCTCGTGGGTCCTGGTGTTGAGGGCGATCACCGTCGGCTGGTTCAACACGATGCCCTGGCCCTTGGCGTAGACAAGGGTGTTGGCCGTCCCGAGATCGATAGCCAGGTCTCGAGCCACGCTCTCATCGTAGGGCCACCTTGCGCATCGCCGGGAAGGAAGGGTCGGTCAGGGGGTGTCCCCACCCCCTGACCGACGAGGCGACGTCCTTCGTGGTGCTGTTCTCACTAACCTCAGGTCCGTGAGCGAAGAGGACGAGGGCGGCCCGGATCGCGATCCCGAAGACGGTTGGGGCGAGGAACCGGACGGCGGCGGCCTGCGCGGCTGGATCCCTCCCGACGATCGTCTGTGGCGGCATCCCTCCGAGTCGGGTCAGCACTTCATCGTCCCGAAACCGGCCGGTGTGGCCACCGCTCAACCCTCCAACCAGGCCCGGAGCGGTCCGTGGATCGTCGGCGGAGCCACCGCCTGCCTGGTGGTGGCGCTGGTGGCCGCGGGGATGGTCATGGTGGCCAATGGCACCGACCAGCACGATCCGAGCAACCCGCCGGGGCTGGCCGCCCTGGTGGGATCCCCGACCACCGACCCGGGGCTGGGCCGGACCGACGCCGCCGGGACCATCGCCGCAATGGTGGACTCGGTGCGGCCCTCGACGGTTCTCCTGCGGATCCATCGGCGCACCGGTGTCTCGTCGACAACCGGGGTGGTGGTCGAGTCCGGTGGCATCATCGTCACCCCTGCACCGGTGCTCTCCGGGGCCCGGTCGATCACGGCCGTCGAGCCGGACGGGACCCGCCAGCCGGCGACGGTCGTCGGGATCGACCAGCGCTCCGGAGTTGCCGTGCTCCGGATCGACGACGACCTGCCGGCGGCCATATTCGACAACGGTGACCTCTCCGTCGGAAGCATCGCCATCGCCTCGACACTCAGGCCCGGCAGGAAATCCCGTGCGCTCCCCTCGTCCCTGGTCTACGCCGGCGCGGTGGTCTCGTCGGGACAGGCGGCGGATCTCGATGCGCAGACGACGACCTTCTCGGCCACGACGGTCAGGACCCCGCTCGCCCACGACGACCTCGGTTGCCCACTTCTCGACGGCAACGGCCACGTGGCCGGCATCCTGGAGATGATCAGGGGGAAGGGGGCTTCGACGACCGGGGTCTTCCTGCCCTCCGAGCTCGTGCTCGGGGTCGCCCTCCAACTGGTGGCGTCGGGGACCGTGGACCACGGATGGATGGGCATGAAGGTCCGCGATGCCGACACGGCCACGACGGCACCCGACGGTGCCGTGATGACATCGACATCGGTCAGTGACGGCGCCCGGGTGGACACCGTCGACTTCGGGAGTCCGGCGGCGACGGCCGGGCTCCAACCCGGAGACGTGATCACCGGCATCGACGGGTATCCCGTCCATTCGGCCGCCGAGCTCCAGACGCGGCTCTATCCCGACCCGCCGGGGACGGATCTGGCCCTGTCGTTCGAGCGCGGCACCACCAGCGCCACGGTCCCGGTGGTCCTCGCCGACCAGGACGGCGATGCACAGGGGTCGGGTTCCTCGCCGTAGCATGGCCCCATGGCACCGCCTGACACCGGGGACTCGGGAAACCCGTTCCAGTCACTGCTCGGTGACCTGATGAACATGCTCGGCACCAATGCCCCCGACCAGTGGGAGATGACCCGGTCGTTCGCTCTCAACGTGGCCACCGGCGGCGAGGCCGAGCCCAACGTCGAGCCGATCCAGCGGATACGCCTCGAGCAGCTGTCACGGGTGGCCGAGCTCAATGTCATCGAGGCCACCGGTATGCCGGTGTCCCCCGACGGGCGCCGGCTGACCTGTATCCCGGTGGGCCGGGGTGACTGGACGGTGCGCGCCCTCGAGTCGTGGCGTCCGATCCTGTCGGCCATGGTTCCGGCCCGGGGGACCGCACCCCCCACTCCCCCTGACCCCGACCAGCTTTCGCCCGACCCGTTCGAGGGCGATGACCCGATGGGTGGGATCGGGAGCCTGCTCGGCCAGTGGGCGACGGCCATCGGACCGATGTTCTTCGGGCTGCAGGTGGGGTCGGTGGTCGGCCATCTTTCCCAGCGGGCGCTGGGCCAGTATCCCCTGGCCGTCCCCTGGGCACCGTCGGACGAACTGTTGCTGGTCACCTCGAACATCGCTTCGTTCGCCGAGGACTGGAGCCTCCCCGAGGAGGAGGCCCTGGTGTGGGTGTGCGCACGTGAGCTGGCATCCAATTCCGTGTTGACCCGTCCGGCCATCAGGGGCCGGATGGAGGAACTGCTCCTGGCCCTGGCCGAGTCCTCGGCAACGGCCCAGCAGGATCTGGCCGGACGGTTCGGCAACCTCGGCGGCCCCGGTGGCCGCCGAGGGCGCCGGCGGCATGGACCTCGAGTCGCTGCAGGGGATGTTCGACGACCCCGAAGCCCTCCTCGGGGGCCTGTTGACCCCCGAGTCGCGCCGCTCGTCCGATCAGCTCACCGCCGTCGCCGTGGTCATCGACGCCTACGCCGACCACGTTGCCGACCTGGTGGGACAGAAGCTGGTCGGGTCCCATTCCCAGCTGACCGAGGCGTGGTACCGGCGACGCACCGAGCGCGGTAAGGGCGAGGAGGCGGCCGGGGCGCTGTTCGGCCTCGACCTCGACCAGGCCCAGGTCGACCGGGGACGGTCGTTCATCGCCGGTGTCGTCGAGCGGGCGGGCGAAGACAGCCTGGCCCGGCTGTGGTCCTCGGCCCGCAATCTCCCGACGCCGTCAGAGGTGGACGCTCCCGGACTGTGGTTGGAGCGGATCAGCCTTCCCGAGCTCGACACCCCTGCCGAGGACTGAACCCCTCGGTCGCCCCATCCGGGCGACCGGCTCAGCCGTCGACGGCGGCCGTCGGTTGCTCGAGATCGGCCGCCAGCTCGGGTGACTCGGCCACCGCCGCTTCCTCCTCGGGCACGCCCAGGTCCCATTCGAGGAGGATGTTCTCCCGCTCGGCGTCACGGATGACCCGCTCGCGGTTGCGACGGTACTGAGGATCGTGGGGCGGCAGGAGGACCAGGCGGGCCATGGTGCGGCGCCGGAACTCTTCGATGAGCGCGGGGTCGCCGTAGTCCGAGCGGACCTCCCAGTGGGGTGCGACCGGGCCGAGGTACACGACCCGGACGTGACCCACCGGCGGCAGGGGCTCCTCACCCTCCTCGGGCAGAGTCTGTTCGTCGGTGACCGGGGTCATGGCAGTGGTTCCTCCTGGTGTCGCGGCACCGGGCATCCTACCCGGCGACCGGGCGGGCACCGAGCGTCACGGCCACGTCGGTCAACGTGCTTCCCCGGTAGACACCGATGGTGACGCGGGCACCGGGCTTGAGGGGGTGGATGGCGGCGGTGAGATCGTCCGGCCCCTGGATGGCGGTGCCGTTGAACGTGACAATCACGTCGTCCACCCGCAGTCCCGACCGCTGGGCGGGACTGCCGGGCTCCACCGAGATGATCAGCGCCCCCGAAGAGGGCGTCAGGTGGTCGGCCTGTTGCAGGGCCGGCGTCACCGATCCGACCGTCACCCCCATGTAGGCCGAGTTGGCCGCCGGATTGAGCTGGGGCGAGGGCGGGTGTGACCCGCCGGTGCCACCCGATCGCAGCTTGGCCAGTAGTGGCTTGACCGAGTCGACGTTGATGGCGAACCCGATGTTCTGTGTCGGGGCGTTGCCGCTGGTGTCGGAGGCCACCGCGGTGTTCATCCCGACCACCAGTCCGTTCAGATTGACCAACGGTCCCCCCGAGTTGCCCGGGTTGATGGCGGCGTCGGTCTGGATGAGACCGGTCAGGTTCTCGGTCTGGCCGTCGTCGTTCTGCGCGGTCAGCGACCGGTTCTCTGCGGAGACGATCCCCTCGGTGACCGTGGGGCCACCGGCCAGGGCCAGCGCGTTGCCGATGGCCAGCACCGCGTCCCCCACCCGGGTCTGTGACGAGTCGGCGAGAACGACGGTGGGGAGGTTGCTGGCCTGGTCGATCTGGACGAGCGCCAGGTCGCCGCTCGGGTCGGTGCCCACGACGTGGGCGGGCAGGGCGGTGGTCTGACCGAACAAGGTCACCGTCACCGAGTCGGACCCGGCCACCACATGGTTGTTGGTCAGGACCTCGCCCCCCGAGGTGAGGATCATGCCGCTCCCGGCTGATTCGGCGAAGTCACCGCCGGCGGCGGCGGCGCCCGCGGCCGACTCGCTGTCGATGGACACGACCGCCGGCTCCACTTTGGCCAGGACCTCCTGGACGTCCTGTGGCCTGCTCAGCGCGCTCTTGTTGGGGAAGTACTTGAGGATGATCGTCTGCTGCGTGTTGGCACCGACGATCGCTCCGATCAGGCCCCCGAGGGAGCGCGGCCAGGATGGCAGTGACCGCGACCACCCAGAACCAGGTCCGGCGGTGCAGGGTGTGGCGCACCAGGCGCGGCGAGGGCGGCAACGGGTAGGGCGAGGGGAAGGCACCGGAGTAGGGCGGGTAGCCCACGGGTGGGTAGGGCGGGTAGCCGCCGGCGTAGGGCGGAGCGGCCGGAGGGCCGCCGGCGTAGGGCGGAGCGGCAGGTGCGGGAGGAGGCGCGGCCGCGGGTGGTGAGGGGGACGGCGGGGCCGCCGGGATGGGGACGGGTAGGCCGTCCGGCGCGGATGCCCCCTGGTTCGGAAGCGAGGGCACGCTCTGTGGCGCCGACGGTGGCCCGGGGGCGCCGTGCGGGCCCGTGCCGGGTCCACCCCCGCTCGCACTTTCATAAGAAGACCCTGGTGCCTCATAAGAAAATTGTGAGGATTCCATCAATACCGGCTCATTTCGCACTACTGGCCAGCCCGAAATGCGACACTAGTTGCGTAACGGAAGGCGACGGCAACTGGGTTCGCACACCCCGATCGAGACCCACCGCAGCCTCCTCGAGTCCGATGGAGGGACCATGGATACGGAATGGATGAGCGTGGGGAAATGCAGAGACCTGTCCCCCACCATTTTCTTTCCGAGTGACGGTGTTGGCGTACAGGCGGCGCAGCGAATCTGTGCCGAATGCCCGGTGGCCGAGCAGTGCCTCGAATACGCGCTCGACGAGCGTGTCGATCACGGCGTGTGGGGCGGCAAGTCGGAACGTGAGCGCCGTCGGATGCTCCGTCGTCGCCGGATCGGCCACGCCGTTTCCGTCTGATCGCTGACCGGCGGCAGCTGCCGTGGTCGAGGGCGGATCACTGGCGGAATGCGTCGTCAACATCAGCGAGGGCAGGGACCAGGCCACCATCGACGCGGTGCGTCAGGCGGGTGGACCTGCGGTACTGGATGTCCATTCCGACCCGGAGCACCACCGTTCGGTCGTGACACTCGGCGGTCCACTGGAGTCGGTCGAGGACGCCGCCCGGCGCGTGGTCGCCTCGGCAGTGGCACACATCGATCTGCGTGACCACGTCGGGTCCATCCCCGGCTCGGTGCGGCCGACGTGGTGCCGTTCGTTCCCCTTCCGAGCCCCAACTCCTCGCCCGACGGCTCGACTCGGTGGACCGACGAACGCTGGTCCCCGGTGGTCGGGGCGAGGGACCGATTCGCCCACTGGGCCGGGACCGAGTTGGAAGTGCCCTGCTTCCTCTACGGACCGGAACGCTCGCTCCCTGACATCCGCCGAACCGCCTTCCACCCACTCATGCCGGACACGGGACCACCGGAGCCCCACCCGACGGCGGGGAGCATGGCGGTCGGAGCCCGGGCCGTGCTCATCGCCTACAACATCTGGATCGCCGCCCCGGCCGGGGAGGGCCCGGATGCAGGACCGGCCCGAGCACTGTCGGTGGCCCGTTCGCTGGCCGCCGGCGTCCGGAGCCCGAGCGTACGCAGCCTGGGACTCCCGGTCGACGGGGGCGCCCAGGTCAGCTGCAACCTCACCGAGCCCGCCACCGCGTCGGTGGCCACCGTCTACGACGCGGTGGCAGCCGGCGCTGAGTCGATGGGCTGCTCGGTCCTCCGGGCTGAACTGGTCGGGCTGATCCCGGCCGCCGCCCTCGAGCAGATTCCCCGCCGGCGTTGGCCGGAACTCGACCTGGGCGCAGACCGGACCATCGAAGGGCGGCTCCGGACAGCGTCGTAGCCGACGCCCGGTCGCCCGCGGTCAGGTCAGGAAGCGCTCCCCACGGCCCGGCGCTGCATGGCCCGTTGCCGCCGGAGCCGACGGCGCTCGCGCTCGGACAGTCCCCCCCAGATCCCGAACTTCTCGCCGTTGGCCAGGGCGTATTCCAGGCAGTCCTCGCGAACGACACAACCCCGGCACACTTCCTTGGCCTCGCGGGTCGAGGCCCCGCGCTCGGGGAAGAACAGATCGGGGTCCACCCCCATGCAGTTGGCCTTGGTCTGCCAACTGCGCTCTTGGGGCCCGTACATCAATGACACCATGTCCATTGACAGGTCTCCCTCCCAGTCATCCACACGATTTCGGACGAAATCGCATAGCACGGATGTAACTACAGATATGTCATCTTTCACTATCGGGGAGGGAAACGCAAGAAGAACCTGCTTGTGAAGCAGATCGCAATCACCTCGGACCGCCGCTCGGCCGCTGGATTCCGGCGTGAACGCGCTCCTTCACCAGGTGATGGCGGCCGACCAACGGTCGCCGGGGCCGTGGGCGGATACGCCCCGGGAAGTACCTCAGCCGGCTCGACGCCCCCGGCTGCGAAGGGTGGTCTTGTGGGCCAGGAAGTCGACCAGCACGTAGTCGCCCAGCTCGTCGGGCGAGGTGGCAAAGGTGCGGCCGTGGTTGATCCGGGACAGCTGTTCGATGAATCCCTGGAGCCCGCGGTCGGGATCGAGGAGGAAGGTATTGATGGTGATCCGCGCCCGGGTGCAGCGCATGACCTCGGCCAGCGTCACCTCCAGCGTTTCGGGAACCGGCGGATAGTTGAAGTACACGTCGTAGCCGACACCCCCCTCGTAGGGGATCACATGGGCGGTGGGCTCGCCGTCGGTGACCAGGATGATCTGCTTGGTCCCCTGCTGATGGGCCAGCATCTTGCGGGCCAGGATCAGCCCGTGCTGCAGGTTGGTCCCGTAGACGTAGTCCCAGCTGACGGTGGGCAGGTCCTCGGGCTCGATGACCCGGGCCACCTCCGAGAACCCGACCAGGCCCAGGTAGTCACGCGGGAAGCGCGTCGAGATCAGGGTATGGAGAGCCATGGCCATCTTCTTGGCCGGCACGAAGTTGTCGCGCATGGGCATCGAGAGGGAGAGGTCGAGGAGGAGGACGGTGGCCGAGCGGGTCAGGGACTCGGTCTCGATGACCTCGAAGTCGTTGGGGGAGAGGCGGACCGGAACCCCGCTCCCCGCCCTGCGCACCGCGTTGTGCACGGTGCGGGACAGGTCCAGGTTGAAGGGATCGCCGAACTGGTACGGCTTGGTCGTCTCCTCGCGGTCGTGACCCGTGCCCGTGTAGGTGGTGCGGTGATTGCCGACCCGGTCCTTGTTCAACTGGTCGAACAGGTCGGAGAGCGCCTGTTGGCCGATTCGACGGATGCCCTTCGGGGTCAGCTCGAAGCGGCCCTCGCGTTGATCGATGAGCCCGGCGTCGGCCAGCTGCTTGGCCAACTTGGACAGACGGTCGAGTGACCGGGCGGCGTCGTCGCCCAGGTGCTGCCTGACCTTGTCCAGGTCGACCTCGCTGAGGGACGCCGGTGAGTTGGCCGAGCGGAGGAAGTCCTCCAGCTCGTCCAGGTCCCGCAGGCGCCCGGCGGCGTCGGTGCCCTCCCCCATCCCCATGGGCTCGTCGCCACTGAACCGGAAGCGCTGCTCCCAACCCGCCCCCGGGAATGCCCGCTGCAGGTTGCCGGCCAACCGGTCCACCTGCCAACGGAGATCGAGATCCTCGAGCAACGACTCGGCCAGGCCCTGGAGCTGAGCGCGTTGTTCGGGTGACATCGAGTTCCACATGGCCTGGGCCGCCGCCATCCGCGCCGCCAGCTGCTCCAAGAGCTCGTCGAGGTCGGCCGGATTGCCCGGGAACAGGTCACCGAACTGTTCCATGAACGACTCGAACGACGGATCGATCTCCTCGCCCGCCTCCCGTTGCTCGATCATCCGGTTGAGGGCGTCGAACGCCTCCCGCATGTGGGCCAGCGCCGCGGGATCGGGATTGGCGAGCGCCTCGGACATCTGTTCGAAGTAGGTCCGGGCCACCTCTTCGCGGAGCCGCTCGACCAGGTCCTCGAAATGCTGACGGGCCTCGGAGGACACGAACTCGTAGCTCTGGAGGCCGCGCACCATGCCGGCCAGGTCGCTCGGGAGCAGATCCAGCTGCATCCGCCGTTCCGCGGCCACCTCGTCGGTGACCTCCTGACGACGCTGGTCCCCGGAGTCGCGGGCGTCGGACTCGAGCTGTTCGATGCCGATGCGCTCCTCGGACAGGACCTGCTGGAGCTCCTCGGCCACCTCGCGGTAGGCGCCGCCCAGATCACCCCGGTCGAGCTGTTCCTCCCGCTCGAGCCGGAGCTGGTCGAGCAGGTCGCGCAACCCCTGCACCTGTTCGCCGTCGGGGGTCCGCCATCCCCGGTTGAGCATCCGCTGCAGCGCCTCGTGCAGGTCGCCGTTGGCCAACAGGTCGTCGGTCAGCTGGGACAGGACCGAGTCGGTGTCGTCGATGAGCGAATCCTGGGTTCCGTCCCAGCGGCGGTAGTCGAACCGCCAGGTCATCCCCGGCCCCGATAGGTGGCCCGCGGTCCGGCGGCCTCCTTGTTGAGTCGTTTGGTGAGGTGCAGTCCCTCCAGAAGGAACTCCACGGCACTGGCGACCAATCCGGGGTCCTCGGATCCTCCGGTCAGGGCCAGGACCGGGGCGGAGAGGGCCGGCATCTGGGCCAGCGTCGTGGCGTAGGCCGACGCCGGCAGGTCGTCGCCGGCGTGGACGACGGTGTCGGTGGTGAACGCCCCGACCACCTGCTGGGGCTCGGCCAGCACCACCCGGCGGCGGAAGACCAGGAGGACGGCGGCTGAGACCAGCTGGGCCAGGAGGACCTGCTCGCGGCCCTCCTCCAGGGATTCGATCTCCACCTTGCCCTGGGTCGACGAGACCAGGGCCTGGAGGTCGGAGACCCGGGGCACGGCCTCGCTCTCGCCGTTGCGGAGGGCCCGGCGGGTGGCGTTGGCCACCAGGGTCTCGTAGTTGGCGATGGTGAGGCGGACCGACACCCCCGAGCGCTGGTTGAGATGGGGGCTCTCCCGGGCCAGCTGGCTGAGCTCGGCCACCACCTCGGCCATGAAGTCGGGCACCTCGACGCGTACCCCGGTGTCGGCCGCCCCGGATGGAGCGCCGGACTCGCTCCGCCCCGGAAGTTCGGCCTCCGCCTCGGCGATGCGCAGCTCGGTGGCCGCGTCGGGCGGGTAGTGGGTGCGGATCTGGGCGCCGAAGCGGTCCTTCAGCGGCGTGATGATCCGGCCCCGGTTGGTGTAGTCCTCCGGGTTGGCGGTGGCCAGCAACATGATGTCGAGCGGCAGGCGGACCCGGTGCCCGCGGATCTGCACATCGCGCTCCTCGAGCACGTTCAGCAGCCCGACCTGGATCCGTTCGGCCAGATCGGGGAGCTCGTTGACCGCGAAGATGCCACGGTTGAGCCGGGGCACCAGGCCGTAGTGGATGGTCAGCTCGTCGGACAGGTACCGGCCCTCGGCCACCCTGATCGGGTCGACTTCGCCGATGAGGTCGGCGATGGAGGTGTCCGGGGTGGCCAGCTTCTCGCCGTAGCGGTCGCTGCGGTGCACCCACGACACCGGGAGGTCGTCGCCCGTCTCGGCCAGAAGGTCCTTGGCGAACCGGGAGACGGGATGGTAGGGATCGTCGTTGATCTCCGAGTGGGCCACGATGGGCAGCCACTCGTCGAGCAGTCCGACCAGGGAGCGGATGATCCGCGTCTTGGCCTGGCCCCGTTCGCCCAGCAGGATCACGTCGTGTCCGGCCAGCACGGCGTTCTCGAGCTGGGGGAGGACGCTGTGCTCGAACCCGAGCACCCCGGTGACCAGGGGTTCGCCGGCGGCGATGCGCCGGGAGGCGTTGCGCCTGATCTCCTCGGCCACCGGGATGGAGCGCCATCCCGATTCGCGGAGACGGCCCAGCGTGGTGATCTCCGGAGGAGGGGTCAGCCGGTGCGAGGGATCGGCGAGGGGGCGGTCATCGGTGGCGTCAGCGGGGTCCGGCAGGGTCATGGGCCGAGCCTACGCGGGGAAATCGCCCGGTGATGCGTCGACCCCCCTGGCGGCCATGCGAACGGGCTCAGCGGAGGAGCCGCATCCCCTCCGGCATCGGTCCCGGCCACCCGGCGGCCGTGATCCCTTCGGTGAACGCAGTGGCCAGCGCCTCGGCGGCCCGCGACGGAATGCGGTCGTCCCCGCGGACCAGGGCGATCGTGCGGGTGGGCGGCGGTTTGCGGAAACGGGTGACCCGAAGCCGGGTCTCGCCCGTGGTCACGATGCCCGGCACCACGGCCGCGCCCAGTCCGGCCGCCACCAGGGCGAGGACGCTCCCCATCTCGCCGCCCTCCACGGCCACCGTCGGCTCGACGCCGTGCTCGGCAAAGGACGCCAGCGTCGACGTGCGCAGGTCGTAGCCGGGCCGGAACATCACCATCGGGTACTCGGCCAGCTGGGGGACGGTCACCGAGCGGCGCCCGACCAGGGGATGGTCGGGTGTGGTGACCACCACCAACTCCTCCTCGGCCAGGGCCACGCTGACCAGGCCCCGCAACTGGACCGGGGCGATGGCCAGGGCCAGGTCGAGGGTTCCGGCCAGCAGCTCGTCGACCAGCTGCTGGGACCCCTGCTCGGACACCCTGATGGCCACGCCCGGATGGAGCCGGTGGAAGCGACCGAGCACGCTCGGCAGCAACGTGGCGCTCAGGCTCGGAGTGGCACCCACCGCCACGTGCCCTCGGAGCAGCTTCTCGAGCCCGGAGATCTCGTCCTCGATCGACTCCAGCTCGCCGACGACCCGCCGGGCGATCGGCAGCAGGGTTTCGCCGGCGTCGGTCAGGGTGACCGGGCCGGGGCCGCGATGGAAGAGCGGCGTGCCGAGCAGCTTCTCGAGCTGGCGGATCTGGGCGCTCACCGAGGGCTGGGCCACCTGCAGGCGCTCGGCGGCCCTGGTGAACTGGCCGTCCTCGGCCACGGCCAGGAAGTACCGGAGCTGGTGAACGGCCGGCAGCATAGTTAGATCCTATGACACTGAGAAGAAATATTTCTTCGACTTCTGCGGGAAGACTGGCTACCCTGTCCGGGGTGAGCGGCCCTGTCCGCCGTGCGAGCACATCGTTCGTCACCGCGAAGCTGGCGGCGGCCGGACCCATCGACGAGAGAAGGACGAGGGAGACGGCGTGACCACGTTGGAGGATGCCCCACCGGCCACAGTGACCCCGGTCGTGCTGGGAGGGGCGCGCGGCGGGCCTGCGGTCCCGACCCTCCGCCAGGACAGGTGGTGGATCCAGCCGGTGGTCACGGTGGTGGTCCTGACCGCGTTCGTCGGTTACGCCAGCTGGGCGGCGTTCGTCAACAAGAACTACTACGCCGGAGCCTCGCTGCACCGGGATCTGATCTCGCCGTTCTACTCGCCGTGCCTCACCGCGAGCTGTGTCCCCGGCAGCCACCCGGGCACGGTGATCACCTGGTGGGAGATCTCACCGGCCCTGCTCATCCTCATCTTCCCGCTCGGGTTCCGCCTCACCTGCTACTACTACCGCAAGGCCTACTACCGGGGCTTCTGGCTGGCACCGCCGGCCTGTGCCGTCTCCGACGGCCACGGCTCCTACAGCGGCGAGACCCGCTTTCCCCTGCTGCTGCAGAACATCCACCGCTACTTCTTCTACTTCGGTCTGGTCTTCAATGTGATCCTGACCATCGACGCCGTCGTGGCCTTCCGGCAACCCGGGAACGGAATCGGGTTCAGCGTGGGCACCGCCGTGCTCCTGATCAACGCCGCGCTGCTGTGGCTCTACTCGTTGAGCTGTCACGCGTGCCGGCATCTGTGCGGGGGCGGCGTGAAGCAGTTCTCCACGTCACCCATCCGGCACCGGCTCTGGAAGACCCTCACCCCACTCAACGCGCGCCACATGCTGTTCGCCTGGATGAGCCTGGTCTTCGTGGCCTTCACCGACTTCTACGTGCGGTTGGTGGCCAGCGGGACCATCCACGACTACGGATTCCACTTCTAAGGGGTGTCGGACCATGGCTGAGTACGAGACCCACGATTTCGACGTCATCATCGTCGGCGCCGGCGGCGCCGGGCTGCGGGCCGCCATCGAGGCGCGGGCCCAGGGCCTGCGCACCGCGCTGGTGTGCAAGTCCCTGCTGGGCAAGGCCCACACGGTGATGGCCGAGGGTGGGGTGGCGGCGGCACTCGGGAACGTCTACGACGAGGACAACTGGAAGGTCCACTTCCGCGACACCATGCGCGGCGGCAAGATGCTCAACAACTGGCGGATGGCCCAGCTGCACGCCCAGGAGGCTCCCGACCGGGTGCGCGAGCTGGAGAACTGGGGTGCCCTGTTCGACCGGACCAAGGACGGCCTCATCCTCCAGCGCGACTTCGGGGGCCACCGCTTCGCCCGTCTGGCCCACATCGGCGACCGGACCGGCCTCGAGCTGATCCGGACCCTCCAGCAGAAGGCGGTGACCGACGGCATCGAGGTCTTCATGGAGGTCAAGGTGCTCCGTCTCCTCCACGACGCCGACGGCGTGGTCTCCGGCGTGGTCGGCTACTGGCGCCCGTCCGGTGAGTTCGTGGTCTTCACGGCCAAGGCGGTGGTCATGGCCACCGGGAGCGTGGGCAAGAGCTGGCTCTACACCTCCAACTCGTGGGAGTCCACGGGCGACGGCCACGCCATGTCGCTGTGGGCCGGTGCCGACCTCATCGACATGGAGGCGGTGCAGTTCCACCCGACCGGGATGGTATGGCCGCTTTCGGTCCGGGGGATCCTGGTGACCGAAGGGGTCCGCGGCGACGGCGGCGTGCTGCGCAACTCGGAGGGCAACCGGTTCATGTTCGACTACATCCCGCCGATGTTCGCGGCGGAGACGGCCGACTCGGAGGACGAAGCCGACAAGTGGTACGACGACCACTCGGCCGGCCGACGGCCCCCCGAGCTCCTCCCCCGCGACGAAGTGGCCCGATCGATCAACAGCGAGGTGAAGGCCGGCCGGGGAACCCCCCACGGCGGCGTCTTCCTCGACATCGCCACCCGCCGGTCGGCCGAGGACATCCGGCGCCGTCTCCCCTCCATGTACCACCAGTTCAAGGAGCTGGCCGGGGTGGACATCACCGCCGAGGCCATGGAGGTGGGTCCCACCTGTCACTACATCATGGGTGGGGTCCGGGTCGACGCCGATTCGGCGGCGTCCACCATCGCCGGGCTGTATGCCGCCGGCGAGGTGGCCGGCGGGATGCACGGCGCCAACCGGCTCGGCGGCAACTCCCTCTCCGACCTGCTCGTCTTCGGCCGCAGAGCCGGCATCGGCGCCGCCGAGTTCGCCGCCGACCGGACCGGTGCGGTCAGGGTCGACGAGGGCGAGGTCGAGGCCACCATCGCGGCCGCCGTGGCACCGTTCGAGAACGAGGGGGGTGAGAACCCCTACGACGTCCATCACGACCTGCAGACCACCATGCAGAACCTGGTCGGGATCATCCGTACCGGGCCCGAGCTCGAGGAGGCGCTGGGCAAGCTCGAAGAGCTCGAGGAGCGGGCCAAGCGGGTTTCGGTGAGCGGGGGGCGTCGCTACAACCCCGGTTGGAACCTGACCACCGACCTCCCCGCCATGCTCACCGTCTCGCGTAGCACCACACTCGGAGCCATCAACCGCAGGGAGAGCCGGGGTGGTCATACCCGCGACGACTACCCGAAGCCGGTCCCCGAAATGGGAGCGGTCAACTTCGTCGAGCGGATCCCGAAGGACAGCGGCCGGGACGGCGCCGGCGGCACGCCGTCGATCCTGAGCATCACGGTCGCACCCGAGCCCATCCCGGTGATGCCCGACGATCTCAACGAGCTCTTCGAGGAGGCGACCTGATGGCCGAGGAGACCACGGGTGCCAACGGTGCGGACGACGTCACCATGCGCCTGTGGCGCGGCGACGAGACGGGGGGTGAGTTCTTCGACTACCAGATGCCCGCCCAGGAGGGTGAGGTGGTGCTCGACGTGATCCACCGGGTGCAGGCCACCCACGCTCCCGACCTGGCCTGCCGGTGGAACTGCAAGGCCGGGAAGTGCGGCTCGTGCTCCGCCGAGATCAACGGCCGGCCCTCCCTGATGTGCATGACCAGGATGGACACGCTTCCGGCCGGGCAGCCGGTGACCGTGGCACCCATGCGGGCGTTCCCCATCCTCCGTGACCTGGTCACCGACGTCTCCTACAACTACGAGGTGGCCAAGCGGATCCCCCCCTTCGAGCCCCGGCCCAAGACGGCCGACGAGGAGGAGGCGGGTGGGTACCGCATGGCCGCAGATGGACGTGGAGCGGAGCCAGGAGTTCCGCAAGTGCATCGAGTGCTACCTGTGCCAGGACGTGTGCCACGTCATCCGCGACCACGAGGAGAACAAGACCGCCTACGCCGGTCCGCGCTTCTTCGCCCGGGCCGCCGAGTTGGAGATGCACCCCCTCGACGTCAACGACCGGCGCGAGCTCCTCCAGCAGGAGATGGGGCTGGGCAAGTGCAACATCACCAAGTGCTGCACCGAGGTGTGCCCCGAGCACATCAAGATCACCGACAATGCCATCATCCCGCTGAAGGAGCGGGTGGTCGACGCCTCCTACGATCCGGTGGCCTGGCTCGGCCGCAAGATCCGTCACCGCAGGAAGAAGACGCCGGCCGAGGCGGCAACCACCGCTCCGGCCACCGGGCCCGCCGCCGTGCAACCCCCGACCGAGGTCCACGGGATCCCGGCCCCGGAGGGATCCGAGCCGATGTCCTCGGCCGAGCCGGCGGCGCAGCCGAGGCGGCGGCGCAAGACGGGTCGGCGTCCCAGGACGGGTCGGGCGAACCCGAGGTCGACGCCACCGGAGTCGCCGCGGCTGAAGAATCGCCGGCCGGGTGAGGCCGGAGAACCGGCCCCGGAGCACGCCGTGGCCCGGTTCCTGAGCCCGTCGTGGGCCGAGGAGTTCAACAGGGCACTGGAGGGCGCCGAGGTCCCCGGTCCGGATCCTGAGGCCGGGCTGGCCGCCGCCGACGGCACGTTCACCGTCGTCCAGGAGGTCCGCGGCGGTCCCGACGGCGACGTCCGGGTCATCCTCCGGGTCGTCGACCGGGCGCTCCGGCTGCAGGTGGTGGGCCGGCAACGACGCCGACGGAGCCGACGGAGCCGCGGCGCCGACGGCGTGGATGAACCGGAGGTTGGCGACCCCGACGTGACCATCGTGATCTCCTACGAGGACGCGGTGGCCATGTCGAAGGGCGAACTGGCTCCGGCCGAGGCGCTCAACGCCGGCCGGATCCGGGTGCGGGGAGACCTCTCGGTGCTGGTCGCCGCGCAGCAGATGCTCATGGCCGCCCGGGCCAGCACGCATGACCTGGTCTCGTCGACCACCTACTGAGCCGGTGGCCGCCGCCGCGGTGCTGGCAGCGGCGGGGGCGGCGTGGGAACGTGGTGGCGGCAACGGGACCGAGCACGAGGAGGTGGCCCGCAGCATGGACGTGCTGACCAGCAGGACCATCATCCACCCGTCGGACCTCGAGGCATCCCTGGCCTTCTATGGCGGGGCCCTGGATCTCCCGGTGGCCCGCGAGTTCGGTGTCGGCGAGGGCCGGGGCGTCGTCTACTTCGCCGGGGGCGGCCTGATCGAAGTGGTGGCCGCCCGCCGGACCGGCCCGACGCCGGGAAACCGGCCGGCCGAGGGGCCGGTCTCCCTGTGGCTGCAGGTCCGATCCATCGACGCCGCGCGTCGACGAGCTGGTGGCCCGGGGCGTGGAACTGGTCCGGCCGGCCGCCCGCGAGCCCTGGGGGTTGATCGAGGCCTGGATCGCCGATCCCGACGGGCTGCAGATCCACCTGGTGGAGGTGCCCGAGGACCATCCGCTGCGCCGTGATCAACGCAATCTGGCCGCCCAGGGGGGCGCACCGTGAACGCACCCGGCCCCCGGGTGGAGGGCATCGACCACGTCCAGCTGGCCATGCCACCGGGCCCCGAGGCCGAGGCCCGGGCCGAAGCGTTCTTTGCCGGGCTCCTCGGCCTCCCGAGAGTGCCGAAGCCGGCCCAGCTGGCCATGCGGGGCGGCTGTTGGTTCGAGCGGGGGCCGATCA
Organism: uncultured Acidimicrobiaceae bacterium; assembly: GCA_963812885.1. GTDB lineage: Bacteria > Actinomycetota > Acidimicrobiia > Acidimicrobiales > RAAP-2 > Bog-756. The sequence continues at coordinate 225,071 of CAWEWZ010000006.1, read as the reverse complement.
AATTGCACCTCGGCGTGGAGGAGGACTTCCGGCCGGCCCGGAAGGCCCACCCGGCCCTGCTGGTCTCCAACCTCGATGCCCTGTGCCGGGAGCTCGACCGGGCCGGCCACCCCACCCGGCGGGCCGAGGACGTCCCCGGGAAGCCCCAGTGGTACGTGGACGATCCCTTCGGCAACCGCATCGAGCTGATGCCCAAGTGATGCCCGGGTCCCGGTGATGCCCGGGTCTCCGGTGATGCCCGGCCGCCGAGGGCACAGAGCGTAGGAGGAAGGTCCCTGCCGGAACTGGAGCTCGACGGCGTCACCATCGCCTACGACGTGTTCGGGGCCGGGGAGCCGGTGGTCCTGGTGTGCGGGTGCGGCCAGCCGGCGGTGGCCTGGCAGGTGTCGCTGGTGCCCGCCCTCGTGGCCGCCGGGTACCAGGTGGTCACCTTCGACAACCGGGGGGTGGCACCGTCCTCCTCACCGCCACCGCCCTACTCGGTGACCGACCTGGTCGACGACCTGCTCGGGTTGCTCGACCACCTGGGGCTCGGTGCGGTCCGCCTGGCCGGGCATTCGATGGGCGGATGGGTGACCGAGACGATGGCCATCCGGCACCCGGACCGGATCCTCGGGGCGGTGATGATGGGCAGCTGCAACGTGGCCACGGCGTGGGAGAAGGCCATCACCACCGTCGAACGCGACCTGGCCCGGCTCGACTATTCGCTGCCCCCGCTGTTCTACGCCACCGAGACCCTGCGGTACCTCCCCAATCACGAGCTCCAGGACGATGGCATCGTCGACGCATGGTTGGGCATGATCGGCGAGCTTCCTCCGTGGCCCAATCCGGGCCGGCTCGGCCAGTACGAGGCCTGCCTGGCCTGGTCCCTCGATCTCGAACGGACCCGCCAGTGGGCCACCATATCGGTGCCATGCCTGGTGATGGCGTTCGAGCACGACGTCGACTCCCCGCCCGCCCGGGCCCGCGAGGCGGCAGCCGTCATCCCGGGGGCCCGGTTCGAGGTGATCGCCGGGGCGAGTCACCTCGGTGTGTTCACCCACGGGGCGGACGTGAGCGCCCTGCTGGTCGACTTCTTCTCCCAGCTCTGAACGGCGGCGCGGTCGGTCGGTGCGGCCCGGCGGACCGGGTGCTCAGCGCCCCGGGGACTGCAGGAACTGGGCCAGCCCTTCGAGCTTGGCGTGCTGCTCCCGGTAGAGGGGGCCGGTGGTGAGACCGCCGTCGACGGCGATGGCCTGCCCGCTGACGAAGCTCGACGCGTCGCTGGCCAACCACAGCGCCGCCTCGGCGATGTCGAGAGGTTGGCCCGAGCGCCGGATCGGCGCCATGTCCGAGAGGGCCACCGTCACCACGTCGACGGTCGACTGGGCCTCGTCACCCTTCAGCCCGGCCGCCCGGGCGAAGATCGAGGTGGCCACACCGCCGGGGCAGATGGCATTGACCCGGATGCCCTGCTCGCCGAGCTCACTGGCCGTCGTTCGGGTCAGATGGGCGATGGCCGCCTTGCAGGCGCTGTAGTCGTGGCCGCCGTAGTTGGCGGCCAGCGCGGCCACGCTCGACGTGTTGATGATGCTTCCGTGGCCCTGGGTCCGCATCACCCGGGCGGCGGCCCGGATGCCGAGGAACACTCCCCGGAGGTGGATGGCCACCGTCCGGTCGAACATCGACATCTCGATCTCTTCGATGCCGCCCACCGACCCGGGGTTCCCGGCGTTGTTGAACATGCAGTCCAGCCCGCCGAACTGTTCCACGGCGAAGGCGACGGCGGCATCGACGTCGGCCTCCTCGGAGACGTCGGTGGCCAAGAAGCGGGCCTTGTCACCGAGTTCCTCGGCGATCCGCTGGCCGCGGTCGGCATCGACGTCGGCCAGGACCACGGCGGCGCCCTCGGCGACGAAGAGACGGGCCGTCGCCTCCCCTATGCCACTGGCGGCACCGGTGATGACGGCCCGGTGTCCATCGAGACGGCCCATGGTCACTCCAATCGATCGACGGTTCCGGCGAATGGTGGCATCCACCGGGTCGTCCGTCAACGGAGAGGCGACGCCGCCCGGGCCGGAGAGGCGACGTGTGCATCCGGCCGGCGGCGGGTAGCCTTGGAGGAAAGGCTCGGTCCGCTGAAACAGTCCGGTAAGGCTCTGCCTCATGCGCTACGGCGCGACCGGAGGTTCCGTGGAGTCTCTACTCGATGGGTCCGGGCCGCTGGCTGCCTGCGACCCCGCCGGCCCGGACGGCCAGCCGCCACCCATCGTTCATCCGGCCCAGAAACTGGTGACGGTGGCCATCGTGGCCGGACCGGCCGTGGCCCTGGCCGTGGTCGTCCCCTTGCTCTGGGGTCACGCCGTCAACCTGTCCGACATCGTGCTCGGACTCGTGCTCTACGTCATCACCGGCTTCGGGATCACCATCGGGTTCCACCGGCTGTTCACCCACAGCGGGTTCACCTCCCACCGTGCCCTCCGGATCGTCCTGGCGGTGATGGGGTCGATGGCCGTCGAGGGCTCGTTGACCAGCTGGGTCGCCACCCACCGCCGGCACCACATGTACAGCGACCACGCCGGGGACCCGCACTCCCCCCACCGCTACGGTGATCACGGTGGCGCGCTCCTGCGGGGACTCGCCTTCTCCCACTTCGGCTGGCTCTTCATCTCTGACACCTCCGACGCCTCCCGGTACGCGCCCGACATGCTGCGCGACCGTGACATCCAGCGCATCGACCGGCTGTTCCCGGTGATCGCCCTCGGGTCGCTGGCCATCCCCTTCGTCATCGGCTTCTCCCTGGCCGGGACCCTGGTCGGTGGCCTGACCGCGCTCCTGTGGGCGGGCCTGGTGCGGATGGCGCTCCTCCACCACATGACCTGGTCGGTCAACTCGCTGTGCCACACCTTCGGGCGGCGGTCGGACGAGACGGCCGACAAGAGCACCAATCTGTGGCCGCTGGCCGTCATCTCGCTCGGCGACAACTGGCACAACGTCCACCACGCCCACCCCTCCTGGGCCCGCCACGGCGCTCGACCGGGGATGCTCGACCCGTCGGCGTGGCTCATCCGCAGGTTCGAGCAGTTGGGTTGGGCCACCAGGGTCCGGTGGCCGAGGCCCGAGCGAGCCCGGTGACTCAGTGACTCTGACTGGCCGCGGTGACTCAGTGGCCCGGTGACTCAGTGGACCGTCTCAGTGAGGGAGGAGGTCGGCCACGTCGGCCCGCTCGGCCACCAGCTCCTCGGTGGTGATGCGGATCCGTTCGGTGGCGAACGGATCGTGGGCCAGCCCCTCGACCACCGACCAACCGCCCGACCCGTCGGACCGCACGGGAAACCCGAACTGGAGCCCTTCGGGAATGCCGTACTCACCGTGGGACACCACGGCCAGTGATGTGCAGTCGTCGCCGGGGGTGGCGGTCCGGATGCTGACCACGGAGTCCACGGCGGCGTTGGCGGCCGACGCCGCCGAGGACAGGCCCCGGGCGTCGATGATGGCCGCACCCCGCTTCTGCACGGTGGTGAGGAAGTCGCCCTGCAGCCACTCGAGGTCGTCGATGACCTTGACCGCGGGCTCGCCGCCGATGAGGGCGTGGGCGAAGTCGGGGAACTGGGTGGCCGAATGGTTCCCCCAGATGGCCACGTCGGTGACCGTCGACACCGGCACACCCGCCTTGCCGGCCAACTGGGCCTTGGCCCGGTTCTCATCCAGCCTGGTCATGGCGAACCACCGGTCGCTCGGCACGTCGGGCGCGTTGGACCGGGCGATCAGGCAGTTGGTGTTGCACGGGTTGCCCACCACCAGGACCCGCACATCAGAGGCGGCGTTGGCGGCGATGGCCCGGCCCTGAGGCCCGAAGATCCCGCCGTTGACGGTCAGGAGATCGCCCCGCTCCATCCCTGCCTTGCGGGGGATCGAGCCCACCAGCAGGGCCCACGAGGTGCCGTCGAAGGCGGTGTCGAGGTCGGTGGTGGAGACGATGTCGCTGATCAGGGGAAAGGCGCAGTCGTCGATCTCCATGACCACCCCCTCGAGGGCCTTCATCCCCGGTTCGATCTCGAGGAGGCGCAGCACGACGGGCTGGTCGGGGCCGAACATCTCGCCCGAGCCGATGCGGAAGAGGAGGGAGTAGCCGATCTGTCCGGCGGCGCCGGTCACGGTGACGTGTATCGGAGATTTGGCTGCCATGGGGCCGAGGCTAATGGGTATCGATCGACCCGGTCGAACCACCGGTGGGTCGCCGATGGCGGCCCACCGGGAGGCGGCCGGTGGTCTACAGCCGGTCGACGATGGCGGCGGCGAATTCCGAGCACTTGACCTCGGTGGCGCCGTCCATCAGCCGGGCGAAATCGTAGGTGACCACCTTGTCGGCGATGGTCGCCTCGAGGGCGGCCACGATGTCGGCGGCGGCGTCGTTCCAGCCGAGATGCTCGTACATCATCACCCCGGAGAGGATCACCGAGCCCGGGTTGACCTTGTCCAGACCGGCGTATTTGGGCGCCGTCCCGTGGGTGGCCTCGAAGATGCCGTGCCCGGTGACGTAGTTGATGTTGCCGCCCGGCGCGATCCCGATCCCGCCGACTTGGGCGGCCAGCGCGTCAGAGAGGTAGTCGCCGTTGAGGTTGGTGGTGGCCATGACGTCGAATTCGGACGGCCGGGTGAGTACCTGCTGCAGGGTGATGTCGGCGATGCTGTCCTTCACCAGCAGCTTGTCGCCGGGCTTGCCGTCGCAGTCGTCCCAGCCGACGGCCACGTCGGCGAACTCCTCCCGCACCAGTTCGTAGCCCCAGTTGCGGAAGGCGCCCTCGGTGAACTTCTGGATGTTCCCCTTGTGCACCAGGTTGACGCTCGACCGGCCGTTGGCCAGGGCGTACTTGATGGCGGCCCGGATGAGCCGCTTGGACCCGAATTCCGAGATGGGTTTGATCCCGATCCCCGAGCCCTCGCGGACCTCCCAGCCCATCTCGTCGCGCAGGAACGCCGACAGCTTGGCTGCTTCAGGTGTGTAGGCCTCGGCCTCGAGTCCGGCGTAGATGTCTTCGGTGTTCTCCCTGAAGATGACCATGTCGACGAGCTCGGGGTGGAGCACGGGTGACGGCACGCCGGTGAACCACCGCACCGGACGGAGGCAGACGTAGAGGTCGAGGATCTGGCGGAGGGCCACGTTGAGCGACCTGATGCCCCCGCCGACCGGTGTGGTCAGGGGCCCCTTGATGCCGATGAGGTGGGTGCGGAAGGTCTCGATGGTCTCGTCGGGCAGCCAGTTGCCCGTCTCGTCGAACGCCTTCTGGCCGGCCAGCACCTCCTTCCACGCCACCGACCGGCCGTACTTGGCCGCGGCGGCGTCGAACACCAACTTCGCCGCCGGCCAGATGTCGATGCCGGTGCCGTCTCCCTCGATGAACGGGATGATCGGTTGGTCGGTGACCCGGAGGGCGCCGTCGGGCCCCTGCGTGATGAGATCGGACATGCGGGCAGCCTATCGGCACCCCTCCCCACCTTCGCCAACCGGGGACGGGTCAGGCGGTCACTGTTCGCCCAGGTCGAGGGCGGCATAGATCTCACGCGTGGCGCTCGATCGGTTGAGCGTATAGAAGTGGAGACCGGGGACGCCGACCTCCAGCAGTTGCTGGCAGAGCTCGGTGGCGATGGCCACACCTTCCCTTCGGACCGCGTCGGCCCCGCCGCGCCGGTCCGCCTCCTCCAGCCGCTGCACCATCCACTCGGGCACCGCCGCACCCATGACGGCCATCCGGGGCACCGACGTGAGGCTGGTGACGGGCATGATTCCGGGGAGCACCGGCTTGTCCACCCCCCGGTGGGCGAGGTCGGCGACCAGCCCGGTGTAGTCGGCGGCCTCGAAGAAGAACTGGGTGACGGCGAAGTCGGCGGCCGACAGCTTGGCCGCCAGATGGTCGCGGTCGCTGTCCACGTCGGGGGAGAGGGGGTGGCAGTTGGGCTGGGCCGCCACGCCGACCGAGAACCCGCCGATGGCCGAGGCCAGCTCGACCAGCTCCGAGGCATGGCGGAGCTCCCCCTCCCCGTCGTCGGGATCGACGGGTGGGTCCCCGCCCAGCGCCATCAGGTTCTCGACCCCGGCGGCCCGGTAGGCGACCAGGATCTCGGCCAGCTCCAGCCGGGTGTGGGCCACGCAGATGAGATGGGCCATGGGCACCAGCGTGGTGGTGCGCAGCATGCCGGTGACCAGGTCGAAGGTCCGCTGGCGCGACTCGGCCCCACCCCGGTAGGTGACCGAGACGAAGGAAGGCCCCAGGGGCTCGAGATCTCGGAGGGTCTTCACCAGGGTGGCCTGTTCGGCGTCGGTCTTGGGGGGGAAGAATTCGAACGAGTAGGTCCTCCCCTTGGCCAGCAGATCGGCAATCCGGGTCATGGTCGAACAAGCCTACCGGCGGTTGGCCCCGGACGACATGGGCGGCGGCGGCCGATGGGTACCCCCACCAGGGCCGATCGACTCCGGGCGGCGTCGGTCAGCGGGTGCCGCGGGAACGGGGAGGCTGCCCCGATGCGGGTGGAGAGCCTCGACAGGGCCCCGCTCAGCTCCGAATTCCGGGCCCGCCGGGCCTCGTCGGCCTCGGCCAACTGGACGCCGGTGGGAGCGGAGGCTCCCTGATGGAGCAGCCGATCGGCCTCGACGGCGAAGGCCAGGCCCGCGCAGGGACCCGGCCGCCTCGGTGGCCAAGCCGGCGGCCTGGGCGTCGGGGGCCGCCCGGGCCGCCCGCTCGAGGGCGACGGCGGCTCTCTCGACCTGGACGTCCACGGCACCGCGCAGGGTGGGGTCACCGGACATGGCGTTGTCGGACAGCACCGCGTCGCGGGCCAGCTGCGCATCGCTGAGGGCCGGCACCACGGCCCGGTGCCACTCGGCCTCGACGCCCTTCTTCCGACGCGAACGGATGAGGAGGGCGACCAACACGATGGCGACGACCAGCACCACGATGACGGCGATGAGGGCCCACGGGGTGTTGGACGACGTGGACGTCTTGTGCGGGGTGGTGGTGGACGGCGTGGTGGTGGTCCGGGCCGGGTGGGTCGACGAGGTGGACGTCGGCGGCGCCGTGGTGGTGGCCGGCACGGTGGTGGTGGTGGTGGCCGGCGGGGCCGTCGTGGTCGGGGCCTCGGTGGTGGTGGTGGTCGATGGTCCCGGGGCGGCCGGCGACACCGGGGCCGCCCCGGCGGTCAGCCCCGGGCAAATGACGGCCAGCCCCACCCCGAGGGCGATCGCCACCGTTCCTCCGGCCCGCCGGATCCCGAAGCCGCGTCCGCATCGCCTCATGGGTCGATCCTCCCGAAGTCGTCGTCGAGCCGCACGATCTCGTCCTCCCCGGAGCACTCCCCGCTCGCCGGTGGACCGTTCACGTGGCCCGCTCCGCGGCCCGCACGGCGTTGCGCAACAGCATGGCCCTGGTCATGGGACCCACGCCGCCCAGCCGCGGGGTGATCCAGCCGGCGACCTCGGCCACCGCGGGGTCGACGTCGGACAGCAGCTTCCTGCCCTCCCACGAGGTGCCCGCCCCGACCACGGCGGCGCCGGGCTTGATCATGTCGGGTGTGACCAGACCGGCGCGCCCGGCCGCCGCCACCACCACGTCTCCCTGGCGGACCAGGCCGGCCATGTCGTCGACGCCGGTGTGCACCACCGTCACCGCGGCGTTGCACCCGGGGCGCTTCATGGCCAGGAGGAGGGCCAGCGGCCGACCGATGGTCAGTCCCCGCCCGATCACCACCACGTGCTTCCCCTCGACGGGGACGTCGTTGGCCTGCAGCAGCTCCACGATGCCGGCCGGCGTGCACGGCAGGGGTCCGTCCGCCCCCATGACCAGACGGCCCAGGTTGACCGGGTGGAGTCCGTCGACGTCCTTGTCGGGATCCACGGCCAACAGCACCCGTTCCTCGTCGAGACCGGGAGGCAGGGGCAGCTGCACCAGATAGGCGTGGATCGACGGGTCGCGGTTGAACCGGTCGACCACCGCCTCGAGCTCGGCCTGGGACACGTCGGCCGGGAGGTGCTCGTGGGCCGAGTGCATGCCGACCTCGGCGCAGTCGGCGTGCTTCATGGCCACGTAGCGGGCGCTCGGGCCGTCGTCGCCCACCAGGATGGTGCCCAGCCCGACCTCCACCCCGTGGCCCCGCAGGCGGGCCACCCGGTCGGTGACCTCGGCCCGGATTTTGGCGGCCAGCAGTTCGCCGTCGAGCAGGTTCTGCGGTCATCGGCCCATCCCCCGCGAGCCGCCTTCCCGCCCGCCCGGTCATGGCACCGGTCCTCTGCTGATCCTCGCTCATCGATGTGCTCGCCGTCCCCGATCCTCAGTGCCGGAAATGGCGCTCGCCGCCGGCCATGACCACGGCGACACCGGCTTCGTCGGCGGCGGCGACCACCTCGCCGTCCCGGATGGAGCCACCGGGCTGGACCACGGCGGCCACCCCGGCCGCGGCCAGGACCATCAGCCCGTCGGGGAAGGGGAAGAAGGCGTCGCTGGCCGCCGCCCCGCCCGCCGCCCTGGACCCGGCCTTGGCCACCGCGATCTCGGCGGCCACCACCCGGGACTGCTGACCGGCCCCCACCCCGACGGCCTGGCCGTCGGTCACCACGGCGATGGCGTTGGAGGTGGTGCGGGCACAGACCTTCCAGGCCAGGGCCAGGTCGCGCCACTGGGCCTCGGTCGGCTGGGCCTGGGTCGCCACCTCCCAGGCCGATGGCTCGACCAGGAACCGGTCGGCCTCCTGGACGAGCACACTGGCGCCCAGGGCGCGGATCTGGCGGACCACCGGCTCGGGGGACGGGGCCGACAACAGCCGGGTGGCCTTGCGCTTCGAGGCCAGCTGAGCCAGGGCCGCTTCCTCGTAGGACGGGGCGATGATCACATCGGCCTGGGGCCCGGCGGCGATGGCTTCGGCCACCGGACCGGTGACCGGGCCGCCGATGGCCACGATCCCGCCGAAGGCGGACTGGGGGTCGCACTCGAGGGCGCGCTGGTAGGCGACGGCCAGGTCGGCGTGGAGGGCGACGCCGCAGGGGTTGGCGTGCTTGATGATGGCCACCGCCCGGTCGGTCCCCTCCTCGGGGACCAGCTCGTGGACGAGCCGCCAGGCGGCGTCGGTGTCGAAGATGTTGAGGTAGGAGAGCTCCTTGCCGCCGTGCTGGACCACGTCGTCCCACCACGAGTGCTGACCGGCGATGCGGTAGCGGGCCCCGTGCTGGTGGGGGTTCTCGCCGTACCGCAACGTACCCGCCCGCTCGAGGGTGAGGTGGAGGCTGGGGGGCAGGATGGCGGCGGTGGTAAAGGCGTCACCGGCTGACGACGGGGAATCGGGGATGGGGCGCTCGTCGAGCCACTCGACGATGGCGGCGTCGTACCCGGCCGTGTGGGCGAAGGCGTCACGGGCCAGACGGCGTCGGGTGGCGTCGGACAGCGATCCGCGCTCGCGCAGCTCGGCCAGGATGTCCGGGTAGTCGCCGGGTGAGACGACGATGCCGACGTGGTCGTGATTCTTGGCCGCCGCCCGCACCATGGTCGGACCGCCGACGTCGATCAACTCGACCGACGGGTCCGACGGGAACGGGTAGAGGTTGCAGACGACCAGGTCGATGAGGCCGATCCCGTGCCGTTCGGCCTCGGCCAGGTGCTCGGGTACCGACCGGTCGGCCAGGATGCCCCCGTGGATGGTGGGATGGAGGGTCTTGACCCGCCCGCCGAGCATCTCGGGGGCGCCGGTGACCTCGGCCACCTCGGTGTGGGCGATGCCGGCCTCGGCCAGGGCGGCCGACGTGCCGCCGCTCGAGATCAGTTCCCAACCCAGCTCCGAAAGCCCGGCGGCCAGTTCGACCAGTCCGGTCTTGTCGTAGACGGACAGCAGTGCCCTCATGGTGCAACCTCCTTTGGTGATCCTGGCCCATCGTCGGCCGTCGTGGCCAACCCGTCGACGAAGCGGCGAATGGTGTCGGGATAGAGCGTGCGCTCGACCGCCTTGATGCGCTCGTGCAGCGTGGCCTCGGTGTCGCCGGGCAGCACCGGGACCCGCTCCTGGGCCAGCACGGGCCCGGCGTCCATCTCCAGGGTAGCGATGTGCACGGTGGTCCCCGTCTCCGCCACCCCGGCGGCCAGGGCGTCGGCCACCGCGTGCCAACCCGGGAAGGCGGGCAGCAGCGCCGGGTGGGTGTTGAGGATCCGGCCGGGGAAGGCGGCGTGGATGGCCTGCCCGAGAATCGTGCCGAACCCGGCCATGACCACGACGTCGATGGCGCCGGCCACCAGCGCATCGGTCACGGCCGCGGTGTAGGCGTCACGGTCGAAGGCGGTGCCGAAGCCACCGAACCCGGAACGGTCGACGAGGAGGGACGGGACCGAGGCCGCATCGGCCAGGGCCAAGGCCGGACAGGGACGGTCGGCGACCACCAGCCGGACCGGGATTCCGGCGGCGACGATGGCCTCGAAGATGGTGCCCGTTCCCGAGACCAGCACGCCGATGCCGATGGGGCGCGGAGGCGGTTCTCGGGATGCGCCGGGGCTCACGGCCGCACGCTACCAGCGCCGCCTCCGGGCGATCGGAGCCCCGGCACCGGTACCACCCGCCGACTTGGCCGGTGGCGCGAGCGCGCGCCCGTCCCCGGGCGCGTCCGACTCTTCCCCGGCATCAGGACCAGAGCGACGTGGCCCGACCGGCCTGCCTCCGGTATCGGGCCCACGTCGCTCGGTCTCCCCTGCCCAGGGAATGCCCCTCGTGCCTCATGTATCGGCACCGAGCGGACGTTTCCGAAGCGAAAGTTTGGGGTGGCCACCGGCGACGGTCAGGCGACCGGCCCTTCGAGCGAGCGGAGAAGTCCCTCGTCGAAGGCGATGAGGGACGGCAGCTTGGCGTCGCAGAACCCCCACCGCGGGCGAGTCGGCGGCCTCCGGCTCGGGCACGACCACCACCCGCATGCGCGCCGCCTTGGCCGAGATGGCACCGTTGAAGGAGTCCTCGACGGCCAGACAGCTGGTCGGGTCGATGCCGAGCTTCGAGGCGGTGGAAAGGTAGCTGCCCGGATGGGGCTTGCCCAACGGCTCCCATTCGGCCGAGTGCCACACGGCCACGTCGGATTCGATCCCGAGTCGCCGCAGGGCGGCCTCGATGACCACGGCGTAGGAGCCCGAGCACACCGCCACCGGAAGGGCCAGATGGGCACAGAGCGACACCGACTCGGCGGCACCGGGCATGGGCGCCCCCGAGTGGCCGATCAGCTCGGCCACCCGGGCGGTGACCGCCCGCTCGACCTCGATCATGGTCATCCCCTCCCAGGGGGACCGGACCCACCAGTGACGGACGGCGTCGTCGATGCGCAGGCCCATGGTCTGGCGGACGTCGGACTCGGACAGCTCGAGCCCGAGGGAGCCGAACACCTCGATCTCGGCCTGGCGCCAGAAGGGCTCCGAGTCGATGAGGAGGCCGTCCAGATCGAAGATGACGGCGTGGATGGGGCGGCCGGCCAGGGCCGAGGCCGAGGGGAGCGGCGTACTCAGGCGAGAGACCGCACGATGTCGACCATGGCCTCCCCGGCCTCGGTCGGGTTCTTGGCCACGGTGACCCCGGCGGCGGACAGGGCCTCCATCTTGGCTCTGGCCGTGCCCTTGGAGCCCGAGACGATGGCGCCGGCGTGGCCCATCTTGCGGCCCGGGGGTGCGGTCACCCCGGCGACGTAGGAGACCACCGGCTTGGTCACCGACGAGGCGATGAACTCGGCCGCCTCCTCCTCGGCCGATCCGCCGATCTCGCCGATCATCATGATGGCCCGGGTGTCGGTGTCGGCCTCGAAGGCGGCCAGGCAGTCGATGAAGCTGGTGCCGGGCACCGGGTCCCCGCCGATGCCCACACAGGTGGTCTGTCCGACCCCCTGCTGGGAGAGCTCGTGGAGGGCCTGGTAGGTCAACGTCCCGGAACGGCTGACGATGCCGACCGGACCGCCGGCCAAGGCGATGTCCCCCGAGGTGATCCCGATGTTGCACTTCCCCGGGGAGATGATGCCCGGGCAGTTCGGGCCGAGCAGCCGGGTGGCGGGGAACTCCCGCACCAGCCGGTTGTAGGCCAGGGCCTCGTCGATGGCGGGGATTCCCTCGGTGATGCACACCACGAAGGGGACCCCGGCGGCGGCGGCCTCCACGATGGCGTCGGCGGCGAACCGGGGTGGGACCGAGATGAACGAGGCGTTGGCCCCGGTGGCCGCCACCGCCTCGGCCACGGTGGCGAAGACGGGGATGCCCTCGATCTCCTCGCCGCCGCGGTTGGGGTTGGTGCCGGCCACCACCTGGGTGCCGTAGGCCCGGTTGCGGAGGCCGTGATAGAGGCCCTGGCTGGTGGGGCTGATGCCCTGGACGACGACTTTGGTGTTCTCATCCACGAAGATGCTCATGACTGACCTCCGGCCAGGGCGACCGCCCGCTTGGCGGCATCGAGCATGGTCGGCTCGGCGACCAGGCGATCGGACAGATGGGCGGCCAGGATCTCGCGGCCGGCCACGGCGTTGGTGCCGTCGAGACGCAGCACGATCGGCGAGCTGATTTCCACCCGGTCGAGGGCCTCGAGCACGCCCTTGGCCACCTCGTCGACCCGGGTGATCCCGCCGAAGATGTTGACGAAGATCGAACGGACGGCGGGATCGGAGTTGATCACCTCGAGGGCGGCCGCCATCACGTCGGCGTTGGCCCCCCCGCCGATGTCGAGGAAGTTGGCCGCCGACCCGCCGACCTGGTTGACCACGTCCAGCGTGCTCATGGCCAGCCCGGCCCCGTTGGCGATGATGCCCACCGATCCGTCCAATCCGATGTAGTTGAGCCCGCGTGCCTTGGCCCGCGCCTCCCGCTCGTCCTCGACGTCGCTGCCGGCGAACTCGTCCCACTCGGGGTGGCGGAAGGCGGCGTTGTCGTCGAGGGTGACCTTGGCGTCGAGGCAGTGCACCCTCCCGTCGGGCGTGTAGATCAGCGGGTTGATCTCGGCCAGGTCGCAGTCCCCCTCGGTGTAGCAGGTGTAGAGCTTGACCAGGATCTCCGCCGCCTGGGCCTGGGCGCCCTCGTCGAGGCCGGCCCGGTCCACCCACCGGCGGGCCTCCTCCAGACTCAGCCCGTCGACCGGGTCGACGTGGAGCATGGCGATGGCCTCGGGGTTGGTGGCCGCCACCTCTTCGATCTCGACCCCGCCCTGGGCCGACAGCATGCCCAGGTGCTTCTTGGCGCTGCGGTCGAGGGTGAAGCTGGCGTAGTACTCACGGTCGATGTCCGAGGAGTGCTCGATCCACAGCCGCTTGACCACGTGCCCCTTGATGTCGAGCCCGAGGATGTTCCCGGCATGGGTGCGGAGCTCGGCCTCGTCGTCGGCGAGCTTGACACCGCCGGCCTTGCCGCGGCCGCCCACCTTGACCTGGGCCTTGACCACGACCGGGTAGCCGGCTGACGCCGCCACCTCGACGGCCTCGTCCACGGTGTCGGCCACCCCACCCTTGGAGATGGGCATGCCGAATCGGGCGAAGTACTGCTTCCCCTGGTATTCGAAGAGATCCACCGGATCCGTTCCTCTCTGTTGTCACTGTTCTGTGTTGTCACTGTTCTGTGGTCACGATGCGGCTGTCACGGCGCTGGTGTCACGGTGCCGTCATGTCGTGCTGTCGTCTCGTCGTCTGCCCTGCCGGGCTGTGGCCACTGAGCCCAATCGACCGGATGCGGGCGGGCCGGGGTCCGGACGGCGAGGACCCGACGCCGGCGTGGCTGACCGGCCCCTGCTGTCGGTGCCCGGGTCGGGGTGCGGGGGACGGCCTGGCTGCGGTCAGGCCACCTCGCCATCTTCACGGGCGTCGAGGGCGTCGCCCAACCACGACCCGATGGCCGGGAGCGGGGCTCCGGGGGTGAACACCTCGGCCACCCCCATGTCCTTCAGGACCGGGATGTCGGCGGCGGGGATGATGCCTCCGACCAGCACCAGCACATCGGCCCGGCCCTGGTCGCGAAGGCCTTCGACCACCCGGGGGACGAGGGTGAGATGGGCCCCGGAGAGCAGTGACAGCCCCACGGCGTCGGCATCCTCCTGGATGACCGCCTGGACGACCTGCTCGGCGGTCTGGTGCAGCCCGGTGTAGATGACCTCGAAGCCGGCATCACGGAGGGCCCGGGCGATCACCTTGGCCCCGCGGTCGTGCCCGTCCAGTCCGGGTTTGGCCACCACCACTCGATACGGGCGTTTCACGGAGGCAGATACTAAGCGCTGCCGGGCGTGACGCCCAGACGGGAGGCCGTGGATCGGGCGCCGGACCGCACCCTGTCCCCGGCCGCACCCCCGTCAGGCCCTACCCTGGGAGGGTCCGTGGTACGTTCCCCCCGGCGCCCGCTTGACGACCCAGAACCTCCCGAGGACGCCATGACCACTCCGGCTGAAGCTGTGGACCCACCCGACGAACACGCTGGTGAACCGGGGCCGGCCGACGCCGTACAGCCTGGCCGTCGGACTCCTCGCTCCTCGGCCGTCCGCGGCAGTGGATCAAGAACCTGCTGGTCTTCGTGGCCCCGGCCGCGGCCGGCGTGCTGTTCCAGCGGACTGCCTTCTGGCACACGGTGGCCGCCTTCGGGATCTTCTGCCTGGCGGCATCGGGCACCTACTACCTGAACGACGCCTTCGACGCCGCCTCCGATCGGAGCCATCCCTCGAAGCGCCTCCGCCCGGTGGCCTCCGGGGTGGTCCCCGTGCCGCTGGCCGTCCTCCTCGGCTTCGGCCTCCTGGTGGTCTCGGCGGTCCTGGCCGAGCTGCTGGCCGGCTGGCACCTGGCCCTGGTCATGATCGTCTACGCCCTGGTCAACGTGGCCTACTCCCTCGGCCTGAAGCACGAGCCGATCCTCGACCTGGCCGCCATCAGCGCCGGATTCGTCCTGCGGGCGGTGGCCGGCGGCGTGGCCACCGGCATCGCCCTGTCCAACTGGTTCCTCATCGTGGCCTCGTTCGGTTCGCTGCTGGTCGTGACGGGCAAGCGATCGGGCGAGAAGCAGCTGCTGGTCGACCACGGGGCCGACCACCGGTCGATCCGTCCGACGCTCGGGCTCTACACGCCGACCTTCCTCCGTTCGGTCCTGACCCTGTCGGCGGCGGTGACCGTCACCGCCTACTGCCTGTGGGCGTTCGAACGGGCCGGCCAGGTCCACCCCGGTCGCGATCCGATCTGGTTCCAGCTGACCATCGTGCCCTTCACCATCGCTCTCCTGCACGTGATGCGCATCTTCGACAGCGGTGACGGCGCGGAACCCGAGGAGCTGGCCCTCCGGGACCATCGGCTGCAGATCTACGGGCTCACCTGGCTGGCGTTGTTCGCCATCGGCATCTACGGGTGATGGCCGCGTCCGACGATCGCCTGCGCCTGCTTTCGGGGTGGGGCCGCACGGCGCCCACCGCGGCCCGGGTGGTCCGCGCCGTCCACCCCGACATCGTGGAGCGGGCCATGGCCGACGCCCTGGCCGATGCGGCGGCCGGCGGACGGGGCATCATCGCCCGCGGCCTCGGGCGCAGCTACGGCGACGCCGCCCAGAACGCCGGCGGCGAGGTGGTCGACGCCACCTGGCTGGACACCTTCCACGACGTGGACCTCGACATCAGGTGTCGTCACCGTGGGGGGTGGTGTGAGCCTGCAGTCGCTGATGGAGCGGCTGGTCCCCCTGGGATGGTTCGTGCCGGTGAGCCCGGGCACCCGGCTGGTCACGGTCGGGGGCGCCATCGCCGCCGACATCCACGGCAAGAACCACCACGTCGACGGCAGCTTCTGTTCCCACGTCGTCGAGCTGACCCTGGTCACCCCCTCGGGCACCCGGGTGGTGTCACCGGGCTCGGACCCCGATCTGTTCTGGGCCACGGCCGGCGGGATGGGCCTGACCGGCATCGTCACCCGGGCGACGATCCAGATGATCCCGGTCGAGACCAGCTGGATGCTGGTGGACACCGAGCGGGCCGAGGACCTCGACACGGCCATGGACAAGATGCTCACCGGCGACGGCGACTACCGGTACTCGGTGGCCTGGATCGACTGCCAGTCGACCGGGCGCAGGCTCGGCCGGTCCGTGCTCACCCGCGGCGACCACGCCCGGTTCGACGAGCTGCCCGAGCGGCTGCGGCGAGACCCCGACGGGCACGCGGGCTTCGTGCCCCGGACCCTGGCCCGGGTGCCGGTCACGCCGCCCGGCGGCCTGCTCAACCCGCTGACCGTGGGGGCCTTCAACGAGTTCTGGTTCCGCAAGGCCCCCGTCCACGCCGTGGCCAGGCCCCACCACATGAGCGGGTTCTTCCATCCCCTCGACGGGGTCGGCGGGTGGAACCGCCTCTACGGCCCGAGAGGCTTCCTCCAGTACCAGTTCGTGGTCCCCGACGAGCAGGGCGAGACGGTGCGACGGGTGATCGAGCGGCTCACCGAGGTCAGGCTGGCCTCCTTCCTGGCCGTCCTCAAGCGGTTCGGTCCCGGTGACCCCGGACCACTCTCGTTCCCGGCGCCCGGCTGGACCCTGGCCCTCGACCTCCCGGTCGGCTACCCCGGCCTCGGCCGCCTGCTCGACTCCCTCGACGAAGCCGTGGTCGAAGCCGGCGGCCGGGTCTACCTGGCCAAGGACTCGAGGGTGGCACCGGCCGCCTTCGAGTCGATGTACCCGCGCCTCGGCGAGTGGCGGGAGGTGAAGGACCGGGTCGATCCCGACGGGGTCCTCCGCTCCGACCTCGGGCGCCGGCTCGGCCTCTGCCACGACGAGCAGCATCCGGTGCCGGTTGCCGGGGGCCCGCTCGGAAGGGCCGCCCCACCGGCACCCGGGCCCGGTCGGAACGGCCCCGGCCGCGGCGTGCTTCCAAGGCCGCGCCCACGCCCGCGACAGAACGGAAGCCATCATGATCGACGCCGTCGGGCGACCCCAGTCCGTCCTCGTGCTCGGGGGATCCTCCGAGCTCGCCCGGGCCATCGTGGCCCGGCTGGTCCCCGACCGGTGCCGCACCGTGGTGCTGGCCGGGCGGGAGGGGCCCCGGCTGTCGGCCGCGGCCGACGAGGCCAGGGCGGCCGGAGCCCAGGTCGTCGAATGGTTGCCCTTCGACGCCGCCGACACCGGCCGTCATCAGGAATTCGCCGATGAGGTCTTCGACCGGTTCGGCGACATCGACCTGGTGATCGTGGCCGCCGGGGTGCTCGGCGACCAGGAGGCCGACGAGCAGGACCCGGCGGCGGCGGCGGCGGTCATCACCACCAACTTCACCGGGACGGCGTCGGCCCTGCTGGCGGTGGCCAACCGCCTCCGCCTTCAAGGACACGGCCGGCTGATCGTGTTCTCCTCGGTGGCCGGCGAGCGGGCCCGGAGGGCCAACTTCATCTACGGGTCGTCGAAGGCCGGGCTCGATGCCTTCGCCCAGGGCCTGGCCGATTCGCTGGTCGGATCCGGGGTCGACGTGACCATCGTCCGGCCGGGATTCGTGGTGGGGCGGATGACCGAGGGGATGACCCCGGCACCCTTCTCCACCACGCCCGAGGCGGTGGCCGACGCCGTGGTGCGGGGCATCGGGTCCGGTGCCGCCGTCGTCTATGCCCCGCCGATGCTCCGATGGGTGTTCGCCGTCATGCGCCACCTGCCCCGGGCCGTCTGGCGCCGCATGCCCGGGTGAGCCGCCCGGCGGAGGGCCTCAGGCCCGCTTGAGGGGGGCCATCCGCAGGAGGAGGCGCTTGCGCCCCACCGATCCGAACTGCACCACTGCCTCGGCGTCCTCGCCGGCGGCCGCCGTCTCGATCACCGTCCCCTCACCCCACTTCCCGTGCACCACCTTGTCGCCGACCTCGAGGCCCAGCTGCTCGGCGCCGGTCCCCTGGTCCCGCCGCCGGCGTCCGTGGGCGTCGAACTCGCCTACCGGTCCGGCCACCCCGCGGCCGAACACGCTCCGGCCCGGCGTGCCCCCGTCGTCCGCGAGCTCGGTCATACCCGATCCCGACCCGCCCCCGAGGCGGTCCCGGCCGCCGAAGCGCGAGGCCCCGGAATCGGCGGACACCTCCCGCACCAGTTCGGACGGGATCTCGTTGAGGAAGCGGCTCGGGATGTTGGAGCTGGTGCTCCCGAAGATCATCCGGCTCCAGGCGTGGGAGACATACAGGTGGCGCTCGGCCCGGGTGATGCCCACGTAGCAGAGCCGCCGCTCCTCCTCGAGCTCGACCGGATCGCCAAGGGAACGGAGATGGGGAAAGATCCCGTCCTCCATCCCGACCAGGAACACCGCCGGGAACTCGAGTCCCTTGGCGATGTGAAGGGTCATCAACGAGACCCGGGTGCCGTCACCGTCGAGCTCGTCGGAGTCGGCCACCAGGGACGCCGCCTCCAAGAACTCGGCCAGGGTGCGGTACTCATCGGCCACACCGACCAGCTCGTCGACGTTCTCCACCCGGCCGAGCGCCTCGATGGTGCCCTCGGCCAGGAGCTCGCTCCGGTAGCCGGTGCCCTCCACCACGACCGACACCAGAGCACCGGGTCCGAGCGTTCCGGGGACGATCCCGTCCCGGTCGGGATCGAAACCGTCCACCGGTACCGGGGCGACGGCGTCGCCGTTCTCGTCGACCAGCTCGGGGACGGCCATCCGGCTCCGCCATCCGTCCAGCAGCGAGGTCAGTTCGATCAGGGCGGCGCCGGCCCGGCCCGACACACCGGCTTCGTCGGCCCGGGCCACCGCGTCCCCGAACGAGATCCCCTGCCGGCCGGCCCATCCGGCCAGCTTGGCCACCGACGTCTCACCCACACCCCGCTTGGGCACGTTCACGATGCGCCGCCAGCTCACCTCGTCGTCCGGATTGACCAGCACCCGGAGATAGGCCATGACGTCCTTCACCTCGCGCCGGTCGTAGAACTTGGTCCCGCCCACCACCTTGTAGGGCACCTCGCCCCGGACCATCGCCTCCTCGAGGGCGCGGCTCTGGGCGTTGGTCCGGTAGAACACGGCCACGTCGCCCCACCGGAGATCCTCTTCGCGGTGGAGCCGGGTCACCTCGTGGGCCACCCAGGCCGCCTCGTCGTACTCGTCCTCGGCCCGGTAGCGGACGATGCGCTCGCCGTCCCCGACGTCGGTCCACAGCGTCTTCGGCTTCCGGGACACGTTGTTGGCGATCACCGCGTTGGCGGCGTCGAGGATGGTCTGGGAGGAGCGGAAGTTCTGGTCCAGGGTGATGGCCGTGGCGTCGGGGAAGGCCTCCTCGAAATCGAGGATGTTGCTGATGTCCGCTCCCCGGAACCGGTAGACCGACTGGTCGCTGTCCCCCACCACCACGATGTTGCGGTGCTCGCCGGCGAGCAGCACGGCCAGCGCGTTCTGCACCGAGTTGGTGTCCTGGTACTCGTCGATCAGGATGTGGGTGAAGCGGGTGCGGTAGTGCTCGAGCACGTCCGGGTGCTCCCTGAACAGCCTGACCGTGTTCAGCAACAGGTCGTCGAAGTCCATGGCGTTGGCCGCCACCATCCGCTGCTGGTACTGGTCGAACACGTCGGCCACCCGACGGTCGAAGATGGTCACCGCCGTCGCCCGGTACTCCACCGGTCCGAGTTGCTTCGACTTGGCCTGACTGATCTGGCCGAGAATCGAGCGCGGCGACAGCTTCTTGGTGTCGATGTCCATCTCGCGGCAGACGATCTCGACCAGCCGGCGCGAATCGGCGTCGTCGTAGATGGTGAAGGACCCCTTGTACCCGAGTCGGTCACCGTGGGCCCGCAGGATGCGCACGCACGCCGAGTGGAAGGTCGACACCCACATCCGCCCGGCCCGGGGACCGACCAGCTCGGCCACCCGCCGGCGCATCTCGTCGGCGGCTTTGTTGGTGAAGGTGATGGCCAGGATCTGCCAGGGGGCGGCGTCGCCCGAGGCGATCAGGTGGGCGATCCTCCGGGTGAGCACCCGGGTCTTGCCCGAACCCGCCCCGGCCACGATGAGCAGAGGACCGCCACGATGGACCACCGAGTCCCGCTGCGGTCCGGTGAGACCCTCCACCAGGGCGTCGGTGTGGGGCCGGACGAAGGGTCGGCCGGTCGGCCGGTGGCCGCCAGCCCCTCCGCCACCCGCCCCGTGGGTGCGGTCCCCGTCGGTCTCGTCCAGGCCCGGATCGGCCGGCCCCGGGTCCCAGTCCTCGGCATCGGGGAGCCAGTCGGCGTTGGCGTCCGGCGCGGTCATTCCCACTCGATGGTGCCGGGCGGCTTGGACGTGATGTCCAGGGCCACCCGGTTGACGCCCTCGACCTCGTTGATGATCCGGGACGAGAGGCGCTCCAACAGGTCGTAGGGGAGCCGGGCCCAGTCGGCGGTCATGGCGTCGTCGCTGTTCACGGCCCGGATGACGATCGGATACGCGTAGGTGCGCCCGTCACCCATCACCCCCACGGTACGGACGGCGGGGAGCACGGCGAAGCTCTGCCACAGATCGCGGTACAGCCCGGCCCGGCGGACCTCTTCCACCACGATGGCGTCGGCCGCCCTCAGGATGTCGACCCGCTCGGGCGTCACCTCACCCACCACACGCACGGCCAGTCCCGGCCCCGGGAAGGGCTGGCGCCAGACGATGTCGTGCGGCAGCCCGAGCTCCTCACCCACCGCCCGCACCTCGTCCTTGAACAGCAGTCGCAGCGGCTCGACAAGATCGAAGGCCAGGTCGTCGGGGAGGCCTCCGACGTTGTGATGGGACTTGATGACGGCGGCACTGTCCGAGCCCGACTCGATGACATCGGGGTAGAGGGTCCCCTGCACCAGGAAACCCGATGTCCCCTGATCGGCTCCGGTGCCGTCCTGCTCGCCGGCCCCGGGCTCGAACCGTTCGATGACCAGGTCTCGTGCCACCTCTTCGAAGATGCGGATGAACAGCTCCCCGATGATCTTGCGTTTGGCCTCGGGATCAGTGACCCCGGCCAGCGCTTCGAAGAACCGGTCGGCCGCCTTCACGTGGATGAGCTCGACCCGGAATTGACGACGGAAGGTCTCCTCGACCTGCTCGCTCTCGTTGGCCCGCATCAGGCCGGTGTCGACGTAGACGCAGGTGAGCTGGTCGCCGATGGCCTTGTGGACGAGGGCGGCGGCCACCGCCGAATCGACCCCGCCCGAAAGGGCGCACAGCACCGGCGAGGAGCCCACCACGTCGCGGACCGCCTGCACCTGGGTCTCGATGATCGAGGTGTGGGTCCACGACGGGAGGCAGTGGCAGACGTCGTAGAGGAAGCGCTCGAGCAGATCGCGCCCGCGCTCGGTGTGCACCACCTCGGGGTGGAATTGCACCCCGTAGATGGAGCGTTCGGCGTGGTGGAGGGCGGCCACCGGGGCGTCGTCACTGGTGGCCGTGGCCACGAACCCCGGAGGGACGGCGGTGATGGCGTCGGCGTGGCTCATCCACACCTCGGCGTCGGCCGGCCAGTCCACGAACAACGGGGAATGGGCGGTGACGGTCAGGGGCGTCCGGCCGTACTCGCCCCGACCGGTGCGCGACACCTCGCCGGCCAGCTGCCGGGTGAGCAGCTGGGCCCCGTAGCAGATGCCCAGGATGGGGATCCCGGTGTCATAGATGGCCGGGTCGATCGATGGCGCCGGAACCTCGTTGACCGATTTCGGGCCACCCGACAGGATGATGCCCGAGGGCTGCCGGGCCGCCAGTTCGGCCGCCGTCGAGGTGTGGGGGACGATCTCCGAGTAGACGTGGGCCTCGCGCACCCGGCGGGCGATCAGCTGTGCGTACTGGGCGCCGAAGTCGACGACCAGGATGGGACCGTCGCCGGCTCCGGTGGGCGCCGGGCTCAATGGCCCATGCCGACACCCTGGGAACGCTGCAGGTCCTTGCCCTCGGTCTGCAGGGCGGGGGCCACCATGACCTCGGCCTTCTGGAATTCCTTGACCGTCTGGTAGCCACAGGTGGCCATGGCCGTCCGCAGCGCACCGAACAGGTTCATCCGGCCGTCGTTCTCGTGGGCGGGGCCGAGGAGGATCTCGCGCAGCGTCCCCCTGGTCGTCGTCTTCACCCGTGCGCCGCGGGGAAGGGTGGGGTGGAAGGTGGCCATGCCCCAGTGGAAGCCGCGGGCCGGCGCCTCCACCGCGGAGGACAGCGGGGACCCGAGCATGACGGCATCGGCGCCGCAGGCCACCGCCTTGGCGATGTCGCCGCCCTTGGACATGCCGCCGTCGGCGATCACGTGGCAGTAGACGCCGGTCTCGTCGAGGTGGCGCATCCGGGCACCGGCCACATCGGCGATGGCCGTGGCCTGGGGCACGCCGATGCCCAGCACCCCGCGGGTGGTGCAGGCGTTGCCCGGGCCCACCCCGACCAGCACCCCGACGGCGCCGGTGCGCATGAGATGGAGTCCGGCCTGGTAGGAGGCGCATCCCCCGACGATCACCGGGATCTCGAACTCGCGGATGAACCGCTTGAGGTTGAGCGGCTCCGCCGTCTTCGACACGTGCTCGGCCGAGACGACGGTCCCCTGGATGACCAGCAGATCCAGCTCGGCCTCCAGCAGCGCGGGGGCGAACTTCTCGGTCTTCTGCGGCGTGACCGACGCCGCCGTGGTGATCCCGGCGGCCTTCATCTCCTTGATCCGCCCGGTGACCAGTTCCAGTTGGACCGGCTCGGCGTACATCTGCTGCATGCGGGCGGTGGCCTTCTCGGCCGGGAGCTCCCGGATCTCGTCGAACAGGGGCGTCGGGTCCTCGTAGCGGGTCCACAGCCCTTCGAGGTTGAGCACCCCGAGGCCGCCCAGCCGCCCGATCTCGATGGCCGTGGTGGGGCTGACCACCCCGTCCATGGCCGAGGCCATCAGCGGCAGGTCGAACCGGTAGGCATCGATCTCCCAGCTGATGTCGACGTCCTCCGGGTCCCGCGTGCGCCGGCTGGGCACGATGGCGATGTCGTCGAGCCCGTAGGCCTTCCGACCCGACTTGAAGATGCCGATCTCTAGCTCAGCCACGTGTATGCCCTCCGGACCCTGGTCGCAGTTGTCGAAACCCTCCGATCGGTGGCAGTCCGACAACGCGCCGACCGATTGTTCCCACGATACCGCCTCGGACGCCGGGGCAGGTCCCCGTCCCGGCCCCGATCACGCCCGATCAGGGCCAGGTCAGCCGGCGGAGGCCTGGGCGGCCAGGGTGGGTGGGAACTCCACCTCGAGGACCAGGCACAGCAGCTCCATCAACGTGCGGGCGGTGGCGCCCCACACGGTTTCGCCGGCCACCTCGAAGAACCACACCGGGAAATCGCCATCGGGGATCCCCGAAGCCCCCACCCGGCCCGGCACCGACCACCACTCCTCGTGGAACACGCCGTCGGCCACCAGCTCACTGAGGGCCACGTCGAACACCCGCTCCACCTCGGAGGGGTTGCCGGTGAGCACGGGGCGCCGGCCGAGCGCCGCCACCACCGGGGTCATCACCGTGTCGGAAGCCACCGTGGGCATGGGCGTGAGGGTGCCGACCACCCTCACCGTGGCCGGATCGAGGGCCACCTCCTCAGTGGCTTCGCGGAGGGCGGCCTCGATCTCGCCCTCGCCCTCTTCCAACTTCCCACCGGGGAAGGCCACCTCCCCCTGGTGGGAGCGGAGTCGGTCCGAGCGGACGGTGAGGACCACCCGGACGTCGCCGTCCTCCTCGAACAGGGGGACCAGGACCGCCGCCGGCCGACCCTGGTACGGCCCCGGCAGGGTCGGCCACGGCTCGCCGATCCGGTCGAGCCGGGCCCGCCGGCCGTCGCTGAAGACCGCCTCCACCTGGGCCAGGGAGATCGGGTGGCGACGGCGGGGCGGGAGTCCGGCCCACGGGGCCGGCTCGCCCGGACGGTGCCGCGCCGGGCGGGTGATCGACCGCCGGACGGCGGGCGTCGGGGTGTCGGGGGAGTCCATGGAGGTCCTCAGCGTAGGACGACGGCCCGGATATGGATCCGGCGGCGGCATCCGGGCCGGTCAGCCGGGACCGTCGGTAGGATCCCGGTACCGATCCCCGAACCCGCAAGGAGCTCCAGCGTGGAAAGCGATGAGGTCCAGGCCGCCGCCAGTCAGTTCCCGATCACCACGGCCCTCGAATTCCCCGAGTGGCCGGTGCAGCGGAGCCTCGGGATGACCTTCGGGGTCGTGGTCCGGTCGATGGGCGCGGCCAAGGGGTTCACCGCCGGCTTCCGGGCCCTGGCCGGGGGCGAGGTGAAGCAGTACACCAAGCTGGTGGAGGACAGCCGCCGGCACGCCCTCGACCGCCTCATCGAGAACGCCCGCATCCTCGGGGCCAACGCCATCATCTCCATGCGGTTCGACTCCTCCGAGGTGGGTCAGGGCCTCACCGAGATCGTCGCCTACGGGACGGCCGTGGTCGTCGGGAGCGGGAACTGACGATGACCCGGACCGGCCCGGCCCGAGGGGTCGGGTGGTGGCGGGGTGTGCGGTGGTGGTGATCCTGGCGCTGGTGGGGGTGGCCGTGGTGGTGGCCGTGATCATCAGCCTGTTCGTGCGCCGTCACGGCGAGTCCGACCAGCCCCAGCCGGGATGGACCCCGACCGACGAGGTCTTCAAGGACCCGGGCACCGATCGGACCATGCGGGTGTGGCTGGACCGGGCCGGCGAACGCCACTACGTGCCCGACGCCCGCTGAACCCCGCCCGACCGCTGACGCACGCCTGACGCCCGCACGACCCCCGGCCCGGACCTCGTCATCCCACCGTCCGGTACCCGGCGTCGACCGCACGCGCATTGGCCGGGCCCGAGGGCCCGGCCAATGACGCAGACAGATGCCGCAGAGGCGGCGGTCCGGCCCCGGGGAACGGGGCCGGGACGGAACTACATCATCCCGCCCATGCCACCCATACCGCCCATGCCGCCGCCCATGGCCGCGGCGGCCGCGGCGGCCGCGGCGGGGTCGGCCTTCTCGGGCTTGTCGGCCACCAGCGCCTCGGTGGTCAGCAGCAACCCGGCGATGGACGCCGCGTTCTGGAGCGCCGACCGGGTCACCTTGGCCGGGTCGATGACGCCCGCCTTGACCAGGTCGACCAGTTCGCCGGTGTTGGCGTTGAGGCCGATCGAGCCGGTCTCCGACTCGACCTGTCGGACGTAGACCGAGCCCTCGAGGCCGGCGTTGCTGGCGATGGCGTGGAGAGGCGCAGCCAGCGCCTTGGCCACGATGGACGCCCCGGTGGCCTCGTCCCCGGTGAGGGAGTCGACGACGGCGAGCACGGCGGCACGCGACCGGACCAGTGCGGTCCCGCCTCCGGCCACGATGCCCTCTTCGACGGCGGCCCGGGTGGCGGAGAGCGCATCCTCGATGCGGTGCTTCTTCTCCTTGAGCTCGACCTCGGTGGCGGCTCCGACCTTGACCACGGCCACGCCGCCGGCCAGCTTGGCCAGGCGTTCCTGCAGCTTCTCGCGATCCCAGTCGGAGTCGGTGTCGTCGATCTCGCGCTTGATCTGGGCGATCCGGCCCTTCACGTCGGCCTCGTCCCCGCCGCCCTCGACGATGGTGGTGTCGTCCTTGGTGACGATGACCCGGCGGGCCTTGCCCAACAGGTCGACGGTGGTCGTGTCGAGCTTGAGGCCGATCTCCTCGGAGATGACCTGGGCCCCGGTGAGGACGGCCATGTCCTGGAGCATCGACTTGCGGCGCTCACCGAAACCGGGGGCCTTGACGGCCACCGAGGTGAACGTGCCCCTGATCTTGTTGACCACCAGGGTGGCCAACGCCTCGCCGTCGACATCCTCGGCCACGATCAGCAGCGGCTTGCCGGTCTGCATGACCTTCTCGAGGACGGGGACCATGTCGTGGACGGCGCTGATCTTCTGGTTCACGAAGAGGATCAGCGGGTCGTCGAGCACGGCCTCCTGACGCTCGGCGTCGGTCACGAAGTACGGCGACAGGTAGCCCTTGTCGAACTGCATGCCCTCGGTGAACTCGAGGTCGATGCCGAACGTGTTGGACTCCTCGACGGTCACCGTGCCGTCCTTGCCCACCCGGTCGATGGCGTCGGCCAGAACCTCGCCGATGGCGGAATCGGCGGCGGAGATGGACGCCACCTGGGCGATCTCCGTCTTCGAGTCGATCTCCTTGGACTGGTCCTTGATCGAGTCGACGGCGGCGGCCACCGCCTTGTCGATCCCCTTGCGCAACCCGAGCGGGTTGGCACCTGCGGCCACGTTGCGCAGTCCCTCCTTGATGAGGGACTGGGCCAGCACCGTCGCCGTGGTGGTGCCGTCACCGGCCACGTCGTTCGTCTTGGTGGCGACCTCTTTGACGAGTTGTGCCCCCATGTTCTCGAAGACGTCGTCGAGCTCCACCTCACGGGCGATGGACACACCGTCGTTGGTGATGGTGGGAGCGCCGAACTTCTTCTCGATGACCACATTGCGGCCCTTGGGCCCGAGGGTCACCTTCACCACGTCGGCCAGCTTGTTGACTCCGGCCTCGAGGCCGCGGCGGGCCGCTTCGTCGAACTTCAGGATCTTCGGCATTACTTGGACACCTTGGCCAGGACGTCGCGGCTGGAGAGGATGAGGAGATCTTCGCCCTCGGCGGTGATCTCGGTGCCTCCGTACTTCGAGTAGACGACGGTGTCGCCCACGGCGATGCCGAGGGGGATCAGCTCGCCGGTGGACTCGGCACGACGGCCGGGTCCGACGGCCAGGACTTCGCCCTGCTGGGGCTTCTCCTTGGCGGTGTCGGGGATGACCAGGCCAGACGCGGTGGTCTCCTCGGATTCGCCAGGACGGACGACGATTCGGTCGTCAAGGGGGTGCAGACTCATGGGTTCGGGCCTCCTGTGGCACGCATTAGCAGTCGAGGGTTGAGAGTGCTAACGATAGCGATATCCGCGGCGCTTGGCAACCGGTGGCCCCGAGTGCCAGCGAATCGGGCCGGACGGGCCCACCGGTACCGCCGGCGGGCCGGCGCTCACCCTTGTGCCACCAGCCCGAGGTTGGGGTCGGCGCCCAGGGTCAGCGGACTGGGTCCACCGTGCTGGAGCCGCCACCAGCCGGCGGCGGCCACCATGGCGGCGTTGTCGGTGCACAGCGCTCGGCTGGGCAGGAAGGCGCCGATGCCGTCCTCGGCGCAGGCCTGCTCGGTCCGCGCCCGCAGCAGGGCGTTGGCCGCCACCCCGCCGGCCAGGCACAGGGCGGTGGCACCGATGTCGGCGGCGGCGCGGCGGGACCTGGCCACCAGCACGTCGACCACCGCTTCCCGGAAGGAGGCGGCCACGTCGACCGTGGCCGCCTCGGGGTGCTTGCGCACGGCGTTGACCACCGCGGTCTTCAGACCGCTGAACGAGAAGTCGTACCCGTCGCCGGGCAGGGAGCGGGGGAAGGCGAAGGCGGTGGGATCTCCCTGGTCGGCGATGCGGTCGATGGCCGGTCCTCCCGGGTAGCCGAGGCCGAGGAACCGGGCGACCTTGTCGAACGCCTCACCGGCGGCGTCGTCGATGGTCCCCC
Organism: uncultured Acidimicrobiaceae bacterium; assembly: GCA_963812885.1. Taxonomy (GTDB): domain Bacteria; phylum Actinomycetota; class Acidimicrobiia; order Acidimicrobiales; family RAAP-2; genus Bog-756. The sequence continues at coordinate 197,647 of CAWEWZ010000006.1, read as the reverse complement.
CGAGGACCCGGTAGCGACCGGGCTCGACGACCTCGATCAGCTGGGTGTGGCCTCCGGACACCAGCAGCACGGCCAGCGGCCACCCGAGATCGGGCTGCTCGAGCAGCGAGGCGAACAGATGGGCCTCGAGATGGTTGACCCCGACCAGGGGGACACCCCAGGCCAGCGACAGGGCCTTGGCCTCGGCCACACCGACCAGCAGCGATCCGATGAGCCCGGGCCCGCAGGTCACGGCCACGGCGTCGATCCCGGCCCCCGAGGTGTCGGAGCCGGCCAGCTCCAGCGCTTCGGCCAGCACCGGGGTGAGCAGCTCCACGTGGGCCCGCCCGGCCAGCTCGGGGACCACGCCGCCGAACTCGGCGTGGAGATCGATCTGGCTGCTCACCACCGAGGAGACGATGACCGAGCCGTCGTCGACCACCGAGGCCGCCGTCTCGTCGCACGAGGTCTCGATGCCGAGCACGCGGCTGACGGTCCCGACACCCATCCCAGGGACACTAGCGAAGGCGGTGATCCGCTCCGACGGGGATCGGGCACCGGGGGGTCAACGGCGGGCCGTGATGTCGAAATCGGCGAGCAGCGAACCCTCGATGGTGGCCAGGCGCTCGGTGTACGGCTCGGCGTCGATGTCCCGCGCCCACATGACCAGGGCGTCGTCCCCGGTCACCGGGTAGTAGTTGCGGCGGACCCCGACCGGGGCCATTCCGAAGCGCTGGTAGAGGGCCAGCGCCGGCTCGTTCCCCACCCGGACCTCGAGGGTCAGGTGCCGGGCGCCGCGCCCGAGGGCGGTGCGGATCAGGTCCACCAGCAGGACGGCGCCGAGGCCCCGGCCCTGCCATTGGGGATCGACGGCGATGTTGTTCACATGGGATTCGTCGTCGATGAACATCTGCCCGGCGAACCCGACGATCGAGCGTCCGACCCAGGCGGCGCGGTACGACCGCGACGTCCGCTGGCGCAGCTCCTCGACGAAGAGCCGATGGGACCAGGGCTGGGGGAACACCGCCTCCTCGATCCGGAGGACACCGCGGAGGTCCTTGGTCCGCATGGGGGCAAGGATCACCGGCACCGGCGAGCCGGCCGGCTGGGGTCGGGGGGTCACCGCTCGGGCCCGGCGCCGCCCGGGTCGACCGCGGTCCGCCGCGGGGCCCGCTGCTCCCAGTTGATCCGGGCGTCGGCCGGTCGTCGGTAGTCGGGCAGCAGGTCGGCCGCCGGCCACCGGAGGGACCCCGGCGTCGAGCCGCCGGCGGGCCAGGTCGGCCAGCACCAGCGGTGGAGGGGCCGACAGCTCCGCCGCCCATCCGAGGTCGAGCCGCGGGTTGGCAGCCAGGATCCGGTGGTAGCGGACGGCACCGTCCCCCACCACCGTGACCGGTCCGGCCTCCTCCGCGAGGCTCAGCAACCAGGCGGCCAGCGTCTCCGGATCGATCGGCTCGGCCCGGTCGGTACGGACCGACCCCGGATCGATCGGCGCGGACGTCGCCCCCGGTGCCGGCCCTGTCGAACCGGTAGGCGGCGGCGAAGACCTCACCGCGTCGGGCGTCGACCACCGAGACCACCGGCGCGGCGGCGCCGGCGCCGAAGCGGTCGGCGGCCGCGGCGGCCAGCACATCGAGACTGCTCACGCCGAGGACACCGAGGCCCAGGGCCTGGCCCAGCGCCTTGGCCGTGGCCACCCCCACCCGCAGACCGGTGAACAGGCCGGGTCCGATGTCCACCGCGATGCGGTCCACCTCGGCGATGGTGCACCCGGACACGGCACAGACCTCTTCGATGGCCGGTACCAGGAGCTCGGCGTGGGCCCGCCCACCCTCGTGGATCCGCTCGGCCGAGCCTCCACCGGTGCGGACGAGCCCGACCCCGACCATGTCGGTGGCCGACTCGATGGCCAGGAGGATCACCGGGAGGCCAGCCACGGCTCGAGCACCTCGGCCAACCGGGGCCAGCGAGCGGACCAGGCTCCGTCGACCGGGCTGACGGTGACCTGCCGGCTATCGTCGTCGGCCGGGGCCAGCCGCACGAGGAGCGCTCCCGTCCCGAGGACGGGCTCGGCGGCGTCGCCCCACTCGACCAGGGCCACCCCGCCGTCGTCCACCAGCTCGCCCAGTCCGAGGTCGACGATCTCGTGGAGCTGGTCGAGCCGGTACACGTCGGCGTGCAGGAAGACCCGCACCGGGGTCGTGCCGCCCAGCGGGTACTGCCGGACCAGGACGAAGGTGGGGCTGGTGATCGGCTCGGCCACCCCGAGTCCAGCCCCGAACCCCTGGGCGAAGGTCGTCTTGCCCGCGCCCAGGCCACCGGCCAGGAGGAGCACGTCACCGGGCAGGCACACCCCGGCCATGGCCGCCCCCAGCTGGCGGGTCTGCCCGGCGGAGGTGGTCACCAGGACCAGGTCGTCCGGCCGTGGCCCCCGGTGGGCCACCGGCTCAGGACGAGCGGTCACGAGCTCCACCCGAGCAGCTGCTTGGCCCGGATCAGGTCGGCCCGCATCTGGGCCACCACCACGCCCCCCGAGCGCAGGGCCGCCGCCGGGTGGTAGGTGGGGACGAGCCGGCTCGACCCCATCGGGTACGAGGTCCCCCGCACCTTGGTGATGCCCTGATCGGTGTCGAGGAGCAGCTTGGTGGCGAAGTTCCCGAGGCTGACCACCACGACCGGCGCGATGAGTCCGAGCTGGGCCTCCAGGTAGGGGCGGCAGGCGGCGATCTCGTCGGGCCTGGGGTCGCGGTTGTCCGGGGGCCGGCACTTGACCACGTTGGCGATGTAGAAGCGGGACCGGTCGACGCCCAGCTCCTCGAGGACCAGCTGATCGAGGAGCTTGCCCGACCGACCGACGAAGGGCTCCCCCTGCAGGTCCTCGTCGCGGCCAGGGGCCTCCCCCACGAACATCAGGTCGGCCGACGGATCGCCGACCCCGAACACCACCTGGGTCCGGGACTCCGACAGGGGGCATCGGGTACACCCGGCTGCCTCGCGGGCCAGCGCCGCCAGATCGGTCCCCGGTGCCACCGCCGAATGGTACTGCTGGGTGGGCGGGGTCCTGCGCCGGCCGTCCGGGCTCAACCCGGCGACCCCACGCCCCCGACGGTCAGGCGGGGGACCCGGGGACCGATGTCGCACAGCACCTCGTAGCTGATCGTGGCGAGCAGGCAGGCCCACTCGTCAGCGGTGATCTCCTCGGTGCCCTGCCTTCCGAGCAGGACCACCTCGTCCCCCACCTCCACCGGGGCCGAACCCACCGGGCCGCAGTCGACCACCACCTGATCCATGGTCACCGCTCCGGCCAGTGGCCGTCGGAGCCCCCTGATCAGCACCTCCCCGCCCTGATCGAAGAGACGGCGGGGCACCCCGTCGGCGTAGCCGATGGGCACGGTGGCCACCGTCGAGCGCTGGTCCAGCGGCCGCCGCCGGCCGTAGGAGGGGCGCTCCCCGGCCTCGAGGTCGCGGGTCGAGGTCACCCGGGCCGCGGAGCGAGAGCACCGGCCGGAGCCGCCCGCCCCCGGTGGCTTCCTCGATTTCGGTGGCCAGATCGGCGGTCGGGGCCACCCCGTAGACGGCGATACCGCAGCGGACCAGGTCGTGCCGGGCCGCGGGAACCCCGATGGCGCCGGCCGAATTGGCCACGTGGGTCATCGGCGGTCGGTGTCCGGCCCGGGCCAGGGTGGCCACCACGGCATCGAACCGCTCGAGCTGCGCGGCCGTGAATCGCCGGTCGTCCGGGCTCGTCCCTTCGGCCACGGCCAGATGGGTCCACAGGGCGCCGAAGGCCAGCCGGGGATGAGCGGCGATGGCGGCGACCAGGTGCGGCACCTCCACCGGGTCGGCCCCGACCCGGTGCATCCCGGTGTCCACCTTGAGGTGGACCTCCACCGGCGGCCGGTTGCCGGCTGCGGCCGCGCCCAGGAGCTCCAGCCCCCCGTTGGAGTAGACGGTGGGGACGAGCCGGCGGGCCACCGCCTCGGCCATGGCCTCGGCCGGCGGCTCGGAGAGGAGCAGGATCGGCGCTTCGATCCCGGCCTGGCGCAGGGCGACCCCTTCCTCGACGAGGGCCACGGCCAGCCACCGGGCGCCACCGTCGAGCGCGGCCCGGGCCACGGGAACGGCGCCGTGCCCGTACCCGTCCGCCTTGACCACCGCGCACAGGGCCGCCGGTTCCGACAGCCGGACCAGGATCGAGGCGTTGTGGCGCACGGCATCGAGGTCGATGTCGGCCCACGCCGGCCGCCAGCGCTCAGCCACGGAGGCCTCCCGGGCCGTCCGAGCGCATCCTCGACAGCACCCGGGCCACCAGGTCGGGCAGGTCGCCGGCCACCAGTCCCTCCACCGGGCCCAGGCCACCGGCCCGGCCGTGGACGTGGGCGGCCAGCGCGGCGGCTTCCGTCGGGGCCACGCCGCGGGCGACCATGGCCCCGATCATGCCCGACAGGACGTCCCCGGTGCCCGCCGTGGCCAACGCGGTGGTACCGGACAGGCCCAACAGCACCCGGCCGGTCGGGTCGGCGACCGCCGTCGTCGGTCCCTTGAGCAGCGCCACCGCGCCCGAGGATGTGGCCAGCCGCCGGGCCGCGGCGATGCGGTCCGCCCCCGGGTCGGCCCCCATCAGCCGCGCGTACTCGCCGTCGTGGGGGGTGAGGACCACCACCGAGCGGGCCTGCAGGGAGTCGTCGCCGCCGACCCTGCCCAGGGCGAACAGGCCGTCGGCGTCCACCACGACGGGGACGGGCGACTCGGCCACCAGGCGCCGGACCTCGGTCGCCGCCCCCCCGTCCCGGCCCAGGCCGGGACCGACCACCACCGCGGCGCAGCGTGAGCCGGCCTCCAGGGCCTCGGACGCCCATCCGTGCCCCGGCAGCGGCACGCTCACCGCCTCGCTGGCCGGGGAGGCGGACAGCTCCGAACCGGGCACGCCGAGGCGGACCATCCCGGCCCCCGACCGGTAGGCCGATCGGGCGCAGAGCGCGGCGGCACCGGTCATCCCGGGGGAGCCGGCCACCACCATCACCGCGCTGGACCACTTGTTGCCGCCGTGGCGACGCCGAGGGAGCAGGGTGACCACGTCGGCGTCCTCCACGACCGAGATGGCCGGGCGGCCGGCGGGGAGGCCGATGTCGGCCACCGACACCCGGCCGGCCAGGCGGGCCCCGTCGCCCTGGAGGAGACCGGGCTTGAGGGCCACGAAGGTGACCGTGCGCCAGGCCGCGATCGGGGTGCCGGCCGCAGCCCCGGTGTCGCCCTGCACCCCCGACGGGATGTCGACGGCCAGCACCGGTGTCCCCGGGGCCGGGACGGGCGAGCGGTACTCGCCCCGGAATCCGGTTCCGTAGGCGGCGTCGATGATCAGGTCGGCCGGACCCGTGGTATCGCCGGTCCCGGCCTCGACGATACGGACGCGCGAACCCCGGCGGCGCAGGAGGGACGCCGCCACCCGGCCGTCGGCGCCGTTGTTGCCCCGTCCGGCCACCACCACCACCCGCCGCCCGTAAGCGCCGCCGAGCATGTCCATGGCAGCCAGGGCGACCGCCAGGCCCGCCCTCGACACCAGCACCTCGAGCGGCGTCGAGGCCAGCGCGGCGGCGTCCACCTCGCTCATCTCGGAGACGGTCAGGACCGGCAGCATGTGGATGACGCTACGGCTTCGGCGTGCCGCCCGCGGCCAGGGGGTCCCCGTTCAGACCCGGGCCGGCCACCGGCCGGCCTTCGGCCACCACCATGGCCATGGCCACCTCGTCGGTGTGGGTGAGGGACAGGTGCCACTGCACCACCCCGGCCTCCCGGGCCTGACGGAGGGCCGACCGGTGCAGGACGAGGGACGGGGCATCGAGCCCGTGGCGGACCACCTCCACGTCGGCGAAGGGGAAGGCGCCGAGGCCCACGCCGAGGGCCTTCATGGTCGCCTCCTTGGCGGCAAACCGGGTGGACAGCCGCGGGACCGGGTCCGAGGCCGCCCCCGCGTAGGCCCGTTCACCGTCGGTGAAGAGCCGCTCGGCCAGGTGCCGGCGACGGTCGAGGACCCGGCGGAACCGCTCCACGTCCACGGCATCGACCCCGACCCCGACTACGGCGGTCAGCCCGTTCCGGCCGGTCAGTTCCCGAGCGGCCCCTCCGAGCACGGAGGGCAGCGGCACGGCCCGGTCGGCCGGGCTCACTCGACGGTGACCACCTTGGCCAGGTTGCGGGGTCGGTCGACGTCGTGGCCGTGGAGCCGGGCCAGCGAGTAGGCAAACATCTGCAGGGGCACCACGTCGACGATCGGGGCGAACAGGTAGGGGGTCTCGGGCACCCACAGCACGGCGTCGGCCTGGCGGGCGGTCTCGTCGTCCCCCACGTTGGCCACCAGCACGACCGTGGCCCCGCGGCTCTTGACCTCGGCCACGTTGCTCATCATCTTCTCCCACACCGGGGTCCGGGTGGCCACCCCGATGACCACCGTCCCCGGCTCGACCAGGGCGATGGGGCCGTGCTTGAGCTCGCCGCCCGGGAACCCTTCGGCCCGGAGGTACGAGAGCTCCTTGAGCTTGAGCGCCCCCTCGAGGGCCACCGGGTAGCCGACGTGCCGCCCGAGGAAGATGAAGGACGGCGAGTCCCGGTAGCGGGTGGCCACGGCCTCGACCTCGGGGGCCAGCCCGATGGCCTGGGCCACCTTGTCGGGGAGGGCGCCCATGGCCGCGAACAGGGCCCGGGCATCCTCGGGGAGCAGTGTCCCCCGGGCCTGGCCCAGGTAGAGGGCCAGGATCTCGAGCGCGGTGATCTGGGCCAGGTGGGTCTTGGTGGCGGCCACCCCGATCTCCGGTCCCGCCCTCGTGTAGAGGACGGCGTCGGCCTTGCGGGCCATGGACGAATCGACCACGTTGGAGATGACCAGGGTCTTGGCCCCGAGTCTGCGGGCCTCCTCGATGGCCTCGAAGGTGTCGGCGGTCTCACCCGACTGGCTCACCCCGATGACCAGCGTCCGGGCGTCGAGGACCGGATCGCGGTACCGGAACTCGCTGGCGATGTCGATCTCCACCGGCAGGCGGGCCCAGTGCTCGATGGCGTACTTGGCCATCAGGCCGGCGTGGTAGCTGCTGCCGCAGGCCACGATGAACACCTTGTTGAAGGCCCGGAACTCCTCGTTGGTGATGTGGACCTCGTCGAGGACCAGGGTGCCGTCGGGGAGCAGCCGGTCGAGCATGGTGTCGGCCACCGCCTTGGGCTGCTCGCGGATCTCCTTGCTCATGTAGTCGTCGAAGCCGTCCTTGCGGGCGGAGTCGAGGTCCCAGTCCACCGTCAGACGGTCCGGCTCCACCTCGACCCCCTCGAGGGTGGTGACCCGGACCGAGCCCGGTCGGAGCTCGGCCACCTGGTCGTCCTCGAGGACGAAGAACTGCACGGGTGAGCCCGAGGATGGCGGGGACGTCCGAGGCCAGGAAGGCAGCTCCCTCGCTGACCCCCATGAGCAGCGGCGACACCCGTCGCGAGGCCACGATGAGATCGGGCTCGTCGGAGTGGACGACAGCCACCGAGAACGCCCCCCGGACCCGCCCGAGGGCGTCACGGACGGCACCGACCAGACCGGCGTCGGGGTGGGCGGCCAGCGACGATTCGATCAGGTGGGCGAGGACCTCGGTGTCGGTCTCCGATTCGAAGCGGTGGCCGGCGGCGGTGAGCTCGTCGGTCAGCTCGACGTGGTTCTCGATGATCCCGTTGTGGATGAGGGCCATCCGCCCCGTGCAGTCGACGTGGGGATGGGCGTTGCCCTCGGTCGGCCCGCCGTGCGTGGCCCACCGGGTGTGGCCGATACCGGCGCTCGGCCCTCCGGGGGCCGCCTCGGCCCGCTTGACCAGATCGTCGAGGGAACGGGTCCCGTTGGCCGCCCGGGCCCGCCAGATCCCTTGCTCACCGGCGGCGCCGACCAGGGCCACCCCGGCCGAGTCGTAGCCCCGGTACTCGAGGCGGGAGAGCCCCTCGAGGAGGACGTCCAGCACCTCCGTGTCCCCGGAATCCGCACCGGCACTCCCTGCCCCATAGGTGATACCGATGATTCCGCACATACCGCGAGGCTAGTGGCCAGGGCCGGGATGCTTCAAAGACATCGGCACGGGAGGGCGGCCCGGGTGGGGCCCGGTTCACCCGTGGGTGGCGGCGGCGGCCTGGAGCTCGAACTCGACCAGCGTGCTGAGGCGGGCGGCGATCTCTTCGGCCACCCCGTCGCCGACGGCCTCCACCATGACCCTGACCAGGGGTTCCGTCCCGCTCGGTCGCAGGACGACCCGGCCGGTGTCCCCCAGTCGCTCCACCTCCTCGGCCACGGCCGACCACACGGCCTGCGCCCCCTCCAGCAGCTCCGTGTTGGGGACGGGCACGTTGACCAGGACCTGGGGAACCCGGTCGACCAGCCCGGCCAACAGCTCGGCCAATGGCTTTCCCCGCCGGGCCACCAGATCGGCCAGGACCAGCCCGGTCAGCAGACCGTCGCCGGTGGTGGCCAGCCGCCGGAAGACGATGTGTCCCGACTGCTCGCCCCCGAGGGCGAAGCCGTCCTTGTCCAGGGCGGCCAGGACGTGACGGTCGCCGACCGGCGTCTCCTTGACGATGATGGCCCGCTCCTCCATGGCCAACCGGAACCCGAGATTGGTCATCACCGTGACCACCACGGTGTTCCCGGCCAGCTGTCCGCGCTCGGCCAGGTCGAGGGCGAACAGGGCCAGCAGCTCGTCCCCGTTGACCACGTTGCCCCGGTGGTCCACGGCCAGGAGGCGGTCGGCGTCGCCGTCGAGGGCCAGGCCCAGGTGGGCCCGGTGCTCGACCACGGCGGCGGCCAGGGCCTCGGTCGAGGTGGACCCGCACCCGGCGTTGATGTTGGTGCCGTCCGGCTCGCAGCCGATGGCCACCACCTCGGCACCCAGCTGCTCGTAGAGCCGGGCGGCGATGGCCGACGCCGCCCCGTTGGCGCTGTCGACGACCAGGCGGACGCCGTCCAGCCGGCGGCCGTCCACCAGGGACCCCAGGTGCTCGACGTAGGCCTCGCCGACGCCGGGCTCCGTCCTCAGGCTGCCCACACTGTGGCCCTCGAGCGTGCGGGGGCCCCGGGCCGTGGGATCGAGGACCCGTTCGAGCTCGTCCTCGATGGCCGCCTCCAGCTCGGCGCTGAGCTTGAGCCCACCGGCGGCGAACAGTTTGATGCCGTTGTCGGCGAAGGGATTGTGGGAGGCCGAGATCACCACCGCGGGGATGTTCCGGGTGGCCGACAGCCAGGCCAGGGCCGGAGTGGGCAGCACCCCGACGTCGACCACATCCGCCCCCTCGCTGGCCAGTCCGGCGGCCAGGGCGGCCTGGAGCATGGGACCCGACCGGCGGGTGTCCCGACCGATCAGGAAGGTGGTGGCCGTGATGGTGCGGGCCACGGCCCGACCCAGGGCGAGGACCAGATCGGTGGTCAGCTCGACGTTGGCGATCCCCCGGACGCCGTCGGTGCCGAACCGGATTCTGGCCACCGGTCTACCGCTTGGAGTACTGGGGAGCCTTGCGGGCCTTCTTCAGCCCGTACTTCTTCGACTCCTTCTCCCGCGAGTCACGCGTGAGGAACCCGGCCTTCTTGAGCGAGGCCCGCAGCTCGGGGTCGAGCTCGCACAGGGCCCGGGCGATCCCGAGACGGAAGGCGCCGGCCTGGCCGGACACCCCGCCGCCGTCGATGGTCACGTCGATGGCCCAGGACTCGGTGGTCTCGGTCAACCGGAGGGGCTCGGTGACGATCATCCGGTGGGTCGCCGACGTGAAGTACTCCTCGAACTTGTGACCGTTGACGGTGATGGCTCCCTGGCCGGGCCGGATCCGGACCCGGGCCACCGCCCGCTTGCGGCGACCTGTCGTATGGCAGATGGGGACGGCGTTGGCCACGGCGTGTTCCTCGCGATCGGTTCGTACGGTTGCCTGGTCGGCGACGGTGCTCACGCACCACTCCGGGCCGACGCCGTGCGGCGCGCGTCCGGGATGTCCAGGGGTTCGGGTGACTGGGCGGCGTGGGGGTGCTCGGCACCGGCATAGACCTTCAGCTTGGTGGCCATCTGTCTCCCCAGGCGGTTCTTCGGCAGCATGCCGGTGATGGCGTTGCGGACCACCTGGTCGGACCGGTCGATCATCAGGTCGCTGTAGCTGGTGGCGGTCAGACCGCCCGGGTAGCCGCTGTGCCGGTAGGACAGCTTGCTCTCCGCCTTGCCCGACGTCAGCACCACCTTGTCGGCGTTGATCACGATGACGTGGTCACCGGTATCGAGGTTGGGGGCGAACATCGGCTTGTGCTTGCCCCGCAGCACGGCCGCCACCTCGGTGGCCAGCCGACCGAGCACCAGGCCGTCGGCGTCGACGATGCGCCAGGCACGGGTGATGTCGGCGGGTTTGGGTGTGTACGTGCGCACGAGAATTCCTTGTCCGGTGGTGCTGGTGTCAGTGATGCTGGGTGATGGCGGCGCCTCCGGTCGGAGGCGGAGCGGGAACGCTGACCCGGCCGGGAGTGGTGTTCCCACTCGCGGAGCGCCGGCCCTGGGTCCAACCCGGCGAACGCACCAGGATACGACCAAACACCCTGGCCGGCAAGCCGGTCAGCCATCGTAGCGGACCCCCATCAGGGTCAACCCCTGTGCGGGGGCCGGCTGGGACGCCTGCTGCCGGTCGGCGGAACGCAGGATCCACATCACGTCGGAGGGGCGCTTCCGGCCCCGACCCACGTCGACCAGGGTTCCCACCAGGGAGCGGACCATCTGGTGGCAGAAGGCGTTGGCCTCGATCTCGAAGGCCAGCAGGCTCCCGACCTCGGGAACCAGGGCCGGAGGCGCCTCCGGCGGGACCATGCGGGGCCGCCCCGTGCCGGTCGACCCGGGGGCGGCGCTCAACCGGGTCCAGCGGGCGTCGATCACCCGCCGGTTGATCGGATCGGCGGGCGAGGTCCCCGGGACCCGTCGGCAGAAGGCCCGGAAGTCGTGCTCGCCGAGCAGGGCGTCGGCGGCGGCGGCCATCGACCGCAGGTCCAGCGGGTCGGAGACCGCCCAGGTCAGGCCGGCCAGCAGGGGGTCGGCCACCGGGGCGTTGACCACCAGGTAGCGGTATCGGCGGGCCAGGGCCGAGTGACGGGCGTCGAAGCCGGCCGGGGCGATGGCCGCCGTCGCGCACGACGATGGCCGGGGCCAACTGGCTGTTGCAGGAGCGGACCACGGCGTCCGGATCGAGACCGGCGGACCGGGCGGCGGGGAGGTCGAAGTGGACCACCTGGCCGAGGGCGTGGACGCCGCTGTCGGTGCGTCCCGCGCAGGTCAGGGCGACCGGGGTGCGGGCGATGCGGGCCAGCGCCGTGCCGAGGGCATCGGCCACGGTGCGCTGACCCTGCTGGGCCGCGAATCCGTGGAATCCCGAGCCGTCGTAGGCGACGGTCAGCCGCCACCGGACGGACTGGTCATCCATCCCCCCGGGCCCGGGGGGCGGGCTCACACCAATTCGATGCGGGCCATCGGGGCGTTGTCGCCCAGCCGATTGCCCAGCTTGAGGATCCGGGTGTAGCCGCCCTGGCGCTCGGCGTAGCGGGGGCCGATCTCCACGAAGAGCTTGTGGGCCATGTCCTTGTCCCGGATGAAGGCCACCACGTTCCGCTGCCGGGCCACGCCCCCCTTGGCGGCGGCGGTGATCACCTTCTCGGCCACCGGCCGCAGGGCCTTGGCCTTGGCCTCGGTGGTGACCAGGTACTCGGCGGCGATGAGGGACGCCACCAGGTTCCCCATCATCGCCTTCTGGTGGGCGGAGCTGCCGCCGAAGCGGCGACCCTTCTTCGGAGTCCCGAGCATGCCGCGACCTCAGTCCTTGACCCGCAGGGAGAGTCCCCGCTCGTCGAGCTTCTGGAGCACCTCGTCGAGCGACTTCTGCCCGAAGTTGGTGATGTTGAGCAGGTCGTCGAGGGTGCGGTCGACCAGTTCGCCGATGGTGTTGATCTGCGCCCGCTTGAGGCAGTTGCGGGGGCGCTCGGTGAGGTCGAGGTCCTCGATGCGCAGATCGAGGTCGGGGGAGCCGGTGCCGACCGTCCCCACCTCTCCGAGCTCGAGGCCCATGGGCTCGTCCTCCAGATCGGCCACCAGGCCGACCAGGGTACGGAGCGTGTCGCCGGCCGAGGCCAGGGCCTCGCGGGGGGTCAGGGAGCCGTCGGTCTCGATGTCGAGGACCAGTCGGTCGAAGTCGGTCGACTGCTCGACCCGGACGGGCTCGACGGTGAAGGCCACCCGCCGGACCGGCGAGAAGATGGCGTCGACCGGGATCACCCCGATGGTGGCGGAGCGCTTGGACTTGTCGGCCGAGAGGTAGCCCCGGCCGCGCTCGACGGTGAGGTCGACGGCCAGCCGACCCTTGGCGTTGAGGGAGGCGATGTGCTGGGAGGGGTTGAGCACCTCGACGTCGGCGGTGACCTGGAGGTCGCCGGCGGTGGCGTCCCCGGGTCCGCGCTTGTCGAGGCGGATGGTCACCGGCTCTTCGCTGTGCACCCGGAACAGGAGGTCCTTGAGGTTGAGGATGAGGTCGGTGACGTCCTCTTTCACACCCGGCAGGGTGGTGAACTCGTGGAGGGCGTCGTCGAAGCGGACCTGGGTGATCGAGGCGCCGGGAATGGAGGACAGCAGGGTGCGGCGGAGGGAGTTGCCCAGGGTGTGGCCGAAGCCGGGGTCGAGCGGTCCGACGGCGAACCGCTGGCGGTTGTCCTCTTCTTCACCGATGGATTCGACGGTGGGTCGCTGGATGATGAGCATGCTGATCGTGGCTCCTCGGCAGTGTGGTGCGCTGTGTGGGTCGGGGTGGGTGGGTTCGGGATGTTCTGAGACTGGATGGTGTCGGAACGAGGTGATGCGGTACGGGGTCGCGGACGGGGCGGGGCTACTTCGAGTAGAGCTCGACGATGAGCTGCTCCTGGACGGGCTCGTCGATGTGCTCCCGCAACGGGAGGGAGAACACCCGGACCTCGAAACGGTCGCCGACCGTCTCCAACCACGGTGGCAACTGCCGGTCGAGGGTGTCCATGTTGCGACGGACGTGGAACAGCTCCCGGGACGACGGCTTGAGGGCCACGACGTCGCCCTGGCGCACCCGGTAGCTCGGAATGGTCACCCGCTTGCCGTTGACCAGGACGTGCCCGTGACGCACGAACTGGCGGGCCTGGGACCGGCTGGCCCCCCATCCGGCGCGGAAGGCGACGTTGTCGAGCCGCAGCTCGAGCATGCGCAGCAGGTTCTCCCCGGTGATCCCCGGTGCCCGACTGGCCTCGACGTAGAGGTTGTGGAACTGCCGCTCGAGCAGGCCGTAGATGCGGCGGGCCTTCTGCTTCTCCCGCAGCTGTCCGAGGTACTCGGAGCCCTGGCGCATCCGGTCGCGGCCGTGCTCGCCGGGCGGGTAGGCCCGGCTGTGCCGGTCGGTCACCGCCTCGGAGACGGGGCATTTCATCGAATAGCAGCGCTCTCCCTTCAAGAAGAGCTTGGTGCGCTCCCGGCGGCAAAGCCGGCAGACGGGTCCGGTGTAACGAGCCATAGGTGAGCCTTTCCTGCCTTGTCCCGGCCTAGACCCGACGCCGCTTCTTGGGGCGGCAACCGTTGTGGGGGATGGGGGTCACGTCCTTGATGCCGGCCACCTCGATGCCGGCTGCAGCCAGGGACCGGATGGCCGTCTCCCGGCCCGAGCCCGGCCCGCGGACCAGCACGTCGACCCGGCGCACGCCGTGTTCCATGGCCCGCTTGGCGCACTGCTCGGCCGCCAGCTGGGCGGCGAAGGGGGTGGACTTGCGGGATCCCTTGAACCCGACGTTGCCGGCCGACGCCCAGGCCAGCACGTTGCCCTCGGGATCGGCGATGGAGACGATGGTGTTGTTGAACGAGCTCTTGATGTGGGCGACGCCGAAGGTGATGTTCTTGCGCTCCCGCTTCCGCGGGCGCCGGGCGGTGGGGGCTGATTTGGCGGTCTTGGCCATTTACTTGCGAACCTTCTTCTTTCCGGCGACCGTCTTCTTCGGTCCCTTACGGGTACGGGCATTGGTGTGGGTGCGCTGCCCGTGGACGGGCAGACCCTTGCGGTGCCGGATGCCCTGGTAGCACCCGATCTCCATCTTGCGCTTGATGTCCTGGGACACGTCCCGCCGCAGGTCGCCCTCGACCTGGAGGTTGGTGTCGATGTAGTTGCGGAGGCGGGTCACCTCTTCGTCGGTGAGGTCCCGGACACGGGTGTCGGGGTTGGTCTCGGTGGATCGCGCAGATCCGCTGGGCGGTGGTCCGGCCGATGCCGAAGATGTAGGTGAGGGAGATCTCCAACCGCTTCTCGCGGGGGATGTCCACGCCGGAAATACGGGCCACGTGCTCTTCTTTCTCTCTTACGCCATGTCCGGGCGCATCAACCCTGGCGCTGCTTGTGGCGCGGGTTCTCGCAGATGACGAAGACCCGCCGGTGCCGGCGGATCACTTTGCACTTCTCACACATCGGTTTGACGCTGGGTCGGACCTTCATGTTCTCGTCCTTGTCTCGTACTGCTCACCTGCACTGCACCTGCTCGTCTGCCACCTGCATCTGTCGTCAACTGCCTCTGTCGCCACACTGCCTCCGTCGCCCGCACTGCCATGTCGGGCCCGGACCCCCCAGGGAGCACGGGATCGCGCCGCAGCCCCGGACCGGCTCACTTGTAGCGGTAGGTGATCCGTCCCCGGGCCAGGTCGTAGGGAGTGATCTCCACTTGCACCTTGTCCCCGGGAAGGATCCGGATCCGGTGCATCCGCATCTTGCCCGAACTGTGAGCCAGCACCTTGTGGCCGTTCTCGAGCTCGACCCGGAACATGGCGTTGGGCAGCGGCTCGACGACCGTGCCCTCCAGCACGATGGCATCTTCTTTGGGCTTGGGCAGGTGAATCTCCTCGATACTCTGTCGTTCTTGTCCGCTCGGCCCGAAGGCCGACGTGCGTGACGAACCACACTGTCGTCGTTCGTCCGCACCGCATTCGGGGGCACGCCCGAAGGGCACCACCAGGAGCGGGATCGGCACGCCACAGCACACCCGTGGCCAGCCGAATGAATAGTTTAGCCCCTTACGGCCAAATTGCCAGTTCGACCTGCAAATCGGCCCGGATGACCAGGTCCGGGGGCCGGCCGCTCAGAGGACGGTGAACACCTCCGGGCCGTCATCGGTCACGGCGATGGTGTGCTCGAAATGGGCCGAGAGCCGGCCGTCGGAGGTGACCACGCTCCAGCCGTCGTCGAGCTGGACGGTGCCCGGGCCTCCGGCGTTGACCATCGGCTCGACGGCGAACACCATCCCCGTCTTGAGGGTGGGGCCGGGGGTGCCGGGCCAGTAGTTGGGCACCTGGGGCTCCTCGTGCATGGCCGTGCCGATGGCGTGGCCCACATACTCCCTGACCACCGAGAACCCCGCCGCCTCGGCCACCTGCTGGACCGCCCGTCCCACCTCGTGGAGCCGGTTGCCGGGACGCAGCTGCTCGATCCCCGCCCACAGGCTCTGCTCGGTGACCTCCATCAGCCGGGTGGCCTCGGCCGAGACCTCGCCCACCCCCGCGGTGTAGGCGGCGTCCCCGTGGTAGCCCTCGATGATCGCCCCGCAGTCCACCGAGATGATGTCCCCCTCGTGCAGGATCACCGACTTGTCCGGGATGCCGTGCACGATCATCGAATTGGGAGACGTGCAGATGACGGCGGGGAAGCCGTGGTAGTTGAGGAAATTCGAGCCGGCCCCCCGCCGATCGAGTACCTCGCGGGCGACCCGGTCGAGGTCCGCGGTCGAGACCCCGGGGCGGATGGCCGCCCTGGTGGCCTCGTGCATCTCGGCCACCACCCGGCCGGCCCGGCGCATCTTGGCCAGCTCATCGGGATTGCGCCTCATCCGAACCCGCTCCCCCGGTTCCGCCGGATCTCGATCACCTTGACCATCCGGCGGGTCACCGCGTCGGGAGACCCCGTCCCCGGCACCGACTCCAGTTGGTTGCGGGCCCGGTACCACTCGATCAGGGGGGTCGTCTGGATCTCGTAGAGCTCCAGACGGCGGGAGATGGCCTCCTCGGTGTCGTCCTGGCGCTGGATCACCTCGCCGCCGCACACGTCACAGGTCCAGTTGATCAGGGGAGGGGACGAGAGCGAGTAGTTCGACCCGCAGTCGACGCAGACCCGCCGGGCCGCCAGGCGCTTGAGCACCTGGGTGGTGTGGATCTCGATGTCGATGGCCAGGTCGAGATCGAACGGGGCCAGGATGTCGGCCAGCCGTTCGGCCTGGGACACCGTACGGGGGCACCCGTCCAGCACGAACCCTCTGGCCCGGACGTCACTCTCCCGCAGGCGCTCGGCCACCATGTCCATGATCAGCTCGTCGCTCAGCAGCTCGCCGCGGTCCATCAGGTCCTTGGCCTTCTGTCCGATGGCCGTCTCCTGCTTCACCGCGGCCCGCAGCATGTCCCCGGTGGACACGTGGGGCACGACGTAGTGGTGGGAGAGGCGCACGCACTGTGTCCCCTTGCCTGCCCCCTGTTTGCCGAGGACAACGAGCCTGGCTCCGGGTACCACCTACTTGAGGAAGCCCTCGTAGTTTCGCATCATGAGCTGGCTGTCGATCTGCTTCATGGTCTCGAGTGCCACGCCCACGGCGATGAGAAGTGTGGTGCCGTAGAAGGGATAGCTGGTGATGTTCCAAGCCGCCATCAGCAGGGACGGAGTGATGGCCACGCCACCGAGGAAGAGGGCGCCCGGCCAGGTGATCCGGTTGAGGATATGGGCCAGGTAGCGCTCGGTCGGCTGCCCGGGTCGGATGCCCGGGATGTAGCCACCCTGCTTCCTGATGATGTCGGCTTGCTGGTGGGGGTCGAAGGCCACGTAGACGTAGAAGAAGGTGAAGAGGAGGATGAAGACGAAGTAGGTGAGGATGTAGAAGAGGCTGGTCGGGGTGACGTTGGCGTTCACCCAGGTCCGGAAGGCCGAGGACGGGATGATGTTGGACAGCAGGATCGGGATGTAGAGCACCGAGCTGGCGAAGATGATCGGGATCACACCGGCCTGGTTGACCTTGAGCGGTATGTAGGTACTCGACCCGCCGTACATCTTGCGCCCCACCACCCGTTTGGCGAAGGTCACCGGAATGCGCCGTTGTCCCTGGTCGACGAAGACGATCAGGACGAGGAGGGCCAGGGACACGATCAGGATGGTGGTGAACTTGACCCGGCCGCCCTCCTGCAGCACCGTGTTCAGCCCTGACGGGATACCGGCCACCACGTTGGCGAAGATCAGGATGGACATGCCCTGGCCGATGCCGCGCTGGGTGATCAGCTCGGCCAGCCACATCACGAAGGCGGTGCCGGCGGTGAGGGTCATCACGATGAAGGCCGCCCGCCAGATCGAGTAGTTGAGGATCAGGTCGATGCTCTGGGTGGAGCCGAACAGCCCTCCCCCGCCCTTGTGGAACAGATAGACCAGGCCGGTCGACTGCATCAGGGCCAGGGCCACGGTGAGGTACCGGGTGGTCTGGGTCAGCTTCTTCTGGCCCACCGCCCCCTGGTCACGCCATTCCTCGAGCTTGGGGATGACCGTGGCCAGCAGCTGGATGATGATGCTGGAGGTGATGTAGGGCATGATCCCGAGCCCGAACACGGCCATCCGGGTGAGGGCCCCGCCCGAGAAGAGGTTGAGGAAGCCGAGAACCCCCGAGGACTTGGACGCCGCCTCCAGCTGCTGGACCTTCGAGAAGTTGACGAAGGGGACCGGCACGTTGGCCCCGAACTGGTACAGGGCGATGATGGTCAGCGTGAAGACGACCTTCTTCCGAAGGTCGGGGATCCGGAAGATGTTGGCCAGACTGGCGAGCATTGGTCTCCTCGATGCCGCAGTTGGCCGATGCTACCGGTTGGTGAGGGCGTTGCCCTGGGCCGGGGGCCGATCGTGGCCGAAGGGCAGGGGGACCACGGTGACCGATCCGCCCGCCGCGGTGATGGCCGATTCGGCCGCCTTGGAGAAGGCGTGAGCCTCCACCCGGACCGACCGGGTGAGCTGGCCATCGCCGAGGACCTTGACCAGGTCGCCCTTCTTGGCCAGCCCGAGGGCCACGAAACCGGCCACGTCCACCGATTCGGCGTCGACGGCCTGGAGGGCGCTGATGTTCACCGGGGTGTAGTCGATCCGGAACGGGTTCTTGAAGCCCCGCAGCTTGGGGATCCGCTGCATCAGCGGCAGCTGACCGCCTTCGAAGCCCATGGGAATAGTGTCGCGCGCCCCCTGTCCCTTGGTACCGCGGCCCGCGGTCTTGCCCCCCTTGCCGGCGATCCCTCGTCCGACTCGTCGACGGCGCCGGGTGGACCCCGCAGGTGGGCGGAGCTCATGGACCTTCATGATCGACCTTCCTCGTCTCGGTCGGTGGGCGTGACGTCCACCAGATGGGGAACGCGGGCCAGCATCCCACGGATTTCGGGTCGATCGGGCAGCACGTTGGTGCGCCCGATCCCCCGCAGGCCGAGGGCGCGCAGGGTGCCCCGGTGCTTGGGCTTGGTGCCGATGGCCGAACGGACCTGGGTGACCCGCAGCCAGGCGGACGGCTCGGACGACGGAGCTGGGCTCACCTCAACTCACCTCCGTGAACAGGTCGGTTTCACGCCGACGCTCGCGATAGGCGCGGAGCATGGCTGCCGGCACCACCTCTTCGACCGGCTTGCCCCGGAGGGCGGCGATCTCATCGGGTCGCTTGAGACCCTTGAGCCCGGCGATGGTGGCGTGGGCCACGTTGATCCCGTTGGACGAGCCCAGCGACTTGGCCAGGATGTCGCGGATGCCGGCCATCTCGAGGATGGCGCGGGCCGCACCGCCGGCGATGACCCCGGTACCGGGAGCGGCCGGCTTCAGCATCACCCGGCCGGCACCACTCTCGCCGACGATGGGATGGGTGATGGTCGAGCCGGCCAGGGGCACGTCGAACATGTTCTTCCGGGCTTCCTCGATGCCCTTCTGCACGGCCAGCCCGGCCTCCTTGGCCTTGCCGTAGCCCAGGCCGACCTTGCCGTTGCCGTCCCCGACCACCATCAGGGCGGCGAAGGAGAAGCGACGGCCTCCCTTGACCACCTTGGACACCCGGTTGACCCGGATGGTCCGCTCTTCGAATTGCATCTCGTTGATGGCCATGGTCTAGAACTCCAGTCCTTCGGCACGGGCGGCATCGGCCAGGGCGGCCACCCGCCCGTGGTACGCGAAACCACCCCGGTCGAAGACCACGGTGGTGATGCCCGCGGCTTTGGCCCGGGAGGCGATCAGGGTGCCCACGGTGCCGGCCGCATCGATGTTGCCGCCCGGCGTTCCCCGGAGGTCGGCCTCGGTGGACGAGGCGGCGGCCAGCGTCCGGCCGGCGTCGTCGTCGATCAATTGGGCGGAGATGTGCTTGTTGGAGCGGAAGACGGCCAGGCGGGGTCGGACCGACGAGCCGTGGACCCGGCGGCGCACCCGGGCGTGCCGGCGTCGGCGCAGCTCCAGCTTGTGATCAGTTCGGGCCATTACTTCGCTGCCTTCCCGGCCTTGCGCACGACCCGCTCCCCGGCGTAGCGGACCCCCTTGCCCTTGTAGGGCTCGGGCTTGCGCAGCTTGCGGATGTCCGCGGCCACCTGGCCGACTTTTTCCTTGTCGATTCCCTTGACGATGATCCGGGTGGCCGAGGGGACCTCGAAGGTGACCCCGTCGGGTGCGCTCACGTTGACCGGATGGGAGAACCCGAGGGCCAGCTCGAGGCCCGAAGGCCCCTTGGCCACGGCCCGGTAGCCGACGCCGACGATCTCGAGCTCCTTGGAGAACCCCTCGGTCACCCCGGCGACCATGTTGGCCACCAACGACCGGGTCAGGCCGTGCAGGGCACGGTTCTGGCGCTGATCGTCAGGCCGCTCGACCACCAGCACGTCACCGTCCTGGCGGATGGTGATGGCGGCCGGCACCGAACGGGCCAGCTCACCCTGGGGTCCCTTGACGGTCACCGTGTTGTCGGTGCCCAGGGCCACCGACACGCCCGACGGCACCGGGATGGGGGAGCGTCCGATGCGCGACATCAGCTCCTCCCCCCGGCGACAGCGGCGGCACCGGAGTGCCTACCAGACATAGCAGAGCACCTCCCCGCCCATGCGACGCTTGCGGGCTTCGCGGTCGGTCATCAGGCCCTTCGAGGTGGAGACCACGGCCACGCCCAGTCCGCCGAGCACGCGGGGCATCTTGTCGGCCCGGGCGTAGATGCGCAGGCCGGGCTTGGACACCCGCTTGATGCCCGAGATGGTGCGGGCCCGGTCCGGCGAGTACTTCATGGTGATCTCGAGGGTCTTGCCCGGCTTGTTCGGATCCTGGTTCACCTCGTACCCGGTGATGTACCCCTCGTCGGCGAGGATGGCGGCCAGGGACTCCTTGAGCTTGGAGCCGGGCATCTTGACGGTATCGAAATGAGCCGTGTTGGCGTTCCGGATACGGGTCAGCATGTCGGCAATCGGGTCGGTCATCGTCATCGTCGGTCGCCTCCTCTCACCAGCTGGCCTTGGTCACGCCCGGGATCTCGCCGGCGTGGACCATCACTCGCAGACAGATACGGCACAGCCCGAACTTGCGGTACACCGACTTGGGCCGGCCGCACCGACGGCATCGTGTGTAGCCGCGCACCTTGAACTTGGGTGTGCGCTGCTGCTTTTGGATCAGGGCCTTCTTCGCCATGGGGTTACTGGTTCTCCTGTCGGAACGGGAATCCGAAGGCGGCCAGGAGTGCCCGGCCCTCTTCGTTGGTGCGTGCGGTGGTGGCAATGGTGATGTCCATGCCTCGGGTGGTGTCGATGCGGTCGTAGTCGATTTCGGGGAAGATCAGCTGTTCGGTGACCCCGAACGTGTAGTTGCCGTGGCCGTCGAAGGAGCGGGGCGAGAGCCCGCGGAAGTCACGGATGCGGGGGATGGCCATGGCCAGCAGCCGGTCGAGGAACTCCCAGGCCCGGTCGCCGCGCAGGGTGACCTTGGCGCCGATCTCCTGGCCCTCGCGGAGCTTGAACGAGGCGATGGACTTCTTGGCCCGGGTGACCACCGGCTTCTGGCCGGCGATGATCTCGAGGTCGCGCATGGCTCCCTCGATCAGCGACTTCTGCTGCGTCGCCCGGCCCACACCCATGTTGATGACGATCTTGTCCAGCCGGGGGACCTCCATGATGTTACCCAGCCCGAGGGTCTCCTTGAGCTCGGCCCGGACCTGGCTGTCGTAGCGCTCCTTGAGCCGGGGTCGGGTTCCTGCCGTGGTGGTGGCCATCACAGATCGGTCCCACACTTGCGGCAGACCCGCAGCTTGCGGCCCTGCTCGTCGATGCGCATCCCGATCCGGGTGGGCCCGCAGGCCCCACAGACGATGGCCACCGAGGACACCGAGACCGGCATGAACTTGTCGATCACCCCGCCCTGCATGGTGGCGCGGGTCGGCTTGGCGTGCCGCTTGGCGACATGCACGCCTTCGACGATGACCCGTCCCTCGGAGGGGATGGCCCGGACCACGTTGGCCTGCTTGCCACGGTCCTTGCCCGTCATCACCTGCACCTTGTCGCCCTTTCGAATTCGCATCTACAACACCTCCGGCGCCAGCGAGATGATCCGCATGAAGCGCTTGTCGCGCAGCTCCCGGCCCACCGGTCCGAAGATCCGGGTGCCCCGGGGCTGCTGCTGGTCGTTGATCAGAACGGCGGCATTCTCGTCGAAGCGGATGTAGCTGCCGTCGGGACGGCGCTTCTCCTTTTTGGTGCGGACGACGACGCACTTGACGACCTCGCCCTTCTTCACCGCCGCCCCGGGGATGGCGTCCTTCACCGTGGCCACGAAGATGTCCCCGATCGACGCATACCGCCGGCGGGATCCGCCCAGCACCTTGATGCAGAGGACTTCCTTGGCGCCGGAGTTGTCGGCCACCCGGAGTCGGGATTCCTGCTGGATCATCGGGCCCGCTCCAGGACCTCGGAGACACGCCAGCGCTTGAGCTTGGACAGGGGCCGGGTCTCCACGACCCGGACCCGGTCGCCGACCTTGGCCGAGTTGTCGCCGTCGTGCACGTAGAGGCGCTTGGTCCGCTGGACGGTCTTCCCGTAGCGGGGGTGCCGGACCCGTTCGATGACAGCCACCACCACGGTGGCGTCCATGGAATCGGACACCACCAGGCCCTCACGCACCTTGCGGCGGTTGCTCCGCGCCGCAGACTCTGCGCCCGACGGTCTCGTCGTCTGCCATCAGTTCTTCTCCTCTGGGTCGGCCCCGTCGCCGGCGTCGTCGTCCGCCTCGTCGTCGTCCGCCTCGTCGTCGGTCTCGTCGTCCGCTTCGGCGACGGCCATACCGTCGTCGTCGGCCACCTCTTCGGCCAGCTCGCCCTCGGCGTCCTCGTCGTCGGCCAGGTCGTCCTCGGCGTCCTCGTCAGCGGCCGACTCCTCGGCCGCCCGGGCTGCGGCACGTCGCTCCGACGCGGTGGTCCGGTCCCGGCCGAGGGCCTCGTCCTCGGAGCGGCGGCGAGCCGCGGCCACGTGGGCGGGAAGCTCGTCCATGGCCATCCCCTCGGCCTCGGCGATCTCCCGGTTGCGCAGTTCGGTCAGCATC
Organism: uncultured Acidimicrobiaceae bacterium; assembly: GCA_963812885.1. Taxonomy (GTDB): domain Bacteria; phylum Actinomycetota; class Acidimicrobiia; order Acidimicrobiales; family RAAP-2; genus Bog-756. Next base: position 175,048 of record CAWEWZ010000006.1, on the reverse strand, counting down.
CGGGCCACGTCCTTGCGCACGTGGTTGATGCGCGAAAAGTTGTCGAGCTGGCCGGTGGCCAACTGGAACCGGAGGTTGAACAGCTCGCGCCGGGTGTCCCCGAGCTGGCGCTCGAGCTCTTCGGTGTCGTAGTCGGCGATTTCGGCGGCGGTGACCATCAGACCTGCACCTCCGGCGTCCCGTGGGTCCCCGGCCGGATGACGAATCGAGCCTTGAACGGAAGCTTCTGGATGGCCCGGTCCATGGCCTCGCGGGCCAGCTCGGGCTCCACCCCGGCCAGCTCGAAGAGGATGCGACCGGGCTTGACCACGGCCACCCAGTGCTCGGGGTTCCCCTTGCCGGAGCCCATGCGGGTCTCGGCCGGCTTCTGGGTCACCGGGCGGTCCGGGAACACCCGGATCCAGACCTTGCCGCCGCGCTTCACGTGCCGGGTCATGGCGATACGGGCGGCTTCGATCTGGCGGGCGGTGAGCCATGCCGGCTCCAGCGCCTGGATGCCGAAGTCGCCGAAGGTCACGTCGCTGCCGCCCTTGGCCTTGCCGCTCATCCGCCCCCGCTGCTGCTTGCGGTGCTTCACCTTCCGGGGCATCAACACGTCAATCGACCTCCTTGCGGAAGTGAGGCGTCTCGTGGTGCTCCCGGGTGCGCCGCTCGATCTCCTCGTCCTCGGTGAGGATGCGCTCGAGCTCGTCGGGAACGGCCGGCGGAGCGGCGATGTCGGCCGTCGAGCGGTCGACGAGGCCCTCGGGGATCTCGGTCTCGCCGCTCGAATCGGCGTCGACGGTGACCACGCTGCCGGGAGCTCCCTGCTCGGCTCGGCGCCGTCCGCCTCCGGCGGTGATCAGCCGGCGGGGAGCATCGCCGCCCTGCCCCGAGGTCTCCCCCACGGCCATGGCCGCCTCACGGGTGATCTTGTCCTCGGTGGAGATCTTGTAGGGGAGGATGTCACCCTTGTAGATCCACACCTTCACGCCGATCCGCCCGAAGGTGGTCTTCGCCTCCCGGAAGCCGTAGTCGATGTCGGCCCGCAGCGTGTGGAGCGGGACACGCCCCTCACGGTAGGACTCCTTGCGCGACATCTCCGAACCGCCCAGACGCCCCGAGCACTGCACCCGCACGCCGAGGGCACCGGCCTTCTGCACCGTCTGGATGGAGCGCTTCATGGCTCGGCGGAACGCCACCCGGCGGGCCAGCTGGTCGCAGATCCCCTGGGCGATCAGGGCCGCGTCGAGCTCGGGTTGCTTGATTTCCTGGATGTTCAGTTGGATCCGGTTGTTGAGCCCGGTGATCTCCTCGATCCGCTTCTTCAGGCGGTCGGCCTCGGCCCCGCGGCGGCCGATGACGATGCCGGGACGAGCGGTGTGGATGTCCACCCGCAGCCGGTCACGGGTGCGCTCGATCTCGATGCGGCTCACCGCGGCCGACTCGAGCTGGGACATCAGGTAGTCGCGGATCTCCCAATCCTCGATCACGCAATTCTGGTAGTTGCGCTCCTCGAACCAGCGCGACTTCCAGTCGGTGGTGACGCCGAGTCGAAACCCGTACGGGTTGACTTTCTGGCCCATCTACTTGCCCTTCTCTTCGGCGGCATCGCCGTCGGTGTCGTCCTGGCCGTCTTCATCGACGGCATCGTCCTCGGCCCCGTCTTCGACCGTCGTCGCCGCCTTCGGCGTCGATATCGAGGTCCTCCTCCTCGAGCGGGCCGGCCTCCGTCTCGGTGATGACGTCGTCGGCCTGGACGGCGTCCTCGGGCCACGCCTCGGCCCCGGTGTCGGCGTCATCGGTGTCCGGCACGATCGTCCTGGCCTGCTCGGTCGACTCGGACTGCTGGCGCCGGCGGGATCCGGCCACCCGCCGCGAGCGCTGTGAGCTGGCCGCGGACGCCTTGGCCCGACGTCGGGCGATCCGGTCCTCGGGCAGACGGCTGACGATGATGGTGATGTGCGAGGTCCGCTTGCGGATGCGGGTGGCCCGGCCCCGGGCCCGAGGCCGCCACCGCTTGAGGGTGCTCCCCTCGTCGGCGTAGCAGGCCGACACGTAGAGCTCCTCGGCATCGAGACCGTCGTTGTGGACGGCGTTGGCCACCGCCGAGGCCAGCACCTTGCCCACGGTGATGGCGGCCTCCCGATCGCCCAGGGAGAGAGTCTCGGCGGCGCGGTCGACGTCCTGGCCCCGGATGAGGTCGAGAACCTGGCGCACCTTGTAGGCGGACACCCGGCTGTGGCGGAGGACCGCCCGGGTCCCCTCGCGCTCGTTGGTCTTCACTCCGGGCACGTCAGCGCCTCCCCGCCCGCTCTTGGCCGGCATGGAACTTGAAGGTCCGGGTGGGGGCGAACTCGCCCAGCTTGTGACCGACCATCGATTCGGTCACGTAGACGGGGATGTGCTTGCGACCGTCATGGACGGCGATGGTGTGGCCGACCATGTCGGGGATGATCGTGGAGCGGCGGGACCACGTCTTGATGACCTTCTTGTCCCCGGCCGCGTTGAGGACGTCCACCTTCTTGAGCAGGTGGTCATCGACGAACGGACCCTTTTTGAGGCTACGTGGCATAGTGCGGCGTTCCTTCTGTCTTCCCTACCGCCGGGCACCGCGGGTGCGGCGCCTTCGTACGATCATCTTGTCGGACTCCTTCTTGCGCGACCGGGTGCGGCCTTCCGGCTGTCCCCAGGGTGAAACCGGGTGCCGGCCACCGGACGTCTTCCCCTCGCCGCCACCCAGCGGGTGGTCGACCGGGTTCATGGCCACGCCCCGGGTCTGGGGGCGGATGCCCTTCCAACGGTTCCGACCGGCCTTTCCGATCTTGATCAGTTCGGCCTCGGAGTTGCCCACGGTGCCCAGGGTGGCCCGGCAGTCGATGGGGACCCGGCGCATTTCCGTCGACGGGAGGCGGAGGGTGGCGAAGGCGCCTTCCTTGGCCACCAGCTGCACGCTCATGCCCGCCCCCCGGGCCAGCTTTCCGCCGCCGCCCGGACGGAGCTCGACATTGTGGACGACCGAGCCGACCGGGATGTAGCGCAGGGCAAGGGCATTGCCGGGACGGATCTCGGCGCCCTGGCCCGACTGCAGCTTGTCCCCGACCTGCACCTGGGAGGGGGCCAGGATGTACCGCTTCTCGCCGTCCAGGTAGTGGAGGAGGGCGATGCGGGCGTTCCGATTGGGGTCGTACTCGATGGCGGCCACCTTGGCCGGAACGCCGTCCTTGTCCCGTTTGAAATCGATGATCCGGTACTGCTGCTTGTGGCCGCCGCCGCGGTGCCTCGAGGTCTTGCGGCCGTGGCTGTTGCGGCCTCCGGTGGAGGGTTTGGGGGCCAGCAGCGACTTCTCGGGTCGATCGCGGGTGATCTCGGCGAAGTCCGAGACGGTCTGGAAGCGGCGTCCCGGGCTGGTGGGCTTTCGTGAGCGGAGTGGCATGATCGGTTCCCGGTCTCTCAGTTCTCGAACAAATCGATCGAGTCACCCTCGTGGAGCGTGACGATGGCCCGCTTGGTGTCCGGACGGTGCCCGAGCGAGTTGCTCTTCCGGTTGCGCTTGGTCTTGCCCTTCCGGTTGAGCGTGTTGACGCTGTCCACCCGCACGTTGAAGGCCTGCTCGACCGCGTGGCGCACGTCGATCTTGGTGGCCGAGGGGTCGACCACGAAGACATAGACGTTGTTGTCCATCAGCGTGTACGACTTCTCCGAGACCACCGGCCGGATGAGCACGTTGTGAGGATCCCTCATGACCCGACTCCCTCTTCGGCGGCCGCCGCGCTCGTCGGCGTCGGCCTCGGCGGTGCCCGATCCAGCCTCGGACTCGTCGGCGGTTTCCACGGCGTCGGTTGCGGACCCGGTCTCCGCCACCGCCTCCACGTCGGACCCCCCGGGAAGCGTCTCGTCGGTGAAGACCACCCAGTCGTTGACCAGGATGTCGTAGGCGTTGAGCTCGCCCGCCACCATGGTCTGGATCTCGGGAAGATTCCCGAACGAGCGATCGGCGTAGCCGTCCTCGTCACCGAGGACCACCAGGACCCGGCCTGACAGCCCGAGTGCCTGCAGAGCGGCGACGGCCGCCTTGGTGCTCGGGACCTCGAAGGGCCAGGCATCCACCAGCGCCACCCGGCCCTGGGCGGCCCGGTCCGAGAGGGCCGACCGGAGGGCCAGCTGGATCATCTTCTTCGGGGTCTTCTGGGCATAGGACCTCGGCTTGGGACCGAGGGCCACACCGCCCCCCACCCACTGGGGCGACCGGGTCGAGCCCTGACGGGCCCGGCCGGTCCCCTTCTGGCGGAATGGCTTGGCCCCACCGCCCCGGACCTCGGCCCGGGTCTTCGTCGACTGGGTGCCGGATCGGGCGGCGGCCAACTGGGCCGTCACCACCTGGTGGAGCACGGCCAGATTGGGCTCGATCCCGAAGATCGAGGCATCGAGAGCCACCTCGCCGAGCTCGGCTCCGTCGCTCGACCGCCGGGTCACCGTCCGCGGCTGGGGCGCGGGACGCAGGAATCGGCGGATTTCGGCCGGGCTGGCACTCTCGAGGTCGAGGGTGACGGTGACCACGTCGCTACTCATCAGACCTTGGCCCCCTTGACCAGTGGCGCCTTGATGGCATCCCGCAGGACCACGATGCCGCCCCGCGGACCGGGGACCGCTCCTTTGACCAGGACCAGCTCCCGCTCCGAGTCGGCCTGCACGATTTCGAGGTTGAGGGTGGTCACCTGCTGTCCGCCCATCCGTCCGGCCATCCGGGTCCCCTTGAACACCCGGGACGGGGTGGCGCAGGCACCGATCGACCCGGGTGAACGGTGCTTCTTGTGGTTCCCGTGGGATGCCCCCTGGCCCTTGAAGTTGTGGCGCTTCATCCCACCGGCAAAGCCCTTGCCCTTGGAGACGGCGATGGCATCGACCAGCTCTCCGGCCTGGAGGAGATCCGCGGTCAGCTGCTGTCCCACCTCGTACTCCGAGGTGTCGTCGAGCCGGAGCTCGACCAGCCGGCGACCGGGATCCACCCCCGCCTTGTCGAAGTGGCCCTGCTCCGGCTTGCTCAAGGTGGTGGCCCGCCGATGGCCCCAGGTGACCTGCAACGCCGAATAGCCCTCGCGCTCGGGGGTCTTGACCTGCACCACCCGGACCGGGGCGACGCGGACCACCGTCACCGGTATCGCCCGGTTCTGATCGTCCCAGATCTGGGTCATCCCTACTTTTTCGCCCACGATCGCCCTGGTGGCCACTGGAGCTTCTCCATCTCGATTCTTCGTTCCGACAGGCGCCGGCCGGCGCCGATCGGTTGCTGCATCACTGCTCGAACTGCACCCAGCTCTGCAGACATCGCCGCGGCCTCACATGGCATCGGCTTGCACGCAGACGCTCCGCTCGGAGAACCCGAGCGGAGCGCTCGCCTGGTTTGGTCCAAGGTCCCCGCCGTCCTTCCGCGGGCGCTCGGACACGTCCTACTCACATGGTTTCGACCCGAAATCAGGCCGACTGGTGACTATATACCATCACGCCGGGGGTGACAACGGGGGTCGGGCCCGACCCGGACGGGCCCGGACCTAGACGGTCTGGATCTTGATCTCGATGTCCACCCCGGCCGGAAGGTCGAGCCTCTGCAGGGAGTCGACCGTCTTGGGCGTGTGCTCCACGATGTCCACCAGGCGCTTGTGGACCCGCATCTCGAAGTGCTCCCGGCTGTCCTTGTACTTGTGGGGCGACCGGATCACCGTGTACCGGTGCTTCTCGGTGGGCAACGGCACCGGTCCCAGCACCTTGGCCTGGGTCCGCAGGACCGTCTGGACGATCTTCTCGGTCGACTGATCGAGAATCTCGTGATCGTAGGCCTTCAGGCGGATCCTGATCTTCTGTCGGGGGCCCTCTGCGGCCATGGGACGGTGTCCTCTCCTGGGTGGGTTGGCTGGTGCCGGACTAGGCGAGGATCTTCGTGACCCGGCCCGAGGCCACGGTGCGCCCACCCTCGCGGATGGCGAACCGCAGGCCCTGGTCCATGGCGATCGGCTTGCCCAGCTCCACCGTCATGTCGGTGTTGTCACCGGGCATGACCATTTCCGTGCCCTCGGGCAGGGTGATCGTGCCGGTCACGTCGGTGGTCCGGAAGTAGAACTGCGGGCGGTAGTTGGTGAAGAAGGGCTTGTGCCGGCCGCCCTCGTCCTTGTTCAGGACGTACACGGTGGCCTCGAACTTGGTGTGGGGCGTGATCGATCCGGGCTTGCACAGCACCTGGCCCCGCTCGACGTCCTCCTTCTTGGTCCCACGCAGCAGGGCGCCGATGTTGTCGCCGGCCTGACCCTCGTCGAGGAGCTTGCGGAACATCTCGATGCCGGTCACGGTGGTCTTCTGGGTGTCGCGGAGGCCGACGATCTCGACCTCTTCGCCCACCTTGACGATTCCCTGCTCGACCTTGCCGGTCACCACAGTGCCACGGCCGGTGATCGACATCACGTCCTCCACCGACATGAGGAAGGGCTTCTCCACGTCGCGCTCGGGCTCGGGGATGTAGGAATCGACGGCCTCCATCAGCTCGAGGATCTTCGGCGTCCACTCGGCATCGCCCTCCAGCGCCTTGAGGGCGCTGACCCGGATGATCGGGGTGTCGTCGCCGGGGAACTCGTACTCGTTGAGCAGCTCACGCACCTCGAGCTCGACCAGGTCGAGGAGCTCCTCGTCGTCGACGGTGTCGGCCTTGTTGAGGGCGACCACGATGTAGGGCACGCCCACCTGGCGGGCCAGCAGGACGTGCTCACGGGTCTGCGGCATCGGGCCGTCGGCCGCCGACACCACCAGGATGGCTCCGTCCACCTGGGCGGCACCGGTGATCATGTTCTTGATGTAGTCGGCGTGGCCGGGCATGTCGACGTGGGCGTAGTGGCGGTTGGCCGTCTCGTACTCCACGTGGGCGATCTGGATGGTGATGCCGCGCTGCTTCTCTTCGGGGGCCTTGTCGATCTGGTCGAAGGGCGTGAACGACGTGGTCGGGTCGTTTTCGGACAGCACCTTGGTGATGGCCGCGGTGAGCGTGGTCTTCCCGTGGTCGATGTGTCCCATCGTTCCCACGTTCACGTGGGGCTTGGTGCGCTCAAACTTCTGCTTGGCCATGGCTGGGGTAATGCTCCCTGATCTCGGACGGTACCCCTTCGGGCCCGCCACGACGCAGGCGGATGCCTGTCGTCATTCCTCGTGTATCGGTGATGATGCGTTGGTTGTCTGTCGTGTACTGATGGTGTGACTGGTACATCTTCGGCTGCGACCTGGGGTGATTCCCCGGCCGGCGGCCGCCTACTCTCCGCGCGCCTTGGCGATGATCTCCCGGGCGATCGACTCAGGGACCTCGTTGTAGGCATGGAACTGCATCGAGTACGTGGCCCGGCCCTGAGTGCGCGAGCGCAGGTCGGTAGCGTAGCCGAACATGTCGCTCAGCGGTACCTGCGCCCTGACGATGTGGCTGTTCCCCCGCTGCTCCATACCCTCGACCTTGCCCCGGCGGGCGGACAGGTCCCCGATCACGTCGCCCATGTAGTCCTCGGGGGTGGTGACCTCGACGGCCATCACCGGCTCGAGCAGGACCGGGTCGGCCAGGTTGGCGGCCTTCTTGATGGCCATCGACCCGGCGATCTTGAAGGCCATCTCCGAGGAGTCGACGTCATGGTAAGAACCGTAGGTGAGGGTCACCTTGACGTCGACGGTCGGATAGCCGGCCAGCACCCCGGCGGTCAGCGCCTCCCGCATGCCCTGATCGACCGAGGGGATGTACTCCTTGGGGATCACGCCGCCGGTGATCTTGTCCACGAACTCGTACCCGTGACCGGGATTGGGCTCGACGGTGATGACCACGTGGCCGTACTGGCCCTTCCCGCCCGTCTGGCGGACGTGTCGGTATTCGACCTTCTCGACCTTCTTGCGGATGGTCTCGCGGTACGCCACCTGGGGCTTGCCCACGTTGGCGTCGACGTTGAACTCCCGCATCATCCGGTCCACCAGCACCTCGAGATGGAGCTCGCCCATTCCCGAGATGACCGTCTGGCCGGTCTCCTCGTCGGACTGGACCCGGAAGGTGGGGTCCTCCTCGGACAGCGAGAAGAGGGCCCTCGACAGCTTGTCCTGGTCGACCTTGGTCTTCGGCTCCACGGCCACGTGGATCACCGGCTCGGGGAAGGTCAGCGACTCGAGGACGACCGGATGGTCGGGGTCGCACAGGGTGTCCCCGGTGGTGGTCTGCTTGAGCCCCACCGCGGCCACGATGTCCCCGGCGTAGGTGACCTCGAGGTCCTCGCGTGAGTTGGCGTGCATCTGCAGGATGCGGCCGATCCGCTCCTTGCGGTCCTTGGTGGAGTTCATCACGCCCGAGCCCTTGGTCAGCGTGCCCGAGTACACCCGCAGATAGGTCAGCTTGCCCACGTAGGGGTCGGTCATGATCTTGAAGGCCAGGGCGGCGAACGGCGCCGTGTCGTCGGGTGGGCGTTCGACGGTGACGCCCTCCTTGCGGGGGACGGTACCCATGGTCGGGGGGATGTCGAGGGGGCTGGGGAGGAAGTCGACGACCGCGTCGAGCATGGGCTGGACGCCCTTGTTCTTGAAGGCGGAGCCGCAGAGGATGGGCACCGCGTGGCTTCCCAGGGTGGCCGTCCGGATGGCCCGCAGGAGGTCCTCGGGGGTGATCTCCTCGTCCCCCAGATACTTCTCCATGATGATGTCGTCGTGGTTGGAGATCACGTCGATGAGCTGGTGATGGGCCTCCTCGGCGGCGGCCTTCATCTGGGTGGGGATCTCCTCTTCGGTCCACTCCTCGCCCATGCCGTCGTCCCACACCAGGGCCCGCATGTGGACGAGGTCGACCACGCCCCGGAACTCGCCCTCGGAGCCGATGGGCAGCTGAACCACGGCCACGGTGGCGTCGAGGCGGTCCTTGATCATCTCGACGCACTGGTCGAAGTCGGCTCCGGTCCGGTCCATCTTGTTGATGAAGCACATCCGGGGGACGGCGTACTTGTCGGCCTGGCGCCACACGGTCTCGGTCTGGGGCTCGACCCCGGCCACGGCGTCGAAGACGGCCACGGCGCCGTCGAGCACCCGCAGCGAGCGCTCCACCTCGACGGTGAAGTCGACGTGACCCGGGGTGTCGATGATGTTGATGACGTTGTCCCGCCACATACAGGTGGTGGCGGCCGAGGTGATGGTGATCCCGCGCTCCTGCTCCTGGACCATCCAGTCCATGGTGGCCGCGCCCTCGTGGACTTCGCCGATCTTGTAGTTCTTGCCGGTGTAGTAGAGGATCCGCTCGGTGGTGGTGGTCTTGCCCGCGTCGATATGGGCCATGATCCCGATATTGCGGGTTCGGGCCAGGGGATGGTGGCGTGTGCTTGCTTCAGCCATGATTGATCAGCTCTCGGGTCGTACTCGTAGTTCGTGCCCGCTGCCGGAACGAGGGCCCCGTGGGCCCCTCCCTACCAGCGGTAGTGGGCGAAGGCCTTGTTGGACTCGGCCATCTTGTGAAGGTCCTCGCGGCGCTTGGCCGCAGCCCCGATGCCGTTGGCGGCATCGCGGATCTCGTTGGACAGTCGCTCGGCCATGGTCTTCTCGCGACGCTGCTGCGAGTACCCGACCAGCCAACGGATGGACAGTGTGGTGGCCCGGCGGGGCCGGACCTCGACAGGCACCTGGTAGGTGGCCCCCCCGACCCGGCGGCTCCGGACCTCGAGCTCGGGACGGGTGTTCTCCACCGCTTTCTTCAGGACGGCCACCGGATCGTTGCCCGACTTCTCGGCCACATCGGACAGGGCGTCGTAGACGATGCGCTCGGCCAGGGTGCGCTTGCCCCTGCTCAGGACCCGGTTGACCACCTGGGTGACCAGCACCGAGTGGTAGACGGGGTCGGGCATGAGCTCGCGGCGGACGGCGGGGCCTTTGCGGGGCATCTCAGGACTCCTTCTTGGCGCCGTAGCGGCTACGGGCCTGATTCCGCTCGCGGACGCCCGACGCATCGAGCGTGCCCCGGATCACCTTGTAGCGGACCCCGGGGAGGTCCTTCACCCGGCCACCCCGGACCAGCACGATCGAGTGCTCCTGGAGGTTGTGCCCCTCGCCCGGGATGTACGCCGTCACTTCGAGACCGCTGGTGAGCCGGACCCTGGCCACCTTCCGCAGCGCGGAGTTGGGCTTCTTCGGGGTGTGGGTGTAGACGCGTGTGCACACACCCCGACGTTGGGGTGCGCCCCGGAGGGCCGGGGTCTTCGATTTGGTTGGCTTGGTAGCCCGGCCTTTGCGGACGAGCTGGGAGATCGTGGGCACGCGTTACCTCTACGTTGTGGACTGCGGGGATACTTCAGGACTTACTCAGGCGTTCCGACATGCTGCGAGCGGGCAGGGCAGGCCATTCGGCGTGCAGCCGCAAACATCAAATGCTACGGCATCCGTGCCTGGCGGGCAAGCGCGGGCCGACGTCGACAGCCTACCGGGACCAGGGCGAAGCCAAGGTCGCGGCCGGCCCGGAAGGCCGGCGGCGACCCCGGTTCGATCAGGCTCCAGCCTCCACGGGGCCGTCGCTGACGGCGGGCCCGCCGAGCTCACCGGGCTCCTCGGGGGTGGGCACGGCGCCGAGCCAGCTGGCGTCGATCTCGGAGCTGAATCCGCCCATGGTGGCGTCGCCACCGGTATCCCGTAGCCAGGCGGCCAGGTCCTCGGTGCCGGCGTCACCCTCGGATCCGAGAGCCCAGAAGGGCATGGCCTCGGCGCCGGGCATCTCCAGCTTGATGTCTCGGTAGCGCTCCATGCCCGAGCCGGCCGGGATGAGCTTGCCGATGATGATGTTCTCCTTGAGCCCGAACAGCTGGTCCGACTTGCCCTCGATGGCCGCCTCGGTCAGCACCCGGGTGGTCTCCTGGAACGACGCCGCCGACAGCCAGCTCTCGGTGGCCAGCGACGCCTTGGTGATCCCCATCAGCTCGGGCCGGCCCTCGGCGGGACGCTTCCCGTCCTGGACCAGCTGCCGGTTGACCTCCGCGTAGGAGCGGCTGTCCACCCGCTCGCCGGGGAGGAAGGAGGCGTCACCGGGCTCGGCCACCAGCACCCGGCGGAGCATCTGGCGGACGATCAGTTCGATGTGCTTGTCGTGGATGGAGACACCCTGGTCGCGGTAGACCTTCTGGACTTCCTCGACCAGGTACTGCTGCGTCTCGCGGATCCCCTTGACCTCCAGGAGCTCCTTGGGGTCCTTCGGGCCCTCGACCAGGGCATCCCCGGCACCGACCTCTTGACCGTCGACGACCTCGAGGTGGGCCCGCTGGGCCACCAGCATGGTGTGCTCCTCGCCGTCGTCGGCCACCACGGTGATGTGGCGCCCCGACTCGTCCTCGTCGACCCGGGCCACGCCCGAGTGCCGGGCCAGGACGGCGGCGCCCTTCGGCGTGCGGGCCTCGAAGAGCTCGACCACCCGGGGCAGCCCGTGGGTGATGTCCTCGCCCACGATCCCGCCGGTGTGGAACGTCCGCATGGTCAGCTGGGTGCCCGGCTCACCGATCGACTGGGCGGCGATGACACCGACCGCCTCGCCGAGTTCGATCATCTCGCCAGTGGCCAGCGACTGGCCGTAGCAGGCGGCGCAGATGCCCTGCTCCGCCTCACAGGTCAGCACCGAGCGGACCCGGATCCTGTCGACGGAGGGATCATCGCGCAGCCGATTGACGATCTCCTCGGTGAGGACGGTGCCGGCCTCGATCTTGGACTTGTCGGACAGGGTGATCGCCTCGGCGTTGATCCTCCCGTTCACCCTCGTCTCCAGGTACGAGCGGGTCCCGGCGCCGTCGGGGACCACACCTTCGATCCAGATGCCGCGGACCGAGCCGCAGTCGTCCTCGCGGACGATGAGCTCCTGGGCCACGTCGACCAGCCGACGGGTCAGGTAGCCCGAGTCGGCGGTGCGCAGGGCGGTGTCGGCCAGGCCCTTGCGGGCGCCGTGGGTGGAGATGAAGTACTCGAGGACCGACAGGCCCTCGCGGAACGAGGACTTGATCGGCCTCGGGATCATCTCACCCCGCGGGTTGGAGACCAGGCCCTTCATGCCGGCGATCTGGCGGATCTGCTGGCTGTTCCCCCGGGCGCCGGAGTCGACCATCATGTCCAGGGGGTTGAAGGCGATCGTCGACAGCGACTTCTCCATGGCCTTGCCGACCTCCGAGTTGGCCGATGTCCAGATCTCGATCTCCTTCTGGCGCCGCTCGTCATCGGTGATGATCCCGCGCTTGAACTGGGCCTCGGCCTTCTCCGCTTCCTTTTCGTAGCGGTCGAGGATGACCTGCTTGTCCGGTGGGGTCCGCACGTCGTTGATGGAGATGGTCAGACCCGACTGGGCCGCATAGCGGAACCCGAGCGCCTTGATCCGGTCGAGACTGGCCGCCACCTCCCGCTTCGGGAAGTTGGCCGCCACCTCCTCGACGATGGAACCGATGGCCGTGTTCCGCTTGCCGACGATGTCGTTGACATAGCGGTAGCCGTCGGGCAGGGCGGTGTTGAAGAAGAGGCGCCCGGCCGTGGTCTCGAGCTCCATCCGCTCGTCGTCGGACACCCCGGTCAGGTTCCCGTCCTCGTCCAGCTCCGCGCCCTTGGCCAGGGCGATCGACTGGGCCAGATGGGAACCCGCCTCGGGACGGATGACGATCTTGGCCTGGAGGTCGATGTCCCCGGCATCGAAGGCGGTCTCGACCTCGTAGGCGTGACGGAAGACCCGGCCCTCGCCCTTGGCCCCGTCGACGGGGAGGGTGAGGTAGTAGATGCCGAAGACCATGTCCTGGGTGGGCACGGTGATCGGGCGGCCGGTGGCCGGCGAGAGGATGTTGTTGGCCGAGAGCATCAGTACCCTGGCCTCGGCCTGGGCCTCGGCGGACAGGGGCAGGTGCACGGCCATCTGGTCGCCGTCGAAGTCGGCGTTGAACGCGGTGCACACCAGGGGGTGGACCTGGATGGCCTTCCCCTCGACCAGTACCGGCTCGAAGGCCTGGATGCCCAGGCGGTGCAGGGTGGGGGCACGGTTCAGAAGGACCGGATGCTCCTTGATCACGCCTTCGAGCACGTCCCACACCTGGGGACGACGGCGCTCGACCATCCGCTTGGCCGACTTGATGTTCTGGGCGTACTCGGCGTCGACCAGCCGCTTCATCACGAAGGGCTTGAACAGCTCGAGGGCCATGAGCTTGGGCAGCCCGCACTGGTGGAGCTGGAGGGTCGGGCCGATCACGATGACCGACCGTCCCGAGTAGTCGACCCGCTTGCCCAACAGGTTCTGGCGGAAGCGACCCTGCTTCCCCTTCAGCATGTCCGACAGGCTCTTGAGGGGCCGGTTCCCCGGTCCCGGTGACCGGACGCCCGCGGCGGCCGTTGTCGAAGAGGGCGTCGACCGCCTCCTGCAGCATGCGCTTCTCGTTGTTGATGATGATCTCGGGGGCACCCAGATCGAGCAGTCGCTTCAACCGGTTGTTCCGGTTGATGACCCGCCGATAGAGATCGTTGAGGTCGGAGGTGGCGAACCGACCGCCGTCCAGCTGGACCATCGGGCGCAGATCGGGGGGGATGACCGGGACCGAGTCGAGGATCATCGCCCGCGGGTCGTTGGCCCGGCGCCCGTTCTCGTCCCGCCGGTTGAAGGCGGTGACGATCTTGAGGCGCTTGATCACCTTCTGGCGGCGCTGGGCCGACAGCGGCTTGCGGCCGTCGGCGGCGTCGATCATCTCGCGCAGCTTGACCTCCTCGACATCGAGGTCGATGCGGTCGATCAGCCGGGAGATGGTCTCGGCGCCCATGCCGCCCTCGAAGTAATCCTCGTAGCGGATGCGCAGCTCGCGCCAGAGCATCTCGTCCTCGAGGATCTTGCGGGAATGGAGGCTCTTGAACTCGTCGAACGAGCGCTGGGCCAGTTCGATCTCGCTCTGGTACCGCTCGCGGACCGAGGCGATCTCCTTCTCGACGTTGCGCTGGCGGGCCTTGACCTCGGTGTCCTTGGCTCCCGACTTCTCGAGGTCGGCCAGCTCCTTTTCAAGCTCCTTGAACCGTCGGTCGATCTCGAGGTCCCGCTTCTTCTCGATGTCGGCGATCTCGATGCCCAGCTCGGCCTCGAGGTCGGGCAGGTCCTCGTGGCGCTTGGCCTCGTCGACCCAGGTGACCAGGTTGGCGGCGAAGTAGATGACCTTCTCCAGCTGCTTGGCCTTCAGTTCCTCGCGGGCCTCGGTGCCCATGAGCAGGTAGGCCAGCCAGCTACGGGTGCCCCGGAGGTACCAGATGTGCACCACCGGGGCGGCCAGCTCGATGTGGCCCATGCGCTCGCGACGGACCTTCGAACGGGTGACCTCGACCCCGCACCGCTCGCAGATGATGCCCCGGAAGCGCACCCGCTTGTACTTGCCGCAGTAGCACTCCCAGTCCTTGGTGGGACCGAAGATCTTCTCGCAGAAGAGCCCGTCCTTCTCGGGACGGAGGGTGCGGTAGTTGATGGTCTCGGGCTTCTTGACCTCGCCGTTGGACCACCCCCGGATCGAGTCGGCCGTGGCCAGCCCGATCCTCAGCTGATCGAAGTCGTTGACATCTAGCATCAGAAGCCCCTTTCCGCGGCGCGCCGTGCGTCTTCCTCGTCCGACCCGCGTTCAGGCCGGCTGATGTCGATGCCGAGCTCCTCGGCCGTGCGGAACACGTCCTCGTCCAGCTCTCGCATCTCGATCTCTTCTCCACTCGGGGCCAGGACTTCGACGTCGAGGCACAGTGACTGCATTTCCTTGATGAGCACCTTGAAGCTCTCGGGGATCCCGGGCTCGGGGATGTTCTCGCCCTTGACGATGGCCTCGTAGACCTTCACCCGGCCGAGCACGTCGTCCGACTTGATGGTCAGGAGCTCCTGGAGGGCGTAGGCGGCACCGAAGGCCTCGAGGGCCCACACCTCCATCTCACCGAAGCGCTGCCCACCGAACTGGGCCTTCCCGCCCAGGGGCTGCTGGGTGATCATCGAGTAGGGACCGGTCGACCGGGCGTGGATCTTGTCATCCACCAGGTGGTGGAGCTTGAGGATGTACACGTAGCCGACCGAGATCGGGTTGTCGTACTTCTCCCCGGTCCGGCCGTTGTAGAGGGTCGACTTCCCGTCGTCGGTGACCTGCACGTCGCCGTCGACCCCGTCGGGGTTGAGGCGGCGGAAGATCTGCTGGATCGTCGGGTGACGTCCGGCATCGGCCTTCTCGTCCCAGTGGGCGCCGTCGAAGACAGGTGTGGACACCCACACGGCGGGGTCGGTGCGAGGCCTGGTCTTGGTCTCGGTGCCCCGGAGCGGGGTCCGGGCGGCGTCGCCCGCGCCCTCCCAGCCCCAACGGGCGGCATAGCCGAGGTGGGACTCGAGCACCTGGCCGACGTTCATCCGGCTGGGCACGCCCAACGGGTTGAGGATGATGTCGACCGGGGTGCCGTCGGCCTGATACGGCATGTCCTCGATGGGCAGGATCTTCGAGATGACCCCCTTGTTCCCGTGGCGGCCGGCCAGCTTGTCGCCCTCGGAGATCTTGCGCTTCTGGGCCACGTACACCCGGACCAGCTGCTCCACCCCCGGGGGGAGCTCGTGGGCGTCGTCGCGGGAGAACACCCGGACGTCGATGACCGTTCCCTGCTCCCCGTGGGGAACCTTCAACGAGGTGTCCCGGACCTCCCGGGCCTTCTCGCCGAAGATGGCCCGCAGCAGGCGCTCTTCGGGGGTCTGCTCGGTCTCGCCCTTCGGGGTCACCTTGCCGACCAGGACGTCGCCCGGCCCGACCTCGGCGCCGATCCGGATGATGCCGCGCTCGTCGAGGTCGGCCAGGATCTCCTCGGACAGGTTGGGGATGTCCCGGGTGATCTCCTCGGCGCCCAACTTGGTGTCGCGGGCATCCACCTCGTGCTCCTCGATGTGGATCGACGTGAGCACGTCGTCTTTCACCAGGCGCTCGGAGAGGATGATGGCGTCCTCGTAGTTGTAGCCCTCCCAGGGCATGAAGGCGACCAGGAGGTTCTTGCCCAGGGCCAGTTCGCCGTTGTGGGTGGCGGGCCCGTCGGCCAGCACGTCCCCGGCCGAGACCTTCTGTCCCTCCTCGACGATGACCTTCTGGTTGATGGCCGTGTTCTGGTTGGAACGGCGGAACTTGGCCAGGCGGTAGACCTTCTTGCCCAGCGCGGTCCCGTTGCGGTCCTTGGTCCCGGCTTTGTACTCGACGGTGATCTGGTCTCCGGAGACGTCGATCACGCTGCCGTCACCTTCGGCCAGCACCACGTCACCGGCATCGCGGGCGGCGCGGGCCTCGACCCCGGTGCCGATGTAGGGGGCCTCGGGGACCACCAGGGGCACGGCCTGCTTCTGCATGTTGGCGCCCATCAGGGCCCGGTTGGCGTCGTCGTGCTCGACGAAGGGGATGAGGGCCGTCGACACCGACACGATCTGCTTGGGGGAGACATCCATCAGGTCGACCTCGGTGGGAGGGACGAAGTCGATCTCCGACGTCGTGCCGTAGGAGGTCGTCGTGGCCCCGACCCGCACGCCGGTCCCCTGAGGGCCGCGTCGGACCAGCACCTTCTCCTCGGTGAACCGTCCGCCGTCATCCAAGGCCGCCGAAGCCTGGGCGATGACGTGCTCCTCCTCTTCGTCGGCGGCCAGGTAGGTGATCTCCTTGGTCACCTTGCCGTTGACCACCTTGCGGTAGGGAGTCTCGATGAAGCCGTACTCGTTGACCCTGGCGTAGGTGGCCAGCGAGCCGATGAGGCCGATGTTCGGACCTTCGGGGGTCTCGATGGGACACATCCGGCCGTAGTGGGAGGTGTGCACGTCTCGAACCTCGAAGCCGGCGCGCTCACGGGACAGACCGCCCGGCCCGAGGGCGGACAGGCGGCGCTTGTGGGCCAGCCCGGACAGGGGGTTGTTCTGGTCCATGAACTGGCTGAGCTGGCTGGTCCCGAAGAACTCCTTGACCGCGGCCACCACCGGCCGGATGTTGATCAGGGTCTGGGGGGTGATGGCCTCCACGTCCTGGGTGGTCATCCGCTCGCGGACCACCCGCTCCATGCGGGACAGGCCCACCCGGACCTGGTTCTGGATGAGCTCACCGACCGAGCGGATGCGCCGGTTGGCGAAGTGGTCCTGGTCGTCGATCCGGTAGGTGGACTCCCCGTCGGCCATGTGCTTGGCCAGATGGAGCATGTAGGTGGCCGAGGCCAGGATCTCCGACGGGCTGAGCACGCCCTGGGTCGGGGTCGGGCGCTCGAGGTCGATCTTGAAGATGTCGGCGATCCGCTCGATCTCCGGACCCAGCTTCCGGTTGAGCTTGTACCGGCCCACCCTGGTCAGGTCGTAGCGCTTGGGGTTGAAGAAGGCATTCTCGAAGTACTGACGGGCGGCCTCCACCGACAGGGGCTCACCCGGGCGGGCCCGCTTGTAGATCTCGAGGAGGGCCTCCTCGCGTGAGGGAGCCAGGTTCTGCTCCTTCTCCCACTGCCCCTCGAGGAAGTCGAAGTGGCGGACGAACCGCTCCAGGAAGGCCTGGTCCTCGTACCCGAGGGCGCGCAACAGGACGAACAACGACAGCCGGCGCTTGCGGGCCACCCGGCATCCGGCGGTGACGTCCTTGGACGGCTTGGCCTCCACGTCGAACTCGATCCACTCGCCCCGGTAGGGGTGGATGGTGCCGGTGAACACGGTTTTGGCGTCGCGCCCGGGCTGGAAGATGACGCCGGGGGAACGGACCAGCTGGCTGACCACCACCCGCTCGGTGCCGTTGACGATGAAGGTGCCCTTGTCGGTCATCACCGGGAAGTCCCCCATGAAGACCGTCTGCTCCTTGATCTCACCGGTGCCCGCGTTCATGAACCGGGCCCGCACGAAGACCGGGGCCGCGTAGGTCATGTCCTTCTCTTTGCACTCCTCGACCGAGAATTTCGGCGGTGGGCGGAGGTCGGGATCGGTGGGATCGAACTCCAGCTCGAGGCTCAGCTGGCCGGTGAAGTCCTCGATCGGACTGATGTCGTTGAACGTTTCCGCCAGCCCTCTGTCCAGGAACCACTGGAAGGAGTCACGCTGGATGGCGACGAGGTCCGGCAGGGGCAGAGCCTCGTCGATGTTGGCAAATGAAAAACGTTCCGGGCTGTTGGACCGTGTAGGCAACGGCCTACTCCTCCCAGTTGCAAGGTGAATGGGGCGACGACGGGGTACTTCGGTGAATCACTTCTCGAGGCGGGACTTCTCGGGCACTTCTCGGCACAAATCGGGGACATCTCAGGGGTCGACAACTACCGCCGGAGCGGTCGAAAGGGGGCGCCAGGGCGCGCGTCAATCAGCCAAAACACTGAGGAAGGCGAAAGGAGCAGGCACGGCAACCAGTTATCCTAACCGGACACGCACAGAATCACAAGCCCGGGGATCGAATTCCCCGATCCAGGCCTGCACACGGTAGAAGACCCACCGTCCGCCGTCAAGGATCTGGCCAGATTCTCCCGACACCCCGGCGAAACCCTCCGCACCGTCACCGGGGTGACCATCCGCGGCTCCGGGCGGTGAAATGCCCTGATCCGACCGGGTTTCCGGTCGCGGCCGCAGCGCCGGGACCGGAAACCGAGTCCCTACTTGAGCTCGACGGTGGCCCCGGCCCCCTCGAGCTGGGCCTTGGCCTTCTCGGCGTCCTCCTTGTTGGCCTTCTCGAGGACCGGCTTGGGGGCACCGTCCACCAGGTCCTTCGCCTCCTTGAGGCCGAGGCTGGTCAGAGACCGTACTTCCTTGATCACCTGGATCTTCTTGTCTCCGGCGGCGGTGAGGATGACGTCGAACTCGGTCTTCTCCTCGTCGGCTCCACCGGCCTCGGCGCCTCCGCCGGCCGGGGCGGCGGCGGCCACGGCCACCGGGGCGGCGGCGGTGACGCCGAACCGCTCCTCGAAATCCTTGAGCAGCTCGCTCAACTCGAGCACGGACAGCTCGGAGATGCCGTCCAGGATCTGGTCTTTGGTGAGAGTGCCTGCCATTGTCGTAGCTCCTTGTTTCCTGATGTCTGTTTCGGTCGGTTGTCGGTCGTGTCGTTCGGCTGCGGTGCGACTATTCCGCTTCAGCGGCGGTGGCTTCGGCTTCACGGTGGCTTCGGCGGCGGCGGCTTCGGCCTCGGGGGCCTCGGCCGTCTCGGGGGCCTCGGCCGTCTCGGGAGTCTCGGCCCCGGCGGCCGAGGCCTCGGGTGCCGGTCCATCGGCCTCGGCCGGAGCCGCGGTCACCTCGTCGGTCGTCGGGGTGTCGGCTTCGACCAGCACCTCCCCGGACGCCTGGCGCTGGTCGATCAGCGCCGACAGCCCGTAGGCGAGGCCGCGGGGAACGGCCTGGATGAGGCCGGCCAGCTGCTGCAGGGGCGCCGACAGGGCTCCGGCGAACTGGGCCAGCAGCGTGTCCCGGGACGGCAGGTCGGCCAGCACGCCGATGTCATGGGCGGACAGCACGCCGGTACCGACCATGCCCCCCTTCACCACCAGGCTCGGGTTGTTCCTGGCGAAGTCGCGCAGCGTCTTGGCCACCGCGCTGACGTCGCCGCGCACGAAGGCGATGGCCGTGGGGCCGGTCAGCATGTCGTGGATCGGAGCCTGGGGTCCGTCAGCCACGGCCAGACGAACCAAGGTGTTCTTGTAGATCTTGTAGTCACCCGCCGGCGGCGCTGAGCCCCTGGCGGAGCTCCGCCAATTCGGAGACGCTGAGGCCGCGGTACTCGGTCAGCACCGCCCCATCCGAGGCCTCGAGACGGTCCCGCACCTCGTTGACGACGGCGACCTTGTCGGCCCTCGGATTGTCCATGGTCCCTCCGCTGAGCGCTCGGCTCAGATCCGGGCCGTAGACACCATCGAGTGGTGTCGCGCGAGCAAGTGGCTCAGCGCGGAACGCCTCATCAGGCGGACCCCCATCGGGTCCCTTGGGCACCGGGTGACCGGTGCACCGGAGGTCTACGGCAGTTCAGTGAAGTGTGGAAAGGTGAGACTCTAGCGTGACCGATCCCTCGGGGCCAGTCGTCACCGGCCACGACAGCCGGAATCAGGCGCTGGCGACGAGCTCCTCGTCGGTCTTGCGGGCCAGCAGCGGATCGATATGGACGCCCGGCCCCATGGTCGAGGAGAGGGTCACCGCCCGGACGTAGCGCCCCTTGGAGGACGCCGGCTTGGCCCGGTAGATCTCCTCCATGACCGCATGCAGGTTCTCGAGGAGCTTGGCCCGGTCGAAGGACGCCTTCCCCACCCGGAGGTGGATGTTCCCGACCTTGTCGGTCCGGTACTCGACCCGGCCGCCCTTGAATTCGGCGACCGCCCGTTCCACGTCATCGGTGACCGTCCCGGTCTTCGGGTTGGGCATCAGGCCGCGGGGCCCGAGCACCCGGCCCAAGGTCCCGACCTGTCCCATCAGGTCCGGTGTGGCGATGGCCACGTCGAAATCGAGAAATCCGTCGTTGGCCACCCGGGCCACCAGATCGTCGGCCCCGACCACGTCGGCACCGGCCGCCCTCGCTTCGGCCGCCTTCTCGCCGGCGGCGAACACGGCCACCCGGGCGGTGCGTCCGGTCCCGGCCGGCAGGGACAGGGTGCCGCGGACGATCTGGTCGGCCTTGCGGGGGTCCACGCCCAGGCGAATGGCGACCTCCACCGTCTCGTCGAAGCTGGCCTTGGCCGATTCCTTGACCAGGTCGACCGCCTCGACCGGAGTGTAGAGATGCTGCCGATCGAAGTGGGCCATGCTCTCCCGATACTTCTTTCCCCTTGCCATCTGGTTCTCCGTTTCCTCGAATGTGCTGGTCGCCGGCTCAGCCGGCGACGGCGATGCCCATCGACCGGGCCGTGCCTTCGACCTGGCGCTTGGCCGCCTCGATGTCGGTGGTGTTGAGATCGGGGAGCTTGACGGCGGCGATCTCCGCCACCTGGGCGTCGGTGACCGTTCCCACCTGCTCACGGCCCGACGTGGACGCGCCCTTCTCCAGCCCGGCCGCCTGGCGCAGCAGCGCCGGGGTGGGCGGGGTCTTGAGGATGAACGAGAAGGTCCGGTCCTCGTAGATGGAGATCTCGACGGGCACGATCGATCCCCGCTGGTTCTCGGTGGCCGCGTTGTACTGCTTGCAGAAATCCATCGTCTGCACGCCGTGGGGCCCGAGGGCGGTCCCGACCGGCGGCGCCGGTGTGGCACCTCCGGCGGGGAGCTGGATCTTCACGACCGCGATGGACGCGCTTCTTCGGTGGCATGGGTTACGTCTCCTTACCTGGGTCCGCCGGCCTAGAGCTTTGCGACCTGGCTGAATTCGAGCTCGACAGGGGTCTCCCGGCCGAAGATGTTGACCAGGACCTTGAGCTTCAGCTGATCCTCGTTGATCTCGGCGATCTGGCCCGAGAAGTCGGCGAACGGACCTTCCTTGACCCGCACCGTCTCCCCGACCTCGTGCTCGAGGCGTGGGCGGCTGCGCTTGGAAGGTGCTTCCCCACCCTCGACCTTCACCTGCAGGATGCCCTCCACCTCACGTCGGGACAGCGGCGTGGGCTTGGTCCCGGGGCCGACGAACCCGGTGACGCCGGGGGTGTTGCGGATGACCGACCAACTGTCGTCATCGAGCTCACACCGGCAGAGCAGGTAGCCGGGGAACACCTTCTTCTGAACGACCACCTTCTTGCCGTTCTTGAACTCGACCACGTCCTCCATCGGGATGACCACCTCGTAGATGCGGTCCTCCATGTTCATCGAGACGGCCCGGCTGTGCAGGTTGGACTTCACCTTGTTCTCATAGCCGGCGTAGGTGTGGACCACGAACCAGCGTCCGGGCTGGTCGTAGGGGCTGACGACGAAGGGCTCGTCGTCGTCTTCGTCGTCGTCCAGCTCGTCATCGACCCCGGCGTCGGCTTCGAGGTCCGCCTGGGCGACCGCCTCCTCCACCACGTCAGCCAGATCGGCCGGGGGGGCAATGGGCTCGGAGGACGCGTCGAGGACCGATCGAGGACTCGACCTGGTCGAGTCCTTCGTCATCGCCGATGGGCGGATTGGTTTCGTCGTGGGTCACAGTCACACCGATCACGTCTTGAACAGCCAGAGGACGCCTTTGGCAAAGGCGTAGTTGAGAATGAAGATGAGCACCATCAGGGACAGCAGGGTGACCAGGGTCACGGTGGTGTAGTTGATGACCTCGGACCTGTTGGGCCAAGCCACCTGGCGCAACTCAGATCGTACCTCGCGCAGGAACTGGCCCGGACGGAAGGGCTCACGCTTCGGCGGCCGCCTGGGCGCCGGGGCCGTGCGCTTGGGCGCGGCCTCCCCGTCGGGATCCTGCCCCTGACGCTGCGCCATGCGCTTTTGTTCTCGGTTCACGTGCTGGTTTCCTTCGACTGTGGCCTTCGGTGGAGAGCAGGGCAGGAGGGACTCGAACCCCCAACCTTCGGTTTTGGAGACCGGTGCTCTACCAGTTGAGCTACTGCCCTCTGTCGACCGCCGGGTCGCGAGCGGCCAGCCGATCGCAGGGGCGGTTCGCTAGGTTACCACCGGGACCGAGGGGATTCCCAGGCGCAACCACGGGCATCTCCGCCCTCGAGCCCCCCGGCCGGGGCCGGGCTCGCCTGCCCTCCGTCCCTACCGGGTCTCCTTGTGCAGCGTGTGCTGGCGGTCCCAGCGGCAGAACTTCTTCATCTCGATCCGCTCGCGGTCGTTCAGCTTGTTCTTCGTCGTGATGTAGTTCCGTCGCTTGCACTGCTCGCAGGCCAGGGTGACCTGGATGCGCTTCTCGTTCTTTGCCATGGTGACTCCTCTTGCTGCCGGCCCGGGGCCTGGTCGACCGGCTGGTTCCGATGTTTGCCCGGTGTCCTGAAATGTCCTCTGTGTCCTGCGAGTGGTAGCGGCGGCCGGACTCGAACCGGCGACCCCACGATTATGAGCCGTGTGCTCTGACCAACTGAGCTACGCCGCCATGGGCGAGCCCCCTGTCGGAATCGAACCGACGACACCAGCCTTACCATGGCTGTGCTCTGCCGACTGAGCTAAGGGGGCAGTGCGGCTCGACGAGCTGCAAAGAGACGATCATAGCCAATGCCCGGCCCAGCCGAGCGTAGCCGCCCTGCTCGCTACCATCGGCGGATGCGCGTGCGCCTGGCGGCGTCCTCCGACGCCGAATCGATCCGCTCGATCTACAACGCCGAGGTGACCGGGTCCACGGCCACCTTCGACCTGGTGCCCCGGACCTCCGAGGAGCAGCTGGCCTGGTTGGCCGATCATCGCGGGCCCTATCCGGCGGTCGTCGCCACCGGCGAGAACGACGTCGTCCTCGGCTTCGGCTCGCTCTCGGAATACAAGAACCGGCCCTCCTACGCCACCACCGTGGAGAATTCGGTCTATGTGGACGCCGCCCACCGCGGCGAGGGTGTGGGCAGGACCCTGCTCGAGCAGTTGATCGAGCTGGCCACCCAGCACGGCTTCCACTCGGTCATCGCCCGGATCGGCGGGGACAACCCGGCCTCCATCGCCCTCCACCGGGCCTGCGGATTCACGCTGGTCGGGGTCGAGCGGGAGGTCGGCCGCAAGTTCAGCCGGTGGCTCGACGTCACCGTCCTCCAGCGCCTGCTGTGACCGGTGGGCACCTCCGGGGTCAGAGGTGCGGATCGGGCCGGGTCCCCTGACCTACTAGGTGGCGACGCCGAGCGGAAAGCCGGCCACCTCGGGCGCCCGGGCCACCGAGGGCCGCCGTTCCCACGTGGCCAGGGGCATGGTCAGCACGAACAGGATCCACAGGAGGGTGAGCACGATCTGCAGGGGGTCGCCGTGGATCAGGCTCTGGACCAGCTGGGCGCCGCCGGGCAGCTCGATGAACGCGGTCACCATCGACAGTCCGATGATCAGCGACCGCAACCGGCCCAGGGCCACGGGGGCCAGCAGGATGAGGCCCCAGGACAGGTACCAGGGCTGGACGACCGGTCCGAGGGCGACCAGGACCAGGAGGGTGATGCCCAGCGCCTTGAGCGTGCCGATCCGGTCGCTGTTCAGGAGCAACCACACGCCGGCCACGGCCGCCACCAACAGCCCGAAGAAGCGGGCGACCGACAGCACCCCGCCTAATCCCACCCCGATGTGGACGAAATGGGCCACTCCGGTGAAGGCCAGCGCCAACGACGTGGTCGGTGCCGTCCATGACCGGACGGCACCCGGTGTGCCGAGGATGCTCACCCATCCCCAGCCCAGGCCGCTCACGTAGGAGAAGAATCCCAACACGCCGGCGGCCAGGAGGCCGGCGGTGACCACCGGCCGTATCCGGTCGCGCACCGAGGCCTGGGGTCCGAGCCAGCTCCAGCCGACGTACAGGATGCCCAGGGCGGCCGGTGCCTTGATGGCGGTGGCCAGGGCGATCAGCACGATGCCCACGATCGGGCGCTTCTCCTTGGCCGCGGTGAGACCGGCGAGCAGCAGCCCGACCATGAGGGCGTCATTGTGGGCACCGCCGATGAAATGGAGGAGCGTCACCGGATTGAGGATCATCAGGGTGAACAGCTCGGCCCCGTCCCGATGGTAGAGACGGGCGAGCCGTGGGACGCAGGCGGCGATCAGCAGCACGCCGGCCAGGGCCAGGAGCCGCAGCAGGACGATGGTGGCCAACTCGTTGTGGAAGGTGATCCGGGCGAAGATGCCGTCGATCTGGAGGAACAGCGGGCCGTACGGCGCCGGGGCGTTCCCCCACAGCTGGTCGACCGGGGCGGTGTAGGAGTTGTTCCCCAGCTGGAAGGGCCCGTAGAGATAGGGGCTCATGTGATGACTGACCATCTCGCCCTGGGCCGCATAGGAATAGACGTCGCGGCTGAAGAGCGGCGCGATGACCAGCATCGGCAACGACCACAGGGCGAAGACCCACATCATCCGCTTGATGGGAACGCCCGGGCACCGGGAGTAGAGGCGGGTCATCCCCCACCACACCCGCATCAGCAGGAGCAGCCCGCCGTAGACGGCGGCCAGCGTGAAATACACGCCCCAGGTGCTGGCGTGCACGGTGCGGGGCACCCCGAAGAACCACACATGGGGCAGTTCGAGCTTGAACGGCGAGCTGGGTAGCGATGCGCCGATGGCGATGGCCACCATGGCGACGAATCCCAACAGGGCGGGTCGCAACACCAGACCCCTCGGCTGGGCCTCGTCCTCCCGCCCGCCGGTCAGGTCCTCAGAGGCGGATGCGGGTCGATCCCGACGCTGCCGCCGGGATCCGATGAACGAGTCGACGAAGCGCAACCCCGTCCGGTAGACCTCGAGGCCGAGCAGGGGGAGACCGGTGGGACCGGGCTCCGGTGGGAAGGGCGGGCCGTCCCCGTCGACCTGTGGTGCCCGCATCTCGGATGGCATGAGGTTTCGGGGCTTCTCCTCGGTCGGACTGCCGACACCAGTCAATTCCGTCTGGTTGCGTGGAACCCGTCCCGGATCCCGCAATTGGTCAACGCTTGCGGACACCCGACCCGGGCCCGCCGCACCGCGACAACACCGGCACCGCAATCATTCCGTAACTTCATTGTAACCAAGCGGCAGGTCCTGATCAAGTCACCTGATGAGGACGGGTGTGGAGTCCGACGGCCTCGGGAGGTTCTCCGGGCCGCCGTCTGGTTGCGTCGGCAGTTCGGACTCCCGGTGGCGGCGTGGACCCATGGTCCCCGCCGCCACCGGGCAACTCCTGCGGTGGGCCGGGAAGGATTCGAACCTTCGAAGGCAGAACCGGCAGATTTACAGTCTGCTCCCTTTGGCCGCTCGGGCACCGACCCGCAGGGCGGAAGGATATCGCCTGGTGCGGCGCTACTGTTTCGGCATGCCCACCTTCGATGTCGTTTCCGAAGTTGACATGCAGGAAGTGCGGAACGCGGTCGACCAGGCCAACCGCGAAGCGGCCACCCGATTCGACTTCAAGGGGACTGATTCTTCCATCGAGCTCTCCGACAAGGAACTGCTCCTCTCCTCCTCGACCGAGGATCGGCTCCGCGCCCTCTACCAGGTCCTGCAGGAGAAGCTGGTCAAGCGCGAGGTATCGCTCAAATCCTTCGATGTCGGCAAGGTGGAGGAGGGATCCCGCGGCTCCGCCCGCCAGAAGTTGACCATCCAGGCCGGTATCTCCTCCGATCACGCCAAGAAACTCAACAAGTTCATCAAGGATCTCGGACTCAAGGGCGTGAGCTCGCAGACCCAGGGTGATCAGCTCAGGGTGAACGGGAAGAAGCGGGATGATCTGCAGGCGGTGATCGCCGCATGCAAGGCCGAGGATTTCGGCATCCCGCTGCAGTTCACCAACTTCCGGGACTGAATCTCCGGGGTCGGGGGTCCGCCCGACCCGCCCGCCGACCGGTCAGGCGGCCTCGACCAGTTCGTCGAGCTCCTCCAGTGGATGGACCCGGAAGAGTCGGTTGAAGACCATGTACTTGAGCGCCCAGAAGATCCCGAACGAGGCAACGTTCGCCGCCAGCACCAGCACCGTCTGGTCGAAATGGCTCAGGTGGTGGGCCTCGCCGATGTGACGGGCGATGGCGGCACCGAAGATCGACACCACCACGCCGATGGCCGACATGGCCCAGAACGGGACGATCTCCTTCACCAGGTGGGACCGCCCGCCCTTGCCCCAGACCCATTTGCGATTGAGGTAGTACGAGGGGACCACGGCCACCACGTTGGCGATGATCGTGCTCCAGATGGGGCCGGCCAGGTGGAGGACCCCGAACACCAGCGCCAGCACGGCGAAGGAGACCACCGTGGACACCACCGACACCATCGAATAGCGGAACAGCTGCTTCGCCTCGGGCGTATCCCGCTTCTGCCAGAGATGAATCGCTCGGGTGGACAGTCCGCTCACCGGAGCAACTCTAGCGGCGATGGATCCGGGGGCTCAGTTCGCCCCGGTTCGACCGCCTGACCGTCCATTCACACCGCATTGGCCCGGGCAACAGCCCCGATCCACGACGCGCTCGGCTTCGGTCGGCGCTCGAAGGTCCCGTGGTCGACGGCGACCATGCCGAAGGTCGGGCCATAGCCGAGCACCCACTCGAAGTTGTCCAGAAGGCTCCAGTAGAAGTACCCGCGCACATCGATCCCGGCGTCGAGGCATCGCCCCACACCGTGCAGTGCCCGTCCCACGTAGTCGATCCGAGCGACGTCGTCAGCGGTGCCGATGCCGTTTTCGGTGACGTAGACCGGCAGTCCGCCTGTCTTGTCCCAGGCCCGCCGGATGGTTCCCTCGAGCGCCTCGGGCCAGAATTCGTACCCCATCTGGGTGACCGGTACCCCCTCCTCGCCGCCCAGGGCGCCATCGGGACCGACCCTCATCCGGGTGTAGGTCTGGACTCCGATGAAGTCGTCCCCCTCGGTCGCCTCGAGGAACACGTCCTCGGACGGCCGCCGGATCCGCTCGAGCCACTCCTCCCCTCCGGGCTGGAGCTGATAGTCGGTCATGGAGAGGGTGAGTCCGACGGGGAATTCGCCCGGTCCCGAGCGGATGGCGTCGACACCCTTCCGGTGGGCATCGACCAGAGCATCGTTGACCGCGATCCTCCGGGCCCGGTCCCGCACCCGCGGCGGGAAGAGCCCGAGGCGCCATCCCATGGTCGCCACCACGTTCGGCTCGTTGAGGGTCGCCGCCATGCCGATCAGATCGCCGATGTGGGCGGTGGCCCGTTCACAGAAGCGGGCGAAGCGGTCCGCCGCCCGGGGAGCCTCCCAGGTACCCATCGCGGCCAGCCAGCGGGGATGGGTGAAGTGGTGGAAGGTGACCACCGGCAGTGACGCCCTGCTCGCGGCAGGCCGCAGCCATCCGCCGGTAGTGGTCCAGTGCGACACGGGAGAACTCACCCTCCTCCGGTTCGATCCGGCTCCACTCGAGCGAGAACCGGTACGACGAGAGTCCGAGTCCGGCCACCAGGGCGATGTCCTCCTCGAACCGGTTGAACGAATCGCAGGCGTCTCCACTGACATCGGCGCAGCCCGACGTGGGATCGTGCTCGAAGACCCACCAGTCGTTGTTGACATTGCCACCCTCGATCTGGTGGGCGGCGGTTGCCGTCCCCCAGACGAAGTGGTCGGGAAAGACGATGTCGGGCATGGTGGGAACCGTAGCGGGGTCGCCCGGCCCCCGTCGGCTGCCCGAGCCCGGGCACGCGTCGGGGTATCCCGCCAGCTGGCAGGATAGGGAGGTGAGCGAAGACCTCGACTTTCTGGTCGACCTGCTCGACCTCGAGTCCATCGAAGTCAACATCTTCCGCGGGATGAGCCCAAACGAAGACCGGCAGCGGGTCTTCGGCGGTCAGGTGGCGGCGCAATCCCTGATGGCGGCGGGACGGACCGTGGACAGCGGCCGGCCCCACTCGCTGCACGCCTATTTCCTGCGACCGGGTGACCCTACCGTTCCCATCCTCTACGAGGTGGACCGCATCCGCGACGGGAAGTCCTTCACCACCCGACGGGTGGTGGCCATCCAGCACGGCCGGGCCATCTTCAACATGTCCACCTCGTTCCACGTCGACGAACCCGGGCTGTCCCATCAATTCCCGATGCCCGACGTTCCCGATCCCGAGAACCTCGACACCCTGGCCACCAGGCTCGAGCCCTATCGGGAAACCCTGGGGGACTGGTTCTCCCGGCCCCACCCGATCGACCAGCGGCACATCGGCGAGCTGCCCTTCAGCCACGGGGCGGGCAAGGAGCCGGTGCAGCGGCTGTGGATCCGGGCCGACGGGACGCTCCCCGACGATTCGCTGCTCCACGCGTGCATTGCCGCCTACGCCTCGGACATGTCCCTCTTCGACACCATGCTGGCTCCCCACGACGTCAGGTGGGAGGACGCCGACTTCATGGGAGCCAGCCTCGACCACTGCATGTGGTTCCACCGCCCGTTCCGGGCCGACGAGTGGCTGCTCTATGACATGGACAGCCCGTCCGCCTACGGTGCCAGGGGACTGGCCAGAGGGTTCCTGTTCACCAGGGAGGGCGAGTTGGTCGTCTCCATGGTCCAGGAGGGGCTGATGCGGCTGTCCAAGCGGCGGACCGGCGCCTGACCGACTCCGGACAACCCGGAGGAGACGAGATCAGCGGGCGCTGATGGGAACGTAGTCGCGGGCGTCGTCGCCGATGTAGAGCTGGCGGGGCCGGGCGATCTTCGAGTCCTGATCGAGCATCTCCTGCCAATGGGCCAGCCAGCCCGCGGTGCGGGGAATGGCGAACAGCACCGGGAACATCTCGAGAGGGAAGCCCATCGCCTGGTAGATCAGGCCGGAGTAGAAATCGACATTCGGGTACAGCTTGCGGGAGAGGAAGTAGTCGTCCGACAGGGCGATCTCCTCCAGCTTCAGGGCGATGTCGAGCAGGGGGTTCTTCCCGGTGATCGTGAACACCTCATCGGCCGTCCTCTTGATGATCGTCGCCCGCGGGTCATAGCTCTTGTAGACGCGGTGCCCGAAGCCCTGGAGCCGCCCCCCTGATCCCTCCTTCACCGAGGCAATGAAGGATTCGACGTTGTCCATCGACCCGATTTCGGTGAGCATCCGTATGACGGCCTCGTTGGCCCCGCCGTGCCGGGGACCGTAGAGGGCGGCGGCGGCGGCGGCGCAGGCCGAGTACGGATCGGCGTGCGACGAACCCACCACCCGCATGGCCGTGGTCGAGCAGTTCTGCTCGTGATCGGCGTGGAGGATGAAGAGCACATCGAGCGCCCGGGCGAGGACCGGGTCGGCTTCGAACCGCGGTTCGGCGATCTTCCACATCATGGACAGGAAGTTCGACGTGAAGGGCAGTGAATTGTCCGGATAGACGAAAGGCATGCCCACGCTGAACCGGTGGGCGGCGGCGGCCAGCGTCGGCATCTTGGCGATGAGCCGGATGATCTGCTTGTTCCGGGATTCGACGTCGAAGATGTCCTTGGCGTCACCGTAGAACGTGGATAGGGCGGCCACCGCGGAGACCAGCATTCCCATCGGATGGGCGTCGTAGTGGAAACCCTCGAGGAAGCGCTTGCGTACATTCTCGTGGATGAAGGTGTGGAGCGTGATCTCCCGCTCCCAGGTTTCGAACTGATCCGTGGTCGGGAGCTCACCGTTCAGCAGGAGGTAGGCCACCTCGAGATAGGTCGAGTCCTCGGCCAGTTGCTCGATGGGGTAGCCCCGGTAGCGGAGGATGCCCTCGTCGCCGTCCAGATAGGTGATCGAGCTCTCGCACGCCGCCGTCGAGACGAATCCCGGATCGTAGAACCAGACCCCTGGGAGCAGCTTTGACCACTGCGCAGCGGAGATGCCCCCGTGTTCGAAGGGGATCTCGAGGGACTCGCCGTTGCGGTTGTCGATGATCGTGATGCTCTCAGCCACTGATCCCCAAACCCTTCTGTCGTCCGGCTTGTCGGCCCTGTCCTTCCAATCCTAGATCGACACCCCCCGCTCCTGACCAACCGGCCGGCATCGGATCAGGGGGTCGGAGAGAGGTCGGCCGAGGCCGCGGCCACAGGCCGGACCCCGCCCATCATTTCGAGATCTGGATGAGGAAGGTCTGGGATGCGCCCGCCGGGTTGGCCTGGGGAGGAACGGCGACGGTGACGGCGAGCTCGTACAGGTGGCCGCCGGCCACCGGTAACGGAGGCAGCGAGAGGGCGACGGACGATCCCGATCTCAGGGTGATCTTGGTGTGGGTGGTGCCGCCCCGTTTGCCGGCCGGGGGGGCTGAGGTGCCCACGGGTATGTACGGGATGACCGTCTGGGTCACCGCCACCCCGGTCTCGACCACCGTGCCGCAGTTGGTCACCGTTATCGCCGCCGCCAGGGTCCGGGTGGGCGGGAGGACGAGGGGCGTCGGACCGGGAACCGCCGACTGGGGCGCACCACAGCTGTCGCCCACGATGCCGTCCCCGGCCGGCCCCACTGCCGTTGGTGTCGCCGGTGGGACCGCCGGCGGCAGCAGACCCGCCGAGGTGATGACCAGCTGATGGAACGGGACCAACGCCTGCGAATCGTGGAGAGCCGACGCCGAGGCGGCCAGCTGGGTCGGTCCGAGCGGCGAGTCCGCCGCCGGGGCGGTCACCCAGACCGAAGTCGGCAGGTGTACCCGGATCCGCTGTCGTCGGATGGAGGCGATCAGGTTCCGGTAGCTGGCATCGGCATGTTGGAAGAGCAGGCCCGCCGCCCCCATCGCCGCTGACGCCCGGGGTATCGAGATCATCGGCGCCGAACCGCCCTGCGGGGAGGTGGTCGGCGCACCGGCGATTGGCAGTGGCTCCATGCCCAGCAGCCGGTCGACCGTGGTGCGGAGATCGGATGTCGCCCGGAAACGGTCGGACATCACCTCGGTGAAGCGCGAACTCACGGTGCCGGTCGGGTAGGGAGGGACCAGGCCGGCCGCCTCCGATGCCTGTTGTGAGGCCGCTGCCACCGCCTCGTCGAGACCCACTTGGATCCGGTTTCTCGCCGTCATCGGAACCGGCGTGTTGGGCAGCTCTGCCGCCCTGCCCATCAAGGTGGCCAGTTCCGCACCGGTCCGAGTGGAGGCATCGGCCACCCGGGAGGCCATGGCGCCGTATCCGGTGTTGATCTCCGTCCGGTAGTCCCGGGACTGCGCCGGGATCTCGAGCAGGGAGCCGATGGCCAGGCCGGCAGTGACGGCAATCAGAAGGCCGAGAAGGACGACCCGGCTCCGGCTGCGCCTCGCTGCGGCGCGGCCGCGTCTCCGTCGGTCCCTCGGCACCCCGAGGACGATAGTGCCAGTCGCCGATCGTAAATCGAACGGTCAGCCCGCCAGAGGCCCGACGGCACCCCACTGTCTCCCCTGCCGCCGACGGTCAATGGGAGGCCAGGCGGCGACGAGGTGGCGGGCGAACGACTAGGCCGAGTGGGGATCACCGAGGGGCACGGCGTTGTGAATTTCCCGAAGCCCCTCCGAGGGGGCCTCTTCGGCCGACTCGTCCAGAGGCTCGGCCAGGCCGAGCAGACGGGGACGCTCCAGCGGCGGCGCGCTCAGCTCGGGTGACTGGAGAGGTCGGGTCATGGTGTCGACCGGCAGGGGGTGAGGCAGTTCCTTCTCCCCGACACCGACCACACCTTTTTCGGCGAATCGCCGGGCCGTGACCAGGACCCGGCTCTCCAGCGAGCCGACGGCCCGGTTGTAGGCGTCGACCGCGCTGTTCAGCCCCTTCCCCACCCCCGAGAAGTGCTCGCCCAGCACCGACAGCCGCTGATAGAGCAAGGCCCCGTCCCGCTGGATCTCGCGGGCGTTTTCGGCCAGGGCGTCCTGTTGCCAGCCGTAGGCCACGGCCCGGAGAAGGGCGATGAGTGAGGTGGGGGTGGCCAGGAGGACGTGATTGGCCACAGCGTGCTCCATGAGCCCCGGCTCGTGCTCGAGAGCTGCGGTCAGCAGCGGATCGCCCGGGATGAAGGCCACGACGAACTCGGGAGACGGGTCCACGCGCTTCCAGTACTCCTTCTTCGAGAGCGCGTCGACGTGGGCCTTCATCTGCCGGCCGTGGCTGGCCAGATGGCTGAGGCGCACGGTTTCGTCGTCGGCGTCGTTGGCGTCCAGGAAGGCCTGCATGGGAACCTTGGCATCGACAGCCACGTTCTTCCCGCCCGGGAGGTGCACGACCATGTCCGGCCGCATCCGACCGCTGTCGGCCTCCGAGGTCACCTGCTCGTCGAAGTCGCAGTGCTCGAGCATCCCGGCCATCTCCACCACCCGGCGGAGCTGCAGTTCGCCCCAACGCCCACGGGTCTGGGGTGACCGGAGGGCCGACACCAGGTTGCGGGTCTCCTTCTGCAATTGATCGTGGGACGTGGAGAGGTGCTTCATCTGCTCGGTCAGGGTCGTATAGGCGCGCTGTCGTTCCACCTCGAGCCGCTGCATGCCCTCCTCGTACTTTCCGAGCTGATCGCCGATGGGTTTGAGAAGTTGCTCGATGGCCTCCTGCCGTTTGGCCAGCTCTCCGTCGGCGGCTCGGCGGGTCTCGTTGAGCTTGGTGTCGGCGAGCTGGAGGAACTGCTCGTTGTTCTGCTGGAGGGCGAGGGTGGACAGGCGGGCGAATTCCCCGGTCAGCTGCTGGCGCGTCTCGGCCAGGCCTGCCGCTCGCTCGGCGGCACCGCGACGCTCATGTTCGAGCTCTGCGGTCAGGCGGGCCGAATCGGACCGGAGTGCGGTCAGCTGCTCCTGCTGGGCGGCCGCCTCGGTGCGCACCGCGTGCAGATCGGCGGTGAGCGTCCGGTTCAGATCCGATGCATCGCGCGAGGCGTGCCTCGGCCGTCCTCGCCGCCGTCACCTGATCGGCACGGACCAGGAGTCCCACCACCACGCCCAGGGTGACGCCGGCAACGAGCCCGACAATGACTCCGGTGATCATGAGCTGTCCTCCTCGGGGGCCACCTGGCCCATCGGTGGCCAGCGTACCGAGGGGGTGTGTCAACTCCGGGGACCGGTCCCCACGGGCACCGACCGCCACCCCCGGGCCGGAGGCGACCGATGGTCCGTGTGCCAGCATGGTGCCCGTGCATCGTGTGGTGATCGTGGGCGCCGGATTTGCGGGGCTGTCAGCGGCGAGGACCCTCGTCGGCCAGCCCGTCGACGTGACGATCGTGGACCGCCGAAATTTCCACACCTTCCAGCCCCTGCTCTACGAAGTGGCCACCGCCGGTCTCGAATCGGGTGACGTGGCCTACCCGATTCGGGCCATCTTCGGGCGGGCGGACAACGTCGCCTTCCGGTTCGCCAGGGTGACCGGCGCCGACTGGGATCGCCGGCACGTGATCCTCAACGGAGCCGAACCCCTCCCCTTCGATTCGCTCATCGTGGCCAGTGGGGCGACGGCCAAGTTCTTCGGCATCGACGGGGCCGGCCAGTTCAGCTTCCCCCTCTACACCCTCACCGATGCCCGGAACCTCCGCGACCACGTGCTGCGCCGGCTCGAACAGGCCGACGCCGATCCGGCGCTGGTCGCGGAGGGTGCCCTCAACTTCGTGGTCGTCGGAGGTGGGCCCACCGGTGTCGAGGTGGCCGGGGCCCTGGCCGAATTGCTGGACGTCGCCGTGCGTCACGACGGCTTCCGGTTCCCGCCCGGCGCGTCCCGGATCATCCTGGTCGACGGATTGGACAGACTGCTGACGGCGTTCAAGCCGTCCGCCTCCTCCTACACCGCCCGCACTCTCCAGCACCGCGGGATCGAGCTGCGCCTGGGCCACATGGTGCGATCGGTCACCAGTACCTACGTCGAGCTCGACAAGGGCGACCGCATCCCCACCCGGACGGTGGTCTGGGCCGGAGGCGTCACCGTGGAAGGCACCGTCGCCTCACGCCTGGGCGCGCAAGCCGCCGCCAACGGTCGCCTCGTGGTCGGAGCCGATCTCATGGTGGTCGACCGACCAGATGTCTACGCCGTCGGCGACGCCGCCGCCGTCCCGTGGGGACCGGGAGCCGATGATCCCGAGAAGATCTGCCCGCAGCTCGCCCAGGTGGCCATCCAGTCGGGCGCCCACGCCGCCCACCAGATCATCAACCGGATCGACGGTCGTCCCACTCTTCCCTTCCGCTACAAGGACAAGGGCATCATGGCCACCATCGGGCGGCGGGCCGCCATCACCCAGTTCCCCAGCGGCCTGCTGGTCAAGGGAACCCTCGGGTGGCTGTCGTGGCTGAGCCTGCACCTCGTCTACCTGGTCGGATTCCGGAACAAGCTCATCGTGCTGGTCAACTGGTCGTGGAGGTACCTGTCGTGGGGATCGGGACCTCGGGTCATCGTGGGCGACGACCTGGAGCTGACCGAGGTGGCGGCCGAACCGGGACAGGAATCGCCGGGTCCGTCCCCGGGCTGACGCCGCCGCGGGGTGGGGGTACGGTGATCGTCGTGGACGACCCGCTCGAGCAGATCGACCGAAAGGTCCTCCAACTGTTCGCCCTGGTGGGCGAATCGGTGTCCGGAGCCACCCACGCCCTGCTGTCTGGGGACCGCGAGGCAGCCAAGTCGCTGGCCGACCGCGACGAAGTCGTGGACACGCTCTACCACGACATCGAACACCTCACCATGCAGCAGCTGACGGTGGCCGGGATCACCTCGCCGAACGATCTCCGGTTCCTGGTCACGGTCATCAGGATGCTTCCCGACCTCGAGCGGAACGGTGATCTGGCCGAGCACGTGGCCCGCCGGGCCGCCCGGGGGCTCGGCGGAGAGTTGTCCGCCCGGAGCCGCGGACTGGTGGAACGGATGGGGGAAGTGGCCATCCACATGTGGCGGGCCACCACCGACGCCTACGCCGAGCGGCAGCCCATGGCCGCCTCGGTGGTGGACACCCTCGACGACGAAATGGACGACCTGCACGTCAGCCTGACGGTGGAGGTGGTCGCCGGGACGATGCCGCTGCCGGTGGCCGTCGAACTGGCCATGGTGGCCCGCTTCTACGAGCGGTTCGGCGACCACGCGGTCAATCTGGCCAAACGGGTCGCCGTCCTGGCCCCGACAACCGGCGCGGCGCTCTAGCCGACCGGTGGTGGCGGATCGGGGCTCAGCCCACGGTGCCCAGCGCCACCAACGCCTCGGCAATCTGCACGGCGTTGAGCGCGGCCCCTTTGCGCAGGTTGTCGCCGCTCATGAACAGGGCCAGGTGGTTGTCCATGTCGTCGGCCCTGCGGATGCGGCCGACCAGGGTGGGGTCCTTCCCGGCGGCATGGAGGGGGGTGGGCACGTCGGCGAGCTCGACCCCGGGCACGGCGGTCAGGAGGGCGGTGGCCCGCTCGGGGCTCAGGTCCCGCGAGAACTCGGCCACCATGGCGTGGGAGTGACCGGTGAACACCGGCACCCGGACACAGGTACAGGTGACGGCCAGATCGGGGATGCGACAGGATCTTGCGGCTCTCGTTCCGGAATTTCTGCTCCTCGCTGGACTCGTTCGAGCCGTCCCCGACCAGATGGCCGGCCATGGGGATCACGTTGTGGGCGATGACGTCGGGGAAGACGTCGAACGCCGGGTACTCCACCGCTCCACCGTCGAAGGTGAGGGCGGCAGCACCCTCCACCGACTTCAGCAACTGCTCCTCGAGCTCCGCCACCCCGGCCAGACCCGAGCCGGAGACAGCCTGGTAGGTGGCGACGATCAGCCGCTCGAGGCCGGCTTCCTCATGGAGGGGCCTGAGAACGGGCATGGCCACCATGGTCGTGCAGTTCGGGTTGGCCACGATGCCCTTGGGGATCGACGCCAGCGCGGCGGCATTGACTTCGGGGACCACCAGGGGGACCTCGGGATCCATGCGCCACGCCGACGAATTGTCGATGACGATGGCGCCGGCGGCGGCGAACCTGGGGGCCAGTTCGGTCGAGGCCGCGGCCCCGCCGGAGAACAGGGCGAGATCCAGGCCGGCCGGGTCGGCGGTGGCCGCGTCCTCCACCACCACCTGACGACCCTGGAAGTGGATCCGACGCCCGGCTGACCGGGAGGAGGCGAACAGCCGCAGGTCGTCGAGCGCGAACCCCCGTTCATCGAGAATGGACAGCATGACGGTCCCGACCTGACCGGTGGCTCCGACCACCGCTACGCGCATGGGCGCCATTCTACGGGCCCAC
Organism: uncultured Acidimicrobiaceae bacterium; assembly: GCA_963812885.1. Classification (GTDB taxonomy): domain Bacteria; phylum Actinomycetota; class Acidimicrobiia; order Acidimicrobiales; family RAAP-2; genus Bog-756. The sequence goes on along the minus strand of CAWEWZ010000006.1, from coordinate 138,509 downwards.
CGCGCCACCGGTCGACGGTCCAGATCCTGGAGTGGGCGACCTGCCCCTCCCGCGGGCCGGCTGGTGCTCAGGCGAGGTCGAAGGCGGCGTGGAGGGCCCGGACCGCGTCCTCGGCGGCGGCGGAGCGGACCATGCACGAGATCCGGATCGACGACGTGGAGATCATCTCGATGTTGATCCCCCGGGCGGCGAGTGTCTCGAAGGTGAGGGCGGTCACCCCGGGATGGGTCTTCATCCCGGCACCCACCAGGGAGACCCGGGCCACGTCGGCGTCGCTGTTGACACCGACGGCCCCCAGCTCGGAGACCAGTCCCTCGCACACCTCGGTGCTGACGGCCAGGTCGTAGCCGGGCACGGTGAAGGAGATATCGGTCGTCCCGTGCAAGGAGGTGTTCTGCACGATCATGTCCACGTTCACGTTCCGGTCGGCCAGTCCCCGGAACAGCTGGGCCGCCAGCCCCGGTCGGTCGGGCACGCCGATGACCGTCACCTTGGCCTCGGTCACGTCATGGGTGACGGCAGTGACGATTGCCTGCTCCATGCTTGCATCCTCCTCGACGACCCAGGTTCCGGGCTCCCAGGTGAAGCTCGACCGTACATGCAGCGGAACATCGTGATTGCGGGCGAACTCCACCGACCGCAGGTTGAGCACCCGGCCCCCGGTGGCGGCGATCTCGAGCATCTCCTCGTAACTGACCCGGGCCAGCTTCCGGGCCTCGGGCACGATACGGGGATCGGTGCTGAACACCCCGGACACGTCGGTGTAGATCTCGCAGGCGTCGGCCGACAGCACGGCGGCGAGGGCCACCGCCGTTGTGTCCGAGCCCCCGCGTCCGAGCGTGGTCACGTCCCGCTCGACCGACATCCCCTGAAACCCGGCGACGACGGGCACCCCGCCGCCGGCCAGCGTCGCCCGCAGCCGGTCGGCCTTGACCTCCACGATCTTGGCCCGGGTGTGGACGGCATCGGTGATGATCCCGGCCTGGCTGCCCGTGAACGAGGTGGCCTCGACTCCGAGCTCGGCCAGGGCCATGCACAGGAGCGACATGGAGATCCGCTCGCCCGAGCTGAGCAGCATGTCCACCTCGCGCATGGGCTGGACCGAACTGACATCGGCCGCCAGCCGGATCAGCTCGTCGGTGGTGTGGCCCATGGCGCTCACCACCACCACCACGTCGTCGCCGGAGCGGCGGGTCCGGGCCACGTGATCGGCCACGGCCCGAATGCGCTCGGCGTCGGCGACCGAGGTCCCGCCAAACTTTTGTACCACCAGCGACATGGGCCACAAGGCTACAGGGGCAGCCAAAGGCCCCCGTCGTGGCACACGCCAGGCGACACCTGTGGCCGGCGCAGGAGCGGCTACCCTGATCCCCCGTGCCCACCGAGAAGCGTCAGCGCCAAAAAGCCGGCAGGCAGGCCCGGCTGGCTGAAGAGCAGAAAGCTCAGAAACGGAAGCGGGCGCTTCGGCGAACCATCACGATCGTCATCGTGGCCGCCGTCGTGTTCGGCATCTCCTACGCCATCTTCAAGCCCTCCAAACAGTCGAAGACGGCAACCACCTCGTCCACCAGCACGACGTCGGCGTCGACCACGACGACCAAGCCGGCTCCGCCCGGAGGCTCCGGCAACAAGAGCCTGGCCGCCATCACCACCTCGGCGGACTGCCCGGCCGACTTCTCCGCCACGCTCAACAAGCCGGCCTGGACGTCGCCCCCGCCGATGACCATCGACCCCTCGAAGACCTACACGGCCACCGTCACCACCGACGTCGGAAGCTTCACCATCCAGCTCGACCCGAAAGCGGCACCCAAGACGGTGAACAACTTCGTCTTCCTGGCCAAGCAGCACTTCTACGACTGCATCGTCTTCCACCGGGTCATCCAGACGTTCATGGACCAGACCGGGGACCCGACGGGAACCGGCGACGGCGGGCCGGGGTACCAGTTCGCCGACGAGCTACCCAAGACGGCGAGCCCCCAGTACCCGATCGGGTCGGTGGCCATGGCCAACTCCGGACCGAACACCAACGGGAGCCAGTTCTTCGTGGTGACCGGGCCGGAGGGCGAGAGCCTGGCTCCGAGCTACTCGCTGTTCGGCAAGGTGGTCTCGGGGATGGACGTCCTCGACAAGATCAACTCCGGGGGTTCGGCCGCCAGCAGCAGCACCGGTACACCGGTCACGCTCCACCGCATGGTGTCGGTGACCATCTCGGAGTCCTGACCGGGTCTCCGGTTTGGCCGCGACCCCGGACCCTCCACCAGCAGACCGCCCACCCACCCACGACACGAGGAGTAGCGCCATGGCCCCAGAAGTTCCGGCAACGGACGGTTCGAGCCCGAAGACACAGCGCTTCGACGGACCTCCACCGATGGTCATCGACCCGGCCAAGCGGTACAGCGCCGAGGTGGCGACCTCCAAGGGCACCATGACCATCGCCCTGGACGCCGCGGCGGCACCGAAGACCGTCAACAACTTCGTCTTCCTGGCCCGCTGGCACTACTACGACGGGATCGGCTTCCACCGCATCATCCCCGGATTCATGCTGCAGGGCGGGGATCCGGAGGGATCGGGCCGGGGCGGCCCCGGCTACCGGTTCGACGATGAGCTCCCCGCTCCCGGTCGCTACGAGATCGGGTCCCTGGCCATGGCCAACGCCGGGCCCAACACCAACGGGAGCCAGTTCTTCATCGTCAGCGGGCCCGACGGCACCGCGCTGCCGCCGAGCTACTCGCTCTTCGGCAAGGTGGTCAAGGGACTCGACGTGGTCAAGGCCATCGAGTCGGTGGGCAGCCGGTCGGGGAAGCCGTCGGAGGACGTGGTCATCGAATCAGTGACCGTCACCGAGGCCGACTGACCGGCGCTCAACCCGGGAGCGCGCCCAGACCGGCCTCGGCCCGGGCGCCATCGAGGAAGACGGTCACCTCGCCGGTCCCCGCCGAACGCCAGACGCCCTCCGGGCTGGCGGATCAGGGCCGTGCCTTCGGGGATGCCGGCCACCGGGGTCCCGAGGGGGGCCAGTTGGACCGAGCGGTGGAGCTTCTCGCCGTGCTCGTCCTCGTGGATGTCGCCGAAGTGCGGAACCACGGCCAGACCGCTCAACAGCCCGAGCCCGATGGTGAGGCCGCCTCCCCGGGCGTCGACCATCGGGTCGGTGAGGGCCATGGCCGCCCCCGATGAGCCCACCACCACGGCACCCTCCTGCCAGGCGGCCACGAGGGCCTCCCACACCTTGGAGTGCTTCAGCACGCTCCGCAGATGCATCGGAGAACTGCCGCTCAGGTAGATGAACCGGGCTCCCCGCATGACCGCGGCCGCACCCGGGTCCTCGGCGTCGGCCCGGGACAGGACCATCAAGCCCTCCACCCGTCCACCGAGCGGGCCGAACCATTCGCCGGCCTCGACCACCAGGCGCTCGGGGTGCTCGTAGGCCGCCGCGGTGGGCAGGACCAACACCTCGTCCGAACCGGAGGCGGCCAGGAACTCGGCGTCGAACGTGCATCCGGCTCGCCATTCGCCGCCGCCGACCAGAGCCAGGATGCCGGGGGTCGTCTCCATGAGGGCAACTGTAGAGGTCGTTCCGGGGTGTCGGGAAAGGAACTGGACGCCGGGAACGCAGCGATCAGTCGAGGGCGTCGGCCGCCGACCGGCGCATCAAGCGGCCCATGGCGTCATAGACCTCGGTGGCCAGGGCCAGGGAGTCGGGCAGCATACCCATGACCATGAACCCGTGGACCTGGTCGTCGTAACAGCGGTACTCGACCTCGACGCCGGCCTTGCCGAGTACCTCGGCATACCCAGCCCCGTCGTCCCGGAGCGGGTCGAAGCCGGCCGTCACCACCAGCGCCGGCGCCAGATCGTGATGGTCGTCGGCCAGCAGAGGCGACACCCTCGGGTTCTCCCACTGCGAGCGGTCGGGGACGTAGCAACTCCGGAAGTACTCCATACTCTCGGTGGTGAGCAGGAATCCTTCGGCCATCGACCGCGCCGACCCCGAGTCGAGACGGGCGTCGAGGGCGGGGTAGACCAGCCCCTGGGCCACCGGGGCGGGGACCTCCGATCCGGCGCCCGTCCCCCCACGGGTCTCCATGGCCACCACGGCGGCGAGATTTCCGCCCGCGCTGTCGCCCATGACCCCCACCTGGCCCTCGGCGTGACCCACCTCGTCGCTGTTCCGCTGCACCCAGGCGTAGGCGTCGAGAGCGTCGTCGACGGCAGCCGGGAACGGGTCCTCGGGAGCCAGCCGGTAGTCCACGGCGACCACGATGCAGCCGCTGGCGGCAGCCAGCAGCCGACAGGACGAGTCGTGGGACTCGAGGTCGCCGGTCACCCACCCCCCACCGTGGAAGTAGACGATGGCCGGAGGACGGATCCTCCCGATACCGGTACCGAACTGCCGGTAGATCCTGACCGGGATGGCCGTGGAGCCGCCCGGCGTGCGGATCACCCGCCCGGTGGCGTGGACATCGGTGCGTACCGGCATGGCCAGCCGGGCCATCCGGGTGAGCTGGGAGCGCATGGCCACCGGATCACCGGCTCTCCCGTCGGAGTCGCCCGAGAACCGGCGGGCCAGCTCGAGCAGGGCCTGGGTGTTCCGATTGAGCACCCGGCCGTCCGCCTCCACCGGCTCGGACGCGCCCAGGGCGGACAGCACGAGGTCGGGACGAGAGAACACCGATGCACCGAGTCGGGTGGCCAGGCGCCAGTGCTCGTCGGCCCGCTGCAGGCGGCGGTTGTAGAGCACCCGGTTACGCGTCCGCCGCCACGGCGGCCCGGTCGGACCGGTGGGCCCGCCCGCGGGTATCGGTGGCGGCCCGGCGGCCTTGGACCGGGACGGCGTCTTGGCCCGGGACACCGCCTTGGCCGCGGCCCTCGGCCTGGCCCGCTTGGCCGTGGCCTTGGCCGGCTTGGGGCCCGGATGACCCACCCGGGTCCTTCCGCCGGGATCGGGAGGGGACGGATTCGGGAGGGCCGCTGGCGTCTTCCATTGGCTCCATCGTGTCGGGAGGTGCGGCGAAAGGCAAACATACCCAGCGACGATGGCCGGGAAAGCCGCCCTGAGCAGCACGGGACCGGTACCCATTAGCATGCTCCCCCATGTCAATCGCTCGCGTGGGAATCGTCGGATCAGGGATCATGGGATCGGGAATCGCCGAAACGGCGGCCGTCAACGGTTTCGACGTCGTCCTCCGCTCCCGCAACCAGTCGACCGCCGACGCCACCATCGCCGCCATGGAGAAGTCGCTCAACCGGCAGGTCGAGAAGGAGAAGCTGACCGAAGCCGAACGGGACAAGGCATTGTCCCGGGTCACCGGCACCTCGGATCTGGGTGCCCTCAAGGATGTCGACCTGGTCATCGAGTCGGTGGTCGAGGATCTCGCCATCAAGAAGGAGCTCTTCAACGAACTCGACCGGATCACCGGCGACGGCACCATCCTGGCCACCAACACGTCCACGCTCCCGGTGATCGAGCTGGCCATGCAGACGGGCCGGCCCGACAAGGTCTGCGGCGTCCACTTCTTCAATCCGGCGCCGATGATGGCCCTGGTGGAGTTGGTACGCCCCCTCACCGCGTCCGACGAGACCCTGGCCGCGGTCCGCCAGTTCGCCGAGGCCTGCGGGAAGACCCCGGTCGAGGTCAAGGACCAGGCCGGGTTCATCGTCAACGCCCTGCTGTTCCCCTATCTGAACAACGCGGTCCGCCTCTACGAGCAAGGGGTGGCCTCGATCGACGACATCGACATCGCCATGAAGGGCGGGTGTGGATTCCCCATGGGTCCGTTCGCCCTGCTCGACCTGGTCGGTCTGGACACCTCGCTGGCCATCCTCGACGCCCTGTACGACGAATTCCGTGACCCGAACTACGCAGCCGTGCCTCTCCTGCGGCGGATGGTGGCCGCCGAGCTCCTGGGCCGGAAGTCGGGCCAGGGTTTCCTCGACTACCGGAAGTAGGGAGAGCCGCCGGCCGGAACGGTTTCCCGGCAAAACGAGAGCGTGTTCTAGTGCATTTCTCACAACGGTGATCCGGGACAACAATGGGGGGATGAGCGACGTGGAACCAGAGCCGGGGCAGGCAGGGGTGAGCGCGGATCCGCCGAAGTCCTCCGTCGTCCGCGACCAGCCGTGGGTCATGCGCACCTACTCGGGCCATTCGACGGCCCGGGCCTCCAACGAGCTGTACCGGACCAACCTGGCCAAGGGCCAGACCGGGCTCTCGATCGCATTCGACCTGCCCACCCAGATCGGGTACGACCCGGATGCCCCCGAGGCCGTCGGCGAGGTCGGCAAGGTCGGCGTTCCCGGTGGCCCACCTGGGCCACATGTCCCAGCTCCTCGATCAGATCCCGGTGGAATCGATGAACACGTCGATGACGATCAACGCCACCGCGGCCTGGTTGCTCGGCCTCTACATCGCCAACGCCGAAGACCACGGCGTGGACCCGATGGTGCTGTCGGGCACCACCCAGAACGACATCGTCAAGGAGTACCTGTCCCGGGGGACCTACATCTTCCCACCCCTGCCGAGCCTGCGGCTCACCGTCGACACCATCGCCTACACGGTGCGCCACGTGCCGAGGTGGAACCCGATCAACGTCTGCAGCTACCACCTCCAAGAGGCCGGAGCCACCCCTTCCCAAGAGGTGGCGTACGCGCTGGCCACCGCCATCGGGGTCCTCGACGCGGTACGGGATTCGGGCCAGATCCCCGACGAGGAGTTCCCCTCGGTGGTGGGCCGGATCTCCTTCTTCGTCAACGCCGGGGTGAGGTTCGTCGAGGAGACCTGCAAGATGCGTGCCTTCACCGACCTGTGGGATCGGGTGTGCACCGAACGGTACGGCGTCACCGAGCCCAAGCTGAGGCGGTTCCGCTACGGCGTCCAGGTGAACTCGCTCGGCCTGACCGAGGCCCAACCCGAGAACAACGTTCCTCGCATCGTCCTCGAGTCACTGGGTGTGACGTTGTCCAAGCGGGCGCGTGCCCGGGCCATGCAGCTCCCGGCCTGGAACGAGGCGCTCGGCCTGCCGCGACCCTGGGATCAGCAGTGGTCACTCCGCATCCAGCAGATTCTGGCCTTCGAGTCGGACCTACTCGAGTACGGCGACATCTTCGACGGCTCGGTGGTCATCGAGAAGAAGACCGAAGAGGTGGCCGAGGCGTCGTGGGCCGAACTGGAGAACGTGCTCGATCTGGGCGGGGCGTTCGAGGCCATCGACGAACTGAAGGCCCGCCTGGTGGGGAGTCAGGCCGAGCGGGTCCGGCGCATCGAGACCGGCGAGCTGCAGGTGGTCGGGGTCAACTGCTTCACCGAGACGGCCGAATCCCCCCTCGAGTCCGAGAATGCCCGTTCGGCGTCCGACGGCCAGTCCGGGGGCTCGATCCTGCGGGTCGATCCGGCCGTCGAGTCGGAGCTGCGGGCCGACGTGGAGGCATGGCGGTCGGCGCGCGATCCGGCCCCGGTCCAGCGGGCCCTCGACGAGCTGAAGCGGGTGGCCGAGGGATCGGAGAACATCATGCCGGCCACGATCGCCCTCGCCCACGCCGGCGGGACCACCGGCGAGTGGGCCCGGGCCCTGCGGGAGGTGTTCGGCGAGTACCGGGCCCCCACCGGGGTCAGCGGCGGGGTGGGCCACCGGGGTATCGAGTACCGAGCGGTGCGCGAGCGGTCCCGGGCCATGGCCGAGCGGTCGGGCGGTCCGCCGAAGCTCCTCGTGGCCAAGCCGGGGCTGGACGGCCACTCCAACGGGGCCGAGCAGATCGCCGTGGCCGCCCGCGATGCCGGCTTCGAGGTTGTCTACCAGGGAATCCGCTTGTCGCCGGCGGAGATCGCCGCCGCCGCCCGGGACGAGGATGTCGATGTGGTCGGCATCTCCATCCTGTCGGGAAGCCATCTCGAGCTGGTTCCCGAAGTCGTCGACCGCCTCCGCGCCGCCGGGGTCGAGGCGCCGGTCGTGGTGGGCGGGATCATCCCCGCCGAGGACGCCGAGATCCTGTTGGGCAAGGGCGTGGCCCGGGTCTACACGCCCAAGGACTTCGAGATCGGCCCCATGATGGACGACATGCTGCGTCTGGCCGAGAGCTACCGGACCGGGCTCGTCGCCTGAGTGCCGCGGGCCTCAGGCCCACGGACGTTGACGGCGGGCCGAGGCCGGCCGCGACCACCATCGGCCGCTGAACCGCCACGCCGGCGGCGTTCTCGGATCCTCGGCAGGCACCACTCGGGGTCGGCGCCCCACCTGGTCGACCGCCGCGGCCAGGACCGCCAACACCTCGGGATCGATCTCCGGTCGGATGGCGATGCCGGGCGCCGCCGCCCCGGTCCCGTGGGCGACCGTCACAGCGGCATGTTCCCGTGCTTGCGCTTGGGCAGGTCCTCGCGCTTGGAGACCAGCAGGGCCAGGCTCCGCACCAGTATCCGGCGGGTCTCCGCCGGGTCGATGACGTCATCGACATAGCCGCGTTCGGCCGCGGCATAGGGATTGGCGTACCGCTCCGTGTACTCCTCGACCAGTTCCTTGCGACGACCGATCGGATCGGCGGCCTCGGCCAGATCGCGGCGGTAGACGATCTCGACCGCGCCCTCGGGTCCCATCACCGCCAGCTCGGCCGAGGGCCACGCGTAGGCCAGGTCGGCGCCGATGGACTTGGAGTTCATGACGACGTAGGCACCGCCATAGGCCTTCCGGGTGATGATCTGGACACGGGGGACCGTCGATTCGCAGTAGGCGTAGAGCAACTTGGCCCCGTGCCTGATGATCCCCCCGTACTCCTGATCGGTTCCGGGCATGAAGCCGGGGACGTCCACGAAGGTGATCAGGGGCACGTTGAAAGCGTCACAGGTGCGCACGAACCGGGCGCCCTTCTCCGACGCGTCGATGTTGAGCACCCCGGCCAGCATCTGCGGCTGGTTCCCGACGATGCCCACCGCCCGACCGTCGATGCGGGCAAAACCGCACACCAGGTTCATGGCCCAATGGTGGTTGACCTCGAAGAACTCGCCGTCGTCGACGACGGCCTCGATGACCTTCTTCATGTCATAGGGCTGATTGGGGGAGGCCGGCATGAGATCGATCAATTCCGGGGTCAGCCGATCGGGGTCGTCCCCCGACACCACCAACGGTGCCTCCTCCAGGTTGTTGGACGGGAGGAAGCTCAGGAGATAGCGGACGTCGTCGAGGCAGGACTTCTCGTCGGGGGCCACGAAGGCAGCCACCCCCGATTTGGTGGCGTGGCTCATGGCGCCACCCAGTTCCTCGAGGGTGACGTCCTCGCCGGTGACCGTCTTGACCACGTCGGGTCCGGTGATGAACATGTGGCTCGTCCCCTGGACCATGAAGATGAAGTCGGTCATGGCCGGGCTGTAGACCGCGCCACCGGCACAGGGGCCGAGGATCACGCTGATCTGGGGGATCACCCCCGAGGCCTCGGCGTTGCGGTGGAAGATGCCGCCGTAGGAGTGGAGCGAGACGACCCCCTCCTGGATGCGGGCACCGGCCCCGTCGTTGAGGCCGATCATGGGCACGCCGATGGAGGAGGCCAGATCCATCACCTTGTGGATCTTCTCGGCGAACACCTCGCCCAGGGCTCCTCCGAACACGGTGAAGTCCTGACTGAACACGCAGACCCGCCGACCCTCGATGGTTCCGAACCCGGTGATCACGCCGTCGGTGTAGGGGCGGTTCTCCTCGAGCCCCATGCCATGGGCCCGGTGGCGGGCCAGCATGTCCAACTCCTGAAACGAGCCGTCGTCGAGCAGGTAGTCGATGCGCTCGCGGGCGGTCATCTTGCCCTTGGCGTGGTGCTTCTCCACCGCCCGGGGCGACCCGGCATTGCGGGCCTGCTCGCGGCGCTCGGCCAGTTCTTCGAGTCGTTGGGTCATCGGATGATCCATGAGCAGTGAGGCTATCCGACCGGGGCCAGCACCCCCGTCAGCGGCGTCCCGATCAGGACGGCGTGTTGACCCAGTGGGGCCCGCACCACACGTAGGTGACCGGGTGGCGCGATCCCGTGCCCAGGTAGGCGACGACGCTCCTGCCGCCGTAGCGGTCCTCCAGCTCGGGATCGGGCGATCCGGCGAAGGAGAACCGGTCGGCGGAGCGGCTCGGCCCGCTCGGACCCCGCTTCTCCCCGGTCCCCTCCCACCGCTCGATCCGGTACACGGCGGCGACCACCTCGCCGGACACGATCGCCGCCCACCGGGGCGACCGGGGGGAGCCGAGGTCGGTCCACCGTCGCCCGATGCGCCAGTCGTGGCGGACCCGGTCGTAGGAGGTGTCGGCGCCGGCCGCCCCCACCCGCAGCAGCACCAGTTGATGGCCGCGCTTGATCTTGGCCCGCTTGGCCAGCAGCGAGCTGACTTCGACGGCGCTCCGGCGCTGGCTGTCCAGTCCGGCCCGGGCCGGCAGCCCGAGGGCGTCATGGGCGGCGGCCTCGACCAGCGAGGCCTCGTGGCCGCTCAACCCGTGGCGCAGGATGTCGATGCGCACGGCGCGGTGGTCGGCTTCGATCTCCCGGATGCGATCGAGCATGGGGTACTTCGCCGACAGCTCCTCGGAGGTGACCGATCCCCGGTCCGCACCGCGGCCGGCCGCCCGAACATGGCGGAAGCAGCGATCGTTCCGGCCCCGGCCGACATAGAAGGGCCGGCCGGTCCTCGGATCGACGAGGAGGTACACGTAGGACCGCAACTTGGCCGAGACGCCCGGCGAGAACCCCGCCGGGGTTCCCGGGCCGGTCGGGGCGGCGACCTGTCCGGGACCAGTGGGGCTCGACAAGTCCTCGTCGTCAGAGCCGGTCGGCCCGGATGCGGATCCCATCGAGGGCACGGGAGCGGGTGGACGGTCCCGGTCGGCGGGGACGGGGAGGCTGGCGACACCGATCGGCGGCACCCCGGCCACCGGAGACCCGTCAGGGGTGGCGACCGGCCCCGCCGCGGCTCTGTCCATCGACGACGCCACTCACTCCTGCACGAGCTCGATGAGGGTGCCGAACGCACCCTTCGGGTGGACGAAGGCCACCGTGGTCCCGCGCGACCCGGGGCGAGGGGCCTCGTCGATCACCCGGCCACCGTGGTCCTTCACCGATTGGAGGGCCTGGGCGCAATCGGCCACCCGGTACCCGACATGGTGGATCCCCTCACCCTTCTTCTCGAGGTAGGCGGCCACCGTCGAGTCCTCCCGGGTGGGTGTCAGCAGCTGGATGTAGCTCTCGGCCACCTGGAGGAGGGCCTCTTCCACCCCGTCCGACTCGACCCGCTCTCGGTGGGTCACGGTGGCTCCGAAGGTCTCCGCGTAGTAGGCGATGGCCGCGTCGAGGTCGTTGACGGCGATGGCCACGTGGTCGATCTCGGTCAGCAGTGGTGCGGTCATGGGCCCTCCCCGGTCATCCCTCGTGTCTCCTGAACAGGGTGATCCTGTCCTCACCCACCTGGGCGCGGAATTCGGGATCGTCGATGCCCAGGCCGGCCTCCGGCGCCAGACAGAGCACGCCGATCTTGCCTTCGTGGAGATTGCGGTGCACCTGGTAGGCGGCATCACCGACGTGCTCCAGCGGGTGGACGGCGGAGAGCGGCGGCAGGATCTTTCCCTCGCACACCAGCTGGTTGGCGTCCCATGCTTCCCGGTAGTTGGCGAAGTGTGATCCCTTGATGGTCTTGAGCTTCATCCACAGGTGCCGGTTGTCGTACTCGATCATGTACCCGGAGGTGGCGGCGCAGGTCACGATGGTTCCTCCCCGCCGTGCCGCGAACACCGACGCCCCCATGGTCTGGCGACCCGGATGCTCGAACACGATGTCGACGTCCTCTCCGACCAGGCCGCGGATGTCCTTGCCCAACCGACGCCACTCGGATTCGTCCTGGGTGTGCTCGTCCTTCCAGAAGCGGTAGTTGGCGACCTTGCGATCGATCACCGCCTCCACGCCGAGGTCGTGGAGCAGCTCGACCTTGGCCGGTGACGACACCACGCCCACCGGGGTGCCTCCCCCGTTGAGCACGTACTGGACGGCGTAGGCCCCGAGTCCGCCCGACGCGCCCCAGACCAGAACCTTGTCGCCCTGCTCCATGTGGGCGCCGTTCTTCGACACCAGCATCCGGTACGACGTGGAATTGCAGAGGGCGTTGACCGCGGCCTCCTCCCAGGTGAGATGGGCGGCCTTGGGCATCAGCTGGTTGGCCTTGACCACGGCCAGGTCGGCGAGACCGCCGAAGTTGGTCTCGAAGCCCCAGATGCGCTGATTGTCGGCCAGGATCGAGTCATCGTGGGCAGTCGGGCTCTGGTCGTCGACGTAGTTGCAGTGGACGGTGACCTTGTCCCCCGGCTTCCACAGGCGAACCGCCGACCCGGTACGCAGGACCACCCCGGCGGCGTCCGATCCGACCACGTGGTAGTCGAGCGCGTGCCGTTTGCCCCACCGGCTCTCCTTGCCCAAGCGGTCGAGGAACCCGAAGGTGGGCAGCGGCTCGAAGATCGACGTCCAGACGGTGTTGAAGTTGATCGAACTGGCCATGACGGCCACGTAGGCCTCGTCCGGGGCCAGCTCGGGGATGGGGACCTCGCTCACGTGGAGTGACTTCCTCGGGTCCTTGTCCTCGGATTCGAGGCCCTCGAACATCCCGACCTCGTCGCGGAGCACGAAGGCGGCACGATAGGAATCGGGCAGCGGGATCTCCGCCAGTTCGTCGCCCGACACGCCGGATTGGATGGCTGAGAGGAACTCCTGCATGGGAGGGCGAGGATAGCTTGCCGACATCCACCCGGCCCCGGGGGAGCCGGGTGCCGCCACCGCCCGGTTGCGGCGGCTGTGGTCGTCCCCTCGGGCCAGGCCGTATCATGGGGCGGTCATCGTGGCGAGCCAGTGGGGAGCGCCGCTTGAACTGGCCGCAGGGCCGCGGAGGACGTCATGCCCGGAACCGTCATCGTCACAGGGGCCCGGACCCCGATCGGCAAGCTCGCAGGAGCCCTCGGCGGGTTCGCCGCCACCGAGCTGGGGGGATTCGCCATCGCCGCCGCCCTCGAGCGGGCAGGCGTGAAGCCCGAGCAGGTCGACTACGTGCTGATGGGTCAGGTGATCCAGGCCGGGGCGGGCCAGATCACCGCCCGCCAGGCCGCCGCCAACGCCGGGATCCCGATGAGCGTCCCGGCCACCACCGTCAACAAGGTCTGCCTCTCCGGCCTGAACACCATCTACCTGGCCGACCTGATGATCAACGCCGGGGACGCCGAAATCGTCGTGGCCGGCGGCATGGAGTCGATGACCCAGGCTCCCTACCTGCTGCCCGGGGCGCGCGCCGGATACCGGATCGGGGACGGAACCCTGGTCGACTCGATGATGTACGACGGCCTGTTCTGCGCCTTCGACAACTGCGCCATGGGACTCGGGACCGAGCGCTACAACGGTGCCGACGGAGTGTCCCGTGAGCGCCAGGACGCCTTCAGCGCCCTCTCCCACGAACGGGCCGCGGCCGCCATCAAGGACGGGAAATTCGCCGACGAGATCGTCCCGGTGAGCGTGCCCCAGCGCAAGGGTGACCCGCTGGTCGTCGACACCGACGAGGGCGTGCGGCCGGAGACGACGGCGGAGTCGCTGGGCAAGCTTCGTCCCGCCTTCGACAAGAACGGCACCATCACCGCCGGAAACGCGTCCCAGATCTCCGACGGCGCCGCCGCCGTCATCGTGATGTCCAAGGCCAAGGCCGAGGAGCTCGGCGCGTCCCCGCTCGGCGAGCTGATCAGCTACGGACAGGTCGCAGGGCCCGATCCGTCGTTGCTCCTCCAGCCGTCGAATGCCATTGCGGCGGCGCTGGCCAAGGCCGGTCTGACCACGAAGGACATCGACATCTTCGAGATCAACGAGGCCTTTGCCGCGGTGGGGTGCGCGTCGGGCGAGGCCCTCGGGATCAGCGAGGATGTGGTCAACGTGAACGGTGGCGCCATCGCCCTCGGCCATCCGGTGGGCATGTCCGGCACACGGGTGGCTCTGACCTCCCTCTTCGAGCTCAAGCGCCGGGGCGGCGGTACCGCGGCGGTGAGCCTGTGCGGTGGCGGAGGCCAGGGGGACGCGGCCGTTCTGCGCACGCTCTGACCGCCGGTCTCAGTAGGGAGGCTTGAACAGCCCGGCCAGCCGCCCGCACCCGTGGGCGACGTCCTCCCAGGCCCGAACCTCGAGAACCAGCACCGCCAGCGCGCAGGTGGGGAAGCCGTGCGCCTCCAGCACGGCCCGGTCGCCGGCCGGGTCCTCCTCGCCCCGATCGGCCAACAGCTCCCAGACCAGCTGGTACATGGTCGGGTTGTGGCCGACCACGAGGGCACTCGTGACACCCTCATCGATCTCGCGGAGGTACTGGAGCACGAGGTCGGTGTCGGCCCCGTAGAGGGAGCTGAACGAATCGATCGGAATCCGGTTGCCGGTGGCCTTGACGATCAGGTCGGCCGTCTGCCGGGTGCGGACGGCAGCTGAACAGAGGACCAGCTGCGGTGGGGGAACGCCCTCGAGGCCGAGCACCGGGTCCTCGTCGGCCAACCGCTTCCCGAGAGCGGCGGCATCGCGCCGGCCCCGGCCGGTGAGGGGCCGCTCGCGGTCGCTGCCCCCCCACGGCGCATCGGAGGCCGCCTTTCCGTGCCGCAACAGCCACACATGCCGAACGGGACCGCTCCTCGGCTTCGGCATGCTCTCATCGTGCCCCAAGTGCGACCGGCGGTGCGGGCCCGGTCAGGCGTCCACCTCGCGCCGACCCTCCAGGGCCCGGCCCAGCGTCAGTTCGTCGGCGTACTCCAGGTCCCCGCCCACCGGCAGGCCGCTGGCGATCCGGGTGACGGTGAGCCCCATCGGCTTCAACAACCGGGCCAGGTACATGGCGGTGGCTTCGCCCTCGAGGTTCGGGTTGGTGCACAGGATGACCTCGGTCACACCCTCCTCCTCGACCCGGACCAGCAGTTCGCGGACGCGGAGCTGGTCGGGACCGATCCCCTCGATGGGGTTGAGCGCGCCCTGGAGGACGTGATACCTGCCGGTGAACTCCCCGGTCTTCTCGACCGACACGATGTCGCGGGGGTCCTCGACCACGCAGACCGACGTGGCGTCGCGCCGGTCGTCGGTGCAGATCGCGCACAGGCCGCCTTCGGCGACATTGAAGCAACGGGTGCACAGGGTGATCCGCTCCTTGACGGCGATGATCGCCTCGGCGAGGCGCAGCGCGTCCTCGGGGGCCACCTTGAGCAGGTGGAAGGTGATCCGCTGCGCCGACTTGGGCCCGACTCCGGGGAGGCGGCCCAGCTCGTCGATGAGTGATTGCAGCGGCCCGGAGAAGATCGCCACTAACCGACCTCCTCGGCACCCGGGAAGGCCTTCAGCACCCTGGACTCGGCCGAGTTGTCGATGTCGGCGACCTCGCCGAGCTCGGACTCGTCGAACACGGAGAGGTCCTCGGTCTCCTCGGGGCCCTTCTCCCGCCGGTCCTGCACGGCCCGGGCCGGTTCGACATCGGCGGGCCCGGAGCCCGGGGCCGGGGACGGCGACGCCCGGACCGGGGCAGACGACGCCGGCCCGGCCGGCCCGGCCGGCCCGCCGTGGGATCGGGTCCGGGGCCGGGGCCGCCGTCGGATCCGTCGTCGACCACCAGGACCAGTCCGACCGGCCTGCCGAAATGATCGGCGAGGGCCGACTCGATCTCCCCCCGCACCTCCTCACACCGGGCGCGGTGAATCTCGTTGGGCAGCCCGAAGACGGCCTTGTCGTCCTCGACCGCCACGAACCGGCCCGCCTGGAACAGCGCCTTGGCCTTCGGCCGGAGCCGGCCGATGATGTGATCGCCCCAGGCCTGCACCAGTTGGTCGCGGGTGGGGACGGGAGTCGACGGCTCGGGCCCCGGCGTCGACGGTGGCGGTCCGGCAGATGCGGCCGGGGACGGGGCTGCCGCCGGCTCGGGCGCCGGAGCCGGCGGCGGCGGCGCCTGTCGGCGCACCGCTCCCAACGTCTTGCCCGACGGGCGTGGGCCGGGCGCGCCGGCGCGGCCCGGTGATTCGGGTGCCGTCGGCACTTCCGTCTGCTCCGCCGGGCTGCCCGTGGGGCGTGGGGAGTCGAGATGCGACGGGGCCCCCCGTCCGGCGGCCTCCAGTCGCTCGATGCGGGTCAGCAGGGCCTGCGGTGAATCGTCGGCCTCGGGGTGGGCCAGGCGCACCAGGGCCACTTCGAGATTGACCCGCGGGTCGGGTGCGTCCCGCATCGACACCTGGGCCTCACCCAGGACCTCCATGGCCCGGACCAGCGTGGCCAGCCCCACCCGCTCCGCCTGGGCGGACAGCCCATCCTGCTCCGTGCCCGGGACTCCGAGGAGGTCGGGAGCGACCAGGGCCAGGAATCCCTGCCGGAGATAGTCGACCAGGTCGCCGGCCAACTGCTGGGGGCTGAATCCGGCTGACGTCAGATGGGCCACCGCCACCAGGGCCCGGCTGACATCGCGTTCGGCCAGGGCCTCGACGACCTCGTCGAGCTCGGGCAGGTCATCGTCGACCGAGTCGGAGGCCACCACCTGATCGAGCACGGACAGCGCGTCCCGGGCCGACCCGCGGCCGCGGCGCACGGCCAGGTCCAGTGCCTCGTCGGGCACGTCGAGGTGGGCGTCCCGCCGGACCTGCTCGAGCAGATCACCGAGCGTCTCGGGGCCCAGGAGACGGAACTCGAAATGCTGGGTGCGGCTACGGATGGTGGGCAGCACCTTTTGGGGATCGGTGGTGGCCAGCACGAACACGACGTGGGCGGGTGGCTCCTCCAGCGTCTTCAGCAGGGCATTCGAGGCCGGCGTGGACAGCATGTGGACCTCGTCGACGATGTAGACCTTCTGGCGGCCGGGGGTGCCGAGGGCGGCTCGGGACACCAGGTCGCGCATGGCCTCCACGCCGTTGTTCGATGCCGCATCGAGCTCGTGGACGTCGAGCGAGGTGCCCTTGGCGATTTCGACACAGGAGGCGCAGACGCCGCAGGGCTCCCCATCGCGCAGATCGGTGCAGTTGAGGGCCTTGGCCAGGATCCGCGCCGTCGACGTCTTGCCGGTCCCCCTCGGACCGCTGAAGAGGTAGGCGTGGGCCACCCGGCCGTCTCGGACGGCGTTCCGGAGGGCGAGGACGACGTGGTCCTGTCCCCGCACCTCGCCGAACGTGGACGGTCGGAATCGCCGATACAACGACTGGTAGGGAGTCTCGTCGGGTGTCTCGGCCACGTCGGGTGAGCCTATCGGGGGCCACCACCGGCCCCGGCGCTCGGTGCGACGGCCAGGTTGACTGCGGCACACGGCCTGACCCGCTGAGAGCTGCTGCCTTCCGACCCTGACTCGATTCACGGGAGGACGTTGCGCAGGACCCAGCCGCCGCACCCAACGCCGGGGCAGCCGAATGCTAGCTCCTGGCGCGCGCCGGCGATGGCCGGGGCAGGCCCGGCACGGGCGAGACGCCCGCGGGAAGCTCGTCCACAGACCTCGGCTCCGTCGGGTCGGGACAGAGGGGCGGAGTAGCCTGTCGAAGCTGTTGGGACCCTTGGACCACTCCTCGGGCCCCGAACGTCCGGAGGCGTGCGAGAGCGGCCGAATCGGCACGACTGGAAATCGTGTGTGGGGAAACTCACCGTGGGTTCAAATCCCACCGCCTCCGCCACATGGGTACTGACGCGACACAACCGCTCCCGACTCCGCCTGGCGAACGGGGTGCTGGTGGACGGCTGACCGACGACGAGGCCATGGGTCTGGCGCTGGCCGAGGCGGCGGCGGCGACGGGCCACGGCGATGTTCCGGTGGGGGCGGTGGCCCTGGTGGATGGACGGGTCATCGCCGCCCGCCACAACGAGCGGGAGAAGCGAGGCGACCCCACCGCCCACGCCGAGCTGCTGACGCTGTCCGACGCAGCCGCCGTGCTCGGGACCTGGCGCCTCTCCGACGTGACCCTGGTGGTGACCCTGGAACCGTGCCCGATGTGCGCCGGAGGGCTGGTCGCCGCCCGACTGGGACGACTGGTCTTCGGGGCTCCCGATCTCAAGGCCGGTGCGTGCGGATCGCTCTACAACCTGTGTGCCGACCCCCGGCTCAATCACGAGGTCGCGGTCACCGCCGGGGTCCGCGCCCGAGCGGCGTCCGACCAGTTGTCCGAATTCTTCGCAGACAGGCGCAGCGGCCGATAACGGGACCTTTGGCTCTATCGAGATCATGGGCAGGGGGTCGACGATGGAGTCATGAGGGACAGCCGGGACCAGAGTCCAGTCGGCACTTCAGCCGGCTCGGTTGCTCGCTGACCTGAAGGCGACCGGCAGCGCGCCGACCCGCTGTCACACAGGAGGGGCAGATCATGGGAGCACATCGGGCGGTGCAGCTTGGCCCGCGAAACCGCCTCTGGGTTCTCGCTGCGGTGGTGTTGATCGTCGTCGGCACGATCGGCTCGATCCTGGGCGCGATGGCGATGGCCCGAAATGAGAGTCAACGATCCCACCAGGCATTCGTGACCTCGTCGCAGGAGATCGCCGCCACCCTCGAACTCAACATTCAACACGAGCAGGATCTCGTCGTGTCCAGCGGAGCCGTTATGGTCCGCGACCCCGACGTCTCCCAATCGAGCCTTCTCCAATGGACCAGCTCAGTGCGCGCATTCAAGCGCTATCCCGAAGTGCTGGGGATCGCCGAGCTGGTGGTGGTTCCGAAATCGCAACTGAGCGCATTCGCCGCACGCGCCGTGTCCGACCCCGCTGGCCCCCTGGCCGCGAACGGGACTTTCCAGGTCACACCCGTCGGGAATCGTCCCTACTACTGCCTGGCGACGGCTTCGCAGTCGCGTACCGGCCGATCAACGACTGCGGCTGGTTTCGATTTCTGCGCCACCGAACTGGGCGGACCCCTCCTCAGAGCCCGCGACTCGGGCCAGGGTGCCTACGTTCCCTACGGGTCCGGCACCAGCGAGGTCCTGGTACTCGGAACGCCCGTCTATCGGGGGGGTGGCACGCCGAGCACGATCCGAGCCCGACGGGCCGCGTTTCTCGGATGGACGGGCACATCGATCGAGCCCCAAATGCTCCTGACCGCTGCACTGAGGAACCATCCCGCCACCGCAGTGGCGTTCCACTTCCACGGCAGGGGCTCCGCGGTGACCTTTGGCGCCGGGACCGCCCAGCCGGGATCGCAGTCGGCAACCATCGATCTTCACAACGGATGGTACGTGGTGGTGACAGGCGGGCCGGCCGGCAGCGGGGGCTTCGCAGGCGAGAGCGGCATCCTGCTCCTTCTCGGTGGTGTCACGTTGTCGGCGCTGCTGGCAGTCGTGATCTTCCTGTTGGGCACAGGTCGCTCCCGAGCCGTGCTGTTGGTAAACGAGCGCACCGAGCAGCTTCGCTACCAGGCATTCCACGACTCACTCACCGGACTTCCCAATCGAGCGCTCATCCTCGATCGGATGGCGTCAATGCTGGCGCGGGCCCACAGGGACAGCACGCCGGTGGCCACTCTGTTCCTCGACATCGACAACTTCAAGGACATCAACGACACCTTGGGCCACGACGTAGGCGATCAGTTGTTGCGAGGGGTGGCGGCAAGGCTGGCAGACACCGTCCGTGAAGCCGACACCGTCGGGCGGCTCGGGGGCGACGAGTTCGTCGTCCTGGTCGAGGGGAGATCCCTCACCTCCGGTGCCGACGCGGTGGCGGACCGGATGCTCCGCGCCTTCCACGATCCTATCCCGATGGCGGTTGGTGCTCCGCTGAGCGTGACGGCCAGCATCGGCGTCGCCACCGGTGACCAGGGCACTCCCGAGGAGCTCCTCAGGGACGCCGACATCGCTCTCTACCGGGCCAAGAGCGCCGGAAAGAACCAGATCTCCGTGTTCACCCCCCCGATGAAGAAGGCCGTCGACGACCACCGACATCTCGATGTCGACCTCCATCGTGCCTTCGAGGCCGGAGAACTGTTCCTCGTCTACCAACCCATCGTCGAGCTCTCCTCGGGTGCCGTCAAGGGCGTGGAGGCGCTCCTGCGCTGGGAACATCCCGAGCGAGGCGTTGTCCAGCCGAACGATTTCATCCCTGCACTCGAATCGAGTGGCCTCATCGTTCCCGTCGGGAAATGGGTGCTCCTCGAGGCGTGCCGACAGGGTGCGAGCTGGCAGCGCCAGGGCCATCGCCTTTCGGTATCGGTCAACGTCGCTGCTGCGCAGCTCGGGCGGGACGAGATCGTCAACGATGTGCATGATGCGCTCTCCGGGAGTGGCTTCGATCCCACGCTGCTGGTCCTCGAGTTGACCGAGACGACCCTGATGCACGACGTCCTGGCGTCTTCAGCCCGTCTCAAGCGGTTGAAGGGCATCGGGGTGCGGATCGCCATCGACGACTTCGGAACGGGGTACTCATCGATGGCCTATCTCCAGCAGCTCCCCATCGACGTCCTGAAGATCGACGGGGCCTTCGTGACGGATGTCGGCCGCACGGCCGAGTCCGGCGCCCTCGTCCACACCCTGGTCCAGCTGGGCAAGGCCCTGGGCATCGCCACCACCGCAGAGTGCATCGAGAACCACAATCAGCGGGCGTGGCTCCGGTCCGAGGGCGTCGACTACGGCCAGGGGTATCTCTTTGCCAGGCCCCTTCCGGCAGACGAAGTGATCCCCCTGGTGGACAGGACGGCAGGCAGGACGAAGGCGTTGACTTCAGCACGCTGAGCAACGCGCCGATGGTACGGGAGAGCGAAGGACGAGATGACCCTGGCAACTGAACTGGCGGCACGCGACGAGGGCCGCCTCGGCGGCCGCGGCCCGGATGGCAAGCGGGCCACGCTGGGCGTCCAGCTGATCGCAGCCGGACTTGTGACGGGCGAGCAGGTCGAGCTGGGATTGGAGGAGCAGCGGCGGACCGGTAGACGACTCGGCGAGATCCTGGTGGCCAACGATGTCCTCTTCGAGGACGATCTTGCCCGGACGCTGGCAGAGATCTGGGGAATGCCCTATCGCGACCTCAGCCTGGACCCGTCCGATCCGAGGGTGCTGGACTTCCTTCCGGAGGCCTTCTGCAGACGCCGCGGCGTCCTCCCTCTCGACATCGACAACGGCGCCCTGATGGTGGCCGTCTCCGATCCGCTCGACCTTCAGACGTTCGATGACCTGCACACGCTCCTCACTGTCCCGTTCATCTCGATGGTGGCGGCGCGTACCGAGCTCCGCAAGGCCATCAAATCTGGATATTCGAGCAGATTGCTCGACGAGGTACATTCATCGGAGAACGAGGAGACCGGGCCTGCCGACGGTGAGGATCTGTCGGACGCCGACGGATCCGGCCCGATTCCCTCGATCCGAACCAGGGGCATGGTACTGGTCACCGGACCGACGGGATCGGGCAAGTCCACGACGCTGTACGCGGCGATCAACGAGCTCAATGAGCCGAGCCGGAACACCATCACGGTCGAGGACCCGATCGAGTACCGGGTCGACGGGATCAAGCAGACCCAGGTGAATGCCAAGGCCGGATACACGTTCGCGTCCGGATTGCGGGCGGCCCTCAGGGCCGATCCGGACATCATCCTCGTCGGCGAGATCCGTGACCTCGAGACCGCCAGCATCGCTACCGAGGCGGCACTGACCGGCCGCCTGGTTCTCTCGACGCTCCACCCGCCTCGAGTACGACCCGCCTGATCGACATGGGACTGGGCCCGTACCTGGTGACGTCAGCGCTCGGCTGTGTGGTCGCACAGCGACTGGTCCGGCGCCTCTGCAAACGCTGCAAGTCGCGGGACACCGCCACTTCGGAGGAGCTCTTGGAGCTGGAAGCCATGTCGTTGGTAGCCGACCACACCACCCCAACCCTGCTCTCGCGGGCAGTGGGTTGTGAGCAGTGCCGGCGGACCGGCTATCGGGGAAGGATGGCCATCCACGAGGTCATGGTGATGAATGATGAGCTACGAACGCTCGTTCTTCAGCGGGCGCCGGCCGAATCCGTCGGCCGGGCCGCCGTCATCGGCGGAATGCGGACGTTGCAAATGGACGCCTTCGTCAAGGCCCAAGAGGGAGAAACGACCTGCGACGAGTTGAAGCGGATCCTCGTCTAGCTGGAGCCGTGGCCTGGTCAGGGGCTCCCGGGAATGCCCGTCTCGCACGCACGGCCCCGAACCGCCGGCCTCAGGCCCCACTGGTTGGCTTCGGTGGGGGCAGCCTCCACTAGTCTCACTGCCGGAGAGATGCCAGAGCGGACGAATGGACACGCCTCGAAAGCGTGCGAGGTTCATAGCCTCCGGGGGTTCGAATCCCCCTCTCTCCGCTCGTTTGGCCTCACCCTGCTCAGTGGAGCAGCGTCACCGTCTTTGTAGCCGGCACCGCGGGCGCCCCTACGACCGGCGCATCGACTTGGCTTTCTCCTTCACCCGCTCGTGGAGCTCACGGGTCTCCTGGCGGTGGCGGTTCCGCAGCGCGCGGGCGTCCGCCTTCACCTGACGCCTGAATTCGTTGACATCGTGGTGGAACCGCTCCCAGGCCGCCTGACGGCTGACCCCGACGGTGCCGCCGACGACCTCCCACGTCGCGCCGGCTTCGATCGCCTCACTGACGAGTGTGGACTCCCAGGCGGACAACAGGGCGGTGAGCGCTCGGGCCGCGCCGAGAGCGGCCAGCGGGTCGGGGTCTGAGATCGTCCCTTCCCACGCGGCAACCATCAGCGGCGGAACGGCGCGGGATGGGCCCGGTTCTTCCTCGTTCCTCGTGTCGGTCATCTGTCAAGAGTAACTTGACACTGGTCACCTTGTCAAGGTGACCATGACAAAGGCAGTGGGCATGATGGGGAGGCCGCAGAGGAGAGGCACCCGATGAAGATCCGTGTCCGGATGAGCATGAGCCCCGACGGCTACGTGACCACGCCCGACGGGGGGCCGCCGAGCCGACCGGCGTCTCCCTCTGCCGAGCGGACCGGCGTCTCAGCCCGAACGGTGAGGTGGGCCTGACCGTGGACAAGTCGGCTATCCGGGATTCACTCGATGCCGAGCGGGCGCAGGTCCTCGCCCGGGGCGCCGCGCTGAGGGCCGACCTGGCGGGGATCATCGCCAACTCCCAGGATGCCAATGCCGACGACGAGCACGACCCCGAGGGATCGACCGTCGCCTTCGAACGGGCCCAGGTCATCGCCCGGATCTCGGAAGCGGAAACCCGTCTGGCCGCACTGGACCGTGCTCTGGAACGGCTGGACACCGGTAGCTACACCGTGTGCGAGCGCTGCCGGTGCGAGATCCCGGTGGAACGGCTGGTGGCACGACCCGCGACCACCTACTGCGTCGACTGTGCGGCAGCACGACCGGGCACCTCCGGTCGCTTGTCGAACTGAGCCGGCGTCAGCCTCAGTTCTGGTCGCCGGAGTGAGCCGGCTCGTGGGCACTTCCGACACGGTCACCTGGTCCCTGGCAGCCTCGGGGCGCATCATCGGGAAGAGGATCACGTCACGGATGGCTTCGACTTCGGCCAGGAGCATGATCAGCCGGTCGACCCCGATCCCGATACCCGAGGTGGGCGGCAGGCCGTACTCGAGTGCTCTGACGAAGGCCAGATCGGCCGGGTGGGCCTCGAGGTCGCCGCGGGCGGCCGCGTCGGCTTCGCCGCGGAACCGCTCCTGTTGCTCCTCGGGAATGTTGAGCTCGCTGTACCCGTTGGCGAACTCCTTGGCGTCGATGGCCAGCTCGAACCGGTCGACGAGCGTCGGGTCGTCGGCCGTGCGCCGCGCCAACGGAGACACCTCGACCGGGAAGCCGCAGATGAACACCGGGCTGACGACGGTGGGCAGGATGATCGTGTCGTAGAGCTCGAAGATGAGCTTGCCGGACCCCCATTCGGGGAGGAAGTCGACGTCGTGCTTCGTACAGACCGCCTGGACGTCGGCCACCGGGTCGCTCGGATGGAGTCGACGCCCGACCACCTCCTCGAGCCAGTCCAGCAGCTGTCGGCGCGGCCACGGAGGGGTCAGGTCGATCGGGCGGCCGCCCACGTCGAAGGTCAGTCGCCCGGTGGCCGACCGAGCCGCCTCGACGATGAGCCGCTCGGTCAGGTCGATGCCGTCGTTGACGTCACCGAAGGCACGGTAGGCCTCGAGGGCGGTGAACTCCGGGCTGTGCCGGGTGTCGACGCCCTCGTTGCGGAAATTCCGAGCGATCTCGAACACCCGCTCGTATCCACCCACCACCAGCCGCTTGAGGTAGAGCTCGGGGGCGATCCGTAGGGTGAGATCGATGTCGAGGGCATTGGCGTGGGTCATGAACGGCCGGGCCAGGGCCCCCCCGGCCTGGGGCTGGAGGATCGGCGTGTCCACCTCGACGAAGTCCTCCGCCAGCAGTTGGCGCCGGAGGGCGGCGATGGCCTTGAAGCGGATATCGAACACCCGCCGGCTGTCGGGATTGGCCAACAGGTCGACCTCCCGCTGCCGATAGCGGGTATCGGTCTCGGTCAGTCCGTGCCACTTGTCGGGGACCGGTCGCAGTGACTTGGCGAGCAGCCAGAGCTCGGTCACGTCGACCGAGAGCTCTCCCCGGCGGCTGGTGATGGCCTCGCCTTCTGTGCCGATCCAGTCGCCGAGATCGAAATTGGCCAGGACCAGCTTGGCCTGGTCCGAGAGGTTCGAGTCCTGCATGAGGAGTTGGACTGATCCGGTGAAATCCTGGAGGGTGGCGAACGACAGCTTTCCGTGGCCGCGGATGCTGGTCAGGCGTCCGGCCATCCGGACGGTCTCGCCAGTGCGGGTGTCGGCATCCAGGTCGCCGTGGCGTTCCCTCAGCTCGGCCGCCGTGGCCGTCCGGTCGAAACGCGACGGGTACGGGTCGATCCCCTGATCGGCGAGTACCTCTCGCTTCTTGCGCCGCTCGGCCGCCAACGCGTCAAGCGTCCGCGACTCCGACTCCTCACCCTCCGGATCCTTCACGATGCACACACCCTCTTCCTCGGGGAACCCGTCGGCCGATCCCAGCTCGACCGGACGGTCGTGGCTATCTTAGGCAGACGAAAATCGTGGGCAGCCTGGCCATCAACGTCGACCTCATCACGGGCTGGTTCCGCTCACGGTGGTCATCGTGGCCGTCGCCTCAGTGGTTTTGTCCGTGGGTGGCACGACGGCGCGTGGAAGTGGCAACCGACACTCGTTCTACACTGGCTGGGCCTGGCTGATTCTGGTACTACCGGTCGTCATCATCGTCCTCGCGTGGATGAGGGCCCCTTACTGCGTACCGCCCGTTCGCTGAGTCGACGCCGAAGACGGAGAAGGGGCACGACCGCGCCGAGGGTGCGCAGGGTCCGACACCGTTGACGCCCTGCTCGGGCCCCACTTAAGCTGCCCGGGCGCCCCTAGCTCAACGGTAGAGCAGCGGATTCTTAATCCGCAGGTTCCTGGGTTCGAGTCCGGGGGGGCGCACCCGCCATCGGCCGAGGTTCACGTGTCGGGACCGAGGAGGTCCCAACGGTTGCCGGCCACGTCGAGGAACACGGCGATCCGCCCGTACGGCTCGGAACGGGGCGAGGTGGCGAACTCGACGCCGTTGGCCACCAACTGCTCGTACATCACGTCGAAGTCATCGACCCGGAGGAAGAAGCCCACTCGGTCTGCAACCTGTTTCCCGACCACCGCGGCCTGGTTCACCCCGTCTGCCTGGGCGAGCACGATCCCGGTCTCGGCGCCGGGCGGGCGGACCACGACCCACCGCTTCGGCCGCCCATCTCCGGTGAGAGACCCCGTGTCCTCGACCAACTCGAAGCCCAACACGGCAACGAAGAACTCGATGGCCGAGTCGTAGTCGTCGACGACGACGGCCACCGACTCGATCCGCATCCCCCGAGCCTACGACCGACGGTTCTCACGGGAGGTCGGCCGAGCGCCCCACGGCACTACTCGTGAACCCGGACGATGACGGATTCCGGACCCGGACCGTCGGGCGCCTGGCCGATCCAGCCGACGCCCTCCTGCACCACGGCCGGCTTCCATCGGTAGACGCCCGGTTGCTCCGGTGCCAGGACGAGCAATTTGGCCTGCACCGAATGCCCGGGGGCAAGGTCGACGGGTAAGGGGGTGCGAAGGCCGTCCCAGGTGACGACCTCACCGTCCTCCCGCTCCCAGTGGTAGGAGAGGTGGATCGGATGCCGGCCGCCCCCGCTGGACCACGGCCCACCGCCGGCGTTGGCCACCTCGACGGTGAAGGCAGCCATGGTCAACGTGCTCATCGACGCCCGGTCCGCGGGATCGCGTACCGCAATCGAGAGCAGGGGATGCTCGAGCGGTACGTCCTGGGGCGTCGATCCTGCGAAGGCGCGGACGTTCCCCAGGGTGATGTCGGCGGCGGCCCGGGCTCGATCGAATCGCAGCTTGTCGAGCGCCACATCCAGCGCCAGGGCGGCGTCCAGCGGAACCGTGTACCCGCCCAGCTTTCCGGCGCATGCGCTGCAATCCCGCCTCGAAGCTCGGAAAGCGGAGGAAGGCCTTGTTGCCCGGGGGTTGGGTGTACTGGGAAGTGACCACGGGGACGCGCACGAAGTCGAAGTGGCGGGAGAGGCGCATGTAGAAGTCCCAGTCGTCCAGAACCCGGATGAGTTCACGGTCGAAGCCGTCGACCATCGACCATGCGTCCCGCCGGATGCAGATCGAGCAGGCGATGGGCGCGCCGCGCATCATGAGGAGCTCGGCGGTGCTGAACTCCCAACAGTTGGTCCCGATGACCTCTCGCCGGCCATCGTCGGAGGTGAGCACGATTTCGGTGTCGGTATAGAGGATGGGAGTGTCCGGGCGCTCGGTCACCTGCTCGAGGAGGACGGCGAGGTGGCTGGGGAGGTAGACATCGTCGTCATCGAGGATGCAGAGGTAGCGACCCCGGGCCCGGCGGTATCCCTCGTTGATGGCCTCGGACTTGCCGACGTGGTCGGTCAGTTCGACCAGCTGGACGGCGAGCACGTCGGCCACCCCGGCGACCGAATCGGCAACCGATGGACCGCCGTCATTGATGAGGACGACCTCGAACTGGGCACGGTCGGCCGTCTGGGCGACCACGCTGGCCAGCGCCGTCGACACGTCAGCCGTCCGACCGGTGGTGCGCATGAGGATCGAGAACACGGGGGCCGAAGTCACCGTTTGTTCCTCATCATCGAGGATGCTATCGGCGCGATGCGACCCCTACCGTTACGACGTCGCCTATTCAGCTGGTCGGTGGCCCTGTCCCCAGCCCGACGCCCACACCGCTGTTCTCATGCACGAGGGATTGGCCGTCGACCGGGATCCCGGGCGGCCCGGGCCATGGTTCGCAGCCATGCCGTCCCGATCAGGGGCCGAGGACCTGGGCGGGCGCTCAACAGGCTCGAACCGAAGCAGACCTGACCGGCGGAGCGCGGTGCGGCCCGTGACCAGAAATCCGTCTGACCGGGGAGTTTGCGAGCCGACCGTGACCGACCAGTGAACTTTGGCTCAAGTCCGGGCCTCGTCGAGTCGTTCCTATTGGTGGAACTGGATCAGGAGACACGGGATGCCCCACGACGACCACCCGGCACGGAAAGCCGTCGCTCCGCGAGAGGCGCGGAAGGACGATGCTGCCGTCGACGATCGCCGAGACCGCCAGATCACACCGGCGGACGGTTCGGTGGCCGGGTCAGGCGCGCTGGTGTGCGTGTTCTGCGCCGCCTGCCAGCGGTGGATCGACTGTTACGACGGCATCCCCCCCGAAGTCGCCCACCAGCGACACGGGGTGCTGTTTCACTGACTCGTACTACCCGGTCATCATCTGCCGGGTCAGACGACGATCGGGGATGAACCACATGATCGCCACCGACGTGTAGATGGCGTAGGAGATCCACGAGCTCACGAACGCAAATCCGATGCCGGCGGCGTAGAGCACGATCGACAGCTTCCCCTTCACGTCGGATCCGACGGCGGCGGCCACCGCAGAGTTGCTGCCGTCTGCCCGCACGATGGTCTGCACCAGAATGAAGAACGCGATCGCCGCCCCGAGGGCAACGATCCCGTAGGTGGCGGCCGGCCACGCCTTCCGGTACGCGTCTCCGACCCATTCAGTGATGACCGGGATGAGCGAGAGCCAGAACAGAAGGTGCAGG
Organism: uncultured Acidimicrobiaceae bacterium; assembly: GCA_963812885.1. Classification (GTDB taxonomy): domain Bacteria; phylum Actinomycetota; class Acidimicrobiia; order Acidimicrobiales; family RAAP-2; genus Bog-756. The sequence goes on along the minus strand of CAWEWZ010000006.1, from coordinate 110,451 downwards.
TTCGCCCACATCACACTTCCGCTGATGTGACGGGTGGCCCGCAGAAGATGGTGGTGGTTGTTCCAGTAGATCCCGACGAAGACAAAGCTCAGGATGTACACGAGAAGGGCCGGGAGGCGATGGCCGAGGGCCGAGAAATCCGTGCCGTTGGGAGGCTTCAGGCTCAGCGCGGTGATGGTGATGATCACCGCCATGACTCCGTCACTGAATGCCTCGAGGCGACTGGTCCCGATGACCTCGGTTCCGGCCGGTGCAGCTTTCGGACTGGTCAAGCGAACCTCCCCGACTCGATCACGGTGGGCTCACGGACCGGTGATGATCCGGTCCGATCACTGATGGGCAAGACTAGAGACATGGCCGGCTCGTTCGCCTCCCGGTTCGCCGTTGTCCGATCCAAGTTCGGGCCGTTGGCCTGGGGATTCGATCCCTCGGGCGAACTGCTGGAGCAGTGGGGAATCGGGGACACGCCCGACGGCCTCGATCGCTTTGCCGACATCGCGCTCGAAGCCGCCGTCGGGACGGTGGGTCTGGTCAAGATGCAGTCTGCCTTCTATGAGCGGCACGGCTGGCGTGGGATCCGCACCCTGCAACGGTCGATCGCCGAAGCGCGGAGCGCGGGCCTGTTGGTCATCGCCGACGCCAAACGAGGGGACGTCGGCACCACCAACGACGCCTACGCCGAGGCCTTCCTGGGTGACGACGCCCCGCTCGGGGTCGACGCCCTCACCGTGCACCCCTACCTCGGCTTACGAGCCATGGACCCGTTCGTCACCCGTGCCCATCGAGCGGGAAGCTGTCTTCTCGTCGTCACCCGATCGTCGAATCCCGAGGGGCGAGCGGTCCAGTCGGCGACCGAGGGATCGGGTCTCAGCGTCGAGGCTGCCCTGCTCCGCGACATCGGCGCGTGGAACTCCAGCCTCGTGCCCGGTGCCATCGGACCGATCGGTGCCGTCATCGGTCCCACCCACATGAAGCCGGAGCTCGATCTACCCGGGGCGCAGGGCCTTTTTCTGGCCCCCGGTATCGGCGCCCAGGGCGCGACCGCGGCCGACGTGGCCGAGGTGTTCGCCTCCTGCCCGGATCGGGTGATTCCGAGCGCCTCACGCTCCTTGCTCGGAGACGGCCCCGATCCCTTGCGGCTACGGGAGACGGCGTCGGTGCTGGCCGGCGAGTTCCGTGCCGACCCTCCCCGGCTAGCCGGCCCGGACACGGAGGGTATTCGGGCACGCCCCTGGCAGCGAAGCTCGGCATCAAGGAGGGCTCGTCGGTCGCCGTCGTGGGTCGCCCTGAGGGTTGGCGCCTCGCCGCCTGGCGTCGTCGCAAGCGCCTCGGAGCACCGCCGATGTCGTCCTGGCCTTCTTCACCCGGAAGCAGCTCGAGCCGCGGTGGAACGCCTCGGCTCGATGGTCTTCCCCTCCGGCGGCCTCTGATCGCCTGGCCGAAGGAAGCTCCAGCTGCGGACCGGATCGCCGATCAGGCCATCCGATGGCTCTTCTTCCCGGTCTGGTCGACAACAAAGTCTGTGCCGTCGACGAGACCTGGTCGGCCCTCAGGTTCGTCTGGCGCGTCGAGCATCGCCCCGGCTGACCGGTGGCGGCGGCCAGCAGCGACAGCCCGTCCGTCCCCCTCCCAGGTCCCCAGCCTCAGCCCCGGCGTCGAGGTCGGACCATGGGTACGAGTCGTGAATCCGCTGCAATTCCGAGCGGGTCCCGGGGTCGCAGAGCGCCCCGGCGACGCCGGCCCGGAAGGCTCGCTCCGGTGAGCAGCCGACCCGGGCCGCCACCTCGTACTCGTAGGTGAGGTCGGTATCGAACATCGCCGGGTCGTCGGTGTTGATCGAACAGAGGACTCCGGCCTCGACCATCGCCGTCAGCGGGTGGCGTTCGAGGGAATCGACCACCCGGGTGCGCAGGTTGGACACCGGACAGACGTCGCACACGATGGCCCGGTCGGCCAGCTCAGCCAGAAGACCGGGATCCTCGACCGAGCGGATCCCGTGGCGGATCCGGTCGGCCTGGAGGGCGTCGAGCGCGCCACGGACCGACTCCGGTCCGGCGGCCTCGCCGGCGTGTGGCACCGAGCCCAGCCCCGCCTCTTTGGCCGTGCGGAAGGCCCGTTCGAACGGCTCCGGCGGATGGAGGGCCTCCGGGCCGCCGAGTCCGAGACCGACGACGCCCCGCTCCCGGTAGCGGGCCGCATACCGGGCGGTCTCCATGGCCAGGTCCAGATCGGCGTCGCGGGGGGTGTCCGGGGTGAGCCTGACCTCGACCCCGAACCGCTCCTTGGCCTCGGCGATCCCGTCGCAGAACCCGGAGAACACTTCGTCCCACGACGCACCGCCGTTTACCCGCTCGGCCGGGGTGAAGATCCCTTCGACGTAGACGGCGCCATGGGTTCGCGGCCTCCTCGGCGTAGGAGACGACCACCTGGCGGAAGTCTCGATCGGTCTGGATGGCCGGGGTGGTCATCCTCCAGAGCTCGAGGAAGTGCCCGAAGTCCCGGAAGCGATAGAGCCGGGCCAGCTCCGACTCGTCCGCCACCGGCAGGGGGAACCGGTTGCGGGTGGCCATCTCGAAGAGGTCCTTGGCTCGGACCGCCCCCTCGAGATGGACATGAAGCTCGATCTTGGGCACTGGCGGGAGTGGCATGGGTGCTCCTCGGCGCGTCGAAAAGTTCAGGAACCTTCGACACGAGCCGGAGCCTTCTGGCCCTCCCCTTCTGGTCAGCTCATGACCAGAACAGCCTAGCCAGCGTCCACGGCGGCGGCCGCTCCACCCCCAGGGAGCGCAGACGGGCGATGACTGTGGCGAGACCCGGACCCGTAAGCTCGTCAAAGTGGTCCCTGAATCCGATCAGCCCAAGGAGACCCAGCCCAGAAGGATCGCCGTCGGTCGCCGGGTCTTCTTAGGCATGGCGGGCTTGGGTGCGGTCGGGATCGCATTCGGAGCCAAGGTGCAGAACGCCATCGGGGACGCCTTCGGATCCGGCCTCGGGGGTCTCCTGCCCGGTGGCGACCGGTTCCGCATCTATTCGGTCAGCGGCACTCTCCCGGTGATCACCCCTGACCGCTACCGCCTCAGGGTCGGCGGCCTGGTGCACCAGCCGGCCACCTTCACGATCGACGATCTGATGGCCATGCCTCGCACCACGCTGGTCAAGGATTTCCAGTGCGTCACCGGGTGGAGGGTTCCTGACGTGCACTGGGAAGGAGTCAGGCTGTCCCACATCCTGGACACGGTCGGGCTTGCCCCGGGAGCGGTGGCCCTGCGCTTCGAATCGTACGACGGCACCGACTCGGAGAGCCTGACCCTCGACCAGGCGCGACTGCCCGACGTCATCGTCGCCTACCGGATGCTCGGTGCACCGGTGACGACCGAGCACGGTGGGCCGGTCCGGCTCTATGTCGCCCCCATGTTCGGCTACAAGTCGCTCAAATGGCTCTCCGCCATCGAGGTCGTCGACCAGGTGATCCCCGGGTACTGGGAGGAGAACGGCTATCCGGTCAACGGCTGGATCGACGGCTCGACCGGGCCGGCCGATACGTGATGCCGGCGCCGCCATGACCTCCCCGCGACAAACCGAGCGCGGCCGGACGATGCGGATACTGCGGTTCGACCGGACCCAACGCGCCGTCCATTGGGCCAACGCCCTCCTGTTCGGCATCCTCATGGCGACGGCCCTGCCGCTGTACTTCGGGTCATTGGCCGGCATCATCGGCAAGCGGCATCTCATCGCCGAGATCCACCTGTGGGCGGGTATCGTGCTCCCGGTGCCGATCGTGGTCGCGCTCATCGGGCCGTGGGGGGCCAGGATGCGCCGGGATGTCAGGCGCTTCAATCTCTGGACCAGGGACGAGATCCACTGGCTGAGGAACCTGGGCGGCGACTCGGTCGTGCTCGACAAATTCAACCCCGGCCAGAAACTCAACGCCATCTTCGTGGGCGGGGCCATCGTCGTCATGCTGGCCACCGGTTCGGTCATGCAGTGGTTCGGACACTTCCCGGTCAGTTGGCGCACCGGGGCCACCTTCGTCCACGACGTCTTCGCCCTGGCGGTGTTCGTGGTGGTCGCCGGTCACATCGCCTTCGCCCTGACCCACCCCGAATCGTTGCGGTCGATGTTCACCGGGTGGGTGAGCAGGTCCTGGGCCGGCCGGCATGCACCGGGCTGGCTGGAGGAGGAAGACGTGGTGGAACAGGGAGCGGACGCGGTGGTGTCCGGTCGGCGCTAGCTGTTCCCGTCGGCGGCGTAGACGTCGATCTGGGTGGCCTTGACCGACGCCCAGACCGGGGCGCCCTCGGTGAGGCCCAGTCGGGCCAGGGCGGCGGCGGTGACCTCTGCCGTCACCCGGACCGGTCCGTCGAGGAGCACCCGCACCCGGTCTCCCATGAGGTGCACTTCGGCCACCCGGGTCAACCAGGTATTCCTCGGACTCCCTTCGGGTCGATCGATGTACAGGGCGATGTCACGGGGTGCGACGACCGCCAACATGTCACCCTGCCACCGACCGGCCGTCTCCACGGTCATGCCTCCGGCGAGCACCAGGGTCGTCCCCCGGCCCACGCCCCGGAGCAGGTTGACCCCCATCAGCTCGGCCACGTACTCGGTCCGCGGACGACTGGTGACCTCCTCCAGGGTTCCTTGCTGCACCACCCTCCCGGCCTCGACGATGACCAGACGATCGGCGATGGCGGCCGCGTCGAGGGGGTCGTGGGTGACCATGACGCATGAGCCGCTGAACATGCCGAGGTGGCGCCGGAGCTGGTGGCGGACCGATCCCCTGGCACCGACGTCGAGGGCGGCCATGGGCTCGTCGAGCAGGAGAAGCCTCGGTTCGGTGGCCAGGGCCCGGGCCACGGCCACCCGCTGGGCCTGCCCACCGGAGAGCTGCCCGGGTCTCGAGCCCGCTCGGTCGGCCAGGTCCATCCGACCGAGCCACTGGCGGGCCCGCCGGTTGGCATCGGCCCGTGAACTCCCCCGGCTCCGCGGACCGAAGGCCACGTTGGCCAGCACGGTGAGATGGGGGAAGAGCAGGTAGTCCTGGAAGACCAGCCCGCACGGCCGCTTCTCGGGTGGGACGAGCGTTCCGGCCACCGGATCGTCGAGGACGACGCCGTCGACCACGATGCGGCCGCCGGTGAGGGGTTGGAGCCCGGCCAGGGCGCGCAGCAACGTCGACTTGCCGCTGCCGTTGGGCCCCAGGACGGCGAGCACTTCGGCGTCGGCCACCTCCAGACGGAGCTGCTCCTCGAAGGCGCCGATGGACACCCGGACGTCGGCGATCAGGCTCACGAGTTGACTGCGCCCAACCAGCGACCCCGCAGCGACACGAGCACCACGATGGAGATGGCCAGGAGGGCCAAGGAAAGGGCCACGGCAACATGTTCGTTCTGCTGCAGGGCGAGGTACACGGCCAGGGGAAGGGTCTGGGTGCGTCCCTGGATGTCTCCGGCGAAGGTGATGGTGGCGCCGAACTCGCCCAGGGCCCGGGCCCAGGTGAGGGCGGTCCCGGCAATGAGGGAGGGGGAGATCATCGGGAGGGTCACCCGCCGGAAGGTGGTCCATCGCCGGGCGCCGAGGCTCGCCGACGCCTCTTCGTAACGCCCGTCCATCGAGCGCAATGCGGCCTCGACGGTGATGACCAGGAAGGGCATGGCCACGAAGGTCTCGGCCAGCACGGCACCGGCGGTACTGAAGGTGAACTGGATCCCGAACAGGTCGTAGAGGGGCCGGCCGAGGAACCCGTCACGCCCGAAGGCCAGCAACAGGGCCACTCCTCCGACCACCGGGGGGAGCACCATGGGGAGGATGGCCAGGGCCCGCACCAGGTTGCGCCCCGGAAACCGGGTGCGGGCCAGTACCCAGGCCAAGGGAACGCCGAGCACCAGCGACAGGCCGGTGGCCCACAGCGAGCACACCAGCGACAGCTTCAGGGCGTCGAGGGCGATCGGGTTGGTGAGGTCCGTCCACAATGTCGACCACGATGCCTTGGTCAACAACCCGACCAAGGGGACGGCCAGGAAGACCACGGTCAGGGCGGCCACGGCCACCACCGGCAGCGGGGGACGACGGCCCCGCTCCGGTGGGTCCACCGTCTCTCCCTAGTGGGCGGGGAGGAAGCTGGCCGCCTTCAGCACCTGCTGGCCGGTCGGGCCGAGCACATAGGCGATCCACGCTGCCGCCAGCGATCGGTTCTTGGTCGACTTGACCACGGCGATGGGATAGCTGGTGGTGACGTTGACCGAGGCGGGGATGGGGATGGCCACACCCTGGTCGCCGACCGTCCTGGCGTTGGTCACGTAGACGATGGCGGCGTCGGCATCGCCGGTGGTCACTGCCGCGAACGTGGTGTCCACGTCCGCTCCCAGCGTGACCTTCGAGGAGGGCAGCGACACGTCCGCGTTCTTGAGCGCCTGTTCCGCGGTCGCACCGCACGGCGCACTGCTGACACAGATGGAGACCACCTTGGCCTTGGTCAGGTCGGCCAGCGAGTGGATACCGAGAGGGTTCCCCGGTTTGACCACGATCTCGAGGGTGTTGCGGGCGAAGGTCACCGGCTTCCCGGCGATGTCACCGGCGGACACCACGGTGGCCATGTCCTTCGGGGATGCCGAGGCGAACACGTCGGCCGGAGATCCCTGGGTGATCTGGGTGGCCAGTGCACCCGACGAACCGAAGTTGAACGAGATGTCCGTTCCCTGGTGCGCGGCCTTGAACATCGTGCCCAGCTTCCCGAAGGCGTCGGTGAGCGACGAGGCGGCCGACACGGTGATCGAACCGGTCAGCTTGTGCGCCGTGGTGGTCGAGGTGGTCGACGTGTCGGCCGAGGAGCTCCCGCAGGCGGCCAGGACCGCGGCCGCGAACATCACCGCCAAGGCGGCTGACAGGCCGCATCCCTCCTCTCGATCCGCTCATGCCGGCTGTACCTCCATCATCACGCTGGTCGACTTGACAACGGCGGTGGCCAGGTCACCCTCCTCGAGCCGGAGGTCGTCGGCGGCCTCGCGGGTGAGCAGTGACACGATCCGGAAGCGGCCGGCCCGAACCTCGATGATGGCGGTCAGTGCATCCCGCTGCACCCTGGTGACCACGCCCGCTGAACCGGTTGCGGGCCGACTGGGTGAGCAATTGTTCGGGGGCGTAGGCCTCGTCCTGCTCGCGTACGAACCGGGCCAGCGAGGCACCGTCCACCATCCGGTGACCGCCCTCCGACCGGACCGTCTCGATGCGGCCCTCGTCGCACCAGCGTCGGACGGTGTCCGTGCTCACGCCGAGGAGCTCGGCCAGCTGGCCGGGCCGGTAGTGGGTCATGGGCGGAAGGCTAACCCAAACAACCTCGCGAATATCGCATATATCAGACAATAGACTCGCAGATACGAGTTCTATCGCACTTATTCATGGAGAACCCGAGGATCGGTCCTTCCCACCTCATCGTCCCCTCCGCCGATCGCTGCCAATCGCCGGACCGACCGCCCCGCTTGCTCCACAACGTCAGCTCCTCGATCGACGTCTGCGGATCGAGGGCGAGCAGCGGCTGGACCAGCACCAGGGCGGCCACGGCACAGGCGGTCAGGGCTTCCATCTCCACGCCCGTCCGCTCGGTGACCTCGGCGACCGCCGATACCCGCAGACCGCCGGTGTCCCGGACGACGTCGACGGCCATGCCCTCGATCGGGATGGGATGGCACAGGGGAAGGAGCGTCGAGGTCCGTTTGGCGGCCATGATCCCCGAGATACGGGCTTCCTCCACCACATCGGCGCCGATGGTGGCGGTAGCGACCGCGGACGCCCGCACCGAGCAGCGGGCCTCGGCCACCCGCCGGGTCTTGGGCTTGCCGGTCACATCCACCATGTGCGCCTTGCCATGTTCGTCGACGTGGGCCAGAGGCGCAGCCGGGGAGGGTCCGTCGACGGGACCGCCGGTGGTCATCCGCCCGACACCGGCGGGACCACAGCCACCTCGTCCCCGTCCGCACAGCACCGATCCTTCGCCGACCGCCTCTCCGTTGACCCAGATCCGGGAGGTGGCCACGACGTCGGCGAACGCAGGCCCGTAGCGGGCCTCCGCCGTGTGCAGCACTTCCGCCACACTGCAGCCGGGAATGTCGGCCCGTGCCACCCCGGCGGCTTCCCGGGCCGGGCCGAACAGCCGGAGCACGGCCATCGTTAGCCGCCAATCATCGACATCGACCGGGCCGGACGGAGGAACTCCGGCTCGTTGATGCCGTGACCGGGCAGCTTGCCCCAGACCGCCCGCCGGAACTGGGTGGCGACTTCGGCATCGGTGCCCCCGCCGCGGAGCAGGTCGCGCACCGACAGTTCGTCGTCGGAGAAGAGGCAGTTCCGTACCGAGCCGTCAGCGGTCAGGCGCAATCGGTTGCAGGTCCCGCAAAATGGCTGGGTGACGCTGGAGATGAGTCCGATCTCCCCGCGCCCGTCTGCAAATCGGAAGCGCTCCGCCGGCGCCGAGCCCGGCCGCCCGTCGACGGTCTCGAGCGGCCAGACCGACGACACCCGGTCGAAGACCTCGCGCCCCGGTACCACCTGGCTACGGCCCCAGAGGCCGTCGGCGTCGAGCGGCATGAACTCGATGAAGCGCACGATGCGGCCGGTGTCCCGGGCGAACGCGGCAAAATCGAGGATCTCGTCGTCGTTGCGCCCCCTGACGAGCACGACGTTGACCTTCACCGGCGACGAGCCCGGCGGCCTCGGCCGCGTCCATGGCCTGGAGGACGACGTCGAGGTGACCCCGCCGACGGATGAGTCCGAACCGGTCGGCCCGCAACGAGTCGCAGCTGACGTTCACCCGCCGGAGTCCCGAGGCCACCAACTGTTCGGCGTTGTCGGCCAGCAGCACCCCGTTCGTCGTCATGGCCAGGTCGTCGAATCCGAGCGCCGCCAGGCGGGCCACGAGGACCGGGAGGTCCTTCCGAACCAGTGGTTCGCCCCCGGTGAGGCGGATCGAGGTGACCCCGAGGGTGGACGCCACCTGTGCCACCCGGACGATCTCGTCGAAGGTGAGAACTTCCGACTGGGGCAGAAAGGTCATTCCCTCCTCGGGCATGCAGTAGACGCAGCGGAGGTTGCAGCGGTCGGTGACCGAGATTCGCAGATCGTCGTGGATCCGGCCGTGGGCATCGACCAGAGGGCCGGCGGTGGGCACGGCATCGGGACCGAACCCCGGGGTACGGGGATGACCCGAGATGGCTACGGGAACCGAGGTCACCATGGTCGGACGGAGTGGCGGATCGGCTCGGTGACCAGCCGGTCGGGGTCGGTCAGGATGACGTCGACGATCCCGCCGGCCACCGCACCCCGCGCCGTCGGGCAGGACGGTCAGGGCGTTGGCGTCGGCCATGGCCCGCAGATGGTGCGAGTCCTGTCCGACCACCGGATGCACATTCCATACTCCGCCCGCATCCACCGACAGGGCGGACCGGACGAAGTGGGTCTTGCCGTCAGGCTGACGGGGAAACGCGGTTTCGGCCACGGATCGGACCACCGGGTGGTCGAGCGAGTGGTGGCCGGCCATGCGCCGGAGCGCGGGCCGAACCAGAAGCTCGAAGCTGACCATGGCCGAGACCGGGTTGCCGGGCAGACCGAAGACGGGTGTGCCGTCCTCCTCGAGGGCGCCGAAGGCGAACGGCTTGGCCGGTCTGATCGCCACCTGCATCCACCGCACCGTCCCCGGACACCGCTTCTCGAGGACCACCTTGACGATGTCGAGATCCCCCACGCTCACCCCGCCGCTGGTCACCAGCGCGTCGCACCCGTCGGCGGCACGGTCGAAGGCGAGACCGAGCGCCGCTTCGTCATCGCCGACGACCCCCAGGTCGACGGGGACCCAACCCTCGCGGTCGACGAGGGCGAGGAGCGCATGGCGATTGGCGTCGCGGATCTGGCCCGGTCCCAACGGACCTGGCTCCGTGACGAGTTCGTCCCCGGTCGACAGCACGCCGATCCGTGGGCGTGGGTGAACCGACACCTCGGCCACGCCGAGGTTGGCGAACACACCGATGAGGGCGGGCGACACCACCGTGCCCGCCTCGGCCACCACGTCTCCGGCGGTCACGTCCTCGCCGACCCCGCGGACGGCCTCGCCCCGGGCGATCGGATGGTCGATGGTCACGACCGAACCGCCGTCCTCGACCGACGAGTCCTCGAGCATGCACACGGCGTCGGCACCGGCCGGCATCGGGGCACCGGTCATGATCCGGGCTGCCTCCCCGGGCCCGATGGTTGCGTCGAGCACGGACCCGGCCATGATCGATCCGACGACCCGGAGACGGACCGGACCGGCCCGCCCGCCGGCACCGGAGGTATCGGCAGACCGGAGCGCGTAGCCGTCCCGGGACGAGTTGACGAACGGCGGCACGGGCTCGGTGGCCACGACCGGTGCCCCGACGACGCATCCCAGTGTGTCGTCGATCGGCAGTGGGATCGGGGTGCGGGGACCGCACGCACCGAGGACCAGAGCCCGGGCCTCGGCCAACGGGATCACGCGCCCACTTCCTCGATGCCGTGGCTGCACATGCTCCAGTCCGTGCCGCCGGCCCAGGTCTCGCGCTTCCAGATCGGGACGGAGCGTTTCAGTGTGTCGATGCAGAATTCGGCGGCGGCAAAGGCCTCCGACCGGTGGGGCGTCGAAGCCACCACGGTGACCGAGGTCTCCCCGACATGGAGGAGGCCGACCCGGTGGAGCAGGACCAGCCGTCCGATCGTCGGCCACCGACTCCGGGCGGCCTCGGCCACATGGCGGAGGCGGAGGACGGCCTGCTCGGGATAGACCTCGTACTCGAGGGCGGTCACGCCCGGCCGGCCGTCGGAGTGGTCCCGCACGGTTCCGCTGAAGGTGACGATGGCACCGCACGACGGCCGGCATGCCCACGTCAGTGCTCGCTCGACCGGAAGCGGCTGACCGGAGACGGCGATCCAGTCCTGCTCGTCGGGTTCGCTGGGAGGCTCGAGCACCCCACCACCCTATTGCCGCCGGTGTCGGACAGCTCCTCGCCCACCAGGCCGGCGGCCGGCCGTCAGTGGGGATGGCCACCCCCCAAGAGCTCGAGGGCATGGGGTACCACGTCGATGATGGCTCCGATCGACTCGACCGCTCCTTGCGTCGATCCGGGGACGTTGACGATCAGACAGGACCCGATGGTCCCGGCAACGCCCCTCGACAGCCGACCGAGCGGACTGACCGCCCGCATCGCCTCCCCGAGCCCGGGCGCCTCCCGCTCGATGGCCGTCCGGGTCGCCTCCGGGGTGAGATCGGTCGGGGAGAACCCGGTGCCACCGGTCGTGACCACGAGGCCGTGGAACCCGGTGGCCAGCTCGCCGAGCGCCGCTGACACCGCCATCACCCCGTCGGGCACGGTCCGGACATCCACCACCAGGAAGCCGTGCCCTTGCAATGCCTCGACCAGTGCGGCCCCCGAGGTGTCCGTGCGGCTCCCGGCAACCACCGAGTCCGACACGATGACCACCTTCGCTTCGAGCGCCACGAGAGCGACGCTACCCGCCGGCGGAGGTGCCGGCAGGAGTGGGATCGCCTACCCGTTCACCGCCATCACTTCGGGATCCACTGGCCGTTCCAGCGCGGCTGTCCGCCCGACTCGGGCTGGACGGTTCCGTCATACTCACCGATCTCGTCCTTGGCGAAGTCGTAGGCGAAGCATTTGAAGGTGGCGCCGACCTCCCAGGCAGTGGGGAGATCACAGGTGAGCTCGGACATCCCGGTCACCGAGAAGTCATCGGGTCCCGTGCCGGTCAGTTGGGCGTGCACCGAAGCGGTCAGGCTGGCCAGCGAGGGAGCGGCGCCGGCCGTGCCCGGCGACGCGGCGGAGGTCGTCGAGGTCGTGCTCCCCGCGCCGGGTGACCCAGAACCCGATCCGCACGCGCCGAAAGCCGCTCCGACGAACACCATTGCGAGGAGCGTGCCGGCAACCCTTCCACTCAGTCGCATGTTCTCCTCAGGTTCGTCGAACCGCCCGATGTCGATCGTATCGCACGATCGGCAAATAACCGCGACCACGTGCCGCTCAAACGGGGTCGGTGGCGGCACCGCCCGACGCCACCAGCCGGGGCGATCGTTTGGCGCGGGCCTCCATCTCCGGCGGCGCCCACTTCGACAGGAGGACGACCCCGGCGAACATGGCGATCAGGAACGCCACCTGGAGCACAATGGCGGCCGGCGAGTTGTTGAGCTGTTCACCGAACAGTTCGATGCCGATGGCGATACTGGCCAGCGGATCGACGATGAGGAGGGCTGACTGGGAAGCGGCCAACGGCCCGACGGCAAAGGCCGACTCGAGCAGGATGGTTCCGATCACGCCGCTCACCACCACCGCGTACACCGGCCAATGGACGAACAGGCCACTCCAGCCGTCACGGGCGAGCACCTCCGTGGCCGCCTTGACGAATGCCGCGTCGATCGCCCACACCAGCGCGGCGGCTGCGCCGAGCAGGGCGGCCCGACGGGCCGGCGAACCCCACCGGCTGAGCACCAGGAGTACCAGAATGAGCAGGATCCGGCTGCCGAGGGCCACGATCCATCCGGCCGGCGTGGGGTGGCCGTGGCCTTCCTGGGGATGGGCGGCCACCAGGAAGCCGATCAGACCGGCGCACAGCAGCGCGGCGGCACCCCAGGTGCGGGTGGCGATCCGGTCGTGGAGCCACAGGACCCGCAGGGCGAGGGTGAAGATGAGCTCGGTGACCAGAATCGGCTGCACCGTCGCCAGTTCGCCGAAGTAAAGGGCCAACGCGGTGAAGACGAAGGTACCGCCCATGCACAGCATTCCGAGCAACCACATGGGATGACGGATCAGGAACTTGGTGGTATTCCATGGCGACCGCTTCTCGTCAGCGCCAGCGACATTGGCCAGACGCTGCAGCACGGAGGTGAGCGCCTGGCTGAACGCGCCGAGGAGGGCGAACAGGATGCTCATCGGGCGGACCTCCTCCCCTGCATCGCATCTGCGTGAGCGTCACCGGGACGATCCATTGGAGACCAGGAAACGCCAGATGCGCAAGGCGTGTGCGATGCCACCCGTGAGCGGAGCACCGCGTCGAGCACCGGGCCGGCTCCGGGGTCAGACCGGAAGCCCACCGCCGGAGGGATCACGACTCCTCGGGTGACGGACCACCTCCACGACCTCGTACGGACAACCAGCGATGGAGACCGGCGGCGTTGGAGTGGACCCCGTTCATCACGTCCAGCTTCTCCCGGTAGGCGTCGTCCACGCCGTCCAGGTCGGAGGCGAAGGCCGCGTCCAGCGCGGCAGCGATGTCCTCCCCCCGGTGATAGGCCGACTCGGCAACGGACACCCAACTGCGCAACGTTCCGTCCGCTTCGTCGAGCACGTCCAAGGGATCGTCGAGGATGCCGTAGTGGGCCAGGGCCAACGCGGTCGGTCGCCGCTCGCCGAACCGGTGCAGCGAGTGAAGAGCCAGATCGAGGTCGAAATCCGGTGGGGGCGTCGATGGGCGCAGTACGCCGGCGTCGGGCAGCTTCACCCCCACGGCATCGCCGGCGAACAACACACCGCTCAACGTGTCGTGGAGCGCCAGATGGTGCTTGGCGTGTCCGGGCGAGTCCACCGAGACGAGCGACCGGTTGGTGCTCACCCGTATCTCCTCGAGATCGCCGAGTACGTGGATCCGCTCGGCGGGGGTCGGATCGAGCCGCCCGTAGAGCGAGTCGAGCAAGGGGCCGTACACCCGGGAGGCCGAGTCGACCAGCCGGGTCGGATCAGCCAGGTGACGGGCCCCCTTCTCGTGAACGTAGATGGTGGCGTCCGGGAACGCCCGGGCCACGTCCCCGACTCCTCCGGCGTGGTCGAGGTGGATATGGGTGACCACCACCCCGGCCAGGTCTCTCGCACCGAGGCCGAGCTGTTCGAGCTGGGCCAACAGCACGGGGACCGAGCTCTGGCTGCCCGTCTCGACCAGCACCGGGGACTCCCCCTCGATCAGATACCCGGCGGTCACACGCTCCCAGCCACCGAGCAACGTGTCCAGTTCGATGACACCGTCGGCGATCCTGACGCCGGCACGAGGTGCCTCCGGCCCGGATGCCGCGCCACGGCGACCGGCGGGGTCGTCTCCTCTTGACGTGTGATGGCCTCCACTCATCGTGTTGCTCCCTCCGGGCGCCCCGGCTGAGCCGACCGCTACGAGCGCCCGGCCGCCTTGGCCGGGCGCCGAGCCTTCTTCCCGCCGGCGGACCTCGTACGGGCTGCCCTCGTCGCCTTCCGGGGTGTCGCTGCCTGCTCGGCTCTCTCATTGGGCACGCTCTGCTTGCCGGCACCCTTCTTTGTCGCCGTCGTCGCCGCGGCCGACTTCGTCGGCACCTTTCTGGCCGCCGTCTTCTTCACCGCGGCTGCTTTCGCACCTTTCTTCTTGGCCACCCGCTTCGAAGGTTTGGCCGGGCCGGTGGCCCTGGACGACCTGGCCCCCGCCTCGACCTTCTTCCCACGCACCTTGGCCGGCCGCGACGGTGATCCGATGGCGCCGCGCACGACGTTGGCGGCACCACGGGCGATATCGGAGTCCCCCCCGTCGACCAGCCTCGACAACACGGAGCGGGCGTTGAACGCACCCATGTGCCGTGTGCCCGTCCGGCTCTTGCCATGGGCCAGGGACCGGCGGGCGAGGCCGGCCACGACGTGCCCCGACGACGGTTTCTCGTCGCCGCCGATCTTCGAGGCCGAATTGACCAGGGAGACATGGGAGAATGCCTGAGGGAAGTTGCCCACCAAACGACCGGCCACCGGGTCGTACTCCTCCGACAGGAGCCCGAGGTCGTTTCTCAACCCCATGAGCCGGTCGAGCATCTGACGGGCGTCGTGGTCGCGTCCGAGAAGCGACAGACAGTCCGCCAGCCAGAACGAGCAGGCCAGAAACGCACCTTCCCGACCGGTCAACCCGTCGACGTCCCCGGTGTCCGCAGTGCGATACCGCAGCACGAAGCCCCCCTCGACCAGATCGTGCTCGATGGCCTCGATGGTGCCACGCACCCGCGGGTCATGGGCGGGCAGGAACCCCACCAACGGGATCATCAACAAGCTGGCGTCAAGTTGGTCGGATCCGTAGTACTGGGTGAAGGAGCCCTTGTCGGGGTTGAACCCGTGGTCGCAGACCTGGTCATGGATCTCCTTGCGCACCTCCTTCCACTGCTCGACCGGCCCTTCCAGTCCGCGCTCCTCCGCCGTCTTGATGGCACGGTCGATGGCCACCCAGGCCATGACCTTCGAGTGGGTGAAGTGACGGCGGGGACCACGCACCTCCCAGATGCCGTCATCCGGCTCGCGCCAACCCTCGTTGAGGAACTCCATCAGTGCGAGTTGGAGCTCCCATGTGGCGTTGCCAGCGGCATCGGCGGCGCCCGACGACTCGTACAGTGCGGACATGACCTCGCCGTACACATCCAGCTGGAATTGACCGGCAGCCGCGTTCCCGATGCGCACCGGCGCCGATCGTTCGTAGCCCGGCAACCAGTCGATCTCCCACTCGTCGAGCCGGCGCTCACCACCGGCCCCGTACATGATCTGCATCTGGGCGGGGTCGCCGGCGATGGCCCGGAGCAGCCAGTTCCGCCAGGCCATGGCCTCTTCGTAGAAGCCGCCGCGCATCAATGACTCGAGCGTGAGGGTGGCGTCGCGCAGCCAGCAGAACCGGTAGTCCCAGTTCCTGCTGCCGCCGAGCGTCTCGGGCAGCGAGGTGGTGGCGGCGGCCACGATGCCCCCGGTGGGTTCATAGGTGAGCGCCTTCAAGGTGATCAGTGACCGGACCACCGCCTCCCGGTACTCGCCCTGATACGTGCACTGGGTCGCCCAATCCGTCCACCACAGTTCGGTGTCCTGGATGGCATAGGCGGCATCCACCGGGCGGGGCGGGTCCTCGCTGGCTGGGAACCAGGTCAGCGAGAACGGGATCTGCTGGCCCTCCGAGACGGTGAACTCGGCGACCGTGCTGAGGTCCTGTCCCTGGCAGTGCACCGGGGTCCACAGCGAGAGCCCGTCAGGGCCGGCGATGGCGTTGAGGGTGCCGTCGACCCTCTGGACCCAGGGGACGATCTGGCCGTACCCGAACCTGATGGTCAGCTGCATCTCCATGGTCACTTTTCCGCGTACGCCCTCGACCAGGCGCACCACTTCGGGGTGCTGTTGGCGGATGGGCATGCAGTCGACCACCCGAACCGAACCCTCGTCGGTCACGAACTCCGTCTCGAGCACGAGCGTGTCGCCCCGGTAGTGGCGGTGGGTGGCGAGATGGGCCCCTTTCGGAGCCAATCTCCACGATCCGTGATCCTCCTCGCCGAGCAGCTTGGCGAAACAGGCCGCCGAGTCGAAGCGGGGGAGGCACAGCCAGTCGATCGAGCCGTCCCGCCCCACCAGAGCCGCGGTGTGCAGGTCACCGATGATCCCGTAATCCTCGATGGTGAGCGCCATGCACCCATGTCTAGCCGGAGGCACGGCCCGGTGTGCTTCTCTCAACCCGACGTGCAGGGACCGGTTCCCACCGGCCCGGACTGGTTCGCGGCTCGTAGTACACGGGACAACACACCGGGAGAGGCGAGCGCGTAGCCGATGTCGCCGTTGGTGGTCGACCGCGAAAACACGACCCCGACCACCTTTCCGTCCGGCTCGACCAGGGGACCCCCCGAGTTGCCGGGACGGACGATGGCCTGGATCTCATAGACGTCCCTGACGGTCAGCCCCTGGCCGTAGATGTCCCTTCCCTCCGCTTGGAACTCGGCCATGATCCCCGCCGGCTCCACACGGAACGGTCCCCCCCCTGGATAGCCGAGCACCGCGGCCTGCACGCCGCGGGCGGACTTCTCGGGGTCGAGCGCCAGTGCCGGTTCGTCGACACCCCTTACCCGCATCACGGCCAGGTCGAACGAAGGATCGAAGGTCAGGACGGTGGTCTGGACCAGACGGTCGCCCACCTCGACCACGGGATGGGGGATGCCGGCGACCACATGGGCGTTGGTCACCACCAGCCCGGGGGCGACGATGAACCCCGATCCTTCTTGGATCTGACCGCACCCGTCGCCGATGACCTTGACCGTGGACGCTCCGGCGTGGGCGACCGCTTCGGCGAGCTGGGGGCCCCCCGGCAGGGACACCGGCCCAGCCGATGCCGGGGCCAACTGGGCGAAGACAGGCGGGAAGCCCTCGGCCGAGAGGAAGCTCTGAACCCGTGAGAAGACCGACGGCGGGGCGGGCAACACGTTGTCGAGCGACCTGATGATCGTCGACCGGTCGATTGCCGTGTTGAGGCTGAGGGATGAGCTGTTGATCAGGGTGCTGGCCAGCAGCCAGGCCACCAGGAGGGAGGCGATCACCGCCACGACGACGCCGAGGGCCGAGTCGATCGGCCCCAGTATCCCCTTGTGGATCCGAGAGAAGGCGAGGCTGCCCACGATCCGGCCGGCGAGACCACAGAGGGCGGCGATGCCGAGCATGGTGACCAGGGCCATGGTCGTCCGGGCCGGTTGGGAGTGGACCCAGTGAACCGTGACCGATGCCAGGAGGGCGCCCAGGTAGAGACCGACCAGGAACCCGCCGAAGGACAGGACCTGGACGATGGCGCCGAGGCGCAGGCCCTGGATCGCGGCCAGGGCGACGACCACGATCACCACCAGATCGACCAGGTTCATCACCCCGGCCGCCGGATGGCGCGGAGTCCTGTACCAACAGGAGGAGAAAACACCGGCACCACTGACCAAACGTAGACGGGCGGGCCGGAGACCGAGCGTCATCACCACGGAGAACATGGGTGGCGTGGCAAGATCTGGGGTGGATTCGATCGACCCGTGTGAGCGGTACTCACCATGGGCATCGCGAGCGAAATGAGCGGGGTTCTCCGTGAGTGATCAGACACCTCCCCCCGGCGGCGGGCCTCCGCGGGATCCCGGTCCCCCCGGTGCAGCCCCGCCTCCCCCTGATCCCGGATTCGTACCCCCACCGGCCGCCTACCCGCCACCGCCCGACGGTGGGTTCAATCCCCCGCCGATCGCCTACCCGACACCGCCCGGCGGTGGGTTCGACCCTCCCCCGTCGGCTCCGCCCCCACCGGCGCCCCCCGGGGGAGGTTTCGGGGCGCCGCCCCCACCTCCACCGTTCCCGCCCCCTCCGGCCTACGGGTACGCCGTCGGCCCGGTCGATCGCTTCGGCCGGCCCTTGGCCGAATGGTGGCAACGGCTGGTCGCCATCATCATCGACGCCATCATCATCGGCGTCCCGAAGAGCATCGTGGCGGCCATCTTCGTCCGGTCTGCCGTCTCCGGCGGCGTCTACCAGTTCCACTGGGTTGCCGGATACGTCGTGGTCGGGATCGTCTTCGCCGTCATCGACATCGCCTACTTCGCCATCCTCAACGGAAGCGAGAAGGGTCAGACGGTGGGTCAGATGGCGCTCGGGATCGCTGTCCGCGACGAGGCCACCGGGGGCGCCATCGGCCCCGAGCGGGCCGGCCTGCGGATCATCGTGCTCTACCCGGCGGTCGTGGTGGCATGGATACCGGTCCTCGGAGCCGTCGCCGGCCTCTACACGATCGTCGCCGCCTTGTCCCCGTTGTGGGACAGCCGGCGACAGGGATTTCACGACAAGGTGGCCCACACCGACGTCATCAAGGTCCGCTGAATCCCCGGCTCCGACCCGTGAACGATTTCCGACGACGGCGGGCCCGGTCATGGGCTGCGGTGGTGGCACTGGCCGTCGGTCTGACCCTCAGCGCCTGCGCCGGCACGGCCACGACGGCTCCCCCCTCGACGTTCGCGGTCAATTCACCGTGGCTGGGCAGGTTCACCGCGGTGGGCGTACCGACCCCGGTCAACGCCCTCAGCGCGCTGGATTGCGTGAACGCCACCCGGTGCTGGGCGGTCGGTTCGACCGTGGGCAGCGGCGGCGCCCCCAACGGTGCCGCGGTGATCGCCACGACTGACGGGGGTATCAAATGGGCCGCCCAGAACATCCCGCCCACCGTGGGCTATCTATCCGCCGTCGCCTGCAACGACGTGGGGCACTGCACGGCGGTCGGGCAGGCTGCTCAGGCCTCCGGTGGTCAGGCGGTGATCATCTCCACCGCCGACGGAGGTGCGCAGTGGACCCAGGTCCCGGCGCCGGCCGGCGTCCTCGACCTGACCGCCGTCTCCTGCCACCCGGACGGTTGGTGCATGGCCGTCGGATCCGCGCCCACCGGCTCGGTGGCTCTGGTGTCGACCACCTCGGGGGCATCCTGGGTGCCGGCGGGACCCCTGCCGGCCACCATGTCCGGGGCCAGCGCCCTCTCCTGTAC
Source organism: uncultured Acidimicrobiaceae bacterium (assembly GCA_963812885.1). Lineage (GTDB taxonomy): Bacteria > Actinomycetota > Acidimicrobiia > Acidimicrobiales > RAAP-2 > Bog-756. The sequence goes on along the minus strand of CAWEWZ010000006.1, from coordinate 91,149 downwards.
GGGCGACCAACGCTGCTGGGTCACCGGCCACACCACGGTGGCTCTCGACCACGTGGCCGGGGCACTGTCCCTCACCGCCGACGGTGGAACCAACTGGGCCATGGTGGCCACGCCGCCAGGCGCCGGCTCGCTCAACGGCATCTCGTGCTTCAACGGATCGCCGACCGGAAGCGGCGCCGTCCCCGTTCCGTCGACGACAACGACCACGCCCCCACCGACAACGAGCACGGCTGCGACCGTCGCCTCCGGCTCGTCCGTTCCGACCCCCACCAGTACGGCTCCGACGACCACGACCACCACCGCTCCCCCCACATCCACGACGACCACGGCGCCTATCGTCGGAATCCCCGGGGCGCGCTGCACGGTGGTGGGGACGACCGCCACCATCCTGGACGCGGCCAGAGCCGGACACGGACTCATCCTCACCACGGCCAACGGCGGCGCAACCTGGTCGAGCCAGACGGTGACGTCCCTGTCGGCCTCGCTCAACGGCGTCTCGTGCACCGCCATCGGAACATGCGTGACGGTGGGCAGTTCGGTGGCCACGTCACCCCAGGCGGGTCTGGTGATCGTGACCGGGGCGCCCGGCCATCCGTGGAAGGCGCCGTCAACGGTGGGAGCACCGCAACTGCTGACCGCGGTGAGCTGCACCTCACTTTCGCGCTGCGTGGCCGTCGGTGAGTCGGTCAGCGAACACCTGGCCGGCGGGTGAACCACGGCAACCGGACTCCGAGCTGGGATGATGGGCGGTGCCATGACCGCCATGCCCTCCCGGTGGACGCCGGGTCACACCGGGTTCCTATGATCCATCCCGTGCACCGATCACCGATCCCCGTGCCGTCCGGAGGTCACGGGTCCCACTCGACGCGAGGGGCCCCGTGACCAACGTCGAGCCGATCCAACCCCGCACCCGGCGACGCCCGACGGCAACGTCCGAATTCGGGGTGGGACGTCGGGAGGCCCATGACGCCTCCTCATTCTACGCCCGCTTCACCCCACCCCGCCTGTCCGACGACAGCCAGGTGGCCCCGCCGGCCGCCCGCGACACCATCTGGACCGGAGACGCCCGGGAGATGGACCGGTTCGGGGAGGTGGCCGACAATTCGGTGGCGTTGGTGGTGACGTCGCCGCCGTACTTCGCCGGCAAGGAGTACGAGGCCGTACTCGGGGTCGGACACGTCCCCGCCGACTACCACGCCTATCTGGCCATGCTCCACGACGTGTTCGGCCAGTGCTTCGACAAGTTGGAACCCGGGGGTCGCATCGCGGTGAACGTGGCCAACCTGGGCCGAAAGCCCTACCGGTCACTGTCGAGGGACGTCATCGACCTGCTCGAACGGCTCGGCTTCTTGCTCCGAGGGGAGATCATCTGGCAGAAGAGCCACGCCGCCGGCGGGTCGTGCGCCTGGGGCACCTACCAGCGGCCGGGCAACCCGGTGTTGCGTGACGTGTCCGAACGGATCATCGTGGCCTCCAAGGGCCGGTTCGACCGGGCCATCGCCCCCGACCAGCGCGCCCGCCAAGGTCTCCCCAGCGAGGGGACCATCACCATGGACGAGTTCGTCGACGCCACCATCGACGTCTGGGACATACCGGCCGAATCGGCCACCCGGGTCGGCCACCCGGCGCCGTTCCCGGTGGAGCTGCCTCGTCGGCTCATCGAGCTCTACACCTACCGGGGCGACCTCGTACTCGATCCGTTCGTCGGCTCCGGCTCGACCGCCGTGGCCGCCGTCCGGACCGAGCGCCACTACGTCGGATTCGACACCGAGGAGGAGTACGTCGCCCTGGCCGAGCGCCGGATCGCCGATGAACGAGCGGCGCTGGCCCGCCCGGTATCGGCCGGCGCCGCCCGCCGGGTGACCGTCAGCCCGGGCCGGCCGGCACCACGGGAAGCGGGTGCCACCGCCGAGGAACACGCCGTGATGCTCGGCCGGAAGGCGACCGAGTTGGCTCACCATGCGCTCGAAGCCAGCGGGTTCGAGGACATCGAGCGCAACGTCGCCTACCGGGACCTGGGGCTCACCGTGGACTTCCGGGCCCGGGACGCGGGCGGCACCGTGTGGCTCTTCGAGGTCTCGGGCGCGTACTCGACCACCCGGCCCGGCCTTCGTCGCCCGGACGTCCTGTGGCGGGCGCTGGGCAAGGCCAGCGTGCTGCACGAGATCCGCTCCCGGGATGGAGGCCGCGGCGACATGGGTCCCGTTCGTCCTGCTCTCCACCGATGTCCCGATGGGCCGGACCGACGGCGCCAAGGCGCTGCGGGCGGTCCTGGGGGATGACCGTTCGGGTCCGGTCCACGACGTGATCGAGCTGCTCGATCCGGAGTGCATGGAGCGCCTGGCCGGCTACGCGGCAGGGACCCGACGCCGGCGATGAGCTCCGGACAGGACGGCGACCGATCCCGTGCCCGATGACCGGACCACCGTCACCGAGCTCGGCACCGCGCTGGGGACGCTGCCCTTCCCCGACGCCGCGGTCGCCCTGGCGCAGCGCCCACGCCAGCTCCGAGTGGGCGACGAGGTCTGGGAGCACCTCGCTTCGATCGCGGCCTCGGGACGATTCTCCACCGAGCTGAGCTCGGCGTTCGCCAACGGGCGGGCTCTGCTCGACGCCCCCGACGGGCTTCGCGGTCGGACCCCGCTGGTTATCGAATGGACGGGCGGCCGTCGGCCTCCCGGGGACGAAGTGGCACCGATCGACCTCCGCATCGATCACGTCTATCTCATCAGCTGCAAGTACGAGTCCGACATCCTGGCCAATGCCTCTCCGGCCAGACTCTTCGACGGGTTGCTGGCCACGTCCGGGACGCTGGGACCGTACCGACTGGTACGAGGTGGTCGCACCCGAAGAGCTGGGCGTCCTGTATCGGGCCTGCCTGAACTGCGACCGGGCTCGGCACGCTGCCGCCGACACCTTCCCAGTGCAGTCGGGAAGAGGTCGGGCGGCTGCGCGACGCGCTGGCGGGGTCGGACCTACCCGGACACCGAGTCGCGCGCCGCCTACGCCGACCTGTGCCGGGCGGTCAGCCACGCCTCGGCCCGGCGTTGGACCGAGCAGCTCGAGTCCAGCGGGATCGCCCGGGAGACCATGTTGTGGCGCCTCCTGCGGATCGGCAGCGCCCCCTATTTCGTCCTCGGCCACGACCGGCGCTCCGGTCTCCCGGCCAGGTACCGGATTGCCAGCCCATGGGACTGGCGCGAGCAGTTCGAGCTGTCGGCGTTCTCCGTCTCGCCGTCCCAGGCCGGACAGCCCCGGGTCGACTGGACCTGTACCTACCGGTCCCGGGACGACGGCGCCGAACGGGAGGTCGCCGGCCACGTCGAGATCCGCTGGAGCCACGGCCGCTTCGCCCAGCCGCCCGAAGCGAAGGTCTATCTCGACACCCCCATGTCGTCACTGCCCGGGTACCACCCGTTGGACGCCCTCAGCCAGCCGCAGCTCACCCTGTGGCCGGTCGCCCGCTGACCCGTGGCCGGATGGGACGGCCGCTCGTACCAGGAACGGTTCGACCGGCTGGCCGCCGCCGGCGCCGACGTGCACGGCGAGGCCGACTTCGTCATGCGACGGCATCCGGCGACCGTCCTCGACGCCGGATGCGGAACCGGCCGGGTGGCCAGGGAGCTCGCCCGCCGGGGCGTCGACACGGTCGGCGTCGACCTGGACCGGTCGATGATCGACACAGCCCGGCAACTGGCCCCCGATCTGACCTGGGTGCTCGGTGACATCTCCGGTCTCGACCTCGGGCGTGAGTTCGACGTCGTGGTCATGGCCGGCAACGTCCCCATCTTCACGCCGGACGACACCCACGCCGCCCTCGTGGCCGGATGTGCCCGCCACATCGTCCCCGGAGGCTGCCTGATCGCCGGATTCCAACTCGACCGTGGGTATGCACTGGCCACCTACGACGAGCACTGTCGAGAGGCCGGCCTGACCGCCGGCGGGCGGTGGGCCACCTGGTCCGGTGCGCCCTTCGAGGAGGCAGGCGCAGTACGCGGTCTCCATCCACGAACGGGCCGTCTGAACGATCGGCTCATCGACGACCGGTCGTGGGCAACGCCTTCCCCACCGCGCCCGGCGGAGCATCTCTGCGATCATGGGGCGCTCGGAAAGGACGCCATGCGCAATCCCATGTTCGTCTACGACGAACAGCTGACCACACTCATCCTCGACTACTGCCGGTGGAGGCTCGCCCTCGACCCGGTCCCCCTCGACTTCGGAGGGGCCCAGGCATCGTCGCTCGAAGCCAGCCTGCAGGGTCTGATCAATCCGCTGGGCACCGACCCCCGCCGGATCATGGAGATCTTCGACAACGAGCTGGCCACCGCAGTGGTCTCGTGCGACAGCCCCCGGTTCCTCTCGTTCATCCCTGCCGCTCCGACCAAGGCGGCCCTGCTGTTCGACATGGTCGTGGCCTGCTCGTCGCTGCAGGGGACCTCGTGGATGGAGGCGGCAGGGGCGGTGGCGGCCGAGAACCAGGCCCTGGGCGTCCTGGCCGACATGGCCGGCCTTCCCCCCGGGGCGGGTGGATGCTTCGTCTCCGGGGGCTCCGCCGGCAACCTGTCGGCCCTGATGGTGGCCAGGGACACCGCCGCGCACCGGATGGGCGACCGCGCCCCCGACCGTCCGGTGATCGCGGTCAGCGATGAAGCTCACTCCTCGGTGGGCAAGGCCCTCGCCGTGCTCGGGGTCGATGCGTTGGTCGTCCCCTGTGAGGACCACCGCCTCACCGGTCGGGGCCTCCGGGCCACGCTCGACGTCCATCCCCGGGGGGATGACGCCATCGGCGTGGTCGCCACCGGAGGCACCACCAACGCCGGCATCATCGACGATCTCGCCGGGGTGGGCGAGGTGGCCAGGGAACGGTCACTGTGGTTCCACGTCGACGGGGCCTACGGATGTGCCGCCCTCCTGGCCCCGTCCATCCGCAGCCGGTTCGACGGCATCGAGATGGCGGACTCCTACGTCGTCGACCCCCACAAGTGGCTCTTCGCCCCGTTCGACTGTGCCGGCCTCGTCTACCGGGAGCCCCGACTGGCCAAGGCCGTGCACACCCAGGACGCCTCCTACCTCGACGTGCTCCACACCGACCCCGGTGAGTGGAATCCCAGCGACTACGCCTACCACCTGACCCGGCGGGCCCGGGGGCTCCCCCTGTGGTTCTCACTGGCCGTCAACGGGACCGACGCCTACCGCGACGCCATCGAGACGGTGCTGGCCGTGACCCAGGCCAGCGCCGACCTCATCGAGCGGACCCCGTACCTCGAGCTGGTGCGGAGGCCGGAGCTGTCGGTCGTCCTCTTCCGGAGGAAGGGCTGGGACTGGGCGGCCTACGAGCGATGGTCGTCGCAACTGCTCCACGACCAGATCGGCTTCGTGGTACCCACGTCCTGGGAGGGCGAGTCGGTCGGGCGGCTGGCCCTTCTCCATCCCGACACCACCCTCGACATCATCGAGGAGATCCTCGTCACCATGGCCTGAGGAACCGGCAGCGATGCTGCCGGGTCCTTGTTCAGGCGCCTGGGTTCATCGGACGGTCTGGACTTCACGACCAGTGAGAAGGCCTGAGTGGGCGCCTTTGCGGTCCCGACTTTGGCCGACAAGGTGATCTTGAAGGTGCCGGTGACCGTCGGCTTGCCCGAGATCACACCGCCGGTCTTGAGGGTCACACCCGATGGGCGGTGGCCTGGGCGGTGGCGGTCGGTGCCGGGCACCCCGATGGCTGCCTCAATGTTGGAGCGGGGAGTGGTTCTTGGTGATGGTCAGGCATGGCTTGACCGTGTCACCCGTGGATCGTGGTGGCCTTGCATGCGTCCCCGCGTAGCGGCCCATACGAGCTTGTGGCCGTGGTCGTGCTGGAGGTGAAGGTGACGGCGGTGGTCGAGTAGGTCACGGACCACGCCGGACGTGGCACAGGCCGACTCCGGCCGCCCAGACGTCGACTCGTGTTACCGTTGGCGTAGAGGAGCGTCTTCAGAGAGACGCCGAAGTTGGTCACCAGCGGCGCCCACTCGAGGTTGTTGGGGATGCTGATGATCTCACCGGTGCCGCTGGCGGTGTTGGCCGACCCGTCGTAGGTGTGCGGACTCGGGCCCAGTTTCGGTTGACCCGACCGCCACCCATCGTGGTGAACCCGGCCGGGCTCCCTACCGGTTGGTCCCGTCCCGCGCTGTAGGAATGGGCGCCGGTGCCGGCCAGACGGCCGCCGTCGACGATGAGGTACTCGTCGCGGATCGGCCTGCCGGCCAGCCAGCATTCGAGCATCTCCCTCACCCCGGCCGCATAGCGGCTCTGCGCCGACAGCGACGTCCCCGAGACGTGGGGGGTCATTCCTTCGTGCGGCATGGTGCGCCACGGGTGGTCGACGGGCGCAGGCTGCGGGTACCAGACGTCGCCGGCGTACCCGGCCAACTGTCCGCTCTCGAGCGCCCTGACCACCGCGTCGCGATCGCAGATCTTGCCCCGGGCGGTGTTGACCAGATAGGTACCGCGTTTCATCCGCCCGAACATGGCGTCGTCGAAGAGATGCTCGGTCTCCGGGTGCAGAGGGGCGTTGATGGTCACCACGTCACAGGCGGGCACCATCGAAGCGGCGTCGGGGTGGAAGGTCAGGCCGAGGTCCCGCTCGACCTGGTCCGGCAACCGGTGCCGGTCGGTGTAGTGGAGCTCGACGTCGAACGGCTTGAGGCGCTTCAGGACGGCGAGCCCGATCCGACCGGCGGCCACCGTCCCCACCACCATGCCCTCGAGATCATAGGACCGCTCGGCGCAGTCGGCGATGTTCCAGCCGCCCTTGACCACCCATTCGTGGGACGGGGATGTAGTTGCGGACCAGCCCGAGGATCATCATCACGACGTGCTCGGACACGCTGATGCTGTTCGAGTAGGTGACCTCGGCCACGGTGACGCCGTGACGTATGGCGGCGTCCAGATCCACGTGGTCGGAGCCGATCCCGGCGGTGAGCGCCAGTTTGAGATTCGGGGCCTTGGCCATCCGCTCAGCGGTGAGGTACGCGGGCCAGAACGGTTGGGAGATGACCACGTCGGCGTCGACCAGCTCCCGGTCGAACACCGAGTCAGGTCCCTCCTTGTCGGAGGTGACCACCAGGGTATGGCCCGCCGGATTCGAGGAAGCGGCGCAGTCCGAGCTCACCGGAGACCGATCCGAGCAGTGTGCCCGGCGCGAAGTCGACGCCACTCGGCGAAGGAACCGTCTGGCCGTCCGGGTAGCGCTCGAGCTTGGGGATGTCGTCCCGCGGGTACGAGGACGGGTACCCGTCGACGGGGTCCTCATAGAGCACGCACAGCACTTTTGCCATCTCGGTCCTCCCTCTCGTTCTGGCCTCATCTTGCCCGCCGGGCGCCGACACCGCTGACGGACGGTGGAGGCCGCCGCCGGTCGGGGCGTACGCCGACCCACGTCGTCGAAGTCCTTGCGGGCCCCCAGAGCGTTCCATAGACTGAACATTCAGTCAAAGACTCACACCCACCGGGAGTATCGGAGTCACCGTGGCCACAGAACAGCAGACCATCGACGGGATCGCCTCCCCCCTCGACACGCTCATCGCCGACGAGGAACGCCAATTCGTGGAGCGCCAACCCCGGTCGAGGGCGCTGAGCCAGCGGGCCCTCGGCTCGCTGGCCGGCGGGGTGACCTCGAGCTGGCAGATCACCGCTCCCCAGGCGGTCTGGCTCAGCCACGGCGCCGGTTCCAAGATCGTCGACGTGGACGGCAACGAGTACGTCGATCTCCACGGCGGCTACGGTGCCGGGCTGGCCGGGCATGCGCATCCGGCCATCGTCGAGGCCGTGCGGGAGCAGGTCGGGCGGGGAACCCACTTCGCCCAGCCCACCGAGGTGGCCATCGAGGTGGCCGAGGAGCTCGGGAGACGGTTCGGACTGCCGCTGTGGCGGTTCAACAATTCGGGCACCGAGGCCACCATGGACGCCGTCCATCTGATGCGGGCCATCACCGGGCGGGACATCCTGATCAAGGTGGAGGGCTGCTACCACGGTCACCACGACTCGGTCCAGGTGTCGGTGGCGCCCGAGCTCGACGAGGCCGGGCCGGCCAACGCCCCGAGGAGCGTGGTCAGCAGCACCGGCATCCCGGCCGGCATCGTGGAGCTCACGGCGGTGGTCGGATTCAACGACCTGACCGCCGTGGAGCGGGTTCTCGAGGCCCACGCCGGCCGGGTGGCGGGGATGATCGTCGAGCCCATCATGATGAACGCCGGGATCATCGCTCCCGACCCCGGGTACCTGGCCGGCCTCAAGGACCTGCTCCATGCCCACGGCGCGCTGCTGGCCTTCGACGAGGTCAAGACCGGGCTCACCGCGGGACCGGGCGGCGCCACCGGTCTGGTCGGGGTCACCCCGGACATCATCTGTCTGGCCAAGGCCATCGGCGGCGGCATCGTCTCGGCGGCCGTCGGCGGGACCGCCGAGGTCATGGCCCACGTCGCCGACGGGCACTACGAGATGGTCGGGACCTTCAACGGCAACCCCCTGGCCATGGCGGCCACCCGGGCCATGTTGTCCGGGGTGGCCACACCGTCGACCTACGAGTTGCTCGACCGTCTCCGGGACCGGGCCGTGGCCGGCCTGGAGGCGATCATCGCCGGCTCGGGCCTCGAGGCCCACGTGGTGGCCGTCGGAGCCAAGGGTTGCGTCGTCTTCCAGGCCGAGCCGGTGCGCAACTACCGGGACTTCGACTCCCTCGACGACCGCTTCAACCACGCCCATTGGCTGATCCAGCACAACGGCGGGGTCTTCCTCCCGCCATGGGGGAAGATGGAGCAGTGGCTGATCTCCGCCCAGCACGACGAGTCCGACATCGACCGGTTCCTCGGGAACTTCGAGCACCTGGCTTCGGCGCTGGCCGGCTGACCGGCGGGGCCGGGGCCGCGCCCGGGACGACCGTCGGGTGACCAAGCTCCTTGCAGCCACCACCACCTGGTGGTTGAATAACTGAACATTCAGTCAGAATCCGAGGTCAGCGCTGCGAGGCGGGGCCGGGGACACGGAGGTGACGGGCTTGACGTATCACCCACGCGAGGGATGGTCGGAGGACGGAACCCGCAGGCCGACCGGAGTCTCACGGCGAACGTTCCTGGCCGGGGCCACCGCCACCGGCCTGGCCGCGGCACTGGCCGCCTGTGGGTCGAGCGGGAACGCCGCCCAGTCGACCACGACGACCCAACCCCTGGCCCTTCCCCGACCGAACGATCCGGTCACCTGGCCCGTCTACAGCTCCAACCCGGCCATCGCCAGCGGACTCGAACCCGAGAAGAACGCCACCCTCAAGATCTACAACTGGGTGGCCTACGTGAACCAGAAGGACCTCGACGCGTTCGGCAAGAAGTACAACTGCAAGGTGGAGCTGACCACGTTCAACACGATGACCGAGGCGGTGGCCAAGCTCAGGAGCGGCGAATTCAACTTCGATGTCTTCGTCCCCACCGTCGACGTCCTGGGCCAGCTGGTGGCGGCCAAGCTCGTCCGTCCCCTCACCCACTCCTACATCCCCAACATCTCCCAGGCCTGGTCCCAGTACACGAACCCGTTCTACGACCAGAAGTGGCAGTACACGGTGCCCTACACGATCTACACCACCGGCATCGCCTGGCGGAAGGACCACATCCCCGGAGGACCGACCACCATGGCCAACCCCTGGGCCTTCCCCTGGCAGTCGAAGTACAAGGGGAAGGTGGCCATTCTCGACGACTACCGCGAGAGCCTCGCCCTCGGGATGATGAAGAACGGGGTGTTCGACCCCAACACCACCGACAACGCCCAGCTGCAGGCGGCCACCAACTCGTTGCTCGAGCTCGACCAGATGGTCAACCTGCACATCGACAACAACGACTACACCTCGATCCCCAACGGGCAGACCTGGATCCATCACGCCTGGTCGGGCGACATGGCCGCGGCCGCCTCGTACATGCCCAAAGGGACCCCGGTCGAGGTGGTGGGCTACTGGTTCCCGTCCAACGGCATCGGACCCGTGGCCAATGACACCCTGACCGTGCTGGCCGGCGGGAAGAACCCGGTGCTCGCCCATCTCTTCCTCAACTACATGCTGGACCTTCCGAACGTGCTCGAGAACATCAGCTTCAACGGCTACATGCAGCCCATCAACGGAGTCACCCCTCAGGTGCTCACCCAGCAGGGGATCCTGCCTCCGAGCCTCACTTCGACGGTCGTGCTGCCGTCCAATTTCGATACCGGCACCAAGCAGCTGGAACTGGCTCCGGCCCTCGACGCCCAGTACCAACAGGCATGGCTGCGAGTCAGCGGCGGCGTCTGATCGGCGCCTGCTAGTGGCCCGGAAACCCGGCGGGGAAGCCCCGGGCCGGCGCTCTCAGAACCGATGGGTATGGATCGGGTTCGCCATGCCGGGGATCATCTGGCTGATCCTGCTGTTCCTGGTCCCCTTCTACGCCGTACTGGCCATCGCCGGTGGACAGCTCAATGCCGTCTTCGAGTCCCCCGAGCCGGTGTGGAACCCGTTGCACTGGACGGGGGCCAACTTCAGCGCCGTCTTCCACGACCTGGTCGGGCAGGGGGCGTTCGTCGGGCCCATCTTCCTCCGCACGCTCGTCTACGTGGCCATCGCCTCGGTGCTGTCCCTCCTCATCGCCTACCCGGCCGCCTACTTCGTGACCCGGTTCGCCGGCCGGCGCAAGGTCCTCTTCCTGGCGCTGCTCATCGCCCCGTTCTGGATCAGCTACATGATGCGGATGCTGGCCTGGATCGACCTGTTGCAGACCGACGGCTACGTCAACCGGGTCCTTGTCGACCTCCACCTGGTGAGCCAACCGGTGAACTGGTTGGGCGGTCAGGCGGTCACCGTCATCCTGGGCCTGGTCTACGGCTACATCCCCTATCTGATCCTGGTCCTCTACGCCGGACTCGACCGCATCGACCAACGGCTCCTGGAGGCGGGACGGGATCTCGGACTCAACCGGTCCCGGACCTTCCTCCGTGTCACCCTGCCGCTCAGCCGGCAGGCCATCCTCACCGGGATGCTGATCACCGTGCTTCCCATGATCGGTGACTACTTCACCAACCAGCTCCTCTCGGGGGCCGAATCGACGTCGATGATCGGCAACGTCATCGACAGCCAGCTCAACACGTCGACCCAGGAATCGCAGGGCGCGGCCCTCTCCCTGCTGCTGCTGGCCTTCCTGGCCGCGCCGATGATCTACTACGTGGTCAAGACCCGACGCGCCTCGCAGGAAGCGTTCTGATGGCCCTGACCACCGAGGAGCGACCTCACGCGGAGCGTCGACGAGGTCTCCCCGCCGGACCCACCCGTGGAGCCCCCGGCGAGGAGCCGGTGGCAGCCCCCGTGGCGCAATCCGTGGCGGCGGCCGTGGATCCTCGAAGGGTTCACCTGGCTCTATCTGATCTGGTCGATCGTGCCCATCGCCATCGCCGTGCTGTTCTCGTTCAACAACGGGAGGTCCCAGAGTGCCTGGCAGGGGTTCTCCACCCGCTGGTACTGGGGCGACCCGATCAACTCCGTCTTCCACAACCCGGCTCTGCGCGGGGCGGTGGAACAGACCATCAGGCTGTCCGTCCTCACCACGATCATCGCCGTGCCCCTCGGCGTCACCTTCGCCATCGGCATCAACAGGTGGCGCACCCGGACCTCGGCCACCTTCAACTTCGTGATGGTGTTCTCGTACGTCATCCCCGAGCTGATCTTCGCCGTGGCCATGTTCTTCTTGTTCACCCAGCTCTTCAAGTCCATCCACCTCGGCACGATGGCCGAGGTGCTGGGCCTGGTCACCTGGAACTTCAGCTGGCCGGCCATCATCGTGCTGGCCCGCCTGGTCTCGATCGGCGACTCCTACGAGGAGGCGGCCACCGACCTCGGCGCGTCGCGCCTCCAGGCCATCCGGCGGGTGCTCATCCCCATGCTGATGCCGGCCATCTTCGCCAGCGCGGTGCTGGTCTTCGCCAGCGTGGTCGACGACTTCGTGGTCGTCGACCTGCTCTCGTCGACGGCGAACACCCAGCCCATGTCGGTGATCATCTACTCCACCAGCCATGCCGGCAACGGAGGACCGGCGCTCAATGCGCTGGCCACCATCATGCTGGTGCTGTCCTTCGTGGTGGCCACCATCGGGCTGGTCGCCTACCGGTGGATGACCCGGGGCGAGCGGGGAAGCAGCCGCCAGGAGGCGATGACCAGCATCGCCGGCATGTAGGCCGGGACAGCCCGTCCCGGCGCCGGTGGCGGTCAAGCCACCGGTTGGACCGGCGGCACCTCGGTGACCGCCAGCGGGGGATCTTCGACGTCGGGCAGGGGCACCGATCGGAGCACCCGGAGGGCGTCGGCGGGGAGATGGGCCTGGACGGCGGTGCCCTGCTGGTAGGCGGGGGGCCCGCCCTGATTCTGGATGAGGGCCTGGACCTGCTGGCCGTGGGCCAGTCGCAGGATCACCTGGGTGGACGAACCGAGGAAGACCAACCGCTCGACCATGGCCGGCACCCGGTTGGCGCCGGTCGCCTCGTAGGGTTCGATCCGGACCCGCTCGGGTCGGACGGCCAGCTTGACGGCGCCGGTGCAGTCGGTCGCCCCCCGCTCGGCGGCCAGGTCGAACTCCCCGAGATGGATCCGGCAGGCGCCGGTCGGACCCGGGCCGTCGGACCGGGCGTCCATCAGGTTCGAGACGCCCAGGAAGTCGGCCACGTAGGCGTCGGCCGGCTCCTCGTAGACGTCGACCGGGGTGCCCACCTGGGCCACCTTGCCCGCCTCCATGACGGCCAGCCGGTCGGACATGGTGAGGGCCTCCTCCTGGTCGTGGGTCACGTAGAGAAAGGTGATCCCCACCGTCTCCTGCAGCGCCTTGAGCTCGACCTGCAGGGTGCGGCGCAGCTTGGCGTCGAGCGCGCCCAGGGGCTCGTCGAGCAGCAGGACGGACGGGTTGAGCACCAGGGCGCGGGCCAGGGCCACCCGCTGCTGCTGACCGCCGGACAGCTGACCCGGCCGCCGCTTCTCGTACCCGAGGAGCTGGACGAGTTCGAGGGCGGCGCCGACCCGCCGGGCCGACTCGGACTTGTCCAGTTTCTTGTACCGGAGGCCGAAGGCCACGTTGTCGGCCACGCTGAGGAACGGGAACAGGGCGTAGCTCTGGAACACCGTGTTCACGTTCCGCCGGTGGGGTGGCGTGTTGGCCACGTCGGTGCCGTCGAGGTAGATGCTGCCGCTGGTGGGCTGTTCGAAACCCGCCACCAGGCGAAGGGTGGTGGTCTTCCCGCATCCCGAGGGCCCGAGGATGGAGAAGAACTCACCCGGGGGGACGTGGAGATCGATACCCGCCACCGCCTCCACGTCGTCGAAGCGCTTGGTCAGCGACACGAGTTGGACCTCACCACCGGTCATCTCCCCTCCTTCCTGTCGGTCCGGACCGCTCCTGATCGAAACGTCAATTTAGGTTCGGGCCCTGCCCGGACACCAGTGCACCGCCCGGGCTGCTCCCAACGGTCACGTCCTGCTTCTTGGCCGAGGTGGCCGGCTTGGTCGACCTGGCCGCCTTGCCGGAACCGTCCTCCCCGGCCCGGCGCTTCTTGGGCGGCTTCCAGGCGAACCCGAGCTGCTGGGAGGCGAAGCCCATGCTGGCCTGGAAGGCCCGTTCGGGATCGACGACCGGGTCGTCCAGCGCGATCTGGACGGCGAACCCGTCGAGGAGGGCCGAGAAGGTGATCGAGAAGTCGACGGCGTCGATGTCCTTGAATTCGCCGGAGTCCTGACCATCCCTCACCACACCGGCGATCGTCTCGCGCCAGCGGGAGTCGAACTCCTCCCGCACCGAGGCGACCTCGGGGTGGCGCACCGACTGCGCCCACAGGTCCAGCCACAGCGTCCACGACTCGGGGAGCTCGTCGTCGGCCTCGGGCAGGCAGGTCATGGCCACGATCTCCTCGAGGCGCTCGGCGGCGCTGTCGATGACCTCCATCCGCCGCGCCCCGAGGTCGTACCACGAGTCCTCGGCGAACCTCATGGCCTCGGTCAGCAGGTTGTCCTTGGTCTTGAAGTAGTAGATGACCAACGCGGGGCTGGTGCCGACCTGCTCGGCCACATCGGCGATTCGGGTTTCGGGAAACCCCCGCTCGGTGATGACCTCGAGGGCGGCCTTCAGCATGAGCTCGCGGCGTTGGTCGGCCGCCCCGACCCCGCCCGTGCCGATCTCCTCATCTCCTGCCATGATCACCTTCCCGGCGGCGGCGTGGGCACCGCCCGCTCGGCCTCGCCCGGCTGGAACTCAGCCGAGCCGATCGCCTTGTCTCCACGGTATCAGCGGCCTAGACTGAACAATCAGTCAAACGGGTTCCGGAGGCTTTCCGGGGCCCGTCCCCGATCAACCAGAAGGGGGTCTGATGACCTCGACGTACGACGCGATCGTGGTGGGCGGTGGACACAACGGGTTGGTGGCGGGTGCGTATCTGGCCCGATCCGGCGCCCGGACCCTGGTCCTCGAGGGGAGGTACAAGACCGGCGGTGCGGCCACCACCGAGACGCCCTGGCCCGACGCCCCCGAGTTCAAGGTCACCCGGCTCTCCTATGTGATGAGCCTGCTGCCCCCGACCATCATGCGGGACCTCGACCTGGTGCGGCACGGCTACAAGGTCTATCCGATGGGCCCCTACTACCAGGCCTTCCCTGAAGGCGGCTCGATCAAGATCTTCGCCGACGACGCCAAGCGCAACTACGAGGAGATCGCCAAGTGGTCGAAACGGGACGCCGAGGCCATGCCCCTGTGGGATGCGTGGATCGCCGGCCTGGCCGATGTGCTCGGGCCGCTGCTCCTCACCGTCCCGCCCAACATCGGCTCCCGGAAGCCCTCCGACCTCAAGGACACCCTCCGGTTGGCGTGGCGGCAGCGCGGGCTGGATGTGCGAACGGTCGCCGACGTCACCCGGCTGATGACGATGAGCATCGCCGACCTCCTCGACGACTGGTTCGAGTCGTGGCAGGTCAAGGCGCCGATCGCCGTCAACGGGGTCATCGGCACCTGGGCCGGGCCCTGCGAGCCGGGCACCGCCTATGTCATGGCCCACCATTCCATCGGGGACATCGGTGACGGGCATCTGGGCAACTGGGGCTTCCCCGAAGGGGGAATGGGCGCGGTGGCCGATGCCATCGAGCGGTCGGCCCGCAGCTTCGGAGCGGAGATCCGCACCGATGCCCGGGTCAACCACACCTTGGTGTCCAACGGACGGGCCCGGGGGGTGGTCCTCGAGGGCGGTGAGGAGATCCTGGCCCCGGTGGTGGTGACCACGCTCCATCCCCAGCGGGCCTTCCTCGACCATGTCTCCAGCAGCGAGCTGCCCGACGACTTCGTCAAGGACATCGAGCGCTGGAAGAGCCGCAGCGGGGTGGTCAAGATCAACCTGGCCCTGTCCGAGCTCCCCAATTTCACCGCCGACCCCGGTACCGGGATGGCCGAGCACCACACCGGTTCGGTGGAGATGGCACCTTCGATCGAATACATGGAGCGGGCCTTCCAGGATGCGCGCGAGGGCCGGGCCGCCGAGCGCCCGTTCAGTGACGGCGTGATCCCGACCACCTTCGACAAGACCCTCTGCCCCGAAGGCACCCACATCATGTCGCTGTTCACCCAGTGGGTCCCGAAGGAGTGGAGCGAGACCCCGCACGCCGAGGACCTGGAGGCCTATGCCGACCGGATGATCGACTGCTACGACGAGGTGGCGCCCAACTTCAAGGCGTCGATCCTCCACCGGGACGTGGTCGGCCCCTACGAGATGGAGCACGACTACGGGCTCATCGGCGGGAACATCTTCCACGGCGAGCTCTCGCTCGAGCAGCTGTTCCACATGCGCCCCGCGCCCGGCTACGCCGACTACCGGACTCCCATCAAAGGCCTCTACAACGGCGGATCCGGTACCCACGCCGGCGGCGGCGTGTGCGGCATCCCCGGGTGGCAGGCGGCCAAGGCGGCGCTCGCCGACCAGCGGTCGGAGCAGGGAATCGCCGGCCGTCTGCGCAGTCGCTCCCGAGCGGGGTGACCCCGACCGTCGAGAGCGGATCCCCTTCGGCGCCGCCATCGGTGCGCACCATGCTCGAGGCCGAGCGGATCGCCGTGGTGGGCGCCAGCGGGCGACCGGGGAGCTTCGGCGAGCGGCTGGTGGCCGAAGTCGGCCGCAGTTCGGCGGCCGTCGACCTCCACCTGGTCAACCCTCGCTATACGACCTTGGCCGGGCGCCGGTGCGTCGCCGGGCTCGACGACATCGACGGTCCGGTGGACCTGGTGCTGCTGGGTGTGCCCGACGCCGCCGTCGAGGACCAGCTGTCGCTGGCCGCCGCCCGGGGCGACGCATCGGCGGTGGTGTTCGGCAGCCTCTTCGATACGGTGCCCCCGTCGGGCCCGGCGAGACGGGACCGGGTGGCGGCCATCGCCCGGTCAGCCGGCATGGCCCTGTGTGGTGGCGGCTGCATGGGCTTCGTCAACGTGGCCAAGGGGGTGCGGGCCATCGGCTACGTGGAGCGGGACCCGCTGCCGGCGGGACCGGTCGCCTTCATCACCCATTCGGGCTCGGTGTTCTCGGCCATCCTGCGGACGCGACGGCACCTGGGGTTCACCGTGGCCGTCTCCGCGGGCCAGGAGCTGGTGACCACGGCGGCTTCCTACCTCGACTACGCCCTCGACCTCGAGCAGACCCGGGTGGTCGGCCTGCTCCTCGAGACGTTGCGGGAGCCCGAGGCCATGCGGGCCGCCCTCGACCGTGCCGCACGACAGGACGTGGTCGTCGTCGCCCTGACCGTCGGCGCCTCGGTGGCCGGCCGGGCCATGGTCGCCGCCCACTCCGGGGCCCTGGCCGGCGAGGACGGGGCCTGGGAGGCGTTGTTCGAAGCCCACAACGTGGTGCGAGTGGGTGACCTCGACGAGATGGCCGACACCCTCGAGCTGTTCGCCGCCGGCCGGCGGGTGCCGTCGGGCCGACATCCGGCAGGGATCGCCTCGGTCCACGATTCGGGAGCCGAGCGGGCGCTGGTGGTCGACATCGCCTCGTCGATCGGCGTGCCCTTCGCCACCATCGGCGCCGGCACCGAGGAGCGGTTGGCCGGCCTGCTCGATCCGGGACTGGCCCCGGAGAACCCGCTGGATGTCTGGAGTACGGGTTCGGACACCGAGCCGCTGTTCGCCGGAGCGTTGCTGGCGCTGGCCGAGGACGACCGGGTGGCGGCGGTGGCCCTGGCCGTCGATCTGGTGGCCGAGTACGACGGCGACGAGTCCTACCCGAATGCGGTGCTCGAGGTGGCCGCCCGCACCACCAAGCCGGTGGTGGTCCTGGCCAATCTGGGGAGTGCGATCGACGAGGCGGCGGCGACCAGGGTCCGGGCCGGCGGGGTCCCCGTCCTCGAAGGGACGCGGAGCGGTCTGCTGGCGTTGCGCCATCTGCTGGACCACGGACACGGCCGATCGGCACCGACCCCGCCCCCTCGACACGACCGGCGCGCCACCGGCCGGGCGCGCCGATGGCGTCGACGGTTGGCCCAAGGACCGCTCGGGGGCGACGAGGCGTTCGCACTCCTGGCCGAGTACGGGATCCCGGTGGTCGAGAGCCGTTCGGTGGGGTCGTCGGCCGAGGCGGTGGCCGCGGCCGGGAAGCCTGGGCTACCCGGTGGTGGTCAAGACCGATGAGCCGGCCATCGCCCACAAGTCGGACGTCGGCGGGGTGGTCCTGGGCGTGACCGGTCCCGAAGAGGCGGCGGCGGCGTACGCCGATCTCACCCGACGGCTCGGACCCCGTGTGGTGGTGGCCCGGACCGCGCCCGACGGGGTCGAGCTCGCCCTCGGGCTGGTCCGGGACCCCCTCCTCGGCCCCCTGGTCGTGGTCGGGACGGGGGGTGTCCTGGTCGAGCTGTTGGCCGACCGGGTGGTGCGCCTCCCTCCCCTGGACGAGGGACAGGCCCGCTCGGCGCTCGACGCCCTGCGCGGAGGGGTCCTGCTCGACGGCGTCCGGGGCGGGGCCCCGGCCGACCGCGGTTCGGCGGAGCGGGCCATCGCCAGCGTCTCGCTGATGGCCCTCGAGCTCGGGGACGTGATCGACGCCGTGGACATCAACCCGCTCCGATGCGGCTCGGGTGGCTGCCTGGCCCTGGACGCCCTGGTGGTGCCGCGGCCGGACCGGGACCGGTGAGCGGCCCCAGTCAGAAGATGACGTACACCTTGCGCAGGGTCTCGGCGATCTCCCAGGTTCCGCTCCAGCCCTTCGGGAACACCGCGGTGTCCCCGGGGGCCAGCGCGAGGGGCCGGCCCCCGTCGACGGTGACGGTCATCCGGCCGGTCACCACGGTGATGAACTCGTTGGTCTCGAGCAGCCACCGGGAGGGACCGGGCGTGCACTCCCAGATCCCCACCTCCTGATCGCCCTCGCCGGCCCACAGGATGAGCCCGGAGGTGGACATCTCGGGTCCGGTGGCCTCCTCGAGGGCACCCCAGTCCTCCAGCTCCGCCTGGTCGGCGTCACGGACGAACGGGGTCGGCAGGGTGGTGCTCTCGGTCATGCGGTTGCGGTCCTTTCCGGAAAGGGCAGGGCGATCGGGTCGGGGTCGAGCCGGCTGTTGCCCAACTCGTCGAAGCGGTCGAGGCCGAGTGGACCGGCGTCGACCACCTCGGTGGTGCCTTCGAGGGCCAGGTCGGCGGCCGCTCTCGAGACAGCGGGGCCCCACATCATCCCGTGCCCCCCGGCCGACGCCACCGTGGTCCCCCCGATGGGGCCGTCGGGCCCCAGGGCCGGACCGAGGATGGGGAGGTGGTCGGGCGTGTAGTCGATGGTGGCCGCCCACACCTTGCGGAGACCGAGCGAGGCCGTGGCCGGTACCAGCTCGGCCAGGCGACGGCGGATCTTTTGCAGGTAGGGCCAGTCGATCTCGGTCGCCTCCCCGGGGGACTCGTCCGGATTGCTCATGCCGAAGAGCAGGCCCCCCTCTTCGGGACGCCAGTACAGGCCGGCCAGCACATCGAAGACCATGGGCAGGCGGCCGGGATCGAAGTCCGGGTGCGGCTCGGTCACCGCCACCTGGTGCCGGACCCCGCCGGCCGGGATCCGGGTGCCCGGCCTGCCTTCCCACCGCGGCCAGCTGCGGACCACCGGTCAGGACCACCATCGGGGTGGCGATCGCTCCACCACCGGTCTCCACCCCGACCACCTCCTGGCCCGAGACCACCAGACCGTCGAAGGACACCCGCTCGTGGACCTCGACGCCCGCCTCGGCCATGGCCAACGTGTAGGCCAGCACGTTCCGGGGCGGTTGGATGTAGCCGTCGTCGGCGAGGAAGGTCCCCCCGAGCGTCGAGCCCGGGGCCATGGTCGGATTGCGGGCCGTCGCCTCGTCCCGGTCGAGCCACCGCACCGGGACCCCGAGCCCCTGCTGCATGGCCATCCGCTGCCGGGCCGCTTCGACGTCGAGCTCGGTGAAGCAGGGAAGGAAGTACCCCTGGCGCACGAATCCCGAATCGATGCCCAGCTGCTCGGTCTGGGTCAGGTAGAAGGCGCGGCTCCACTCGGCCAGCCGGACCGCGGTGGGCGTCCCCCCCTGGCTGCGGACGATGCCGGCCGCCCGACTGCTGGCGCCCTGGCCCAGCGTCGACGCCTCGAGGACCACCACCCGCCTCAGTCCGCTCCGACGGAGGAAGTAGGCACACCATCCGCCGACCGTGCCGCCACCGACCACCACGGCGTCTGCGGTGGTGCCACCCAGTGCCCGGCCGCTTTCCACGGTCCCGACGCTCGCATAAACTGAACCTTCAGTCAAGGCCGGAGGAGGCTCCCCCATGTACAACCTGACGCCCGAGGATCTCGAGATCCAGGCCCGGGCCAAGTCGTTGGTGGACGAGCTCATCCCCTACGAGGAGGCGGCCGAGGCCAACGGCGGCGAGCTACCCGACGAGGTGGGTTCGAAGATGCAGGCCCGCGCCCTCGAGCTCGGGCTCCACGCCACCAACATGCCCGCCGAGCTGGGGGGCGGGGGCTACTCGATGCTCCAGCAGGTGCTGGTCCAGGAGCAGGGGGGGCGGGCCACCAACGCCCTCGGGTGGATCCTCGGCACCCCGCCTTCGTGGTTCCCACCGGTGGCCACCGGCGAGCAGATCGAGAAGTACGTCATCCCGGGCATCCGCGCCGAGAAGGAGGAGTGCTACGCCATCACCGAGGAGGGGGCGGGCTCCGATGTCGACGCCATCGTGGCCACCGCCCGCCGGGACGGTTCTGACTACGTCCTCGACGGGGTCAAGTGGCACGTGACCTCCTACAACCACAGTGCGTACGCCTTCTTCCAGGCCAAGCTCACCGAAGGGGACCATGCCGGTGAGCACGCCATGTTCATCGTCGACCTGCCCACCGAGGGGGTGAGGGTGGTGCGCACCCCGGCCTACACCCACACCATCAGCCACCACCACCCCATCGTCTCCTTCGAGTCGGTGCGGGTGCCCGCCACCCAGATGGTCGGCCGGGAGGGTGACGGCATGGGCTTCGCCTACGAGTGGTTCCGTTACGAACGGATGATGGTGGCCTCCCGATGCCTGGGCGCCGCGGCGCGCCTCATCGACGACACCACCGAGTTCGCCGGGGAACGGATCGTCAACGGCCATCCGATCTCCGACCTCGGCGCGGTCCAGGCCATGCTGGCCGACAGCCTGACCGAGCTCTTCGCGGCACGGTCGCTCGTCTACGAGACGGCCAGGGGCGTCGATGCCGGCGTCGATCTCAAGGTGCAGCACACCCAGTGCTCGATGGCCAAGCTCTACTCGTCGGAGATGGCCAACCGGGTCGCCGACCGCTGCGTCCAGATCTTCGGCGGGCGGGGCTACATGCGGGAGAACGTGGCCGAACGGTTCTTCCGCGAGCTCCGGGTCGAGCGGATCTGGGAGGGCACCAGTGAGGTGCAGCGGGCGATCATCGCCGATCAGATGGTCAAGCGGGGACCCCACTCCTTCGTCTGAACTCGTTCGTCTGGCCCGCCGGTCCTGCCGGACCGGCCGTGGTCAGCTGGTGGGCACCGCCGATCCCGTGTTGCGGACCGGCTGACCCAGGTAGCCGCGCGCCACCATGGTCACGAATTGGTAGACGGCGTCTTCCTCACCGGCCAGCGGGCCCGGTCGGGCATGGACCGAGGACAGACCACGTTGCACCGAGGCACAGGCGTTCCAGTCCTGCTGGTTGGTGATGTCCCAGAAGTTCATGGCGTAGGAGGGATCGAAGCCGGCCTGCTCGACGGCTTCGGGGGCGAAGGCCCAGGTGCATTCGATGCGGGTCGAATCGGCGGCCAGCGGTGTGAGGCGGTGGGTCATCACGTAGTCGGGATGGAGGCTCACCAGGATGTTGGGGAAGATGTTCACGTAGATGACGGTGCGCCGGGCGGCCGCATCGAGCCCCCGGAGCATGACGCCACCACTGGTACCGTCGAGCGACATGGTCTCCATGCCGTCACGGAGGTCCATGGTCCCGCCCACCCATGCCCCCTCCGAGTGGTAGTTGTCCCCGCTCTTGGGCGGGCTGACCTCGCACAGCTCGGGGTGGATCATCGGGCAGTGGTAGCACTCGTGGTAGTTCTCGGTGAGGATCTTCCAGTTGGCGGCGACCACGTACTCGTGGCTGCCGGCCACCCGCAGCCGCTCCGGTTCGTAGGGGGCGACCACCTCGTCGAGGGTGGCCAGCGACTCGTCGAGCGACGGCGCCCGACCCGATCCGTCGACGAAGACCAGGCCGTGCCATTCGGTGACGGGCAGTTCGGTGAGCCCGAACTCCGACGGCTCGAAACCTTCGAGCTCCTTGAACCCCGGCGCCGTCCACACCTCGCCCTCCAGGGTGTACGACCACGAGTGATAGGGGCAGATCACCCGGCCGTGGCGGGCGGACACCCCGCAGGGGAGCAGTTCGTGGCCCCGGTGGCTGCAGACGTTGGCGAAGCCCCGCAGCACCCCGTCCTGGGCGCGGGTCAGGAGCACGCCGGCCGTGCCCAGTGATTCGGCCCGCTGGTCGCCGGGCTCGGCCACGCCCTCGCTGTGGCCCACGCACATCCAGCCTCCATCCAGGAAATGGCGCTGTTCCCAGGCGAAGACGGCGGGATCGACATAGGCGGCACGTGGCAGCATGCGACTCCGGCCGAACGGCCGCAGCGATGCCTGGAGGGCGTCCGGTTCGATCGGAGCCGGGTCCCCGACGGGTTGAATGACCATACAGTCAATCCTATGATTCGCACCGGGCGGCGTCCAGCGTCCCGGCGTGGAACACGACAAGGAGTGAACGATGGCAAGTGAGGTCCGTGGTGTCGTAGCGCTGGCCAAGGGGGAGCCGGTCTCGTTGACCACCGTCGTCGTCCCCGACCCCGGTGCCGGTGAAGCCGTGGTGCGGGTGCAGGCCTGCGGCGTGTGCCACACCGACCTCCACTACCGGGAGGGCGGGATCAACGACGAGTTCCCCTTCCTCCTCGGCCACGAAGCCGCCGGCCTGGTCGAGGCGGTGGGACCCGATGTCACCTCGGTGCAGCCCGGTGACTTCGTGGTGCTCAATTGGCGGGCCGTCTGCGGCGAGTGCCGGTCGTGCCGGCGGGGACGGCCGTGGTACTGCTTCGCCACCCACAATGCGACCCAGAAGATGACCCTGGCCGACGGCACGCCGCTGTCGGCGGCACTGGGCATCGGCGCCTTCGCCGAGAAGACACTGGTGGCTGCGGGCCAGTGCACCAAGGTGGACCCGGCCGCCCGGCCCGAGGCGGTGGGCCTCCTCGGGTGCGGCGTCATGGCCGGGCTGGGTTCGGCCATGCTGACCGGGGAGGTCGGCCCCGGGGACTCGGTGGCCGTCTTCGGGTGCGGCGGTGTGGGCTGCGCGGCCGTCGCCGGGGCCCGGCTGGCCGGTGCCTCGAAGATCATCGCCGTCGACCTCGATCCCCGAAAGCTCGAGCTGGCCCGCCAATTCGGGGCCACCGACGTGGTCGACGCCTCGAGTGGGGATGTGGTCGAGGCGATCAGGTCACTGACCGGCGGGGAACGGAGCCGACGTCTGCATCGAGGCGGTGGGCAACCCCACCGTCATGGAGCAGGCCTTCTACGCCCGGGACCTGGCCGGCACGCTGGTGCAGGTCGGGGTGCCCACCCCGGACATGCGCATCGACCTCCCCATGATCGAGTTCTTCGGGCGCGGGGGCCGGCTCCGGCCCAGCTGGTACGGCGACTGCCTGCCCTCCCGTGACTTCCCCGTGCTGGTCGACCTCTACCTGCAGGGACGCCTCGATCTGGACCGCTTCGTCTCCGAGTCGATCGGGCTCGAGGACGTCGAGGAGGCCTTCCACCGGATGGAACGGGGCGAGGTGCTGCGGTCGGTCGTCGTGATCCGATGATCGACCGGGTGACGACGCGGGGCATCTTCTCGCTCGACGGCGAGGACTTCGAGGTCGAGAACAACATCTGGATCGTCGGTGACGACCACCAGGTGCTGGTGATCGATGCCGCCCACGACCACCGCCCGATCGCCGCCGCGGTGGGGAGCCGCTCGACGGTGGCCATCGTCGCCACCCACGGGCACAACGACCACATCAACGCGGCCGGAGCCCTGGCCGACGCGCTCGGTGCCCCGATCTGGCTGCACCCGGACGACCTGATGCTGTGGCACGACGTGTATCCCGGGCGGCCGCCCGATCGGATGCTGGACGACGGCATGACCCTGTCTGCCGGAGGCCACCCACCTCGACGTCGTGCACACCCCGGGGCACAGCCCCGGTGGGTGCTGCCTGCACGACGCCGGCGGCCGGGTCCTGTTCTCGGGAGACACCCTGTTCAAGGGGGGCCCAGGGGCCACCGGGCGGAGCTTCTCGGACTTCCCCACCATCATCGACTCGATCCGGGACCGGCTGCTGGTGCTGGACGGGTCCACCCGGGTCCTGACCGGGCACGGCGAGGAGACCACCATCGGGGCCGAGGCCCCCCATCTTCCCGACTGGCTGCGCGACCATTCGTGACGCCGGCTGAACCGAAGGCCACGGGCTCTCCCGTGCTCCCCGACCGGGCCCGGGTGGTCATCGTCGGTGGCGGCGTCATCGGGTCGAGCATCGCGTACCACCTCACCCGACTGGGATGGACCGACGTCGTCCTGCTCGAACGGGACCGGCTGACCTCGGGCACCACCTGGCACGCCGCCGGGCTCATCACGTCGGCCGGCATGGTCGACGAGACGGCGTTGTTCATGAGTCGCTACTCGCGGGACCTCTACGCCCGGCTGGAGGAGGAGACCGGGCTCTCCACCGGTTTCCGGCCCATCGGCCACATCTCGGTGGCCACCAACGAACACCGGATGGAAGCCCTCCGTCGGGAGGCCATGTTCGTCAATGGTTTCGGGGTCGAGGATCATGAGCTCTCCCCGTCCGAGATCGGCCGCATGTGGCCGCTACTGCGGACCGACGACCTGGTCGGGGGGTTCTACGTGGCCGACGAAGGCCGGGCCGACCCGGTCGGGGTGGCCATGTCGCTGGCCCGCGGGGCCCGAGCCAACGGTGCCGTCATCATCGAGGGCGTGCCCGCCACCGGGGTGGCCACCCGGGGGAAGCGGGTGGCCGGGGTGGTCACCGGGCAGGGGACCATCGAGTGCGAGTTCGTGGTGATCTGCGCCGGGATGTGGTCGCGCCAGTTCGGAGCCCTCGCCGGCGTGGACGTTCCCCTGCAGGCGGCCGAGCACTACTACCTGATCACCGAGCCCATGCCCGGGGTGCACCGCGACCTCCCGGTCATCGAGGACCCCGATGGCTACGGCTATTTCCGGCCCGAAGGGGACGGCCTGTTGGTCGGATTGTTCGAGCCCGAGGCCGCGGCGTGGGCCCTCGACGGCGTGCCCCGGGACTTCTCCTTCGGGGAGCTACCGCCCGACATCGACCGGCTGGCCCCGTTCCTCGACGTGGCCATGCAGCGGGTACCGTCGCTCTCGGACACCGGCATCAAGACGTTCTTCTGCGGTCCCGAGTCGTTCACGTCCGACGTCCATCCCCTGCTCGGTCCGGCTCCGGAGTTGGACAACCTCTACGTGGCCGCCGGTCTCAACTCGCTGGGCATCCTGCTCGGGGGCGGGGTCGGCCAGGTGATGGCCCACTGGATCGCCGACGGGGAGCCCCCGGTCGATGTCACCGGGTACGCCATCGACCGCACGGCACCCCACGAGTCGACCCGGAAGTTCCGCCAGGAGCGGACCGCCGAGCAGCTGGGCGTGCTGTTCGGTGACGCCGTCTATCCCTCGTGGCGGCCGACCACGGCCCGGAACGTCCGCCGAGTGTGCTGCACGACCGGTTGGTGGCCCGGGGCGCGCACTTCAACGCCTCGGTCGGATGGGAGTTCGTCGAGTGGTTCGAGGAGCCGGGCCGACCGCGGCCGACCGTTCCCGGGTTCGGGTGGCCGGCTTCGTTCCCCCTGGTGGCCGAGGAACACCGGACGGTGCGGGAGGACGTCGGGATCTTCGACATGACCCTGATGGCCAAGTTCCACGTGCAGGGGCCGGACGCGGCCGCCGTCCTGTCGCGGCTCTCGGCCAATCACGTCGCCCGGGAGCCCGGCCGGGTCGTCTACACCCAGTGGCTCACACCGGGCGGCGGCATCGCCGCCGATCTCACCGTCACCCGACTCGACGAGGAACGGTTCCTCGTGGTGGCCTCGGACGTCATCCAGCGCCGGGTGGAACCGATGATCCGCCGGGCCACCGCCCCGGGTGAGCACTGCGTCGTGACCGACGTCACCTCGGGGACCGTCCTGCTGTCGGTGCAGGGCCCGAAGTCCCGCGAGCTCCTGTCCCGGTTGTCGTCGGCCGATCTGTCCAACCAGGCGTTCCCCTACCTCACCGCCCAGACCATCGACGTGGGCTATGCCAGGGCGCTGACCCTGCGCATCACCTACGTGGGCGAGCTCGGATACGAGCTGCACATCCCGGCCGAGTACGCCGCCGGAGCCTACGACTCGCTGATCGAGGCCGGTGCCGACCTCGGCGTGCGGCCGGTCGGTCTGTCGGCCATGACCAGTCTCCGGCTGGAGAAGGGCTACCGCGATCTGGGCGTGGACATCGACAACACCGACAACCCGCTCGAGGCCGGGCTCGGGTTCGCGGTGGCCTTCGACAAGCCCGGCGGGTTCATCGGCCGCCAGGCGCTGCTGGAGTGCAAGGCCCGAGCCCCGTACGACTCGTTGCTGGTGAGCGTCCTGGTCAGTGACCCCGCCACGATGCTTTTCGGCAACGAGCCCGTCCTGGCCGACGGAGCGTGGATCGGCTACGTACGGGCCGCGGCCTACGGCCACACCCTGGGCGGGGCGGTCGGCCTGGCCATGGTCGAGCACAAGGGCGGAGTGACCGCCGAGTGGCTGGGCTCCGGTCGGTTCGAGGTGGCCACGCCCGGAGGCCCGCGGGCAGCGACGCTGTCGGCCGCACCGTTCTACGATCCGGCCCGCCGCCGGATCCTGGCCTGACCCCGACCGTCCTTTACCGTGGCCGGGCGGGTCCACTACCTCCGCCCTGCCGCCGGACCCAGTGCGACCGGGTCGGCCTGCCGGCGGCCCGCCGTCCGCATGAACATCCCCTTCTACTGGGACCCGGTGGTGGTGGCCGTCTGGAGCCTGATCATCTACGCCCTGGCCATTCGGATCCGTCTCCCCGAGGAGAAGGTCAACCGGTACGCCGAAGGGATGTACGGCTTCGAGAGCTGACCCGACTCAGGTGTACCCCTGCATGATGTGCTCGATCCACCAGGCCGGGGCCGCCCCCATCAGGGTCTGGAGATCCCAGTAGTCCCACCACCGGACGATGGCCCCGTCACGCAGCTCGTGGACCGAGACGAACGGGAGGGTGACCTGTTCACCGGTGTGCCAGTGCCAGGTCTCCGAGTGCTCGGTGACCACGACGTCGCCTTCGGCCACCATGAGACGCAGCGCGTGTTCGTAGCCCGAGATCCGCTCGAGCCCGAGCCGGAGCCGGGCCACGATCTGATCGGGCCCGTGGGCCACGTCGTCGTCCGGTGAGGGCACGTCGGTGTACTCGCTGTCAGCCGCGAAGAACCGGCCGATGGCGTCCCAGTCCCGCTCGTAGAGGGCGGACCAGAAGGCCTGCACCGTCTCCCGGTTGGCCCCGGCCTTCGGGTTGAGGTCGGTCGGCGCGTCAGCTCCCGTGCCCACCTCGGTTGCGGCCGTCCCGTCGGCTTCGGTGCTCACTGCGACTCCTCCTGACTCCGGTGGACGGGGATCGTCGACAGCCGGGCCGGCACCGCCCCGGTCGACGCTTCAGTATGGCGGATCGAACCGGCCGCCGCCCACCGGGCGGCGGCCTGTGGGCACCGGAACACCGTCGCGGATCGATTCCGAGAAGATCGGCTGCGTGGCGGTGTCCACTACGCTCGTGCGCCTGATGAGCAAGGACGTCCCCGAGCAGGTCCCCGACGCCACGGTGCTGGACGGCGACACTCGGTCGCCGACCGGCGACCAACCGAAGGTCATCTCCAAGTCCGCCTACGAGAAGGAGCTGCTCCGGCTCCAGACGGAACTGGTCCGCATGCAGGAGTGGATCCTCCATGAGGGCCTCCGGGTGGTGGTCCTGTTCGAGGGTCGGGACACCGCGGGCAAGGGCGGCACCATCAAGCGGATCATGGAGCGACTCAACGCCCGGTACTGCCGGGTCGTCGCCCTCGGCACCCCCACCGACCGGGAGCGGTCGCAGTGGTACTTCCAGCGCTACATCGCCCATCTCCCGGCCGCCGGCGAGATCGTCCTGTTCGACCGCAGCTGGTACAACCGGGCCGGGGTCGAAAAGGTGATGGAGTTCTGCACACCCGAGGAGCACGCCGAGTTCTTCCGCACCTGTCCGCAGCTCGAGCGGGCCCTCGTCCGTTCGGGGATCATCCTGGTCAAGTACTGGCTGTCGCTGAGCGACGAGGAGCAGGAGCGCCGGTTCACCGAACGGATCAACAACCCGGGGAAGCGTTGGAAGCTGAGCCCGATGGACCTCGAGGCCAGAGCCCGGTGGGTCGACTACGCCGAGGCCAAGGACGAGATGTTCGCGTTCACCGACATCAAGGAGGCGCCGTGGTATGTGGTCGACGCCGACGACAAGAAGACGGCCCGGCTCAACATCATCAGCCACCTCCTCGACATCGTGCCCTACGACGCCGTCCCCCACGAACAGATCGAACTGCCCCCGCGGCAGAACCGCTCCTACGAGCGTCCACCGATCGACAGCCAGACGTGGGTGCCCAACCGGTACGTGGTGCGATGACCGACAGGATCCGGTGGATCGGCGGGACCAGGTTACCCGGCATGAGGAAGTTCATCATCATGGGTATCCAGGGAAGCGGCAAGGGCACCCAGGCCAAGCTCCTCGCCGAGGATCTCGACCTCGAGCACGTGAGCGTCGGCGACATCTTCCGGTGGAACGTCCAGCACCACACCAAACTCGGCGCCCAGGTCAAGCGGATCATGGCCGTCGGCGAGCTGGTGGGCGACGATCTGGTCGAGGCGGTGGTGCGGGAGCGCCTGGCCGCCCACGACTGGAACTTCGGGTTCATCATCGACGGGTTCCCCCGGAACGCCCGCCAAGCCGAGTTCTTCCTCGAGAGCTACGACATCGACGGGGTCATCAATCTGCACCTGCCCACCGAGGAGGTCATGCACCGGGTCCTGGCCCGGCGGCTGTGCTCCCAGTGCGGGCTCGACTACAACCTCATCGGCCAGCGACCACGACACCCGGAAACCTGCGACGTCTGCCACGGGAAGCTGGTGGCCCGGGAGGATGACAACCCCGAGGCACTGGCCACCCGGTTGGCGGCCTACGAGGAGGAGACCCGGCCGCTCATCGAGATTTTCGAGCGGAAGGAATTCGTGGCCACCGTGGATGCCACCAAGCCGGTGGAAGAGGTGCAGGCGGCCATCCGGGAGCGGTTCGGTCTTCCCGCCCCGGCGTCCTGACCGCCCTCTTATTCGACCGAATGTCCTGAGCCCTCTATTCGACCTCAGCCTTGATGCGCTCGAGCGTGGTGCGCATGCCGTTGCGGTTGGTTCGTCCCCGGGCCCAACCGAGCAGCGCCCAGTAGAGCCGGAGCCCGATGGTGTCGGCCAGCTGGAACGACTCGGTGACATCGGTGCCGTCGCCACTCGGTTCGAGCTTGTAGCTCCAGGTGTTCAGCGGCTTGTCCGGCGAGCCGACGCCGAAGGTGAACTCGCGATCGGGCACGCTGGCCACCACCGTGCACGTCGTCCAGTAGACGGGGCCCTTCCCGTTACGCTTCACGTGACCCCGGAACCGGGCGCCGGTCGCCGGACCGGTGGCGCCGTCGAGCCATTCGGCCTCGAAGGTCTCCGGGCTGTACCGCCCGATCCGGGTGACGTCGCTGACCAGGTCCCAGATCCGTCGGGGCGGGGCTTCCATGTGGACCGTCACCGAGTCGTGCACGGCACCACCCTACGACCCGGCGTTCCGCCCCGCCCCTCTCGCTTCACACCGTCGACCGACGCGCCTTCGACTCGGCCGCCAACACCTTGGCCCGCTCGGCGTTGCGCCTGGCCGCCTCCCGCGGCCGGAGGCCCTCGGAGAACACCTCTCGTATGTATCCCTGCACGTCGGTGGCCTGGGTGGCCACGGTGAGCAGATCGTTCGACGCCTGCAGGTGGCTCCGCAACCCCATGAGATCCCAGGCCCTCCGGATGTTGGCCTTGGCCGCCATCAGGGTGGTCAGTGGGGCCTGGGCCACGTGGAACGCCAGCTCGTTGACCTCGTCGTCCAGGCGCTCGCGGGTCACCACCCGGTTGATCAGGCCCAGCTCCTTGGCCTCCTGGGCCCCGATCTCCTGACCGGTGTACATGTACTCGGAGGCCCGCTTCCAGTTCATGAAGATCCACGGTTCGATGCCCGTCTCCATCGTCGGCATGGCCATGCCCTGGAGGACCGGGAACTGGAAGTAGGCATCCTCGGAGGCCACCGTCATGTCGGTGAGCAGGCCCCACACCGTGCCGCCGCCCAGGCAGTAGCCGTGGACCTGGGCGATGGTCACCTTCGGGAAGTCCCACAGCTTGAGCACCGGGGTCCCGTAGATGTCCCACTGGCCTTTCCAGGGGCTCCCGAGCTTGGCCGTGCTCTCGTCGATCTCGCGCATCTCGGTTCCCGGGGTCCCGGTGACCACGTGGCCGCCGCTGAAGCCGGGGCCGTTCGCCTTGAGGACCACCACCTTGATGTCGTAGTCCCGGTCGGCGTCACTGAGGCAGTCGTCGACGTCGAACACCAGACCCGATGACTGGATGTTGGCCTTCTCCGCATAGTCCAGGGTGATCCAGGCGACGGGCCCGTCCTTCTCGTAGATCACCGTGTCGAGCGTTCGGGTCTCCATGGCCTGCTCCTGTCGGGAAAGGTTTGCGTGGTCCTGCTTGCCGACCCGCGAAGCTAGCAAGGTTGCCCACGGCCCCGCCGGGCCCGACCTTCTAATGTGTGGTCCCGACGGCGGCCGATGCCGGCTGCGACCTGGGCCCGGCGCGCCGAGAGGGTGATGACCATCGAGATCCGAATTCCGAAGCTCGGCATGGAGATGACCGAGGGCACGTTGGCCCGATGGCTGGTCGGCGATGGGGAACGGATCGTGCAGGACGAGCCGATCTATCTCCTGGAGACCGACAAGGTGGAGACCGAGATCCCGGCACCGGTGTCGGGAGTGCTCCGCCACATCGGGGACGAGGGCGAGACCTACCCGGTCGGTGAAGTCATCGGCGAGCTTGCCCCATGACCGGGGTCGGACACCGGCGACACCGCCGGCGGTGCTGCCGGTGGTGTTCGGGCGTCCATGGCCAACGGCGGCCGCCGGGCGCCGGATCTATCATGACCGGGGTCGTCTGACCTCGGGCCGGCCGTCGGGTCAGAAGGGGAGCGCCGTGGGGGAGGACGAGGACCAGATCAGGCGGACGCTCAGCGAGTACAGCCAGCGGTGCGACGACGGCCGGTTCGACGAGTGGGCCGACCTGTTCACCGAGGACGCCCGGTTCATCCTGTCGGGACAGGTGACCGAGGGCCGGGACTCGATCCGCGTGCTCATGACGGCGATGATGCCGGCCGGGCGCCGGGGCCAGCACGTCACCAGCAACTCGCTCGTCGACATCGACGGCGACTCGGCCACCGCCACCACCGACTACCTGTTCGTCCGCCCGACGGCCGAAGGCCCGAGCATCGTCGCCGCCGGGCGCTACCACGACCGCCTCGCCCGCGATGAGCGGCGATGGCGCTTCAGGGAGCGGTCGATCACCATGCTCGGCGCTCCCGACGGGGGATCGGGTGACTGAGGTGAGCGTCCGGGCCGGACCGGGCCCGACAGCCAACGGCCGGCCGGACGTGCCCTACGCCATGGGTCGTCCCGACTTCGTCCCGGCCGAGCGCTACTACGACCGGTCGTTCGCCGACCTCGAACGGGAACGTCTGTGGCCACGCGTCTGGCAGATGGCCTGCCGGCTCGAGGAGATCCCAGCGGTGGGCGACTACGTCGAGTACACGATCTGTGATCAGTCACTCCTCGTGGTCAGGGTGGACGACCAGACGGTGAGGGCCTACTTCAACGCCTGCCGCCACCGGGCCACCGAGCTGGCCAAGGGCACCGGGTCCTTCGCCGGCGGACGCATCATCTGCCCCTTCCACGGTTGGCGATGGGACCTCGAGGGCAGGAATTCGTTCGTCTACGGTGCCCACGCCTTCGACCAGGAGCTGCTCGAACCCGAGGCGTTGTGCCTCAGGCAGGCCCGGGTGGATCTGTGGGGTGGGTGCGCGTGGGTCAACCTCGACCCGGCGCGCGCCGCCGCTGCTGGACGCCCTCGACCCCATCCCGAGCCTTCTCGACCCGCTCGGCATGGCCGACATGCGGGTGCACTGGTGGAAGAAGACGGTCCTGCCGGCCAACTGGAAGATGGCCCAGGAAGCCTTCATGGAGGGGTACCACGTCCCCCAGACCCATCCCCAGCTGACGCTCGGCCACCCCGAGCAGTACGACCCCGACAGCCTGGTCTATTCGGTGTACGACGGGGGGCATTCGAGCTTCCAGCTCCGGCCCAACGCGCAGGCCAAGAAGGGACAACAGGTCGGAGTCGGGGAGGTCGACGCCATCGTCGAATCGGTGCGGCTCCTGAGCAGCGGGCTGGAGGCCATGACGCTCCCCCGCGAGGTGCAGGTGGTCGAAGGGATGCGGCACCGGACGATCCCCGAGGGGAGCACCTTCGGAGCCGAGCTGGTCAAGGCCATCTACGAGTACGCCGCCGGTGCCGGGATCCCGCTCCCCCCGCCCGATCCGGTGGCCCTGGCCCGATGGGGGGGCATGTTCTTCATGTTCCCCAACTACTTCGTGCTCCCCCAGTACGGAAACGCCCTCGTCTACCGGGTCCGACCCAACGGCGACGACCCGGAATCATGCGTCTTCGAGTTGTGGTCCCTCACCATTCCGGCCCGGGGAGAGCCGGTGGCCCGCGCCTGTCGTCGAGGGCCCTTACGCGCCCGACGACACCGATCACTGGCCGCGCATCCCGCTCCAGGACTTCTCGAACATCGGTCGCCAGCAACGGGGAATCCACACCCAGGGCTTCGCGGGATTGCGCCTCTCCCACACCTACGAGGCGGGGATCGGCACCATGCACCGCGAGCTCGACCGCTATCTGGCGATGGCCCGGGATGACTGACGGCTCCGGTCCCGCCGGCCCGCCGGCGGCCACCGACGTGGTCGTCGTGGGTACCGGGGCCTCGGCCCTGACGGCGGCCATCACCGCCCACGACAACGGTGCCCGGGTCACCGTCGTCGAACGCACGACGTCGATCGGAGGAACGACGGCGGTGTCCGGCGGCGGCATCTGGATGCCCCGGAACCACCACATGGCCGCGATCGGCGTGGACGACACCAGGGACGAGGCCCTGGCCTACATGGCCCGGCTGACCGCCGGACGGACGCCGGCCGCCCTGCTCGAGCGCTATGTCGACGAAGGTCCGCGGATCGTGGCCGACCTCGAGGGGCGGACAGGACTTCGGCTCAGCCCGATGACCTGGCCGGACTACCACCCGGAGATGGAGGGGGCCAAGGATTCGGGTCGGATGCTCGAGCCGGTGCTGTTCGACACCAAGCGGCTCGGACGGTGGGCGGCCAACCTCCGCCGTCCTCCAGTGCTCGGTCTGCCGATCACCCTGCAGGAGGCAACGGTCGACTGGCGTCCGACCTACTTCCCGGAGCGATTCGATCCCTCGGTGGTGCAGCAACGAGTGGCCGACGGCCAGGTCGCCTGCGGCCAGGCCCTGATCGGTGCCCTGCTCGAGGCCTGCCTCTCCCGCGGCATCGAACCGCTGCTCGGGACCAGGGCGGACGAGATCACCATGCGTGGTGACCGGGTATCGGGACTGGTGGTCGAGCACGACGGAGGGCGACGTGCCATCCAGGCCGCGGCGGTCGTACTCGCCTCCGGGGGGTACGAATGGAACGAACAGCTGCGCACCAGGTTCCTGCCCGGCCCGTTGACCCATCCCCACAGCCCTCCGGCCAACGAGGGGGACGGGCTGCTGCTGGCCATGGAGGTCGGCGCCGACCTGGCCAACATGAACGAGACGTGGTGGTACCCGGCCTCCTCGGTGCCCGGTGAGGAGTACGAGGGCCGGCCACTGGCCAGGTTCGTGGGCGTGGAGCGGACCGCCCCCCACTCGATCATCGTCGACCGGTTCGGCGACCGCTTTGTCAACGAGGCCGCCAACTACAACGACATGCAGAAGGCGTTCTTCTCCTTCGACGCCAACGAGTATTCGACCCGGCACCTGCCCTGCTGGGTGGTCTTCGATCACCAGTACCGGTCGCGGTACCCGGTGGTGACGTCACGGCCCGGCGACCCCGATCCGGAGTGGCTGACGGTCCACGAGTCCCTCGAGGGTCTGGCCGGAAAGGTGGGGATCGACTCCGCAGGACTGTTGGCGACGGTCGAACGATGGAACCGGTTCGTCGCCGACGGGCGGGACCGGGACTTCGGGCGGGGGTCCAGCGCCTACGACCGCTTCCACGGGGATCCCCGGGCCGAGCACCCGAACCTGGGCGCCATCGGCGAGGCCCCGTTCTACGCCCTCCCGTTGCACATCGGCTCGGTGGGGACCAAGGGCGGGCCGCGGGTCGACGGCCACGGACGGGTGCTCCATGTGCGGGACCGACCCATCCCCGGTCTGTACGGCGCCGGAAACGTCGTCGCCAGTCCGGCCGGCCCCGCCTACTACGGCGGAGGCACCTCGATCGGCATGGGAACCGTCTGGGGCCACCTGGCCGGGACCCACGCCGGCGTCGTTCGCCACCGGAGCGGCGGACCGGCGTGAGTCGAGCGGGTGAGGGAACGCCGGCGGCCGGGGTGAGGCACCGGATGTACGAGCTGATGACACGGATCCTCTCGTGCGACGAGCGCCTGCGGCGGGGCCTGAGCGCCGGTGAGTTCGCCTGCACCTACTGGCCGGCCACCGGCCAGGAGGCCATCGCCGCCGCCATCGGGACCGCCCTGGAGCCCGACGACCAGCTGGTGACGACCTACCGGGGCCTCCACGACCAGGTGGCGAAAGGGGTGCCGCTCGGCCCTCTGGTGGCCGAGATCCTCACCCGCGGCACCGGGGTCAACGGGGGCAAGGGCGGGGCCATGCACATCTCCCATCCACCATCGGGCCTGGTGCTGTCGACCGGGATCGTGGGATCGGGGATCCCGATCGCGGTCGGCGTCGGTCTCGCCGCCCTCCTGCAGGACACCAGGCAGATCACCGTGGCCAGCTTCGGCGACGGTGCCACCGGGACCGGCTCCTTCCACGAGGCGGTCAACCTGGCCGCGTTGTGGCGCCTGCCGGTCGTCTTCGTCTGCCAGAACAACCGCTACGCCGAAATGACCCCGACCGCCGAGGCCCAGCCGGTGGCCAGCATCGTCGACCGGGCTGTCGGCTACGGCCTCCCCGGCGAGCAGGTGGACGGCAACGACCCCGATGCCGTCCACCGGGCGCTCGCCCATGCCGCGTCCCGGGCCCGCGAGGGCGGGGGACCGACGCTGCTCGAGTGCATGACCTACCGGCTGTGGGGCCACTACTTCGGCGATCCCATGCGGTACATCCCGGCCGAGGAGCTCGAGGCCGCCCGCACCGCGGAACCGGTGGCCCGCTACCGGAGCCTCCTGATCGACGAGGGTGTGCTCGACGAGGCCGGGGCGGACCGGATCGACGAGGAAGCCCGCCTCGACGTCGAGGCCGCGTTCGCCGCCGCCCTGGCCGCCGGACCGCCGGACGCCGACGAGGCCTTCGTCGACGTCTACGGGATGGGAGCCGGCAGTGCGCAGGCGTAGGTCATGACATGACCGACCCGGCCGCCGCCACCGGAGCCAATGTGACCTCGATGAGCATGCGGGAGGCACTGAACCGGGCCCTCGGGGAGGCCCTGGCCGCCGACCCCTCGGTCATCCTGATCGGGGAGGACCTGGCCGACCCGGGCGGCGGTATCTCCCAGGTGACCAAGGGGCTGTCCACCGCCTACGGGACCGACCGGGTGCGGGACACCCCCATCTCGGAGGCGGCCATCGTCGGGGCCGCGGTCGGGGCCGCGGTGGGCGGGCTCCGGCCGGTGGCCGAAGTCATGATCATGGACTTCATCAGCATCGCCCTCGACCAGCTGGTGAACCACGCCGCCAAGGCACGGTTCATGTCCGGAGGGCTGCTCCAGGTCCCGCTCACCCTTCGCACCGCGGTGTTCGGCGGGATCGGATCGGGCGCCACCCACTCCCAGACCCTCGAGGCGTGGCTGGCCCACGTCCCCGGGCTCAAGGTCGTCATACCCAGCACGCCGGCCGACGCCAAGGGTCTGCTCACCTCGTGCATCTTCGACGACGATCCGTGCGTGTTCGTCGAGAACGTCGCCCTCTACGGGACATCGGGCCCGGTGCCGGACGGCGATGCGCGTATCCCGATCGGCTCGGCCGACGTGAAACGACCGGGCGGCGACGTCACCGTCGTCACCTATGGCCGGACGGTGCGGGACGCCCTGGCCGCGGCCGAACGGGTGGCCGAGGAGCAGATCGACGTCGAGGTGGTGGATCTGCGCAGCCTGGTCCCCTTCGACACGGAGGCCGTCCTGCGCTCGGTGGCGCACACCCGCCGGGCCGTCGTCGCCCATCACGCCACCCGGTTTGCCGGCTTCGGCGCCGAGGTGGCCGGCGTGATCAACGAGGAGCTGTTCGGCGAGCTCGACGCGCCGGTCCGGAGGGTAGGGGCTCGAATTCGCCCCCATCGGTTCGGCCTCCACCGCTGGAGGCCGCGGTGATGCCGTCGGTGGGAACGATCGCCGATGCCATCCGCGACGTGGCCGGGCGCTGATTGACAGGGTTGTCGGCCCACGCTCACACTGTGAAGCGAGGGTCGTCGATCGGAGGGAGCCAGGTGAGCACGAAGATATACCAACTGCCGGTGGACAAGACCGGGTGGCAGACCGCAGACGGCACGGGAACGGCCCGTTTCACCTGGGACTACGACGACGGCCGCGAGAAGCTGATCAATCTCTACGACAAGGGCAAGAAGAAGCAGTGGGACACCAATGAGCGCATCGACTGGTCCCACGATCCGGATCTGGAGAACCCGCTCCAGCTTCCCGACGAGCTCGTGCCCATCTTCGGATCTCCCATGTGGGACAAGCTCACCGACGACGAGCGTGGCAATGTCCGGCGTCACATGGTCGCCTGGCAATTCAGCCAATTCCTCCACGGCGAGCAGGGTGCGCTCATCTGCACGGCGAAGATCGTGGAGACGGTTCCCGACATCGACTCGAAGTACTACGCCGCCACCCAGGTCATGGACGAAGCCCGCCACGTGGAGACCTACTCCCGCTACCTCGACAAGATCGAGACCGCGTACCCGATCAACGGCAATCTCAAGTCGCTCCTCGACGACGTGCTCAGTGACTCGCGCTGGGACATGACCTACCTCGGGATGCAGGTCCTCATCGAAGGGCTCGCCCTGGCCGCCTTCGGGCTGATCCGCAACACGACGGCCGATCCCCTGGGCAAGGCGGTGAACGCCTATGTGATGCAGGACGAGGCCCGCCACGTGATGTTCGGACGCCTGGCCCTCCGCGACTACTACCCGCAGCTGACCCAGGCCGAACGGGACGACCGCGAGGAGTTCTGTGCCGACGCCTGCTACCGGATGCGCGATCGGTTCCTGGGCGAGGAGCTGTGGGAACGGCTCGGCTACGACCCGGAGGCCTGCATCGCCTACGTGAAGGAGAGCGAGAGCCAGGTGGTCTTCCGGTCCCTGCTGTTCACCAGGATCGTGCCCACCCTCAAGGATGTCGGACTGTGGGGTCCGAAGATGCGCCAGACCTTCGCCGACATGGGGGTGCTGGGCTACGAATCGACCGACCTCGACGGGGTCATGGCCGAGGACGAGCAGGTGGCCGAGGAGATGGACACCGCCCGCCACCACATCGATGCCGCCGTGACTGTCGGAGAAGCAGCCGAGGTCTGACTCCGAGGGCTCCCCATCCGACCGGATGCCAGACTGGCCCGGTGCCCTCCCGGTCCGCCGCCCGACCCGGGGCCTTCCCGACCGTCGGCCGCCTGGCCGCGGCCATCGCGGTGGTCGCCCTCGTCGCCGGCTGCTCCGACACCCCGGTGCCGGCACGGTCCGGGGCCCGACCGGAAACGGGCGGAACCGGTCACGGGACCACCCTGGTCCCGGTGACGACCACCGAGCCACCGTTGCCGGTCATGCCTGTCCGGTGGACGCCGTGCGGCGACCTGCAGTGCGGCTCGGTGACCGTCCCCCTCGACTACGACCACCCGGGCGGCCCCACCCTGCAGATCGCGGTGGCCCGGCATCCGGCCGAGGTGCCCGCCCAGCGGATCGGGTCCCTGGTCATCAACCCCGGCGGTCCCGGAGCCTCGGGCATCGACGATCTGCCCGACGAACTGTCGGTGCTCACGCCCGAGCTTCTCGACCGCTTCGATATCGTCTCGTTCGACCCCCGGGGGGTCGGGCGCAGCAGCCCGGTCGTCTGCGCCGCCACCACCGGGGCCGGCCATTCGGGCACGACTCCCGCCCGGCCCCCCCTCGACCCGATCCCGTCCACCGCCGCGGCCCGACAGGCCCTGCTCCGCAACGACCGGGAATTCGCCGACCAGTGCCAGCGGTACAGCGGGACCGTCCTCCCCACCGTCGGCACCGTCACCACGGCACGGGACCTCGACCGGATCCGGGCTGCCCTGGGCGATGACCGGCTGACCTTCATCGGCCACTCCTACGGGACGCTGCTCGGGGCGATGTACGCCGAGCTCTACCCGACCCACGTCCGGGGCCTGGTGCTCGACGGGGCCATCGACCCGGCGCTGCCCACGGTGGCCTACGCCACCGACCAGGCGGACAGCCTCGAGTCCGAGCTCCAGTCGTTTCTGGCCTGGTGTGCCTCCGACCCGGGCTGTCCGTGGCACCCGCTCGGAGATCCCACCGCCTCGCTCCTCGGCCTCATCCAGGGCACTCAGACCCGACCGCTGCCCGTGGCCGGGGGGCCAGCGGCCGGACCGGCGGAGCTGTACGACGCCCTGCTGGCCGGGCTCGGCGCGCGTTCGTCGTGGCCGGCCCTGGCCGGTGCGCTGGCCGGTGCGGCATCGGGAGACGGATCGGCGGCCGCGGCCATGGCCGCCGGCTACGAGGCCGGTGGCTCGACCAACGGAGCCGACGCCGAGGAGG
This sequence comes from uncultured Acidimicrobiaceae bacterium, assembly GCA_963812885.1. GTDB lineage: Bacteria > Actinomycetota > Acidimicrobiia > Acidimicrobiales > RAAP-2 > Bog-756. The sequence goes on along the minus strand of CAWEWZ010000006.1, from coordinate 52,413 downwards.
CCATCGACTGTCTCGACCACCCGGTCGATCGCAATCCCTCGAGCTACCCGGGCCTGGCCGACCGGCTGGCCCGGTCGGCTCCGGTGTTCGGTCCGTTTCTGGCCTGGGGCCTCCTCGGCTGCGCCACCTGGGCGGACCCCCCGACCCGGACCCCGGCACCGGCATCGGACCCGGGGGCACCGCCCATCCTGGTGGTGGGAACGACCGGCGACCCGGTGACCCCGTACCGGTGGGCGGTGGCCCTGGCCAGGGAGCTGACCGGTGGGGTCCTTCTCACCTGGCGGGGCCAGAGCCACGTGGCCTATTACTACAGCTCGTGCGTGAGAACGCTCGCGCAGGCCTACCTGGTGGCGGGGACGCTTCCGACCCCGGGGATGACCTGCACCGACTGAGGAGAATACGGAACCGGATGGCACCCATCGATGGAAGGGACGACGCCGCGGTGGTCGCCGGGCTGGCCCGTTGGCTCACCCGCCATGAGGACCTTCCCGGCCTCTCCCTCAGTGAGCTCCGTCGGCCGTCAGCGGGCTATTCGAGTGACACCATCCTCGTCGACGCCACCTGGTCGGTGGACGGAGCCCGGCATCACCGGCCGCTGGTCATCCGGATGGGGCCGCCCGGCGAAGGTACCTTTCCTCACTACGACCTGGTCTCGCAGTGGCAGGCCCAATCGGCTGCCGCGGCGGCCGGTGTGCCGGTGGCCGACCCCATCGTGGAGCGCGACCCCAGCTGGCTCGGCGCTCCCTTCGTGGTCATGCGCCGGGTGGACGGCCACATCGTCGGGGCCCTGGCCCACCGGGACCGGTGGCTCCTCGACCGAGCGCCGGACGAGCAGCGTCAGGTGTACGACAACTTCGTCTCGATGATGTCGAGGGTCCACCGCGCCGACTACGGGATGGCGACCGACGTGCCCCGCCGGGACAACTCGGCCGAGATCGAGTTCTGGGAGCAGTACCTGGCCTGGTCGAGTGGCGGCTCGCCGGTGCCGGCCCTGGTCGACGCCCTGTCATGGTGTCGGGACCACCGGCCGTCGGCCGAACCGCCGCCGGCCCTGCTCTGGGGTGACGCCCGATTCGAGAACGCGGTGATCGGCGACGACCTCGTCGTGCTGGCCGTGCTCGACTGGGACATGACCTCGGTCGGCGCCCCGGAACACGACCTGGCCTGGTTCACCAGTCTCGACCTGACCATGCATCGTCTCTTCGGTGAACGGGTCGACACCTTTCCCGACCGGGCGGCGACCATCACCCAGTTCGAGGGACACTGGGGTCGCCCGGTGTGCGACCTCGACTGGTACGAGACGCTGGCCATGGTGCGGAGCACGGCGGTGATGACCCGGATCGGCTACCTGCGCCAGATGGCAGGAGCGCCCCTGCTGCTTCCCATCGATGACAATCCCCTCCTCGACCTCCTCAAGGAGCGGATCGGATGACCGGAGCTCCGATCACCACCGCGGCCGAGCTCGTTCTGGACCGGGCCGAAGACGACAACCGGGGCCTGTTGTTCGAGTCGGACGAGTGGTCGTGGCGGCAGGTCGTGGCCGAGTCGCGACGGCGCGGCGGTCTTCTCCGCGAGTTGCGTCGTGAGGGACCGTTCCACGTCGGGATCCTCCTCGAGAACACGGCCGAGTACATCTTCCTCCTGGCCGGCGCGGCGCTGGTCGGCGCCGTCGTCGTCGGGATCAACCCCACTCGGCGGGGCGCGGAGCTGGCCGCCGACATCACCAAGACCGACTGCCAGCTGGTCATCACCGACTCCGGTCAGCGCGGTCTCCTGGACGGTCTCGATCTGGGACTGGAACCGGACCGGATACTGATCGCCGACAGCGCCGACTACCGCCACCGACTGGACCACCTCGACACGAGCGGGCCGCCACCGGTGCCGCCGACCCCGGACGATCTGTACCTGCTCATCTTCACCTCGGGGTCGACCGGCGGACCGAAGGCGGTGCGGATGACCCACGGACGGGCCGCCCGGGCCGCGGCCGGCATGGGGTTCACCAGCGACGACGTCATCTACTCGGCCATGCCGCTGTTCCACGGCAACGCCCTGTCGGCCGCGGTGCTCCCGGCGCTGGCCGGGGGGGCCACGCTGGCCCTCCGGCGCCGCTTCTCGGCCTCGGGCCTGCTCGACGACGTCCGTTCGTCGGGCGCCACCTACTTCAACACCGTCGGCCGGGCCATATCCCATCTGGTGGCCACCCCCCCGACCGAGCACGACCGGGACCACCGGCTCCGCTTCGTGCTCGGCCCCGAAACGTCGGCCACCGACAAGGCCGAGTTCACCCGCCGGTTCGGCGTCCCCCTGTTCGAGGGGTACGGGTCGAGTGAGAACGCCATCATCCTGCAGCCAGTGGCCGGAGCCCGCCCCGGTGCTCTCGGCAAGGCCCGCGATCGGGATGACGTGGCCGTGGTCGACTCCGCCACCGGCCAGGAGCGCCGCCGGGCGGTCTTCGACGCCGACGGCCGCCTGGTCAACCCGGCCGAGGCCATCGGCGAGCTGGTCGGGCGGGCTGCGCTTCCGAACTTCGAGGGCTACTACAACAACCCCGAGGCCGAGGCCGAGCGCACCCGGAACGGCTGGTACTGGTCGGGCGACCTCGCCTACCGCGACGAAGAAGGGGTCTTCTACTTCGCCGGCCGCACCGGCGACTGGCTCCGCGTCGACAGCGAGAACTTCGCCGCCGCGCCCGTGGAGAGGATCCTCGGCCGCTTCCCTACCTTCCGCGGGGTGGCCGTCTTCCCCGTCCCCGATCCCCGGACCGGAGACCAGGTGATGGCGGCGGCCGAACTGGAGGCGGGCGCCCGCTTCGATCCGTCGGCCTTTGCTGCCTTCCTGGCCGCCCAGGCCGACCTGGGCACCAAGTGGGCGCCCCGCTTCGTGCGCACCGTCACCTCCCTGCCGGTCACGGCCACCGACAAGGTCGACAAGCGGCCACTCCGATCGGCCCGGTGGGAGACGTCGGACCCGGTCTGGCACCGGGTGGGCCGGAGTGACGAGTACGTACCCCTGACCCGGGCCGATATCGACCGGCTCCGGACCGAATTCGAACAGAACGGGCGCCTCGACCTCCTCGTCTCCTGACCACCAGGGACCGGGACGAGGCGGAGGATCAGGGGACGAGGAGGACCGGCATGGACCGCGCCCCCGCACCAGCGTGGACCGGGTGAGGTCGGGTTCGCCGGCCAGTTCGTAGTCCGGGAAGCGGGCGAGGAACTCCTCGAAGAAGACCCTGGCCTCCAGCCGGGCCAGGCTGGAGCCGATGCACACGTGCTCGCCGAAGCCGAAGGCGAGGTGGCCGGGGAGGATCGGGCGGTCGACCACGAATCGGTCGGCCGTCGGTCCGAACTTGTCCTCGTCTCGGTTGGCCGAGGCGTATAACAGCACGACGAACTCTCCGGCCCCGACCAGGGTGTTGGCGATCTCGACATCGACCGCGGCCGTCCGGCCGAACGCCTGGATCGGAGTGACCCACCGGAGGAACTCCTCGACGCCGCCGGGGATGAGGGAGGGGTCGTCGACCAACCGGGCCCGTTGGGTGGGATGGCGGGCCAGAGCTTCAACCCCACCGGAGATCAAGGTCCGGGTCGTCTCGTTGCCGGCGACCAGAAGGGTCAGACAGAATCCCATGATCTCCGCCTGATTGAGCGGCCGGTCGTCCAGCGACGACGTCTTGAGCAAGGTCAGGAGGTCGTTGGCATCGGTCGCCTGGGAGGCGATGTGCCCCATCAGGAAGGCGGCCATCTCGCCCAGTTCGTCAGCCCGTTCGCTCTCGGAGATGTCGGTACTCTCGATCACCGCGTCGGACCAGCGGCGGAAGAGGGCGCGGTCGGCGTCGGCGACACCGAACATCTCGGCGATCACCGCGATCGGCACCGGCGCGGCCACCGAGTCCACGAAGTCGACGGGTCGGTCCGTGGTCAACGCCCCGAGGACTTCGACGACCACCTCACGGATGCGGTCCTCGAGACGGGCCACCGCCCGTGGCGTGAACTGGCGGTTGACCAGGGTGCGATAGGCACTGTGCAGGGGCGGGTCGAGGTGGAGGATCGACCACGTGTTCCTCCCGCTTCCGGCCGGGTCGCGCAGGGGATCGTTGATCAGGACCCCGCGGCCAGACACGAACCGGACGGGATCACGGCTGATGGCGCGGATGTCCTCGTAGCGGCTGACCGCCAACAACCCGTCGGCCGTGCGATGGACCGGATCGCGCCGGCGAAGGTATGCGAGCAGCTCGAAGTAGTCGGGTCGGAGGAAGAACCCGGGCTCGGTGAGCCTGATGCCGGGGTCGGTGACCACCGGACCGGTCACCGGCCGTATCCGTTGCTCACGGCTCGAGCCTCACTCGAGGAGCGAGAACCCTCCCAAACCGCTGGAGGCCATGTCGTAGCAGAGGGTGTCGTAGGGCTCGATGATTCCATAGGTGACCTCGCCATCGCACTCGAACCGGCCGTGGTGCTGATCGAGCCCGCAGATCCGCATCCGCACGGCGGGGTCGTTGGCATCGTAGGTCTCCCCGGTGACCACCCCGTCACCCACATCCATCCCGTGCCAGATATTCCCGTCCGGGGTTCCGCCGTTCGGGCCCCCGTACATCCCGCAGCGCAAGAAGGCGATCTGGTTGCCCAGCCGCTCGAAGACCATCGTCTTCTCCTCCCCGCTGGAGAAGACGAGGTCGACCTCCCCGGACAGCAGCAGATGGGTATCGGGCTCGAACCGGAGGCGGTGGCGCCGCCCACGAAGGGTCTCGCTTCCCCGTCGCTCGTCGCCGAGGTTGTACAGGATGTGGTCCCCCCAGACCCCGAAGTCGTCGAACTCGACCCACTCCCCCGAATGCGGGTGTTGGAAGCCGCTCCACAGGGCGGGGCCGCCCACGCCGTCGCGGGTGCCCCAGTGGTGGTCCCGGGTGCCGCGATAGACGTCGGGCCCGATCTCGAACCGCTCACCGAAGGCGTCGACCCAGCCCGACTGCCGACCGAACCCGTCGTAGCCGGCCACACCGGCGAACGGCCGGGTGCCGGCGAACGTTCCCCCGCCGAGCAGCCGGTACACGGGACGCTTGGTGTCGGTCCACGAGAGGTCGAATCCGACGCCGAACGGATTCTCGTCCAGCCGGATCCGCCACTCGCGGAACGGCTCGACCAGGTCGAAGCGGAGGGGTCCGGCGGACATGTCCATCCGGTTCAGGCCGAGTTTGCGGTGGGCCCTGACCGTGGTGTGCCGGCCTCGGACGTTGACGATGGCGAAGGCCTCGGCGGTCCCGAGGTTCGGGTAGATGCCCATCCCGGTGACTACGAGCAGGTCACCCGTCCTGTCCTGACAGGTGAACCACATCCGCTCGTAGGCCTGGAGGTCCGAGGTCCACATGACCCGGACGGGATGGGGGTGGTTGTGGATCATGAACTCGTCCAGGCCGGACATCGGGTAGTGCTCCCGACTGGCGTCGAACAGGGCACTCACCGGATCGGCCCCGTCGACGGATCGTCGGCCTCGACGGCACGGCTCACCTCACGCGTCCTGGGCTCGTCCCACTCGCTCCCGATCACGCGTCTGGAACCCGTCCCCACCTCCAGGCCTCCTACTGCACCGATCTGCCCACGGACCGGCAGCATCGTATGGTCCCCTCCCGGACCCGTCAATCAGCTGCCCGGGCCACCATCACCGTCAGGGCAGGATCAGATGGACATCCCCGAACTCGTGCCAGCGGTACCCCTCGGCCAGCGCGGCGCGGTAGGAGTCCCGAAGGAGGTCCGGGCCGGCGATGGCCTCGAGCATCAACAGATGGGACGAGGCCGGTTCGTGCCAACCGGTGAGCAGACCGTCGACGATCCGGACAGGTCGCTCCGGGGACACGACCAGTTCGGTCCAGCCGTCGTAGGCATGGGCCGATCCATCAGCGGCCACCGAGGTCTCGAGGGCGCGCACGACCGTGGTCCCCACGGCGACCACCCGATGGCCCGTCCGGTGGGCGGCGTTGACCCGCTCGGCCGTCCACCGGGGAACGCCGGACCCGTTCCGGATAGGGGAGCTCGTCCTGTTCGAGGGAGGCCACGCCGGTATGGAGGACCAACGGGGTGACGGCGACGCCCTTGGCCACCAGCCTGGTGATCACCTCGGGCGTGAACGGCCGCCCGGCGCTGGGCATCTCCGCGCTCCCGGGCTCGGTGGCGTAGACGTTCTGGTACATCTCGATGGGCCAGGGATGGGGTACGTACCCGTACCGGATGGGACGCCCGTGGACCGCCAGCCAGCTCAGTGGCCTCTGACCGAAGTGGAGTCGCGCCACCCACAACCGGCCCCGGTCGTCGTACGGCTCGTCGATGGCGATGGTGGCGCCGCCGGACCCGTGGAGATGGGTCGAGGGGAGCGGTCCGTCCCACCGCTCGGTCGACCGACCGATCAGTCGGCGGGGCTCCACCACCCACCGGTCATCGTCGAGCCGGGTGGAGAGGTGGACCACGAGTTCGGTGCCGTCATCGGCGACCACATCGACGGCGGCCGGGATGGTACCGGAGGTGTTCACGACCACGACATCGCCGGCGTCGAGAAACTTGGGAAGGAAATTGAACGTGCTCGACACCAGCGATCCGTCGTGCCTGGTGGCGACCAGCATCCGGACTGCGTCGCGGGTCAGCCCCCGGGCCTCGGGCGGCTCCGACGCCTCCAGCGCCGACGGCAGGTCGTAGGTCAGCCGGGTCGGGACGGCCACGGTCGGGCTCATGACGGTCTCCAGTCTGCGGCCCGGTACCGTCCGCTGGGCACTCCCGACTCGAGGAGCCGCCGCAAGGCCGGCACCACCGACTCGGGTTCGGGCCGGTCCGAGATGTCCTCGCCGGGGAAGGCGGCCTGGTGCATCTCGGTGCGCATGTCGCCAGGGTCGAACTGGTACACGAGCAACGTCGGCTCCTCCACCGCCAGGACGCGGTGCAGCTGGTCGAGGGCGGCCTTGGACGATCCGTACCCACCCCATCCCTCATAGGCCTCGACGGCGGCATCCGAAGACACCGAGACCACGGTGCCGCGGGATCGCCTCAGGTGGACCAGGGCCAGCTGGACCAGGCCGAGCGGGGCGATGACGTTCACCTCGTAGACCTGCCTCAGGGCATCGAGCGGAAACCGATCGAGGTTCGGCAAGGGGCTCGGACCCAATTCGCTGGCGTTGTTGACCAGGAGGTCCAGACCCCCGAGGTCGGCGGCCGCGGCAACCAGAGCGGCACGGTGGTCGGCGTCGGTCACATCGCCGACGACGGCGCGCACCGCGCCACCCAACGTGGCCAGGCTCTCTTCCGTCTGCCCGAGGGGCCCGGGCCGGCGCCCGTCGATGACCAGCTTCCAGCCGTCCTTGGCCAGATCGGTGGCGACGGCCCGTCCGAACCCTCGTGAAGCTCCGGTGATGATGGCGACCGGCATGCGTACCCTCCCTCTCATGGCGCCAGTGATGGCACCTCCGATTACGGTAAGGGTTAAAGTAATGTTTAAGTCAAGGAGATTGTCGAAGATTTGTTCGGATGAGTCATTCCGAGGGATCCGTCAGTGAAAGGTGGGCCAGACATGCAGGAGTTGCTGTCCATCGGGGAGGTAGCGGAGCGCAGTGGCATGGCTGCCTCGGCCATCCGCTTCTACGATCGGCAAGGGCTCATCCAGGCCGAGCGCACGTCGAGCGGTCAGCGACGGTTCCGGCGGGACGTCCTTCGGCGGATCGCTTGTATCCGCATCGCCCAGCGGGTCGGATTGAGCCTCGACGAGATTGTGACCGCCCTGGCCGACCTCCCGGTCGACCGGGCCCCGAACAAGCAGGACTGGGAGCGTCTCACCCGCGGGTGGCGCGACCGGCTCGATCAGCGCATCGCCCTGCTCGAGGCCCTGCGGGGAGGTCTGTCGAGCTGCATCGGGTGCGGCTGCCTGTCACTGCGCACCTGCTCGCTGTCCAATCCCGGTGATCTTGCCTCGGCCCTCGGTCCCGGTCCCGCGTATCTGCCGGTGGACTGAGACCCGCGCCGACGATTGGTTACGAGGCGACCAGGTCCGCCCGGTAGTCGGGGTGGTCGCTCAACCACTGACTGGCCCGGCGCATGCTGTCCTCGTTGTTCTTGTTGATGAACCGGTAGATGGGTCCCTCGAACAGCCGCCACGGCCAGGAGGTGAGGTTGTAGGTCTCGTCGAACCGGAAGAGGGTGCGGTTGGCGGTGAGCGGCTCGAGCCTGACGTGCCCGATCTGGTCGTTCCCCGGGCTGTTCGAGATCATCGTGTAGGTGTACCCCCGCTCGGGCTCCACCTCGGTCACCAACTCGAGGGCCGTTCCCTCGCGGCCGAACGGCATCTTGAAGATCACCCGGCGCAGGCGGCCGTTGTGGTCCGCGTCACCGGGATAGATCACCTCGACCCGCCGGACCATGGGGGCGTAGTCCGTCCACCGGTCGTAATCCTGGAACAGCGCCCAGATCCTGGCCGCGGAGTGGGGCATCTCGAACGAATAGCGGTGCTCACGCATGGGTTGCATCTTGTCCGACGCCGGCCCGCCGTGCACGGGCGGCGCACCGGAGGCGGGCGGATGTGGCCATCGGGAGGACCTCCGTCGGCGATCGCCCCGGCCCCGGGCTTGCCCACACAGGAGGCGGTACGATCCCATCATCCGGCCGCCCGTCGAGGTGATCGTCGGTCAGGCACATGGGGGATCACGGGCATGACGGAGATCGACGAATGACGGAGATCAACACCGTCCTGGGCCCGATCGGGAGTGACCGGCTCGGTTCCACGCTCATGCACGAGCACGTGTTCGTCCTCAGTCCTGAGATCGAGAAGACATCGGCGGAGTGGGACGAGCAGGAGGTGCAGGCCACCGCGGTCCGGCGACTCCAGGAGTTGAAGGACAGCGGGGTCGACACCATCGTCGACCTGACCGTCATCGGGCTCGGACGATTCATCCCCCGCATCCAGTCGGTGGCGCGGCTGGTGCCGGCCATCAACATCATCGCCGCCACCGGCGTCTACACCTACAACGAGGTCCCGATGTACTTCCACTTCCGAGGTCCGGGCACCATCCTCGGGGGACCGGAACCGATGACCGAGCTGTTCGTCCGCGAGATCCGGGAAGGCATCGGCGACACCGGCGTCCGGGCCGGGATCCTCAAGTGCGCAACCGACAGGGCCGGCATCACCCCCGGGGTCGAGCGGGTGCTGCGGGCGGTGGCCCAGGCCCACCGCCAGACCGGGACACCGATCACCACCCACACCCCCACACCCCCGGAGCCGTGGGGTGCTCGAGCAGCAACGGATCCTGGCCGAGGAGGGTGTCGACCTCAGCCAGGTGGTGATCGGCCATTCGGGAGGGACCCTCGACACCGCCTATCACGAAGCGATCCTCGCCAACGGGTCGTACCTGGGCTTCGATCACTTCGGCATCGCCATGTTCTCGCTGGCCGAGCGCATCGAAGCGGTGAAAGTGCTGTGCGATCGGGGCCATGCCGACCGGATCGTCCTCTCCCACGACGCCATGTGCCATGTCGACTGGTTCCCGCCCTCGATGGCCTCGGCGTGGAAGGAGTGGCGATGGACCTACATCCCCGAGGACGTCCTTCCCCGGATGCTGACCTCGGGGATCAGTGAGCAGGACATCGCCACCATGATGGTCGACAATCCCCGTCGCATCCTCGAAGGTTGTGAGCCGTACTGACCGGACCCGATGAGATCGGTGCCATGGCGGCCGGCCACCCGGCGGCGGTGGCCTGGCACAACCTGGCCGACGGGAGCGACCTGACCTTCGCCACCTGGGACGCCGACGCCAACCGCCTGGCCCGCGGGCTCGCCGACCGCGGCCTCGAGCGGGGGGACCGGGTGGTCATCTGCATCAGCGCCGACGAGCCGTTCCCGTGGCTCACCGCCTACACCGCCGTGCACCGCGCCGGTGCCGTCGCCGTGCCCCTCAATGCCCGGCTGGCCGGACCGGAGCTGCGGTCGATCCTCGCCCACGCCGACCCCGCCGCCATCCTGGCCAGTTCCGCCACCGGCGGGGGCACCCCGTGGCCCGAGCTGGCGGCGGACATGGGGGGCGTCCGGTTGGTGGCCACGACCGACGACTGCGATGGGGCCGCCGGGTGGGAGTCGCTGTTCGACCCGGACGATTCGGAGCCCGCCGGAGGTCCGGCGGCGACCGATCCGGAGGACGTCATGGACCTCATGTACACCTCGGGAACGACCGGCTCCCCCAAAGCGGTCGTCGTCCGCTACGGGTCACCCCGGACCATGCCCCTGCCGGACTGGAACGGACTCGGATTCGTGACCTCCTCCCCGTTCTCGACGACCAGCGGGGTCCTGCTCGTCTACGGTCCGATGGCCGGCGGCCTGAGCGGGTGGTACCTGCCCCACTTCGACCCGGGTGCCTGGCTGGCCATGATCGAGGATCGTCGTCCGGTGGCGGCGTTCATCGTGCCGGCCATGGCGCAGCTCATCGTGGCCCACCCCGGTTTCGCCTCGTCCGACCTCTCCAGCCTGGCTGCGGTCACCATCGGGGGAGCCCCAATCGCCCGCGCCACCCTCCTGCGCCTCGGCCAGCAGCTTTCCGGGGCCGAGATACTCGTCGGCTACGGCCTCACCGAATTCGGCGCGGTCACCCGCTCGCCATCCGGCGACCGGGGCGCCCACCTGGGGTCGGCCGGGAAGCCTCTTCCGGGGATCGAGGTCAGGATCGTCGACGGCGACGGGGCCGAGGTACCGCGTGGACAGACCGGCGAGATCACGGCCCGGGGGTCGGGGCCCGAGCGGGCCTATTACAAGGAAGCCGAGGCGACCCGGCTCACCTGGCGGGGCGGCTGGATGTTCAGCGGCGACCTCGGCTACCTCGACGACGACGGCTTCCTGTGGATCACCGGGCGCACCAAGGACCTGATCATCCGGGGCGGCAACAACATCGCGCCGGGCGAGGTCGAAGAAGCGCTCTTCGCCCACCCGGACGTGGTCGACGCCGCGGTCGCCGGTGTCCCCCACGATGTCCTCGGGGAAGATGTGGAAGCCTGGGTCGTGATGCGGAACGGCTCCGACACGACCGCCGCCGGCCTGCGCCAGTTCCTGCTCGAGCGACTGGCCGCCTACAAGGTGCCCCGGACACTGCACGTTGTTCCCCTCCTGCCCCGCAACGCCGCCGGCAAGGTCATGAAGCGGGTGCTGGTGGCGGCGTCCGATGGCACGGCACCGACGTCCGGGCTCCTTCCATGAGCAGTCCGGACCCGGCGGTGGTCACCGAACGTATCGGCGCGGTGTGCCGACTGACCCTCAACCGGCCGACGCGGCACAACCCGCTCACACCCCGTTGCATCCGGCGAGATCCTGGAGGCGGTGGCGTCGGCCGAAGGCGACCCCGGCGTCCGGTCGGTGGTGATCCGCGGCTCGGGACCCTCGTTCTCCTCGGGGTACGGGATCCTGCCCGACGACATCGAGCCGGGGGACGAGGAGACCCGGCCCGGCATCGAGGGGGACGTGGCCGCCATGGCCCGACTGGGCGACGGATGGGCCCGGATCTGGAACTGCCGCATCCCGGTCATCGCCCAGGTCCACGGCAACTGCCTGGCCGGCGGGACCGACCTCGCCCTGCACTGCGACATCGTCATCGCCGCCGAGGACGCCCGCCTCGGCTTCCCCCCGGTCCGGTCGATGGGGGTACCGCCCACCAACATGTGGCTCTACCACCTGGGCCCCCAGTGGACCAAGCGACTGCTGTTCACCGGCGACACCGTGAGTGGCGCCGAGGCCGCCTCGATCGGGCTGGTGTTGGAGGCGGTACCGGCCAGCGAGCTCGACGATCGGACGCTGTCGCTGGCGGCCCGGATCGCCCTGGTCGGCCGGGACCTGCTCACCGCCAACAAGCGGGTGATCAACGAGGGGGTCGAGCTCATGGGTCGATCCCAACTCCAGCGTTTCGCGGCGCTCAACGACGCCATCGCCCACCGCACCCCGGAGGCCAGGGCCTTCACCACCCGGGCCGGCGAGATCGGCCTCAAGGAGGCGGTCCGCGAGCGAGACGCCCCGTTCGAGGCGACGAAGGACCAACGACCGGGCTGAGGGCGCGAGGGATCCCGGGTGGTCGGGGCTTCGGCGGCGCCGGCACACCCGTAGTGTGGGATGGAGACGTGACCGCCCCCCTCCGAACCGACAGGGCCGATCCCGAGCCCCTCGTGGCCGGCTCCGTCGCGCCCGGAACACCGACCGACCCACCGCCGTCTCCGCCCACCGCCTCCGGGGACGGGTCCGACCACCCGACGGAGCTCGACGATCTACCCGGAGACTCGATCCTGGGCACGTTCCACCCCGCCGTGGCCAGCTGGTTCCTCCGACGCTTCCCGTCGGGACCGACCGAACCCCAGCGTCGGGCGTGGCCAGAGATCATCTCCGGACGCGACGTGCTCGTGGCCTCGCCGACGGGGACCGGCAAGACCCTGACCGGCTTTCTGGTGGCCATCGACGCCGCCTACCGGGCTCACGCCGAGGGGGCGCCGGCCCCCGCCTCCCGAAGCGGCCCCGGCGTGGTCTACGTCTCGCCGCTCCGGGCCCTGGCCGTCGACGTGCACGAGAACCTGCAGCTCCCGCTGGCGGGCATCGCCGAAGAAGCGGCCCGCCTCGGGCTCACGGCACCGGACCTGTCGGTGGCCGTGCGCACCGGCGACACACCGACGGCGGCCCGGGCGGCCATGCGCCGGAACCCGCCCGACCTGTTGGTCACCACGCCGGAGTCCCTCTACCTCCTCCTCACGGCGGCGTCCTCCAGGGCCATGCTCCAAGGTGTCCACACGGTGATCGTCGACGAGGTGCACACCCTGGCCCGGGACAAGCGCGGCGCGCATCTGGCGCTCTCCCTCGAGCGGCTCAGCCAGCTCGTCTCGGCTCAGGGGAACAGGTTGCAGCGCATCGGGCTGTCGGCCACCCAGCGGCCGCTCGAGGTGGTGGCGGACCTCCTTTCGGGAACGGGCCCGTCCCGGGACTCGACGGCCGTCGTCGACTGCGGGCACCAGCGGGACCTCGACGTGGACATCGAGCTCCCCCAGACCGAGCTCGAAGCGGTGACCAGTGGCGCGCAGCTCTCCGACGTGCTCGACCGGATCGCCGCGCATGTGCTCGAGCACCGCACCACCCTCATCTTCGTCAACACCCGCAAGATGGCCGAGCGGGTGGCCCACCAGCTCGCCATCCGACTCGGAGCACCGGAGGAGGCCGACGAGCCCGCCGAATCTGCGGGGTCTGTTGCCGGGTCCACGGCTGTGACCGGGTCAGGTGCTGTTGCCGGGTCCACTCACGCTGCCCCCGTCGGGGCGCCTGACGGGGTCCCGACGGGGCCCGGCCCACTTCCGACCCGATCGATGCCGCGCTCCAGGTCGCCGCCCACCACGGCAGCCTGTCGAGCGCCCGCCGGCGTATCGTCGAGCAGCGCCTCCGGGCCGGGGACCTCCGGGCCCTGGTGGCCACCGCCTCGCTCGAGCTGGGCATCGACGTCGGCCCCGTCGAATTGGTCTGCCAGATCGGATCGCCCCGGGCCATCGGCACCTTCCTCCAGCGGGTGGGACGGGCCAACCACCAGCTCGAGGGCACCCCGGCGGGACGGCTCTTTCCGCTCACCCGCGATGAGCTGGTCGAATGCACCGCGCTGCTCGCCGGGGTCCGGGCCGGGCACCTCGACGTGCTCGAGCCCCCGGTGGCCCCGCTCGACGTACTGGCCCAGCAACTCATCGCCGAAGTCGCGGCCGCCGACGAATGGGAGGTGGGACCTCTCTACGACCTGGTCAGGCGGGCCGCGCCCTACGCCGGACTCTCGCGGGAGGGTTTCGACGAGGTGGTCGATCTGGTGTCCTGGGGGATCCAGACCGGACGCGGCCGGCGAGGTGCGCATCTCCATCACGACGCCGTCAACGGCCGCCTCCGGGCCCGGCGCGGGGCACGGCTGGCCGCGTTGACCAGTGGCGGTGCCATCCCCGAAACGGGTGACTACCGGGTGGTGCTCGACCCCGACGGCATCACCGTGGGATCCGTGCACGAGGACTTCGCCGTCGAGGCCACCGCCGGCGACATCTTCCTGTTGGGCACCCACTCGTGGCGCGTGGTCAAGGTGGAGACGGGTACGGTGCGCGTCCACGACGCCGGCGACCTCCCGCCGACCATCCCCTTCTGGCTGGGCGAGGCACCGGCACGCACCGCCGAGCTCTCCGATGAGGTGGGCGCGCTCCGGGCCGAGCTCGAACCGCTGTTGGCCGAGGGCGACGGCGAAGGGGCGAGAGCCCTGGTCCGGGAGAAAGCGGGCGTGTCGGAGGAGGTGGCCGATCAGGTGGTCGCCTACCTGGGCGCCGGGCTCGCCGCCCTCGGGGCCCTCCCCACCAGGGAACGCATCGTCATCGAACGGGTCTTCGACGAGAGCGAGGGCACCCAGCTCATCGTGCACGCCCCCTATGGCGGTCGGATCAACCGGGCGCTCGGCCTGGCCCTCCGCAAGCGGTTCTGCGTCTCCTTCGACTTCGAGCTCCAGGCGGCCGCGGACGACGACACCGTCGTGCTCTCCCTCGGGCCCCAGCACAGCTTCCCGCTGGCCCAGGTCCCCAAGATGTTGCCGAGCGGCACGGCGACCGACGTGCTGACCCAGGCCATCCTCCTCCACCCGATGCTGGCGGCCCGCTGGCGGTGGAACCTGACCCGCGCCCTGGTGGTGCCCCGTTCCCGCGGGGGCAAGCGGCGACCGATCCACATCCAACGGATGGAGGCCGACGACCTGCTGGCCGCGGCCTGGCCGGCCCTGGCCGCCTGCCAGGAGAACGCCGCCCCCGGGCCGGTCCCCGTCCCCGACCATGTGCTCGTCCGCCAGTCGGTCGCCGATTGCCTGACCGAGCCGCTCGACGCCGTCGGGCTGGTCGGGCTGCTCGCCGACATCGAAGCCGGTCGGGTCGGCGTCCACCTCGTCGAGTCCTCGGAGCCCTCTCCCCTCGCTCACGGCATCCTGACCGGGCGACCGTTCACCTTCCTCGACGGCGCCCCGCTGGAGGAGCGCCGCACGCGGGCGGTCCCCGTCGGTCGCGGTCTCGGACCGATCGGACTCCAACGGGCTCCCGGTGGCGGCATCCGAGCTCGGCCCGCTCGAGCCCGCGGTCGGTGGCCGAGGTGCTCGACCAGATCCAGCCCAGGCCGCGCGACCCCGACGAACTGCACGACCTCCTGCTGTCACTGGTGCTGTGCCGACCGGTGGCGGCCTGGCAGCAGTGGTTCGATCAGCTCCGGATGGACGGTCGGGCCGCCCTCAGGCGGAGGCTCATGGGTCGCCACCGAGCGCCTGGCCATGGGCGAGGCCGTCATCGGCTCGTTGACCGACCCGATGATGGCCGCCGACGACGCGCTGGCCGAGTGCGTCGGCGGGCATCTCGAGACTCTCGGGCCCGGTGACGGTCGAGCAACTGGTGGCCGAGGCCCCGCTCCCGGGCGGTTCGATCCTCGGCGCACCGGTGACCGAGGCCAGGGCTCGCACCGGCCTGGCCCGGCTGGAGGCCGCGGGCTCGGCCATCGAGCTGCCCGACGGCCGTTGGTGCGCGCGCCATCTGCTGGTCCGCCTGCACGCCGCCAGCCGGAGCCGGCGCCGCCATCGGGTCGAGCCGGTCAGCCTCTCCGACTTCGTGCGATTCCTCGCCTGCTGGCAGCATGTCGCCGCCGGAACCCAGGCCGAAGGCCGATCGGGACTGCTGGCCGTCATCGAGCAGCTCCAGGGCCTCGAGGTGGCGGCCGGCGAGTGGGAGCGCCACGTGCTTCCGGCCCGGGTCGCCGGCTACGACCCCCGCTGGCTCGACGAGCTCTGCCTGGCCGGCGAGGTGGCCTGGGCCCGGCTCACCCCGCGGCCCGAACGCGGGACCTCCGGCCCGGACGGGATCCCGGTTCGGGGCAGACCCCGGTCGTCGACGGCCTGCGACCGTCCGCGGGTCGCCGGGGCTCGTCGACGCCGTCGCCGGCCACGCCACTGGCCATCGTGGCCCGTCAGGACCTGGCCTGGATGCTGTCCGCGGTGCGGGCCGACCGGGCTCCGATCGAGCCGGCCGCCGGGGCCTCGGCCGACCTCCTGGCCGCGCTCCGACGCCGGGGTGCCTGCTTCCGCTCCGAGCTGGCGCACGGCCGCAGGACGCCTGGACGCCGAGGTCGACGAGGGCCTCTGGGACCTGGTGGCCCGCGGGATCGTCACCGCCGATGCGTTCTCGGCCGTTCGCTCGCTGCTCTCGGCCCGGCACCGCCAACGGTCGGGCGCCGGTCGCGGCGCCGCCCGACGTGCCGCACTGGGCCGCCAACGGAGCTCGGTGGGGACGCGGGGTCGGCGAGGGTCGCTGGTCGCTCCTCCCGGAGGCCGATGGCACCGACACCGGCCGTCAGAGCCGGCCCGCCGGCCGAGGAGTTGGCCGAGGCCGTGGCCTGGCAGCTCCTGGCCCGGTGGGGCGTCGTCGCCTGGGAGCTCTGGGCCCACGAGTCCTACCGCATCCCGTGGCGGGACGTCGTGCGGGCCCTGCGCCGGCTCGAGGCCCGCGGCGCAGACCCTGGGCGGACGGTTCGTCGCCGGCATTTCCGGCGAGCAGTACGCGTCGCCCGAGGCGGTCGCGCTCCTCGGCCAGGTCCGGGGCGACCCCGGGCGCGGCGACGAGGTGGTGGTAGCCGGGGCCGATCCGCTCAACCTCACCGGGGCATGGTTGGGCGGGACCCGGGTGCCCGCCGTCCGACACCGCCGTGTCCACTACCAGGACGGGGTGCCTGCCGACCTGGTGGGCCCGGCTCCATCCAGCCGCTGAGGGCGGGTCCGGCACCGTTGGCCCGCCCCGTCGCCACGAACACCCCGGTCGATCGGGCCGGACTCGACGAGTTCATCCGCCCACGGCACCCCGCCGTCCTCAGCACCGAGCGAGAGGACGGCAGCCCACAGATGTCACCGGTGACCATGGGCGTTGACGTCGACGGGTCGATTCTGGTG
Organism: uncultured Acidimicrobiaceae bacterium; assembly: GCA_963812885.1. GTDB lineage: Bacteria > Actinomycetota > Acidimicrobiia > Acidimicrobiales > RAAP-2 > Bog-756. Next base: position 35,447 of record CAWEWZ010000006.1, on the reverse strand, counting down.
GCCAGCTACCCGCGATCGGGCCAAGGTCACCAACCTGCGGGCCCGCCCCCGTGGTTCCGTCTGTGTGCTGTCCGACGCGTTCGCCGGCGAATGGGTCCAGGTGTCGGGGTCGACCACGGTGGTCGACGTCCCCGAGGCGCTGGACGGGCTGGTGGCCTACTTCCGTTCGATCAGTGGGGAACACCCCGACTGGGACGAATACCGCCAGGCCATGATCGACCAGGGCAAGGTGTTGATACGCCTGGTGCCCGATCGCTGGGGTCCGATCAGCAAGGGGGGCTTCCCGCCCGGCCTGGCTGCCGGCTGACCCGATCGGATCCGGTCGTTCCATGTCGGTAACCGCTGTGTTACGGTAACCATTGTGTTACGGTAACTCCTGTGTGGTAGCCAGTACCGGTCCGATGGCGCGCAATCGGCGGTCCGGTTCGGCCACCGGCTCGAACGGATGACCGGTGCAGGCGCGGCCGCCGGTGACCCCTTCGGGCGCTCGGCGACCCGAACCGGCGCGAGATCCTGCGCCTGCTCAGCAGCGGCGACAAGCCGGTCCGGGAGATCGCCGCGGCCATGCCCATCAGCCGACCCGCCGTCTCCCGCCACCTCCGCCTCTTGAAGGACGCCGGGCTGGTGGCCGAGCACGCACAGGGCACCAACCGGATCTACCACCTGCAGGAGCAGGGCCTGCTGGCCGTCCGGAACTACCTCGAGGGCGTCTGGGGGGACGCCGCCGTCCGGTTTCGGCTGCTGGCCGAGAACACCGAACGGCACCGAACCGATGACCGCCCCCTCTACGGATGTCCTTCGATGTCGCCTGCTCGGCCGAGCACGCGTTCGACGTCTGGACATCGGGGATCGGCACGCTGGTGGCCACCCGACCACACCGTGTCCGGGCCACGCCGAGCTCATCGTCCTGCAAAGCGAGGTCGGGGGTCGGATCTATGAACGATCCGCCGATGGCGATCGAGCACGACTGGGGCGAAGTGACCGTCTGGCGCCCTCCCACCCAGCTCTCCTACCTCTGGCATCTCGGTCGCGACCGTACCGACGCCACCGAGGTCGAGATCCGATTCGTCCCCCAGGGTGCGACCGCCACCCGGATCGAGATCGAACACCGGGGCTGGGAACGCCTCGGAACCGCAGGTCAGCAATGGCGCGACCAGAACCAGGCCGGCTGGAAGGCGCTCGCTCCCCCACTATCTCGAGGCCGTGGCGAGAGGAGACCGCTGATGGGTTCAGGCACCAAGAACGACCCGTGGGTTCTGAGGACTCCACCCGGAAGCTCGGAGTACACCGTCTACCGGGATGCGGAGGCCGATCCACCCACCCTGGTGTGCCAGGTCGGCTCCACGACGCTGAAGTACCAGCTCCGGGCCATCGACGACCTGCACGCCTGGCTGGCCGAACAGGGCGACTGGGTTCCCCTTGGTGCCGCCGACGAGAAGAAGCCAGCTGCTCCGGGGACCGTCGAGGCGTGGGGCCGATCGCCGGACAATCCGGTCGGGGGGTGGTACGGGCTCCGCAGCGGTTACCGGGGCCGGTTCGGGATGTACCTGCCACCGCTGCTCGAAGAGCTCGGCCTGGCCGAGCTGACCCACGAATCCCGCAACAACCGGATGCGGGCGAGACCGGGCTCGTGACCACGGGGTCGCCGTCGTCAACCCGCCTCGACGGACCGATCTCGACGTACCCGACAGACCCGACCTGATCGCAGGAGAGAGAAGGAGCGAAGGGCTGGGCCGAGCCCGCCCCGAGCTGTCCAGCAAGGACCCACCGACAAGGAGATGACCCCATGACAGTCACCAAGGTGATCCGCTACCGGGTGAAGCCGGAGCTCGCTGATGAGAACGAACGCCTGATCCGTGATGTGTTCGCCGAGCTCGCCGTCGAGAAACCGGAGCGGCCTCCGGTACGCGACCTTCCGGCTCGCCGACGGCGTCAGCTTTCTTCACGTCGCCGAGATCGAGGGTGGGGTGAATCCGCTGTTCGAATCGGCTGCCTTCGATGTCTTCCAGAGTCACATCGGGGACCGGGTCGTCGAGGGGCCCGAATCGGCGGACGCCACGCTGGTCAGCTCGTACCGCTTCCTGACCTCCTAGCCGGCAGCCGGGGAGGCAGACGACCCGGAATCTTCGGCCCGGATGACTCCGGGCCGAGGCTGCGCCGGTCAATGCTCAGTGAGCTCGTCCGCTCTTTGTCCCACACGGCCATCGGCCAGGACCGTCGCCGAAGGTGATGGGCGGCGACGTGGCGGGACGACCGCCCCGGTGAACAGGAAGCCGGCGGGACACGGTGGTCAACGCACCGACTCGGCATATTTCAGTCGTATGGACCGTCTGAATTTGAGGTGTGTGAGATCGCCGGACTCGGGATCCGATCTCCGGCATCAGATCCTCCACTACCAGCGGCTTGCTGGTCACTCGTGGGCCACTGTGCTCCCGCCCGGCTCGAGCATTTAGGGACCGGGTGATCCGGCAGGCCACGGGAACCAATGGACTACCGCAATCCGTGGGCGCCAACATTCACAATACCGCTGCCGTTCGTGAACCATATTGCGTCGGCGGCGCCAAAGAGCGAATGTCGGCCACCGCCATTTAGTTAGATCTCCGCGAATCACAATTCGGTTCGGACACGCCCGGTCCCCTCGGCTCCGGACGGGCATCACCCGGGGGCAAGGATTTGGTCGACCCGATCGGGACCCGCCGAGACCGGGGACGCGGCGACCGGGGAGATCTCAGGTCATTCGTCCCGGATCCATCAGCCGCCCCGACTCGTCACCTGACCACCTTGACCTGCCCGTCTGCGGCTCAGAGCCCGCCGACGGTCCCGCCGGTCCGACGCTCCCGCGACCATCCCTCCGACACCGCGGGTCGAACCGGATTCTCGGCCCCTCCGCCAAGACCGCCCGACCTGACCCTGACGTCAGGGACAGGCCGGTCCGGACCCCGCAATTCCCTGGAAAACACGGACAATATCGCTCATCGTCAATACATCATGCACTCTCCGTGGCAGCAGTTGCGAGCCACGGATCATGCGACTAGAAGAATATCTGTATCCGTGGCGCAGCAGAAAAGAGGCGGAAATATGGAGGGGACCATTGGTGGCGTTTCGAACGTCTCCTTGTCGTCGCACGCCGACGCATGCGTGCCCCTGCCCGGGGCGGATCCCCGACTGTCTCCGCCGGTCATCTGGCGTAGCGAACGGTACCTCCGACCTTCAGGTCCCACGCCGGCATCGGCGGGCAACGCTGTCGACCGTTCCGAGTCCGTCCCAGCCGAACAGCGACTCACGAGCGCGGCCCACGCAGGAGGTGGAAGGCGGCGTATGACTACGAAAGCTGATCTTGTCGAGCAGATTCTCAGTCTCGCTCCCGAGCGCGGGCTCGAACAGCTCAAGCTGCTCACCCGCGAGATGGTCAACTACCGCGACAACCCGCAGATGGAGAAGCACCGCTTCGAGGGAACCCGTCTCCGGGGCATCACCGGCTACAGCTGCGACCTCCTCCCCCGGTGGGAACGGGTCCTGGTCACCGGGGGCACCGGCTGCGTCGGCCACGTCGTGCTCAGCCATCTGGTGGCGGAACTTCCCGGTACCAGGTTCGTGTCGGTGACCCGACGGCCTCCGGTCCCTGAGCGCGCCCTGGACGAGGTCACCTATCTGATCGGCGACGTGCGCAGCTTCAAGCAGATGACCAAGATCATGGAGGACTTCCAGCCCGACCTGGTCATCCACCTCGCGGCCCAGCGCAACCCCGCACTGGCCGAACGGCGCATCGCCGAAACCGTCTCCACCAATGTGGCCGGATCGCAGATCGTCCTCGAAACGGCGGGCGAGGCCGGCGTCGGCACGGTGATCGTGGCCAGCACCGGGAAAGCCGTTCGCCTGTTCACCGGTGACACCTACGCCGCCACCAAGAAGCTGGTCGAGTACCAGTCGGAGCTGATGGCCAAGCAGTACGACATGAACGTCTCCTGTACCCGCTTCACCCATGTCGTGGACAACAGCATCGTCGGCCAGAACATCCTCAGGTGGATCGCCGACGACGAGCCGATCCGCCTCCATTCCCCATTCGTCCAGCTCCCTGTCCAGTCCGCGCTGGAGTGCTACCAGCTGCTCATGACGGCCGGCTTGGTCTCGGAACGGGGCCGACCCAAGGTGGTGGCCCTCCGGGACCTCGGGTGGCCGCCCGTTGCCCTCCTCGACCTGACGCTCGACTACCTGGCCGACAACCCCGACTCCCAGTCCCCGATCATCTTCACCGGCTATCCGCCGGGCTACGAGGCATCGGCCTACCCCGGGACCTACGACCCGATGTCGGCCGGTGACGTCAGCCCCCTGGTGAACTGCATCGAGGCGAGGCGGACCACCCCCACACCCGTGCTGGGCGACCTCGTCGACCACTTCGAGATGATCGACGGCCGCTCGGAGGCGGTCGACCAGGCCCTCTATGAGATCACCGAAGCCTGCGAAGCGAAGAAGATGAACGACCGGGTCATGGCCGGCCTTCTCCACAAGGCGTCGGTGGCCCTCCTGCTGCACTCGATGGAGCAGGCCGATCCCGAGCAGGTGAGGAGGATTCACCACTTCGGGCGCCGGCACGATCCCCTGGTCGACGACCATGCCCTTATCCACCAACGACTTGAGACGTTTTTGAACACCGAGCATGCCGCCCTCGTGTAGCTCGATCCACAAGAGGCACGCTCCATGAATGTATCCCGTCGTCAGTTCCTCCTCGGCACCAGCAGTGCCGCGCTGGTGGCCGGCGTTTCCGCGTGCAGTTCTTCCTCCCCGTCGGCGACGGCGGGGGCCACCAAGGATTCCGACCCGACCACCACCACGGGGCCGCGAGCACTGGTCGACCGGGCGAAGATCGGCTGTTACGTCCACCAGACCGGGATCCAGGCGAATCCGGTGCCTCCGGCGACACTCTCCACCTTCGAGAGCACGCTCGGGAAGCGCTTCGACATCATCCACTACTTCTTCGCCTGGGGCGCCCCCTTCGGAGCGGCGCTCAATCCCAACGTGCCGACCCGGAACCTGATGATCTCGTGGAACCCCTCCGGCGCCGACATCACCCAAATTCTCAAAGCGACCTATGACGGCTACGTCGCCGAGTACGCCCGAGCGGCCAAGTCCTACGGCGACGTCGTCTACATCCGGTTTGCCGCGGAGATGAACGGCAACTGGAACAGCTACTCGGCAGCGGCACCGGGGGGACCGACGGCACCGGAATTCGTCCTCGCCTGGCATCGGATCGTCGGGATCTTCCGGGCCGTCCACGCCGACAATGTGAAGTTCGTCTGGTGCCCCACCGAGGTCGACTCTCCCAACATCGCCGGCAACCACCTCGCCGACTACTGGCCCGGGTCGAAGTATGTGGACATCCTCGGTTTCGACTCCTACAACTGGTCGGTCGGAGGTGTCACCGAAGGAGCCGGTGGATGGCGGACCTTCGACGAGATGTGCGCCAACGGCTATGCCGGTGTGGCCGCCCTCGACCCGAAGATGCCAATCTGGCTGTGCGAGACGGGCTGCACCGAGGCAGTGGTCGGTGACCCTCCCGGCGTGACCAAGGGTGGCTGGTTCTACGACATGTTCCGGTCCACCGCGTACCCCCGTCTCGACGCAGTCGTCTACTTCTCCAATGACGACACCACCCTCGAGCGTGATTGGCGGATCGAGACTTCGGCGGACTCGGCCCAGGGCTGGAAGCGAGGGTGGCTGTCTTGACCATGGTCAGCAAGCGGCCCGGCTCCCTGTTGGAGGCCCCGCCGGAAGAGGCTGTCGCGCCCGGAATTGTGGAGACGGTCGAGGCCGAGCCGACCCCCGACGTCCGGCCGACGAGTCAGGTGATCGTGCTGGTCCCGGCGCACAACGAGGAAGAGGCGATCGAAGAGACCCTCGAGTCCCTGTACCGGCAGACCAGGCCAGTGGACCGCATCATCGTCGTCTGCGACAACTGCACCGACCGCACCGAGGAGATCGTCGAAGCTCTCGAGTGCGACGTCTTCCGGTCGAAGAACAACAAGCAGAAGAAGGCGGGAGCGCTGAACCAGGCCCTCGAGCCGCTCTACGCCACGCTCTCCGACGAGGACATGGTCCTGGTGATGGATGCCGACTCGATTCTGGACGAGCGCTTCGTGGAGGAAGCGTGCAAGGTCCTCGTCTCCGAGCCCGCAGGTGGGCGCGGTGTCCGCCGCCTACATCGGCAAGAAGAAGCCCGGGTTCCTGCCGATGATGCAGCGCATCGAGTACGCCCACGAACGGCGCCGGGTGGCCAGGCGAAAGGCCCGGGTGTCGTGCCTGTCGGGAACGGCCGCGCTCTTCACGATGGGGGCGCTCCGGCACCTGCTCCGTGAGCGGGGCAAGGCTGTCCCCGGTCGGACGGAGAAGCCGGAGGCCTATCTGTCGGTGTCGCTGACCGAGGACTTCGAGATCACGCTGGCGTTGAAGACAATCGGCTACAAGCCACTGTCGACCAAGCAGTGCATCTCACACACCGACGTGATGCCCACCGTGTCGATGCTCTGGAGCCAGCGCCTCCGCTGGCAGCGGGGAACCCTCGAGACTCTGCGCCTCTACGGCCTCGGGAAGACCACCTGGAGGCTGTACCTGGTCCAGGTGTACACCTATGCCATGTCGCTGGCCACGCCCCTCATGATCACGCTGTGGACGATCTCGGTCTTCGCGCTTCATTCGGGGTTGCAGTTCAGCATGTGGATCCTCCTGCTCCTGCCCCTCTCCGCCATCGAGCAGTTCATCGCCACGCTTCGGCTCCGCGAGTGGAAAGCGAGTCTGACGGCAACCACGATCTTGATCTTGTGGATGTACGACAATATGAAGGCTGTCATCTACTGGCATGCCCTGATCAAGTTGTTGAGGCGCACCGAATTCGAGTGGGACTAGGAAAGCCGGATGCAACACATCGCCAGCTTTTTCGAAAACCTGTTCACCCTTCGGGGGTTTGACAATTTCGGATGGATGTTGATGCGGGTGATCACCATCGGCACCCTGATCGCCATCGCCTCGCGTCTCCTGCCCCGCCGGACCCGCTGACGGCCTGCCGGGCGTCGATGACACCGGGATGCTGAAACGGGCCCGACGCTCTCGTCGGCCGGGCGGCGCGCCGTCGACCGCACCTCTGACCGCGCCCCCTCTGTGGTCCGACGAGTTCGGGGTGCTCAGCCTGGTGACCCGGTCGGATCCGGAAGGCACCTGGTACGCCACCGAGCCGTACCTGGCCGGGGGAATGGTCGGTGAGCCCGACCCGGGCTCCAAACTGACATGGAACGCCAACCCCAACCAGGATTTCGGGGGGTCGGTGGGCGTGATGAACCCCTTCTCCGTGGGCCCGGCTGCCGACAGCAGGGGGAATCCGGCCACGGACAACTCGGCGCTGACGATCTCGTGCCGGAGGTACACCGAGGGCGAGCGGACCGCGGTGAGAGCGTTCAACGGATCGACCCCGGGACGACGTTGGGGAGGGACCCTCATCTCGAATCACCGTGTGAGGACGTTCACCTACGGCTATTTCGAATTCCGGGCGTGCTTCCCCCGGGCCGGTCACGGCATGTGGCCCGCGCTGTGGTTCTTCTCCGCCTTCGCCGGCAACGCCGACGATCGGGCTGCGGCCGAGATCGACCTGCTCGAGATCTTCGGCCCGGCGCACGGCACCCCCTGGTTCAGCTCCCTCCACCAGTTGCAGTCCGGCGGCACGCCCGTCCCCGGCTTCAACGGGAGCGTCAACGGCTTCTACCGGGGCGACCATGACACCTCGGAATGGCACACCTATGGTTTGGACTGGCAGGAGGATGCGCTCACCTTCTACCTCGATCGTGAGCGGATCGCCCGCCGAAAAGGGAGGGATGCCGCGTTCTACCGGGGGGTGAAGATGGCTATCCGGATGAATTACACGATGACAGGGGAGGGGGCCGGGCCCGACTCCGGTCCGGAGGACGCCTCGACCCCTGACCCGCTCATCATGTCGGTGGACTACGTACGCATGTGGCCGAGCTTCGGCGCGTCGGTCGATCGCTCCCGGAGCTCGTAGGTGCCCGACATGTGGGGATCGTCTCCGAGGGTCCCGTGAGCCACCCGATCTTCGCCCGGATCTATGCCCGGAGGTCGGTCGGCGAGGCCCGACTCCAGGAGACCGATCGACGGGAACTGGTTGCCGGATTGTCGGGTCGGGTTCTCGAAGTCGGATGTGGGAACGGCCTGAACTTCGCCTACTACCCCCCGACGGTCACCGAAATCGTCGGCGTCGAACCGGAACCGTATCTCCGCCGTCGGGCCCTGCTGGCCTCGTCGGACGCGGCCCCCCGTGTCACCGTGGTCGGAGGCCGGGCCGAAGCGGTCTCCGAGGTGGTCGCCGGGACATTCGACGCTGCCGTCTTCTCGCTGGTGCTCTGCAGTGTGGCCGATCCGGGGGTCGTTCTGCGCCAGGTGAAGAAGGTCCTCAACCAGGGGGCGGTGGTGCGCTTCTACGAACACGTGGTGTCCGATGACCCTCGATGGGCCCGCCGGCAGCGGTTCCTCGCCCCCCTGTGGAGCGCGCTGGCCGGCGGATGCCGGCCCGACCGGGACACGTTGTCCGTGATCAACCAGGAATTCCAGATCGACAACGCCCGGGCATTCGACTTCTGTCCGGGTTGCCGAGTCCCATGCGGCATCGTGGCCCCGCACGTGCTGGCCGAGGGCGTGTTCCACTCGGAGTGACTCCGCGTCCTCGCCGGCCTCGACCGTCGCACCACTACCATGGGCAACCGTGGATCCCACGATGATCGAGGTCGGGGACGGCGACACGACGTGGCGCTTCGACACCGCCTTTCTGACCTCGAATTGGACCTGCATCTGGGGCCGCGGCTGCCTGGGCATCCTGGCCGAGCCGGCGCCCGAGCTCGGTCACGGCTGCTGCTCGATGGGGGCCGAGATCGACGGTGACGAGGAGGCCCGTCGGATTGCCGCCCTGGCTGCCACGCTGGACCCGTCACGCTTCGAATACCACGATGCCGCGGCCTCCGGCGGGATATTCGGATTCCCCACCCGACGGAACACCCGGGTGGTGGACGGAGCATGCATCTTTCTCAACAGGGCCGGCTTCCCCGGCGGGGCCGGCTGTGCTCTCCACCTGGCCGCCCTGGATTCGGGCGAATCCCCCATCGACTTCAAGCCCTCGGTCTGCTGGCAACTGCCCATCAGGGTGGACTGGGAGCCGGGAGCCGACGGGACCGAGGTGGCCACCGTCCGGGGGTGGACGAGACGGGACTGGGGGCCCGAGGGGGAGACCATGGCGTGGTGCTGCACCGAGGGGGCCCGGGCCTATGTGGGCGAGCAACCGGTGGTCGAGACGATGGCCGAGGAGCTCGAGGCGATCGTAGGCCCTGGGGTGTTCGAACAGGTGCGGCAGCGTCTGGACGGTTGACGGCGCCCGCCCGGCTGCTCCGGCCGAGCTACTGTCGGGCGGGCACCTTCCGAGCCCTCGACGGTGGGGTTAGACCCGGATCGAGTGGGTACGGCTGAGGAAGGCTGCAGCGGGAGCCGCGATGTCCAGGAACCAGATCCTCATCCGAAGTCTGGTCGAGCTCGCCGACACCATGGTCGACGATTTCGACGTCGTGGAGCTGCTGACGCTGCTGTCCGACCGATGCGTGGAGGCGCTCGACGTCTCTGCCTCGGGTCTCATGTTGGCAGCAGCTGACGGTGACCTCCGGGTGGTTGCCTCCTCCAACGAAGCGACACGACTCCTCGAGCTCTTCGAGCTCCAGGCGGCCGAGGGTCCGTGTCTGGACTGCCTCCGGACCGGCGAATCGGTAAGCGCGGCCGGCGTGGCCACGATGAGCGATCGCTGGCCCCGCTTTGTCCCGGTCATGCTGGGTGCCGGCTTTGGCTCGGCCTACGCGATCCCGATGCGCTTGCGGGGCTCGGTCATCGGTGCCCTCAATCTGTTCCGCGTCCAGAGCAGCCTGCTCGCACCGGACGACGTCCTTGCCGCGCGGGCACTGGCCGACGTGGCCACGATTGCCATCTTGCAGCACCGGGCCGACCGCGAGATCCACATGGTCAACCAACAACTGACCCGCGCCCTCAACAGCAGAATCGTCATCGAGCAGGCAAAAGGCGTGATCTCGCAGTCGGCCGGGATCGACATGGAGACCGCATTCGCGCAACTGCGCCGGTATTCCCGGAGCCACCATCGGCTGCTTTCGAATGTCGCCCGGGACATCGTCGACGGTGATCTTCCCAGTGGCTCCCTCGAGCCCGCCGCACCCGAATCGTCCAACTGACCTTCGACTCAGGGCCTCACGGCGGCCAGTCCCACCGCCGCCGCCGCCATGGTGACGACCATGGTGCCCACGGCGTTGGCCAAGGCCGCACCGTACAGTCGCCGCTGGAGGAGGCGGACGGACTCGAAGCTGGCCGTGCTGAACGTCGTGTAGCCGCCGCAGAAGCCGGCGCCGATGATGAGCTTGAGATCCGGAGGATCATGGTGGAAGAGGATCAGGCCGGTCACCACCCCGAGAAGCAGCGAGCCGCTCACGTTGATGACGAAGGTCGACCAGGGAAATCCTGATCCGACCCGTCGGCGGATCACCCCGTCGATCATCAGTCGGCATACCGCGCCGACGGCACCGGCCAACGAGATCCACAACCCGGTCATGATCCGACCTGCCGGGTGCGCCGGAGATGGTGGCCGGCAGCGGCGGCGATCCCGAGGGCGGTGACCACGAGCCCGCCGGCCAGGCTCCCGGCGGCATAGGCCATAGCCAGACCGGAATCGTGGCTCCGCACCAGCAGATCGGATTCGACGGCGACCGTGCTGAACGTCGTCAGCCCGCCGCAGAAGCCGGCTCCGATCAGGAGACGAGCCCGCAGCCGCCAGCCGGAGTCCGGTCCGAGTCGGGCCAGGCCCTCGAGAAGACCGCCCAGCACGAAGGATCCGGCCATGTTGACCACGAACGTTCCCACCGGCCAGTGGCCGGTCGTGGTCGGCAGGGCCAGCGAGACCGCGTACCGGGTCGCGGTTCCGAGACCACCGCCGAGCGCGACGAGACACAGAAGCAGCGGCTGCGTGTGCGCCGGAACCGGGCGACCGTCCTCCACCAGGTCCAACTCATCGGGATCGACTGGGATCTCCGGGTGAGAATCGGTGGGCTCCGTCATTGACACCTCCGCAACGTGTATGTGGAGGAACCATCAGCCCGGAGGGCGGTTGAGGTGGCACGGCCACCAAGGCGGAGTCCCATCGCCGGCCACGATCGTACCAGGGTCGCTCCAGAGAGCACGGAGGATGTCGACCGACCGACGCGGTGCCGGTGGGCCGTCGGGTCTGAACGGTGTGGCCCAACCGCCTCGTCGATAGTTGCAGGGATCGGCCCCGATGATGCGGGCTTCAGGCCGTCTCCCGACGGTCCGGAGAATCGGCCCGGAGCCTTCGGCTTTCCCGAGGGGCCCGCCGCTTGGTAGAACATCAATCGGAACGACAGGCGAGGAAGAGACCGGCCATGGTGAATTCAGGAGCGAGACAGGCGGGGCGGCGACATCCGGTGGGGACGGCCGCGGTCGGGGCTCGCCCCCCCCGATGACCCGTTTCGTCGCCAGTACCATCACGTTCCCCTATAAGCGGTCCCTCGGCCCGGTGGTCGGCGCCTTCATGACGGCTCTCACCGAGAAGCGGATCCTCGGCATCCGGAACGGGGACGCGGTCCTCGTCCCGCCCATGGAGTGGGACCCGGCCACCGGTGCCGAGCTCGGGCACGATTTCGTCGAGGTGGGTCCGGCCGGGACCGTCGACTCGTGGACCTGGGTGTCCGTTCCCTCCGAGCAGCATCCCCTGGCCCACCCCTTCGCTTTCGCCATGATCCGCATGGACGGGGCCACCACCCCGCTCCTCCACGCCGTAGACGCCGGATCGCCCGGGGCGATGGTCGAGGGCGCCCGGGTGGCGCCCCGCTGGCGTGGTACCCGGGTGGGCCGGATCGACGACATCGTCTGCTTCGTGCCGGGTGAGACACCCGAAACCGAAGGGGACGACACCGGGCCGGCTGACGAGCCCGTCGAGCGGATGGACTACCTGGCCTCCATCACCTACCGGAACCCTGTCCCCGATGCGACCGACCGGGCGGTGGAGGCATCGAAGGACCACCGACTGATCGGGCTCCGCTGCCCGACCTGCCAACGGGTGTACGCCGGGGGCCGGGGCTACTGCCCCATCGACGCGCTCGAGCTCGGACCGGACTCCGAGGTCGAGCTGCCCCAGAAGGGCACCATTACCAACTACTCCATCGTGACCCCGGTGCAGTATCCGGGCCAGACCGAGACCGAGCCCTTTGTGCGGGCCTTCGTGCTCCTGGACGGCACCGATGTCATCGTCCCCTACGCGGCGGTGATCGACCTTCCGGCCGACGAGGTGCGGGTGGGCCGCCGGGTGGCGGCCGTCTGGGCCTCCCCGGCCGAGGAGATCGACGAGGGAGGCGGCATGGGCGGAGCCTGGGGGGCGCTCATCGGCTGGATCCCGAGCGGCGAGCCCGACGTCGACGACCCCGACCTGGTGAACCGGATCTTCTGATGGCCGACCGGGACCCGAAAGGGCGAGGCGGTGACATCGCCGTCGTGGGGTGGGCCCGCACGCCGATGGTTCGCCGCACCGACAAGTCGGAGACACAGCTGTTGATGGACGCGATCACCGCCGCCCTCGAACCGCTCGAGCTCACCCGGGCCGACATCGACTTCACCTGCCTCGGGAGTTGCGACTACATCACCGGTCAGGCGTTCTCCTTCGTCTCGAACCTCGATGCCATCGGGGCGTGGCCACCCAAGCGTGACTCCCACGTCGAGATGGACGGTGCCTGGGCCCTGTACGAGGCCTGGCTGCGCCTGCAGGAAGGCGACATCGAGATTGCCGTCGTCACCGGTTCGGGTCGATCCTCCACCGGCGATCCGATGCTCATCTACCCGATGGAGATGGATCCCTACTTCCTGGCTCCCCTCGGTGCCGACCCGCTGACCTTCGCCGCCATCCAGGCCCGGGCCGTGATCGCTGCCGGCATCGCCGATGAGCACTCGATGGCCGAGGTGGCGGTGCGGTCACGGGGGAAGGGGATGTGGACTCCCTGTTGGCCGAGGACTACATCCGCCAACCCCTCCGCCGCCACGATGTGCCCCCCATCACCGATGGGGCGGCCGCCATGGTGCTGGCCACCGGGGACAGGGCCCGACGGCTGGTCGACCGACCGGCCTACATCACCGGCTTCGACCACCGCACCGAGTGCCACAACCCTTCGTTCCGGGCGTTGGACGACTCCCCGTCCACCAGGCTGGCGGCCGCGGCAGCCGGCCTCGCCGACGGCCCGATCGAAGTGGCCGAGCTGCAGGCTGCGTTCACCCACGAGGAGCTGCTGCTCAGCAAGGTTCTCGGTTTCGACGAGACCGTGTCGGTCAACCCGTCGGGCGGGCCGTTGCGGGCCAACCCGATCATGGCCACCGGGCTGTGCCGGATCGGGCACGCCGCCGATTACGTGATGGGCGGCGGCCACCGGGCGCTCGCCCACTCGACATCGGGGCCGTGTCTCCAGCAGAACCTCATCTGCATCGTGGAGGACTCGCCGTGAGCGCTCGGGCCTGTGCGGTCGTCGGGGTCGGGCAGACGCACCACAAATCGCGTCGCCTCGATGTCTCCTTCGGGGGGCTCGTTCGCGAGGCGGTCTTCCGGGCCCTGGACGACGCCCGGATGACCATGGCCGACATCGACGCGGTGGTCCTCGGGAAAGCGCCGGACCTCTTCGAGGGGGTGATGAAGCCCGAGCTGTACCTCTCGGACGCTCTCGGTGCCGTGGGCAAGCCGATGTTCCGGGTGCACACGGCCGGTTCGGTGGGCGGAACGACCGCCATCGTGGCCGCCTCGCACGTCCAGGTGGGCAAGCACCGTACCGTGCTGGCCGTCGCGTTCGAGAAGCAGTCCGAGGGCAACGCCCAGTTCGCCCTCGGAAGCGGCCGGGGCGCGTCGCTCGGCGCCGGCGGTGCCTTCGCCCCGTTCATCCGCGCCTACATCCACCGCAGCGGGGCCCCCGAGCACATCGGATGGAAGGTGGCGGTGAAGGACCGCCTGAACGCGTTGAAGAACCCGTACGCCCACCTGCGGATCGAGGACATCTCCATCGAGAAGGTGAAGGCATCGCCGATGATGTGGGAGCCGATCCGCTTCCTCGAGTCCTGCCCCTCCTCGGACGGCGCCTGTGCAGTCGTCATCACCGACGAAGAAGGTGGAAAGGCAGCGGCGGCCGATGGCCGGCCTCCGGCCTGGGTGCTCGGTGCCTCGTCCCGATCCGAACCGCCGAGCTTCCCTCGCCGCGACCCGGTTCGGCCGGTCGCCGCCCTCCAATGCGCGGCGGACGTGTACGAGCAGGCCGGGATCACCGATCCTCGCCGCCAGATCGACACGGCCGAGCTGTACGTCCCCTTCTCGTGGCACGAACCCATCTGGCTGGAGGCATTCGGTCTGGCCAACGAGGGGGACGGATGGAAGCTGGTCGACGACGGGACGACCGAACTCGGTGGCTCACTCCCCATCAATGCATCGGGTGGCGTCCTGTCGAGCAATCCGATCGGGGCCTCGGGCCTGCTCCGCTTCGCCGAGGCCGCCAACCAGGTCCGGGGCGCGGCCGGCGAGCACCAGGTCGAAGGGGCCAAGGTAGCCATCGGCATGGCCTACGGGGCCAACAGCCAGTACTTCAGCACCTGGGCCGTCGGCAGCTCCCTCCAACCGTTCGGCTGACCGGTCCGGTCGAGGCGAGCCGGTCGAGCCATGCGCTGACCGGAGATTCCGGCGGCCCCGGGAGCGTTCCTGTCGAGGGCACCCAGCGGCAGGGGTCCGGCGTGTGGAGGTCCGGGCGGTCGGGAGATGTCAGTGGCTCTTCCGTCGACCCCGGGCAGCCGCTATCGTATTTGTATGTCGAAAGCAACTATCTCCCCGGGAGTGGCGCCGGGCCCGGCGGCCGGCCACGTCGATCGGTTCGAGGAGGCGCTGCAGAACGTGGCCCGGTCCGATCACCCAGGTCCGCCTGCATGAGCGGCTGCTGCGGTCGGCCGGCGTCCGCCTTGACCGGGCTGGCGCCGCCCTGCTCCACAAGCTCTCAGCCGGGGGCGACTCGCTCCGGATCACCGACTTGGCCGAGTTGCTCGGGGTCGACGCCCCGACGGTGACCCGCAAGGTCCAACAGCTCGAGCGCGAACAGATGGTCGTCCGTCAGACCGACCCTGAGGATCGCCGGGCCACGAGGATCCGCCTCACCCCGGCCGGACGGCGGACGCTCGATCGGGTGCGGCGGGCCCGCCGGGCCTGGCTCGACCAGCTCCTGGAGGGTTGGGACGACGACGACCTGTCCACCTTGGCCGATCTTCTCGGCCGGTTCGCCGACGATCTCGAATCGCGACCTGGAGGAGCGCCCGTGTCTGAGTCTTCGACCACTGCTGTCGATGAACGTCCCGTCGAGGAGGCGGCCGGCGCCGAGGAAGCCGCCGCCGCCGAGCACCGCACGGATCCTGGTGATCCTGGGCGCCCTCATGCTGGGCATGGCCCTGGCCGCTCTCGACCAGACCATCGTGGCCACGGCGCTCCCCACCATCGCCGGCGATCTCCACGGGCTGAATCACCTGTCGTGGGTGGTGACGGCCTACCTGCTCGCCACCTGCATCTCCACCCCACTGTGGGGAAAGCTCGGGCGACCTCTACGGGCGCAAGAGCCTCTTCCAGCTGGCCATCGTGATCTTCCTGGCCGGCTCCATGCTGTCCGGGCCTGTCCCAGTCCATGGTCGAGCTCATCGCCTTCCGGGCCATCCAGGGCATCGGGGCCGGCGGGCTGATGGTCGGGGCCCAGGCCATCATGGGCGATGTCGTCCCGGCCCGGCAGCGGGGGCGGTACATGGGCTACTTCGGTGTCGTCTTCGGCGTCACCAACGTTGCCGGCCCCCTGCTCGGCGGATTGTTCACCGAGCACCTGTCCTGGCGCTGGATCTTCTACATCAACGTGCCGCTCGGTATCGTGGCCCTGTTCGTTGTGGCCGCCGTGCTGCACATCCCGGTCAAGCGGGTACCCCACAAGATCGACTGGGCCGGGACGGCCTTCCTCTCGGTCGGCGTCACCTGCATCATCTTGCTCACCACCTGGGCCGGTTCCGAGTACGCCTGGGGCTCCGCCCGAGATCATCGGCCTCGGGCTGGTCGCCCTGGTGACGCTGGGCATCTTCTGCTGGATCGAGACCAGGGTCGCCGAGCCCATCATCCCGCTCTGGCTGTTCAAGAACCGGACCTTCACGGCGACCTCCGCAGTCGGGTTCATCATCGGCTTCTCCATGTTCGGGGCCATCATCTACCTGCCCCTCTACCTCCAGATCGTCCACGGAGCCTCGCCCACCCTCTCGGGTCTCGAGCTCCTGCCGATGATCGGCGGGATGCTGCTCACCTTCATCGTGAGCGGTCGGCTGGTCACCAGCACCGGGCGCTACAAGGTGTTCCCCATCGTGGGCACCGCCGTCCTGGCCGTCGGCCTGCTCTTGCTCACCCGGCTCGGTCCCCACACCCCGTACGGGGAGGTGGCCATCTTCATGTTCGTCACCGGACTGGGCATCGGCCTGGTCATGCAGGTCCTGGTCGTGGCCGTGCAGAACTCGGTGCCGTACTCCCAGCTGGGCGTGGCCACGGCGACCTCGACGTTCTTCCGGACCATCGGTGGGGCCTTCGGCGTCGCCATCCTCGGTGCCGTGTTCGCCAACCGAGTTGATCTCCCAACTCAAGCTGCACGCCACCGCGGCCGAGCTCAAGTTGGTCAGCGGCTCGAACCTGACGGCCAATCCGGCCCAGATCGACCACCTACCCACGGCTCAGCGCGCCTTTGTCATCAGTGCCTTCAGCCACTCCGTCGAGAGAGCCTTTCTGGTCGCGGTGCCCTTCGTCGTCCTGGGCTTCGTTCTCAGCTGGCTCATCAAGGAGATCCCCCTCCGGACGACAGCGTTCGTGGCCACCACGCAGCCGGACGCAACCCGCACCCAGACCGGTCCAGCCGCGGACGGGGCCACGGGCAATGGCGGTGCGGTTGAAGGGGGTGGGGTCGCCGGGGGTGCCGGTGACGAGGTGGCCGACGAAGGCCACCGAGCGGCTGCGGAGGCGTCGGCGGGCGACGGAGACGACGACACGGCGATGATCTCAGTGCCGGCGCCCGACCGAGGCTAGAAGGTTCCTGTCGGGTCGGGAGCGGGCTGGCTCACCACTGCATCCTGCGGTGAGATGATGAACACGATGAAAGCGAGTGGTGTGTCGACTACCAACACGTCGCCGGCATCCGCCCCGTTGAGCTGACCGTCGCGGATGGAGGTGAGGGACGGCCGCTTGTTGGGCTCGCCCCGTATCCACACCGCCCTACTCCTCGATGCCTGGCCACCCTCCAGCGGGTCCGGTGGTTAGCGGCGCACCGAGGGAATCATGCAGTCTGTTCGATCACTCGGTAGGGTGTGCCAAGGCGCAGGTGTTCGGCGTGGAAGACCGCTTCACCCAGGAGGCTGGCCACGTGGTCGTCGTAGAGCGAATACGGCGATCGTGACCGCCATCGAGACTGCGGTCTTCAGCTCGGTGAACGAAGCGAGGATCGTCGAGGTCAGGATCGCGCCGCAATACTGATTGCATGGCAATGCGGAGACGGAGACACCGGTCGGTCCCGGACAGCCGATGCCCAGGCCCACGGAGAAGTTGTCGAGTCCCACTGCGAATGCAACCAGGATCACACCCGACATGAGGGCAACCTAGATTTAGTGGGGATGAGCCAGCACCAGGGGCAGCCCGGGTCCGACGTTCTGACCTCTGCGACACTGTTCGAGTGGTCGGCGAGCTGAATCGGAAGGAGAACTGCCACCTCCTCCGTCGAGGTCGTCAGCTGGAGGGGATGACTCTGGGATGGAATGTCGTCGGCGTCGTCGTGCTCGCCTTCGCCGCTGTGGAGGCACGATCGGTCGCTCTCGCCGGCTTCGGCCTGGACAGCCTGATCGAGATCGGCGCGTCCACCGTCGTTCTTTGGGAACTCGCCGATGGCGCCCACGCCCGGCAACGTCGGGCCATGCGGATCATCGGAGGCGCCTTCATCGCTCTTGCCGTGTATCTGGCGGTCCAGAGCACCGTCGTGCTCATCATTGGCTTTCGCCCCCACCACAGTTCGCTCGGCATTTCCTGGACTGGCATCACGGCGCTGGTGATGTTCGCTCTGGCGACGGGCAAGGCTTCAACCGGACCAGAACTGGGGAACCCGGTACTCCAGGCTGAAGGCCGGATCACTCTCATCGATGGCGTCCTTGCGACAGCGGTCTTGGTGGGTCTGGTGCTCAACGCCCTATTGGGTTGGTGGTGGGCGGATCCCCTGGCCGGTTATGTCCTGCTGTTTTACGCCATCCGCGAAGCACACGCGTCATTCACGGATTGATCACCAAGACACGACGGCCCGACGCGCTTGACTGGTGGGGTGAGCACTGCCTGGCCACCATCTATGGAGTGTGCGCCGTCACGTTCATGATGGTGGTGTACGCGCTCAAGCTACGAGGCCGGAATTTCGTCCTGCTCTTTGCATTCGGTTGCCTCTTGTCCAGCGCTTACGGATTTATCTCGGGCACCTGGCCGTTCGGCGTGGTCGAGTGTATCTGGTCGGGCATCGCTGAGACGCTGGCACGCCGCCCGCTGAATCGAATGACACCAATGGTGAGTCGGTGAGTCAATGAGTCGGTGAGTCGGTGAGTCGGTGAGTCAAGCAACCGTCGCCGCATCATCCCTGAGTGAATTGCCAACCGCGCTCGGCGATGACCGGCGCCCGTGATCAGGTATCGATCGTGGCTCGCAGTTGAGCGAGGCGATCTCGGTTGAGTGAGTACCACACCCACTTTCCCCTGCGGTCACCGTGGACCAATCCGGCCTCGGTCAGGATCTTGAGATGGTGTGAGATGGTCGGCTGGCTCTTGCCCAGCGGATCGACGAAATCGCACACGCACACCTCACCGTCGGGTGCCGCAGCCAGCATGCTGAGCACCCGCAACCGGACCGGATCGGACAGGGCAGTGAACCCACTGGCCAGCTCTGCGGCGTCCTCGACATCCAGCGGTGCGGCGAGGACCGACGGACAGCAGTGGCTCGGTGCCTCGACATCGATGACGGCGATCTTGGTGGCCATGATTCACCTCTTCCATTGACATTGATCGATGTATTCGCCATACTCAATGCATCGACCGACCTCAATATTATAGGAGGACCCCATGTCCCGTGTGCAACTGGCTCTGAACGTCTCCGACCTCGACGAGGCCATCGCCTTCTACTCGAAGCTGTTCGGCACCGAACCGGCCAAGCTCCGCCCGGGCTACGCCAACTTCGCCATCGCCGATCCCCCGCTCAAGCTGGTGCTGATGGAGGACACGGAGGCCCGGGGCAGTGGAGTCGTCGGAGCGCTCAACCACCTGGGCGTCGAGGTCGGGAGCCCCGACGAGGTGGCGGCCGCCACCGGACGGCTGAGCGACGATGGACTCGACACGGTGACCGAGGAACAGACGACCTGTTGCTTCGCCGTCCAGGACAAGGTGTGGGTGAACGATCCTGACGGCGCCCCTTGGGAGGTCTACACCGTGCTGGCCGATGCCCCGGTCGAGTCCAGAATGGCCGGCGACGGTGGCTGCTGCATCCCCGAGGCCGTCTCCGGCATCCCGGTCGGCGTGGTTGGAACCCGAGCCCCGTCCAGCTGCTGCTGATCGGCTGAGGAGACGGGGTCGGCGGTGAGAGACACCGTCCTGTGGCGTCGGCTGCTGGCCGAGTTCCTCGGAAGCGGCCTGCTCGCGGCCGTCGTCATCGGATCGGGGATCGCCGCCCAGACCCTCTCCCCCGGCAACATCGGGCTCCAGCTGTTCGAGAACGCCGCGGCGACGGCCGCCGGACTGTTCGCCATCATCTTGATGTTCGGACCGATCTCCGGTGCCCACTTCAACCCGGTGGTCTCCTTCGTCGATGCCGGATTCGGTGGCCTCAAGTGGCGGGACGCCGCCGCCTACCTGCCCTTCCAGGTCGCCGGGTGCATCGGGGGGGCGATCCTCGCCAACGTCATGTTCTCCGAAGCAGCCATCTCCATCTCCGACCAAACACCGGGCCTCCGGACCACACTGGGTGTCCGAGGTCGTGGCCACCATCGGCCTCATCCTGGTGATCTTCGCCCTGGCCCGGTCGGGTCGCTCGCACCTCGCCCCGGCGGCAGTCGGGGCCTATATCGGAGCGGCCTACTTCTTCACCAGCTCGACCAGCTTCGCCAATCCCGCCATCACCGTGGGTCGGATGTTCTCCGACACGTTCGCCGGCATCGCTCCCTCCTCGGTTCCCAACTTCATCTCGGCCCAGATCGTCGGAGGGTTCCTGGCCTTCGGCTTGATCAAGGGCCTCTATCCGGGAATCACCAGGGCCGAGGCGGCCGACATCATCGAACCTCACCTCCGAGGCGAGGGCGACCTCGAAACCCGCTGACCATCCGATCGGCGCCGGACCGGTGCCGTCCTCGAAGGGAACAACCCACATGCACCTCGTAGCCATCGGTGGCAGTGACGCCGGAATCAGCGCGGCCCTGCGGGCCAGAGAACTCGACCCGACCGCCGAGGTCACCGTCGTGGTGGCCGACGCCTATCCCAACTTCTCCATCTGCGGGATCCCCTACTACGTGTCCGGCGACGTCCCCCAGTGGCGGAACTTGGCCCACCGGACCCTCGATGATCTGAAGGCGACCGGTATGCAAGTCCGGCTCAACACCCGTGCCATCAGGATCGACGTCGACGATCACCGCCTCCAGGTGGTCGATGAGTCCGGAGCCGAAGAGTCAATCCCCTACGACCAGCTCGTCGTGGGCACCGGGGCCGTCTCGGCCCGGCCACCGATCGACGGCCTCGTCGGTGCCGATGCGCTGGGGCCGGACGCCGGCGTCCACCTCCTCCACTCCATGGGTGACACCTTCGAGCTGATGCGGACGCTCGAGAAGACGCACCCGATCAGTGCGGTGATCGTGGGTGCCGGCTACATCGGCCTCGAGATGGCCGAAGGCCTCGCCGCCCGGGGCCTGGCCGTCACCCAGTTCGAGCAGCTCCCCGAGGTGCTCCCGACCGTGGATCCGAGTCTCGGTGCCCTAGTCCGGGCCGAATTGACCTCCCACGGCATCTGCGTGAGAACCAACACCACGGTGAAACGGATCGGGAGGGCTCTGGCCGAAGCGCCCGGTCGTCTCCAGATCGAGGCGGAACACGTGTCGGAGGGCCCCCTCACCACCTTTGCCGACGTGGTCCTGGTGGTCGTGGGGGTGCGACCGGATACGTCGCTGGCGGCAGAGGCCGGGGCGGAGCTCGGGATCGGGGGAGCGATCGTGGTGGACCGGTCCATGCGGACCAACCTGGACGGGGTCTTCGCGGCCGGCGACTGCGTCGTGACCCACCACCGCCTCATGGGTCTCACCTACCTGCCCCTCGGCACCACCGCCCACAAGCAGGGTCGGGTGGCCGGCGAGAACGCCCTCGGTGGCCAGCGGGAATTTGCCGGATCGCTCGGCACCCAGGTCGTCAAGATCTTCGACATGGTGGCATCCCGCACCGGCGTCCGGGATCGCGAAGCGGTGGCAGCCGGCTTCGATCCAGTGACCGTCGAGTTCGAAGCCGACGATCACAAGGCCTACTACCCGGGCAGTCACCGGATCCGCATGCGGTACACCGGTGACCGACGGAGCGGTCGTCTCCTTGGACTGCAGCTGTTCGGGCATCGCCATGCCGAGGTGGCCAAACGCATCGACATCGCCGCCGCCGCCATCTTCAACGAGATGACTGTCGAGGCGATGGGCGAGCTCGACCTTTCCTACACACCGCCACTGGGCAGCCCGTGGGACGCCATTCAGGCCGGAGCGCAACACTGGATCCGAGAGGCGCGCCGCTAGGGCTCCAGCAGAGTGGCGTCGACGGCCGCGCTCAACATCACATCGATGTCGTCGGCACTTTCTTGGTCCTCGAGCGGCAGTGCGTTAGGCGTAGTTCGGCAGCGTGGTGGACGGATCGCGATGCCCGAGCCGGCGTTGGGCACGGAGGAGTTCGCCCCGGCCCACCAGGAATGTGGCCACAGAGTGCCGCAGACGGTGGAGGCTGACCCCGACCGGGTCGGCCTCCGCCCACAGCGCGGTGAACCAGTGGTCCATGGCGTCGGCCGTGGGGCGCCGTTGATGGTCGCTGTCGGGCGAGAACACCCACTCACCGAACGGGGCCCTCAACCCGGTTGCGCCAGGTCTCCTCGCTGGCCCACCGGAGATCGACAGAGGTCCGGCCGAGGGTCAGCCGCCGGGTCCGACGGTCGGCCAGCCACCGGCTCGAGAAGGTCCCCGACATCAAGAACGGTGCGGCCCGGCGGATGAACCGGTGCTCGGCGAACTGGGCGGCCAGTTCACGGCGGCGCTCCTCGGCGTCCTCGAGTGCCCCCGGGGTGCTTCTCCCGCAACGATCCTTCGCCCCAGGCGCCCATCGGGCCAAAAATAGGGTTAGAAGTAGGGTCACCGGTGGATCCCTACTTCGGGCCGCCGCCAGATTCAGGCTCCTGACCAGGGACAACGCCCCGATATTTTGCGCGCTCGGCAGGATTCGAACCTGCAACCTTCTGATCCGTAGTCAGATGCTCTAGTCCGTTGAGCTACGAGCGCCGAATGATTCACCCGATCCGATTCACGGCTGGATCCCAGCGGCTCACGCCGTGATGCTGGGGACGAGCCCGCTCCGAAGCGGTTGCCCACTCTAGCCGACCCGAGCTGGCCGGCTCCTCGGCGATGACCCGAGGCCCCTTCCCCGGAGAGATTCTGACGGAGCGTCAGTTACACTCCACTCCCATGGCCGATGCACCGCTCCACGGCATTCGGATCATCGAGTGCTCGGCACTCGGTCCGGCCGCCATCACCATGCCACTGGTCGACCTCGGGGCCGAAGTCATCAAGGTCGAGCCCCCAGCAGGGGACTACATACGCGAGATGACGTGGCCCATCGTCGAAGGCGTGTCCCTCATGCACCTCCACATCAACCGGGGGAAGCGCAGCATCGTGATGGACCTCCGCCAGGAGGAGGACGTGGCCATCTTCAAGGCACTGGCCGAGACGGCGGACGTGGTGGTGGAGGCGATGCGGCCCGGCGGCCTCGCCCGCCGCGGGGTGGGATACGAGCAGCTGCGTGAGGTCAATCCCCAGATCGTGTTCTGCACCATTTCGGGATACGGGATGACCGGGCCCTATCAGAACCTCCCGGCGCACGGGGTGGCCTTCGACACGTGGGCGGGGATCGTCTCGCCCCAGGTCAATGAGGACGGCTTCGCCTACCTGCCCGAACACGCCTCGATGGGGATCCACGCCGGGCCTCTCTTCGGGGCCCTCGGCATCCTCGCCGCCGTGTTGCGGGCCAGGACGACCGGCGAGGGGTCGTTCCTCGAAGTGGCCCAGTCCGACGCCGCCGCGGCCATGGACTGGTACCGCAGCGAGACCTGGAAGGCCTACGAACGGCCCGAGACCGAGGTCACCGGGAACAAGGCTGACGACTACAAACGACGCGAACCGGGCACAGCCGGGATGATCGAAGGTGTGCGCTACCAGGTCTACGAGGCCAAGGACGGACGCTATGTGCTGTTCATGGCATCGGAACAGGCCTTCTGGAAGAACTTCTGTGCCGCGGTCGACCGCATGGACATGTTCGAGCGTTGGCCCGGCTCGAAGTTCGCCGATCATGCCCGCAACAACCTGGAGATGCGGGCCGAGCTCCGCGACATCTTCCTCACCCGCACCGCCGAGGAGTGGATCGACTTCGGGGTGACCGCCAACTTCCCGGTGAGCCCGGTGAACTCGCCGAAGACGATCGCCGAGGATCCCCAGTTCAACGACCGCTTCCACTGGTTCTCGCGGGAACGTCTGGGTGCCGAGCAGCTCCCCACGCCACTCAAGTTCGTCGGCGAGGAGCTGCCGGTCCCGACCCGCGCCCCGACTGTCGGAGAGCACACCGACGAGGTGCTCCGCGATCTCCTGGGGTGGGACGACAGCCGGATCGCCGAATCCCGGGCCCGTGGCGGTCTCGGGCGGGACCGGGTCGTAGGACCGGGTCGTAGGACCGGGTCGGAGGCCCCGGACCCACCGGCAGGGCCCGGGCCGCGGACGGCCTCCGACCCATATCTGACGGGGCGTTAGAATCCGGCGATGCCCCCGATCAAGACCCGCGTGCCTGCCATCGAGGGCTGGTTCACCCTCGACGAGCACTCCCCCGCCCTTCTCGGAAGCAAGTGCACCACCTGTGGGAACTTCGCCTTCCCCAAGGAGACCTACTTCTGCCGCAACCCCGAGTGCCAGGGAACCGAGTTCGCGGAAACCGAGCTGAGCCGGTTCGGGAAGGTCTGGTCGTACACCGACGCCTGCTACCAGCCGCCCAAGCCCTACGAATCGAGTGATCCCTATGCCCCCTTCGCACTGGCTGCCGTCGAGCTGGCCGCCGAGCAGATGGTGGTGATGGGCCAGCTCGTGCCCGGCGTGGGGGTGGATCAGCTCAACGTCGGCACCGAGGTCGAACTGGTCCTCGACACCTTGTACGAGGACGACGATCACGAGTACCTGGTGTGGAAATGGCAACCCCGCCCCGACTCGGGCGATGCCCAATCCGGCAAAGGAGGGTCGTCCCGTGCCTGATGACAAGCGGATCGCCGTCCTGGGGGCGGGGATGCACCCATGGGGGAAGTGGGGCCGCAACTTCGTCGAGTACGGACTGGCCGCGGCCGGCGACGCCCTCCGTGAAGCCGGCCTCCCGTGGACGGACATCCAGTACGTCGCCGGGGCCGACACCATCAGGAACGGCTACCCCGGCTTCATCGCCGGGGCCACCTTCGCCCAGGCGCTGGGGTGGACCGGGGCCCGGGTCTCCTCGGCCTACGCCGCCTGCGCGTCGGGTGCCCAGGCCATCAGCAATGCCAGGGCGCAAATACTGGCCGGACTGTGCGACGTGGCGCTGGTCGTGGGGGCGGACACCACTCCGAAGGGGTTCTTCGCCCCCGTGGGAGGCGATCGCAAGGACGACCCCGACTGGCTCCGCTTCCATCTGCTGGGAGCCACCAATCCGACCTACTTCGCCCTCTACGCCCGCCGGCGGATGGAGCTGTTCGGAGCGACCGAAGCCGACTTCGCCGCCGTCAAGGTGAAGAACGCCAGACACGGTCTGGCCAATGGCAACGCCCGCTACCGCAAGGAGGTCACCGCCGAAGAGGTGCTCGGGTCGCCGATGGTGGCCGATCCACTGAGGCTCCTGGAGATTTGTGCCACCTCCGACGGCGGGGCCGCCCTGGTCCTCTCCAGCATGGAGTTCGCCCGCCGTCACGCCGGAGACTCCGACCTCGTCACCATCGACGCGGTGTCGACGGTCACCCCCCGCTTCCCCCAGACCATCATCGAGATGCCCAACTTCTCGACCGATTCCGCGTCGACGGCCGCCTCGGTCGGGCCCACCTTCAAGCAGTCGGTGGCCACGGTGGCCTATGAAGAAGCCGGCATCGCTCCCGACGATGTCGATCTGGCCGAGGTCTACGACCTCTCGTCGGCGCTCGAGCTCGACTGGTACGAGGACATCGGCCTGTGCAAGGAGGGCGAGGCCGAGCGCCTGCTGCGTGACGGCGACACCACCATCGGCGGTCGGGTCCCGGTCAATCCGAGCGGGGGGTTGTCGTGCTTCGGGGAGGCGATCCCCGCGCAGGCCATCGCCCAGGTCTGCGAACTGGTGTGGCAGTTGCGGGGCCAGGCACAGGGGCGCCAGGTGGAAGGGGCCCGGGTGGGGATCACCGCCAACCAGGGGCTGTTCGGACACGGGTCGTCGGTCATCGTCTCCCGCTAGTGATCCGAGTCAGAGATTCGTGAGCAGTACGTAGCCAGCGTGTCAAGGATCTCGTCGGCACTCTTGTGCCAGACAAATGGCTTTGGCTCCTCGTTCCACTGATCGATCCATTGGGCGATGGCGGATTCGAGTTCTCTGGTCGATCGATGGGTTCCCCGGCGCAGCCACTTGTTGGTGAGCTCGGCGAACCACCGTTCGACGAGGTTCATCCACGAGCTGTAAGTGGGCGTGAAGTGGAGATGGAATCGGGGATGGCGCAGGAGCCACTTCTTGATCTCTGGGGTCTTGTGGGTCGAGACGTTGTCGACGACGAGGTGGACATCGAGATCCTCGGGCACGGAGCGGTTGATGAGGTTCAAGAATCGACGGAACTCGACGCCCCGATGGCGGTCGGTCATGTCGGCGATGACGTGACCCGACGCCACATCGAGGGCGGCATAGAGATTGGTGGTGCCACCCCGGACGTAGTCGTGGGTGCGACGCTCAGGCAGGCCGGGTCGCAACGGGAGCACCGGCGAGGTGCGGTCCAGGGCCTGGATCTGGGTCTTCTCGTCGACACAGAGGACCAAGGCGCTGTCGGGTGGGTTGATGTAAAGCCCCACCACATCCCGTACTTTCTCCACGAACAGGGGGTCCGGACTGAGTTTGAAAGTGTCGACCAGGTACGGCTTCAAACCAAAGGCCCGCCAGATCCGGGAGACCGCTGACTGGCTCATGCCCGTGGCCCTGGCCATGGAGCGTGTCGACCAGTGGGTGGCGTCCGTCGGGGTCTCCTCCAAGGTCCGGGCCCCCAGAGCCGGCGATCAGGTTACGAGCACGATCTTGCCGAGCTTCCCGCCGGCGGCGAACCGCTCGTAGGCGTCATCGGCCCGCGACAGAGGGAAGCGGTCGACCACCGGGACGATGATCTCCCCCCGTCCGAACAACGCGACGGTCTGCTCGGCGACGGCACGGGACACGACCGCCTTCTCTTCCACACTCCGAGCCCGCAGGGTCGATCCCCCGATGGTCGCCCGCCGCCCCATCAGGGCCAGGAGGTTCAGCTCGACCTTGGCCCCGGAGCCCACGCCGATGACCACCACCCGTCCGCCCGTGGACAGGAGGGGGAGCACGGCGGCGACACCGCCGGCGCCCACCAGCTCCAGCGAGACGTCGTAGGGACCGTGCTCAGGTACCTGATCGGGCTCGATGACTTCGTCGGCACCGAGATCGCGGACCTCCCTATGACGCGCCACCGAACGAACCGACGCCACCACGAAGGCTCCGGCGACACGGGCCAACTGCACCGCGGCGACGCCCACGCCACCGGCGGCACCGGAGATGAGCACCCGTTCCCCGGCACGGAGACGACCTTGGCTGAAGAGTGCGTCATTGGCGGTGCAGAACGCCTCGGGAAAGCCGCCGGCCTGATCCCAGGGCACGCCGTCGGGGACGGGCATGGCCGTGCTCTCCGCGATGACGACCAGCTCGGCCTGGGCCCCTCCTCCGGTGATGGACATGACCCGGTCTCCGGGGGCGAAGCGTCCGGCACCCGGTCCCACTCCGACCACCTCGCCGGCCAACTCCATTCCGGGGATGTCGGGCGGGTACCCGGGAGGGGCGGGATAGAGGCCCATGCGCTGCATGAGGTCGGCGGCATTGATTCCGGCAGCCCGGACCGAGACCAGGATCTCCCCGGGGCCGGGTTCGGGGTCGGGGTGCCCGAGCCACTGGAGGGCGTCCCCGACAATGGTGACGGCGTGCATGAGCCCAGGGTAGACGGCACGTCCTCCCCCCACGCTCGTCACACGGTCCACCCATACAGTGACAGCACCATCCGGCACTCGTAGGCTCTACGCAGGAGGGATCGGATATGACCGCCGAATTAGCGGCAGACGACGGAGACGCCAGACCGGCCGTGCAGTACCTCCGTCGCGTCCCGGGCATCGATGACGACGACGAGTTCGCCGGTCCCTCGGCGGGCATGGTGCTCCACCGTGTCCTGGCCGGCTCGGCCCGGACCTTCCTGCTGAACGACATGGGCAACGAATTGGTGGACGAGACCAAACGGACCCAGACCTTGGGTGCGCTCAACGTGCTGATGCCGCCTCGACCGGTGTGGGCCGAATCCGCCGCCAGCGAACTGGACGGGAGCCAGCGGGGGGAGACCCAGACCGAACGGATCCACCAGAGCCGGGTGGCCATGCGTCGCATCCGATCCAACCTGCGGACCTTCCGGCTCCTCCTCGACCCCACCTGGGGCACCTCGCTGCGGGCCGAGCTGGCCTGGTACGGGAACTGCCTCGGCCAGGCCCGGGACCTGCACATCCTCCAGGATCTGATCACGATCAAGGGCGCTGAGATCACCGATCCGGGGACGGTCGTCCAGCTCGAGTCGATCGTGGCCGAGCGGATGGCCGGCGCGCTGGTGGCGATCAGCGCCGAGCGGGGAGGGGCCCGCCGATTCCAGCTGACCGAGCAGATGATGGTCCTGTGGGACGGACCGGCGTTCAAGGCCAAGGCGACCAAGCCGGCCGCCGAGGTGCTGCCGCGCATGCTCCACCGGGCCTGGCACGACGTGCGGGGTGCGGCCCGCACCGCCCGGAAGACTCCGAGCAACGACAATCTGCACATGCTGCGCATCCGGATGAAGGACCTCCGCTACGGGTGCAACACCGTGGCGCTGGTCGAAGGCGGTCAGGCCCGCAAGACGGCCAAGGCGGCCGAGCGCCTGCAGGTCAAGCTCGGGGACCTCCACGATGCCGTGTACTCCATCGACTGGTTGCTGGCGCTGGCCAAGATCCGTCCCGATCTCGCCCGCCCCCTCCAGGCCCTCGTGCTCGTGCAGCAGGATGAGGCGGCGGCGGCCCGCAAGGGCTGGAAGGGAGAGCTGAAGGAGGTCGAGCGCCGCTGGAGGCGCTGGCAGGGCTGACTCCACCGCCCTGCTCCGGCGATCCGGGGGCTGCCGGCTGTCCGGGGGTGCCGGCTATCCGCTACTTCCGGGCTCTCCGGCTATCCGGGGACCCGGTTCACGGTGAGATGGTCCTGGCTCCAGAGTTTGATGCCACCGAGGATGCCCGCGGTGTTGTCGATGATCGTCACGTCGTCGTCGAGATGGTGGCGGGTCACCCGGCGGGAGTTGCCACCGCCGATGTAGAGATGGTCGAAGAACATCATGGCCCGCAGGTTGGTGATGGCCTTGTGGACCCGCTTGTTCCACCGCTCTTCGCCGATCTCCTTGCGGGTCGCCTCACCCAGCTGGTCGTTGTAGGTCTCACCCTTCCGGAAGGGCTGATGGGCGATCTCGAGATGGGGCATCATCTGGCCCTGGTAGAACAACCCGGTCCCGAAGCCGGTGCCGAGGGTGATGACCAGTTCGAGCCCGTCGCCGCTGACCACCGCGGCTCCCTGGATGTCGGCGTCGTTGGCCACCTTGGTCGGGAGCCCGAACCACTCGGTCAGAGCCGAGGCCAGGTCGAACCGGGTCCACAGCGCGGCCAGCTCATCGTCTACCGGGGTACCCGGCCCTCCCTTGGTGGAGAAGTGCGGGGCGGAGAGGACCCTCCCGTTGCGGACCATTCCCGGAAAGCCCACCGATGCCCGTTCGGCCGTCGGCAGCGGTGCCACCAGTCGGGTCAGATCCGAGACCAACTTGTCCGGAGGGAGCGGGTAGGAGGTGGGCACCCGCACCCGGTCGGCGACCATCAATCCGCCGGCATCGAGAACCGATGCCTTCAGCCCGGTTCCGCCGATGTCGACGGCCAGGGTGAACGGGTGCTTCGGCCTGTCCCCCGCCGATCCAGCCGTCGACCCGTCGGAATCTGCACCACCCGCTCCGGAGGCGTCGCCGTGGTGCGGCTGTCGATCGCTCATTCCCACACGCTATGCCCACGACCGTGCCGTGACGCGCACGGTTCCCGCCGACGGTGGCGGGGCGGTAGCGTCGGGTCCCGTGACCGGTCAGCCGTGGCTCGGAGATGCCTGTTCCCTCGTCGACGCCTTCCGAGCCCGGACCATCAGCCCCGCCGAGGCTCTCGAGGCATCGCTGGCCGCCATCGAATCCTCGGGCCTGAACGCCTTCAGCCATGTCGATGCCGATGCGGCGCGTGCCGTGGCCGACACCGTCGACGTCTCCCTCCCCTTCGGCGGCGTCCCCATCGGGGTGAAGGAGCTCGAGTCGGTCGACGGATGGCCGTACACCGAAGCCTCGCTGGTGTTCAAGGACCGGATCGCCGACCACGACTCCACCCAGGTGACCAGGCTCCGGGCGGCCGGGGCGGTCCTGGCCGGGCAGACCACCGCCTCCGAGTTCGGCGGCATCAACTGCACATCGAGCAAGCTCCACGGAACCACCGGCAACCCGTGGAACCCGGAGCGGACCCCGGGCGGATCGTCGGGCGGGTCCGCCGCCGCCGTGGCCGGAGGAGTGGTCCCCATCGCCAGCGGGGGTGACGGCGGTGGGTCCATCCGCATCCCGGCCGGATTCACCGGGCTGTTCGGACTCAAATCGACGTTCGGACGTATTCCCAAAGGTCCCGAGGCGCTCCAACCACCTCTCACCGTCGTGGTCGGGTGCGTGTCGCGTTCGGTGCGCGACGCGGCCCGCTGGTTCGACATCTGCAACGGCTTCGATCCCCGGGATACCCTGAGCCTGCCCCGGGTCGAAGGTTGGGAAGCGGGCCTCGACAGCTTCGATCTGGCCGGCAAGCGGGCGGTGATCTCGATCGATCTCGGATCGGCGATCGTCGAGCCGAAGTCGGCAGCGCGGTTGACCGAGGTGGCCGAGGATCTGATCCGCAGAGCTGGCCTGACCAGGGTCGAGGTCGTCGTCGAGCTTCCCGAGGGCGGGCTCGAATGGGTCATGTCCAATCTCATCGGTCTGGCCGGCACGCTCGGCGACCGGTATCCGGCCTGCACCGACGATCTCACCCCTGAGATCCAGCTGGGCATGAACCTCGCTACCTACAACCTCAACGTGAAGAGCGCGGGGACCACTGAGATGTTCCGGATCGAGGTCAACGAGCGCATGGCCGACATCTTCGAGAAGACCGACTTCATCTTTGCCGCCACCAACCCCGACACCGCCTTCGCCGCTGCGGGTCCGATGCCTACCACGGTGGGCGACGTCGATCTCATCGCTGAACACGGGCTCAACAAGGCCATCGGCAACAACGGAGCGCTGACCATCCCGGCGAACCTCACCGGCAATCCGGCCGTGTCCATTCCGGCGGGACTGGTCGACGGGATGCCGGTGGGACTCCAGGTCATCGGGCGGCACCACGAGGAGCAGCTGCTCCTCGATCTGGCTCGCATCGCCGAACGCGAACGTCCCTGGCCCCTGGTGGCTCCCACCGCGCCGTCGTGAGGAGCCGCCTCCGCCCGACATCGCCCGACTCAGTCACTACCCAGCGACCCGAGCCGATTGGTGCCAGCGACCGTGTTAGCAGCGACCGTGTAACCCTGAGCCCGTCATCGAGAGGAGACCATCGCCGTGCGCATCGATCTGTGGGTACCCACAGCCAACCCCTTCACCACGCCGGAGCTTCTGGCCGTGATCGGCACCGAGGCCGAGCAGCGCGGCGTCGGGACCATCTGGGTGGGTGAACACGTGGTCCTCTTCGACCAGTACGACTCGTCGTACCCCTATGCCGAGGACGGCCGCATCCCTGCTCCTCCCGGATCCGGCTTGTTGGAGCCCTTGTCCACCCTCTCCTACCTGGCCGCCCTGACCTCGACGGTGCGGCTGGGGACGGCGATGGTGCTGTTGCCCCAGCGGAATCCGGTGTACACGGCCAAGGAGGTGTCGACCCTCGACTGGCTGTCGAACGGGCGGGTCGATTTCGGCGTGGGTGTGGGCTGGCTGGAGGAAGAGTTCAACGCGGTGAACGTGCCGTGGCCCCACCGCGGGAAGCGCACCGACGAGTACCTCGAGGTGCTGCGCACCCTGTGGTGCGACGAGACCTCGTCCTACGAAGGGGAGTTCTACTCGCTCGATCCGTGCGCCATGTTCCCGAAGCCGGTGCAGGAACCCCATCCCCCTATCCACATCGGAGGGGAGAGCGATGCGGCCCTGGCCCGCGCCGCCCGGGCCGGCCAGGGATGGCACAGCTTCAACCGGAAGCCCGATGGGTTGGCCGAGCCCCTGGGCAAGCTGGATCGACTCCTGGCCGAGCAGGGCCGCACCCGCGCCGACCTGACCATCACGGTGTGCCCCTACTTCCAGCCCCTCGACTCGGACATCGCCGGGCAGTACGCCGACGCTGGTGTCGACGCGGTGGCGGCCCTGCTCCTCGCCTTCAGCGCCGAAGACGTGCGAGCCACGCTCGACGGCCTGCAGCCGGTGTTCGACCGAGCCGCCGCATCCTGAGCAGTCGGCGGGCCGAACCGGACGCCGATGGTCAGCCGTGCATCACCACCGGAACGGACTCCATCCCCCGCAGCACGATATTGGTCTTGTAGCTGACATCGTCGACGGCCAGCACCAGCTTGGGGGCCTGCCGCACCAGTGAGACGAGGGCCACCTGGGCCTCCATGCGGGCCAGCGGGGCCCCGAGGCAGTGGTGGATGCCGAATCCGAACCCGAGATGGTTGTTCGGGTTCCGGGCGATGTCGAACCGCTCCGGTTGGTCGAACTGCTCCGGATCGCGGTTGGCGGAGGCCAGGAGCAACATGACGAAATCGCCGGATGCGAACTCGACGCCGCCGAACTCGCAGTCCTCGGTCAGGGCCCGGCCGGTCAGCTGCACCGGGGAGACATAGCGGAGCATCTCCTCCACGCCGCTCCGGGTGAGCTCGGGATCGGCGCGGAACCGATCGCACTGGTCGGGGTGGCGGAGAAGGGCAAGGACGCCGCCGGCGATCAGGTTGACGGTGGTCTCGTGCCCCGCCACCAGCAACAGGATGCACGTGGACAGCATCTCGGGCTCACTGAGCACGGTGCCCCCGTCCTCGGCCTGGACAAGCCGGCTGAGCAGGTCGTCGCCGGGGTTCCGCCGCCGTTCGGCCAGGAGCTCGAAGAAGTACTGGGAGAACTGGAGCACACTCTCGTTCCGGGCGGCGATGACCTCAGGGGTCAGCAGGAAGTCGGGATCGAGGCCCCGGGCCAGCGCACCGGACCACATCTTGAAGCGGTCCTGGTCGGCGAGCGGTACCCCGAGCAGGTCACAGATGATCCGGACCGGAAGGGGATAGGCGAACTCCTCGAGCAGATCGACCTCATCGGCCTCCATGGCCGCGGCGAGGAGCTCGTCCACCACCTCTTGGGTCCTGGTGCGCAGCGATTCCACCACTCTCGGAGTGAACGCCTTGGACACCAGACCTCGCAACCTGGTGTGGTCCGGGGGGTCGCGAAAGAGGAACGGCCGCATCTCGAGCATGGCCGCCGCCACCGGGTCCTCCTCGGCGATGGGCGTGCGGAACCCCTGGGGCATCCGCTCGACAGCCACGTTGAGGCTGTCCGAGCTCGCCCTCTTGTCGCGCAGAATGGCCAGGCAGTCGGCATGACGCGACACCACCCAAAATCCGAGGTCGTTCTTGTGGATGGGAGCGCGGTCTCGGAGATCGGCATACAGGGAGAAGGGGTCACTCGACCACCGGGGATCGAACGGGTCGAAGACGGGTTTGTCCGAGCTGTCGTGCGCGGGTCCCTGGCCATGGCCGGCTCCGGGTCCGGCTCCGGGTCCGGGGCCGGGCGATTGGCTGGGCCTCTCGGCGTGCTGGGTCACTGCCACCGATGGTACCGACCCTTGACGAGGGGTGGGTCAGTCGTTCGGGGGGTGCGACGTGGAGTCGGGATGCATGTCTTCCGGGAGTGCGTGTTTTCCGGGGCCGCGCCGATTCCTCCATTGTTGATGTCCATCACCTCCTACTCTGTTTCAAACACAAACGGAGAGGTCCTCGTCATGTCGCAGCCGGTCGTACTCATCACAGGAACATCATCAGGGATCGGGCTGGAGACGGCTCTTGGCGCGGCGAGAGCCGGGTATCGAACGGTGGCGACGCTGCGGAACCTGGACGGCGATGGACCGTTGCGAGAGGCGGCCGATCGAGCAGGCGTCAAGTTGGACGTCCGTGCCCTCGACGTGACCGACCAATCGTCGATCGACTCGTGCATCGAGGGGGTCGTTTCCGACCTTGGTCAGCTCGACGCCATTATCAACAATGCCGGATCGGGACATGTCGGAACCATCGAGAACGTGTCGATGGGCGATTTCCGCCGGGTCATGGAAGTCAACTTTTTCGGGGTCGTTGCCGTCACCAAGGCGGCCATGGTCCATCTGCGGTCGGCGAAGGGCAAGGTCATCACCGTGAGCAGCGTCGGCGGGGCGGTGGGCCAGCCCTTCAACGAGGCGTACTGCGCGGCAAAATTCGCGGTTGAGGGATTCCTGGAGAGTCTCGCCCCGGTCGCCTCCACCGTCGGAGTCAGCGTTGCCATTGTCGAACCGGGTCCGGTGACCAGCCAATTCGTGAACAACGTGGGAGTCGATCCTGTAGCCCTGTTCTCCGAAGCCGGCCCCTATGAGCCCGCCCTCCAGGGCTACGTCAACCATGTCATGGCAGAGTTCGCCTCCGACAATGCACAGACATCACAGGAGGCCGCAAGGAGCGTGATCGAGGTGCTACAGGCCGATTCTCCGCCGCTCCGCACCCAGACCAGCGCTTGGGCTTCGAGCTTCGTGGCTATCAAACTCGACGATCTCGACGGGGCCAAGGTGGTCGGCGAGACCACGGGTTGGGTGAGCTGAGTAACAGCCCCCAGTCGTGAGCCGCACGTCCGCCTGTGATGTCCTGGATCTCGCCATACTGACAGATGCGTCACACCCCCCCTGGAAGCATGGGGCGGCACTTCTCGTCGTGGACCGACCCCGAGGGGGCCTTCTGCTACCAGGGCCGGGACACCCCGGACCGGGGGGCCCAGATCCTCGCCCACCTCGGCCAGGTGGCCACCCGTCTGCGGCGGGCCTCCCGGTCCGCCGGTGACGAGGCCGGGGTCCCCGAGCGGGCGGTCCGGGCCGACGCCTTCTACGCCCTGGTCACCCGGCGGCACCCCGACACCGGCTCACCGCTTCGGACCACCCCCAGGCCACCGGCCACCGGGGAGGGCCGAAGCCGGCCCGGCGAGGACCCCGCCGTTGGTCGGCCTTGACGGTCCGCCGGAGACCCGGGGCCGACACCGGATGGTCCAGATCCCCCAGCACCATCGCCGGCTCCGCTTCCATTGTCGATGCGACCGTGCCTTCGAGGATTCTCGGAACCCCTCACTTTCATCGGAACTATCCTCACCCTGCCTAGTCAGAAGGCCGGGAGGCGGAGTGCGGACCATCGTCTGGAAAAGGGCTTGGTATTGATGGCCTTCGGCTTGTCGGCCTGTTCCTCATCTCCAAGTGCGATCACCCACGAAAGGGCTGTGACTAGGCCCTCGGGTTCCATTATCACCTCGACAACCGTCGCTCCGCCGGCAACGACAACAGATGTGACGGCACTGAGAACGGGCCCCACGCCGGATGCGGACCGAGAAGCAGGATCCTACGGACAACGAGTTTCGTTGC
>CAWEWZ010000005.1:0-97120 GCA_963812885.1 uncultured Acidimicrobiaceae bacterium | reverse complement strand
AAATAGCATTCGTGGTACCGGCAAACCTGTCCGGAATGTGACAGACAGTCGCAGTGGTGTCGGGTTTCAGCTCGGGAGAGCTGCGGGTCCGATCAGATGGGGGCGCTCTCCAGCGGTTGTTCGTCTGGCGGTGCTGATGTCGGCACCGAGACGTCCACCTCGATGCCCAGTTTGGGCACCACCCGGTCGAGCCATGACGGCATCCACCAGTTGGCGTCCCCGATGAGCTCCATGATCGACGGCACCAGCACCATGCGTACCAGGGTGGCGTCGATCAGGATGGCCGCGGCCAGACCCAGTCCGAACACCTTGAGCACGTGCAGGGGATCGCCGATGACGAAGGAACCGAACACACAGATCATGATGGCGGCGGCGGCCGTGATCACCCGGGCCGTCTTGGCCAATCCGTCAGCCACCGCCGAGGAATTGTCATGGGTGATCCGCCACTCTTCCCGCATCCTCGACAAGAGGAAGACCTCATAGTCCATGGACAGGCCGAACAGGATGGTGAACATCATGAGGGGGATCCACGGGTCGATCGGGCTGGTGGCACCGATGCCGATGAGGCCCCCCAGCCATCCCCACTGGAAGACGGCCACGATCACCCCGTAGGCGGCTCCGACCGACAGCAGGTTGACGACCACCGCCTTCAGGGGGATGGCCAGCGATCGGAACACGGCCATCAACAGGAGAAACGAGAGCAACAGCACAGCCCCGATCACCAGCGGGAGGCGCGCCGACAGATAGGAGGATGCATCCACCGAGCCGGCCGTCTCTCCTCCGACATACGCCTGTACACCGGTGCCCGACGTGGCGGTGGGAAGCACCTGATTGCGGAGTTTGTGGACCAGGGCCTCGGTCTGGGCGGCTTGAGGTGAGGTGGTCGGGATGGCGAAGATCATGGCCGCCCCGCCCGATCGGCTGAATTGAGCCGGGCTCACGAAGGCCACCCCGGCGGTGCTCTTGAGGGCGGTGTCAAGACGGCCGACCGCCGCCTGCTGGCCGGCGGGAACCTTGGCCGCGATGATCAGAGGCCCGTTGAATCCGGGTCCGAATCCGGTGGCCAGCGCGTCGAAGGCCTGTCGGGTGGTGACGTTGGGCGGATCGTTCCCGGCATCGGTGAAGGCCAGTCTCATCGAGAAGAGCGGGAGGGCGAGGCAGAGCAACACGAGCAAGGCGGCGACGCCGGCGACCAGGGGGTGGCGCTGCACCGTGCGACTCCAGCGGTACCAGAACCCGCGAGCCGAGGGGACGGCCGCGCTCTGGAGCAGTCCGGGGACGTGGAGCTTGTCGATGGCCCGACCGGCAAACCCCATCATGGCCGGGAGCAGGGTGATCGCCGCCGTCATCACCAGGACCACCGCGGCGATGGCGCCGATGGCCAGCCCCCGCATGAAGGGCAGCTGCAGGAGGAAGAGCCCGAGCAGGGAGAGGATGACGGTGATGCCGGCGAACAGCACCGCCCGCCCTGACGTGGCCAGGGACACGGCGATGGCCTCTCGGGGTTCCCTCATCTCGGCCAATCCCTGTCGGTAGCGGGTGACCACGAACAAGGCGTAGTCGATGCCCACCCCGAGCCCGATCATGGCCATGATCTCGGGCGCGAACACGGGAGTGGTCACCACGTGGGACAAGAGATCGAGCACGGCAAATCCGATGGCGATGCCGAACAGCGCGGTGATGATGGGAAGGCCCATGGCCACCACCGATCCGAAGGCCAGCAACATGATGATGATGGCGGCGAGAATGCCGATTCCTTCACTCGAGCCCGGCTTGGCGCCGGCCACCAGCCCGATGGCTTCGCCGCCGATGGCCACCTGATAGCCCGGTGCCTGGAACGACTCGGCCGTGTTGACCACCTTCTTGATGGCGGTGGTGGGCAGGTTCCCGGCCTCCTCGTCGAACTGAACTCGCACGTAGGCAATGTGCCCGTCCCGCGAAATCTGGGCGGCGCCGGCCGGCGTGAGCGGGCTGACCACCGCGGACACGTGGGGCAACGTGCGCAGGGCATCGACCAGTCTCGTCGTCCGGGCCCGATTGGCCGGGTCGGCAAATGGTGTGCCGGTGGTCACCACCACCTGAGCGGGGCTTCCCGCTTGGTTCGGGAAGTTGGCGTTCAGGATCTGCTGGACCGGCTGCTTGCCACCGGTGAGGTTGTTGGAGAACGCGCTGCCGGCCATCTGGGCGAACACGTTGCTGGCCACCAGGGCGACCAGCCAGATGACCAGCACCCACCACCGGTGGTCATGGCACCATCCGGCGATCCGGGCCAGTGTGCTGTGCTGGGCCGGCCTCGACTTCGGTCGGCTGGTACCCGGGCGGTCGTCGAGCGTCGCGGACGTGGCGGTCATGGATGCCTCCAGTGGGGGAAGAACGGGTCAGTCGAACTGTCAACGATCCAGCTCCGATGCCACCATTGTGCCCGCCCTGCGCCGCACCATCGAGCGATCCATGGTCAGAGCGACTCGTAGAGGGCAGCGATGAGGGCTCGATTCCTGGTGCTCTGCCAACGGGGGATGACGTCATTCATCACGTAGCCGAAGGCGATGCCGGCCTGAGGGTCGGCGAACCCGACGGCGCCGCCGGTTCCGAAGTGCCCGAAGCTGTTGGGGTTGGGCCCGAACGGTCTTCGAGCCGTGGTCGGGGCGAATCCGAGCCCGAAGGTCACGTCTTCACCCAGGATGGGGCAGAAACCTGTCGATTGAGGCGCGGCGGCCTCAGCCATCAGGTCCGCCGACAGCAGACCGGGTGGGGCCATCAGCGCGGCATAGAGGAGTGCGATCCCTCGGGCCGTCCCGTGGCCGTTGGTGGCTGGAACCACTGCGCTCCTCCAGCTCTCCGTGTTGACCACCCCGACCGACGAGTATGCGGCGGGATTGAAGTAGCTGAGCATCGTCATGAGCTCATCACCGGCCAGTTCACCGAAGTCGATGGCAATCTCCGTCGAGCCCTTCCACACGATGTCGGCACATCTCGAATGGAGGTGCCGGGGAACGCCGAACCAGACGTCGGCTCCGAGCGGCCCGGCCAGCGACCGGAGCTGCTGGCCACAGGACTCCCCACCGAGGCGGCGGACGATCTCGCCGATCAAGTGGCCGTAGGTGTTCGTGTGGTAGGTGTGACGGGTACCCGGCTCCCACCAGGGGGCCGAGGCGGCCAGGGCTCCGGTCATCCGGTCCCACCGCCATAGGTCGGCGTTGCTCAGGGGCTGGCGGATGGCCGGGACCCCGGCCCGGTGGCACAGGGCCTGGCGCAGGGTGACCGCATCCTTTCCGCCCTCGCCGAACTCGGGCCACGCCGAGACGACCGGATCATCCACCCCGATGAGCCCCCGGTCGACGAGGCGCAGCGCGAGCAGGGCGACAAAGGCTTTGCCGACGGAGTAGAAGTCCACCAGCGTGTCCGGTCTCCACGGAGTGGTTCGTTGGGAATCCGTCCACCCGCCAACCAGATCGACCGCGGTGCGCCCATCGACGAGGACACATACTCCCGCTCCCAAGCTCCCCCCGCTCGGAGAAGTTGCGCACGAACTCGTCGCCGACGCCCCGAAAGCGAACGTCGCAAGTCCCAATGATCGGTGCGTCCACCCACGGATTCTCCCACTTACACCACCCGGTCCAAGCAGAGGTCTTGCCATCGTCACGCATCATCGTCCCGCCCCATCGGTGGGTCAGGAGCGGGCGATAGCGGTGACGATGAAGGCGGCCGCCCCCAGGCGAAGGTGTCCGTCCTGCACCCGCTCCAACAGGGCGGCACGGATAGCAGACCGGAGCTCCTCATGGAACTCCGGCTCGCCGTTCGCCTCGAATGCCTCCCGCACCGCTCCCACCCGGCAGGCGGCCTCAACCACCATCTCCATCCGGTCGGCGTCGACCACGACCTGCTCGGCGTGGGGAGTCACCTCGATCGATTCGAATCCGGCCTCGAGCAGCACCTGTTTCACCCGATCGGCATCGGCCAACGAGAAAGGACCCGGTTCACCCGGGCCGGGCATGGGAGGCAGCGCTCCTGTCACCGCCACCACGGCCAGACCCGGCACCAGCATCCACTCGTTGAGAAATACATCCTGCCAGCAGGCGAACGCCATTCGCCCTCCGTTGACCAGGGCGCCACGCAGGTTACCGAAGGCCGCCGCCGGGTCGGAGAAGAACATCACGCCGAACTGGGAGAAGACGGCGTCGAAGGTTCCTGTGCCGAGATCGTCGGACTGCGCATCACCGACGACGAACTCGACGTTGTCCACACCCTCGTCGGCCGCCCTGGTCCGCGCCACCGTCAGCATCGACGGGGCGATGTCCATTCCGACCGCGGCTCCCCCCGGGGCCACCCGGCGCGCCAATTCGATCGTCGTGGACCCCGTCCCACACCCCACATCGAGGACCCTGGCGCCGGATTCGAGGGCCAGGTGGCCCATGGCCCGGGCTCCGAACGACCCGGTGACGAGCGTCGTGTAACTTTCGGCCTCGATCCACGACGAGGAGCGTCGCTCCCAGTACTCCGCCTGGACCACGTTCCCATCGGACGGATCACCCATCCGCCCGACGCTACTCCTTACTTCTGATGCACTTTTCACGGGGCGGCGGCGGAAACGCGATCGCCGGGTTCAGCGTGACGGCCCGAGCGATCACCGCCAGCGTTGCATGGCCGGCGATCGGTGCGTCTTCCGAACGGCTCGGAGCGACCGCCACCTGCCCCTTAGCCTCGACCCATCCGCGAAGCGGCTCCTGCTGAGCGGTAGCTTGCCACTATCCCCTTTGCGCGGGCAAGGCCAATGCCATCGGGCGTACAGCGGACGCCTCGTCGAACCGGACGGTCGTCACCGCGTCGCAGTGAACAACAGATACGAGCGGAGATGGACGTGACGAATCGCAGTGGTGGCTTCCCGAGATCGTTGCGGTGCGGGCTGGGGGTGATGGCGGCGATGCTCCTGACCCTCGCGCCTGTAGGCCTGTTGGCCACCTCCGCGGGCGTCGCGTCGGCCGGTGTCAGCGGAACGGTTGTGTACAGCGCCCATGAGAGCATCCCGGCTCCACCGGCATCGAACTTTGCCGGGTCGGCGGGGGGCGACGGGTGGGGCCTGGCCTTCACCACGGCTGCCGTCTACAACGTCTTTCACCATGACTCCGTTCTGCAGGTGGCCTGCCATCTTCAAAAGAACGCCACCCCCTGCTGGGCTCCGAAGACGATCACCGATGGCAGTGGGAACAACTTCGCGTCGGCCGGTCAGCCCGGACTGTGGATGGACCAGGCCAACGGCCACTTGTACGTCTTCGCCACCCGGGTGAATGACCAGACGGCCGGGGTCGTCTGCATCGACACCACCCAGCCGGGTTCGGTTCTGGACCCGTTTTGCGGGTTCACGGCGCTTTCGGCCGTGGGAGCTGCTCCGATGACGTTCGGCTTCAGCGACCTGAGCGACCCGGTCGTCGTGGGTACCAGTTGGTATGCGTTCAACGCGGCCCCGGGGAGCCAGACCGGTACGCGGAACGCCATGCTGTGCTTCAGCTTGACGACGTTCACTGCGTGTCCGTCCCAGCCCTTCGCCATCGAACTCGGCGGGAGCGTGACCGTCACCGACAGCGCACCCCCGCCCCCGATGGCCGCCTTCGGGAACGAAATCGTGATGCCCGCTTCGCTCGGGTCCAGTCAGATCCTGGCCTGTTTCGATGGATCGACCCACGGCACATGTTCGGGAGCATGGCCGGTTGACATCTCCAGCCTTTCCTACACTTTCAGTGCCGGGGCACCATTCCCGATCCTCGACGGCGACGGAACCGCCACCGGCTTCTGTCTCGCCTTTGCCTCAGACCCGTGCTGGTCGCTGACCGGGTCGCCCGTCTCGTCCCCGCCGGACATCACTGCGGCCGTGCCTCCGAA
This sequence comes from uncultured Acidimicrobiaceae bacterium, assembly GCA_963812885.1. Taxonomy (GTDB): domain Bacteria; phylum Actinomycetota; class Acidimicrobiia; order Acidimicrobiales; family RAAP-2; genus Bog-756. The sequence goes on along the minus strand of CAWEWZ010000005.1, from coordinate 91,243 downwards.
CACCGTCTGGAACGGCACCGCGGTCACGATCGGCACCCGGATGTATCTCCCCGACTTCATCGCCAATGCCGTCGACTGCTACGACTACACGGCCGGTGCCTCCTGTGCCGGATTCCCGAAGGTCTTCAACAATCTCGGCTTCTTGTACACCGTGACTGTCGACCCGCAGCGACCGACCTGCATCTGGGTCAACTCCGACCATGGAACAGACCAGATCCAAGACTTCGATGCCTACACCGGCGGTTCGTGCGGCGAAGGACCGGTGCGCGTGCTGGCGGCCAGCATCGTGGCCCCACACAGCCAATGCATCCCGTCGAACTACACGTCATTGCAGGTCACCGCTCCGGCCCGGCACACCTATTCCTCGGGATCGGTCCATTTCGAGGACTTCGACGGCAATTCCATTCCCGGCATCCCCGACCAGAACCTGGATGCCACCGGGAAGGTCGACCTGTCAGCCCTGAAGCTGGCCACCACCAGCGCCCTGCCCCAGTTCCTGATCACGCTCAACGGAGCGGGCTCGCCTCCCGAGGTCTCCGTCACGCTGACCTGGGTGGGCAAGTACTCCCCGGCCTGTACCTCCGGTGGCCAGACCGTGACCGGACAGAGCTACCGTCTGGGAGCGTCGGACGGCGGCGTCTTCGACTTCGGCCAGGCCACCTTCTACGGTTCCATGACCGGAAAGCACCTGAACGGACCGGAGGTCGCGATCGCATCGACCCCTGACAACGCCGGATACTGGCTCGTCGCCTCCGATGGCGGTGTCTTCGCCTTCGGTGATGCCCAGTTCCACGGATCGCTGGGGGCCAGGGGTCACCTCACCGCACCGATCGTCGGCATCGCCCGCACTGCCGACGGGAGGGGCTACTGGCTGGTGGCAGCCAACGGTGGCGTCTTTGCCTACGGGGACGCCGCCAACCGGGGCTCTCTCGGCGCGGGCCGGGCCACCGCGCCGATCGTCGGGATCGCGGCCACGCCCTCCGGTCACGGGTATTGGCTCACCGGCTCGGATGGAAACGTCTATGGCTTCGGTGATGCCAAGGCCTTCGGTTCGATGCATGGCAAGAAGCTGAACGCACCCGTGGTGGGGATCGCAGCCTCCGTCGACGGCAAGGGATACTGGCTGGTGGGATCGGACGGTGGCGTCTTCGCCTTCGGCGATGTGCCCTTCCTCGGATCGATGACCGGCCAGCACCTGAGCAAGCCGGCGGTCGGCATCCAACGGTCGCCATCGGGGGCCGGCTACTGGCTCGACGCCGCCGACGGTGGCGTGTTCGCCTTTGGCGATGCTGAATTCCTCGGTTCCATGGCCGGGTCGCATCTCAACGCACCGGTTGATTCGATCTCTTCGTAGCGGCGCCGACGGAGTAGCGAGTGGGCCGAGAACACGGCCCGGTGTCCTGACGATGTGGCATTCGCCCGGGGCCGCTCAGAAGATGTAGGGCACGAGCATCTTGCTCGAGTGTTTGTAGGCCGGGTAGCGGTCGGGGAACTGCTCGGTCAGATTCCGCTCCTCGACGGTGGCGCTGTAGACGAAGTAGACCCCGGCCAGCACCACGCCGATCAGCCAGAACCAACTCAGCGCAATGGCGGTGCCAACACCGGCGACCAGGATGCCGGAGTAGATGGGGTGGCGGACCAGGCGGTAGGGGCCGCTGGTCACCAGCTCCGGTTCGTCCTTTTGCGACATCGGTGTGCCCCAGTTGCGTCCGATGTGGGCACGGGCCCAGATGGCGAATCCCAACCCGAGCGCGAAGAGGAAGAGCCCAATACCGGCCCGCACCGGATCCGAGTTGAGATCGTGACCTCGGAGGACGCCCAGGCGGAGCAAGAGAATGACCAGGACGCCGATCACCGCCCTGATACGCAGTTCGCGGGACCAAGGAACGCGGCCCCTCTTCATGGACAAGGCCGCCGTCAGCCAGAACGCCCAGAATGCCGCCCATCCGATGATGAAGACGAGCTCGACGGCGTGCATGGGAGACAGCCTTCCACCAAAACCTGGCCATTTGTGGACGTGCCAGCTCGTCGTTGCCCGTCGGGAGGTGATGGCCGGAAGGAGACGTCGACCAGATCCTCGAGCTCGAGTGGGAGGGCGACCCGACTCCCTATCTCAGTACCCTGTCGGAGTACGCCCGGTCACAACGGTCAATTCGGCTTGACGCTTCGCTCGACGGGACGGAATCTGATCTGATGACCAACAGGCGAAAGGACGACGACTGATGCCCGACGACCAAGGAAGCGACGCTGGTCCCAGGGGTGGAAGTACCGCCGGCGAGGAAGCAACAGGTCCATCGACGACCGTCACCTGATGTTGGTCGGCGCCGGGCCGGGCCTGAGCTCGACCGTGGCCCATCTCCAGACGGCCTATGCGGTCGACGTCATCGGTGCCATCGTCGTGACCCAGGTCGTCAGTCCAGCCATGCGGGCCGCCGGTTCCGGCACCATCATCGTCACCGGAGGCAGGTTCGCCGGCTCTGCCATCCCGGCTCTGGCCACCATCTCGCTTGGCAGGGCGGCCCTGCCGTCGGCGGCGACCATGCTCGGATCCGACTTGGATGCGGATGGCATCCGGGTGGCGACACTCACCATCGGCGGACAGATCGTCGCCGGCACCGCCTTCGACCCTGTCCGTATCCCGAGCGGTACTGGGAGGTCCTGCCGTGCCTTCGGGAATACCCCTCGAGTCGTCTTGACGACCCGCCCCACTCTTCGGATCGTGTCACATCCGATGCCCGGCCGGTGTCTCCATGCCGAGACCAAATCGATCGAAGGAGACATCATGCCCAGCAGCAGCCCCAGAATCCCCAAAGCGGAATTGACCGGCTTGTACGGCGCAATGGTCGCCCGGATGTCCCGCAAGATGTTCGGCGAGGTGCCCGATCCGGTCGGGGTGGCGTGGCACAACCGGAAGGTCCTGAACTTCACCTTCGGCGTCGGTCGCAAGGCGCAGAAGTGGGACCAGTGCGACGAGAACCTGAAGTCGTTCGCCCACATGGCGGTGGCCAGCCTGGTCGGCTGCAGTTTCTGCCTGGACTTCGGCTACTTCAACGCCCACAACGAGGGACTCGACGTGGACAAGGCGCGTGAGGTGCCCCGTTGGCGTGTGTCGGATGTGTTCACGCCGCTCGAGCGCGACGCCATGGAATACGCAGAGGCCATGACCGTCACCCCACCGACCGTCACCGACGAACTTTCGGCCCGGCTGCTGCACGCGCTCGGCCCGGCCGCACTGGTGGAGCTGACCATGTTCATCGCGCTGGCCAACCTCATGGCCCGCGCCAACGTGGCCATGGGCGTCGAGTCCCAGGAGTTCTCGGCGGCCTGTGAACTCGAGCCGCTCGCCCTCGCCTCCTCGGCATGACCGACGACCCGTTCGTCGTCCATCGCGGCCTGCTCTTCACCGTCGCCTACGAGATGCTCGGCTCGGCGGTCGACGCCGAGGACGTCGTGCAGGAGACGTGGCTGCGATGGGCCGACGTGGATCAGGTAGAGGTGCGTGACCCCCGGGCCTATCTCGTCCGGATCGTGACCCGGCAGGCGCTCAACCGGCTCCGGACGGTGTCCCGTCGCCGAGAGGAGTATGTCGGGGAATGGCTGCCCGAGCCACTGCTCACCAGCCCCGACGTGGCCGAGGACGCCGAATTGGCGGAGAACGTGTCGATCGCCATGCTCACGGTGTTGGAGACCCTCGGTCCGGCCGAGCGCGCCGTGTTCGTGCTGCACGAGGTGTTCGAGACCCCGTACACCGAGATCGCCGAGGTCGTGGGGAAGTCCCCGGCCGCCGTACGCCAGATCGCCCACCGCGCCCGCCAGCACGTCGCGGCGCGGCGGCCGCGGATGCAGGTGGACCGCGCCCAGCAGGAGGCGACCGTCGAGAAGTTCATGGCCGCCATCGCCCGCGGCGACCTGCAAGGCCTGCTGGAGGTCCTGGCCCCCGACGTGGTGTTGATCGCCGACGGCGGCGGACTGGTCACCGCGGCCCGAAGGCCGATCGCCGGGATCGAGCGGGTGGCGACCTTCCTCGCCCACCTGGTGGAGCTTCCGGGCCTCGTGGCCACCCATGCCTGGCTCAACGGGATGCCGGGTGCCCGGTTCGACGTCGAGGGAGAGGTCACCGCGGTCAGTCTGGGAGTCGAGGACGGGCGGATCACCCGGATCTACGCCATGCGTAACCCCCAGAAGCTGGGATCGCTGGAGAAGGTCGCAGCACTGCAGCGGTAATCGACGGCCGTGAAGGCGGGAACCCGGACCTCGGTGGGCGAACCGCGTCCAGCCCGTCGGGCTCATCCTTCGGGATTACCCGGGTCGTTTCCGGGGTACAAGCCTCCGGGTAGCTACTTCGGGAGGCACAGTGAGCCGAGCATGGCGACGGAATCGGAACGCGCTCTGGGGAAGCGGGCTGGTCGGCGCGCTGCTCATCGCCTTCGCCGGTCCTGCCCGGGCCACGGCACCGGCACCGCCGCCCGGTGCCCCGGCGGTCGAGTCGGCCCCGTCCAGTCTGACGGGTCTCAGCCCTGAGTTGCCGGAGGGCGTGATCGCGGCCAGCGCCGGACCGGGGAGTACCTGGACGCCGGAGGGCGCGGTGTACGGCACCGCCTCCATCAACGACATCGCCATCCCCGGCGCCGGCGGGACACCGATCCGGGTCAACGAGATCTACCCGACCTCGGCCTCCGGCGCACCTGCGCCGGGCAAGTTCCCGGTGCTGATGACCATGACCCCCTACGGGAAGGGCCAGGGCGGCTCGTCCGCTCCCGGCTCGGCATCATCCCCCGGGGGCGGCTCGCCGACGGGCGGAGCCGACAACTATCTGGTGCAACGCGGCTACATCGAGGTGGTGATGGACGTCCGCGGCACCGGTGACTCCAACGGGCAGTGGGGACTGTTCGACCCGGTCCAGCAGCAGGACGCCGTGAAGGTTCTCGACTGGGCTGCGCACCTCCCCAACTCGACCGGGTCGGTGGGCACCTACGGCCCGTCCTATCTGGGCATCGACCAGCTGCTGTTGGCCGGTGCGGTGGGCAAGGGGTCACCGCTCAAGGCCATCTTCCCGCTGGTGTCGGCCAACGACATCTACCGCGACACCTCCTTCATGGGCGGACTGCTCGACTTCGAGTTCTCCGAGACCTACCTGGGCCTCACCGGCGGGCTCAACACGGTCACCCCGGCCGAGGACACGGCCAGCGATCCCCAGCTACTCACTGACCTGGCCGGCATCGAGCGCGACCATGCCAACGGTCTGGCCAGCTACCACGCCGCCGCCACGATCAACATCCTGGGCGGCGGTGACGAGGCCTACGACGGCACCTACTGGCAACAGCGCAATCCGTCCACCATCCTGAGCAAGATCGTGGCCAACGGTATCCCCGCCTATCTGCTCGGAGGCGAGTTCGACATCTTCCAGAACGGCGAGCCGCTCAACTACGCAGCCCTTCAGAACGCCTACGACCACCGTCCGACCCCGGCCCCGATGCTGCCCGGTCAGCCCGTGACCGGGCGCTACCAGCTGATCGACGGTCCCTGGGAGCACATCAACGGGTCCAGCGTGGACGTCGACCCGCTCGAGCTCGAGTGGTTCGACACCTGGCTGAAGGGCGAGCACACCGGAATGGGCACCACGCCCACCCCGCTCCACTACTACGACCTCGGCACCGGCAACTTCGACGAGACCACGACCTACCCGTTCACCGGATCCGATCCGACCACGCTGTACTTCGGCGCCGGGGGCACGCTGGGCGCCGCCCAACCGACCACCGGCACGGCCGGCCACGACCCCGTCGACTGGAGTCCCGTGGGCAACGTGTGCGGCCGACCCCTCGACCAGTGGTCGATGGGTGGTATCTCCATCACCTCGAGCGAGTCCGGCATCCTCGCCCCCTGTGTCGACGCCGACAACACCGGCCAGCTGGGCCCGTGGCAGACCAGCTACACCACCGCCCCCCTGGCCCAGGCGGCCACCGTCGCCGGGCCGATCACCGCCACCGTCTACGGCAGCGCCAACACGGCCGAAACCGAGTGGGTGGCCGAGGTCGAGGAGGTCACGCCCGACGGGTCCTCGTACCCGCTCACCGAAGGGGCGCTGCTCGGATCACAGCGGGCCGCTGACCCCTCCCGGTCATGGACGTCGCACGGGATCACCGTGCTGCCCTACCACCCCTACACCCAGGCCTCGGCCCAGCCGGTCGTGCCCGGCGCGATCGAGAAATACCAGATACAGGTGTTTCCGACGCTGGCCACGCTGGCCGCCGGTGACCGACTCCGGGTGACCATCTCGACCACCGACACCCCGCATCTGGTGCCCATCCCGTCACAACTGGCGAAGCTGCTCGGTGGCCTGTACAACATCCAGCGGACGCCGACCTCACCATCCTCGCTCACCGTCGAGCTCGACCCGGTGCTCCATTGACTGGTGCAAAGACCGGACCCGAACGGAAGCGACGGGCGTGCCTCTAGTTCGCCCGGTAGTACGTCCCGTCGCATCGGAATCCATGGGTGGGACCGGTGACCGGCGGGTCGTCGAGCCGCTGAAACGTCCCGTTGGCGATCTGGCCCAGCAGGTAGCAGGTGATCGGGACCTTGTCGGCGGGGTTGCTCACCGGGGTGAGGTTCCCACTGTCGAAGGCCGTGATCTTCCGCAGGGCCTGCAGGAGCGAGCCGCGGGTCGGGTCCGTACCGGCCTTGCGCAGGGCGTCGACGAACAGCTCGGCGCACAGCCACCCGGCCAGGGTGAAGAAGTCGGGGGCGAACCCGGGTGAGACCTTCTGGACCCAGTTCGTGAAGGTGGTGATGGCCGGAATCTGAGCCGCGTCCTCGCCCAGGTAGAGCGATGTTGCCTGCTCCAGATAGGCCCCGTCGACCGCGCTTGGGTCCCTCCGGCATTGCCGACGAGCTGCGGGCTGTAGGAGGCGGCACCGAGCACCACCACGGGGTGGAAGTTCTGCTCGTCGAGATCCCGAAAGATGGCCGAGGCGTAGTTCTGTGGTTCTTGCTCGAGGAAGAGGATCTGCACCCCGGCGCTCTTCATGGCCACCACCTGAGCCGTGAAGTCCGTCGTCGACGGGGGCAGTGCCGGATCGTAGAGCACGGTGTAGCCCAGGTGCTGCATCGCCTTCTTCTCGTTGGCCCAGGCCAACTCGGTCGACGGCAGGTCGGCGATGATCGTGCCGGCATGGGCGATCTTGGTCGGGTACTTCTGCTTGAAGTAGAGCAGCGGACCCGTCGGCCATCCGTTCGAGGCCGGCGTGGGGCTGAAGTTGTTGGGGAGCTTCTCCGTCGCCGGGTCGAGTGACGCGGTGATGTCGGGGAACCCCGGATGGGCCGCGATCAGCGGCTCGCTGAAACTGTCCTCGAGCGAGAGCCCGCCCACGCTGGCGAAGTCGGACTGGACGACGCTCTGGACATCGTCCTTGTTGATCGCCCCCTGGAAGCGGTCGTCGGCGCTCGACACCACGATCTTCCGGCCGTGGACCCCGCCCTGCGAGTTCACGTAGGCGGCATAGGCCTTGGTGCCGACCACCGCACCGGTGAAGAGGCCGGCCACCTGGGTCGACACGTTGCCGATCGTGACCGAGGTGGACGTCACTCCGGTGCGGTCGTGGAATGCAGTCGCCGGGATCGGCGGCGCCGACGAACCGCTGGCCGTGGTGTTGGTCGAGTTGGTCGAGGAACATGCAGTGAGGAGCCCGACCGTGAGCACCAGACAGATGACCACCGTGGAGAGCGGAGTCCGCCGCATCCGAGGGATCATATGACCATCCCGGTACCGGGTGCCGGAGTGCACATCGTCCGTGCCGACGATACGGCGAGACACCACTCCCAGGGGCGACGCGACGATCCGTCTTCATATGGTGCGAGGGTGACTCGCACCTCCGGGCCCGCAGCCGGGTCGCGGTCGGTGGGGTAGACCTGAGGGATGATGCGGGTCGGCATTTCCATCGGAACCTCCTTCTCGACCGACGAACCCGGCGGTCATCGGGAGGGGCCGCTCATGGTGCTCAGCCAGGCGCGGGCCGCCGAGCGGGCCGGCCTCGACACGTTGACCCTCGGTGACCACCACGCCACCGGTCCGGTCGGGTATGTGCAGAACGTGCCCATGCTCGGCCGGGTCCTGGCCGAATGGACGGCCCGACCGGTCGGCTGCTTGTTCCTCGTGCCCTTGTGGAACCCGGTACTGATGGCCGAGCAGATCGGGACCCTGGCCGCCATGTCGTCGCAACCATTCATCGTCCAGGCCGGTCTCGGGGGCGGCGCCGGCCAGTTCCGGGCCATGGGCGCCGATCTGACCCAGCGGGCCGCCCGGCTCGAGGAGGGCATCCTCGTCGCCCAGGCCCTGTTGCGGGGCGCGACGGTGGACAGCGACCTGTTCGCCGTCGACCGGGCCCGCATCGCCCCGCTGCCGCCGGCGGGGACCGAATGGTGGATCGGCGGTGGAGTGCCGAAGGCGATCGACCGGGCCGCCCGGCTCGGCGACTGCTGGTACGGCAATGCCGACCTCACCCCTGACACCGCCGCCCGGGACATCGGGATCTACCGGGAGGCGTGCACCCGTCACGGTCGGCGACCGGTCCGCATCCCGATCCGAAAGGATGCGTTCATCGCCGAGAGCCGGGCCGAGGCCGAACGGGTGGGCGACGCCCTCGTCGCCGGCGGCTACCGGGGGTTCGATCGGGAGGCCGTCGTCTACGGCGACCCTGCCGGTGTCGCCGAACAGCTCTCCGTCTTCGGGAAGCTGGGATTCACCGACATCATCATCCGGACCATGTCACCGCTGCCGCCCGAACTCGGTGAGGACGCCGCCTCCCGGTCGGTCGAGCTGGCCGGTGAGGTGCGAACCCTGCTCGCCTGAGTCGGTCCCTCAGCGGCCCTCCGCCCGGCGGGCGGCGGCGACGTGGGGCAGGGCCAGGATCTCCTCGAGAGGATCGCCGGATTCCTGGCCGCTGGCCCGGCGGGCGAAGGTGGCCAGCGCTTCCTCGTGGGCGACGTAGGCCCGGGCCACATCGAGCTCGGCGTCGTCGACGGCCAACGCCACCAGCTGGCGGTATTTGGCCAGGAATTCCTCCGTCACCGGGAGAATGGATGCGGCCCGGTCCTCCCAGGCGACCTCGGCCAGCGCGTCGGCGAACAGCTTGGCGTTGGATACGGAGGCCGCGGTGTCGCCACGTCCCAGCTCCCGCCGATCCAGTACCGGCTCAGCCAACCCTTTGGTCGACCGCTCCAGGAGCGTGAGCATCTCCAACTGATGGCGCCGGGTCGGCTCCTCCTCCCGGTCGGCCAGGAGGCCGAACAGAGTCTCGCCGAGCACCTCTCCCTGATAGGACTCGACCCACAGCTCGTCTGCTCCCACGACCAGACCGTACCCTGCCCGGTCGGACCCCGCTGACCGTCATTTGCCGGCCTCGACCCCGGCGATCACGGCATCGAAGAGTCCGGGGAAGTGGGCATCGAGCTCGCTTCGACGGAGGGTGGCCAGCTTGCGCTGACCCTCGTAACGGGTGGCGACGATGCCGGCGTCCCGCAGGACGCCCAGGTGGTGGGTGGTGGTCGACTTGGCCATTCCGGTTCCGGCCCGCTCGCCCAGCTCGGCGCACGAAAGCTCCGGGGCGCCGTCCAGCGCCGCCACCATCCGCAGGCGGGAGGGGTCGGCCAGGGCGTGCATCACCGAAGCCAGGTCCAGCTCCTCCACCGGCACGTCGGGTCGATCACGCATGGCTTGTCGGCACTCTTCTTTCTGTCGTCTTCTTCTCTTCTGCCCCGGCCGGGAATACTTCCTCCGGGCCTTCTGTTCGATAGTTCTATAACCTTCGAACTACGGCGCTGATTCCCCGTCGGCGAAAGGGCCACTCTGATGACACTCACCCAAGCACCACCGTCGCCTCAGCCCGACGGCCTCCCCCTCGGGGCCGAAACCGAAACCGGGACGGTCGACGACTCCCGAGCTTATGACCCGCGTCGGTGGCGGGCATTGCCGGTGGTGCTGTCGGCCACGTTCATGTCGCTGTTCGACATCTTCGTCGTCAACGTGGCCGCGCCGAGCATCCAGCGGGACCTGCATGCCTCGTCGGCCACCCTGGAGCTGGTTGTCGCCGGCTACTCCTTCAGCTACGCCGCCGGCTTGGTCACCGGAGCCCGCCTGGGAGACCTGGTCGGTCGCCGCCGCATGTTCATGATCGGCCTCGGGATCTTCGCCGCCGCCTCACTGCTCTCGGGCATCGCCCCGACCAGCACCATCCTCGTGGCCGGGCGACTGGCCCAGGGATTGGGGGCTGCGGCCATGATCCCGCAGGTGCTGTCCCTCCTGACCACCAACTTCCGCCCCGACGAACGACCTCGGGTCTTCTCCCTCTTCGGGGTGACCGTCGGGTTGGGAACGGTGGCCGGTCAGATCCTCGGGGGCGTGCTCCTTGGACCTCAACCTCCTCGGCTGGGGATGGCGATCAATCTTCCTGGTCAACGTGCCCATCGGCATTGCCGCCATCGTTCTCGCCCGCCGGCTCCTGCCCGAGTCACGACCCGATGTGGCCGACCGCCTCGACCCCCTCGGTGTCGTCCTGCTCACCACCGGCGTCGGCGCCATCACCGCTCCGCTCGTCCTCGGCCAGGCTGACGGCTGGCCCCTGTGGACATGGATCTCGTTCGCCGCCGGAGCGGCCCTGGTCGGGTCCTTCCTGGGGTGGGAGAACCGCCTGGGTCACCGCGGGGGCCGGCCGCTCCTGCCCCTCAGCCTCTTCGAGCACCGGGCGTTCAACGCCGGGCTCCTGGTCAACCTCGGCTTCTTCTCGTTCTTCGGCAGCGTCCTGCTCACCCTCACCCTCTTCCTGCAGGAAGGGCTCCGCTACTCCCCCATGCGGGCCGGGCTGACCTTCGCCCCGCTGGGCGTCGCCTTCGCCCTCTCGTCGCTGCGCGGCCGCCGGCTCCACGAGCGATACGGCACCCGCATCATCTCGGTGGGCGCGGCCACCGCCCTGGCCGGTGTCATCGGGTTGACCATCGTCGTCAGTGTGTCCGGGCTGTCGGCCACCTCGTTGGAGCTCTCTCCGGTCCTGGCCCTGATCGGCGTGGGCAACGGGCTGGTCATCCCACTCATCGTCTCCGGTGTGCTCCAGAGTGTCCCCGGCTCGGCCACCGGGGCGGCATCGGGGGTCCTGGCCACCACCCAGCAGTTCTCCATGACGCTGGGCATCGCCGCCGTCGGGACGCTCTTCTTCGCCCGGGAGGCCAGTGCCGGGATCGTGTCGGCACTGCAATCGGCTCTGCTGGCCGACGTCGGCCTGGTGACGTTCGCCCTGGCCATGACGATGCTGCTGCCGCGCCGCCCGGTGGCTCAGGAAGTGGAGGCTCCGACCCTGGGGGAGGAGTGTCAAGGCGGGCGTCTGATGGCCGAGGAACTCGCCTGAACCCACCTGGCGCCGATCGGGCCGCCGTGCAGTTGGGACATGCTCTTCCGGTGACCATCGTCGTCGACAGCTCGTCCGGCGGGATCGACTGGACCCGGGTCAAGGCTGACCTGGCCGCCGATGATTTCGACAACGGCCGTTCCGCCGACGCCCTGCGACGATCGTTCGAGAACTCGCCCCACGTCGTCTTCGCCCGCCACGGTCAGGACGTGGTGGGCATGGCCCGTCTTCTGTCGGACGGCGTCTGTAACGCCTACCTGCTCGACGTGTGGACAGCCTCGTCCCATCGGCGACGGGGTATCGCCTCCACCATGGTGCGCGCCCTGGCCGAACGGGTACCCGGTCAGCACATCGGTCTGCAGGCCGACGACGCCCGGGGCTTCTATGGTGCGCTCGGATTCCGGCCCCAACCCGAGTTCATGTCCCTGGTGGTGGGTCGATGGTTGGACAACGAGGCCAACCGGTCGGCGCCCTGAGAAAGGCCGAAGACCTAACCGGTGAGATCGACCGGTGGCTTGTTCAACGGCTTGGTCATATCTGCAGGCGCCACACTGAAACCGAAGACCGATCGGTAGGCCGGACTGCACTCCCGGTGCACGACCCGGCCGGGTGCTTCGATCTTCGCCCCCGGTCCGCACTCGAGAATCGACCCGTCCTCGAGCTCGACCCGGTGCGAACCCTCGAGGATGAAATTGACCGAGTCGAAATCGTGCCAGTGGAGGTCGTTGTCCACTGCGGCGATATCCACGGTGACGGCGTGCCAGCCTCGCTCGGCGATTTCGGCCAACGCCTCGGCCTCGGTCGAGAAATGCCCCTCGCTCAACGTGAATCCCACTGCGTCACCTCGCAACGCCCCTTTCGGAACCTACTCAACGCCCCACACCCGTTCAAGTGGTCCGTTCGGTAGTCTCGGCTGACCCTCGATCCCCACGCCGGTGGGCGGACTTCCGGGAAGACCGGCATCCCCCGATGAAGGAGGACCCGATGTCGACCGTTGACGAGCTGGCTGACGTTGAGCAGTTGAAGAAGCTGAAGGCACGCTATTTCCGGACCATGGACACGAAGGACTGGTCGGCGATGCGAACCGTCTTCACCGATGACGTCGTGGTCGACACCACCCAATCCGGAGGGGACGTGATCACCGGAGGGGATGCCTTCATGGCCTTTCTGGAGTCGAGCCTGCAGGGTGCGACCACTGTCCATCATGGCCACATGCCCGAGATCGAGATCATCTCGCCGACCACGGCACGAGGGGTGTGGGCCCTCCAGGACACCATCCTGTGGCCCGACGGCAGTCGGATGGTGGGGTTCGGGCACTATCACGAGACCTACGAGAAGGCCGCCGGCGAGTGGCGGATCAAGAGCTCGACGTTGACCAGACTCCACATGGAATTCCTCGAGAGCGGAGCATGAGTGACGAGGGCGGAGTCGCCGTCATCAGTGGGGGTGCCTCGGGATTCGGATTGGCGCTGGGGGCAACGTGTGCCGCCCGGGGAATGCCGGTCGTCCTGCTCGATCGAGATGGCGAGCGGGCTGCCGACGAAGCCGCCGGGCTGTCGAGCCGGCACGGGGTCCCCGCCGCCGGCCTCGAGGTCGAGGTGTCCGACATCGGCAGCCTCGAGGAGGCGGCGGACCAGGTGTCGCAGCGGTTCGGCGGCGCTGATCTGGTGGTGTCGAACGTGGGGGTCCAGCTCTTCGGTGCCGTGGAGCGCTTCACCGACGACGAATGGCGCTGGCTGCTCGACGTCAACGTGATCGGCTCGGCCCGCATGGCCAGGACGTTCGTGCCGCTCCTGCGTCGTTCGTCGCACGGTCGGCTGGCCTTCACCACCTCGTCGTCCGTCCTCGATCCGGCCAGCCGGCTCGGCGCCTACCAGGCCAGCAAGTTCGCCGTCTGGGGCTTGGCCGAAACCCTGCGCCTCGAGCTGAGATCGGACGGGATCAGCGTGTCGGTCATCTTCCCCTCGGGTATGGCCTCCCGCCATCTGGAGACGAGCCAGGCGGCTCAGCCCGAACACGTTCGGCGTCCGATCGGCGAGAGCGAGGACTTCGCGTCCATGGCCGAGAGCAACCCATCGATGGTCCAGGCCGTGGCCACGCCGGACGAGGCCGCCGGCGGCGTGCTCGAGGCACTCCTGGCCGGCGAGCCCTACGTCATCACCCACGGCGATCTGGTCGACGCCGTGGCCAGCCGATCCGCCAACCTCCTCCGGGCCGCGGAGACAGCCCGTTGAGGAGGATCTCGGCATGAGCCCCGATCGCCGACCAGCGGGCGTCCTGTGGCGCGCCTTCGGTGAAGACGCCAGACACCTCAGGACCTTCGGCTACATGACCGGCATGCGGATCGGCCTGGCTGAGCAGATCGAGTTCGGGCCCTTCGCCCTGTTCGGCCCGGAGACGGGCGCCGTAGCTCGTCCCCGACCGCCGGTTGTCCCCCGATGCTCAGGTCGAGAAGTCGGGCGTGGATGGGCGGACCGACTGGCTCCGGCCCTTGGGCTCCTCCCACTCCTCCTGGCGGCCGAGGGCGGTGAGGTCGAGGAAGTAGTACGAGCCGCCGCTCGACTCGAGGCCCCGGGCGTACTGGGAGTAGGTGTGGAAGATCGTGCCGTCGACCCGGATGAAGCAACTCAGACCGGGCATGTCATAGGGCTGGTCGGAGGTCTTCATGCTCTCCTGGCCCATGGCCGCGAACTCGTCCAGGGTCCGGAAGTTGTAGACGTCGAATCCCCGGGAGGCATCGATGGTGACTCCGAAGTCATAGTTGAAGTCCGACCCCTCGGACGAGTACCAGGGCACGTCCCAGCTCCTCTTGGCCTTCCAACCTTCCAGCTTGCTCAGCGGCGCCCGTGACACCATGGCGTACGTGGTGTCCCGGACGTGGAGATGCTGCAGGAGAGCGGGCGACAACTCGTCGGTGCCGGCGGTGCAGCTGGGGCAACCCTCGTCCCACTCCGGATGGAACATGAAGTGGTAGACGATCAGCTGGGCCCGATCCTCGAACAGGTCGACCAGCCCCACCGGGCCGTCGGGTCCGACGAATCGGTAGTCCTTCTCGACTTCGACCATCGGGAGATTTCGGCGCTCGGCGTTGAGGGCATCGCGCCGGGAGGTCAGGTCCTTCTCCTTGGCCAGGAGCTCGGTCCGGGCCCGGAGCCACTCGTCCCGGGTGGTGATCGTGGGCAGGCTCATGGTGTTCTCCTTTGGCTCCGGGGGACAGACCGACGATCCCCGTCACCCCTCTGACTGGTCGGCTCGGCCAAACTCATCGCGCCGGCTGGCTGCGGCGCCATGTCGGCGAGGTTCTTCGGGCGGGGTTCGACGGCAGCCATGTCAGGAACGACGTTCGGCGAACCCCGGAGTCATCGGTCCCCGCCCGGAGCCGGCACGGCGCGTCCCGGCGCCGGATCACACAGGTCCGCCCGGCTGGTCGGGAGGATCGTCCGGTCCGGTCTCGTCCTCGGGGACGACGAGGTGCGCGGTCGAGTCGATGATCGGCCCCTGCTGGGCGGGGAGCCCCGATCCCCAGATCATGAAGGATCGCTGCACATTCGCCCGCCGCTCCCGGCGTTTCGGGCTGATGGCCAACAGGAACCGGTCGATGGCGTACACGACCAGCCCAATGACCACGGCAGCGGCGACGATGCCCAGGACGATCAGGCCGGCGAACACCGCGGCCACCACGACCGCGACCACGACAATGACACCGACGACCGATCCGACACATCCGATCCCGGTGCGCTCTCCCGGCGCCATCAACCCTCACCGGCGTGTCGTGGATCCATGCCCAGAGGCTACGCGGGCGCGCCGATCCGCGGCGGAAGCGGATCGGCGCTGATGCTGGTGGCCCATGGCCGGTCGTCGGCCCTGGCCGGCACCGTGCACGGGTTCTCGCTGGCCTTCCTGGCCGGAGCGGCCATGCTGGTGCTCGCCGCCGTGGCCGGTGCCGTGTTCGTCACCGCCCGACCCAAGGATCTCCCGACCGGGGCCGGCCTGGTGGCGGCCACCGCCTGAGGGACATCCTCCGGGCCTCGGTCGGTACCGCGGCTTTCTCACCCTTCGTGGCCGCAGTGACGACCACGGAGAGCTTTTTGCCGCTGACGTTCTCAGAACACCGCTCCATCCCACCGTTGACCACTACGCTCATGTGGACTTCGGCCGCCGCCGGCACCGTCGGCGCCGGCCCGGAGACGGCCCATC
This sequence comes from uncultured Acidimicrobiaceae bacterium, assembly GCA_963812885.1. GTDB lineage: Bacteria > Actinomycetota > Acidimicrobiia > Acidimicrobiales > RAAP-2 > Bog-756. The sequence continues at coordinate 75,650 of CAWEWZ010000005.1, read as the reverse complement.
GGGGACGAGGGAGTGGGGGGACGAGAGCATGACTGACGTGGGACTGGTGCTGGGCGCGGGTGGCGTGGTCGGGCAGGCGTACCACGCCGGGGTCCTGTCCGCCCTGCACGAGTCGATGGGATGGGATCCCCGCTCGGCCGACATCGTCGTCGGAACCTCGGCCGGGTCGATCACGGGCACGATGCTCCGGCTCGGCGTGGGGGCGCCCGATCTGGCCGCCATGGCGATGGGTTCCCCGCTTTCGGAACAGGGATCGAAATTGATCGACCGCATTCTCCCCGACTCGTCGGATCTCCCCGTTCCCACGCCCACCTCGTGGCTCAGGCCGTGGCGGCCGCCGTCGCCCGCCCTCCTGTCGAGGATCGCCAGGCGCCCGTGGAGCTTCCGGCCGGATGTGGCCGCCATGACCATGCTCCCGGCGGGCCGGATCGACATCTCCGGCCGGGCGGCGTCGCTCCACCGGTTCGTGGGCGACCAGTGGCCGCAGGATCTGTGGATCTGCGCGGCGCGGCGGGATGACGGCGCCCGGGTGGTGTTCGGTCGGCCCGGCTCGCCCCCCGCCCCCCTCGCCACCGCCGTACTGGCGTCGTGCGCCATCCCCGCCTACTTCGCGCCGGTGGCCATCGGCGGGGTCGAGTACTTCGACGGCGGGGTCCACTCGCCCAACAGCGCCGACGTCCTTCGGGGGCGTCCCCCCGCGGTGGTGATGGTCATCTCGCCCATGTCGGCGGCGAGGTTCCCGTCCCGCCGGGCCGACGCGCTGGTGCGGTGGTCGGCCCATCGCCGTCTCGAGCGGGAGGTCCGGCGCCTCGAGGCCGCCGGTTCCGAGGTGATCCGGATCGAACCCGGCCCGTCGTGCATCGACTCCATGGGACTTCGGCCCATGGACGAGAACCGGGCGGCCAAGGTGGCCGAATCCGCCTATCGGGAGACGGTCCGCCGGATCGCCCGAGGGCGGTTCATCCGGCTCCCTACGCCGGCCACCGTGTCGACCGGCCCCTGACCGTCGGGCGGCCCCGGGGCGCGATTTCCTCCGGTAGTAGCCTTCGATCCACTGGGGGCCGGTGATGGTGCAGGAGGTGATCCCCATGAGGGTCGACCGGATGAGCCCGCTGGACGCGTCCTTCCTCCACATCGAGGACGGTGTCAGTCACATGCACATCGCCTCGGTGGGCATCTTCGAGGGCCCGGAGCCTTCCTTCGTCGAGCTCCAGTCGATGATCGAGCGCAAACTGGCGCTGGTCCCCCGCTACCGGTGCGTGATCCGCCACGTGCCGCTTGAGCTGGGCCGACCGGTGTGGATCGACGATCCGCATTTCAACATCGAGTACCACGTCCGCCACACCGCCCTTCCCTCCCCCGGCGGCGAGGCCGAGCTCCGGAAGCTGGTCGGCCGGGTCATGTCCCAGCCCCTGGACAGATCCAAGCCCCTGTGGGAGATCTGGGTGGTCGAAGGGCTCGACGAGGGGAACTGGGCGGTCCTCTCGAAGACCCACCACGCCATGGTCGACGGCGTCTCGGGCACCGACGTCCTGGGCGTCATCATGGATCGTTCGCCCGATCAGCCGTCGATCGCCGCCTTGCCGTGGAAGCCCAGCCCGCCCCCGTCGGGCCTCCGGCTGGCCACCGATGCCACGGTCGAACTGCTGCGCAGCCCCTACGAGCAGTGGAACGCCTTCCGGAATGCGGTCTCGGTGCCCAGGCAGGCTCTCGAACACGGCGTGTCGGTGGTGCGGGGCCTCACGGCGATGATGGGACTGGCCCGGCGGACGGCCACCTCCAGCCTCAACGGGCCGCTCGGCCCCCATCGACGCTACGGATGGGCCTCGACCACGGTCAGCGACATCAAGGCCATCCGCAACCAGCTCGGCGGCACCTTCAACGACGTCGTCCTGGCCGCCATCACCAACGGATTCCGGGAGCTGCTCCTGTCACGCGGGGAGTCGGTGGACCGGGTGGTGCGCACCCTGGTACCGGTGTCGGTGCGACCACGGGCCGACAGCGGGCTGGCCGTCGGGGACGGAACGCTGCAGAACAAGGTCTCGGCCATGTTCGCCGAGCTCCCCGTGTCCATCGCCGACGCACCGGCCCGGCTTCTGGCCGTCAGCCGCCAGATGGAGGGCCTCAAGGACTCCCGGCAGGCGGTGGCCGGCGAGGCGCTGACCTCGATGACCGGGTTCGCCCCGCCGATGCTGCTGGCCCTGGGCATGCGCGTGTCCACCCGGATGGCCCAGCACCAGGTCAACACCGTGACCACCAACGTGCCCGGTCCCCAGGTGCCGCTGTACATGGGCGGTCGGCAGATGATCAGGGCCTTTCCCTACGTCCCCCTCGGCGCCCAGATGCGGATCGGTGTCGCCATCTTCTCCTACAACGGAGAGGTCAGCTTCGGGGTGACCGGCGACTACGACACCACCGAGGACCTCGACGTCCTGTGCCGGGGCATCGAAGAGGGCATCCGCCAGATGCGCAAGACCGCCTCCTGAAGACTTGCACGGGGACCTGTGCCGCCTACTGGCCGCCGGTGACCGGGAGCCCGGCCGCCGGCCCCGGCGTGACCGGCCGTCCGGGGACGATCCGGCGGTCGAACGGTTCGACGCAGGTCACCTACGACGGGCATCCCTCTACACCTACGTCGCCGACACCTCCCCGGACCAAGCCCGCGGCAACGACATCAACCTCAACGGTGGGCTGTGGCACGAGATGACCCCAACCGGCTGACCATGGCCGGGACCACCGAGGTCACCCGTGGCCGCCGACCTTGCCCAGGAACGGGACGAGCAGGTTGAAGAAGGCGTTGTCGGGGTAGGCACCGGACGGGTCGTTGTGCGAGTAGGTGCTCTGGTAGTTGGCCACGGTGACGTTCTTCGACGGGATACCCGACTGCTCGGCCAGCTGTTGGGCGGCGGCGGGCACACCGGCACCGCCGAGGCGGGCGCCGAAGGCCAGCATCAGCAGGTCCTTCGGGAGGTGGTGACCCATGGTGGCATCGACGTCGAGGACGCTCTGGGCCGGATTGGCGTTTCCGTTGGCCACCGCGGCGGTGTCATCGGTCAACCGCTGGGGGAAGTACCACTCGGTCCCGTCGGTGTCGTGGAGCGGGTAGCCGGAGAACATGGCGGCGAAGCGCTTGATCGGCGTCAGCGCCCCCGTCCCGTCCCAGCCGTGGACCGGGCCCTGTGCCGAGAGCCCCTTGCCCAGGTGGGCCTGTGCCGCCAGCAGGCTTTCCGGTGAGGTGGCGGCATTGAGCGCGTAGCCGTACTGGCCCACATTGGTGACCCGGACCGAAGGGACGATGGCGGCGGGCAGGAGCCCGGAGGTCTGACCCAACGAGGGCGCGTTCGGGTTCAACAGCGCGGCCACCGATCCGGTGGAACTGAAGATCCCGGCGTAGGGGGCCGGGATCCCCCCGAAGGACAACCAGGGAGTCGTCTCCGGGTTGTCCAGAGCCTGCAGCTCCTGGGTGGCCTGGGCGGCGGTGAACGGCTCGGCGGACCCGCTCTGGCTCCGGGTGGTCGGGGTCGGGGCGCTGCCGCCGTCGATGTAGACCAGTCCGGCCAGGTTGTCGGCCCCGGCCCGGCCGTTGAAGTCCCAGGTTGCGTAGGCCGTCACCACCGTTCCCCCCAGTGAGTGGCCACCGAGCACGACCTTGCCCCCGAGCTTGTTCGCCGCCCCGATCACCGTGTGCAGGTCCTGGACGGCGACGTTCATCCCCCACTGCTTGGCGAACTCGACACTGGCCGTCGGGATGGTCTGGAAATGATGGGTGATGCTCTTGTCCTTCAGGTAGCCCAGGTAGTAGTCGAACAGCTGCGTGGGCGACGCCTTGTGCTGCTTGTACAGGTTCAGTTCCGACTGGTCCTCGAGCAGGTTCTCCCGGCGCTCGACCGACCACACCTGCCAGCCGTCGGCCTTGGAGACGATCCACCGGGCCAGCGGGACGAAGTAGGCGCTGCCGGCCGAGGTTCCGGGCTCCAGCACCAGGACATTCTTGGCCCCCCGGGGGCCGATCTTGATGACTCCCACCTTGTTGTACTTGGCCGGGGTCCCCGGGGCGGCGTAGCTCGGCATCCAGGTGACGGCCAACGGAGGGCTGGACGAGCCCACCGCCGGGCTCTCAGGGGGATTCGATCCGCAGTTGGCCAGTAGCACCGCCGCGAACAGCACCGCCACGGCCAGCCCGGGCCGGCGCCCCGCCGGCACACGCCACCGTCTCAGCCCGACCATGGATGGCCACCCTAGGAACGGCGGTCGTTGTCGTCAATCGCCCGCTCGATGGGCGGATCGGGCTCAGCCCCGCCGGCCCATGACCGGGTCGGCCCCGGTGAAGTACACCGTGTCCTGGGCGTACAGCGAGTCATGGGCGGCTGTTCCGAGGATCTGCTCCTTGCCGTAGACGCACGGTGTGTTGTACCCGAGACTCGATGTCTTGCACGTGGCCAGCTTGACGACCTTCGTCCCGCTCGGCTTCAGCATGTACACCGTCCCGGTCGGCACCTTGAGCCCGTAGAAGAACTTGATGACCGCGATCACCGGATGGGCCTTGTTGGTGTACGCCGAGAAGTTGCCCACGGCCTCGACGATGTTCCCTTCGCACTTGAGGGATCCGGTCGGTGGGCACAGGGCCGGCTCGGCCGACGGGGCCAGGGTCTTGAGGGTCACGGCCACCGGCGGAGGAGCCTTCAGGGCCGTGGTCGCCAAGGGTGTGAGCACCATGGGGACTGGGTTCGGCGTTCTGGTGCACCCTGATCCTCTGTTTCGGCAGGGTGAGGGTGATGAAGGTCTTGAACTTGAACCTCGAGCCCTTGTTGCTCGCCAGTGGGATCCCGGGAGCGGCCACCGCCTTGGTGCCGTTGCTGACGACCACCGTCTGGATGGCCCCGAAGGTGCTCGACTGACCGGTTGCGTTGGAGGAGGTCACGTTGGTCGACCCGGTGATGGTGGTGCCCGACACCAGTCCGTTGGTATTGACCAGTACGTCGACCGTCCGGGAGGAGCCGGCACCCAGCACCCCGATCGGGCAGTCCAACGTGCCCGGCCCGGTGGCCGAGCAACCGTTGGTCCCCGATGCCGCCATCGCGTTCAGGTCGTAGCTGAGCGGAGCTCCTCCGTCGCCGACATGGATGGTGGCGTCGAGCCCGGTCGACGGTCGCCGTCGACGTGTTCGAGACCGCCACCGCCCATCCGCCGTCCGTGCCCGGACTGACCTGATTCTGGAGCGGCGGCGTGGTCGTGGGCACCTGGAAGGTGGGAACGGGCGGTGGTGGCAGCACCGTGGTCGAGTCGAGCACCCCGATTCCCGATGGGGGGGCGCAGTCGATGCTGACCGTGGTCGGCGACCCGTGGATCACAAAGGTGACCACCACGTCGATCGCCCCGGGCACGAAGTCGACGACACCGGTTCCCGGACCCGTCTGCCAGGTGACCGGGTTGTAGGTGGTGGCGAACGAGTAGGGGGTGTTCGAGCGCCACGGCGGCGTCGGTCTGGGGCAGGTTGGTGGCCGAGGCCGACTCGGTGGCCGGGTCGACGGCACCGCTGGGTGCTCCTCCCGTTCCCAGGCCGTTCTCGGTGGTGGTCTGCGAGCTGACGGTGAGCGAGGTCGCGCCCTGGCTCGAATAGTGGGCGATGACCGAGCCGGGGACGGTCACCTGCGCCGCCAGGTGTGGTCTGGAAGGTCCCCCCGGCATCCACGCTGGCCGGTGGCGAGGGTGACTCCGACACGAACACCGGGAAGCCGGTCGTCTTGAAGCCGGGCACCACGCACGAATAGGTGGCGGCGTCGGTCGAGCCCTGGGTGACGGGCACACCGGTGGTGGCGGGACCGGAGCCGGTCACGTCGGTGTCGCCCCCGTAGGTGGCCGAGGCCGTGTACGGGCCCACGGCCAGGGCATTGGCTCCGATCGAGCATCCCCCCTGACCGCCGCCGACGGCCGGTGCCACCGTGGCCACGCACGCCGTCGTGCCCACGTCGACGGTCACGCTGTCACTGGTCGGCAGGCTCTCGCCGTTGCCGGTGAGAACGCTCACGGTCAGCGTGACCGCCTGCTCGTCACCATGGCTGAGGAACGGGGCGCTCTTGGAGAGCTTGGTGGTGGACGAGTCCTTGGACACCACGTAGCCGCCGGAGGTTCCCTCGTACGACAGCGGGTAGTTCGTGTTGGACGAGGTCAGGCCCGAGCAGCTGGCGCCGTCCACGGTGTGGTCACCGGCGGCGAGCGAGGTGGAGACGGACTGCCCGCCGTCGACCGTCGTGCACACCAGCGTGCCGGTGATGGTCACCCCGGCCGGGGCGTCGTTGGTCTCGGAGAAGCTGGGTGCTCCGCCGTAGGTCTGCGCGCCGGTCACGCTCACGTCGATGGTCCCGGGAGAGGTCACCGTGAAAGGTGTGGTCGCCGGACCGGAGCCGGACAGATCGGTGTTCCCGCCGTAGCTCGCGGTCGCCGTGTAGGGACCGACCGGCAGCGCCGTCGCCCTGATGGAACAGCCCCCGCGGCCTCCGGTGCCGGTCGGGGCCAGGGTGACCGGGCAGCTGGCCGTGCCCACGTCCACGGTCACCGCTCTCTCCGGTCGGGAGGGACTCGCCGTTGCCGGTATCGACGGTGACGGTGAAGGTGGTCGACTGCTCGCTCGCCGTAGGCCTGGCTGGCCGAGTCGGTGGCCAGAGCGGTGGTGGTCGAGTCCTGGGTCACGGTAAACGGCGTCGTGGCCGGTCCGGAGCCGGACAGATCGGTGTCGCCGGCGTAGGTCGCGGTGGCCGTGTAGGGACCGCCGCCGAGCGCCGTGGCGCCCTGATCGAGCAGCCCCCGCGGCCTCCGGTGCCGTTCGGGGCCAGGGTGGCCAGGCAGCTGGCCGTGCCCACGTCCACGGTCACGCTCTCTCCGGTCGGGAGGGGCTCGCCGTTGCCGGTATCGACGGTCACGGTGAAGGTGGTGGCCTGCTCGTCGCCGTAGGCCTGGCTGGCCGAGTCGGTGGTGAGATGGGTGGTGGTCGAGTCCTGGGTCACCGCGAACGGCGCGGTGGCCGGTCCGGAGCCGGACAGATCGGTGTCGCCGGCGTAGGTCGCCCTGGCCACCACGGAGCCGACGTCGAGGTCGGTCGGCCCGATGGAGCAGCCTCCCCGGCCCCCGGTGCTATTCGGGGTCAGGGTGGCCAGGCAGCTGGCCGTGCCCACGTCGACGGTCACCGTCTCGGCCGCCGGCAGGGGCTCACCGTTGCCGGTGTCGACGGTGACGGTGAAGGTGGTCGACTGCTCGTTGCCGTAGGCCTCGGTGGCGACGTTGGTGGTGAGGTGGGTGGTGGTCGAGTCCTGGGTCACCGTGAACGGCGTGGTGGCCGGTCCGGAGCCGGACACATCGGTGTCCCCTCCGTAATCCACCGACGCCGTGTAGGGACCCACGTCGAGGTCGGTCGACCCGATCGCACAGCCCCCACGGCCCCCGGTGCTGTCCGGGGTAAGCGTGGCCAGGCAGCTCGTCGAGCCCACCTGGACGGTCACGTTCTGACTGACCGGCAGCGGCTCCCCGTTGCCGGTGTTCACGGTGACGGTGAAGGTGGTGGCCTGCTCGTCGCCGTAGGCCTGGCCGGCCGAGTCGGTGGTGAGACTGGGTGGTGGTCGAGTCCGGGGCCACCACGTACCCGTTGACGGCGCCGGCGTAGGTCAGGTGGTAGTTCGGGTCGGACGGGCTCAGTCCTGAACAGCTCGAGCCGTCCACGGTGGTGGCTCCGACACCGAGAGTGGTGCTGATGGCCGTCCCCCCGTTGACCGTCGTGCAGACCAGCGTCCCGGTCAGTGCCACCCCGGACGGGGCGTCATCGGTCTCGGCGAAGGTGGCGGCGCCCCCGTAGGTCTGGGAGCCGGTCACGATGACGTGGATGGCCGGCGGGGAGGTGACCGTGAACGGTGTCGTCGCCGGCCCCGAGCCGGACACATCGGTGTCTCCGGCGTAGGTGGCGGTCGCCGTGTAGGGGCCCACGCCGAGGTCGGTCGGCCCGATCGAACAACCACCACGGCCCCCCGTGGCGTTGGGGGTCAGGGTGGCCGGGCAGCTCGTCGTGCCTACGTGGACGGTGACCGTCTCGGCGGCCGGCAGGGACTCGCCGTTGCCGGTCCGGACGGTGACGGTGAAGGTGGTGGCCTGCTCGCTGCCGTAGGCCTGGCTGGCCGAGTTGGTGGTGAGGCCGATGGTGGTCGAGTCCTGGGTCACCACATACCCGTTGGTGGCCCCGGCGTAGGCCAGGTGGTAGTTCGGATTGGACGGGCTCAGTCCCGAACAGCTCGAGCCGTCGACGGTGAAGGACCTCACACCCAATGCGGGCGAGATGGGCGTCCCCCCGTCGACCGTCGTGCAGGTGAGGGTCCCGGTCAGGTTGACCCCGGACGGGGCGTCATTGGACTCGGTGAAGGTGGGGCCGCCTCCGTAGCCCTGGGAACCGCTCACGGTCACGTCGATGGCCCGGCCACTGGTCTGGTAGGCACCGATGTCACAGGGCACGGTCCTCGGATCCCCCCGCTGGTCGGTGGCCGGGCACAGCGCGGCACTGTTGACATGGCCGACAGCGGCGCTGCCGGCCTGGAGGGCGATGGTCTGGGTCGGGCCGCCGTTGTTCTGGAGCCCGGAGGGGCTGAGGCCGGCCGGCGTATTGGCCAGGTCGGTGGCCGCGGTGAAGTGGCAGCTCTTGTCGTCGGCCAGGTTGTAGCCCAGGTCGTTCACGGATCCGAGCAGGAAGCAATCGCCGCCCGACGTGCTGTTGGCCACGATGGTGGCCCCCACTTTGAGCCCAGCATGCGACCCGTCGCCGATGCCCCCGGCAAATCCCGCGCTGTTGCCGGCGATGGTGGAGTCGGTGATCGTCGCCGAGGACCAGTTCAGGATTCCGCCGGCGTACTGGGTGGCGCTGTTGTCGGCCACCGTGCTGTTGGTGACGGTCAGCGACGGGCCGAAGTTGGCAATCCCACCGGCCCAGTCCTGTGAGGTGTTGTTCGACAACGTGCTGGTGCCGATGGAGGCGGACCCGTCGTTGGCGATGCCGCCCCCGGCAAAGCCTCCGCTGACGCTGTTGGACGAGATGGTGCTGCCGGTCACGGTCAGCGTGGCCTGGGCCGCGCCCTGGCTCCCGTGGTTGTAGATCGCCCCTCCGTCCCCGTGGGGCGAGCTGTTGTGGGTCAGGATGCTGTTGACCACGGTGAGCGTTCCCTGGTTGTTGATGCCGCCGCCCCCCGAGTTCGATCCGTTCTCGATGGTCAGACCGGAGATGGTCACGGTGGCAGCACGGGTGACGGCGAACACGCCCACCGCTCCGTGGCCGCTGACGGCCAGTGATCCGGCTCCCGGTCCGGCGATGGTGACGTTGCTGCTGATGGTGATCGTGTTGGCTCAGCGAGATGGTCGTGCAGCTGGGGGCGAGCGAGAAATTGATCGTGTCGCCGGGTGAGGCATGGGCCACCACGTAGGGCAGTGAACCGCTCACCGAAGCGGAGCCGGAACAGCTGGTGACCACATCGGCAGCCGCTCCCGCCACCGCCGCGGGCACGACGATGGCCGTCAGCGTTCCCAGCCCGGCCACCAGGGTGGCCACGGTGACGCGCAACCCTCGTTTCATGACACGACGCCCAATCATCGCCATCCCGGTGCCGCCATCCTGCCTCGAACCATTCCGTCTCACGACGTCCGCCTTGGCATCAAGGTACACCCCTCCACCCGGCCTCGCTCGGGGACCCGGGCGTGGGCACCCGGACGCGGCCCTGGGAAGCCCACAGCGTGCCCGTTCGACCACCTCAGGCGCCCGATCCGCGCCGGTCGATCTGCGACCCGAACTCTCAGTTCGGTGCCTCCGGACGGCACACCGGGGGCCCACGGCCGGGAGGCTCCGACAGCGGTCCGAGCCGGGCGATGAGATCCGGCGCCGGGATCCGTCAAACGTCTGATGGCTGATTCGATGGTTGAAGATCTGCCGGTACCATTCGGGAGTGTGGCCGTCCGCACCCCCATCGATCTGGCCGAGGTCGAGGCCTATCGCCGGGAACTGACCTCCTACTGCTACCGGATGCTCGGTTCCGGGTTCGAGGCCGAGGACGCCGTCCAGGAGACGGTGGTGCGGGCCTGGCGGAACCGCGAACGCTTCGAGGGTCGCTCCAGCCTGCGGTCCTGGCTGTACCGGATCGCCACCAACGTGTGCATCGACATGGGTCGCCAGGTCCAGCGACGCGCCCGTCCGGTCGACATGGGGCCGGCCTCACCTCCCGAGGAGTCCTTCCTCGGGCCCGTGCTGACCGAGACGGCCTGGGTGACGCCACTGCCCGACGCCGGAGCGATGCCGGAGACCTCGGATCCGGCCGAGGTGGCCCAGTACCGGGAGTCGGTCCGGCTGGCGTTCGTCACCGCCCTGCAGCATCTGCCCGCCCGTCAGCGGGCCACCCTCATCCTGTGCGAGGTGCTCCGTTGGCAGGCCGCCGAAGTCGCCGAGCTCCTCGATACCAGTGTGGCCGCGGTCAACAGCTCGCTCCAGCGGGCCCGGGCCACGCTCGGCGATCTCAGGGACACCACGCCACCGGTGACACTCGACGACGAGAACCGGGTCCTGCTCGAGCAGTACGTCGACGCCTTCGAACGGTACGACATCGATCGACTGGTCACCCTTCTCCACGATGACGCCTTCCAGTCGATGCCTCCGTTCGCCATGTGGATCGAGGGCGCCGCCGACATCGGTCGGTTCATGCTCGAACCGGGTCCCAGCGCGTGCCGCGGCTCCATCCTCCTGCCCACCTCGGCCAACGGGTGCCCGGCGTTCGGCCAGTACAAGCCCGACCCCGCCGGCGGCTACATCCCGTGGGCCATCCAGGTGCTCGAGATCACTGGAGGCAAGGTGAAGGGGATGAACTTGTTCCTCGACTTCCTCGATCCGGTGCGCCTATTCCCCTCGTTCGGGCTGCCACTCCACCTCGACGGGTAGTCCCGAGAGATCGAGCAACCGGACCAGGTCGGTGCGCACCTGGCGCAGGATGACGACCCCACCCCGCCGCTTGGCCTCCAGGGCCAGCCGGGCGATGAACTCCACGGCACCCAAGTCCGGATCACCGGACCCGTCGAGCACGCAGTCGCCCACCACCGATCCGTTGCCGTCGGTGATCCGGACGCAGCACCAGGGCTCGGAGGCGGACATCAGCTGGTTGGACGGTGGTGGCCCTCGGAACTCATCGGGCCACCGGTGCACCCCGGCCCCCACACCGGGCCGGGCCGATGAGTTCTCCACCCGGGGGCCGTCTACCGAGTTGACTGGTCCTTGAGACCGAAGCCAGGAACCGAACAAGGAGGCAACCATGCCGAATCGAAGCCGCGCACCAATCGGAGCCCCGTGCTGGGCCGATCTGTGGACCTCTGATGTGGAGGGCAGCCGTCGCTTCTACGGGGAGCTCTTCGGATGGGAGGCGACCGATCCCGATCCCGAGTTCGGCGGGTACTTCATCTTCAAGCGTGACGGCGTCGACATCGCCGGCGGGATGGGTGACATGGGCGAGGACATGCCGGCCAACGACACCTGGAAGATGTACCTGGCCACCGAGGACATCACCAAGACGGCGGAGGTGGCCGCATCCAACGGGGCCACGATCATCTCGCCCCCGATGGCCGTCGGCGATCTGGGCATCCAGCTGGTCATGATCGATCCCACCGGTGCCCATCTCGGTGCCTGGCAGGCGAAGGAGTTCCCCGGCTTCTCCGTGGTGCTCGAGCATGGTACCCCGGGCTGGTTCGAACTGTTCACCCGCGACTTCGGGAACGCCGTGGACTTCTACCGCACGGCCTTCCACTGGGACACCACCGTGGTCAGCGACACCGACGAGTTCCGGTACACGACCATGGGCGATCCGATGGGAGGCGAGAACCTGGCCGGCATCATGGATGCTTCGGCCTTCCTGCCCGACGGGGTGCCGGCCCACTGGTCGGTGTACTGGGAGGTCGACGATGTGGACGGCGCCGTCGGCAAGGTGCGGACCCTCGGCGGCGCGGTGGTCGCCGATCCGGTCGACACACCCTACGGTCGGTTGGCCACGGTGACCGATCCGGCCGGAGCCGAATTCAAATTGCGCGCCGGCTGAGGGAACCACCGATGGACGACGCCGTCCGCGACTACATCGACGCCATCCCGCCCCAGTTCCGCCCGTTGTTCGACCGGATCGACCGACTGGTGGTCGGCGCCTTTCCGGCAGCGACGGTGGGCATCTCCTACCGGATGCCCACCTACCGGGCGGACGGGCACCGCCTGTTCCTGGGGGTCTGGACCCACGGAATCTCGATCTACGGCTGGCCCCAGGGTCGAGTCGACGACTTCATCGCCCGCCACCCCTCGCTGCGGACGAGCAAGGGCACCATCCGACTGGGGGTCGACGACGCCGCCGACGTCACCGACGACGAGCTCCTCGGCCTGGTACGGGCCGCCCTCGCCGGATGAATGTCCCCGTAGCCCGGCGACGATGGTCGGCCGATCCCTCCCGCTAGATTGGCCCTCGTCGAGCGTTCCCGACACCGGCACAGCGAGGATGATGAGGTTGCCATGACCGAGGACACTGTGGAGGTCGGTGGGCACAAGTGGCGACTGGCCCAGGAGCGGCGCCTGCTCAGGTTCTGCGCCGAGCGGGGCATGGATCCCAACGATCCGGACCTCGACAACCCCGACCTCCATCTGCTCGCCCCGATCCTCGACGAGGCGGGTGAGATCGTCCCCGATCCCGAGGACCTCGAAGCCGTCAAGTAGCGGGAGACGTCGGCATGGCCCCCGCCACGACATCCCCGAAGAGATCGGGAGGGCCTGGCCGCACCCGGAAATTCCGGGGCTGGAAGCTCGACGCGGTCGACTTCTTCGACGAGCTCGAGATGGACAACACCAAGACCTTCTGGACCGCGCACAAGGAGTTCTACGAGAGCGAAGTCCGCGGTCCCATGCTGGATCTCCTGGCCGAGTTGGTCCCGGAATTCGGCGAGGGCCGCGTCTTCCGCCCCTATCGGGATACGCGGTTCAGCATCGACAAGTCGCCGTACAAGACCAACATCGCCGCCCACCTCGACGTGGGTTACCTCTCCCTGTCCGCCGACGCTCTCGGCGTGGGCTCCGGCCTCTACTTGCCTTCGCCCGGGCAGCTGGCCCGCTTCCGGGCCGCCGTCGCCGATGGCCGGCGGGGGGCGGAACTGGTCGGCCTGGTGAGCGGGCTGCGGAGCAAGGGCATCGGGGTGACCGCCCACGACGTCCTCAAGTCGGCACCCCGGGGGTATCCGAAGGATCATCCCCGGGTGGAGCTGCTCAGGCACAAGGGGCTGACGGCCTGGAAGGAATGGCCGGTCGGGCCCTGGCTGGCCACCGCGGCGGCGAAGCGCCGGGTGGTCGAGTTCCTCCGGGCTACCGCACCCCTGCGACAATGGCTCGACACCAATGTCGGCTCCGCGTGAGGGTTGCCGCCCTCAGTCCCCGGCCTCCCAGAAGAACGAGAACTCGACGCTGTCCTCCTCATCGCGCTGGCCGGTGGACACCAACCTCCATCCGGCACCTGCGTAGGCGTCCAGGTGGCTCTGCACCCGCTTCTCGAACTTCCGGTCACGAAGACCCACCGACAATACGCTGTAGGTGTACCGCACAGTTATCTCCCTCATGCTCGGGGACGCCCACACGAAGGGGCGGTACCGGGGACTTCCCGGTGGTCACGGGGTCGATCGGAGGCAACGCCGACCTGTCCACCAGCGGAGCACCCCCACCGGACCAATCCGGCTGACCGCATTCCCATGATCACCAATCTTCTCTATGTTTGATCCATGAGGAGGCCCATGTGGTGATCGCCTGGGGATCGGAGCCCAATTCCCGATTGGAGGAGATCGCCCGGACGGTCATCGGGACTCCGTTCACCCGCCGTACGTGGTCGGAGCCGCCGCGACGGCTGGCCGGCGCCCTGCCCGACGGGCCATCGACGAGCCGGAGCCCGTCGATCTCCCGCTGCGGGCCTGACGGATCGTGCCTCTCCGGGTCGCCATTGCCGAGGATTCGGTGATCCTCCGGGACGGCCTCGTCCAACTCCTCCTCGACCGCGGGTTCGAGATCACCGCCGCCGTCGCCGACGCCACGTCTCTCCGCCACGCCATCGGACGGGATCGCCCGGACGTGGTGGTGGTGGATATCAGGATGCCGCCCTCGTTCACCGACGAGGGGCTGCGGGCGGCGATCGAGCTCCGTCAGCAGTACGAGGGATTGGCCATCCTGATGTTCTCGCAGTACATCGAGACCCGCTATGCCGAGGAGCTGCTGGGCAACGATGCCGCCGGCATCGGCTACCTCCTGAAGGACCGGGTCGCCGACGTCAGCCAGTTCGTCGAGGCCCTGGAGCGTGTGGCCTCCGGGGGAACGGCCCTGGATCCCGAAGTGGTCACCCAGCTCATGGGCGCCTCCCGGCGCCGGGACTCGATCTCGGTGCTGACGACCCGGGAGCGGGACGTCCTGTCCCTCATGGCCGAGGGGCGGACCAACACGGCGATCGCCGACTCGCTCTGCGTCTCCGAAGGGGCGGTCGAGAAACACGTGACCAACATCTTCTCCAAGCTGGACCTGCCCGTCTCGCAGTCGGACCACCGACGGGTCCTGGCCGTGCTCCGCTTCCTCGACACCTGAGCGTCCGGACTCGGTGACGGGGGTTCTCTGCCTCCACCTGTGGGTGGCAACGCCCTCTGATCGGGGGATTTCCCCACCCCGAGTCACCCGCTAGCCGCATTCCATCTGTGGACCGGCTGTCGTACGGTGGACCCATGGTCACAACCGGACGTACCCGATGAGCATCACCCTCACGACGGAGGCGGAGGAGCGCCGCGATTCGGAAGGGCACTGGGCCGTGGAGACCCACGGGCTCACCAAGCGGTTCGGCGACAACATCGCCGTGAACGACGTCGAGCTCCTGGTCCCCCGAGGCTGCGCGTTCGGCTACCTGGGCCCCAACGGAGCGGGGAAGACCACCCTCATCCGGGTGCTGCTCGGGCTCACCAGCGCCGACGCCGGCACCATGCAACTGCTCGGCCACCGGGTGCCCCGGGATCGGGCCGCCGCTCTGGCCCGGGTCGGCGCCATCGTCGACGAGCCCCGGTTCCACGGCCATCTCACCGGGAGGCAGAACCTCCAGATCCTGGCCGCGGCGCGGGAGCCGGAGGCCAAGGATCGGATCGGACCTGCCCTCGAACGTGTCGGGATGCTGCACCGGGCCGATGACAAGGTGTCGAAGTACTCGATGGGCATGCGTCAACGCCTCGGGGTGGCGGCCTGCCTGATCGGAGACCCGCAGCTCCTGATCCTGGACGAACCGATGAACGGGCTGGACCCGGCCGGGATGCAGGACATGCGGGACATGATCCTGTCCCTGGTGGCCGAGGGTCGCACCGTCGTGCTCTCCTCCCACCTCCTCGACGAGGTGGAGCGGACCTGTGACGCGGTGGCCATCGTGGACCGGGGCAAGGTCATCCGCCAGGGAGCCATCACCGACCTCCTGGCCGGATCGTCCTTCGTCGTGGAGGTCGAATGCTCCGATCCGGCCCGGGCCGGGGCACTGCTCGCCGACACCACCATCGGTGGGCGCGTCGAAATCGGTGCCGCTGGGCTCGGGATCACGCTGGCGGCCGGAACCGGCCGGGACGTGATCGCCGAGATCAACCGCGTCCTGGTCGGAGGCGGCATCGCCGTCTACCGGCTCCAGGAGATCCAGACCTCGCTCGAATCGTGGTTCCTCCAAGTCACCAGCCGATTGGGGGCGTCCGAATGACCGCGGCATCCGATGTGATGGCCTCGCCGCACGGCCCCGATCCCGCTCGGGCACGCTCCCGACCGGCGGGGTTCGTGGATCCCGACCGGTGGGATGATCGCCACCCGCTTCATGGAGCTGCGGAAGCGGCGGGGTCTGATGGTGGCCCTGATCGTCGTCATCATCGGCGTCCCCACCCTCTTCCTCACCATCCGCCTCCTGGCCCACGCCTTCGACCCCAAGTCCTACGGGCCGGCCGGCGGGGCGGACATCTTCAACGCCCTGGTGCCCGGTGTGCTGTACGTCTTCGGCTTCATCGTGGCCGCCACCCTGGGCTGCACGGCCGGATCCGTCGATCTCACCGAGGGCATGTTCCGCCATCTGGTGGTGACCGGCCGCTCGCGGTTGGCGCTCTACCTGGCCCGGATACCGGCCGGCCTGGCCATCGTGGTCCCGCTGACGGCCATCGGCTTCACCATCGTCTGCGCGGTGTGCGTATTCGCCGCACCCACCCAGGTCAGCTATCAGGGCGTCAATGTTCCCCCCGGTCTGTCCCAGGCCGGATTCGAGCACTGGGCCTCGGATCACTCCACACGAGGTGGTCTGTAGTTTCAACTATCGCGGGAATCCGTCCTCCGCCGGCGTCGTCAACACCGTCCTCGGCGACACCCCGACCCTGTGCAACGGACCGGGTGGGCCGCGGATCGTCAAGCAAGGCCCGTCCGGCTCCGCATCGGTCAATCCGCCCACGCCCACGCCGGCCATGATCAGGTACACCGCGGTACAGATGGCCAGGCAGAACTATTCGGGCTACACCAAAGTCTTCCTGTCCCCCTCGGTGGGGCTCATGGTCCGGACCGGCCTGTGGATCGAGCTCGAGGTGATCATCGGCTTCATCGTCGGACTCGGTCTCGGATCCCTGCTCGGGCAGCGAACCGTCGCCGTGATCCTGATGATCGCCCTGGAGGTCATCCTCACCCCGATCCTGGCTCAGCACACCATCCCCTACATGATCAATCTCCAGCGGGCCGTGGTCGGGCTGGGCGTGGCCCATCTCGAACCGTCAGGTCTCGAATTCGTGTTCGGAGGGGGCGGGGGACCCAACGGCAACCCGGGCACTTCCAACCTGGTGCCGGAGTCGCGAACCACCGCCGTCTTCGTCATCGCCGCCTGGCTCGTCGGCTGGACAGCCCTGGGCGCCTGGCGGATGGCCAAGCGGGACGCCTGAGCGTCACCATCCGGCAGCCGGGATCCGGCTGCCGAGTCCGGATCAGGGCAGGTATTCGTCGGTGACGGTGAGGTCGACGAATTCGGGAGGTCCGTCGAAGATCTCGGCCATCGTGGCCCTCACCGCCTCCAGACCCTCCTGGCGGCGGGGGTCCCCTTCTCGGGCCCGGGCCCGATCCTCGCTCTCGAAGACGACCAGGGTGACGACCCGACTGGGGTCGTTCTGATCCCGCATGGTCGTCGAGCGGAGCAGACCGGTACCCGGTTGTTCGACCGCTCGCAGTTGCTCGAGCAACTTGGGAAGTTCGCCCTCCTTCCCCGGCTTCAGACGCATCGTGATGAGTTGAGCCCACATGGCCAGTCTCCCTTCGGCAACGGAACGTCGGAACCTTAACCCGCGCCCACCGCCGGGATCACGGTGCCGACATAGGCCATCGGTTCGTGGAGACCACGTGCGTCCGCCCTACTCCGACCACAGGTTCAGGAATCGTCCTCGGTCCAACCGAGTTCGTCGGCCAACAACAGGAGGACCCGGTTCGGTAGGCGCTCCCCGCGCTCGAGGAGCTTGAGGCACCCCTGCACGTAGATCTTCCGGGCACCGTCGATGTCCGCGGATCGGACGGGCGCCACGACGGGGGGACGGATGCCGATGATTTCGGCCAGGTCGGCGGGTTGGCCGCCGCCTGCTTCTCCGTCCAGCAGTGACTCGATGATCCGGAGCATGTACCTCCTCGGCGGCGATCCCTGCTCCCATCGGGCCACCGACTGCTGGGTCACGCCCAGTTGGTCGGCCAGGTCCCGTTGGGTGACCCCGCGCCTGAGCCGGTAGGCCCGGATCCGTCCGGCCAGCACGTCGGGAGGCTCTACTGAGTACTCATTTGTATCCACTACTTGTTCACGGTAGTGGTGGCTGGGGGTCTCCACAAGGGCGGGGCGTCGGAAATCCCGACGAATTGTCGAACTACATCGATGTAGTTAACACGGGGCGTGTAGGTGTGAGCAGTGGATGCGGGCGCAGCCGCACCTGGAGATCCGACGGCGTCCCTCCGGTCCCCGACTCCACCGTCGTGTCAAGATCAGGGAGTGTCGGGTGGACGAAGGAAGGCACGCATCGAGGACGTGCACGATCTCGCCACGGCGATGCCCCATGTGACGGTCGTGAATGGTCCCGGTGGCAATCCGGTCTACCAGGTGGGCCAGAAGTCATTCGTGTTCTTCCGCAATCCCCGACCCGATGCCGTCGATCCGGACACCGGCGAGCGCTACCCGGATGTCATCGTCTTCTGGGTGCCGTCCGAGTTCGACAAGCAGGCGCTGGTTCAGGACGAGGCCTCGCCGTTCTTCACCACCCAACACTTCGATGGCCACAAATCCGTGCTGTTGCGGGCCAGTCGGATCAGGGAGCTCACCCGGCAGGGGTTGGCCGAAGTCATCGAGGATGCCTGGCTGTCACGGGCGTCGTCGGCCCGGGGGAAGGCGTGGCTGGCGGCCCATCCCGGGCCGCAAATCGGGGATGGAATGACCGGACACCTGCTCGTCCAGATCACCGACGTGCATCTGATGCCCAACGGGACGCTGCTCCACGGTCGCGACCCGCGGGACAACCTGGTGACCGGACTCCGGAGGCTGGACGAGGTGGGGCTGCGTCCGGACGTGTTCGTACTCACCGGCGATCTGGCCAACTCCGGTGACGCCGAGTGCTACCAGGACCTGGCCGAGATCATGGCTGGTGCCTCCGAGGCGTCCGGAACCGCGGTGATCTACCTCCCGGGCAACCACGACCGGCGCCCGGAGTTCCGCCGGCACCTGCTCGGGCAGGCACCAGAGCCCCGGCCGATCAACCAGGTCCACTGGCACAACGACCTGCGCATCATCTCGCTGGACTCCTCGGTGCCCAATGAGGAGTTCGGGTTCCTCGCCGAGGAGACCACCGACTTCCTGGGCCAGGTGCTCTCGACGCCCGCTCCCGACGGAACCATCCTGGCCGTCCATCACCCGCCGGTGGCCTCCCCGATCCGCATGATGGCACGGATCATGCTCCTCGACACCCAGCCGCTCGAAGATGCCGTTGCCGGATCGGACGTGCGATTGATCATCTGTGGGCACAACCACCACGAACAGTTCGGTTCGATCGCCTCGATACCGGTATGGGTAGCGCCGGCGTCCGCCTACCGGCTCGACGTACTGAGCCCGGAGATCCCCCGGGACATCCCCGGTTGTGCCTTCTCCCAGATCGACGTGGGCGAGCCGCACGTGACGGTCAGTGTGATCACCATCGAGGTCGAGAGCTGACGGCCCGCTCCACGGTGCGGCGACGTCTCAGGTGAGGTTCCGGTCGGCCGGTCGGACGGCGACATCGGGCCACAGGTCAGCAGAAGTGAGCGGAGATTCAGAAAACACACCAACGGAGGATCCCATGACGCGAATGATTGCCGACTGTCGAGAGATGCCGAGTGAGAGTGGCTGCACGCTGACCATCGCCGGCGAAGAGTCGGAGGTGATTCGGGCGGGCCGCCATGCACGCCGCCGATGTGCACGGTCACGCCGACGGACCCGACCTGCGCGGCCAGATCAAGTCGATGCTGAAGCCGGAGTAGGGCGCTCCACTCATCATCAGCGATCCCAGGACCGGAATTCCCCTAGGGTCTCGCCCGTGGATGTGGGGATGGCGTTGCCGACCATGGCCGAGGGCTTCACCCGGTCGACGTTCATGGAGTGGTGCCGGGGGATCGACGAGGGGCCCTTCTCGAGCATCTCGGCGGGCGAGCGGATCACGTTCCACAATCCCGAGATCCTGGTCACCAACACCGCCGCCGCGGCGCTGACCGAACGGGTCGAGGTGATCATGAACCTCACCGTCCTCCCGCTGCACTCGACGGCGCTGCTGGCCCAGCAGCTGGCCACGCTCGACGTCCTGGCCGCCGGCCGGCTGGTGGTCGGTGTCGGAGTGGGCGGACGCCAACAGGACTACCTGGCCGTGGGCGCATCCTTCGCCGACAGGCACGCCCGGCTCGACGCGGGTGTCGCCGATCTCCGCCGGCTGTGGAGAGGTGAACCGGCGTACGGAGGTGGCTCACCGGTGGGGCCGCCGCCGATCCGGCCGGGTGGACCGCCGCTGTTGGCCGGAGCCATGGGGCCCAAGTCGATGGCCCGTGCCGCCCGGTGGGCGGACGGGATCACCGGCTTCTCGATCGCCGCCGGCTATGACGAGATGGCCTCCACCAATGCCATGGCCGTCGAGGCATGGGAGAAGGCCGGGCGCTCAGAACGGCCCCGACTGGTCAACGGCTCGTTCTTCCTCCTCGGAGGCCCCGGCGCCGCCGAGGACCTCCGGCGGTTCACCCATGCCTATCTGGCCGTCTTCGGCGAGCGGGCGGCCCGGGCGTTGGCCGACCTGGTCGAGGTCAGCTCCCCGGCCAGACTGTGCCAGGCCCTCGCCGACGCCGAGGATGCCGGGTGCGACGAGTTCATCCTGGTACCGGGAAGCGTCGACCCCGACTGTCTTCAGCGCACCGTCACCACCCTGGGGGGTTGACCCGTTGTCATGCCGCCACCTCGGCGACCGCGACGGATACGTTGTCCCGGCCTCCGTGGGCAATGGCCGTCTCGATCAGCCGGTCGACGATTGAGGCCACGTCCGCGGCCCCGGCGATGGCGCTCCCGATCTCCTCGCCGGACAGCTCGGTGAACAGTCCGTCACTGCAGATGACGATCAGGTCACCAGGTTCGACCACCAGTGTGGTCCGATCGATGTCGACATCGGAGGCCACGCCGAGGGCCCGGGTGAGGATCCCGTAGTAGGGATGGTCAGCTGCCTTCTCCTCTTGCAGCTCGCCCCGCTCGATCAGTTCGGCGGTCAGGCTGTGATCTCGTGTCAGCCGGCTCAGCACGCCCTCATGCCACAGATAGGCGCGGCTATCGCCGACATTGACGAGGGCGACCTGTCCCGAGGCGAGAAGACCGGCCGCGCAGATGGTGGTGCCCATGCCCTCCAGGGCAGGCTGAGCGACGGCACGGTCCCGAATGGCCCAGTTGGCGGCCCGTACCGCGGCTTCGAGTTCCTCCCCTGACCGGCCGGTGAAGGCGGCAGGAACCACCCCGGCCACGACGTCGGCGGCGATCTCGCCCCCCGGGTGTCCGCCCATCCCGTCGGCCACCAGGGCGAGATGCTCGTTGGTCACGATGACGTCTTCGTTGTTCTCGCGAAGAAGACCGATATCGGTGCGACCCGCGGTTCTCAGTCTGGTCATAAGTCCCTCCTCGGAACCTGGTTGGGCGACGGGGACGACCCGACCTCGGCCTGCTTCGAGAAGATGGCGGGCATGGGTCAGGGCACCCTGGCGATGGTGGGCATCGGTTTCGAGCTGTCTGGCCCAGATATCCAGTTGGTCGGACGAGGGCCGGCGCCTGAAGGCGCGGATTTCGGCCAGTGGCACACCCGCCCGCCGCAGAGCGTCGATCAACTGGGCGTCGGCCAACTGATCGGTCGAGTAGTAGCGATACCCCGATCCGGGATCCACCGCGGCCGGGGCGAGCAGGCCCTCGGCCGCGTAGGTTCTCAGCCGTTTCGCCGACAGTCCGGACCGGTCCGAGAACGCTCCGATAGCCATGAGATCATTCACAGAAGGAAGCTTGGACCCTGTCCCATGGTCAGAGTCAAGTGCAATGGCTGCGATCAGTGGGGTGGTTGCCATGGCAGGCGACGGGCGAGGTCGGCCCGGACACGGTCCCTTCCGATCAGTCGTTTCGGGCGACCTCGGGCCCCGTCATCCGGTTGAGGAGCGGGAACGTCGAGGCGATGATGGCCAGTGAAGCAGCCAGCCCACCCAGGACGGTGGCCCAGAAGGCAATCCCCGGGATGCTGAAGGCGATGCCGACCTGGGAGTGGAGGTAGAGCGCGGCGGACACGAGGCCGACGACGAGCGACACGGCGGACACCAGGAGAAGGGGCAGCGCACTCTCCAGCGCCACGACCCGATCGAGGAGCGCGATGGGGACACCGGTGAGCCTGAGCAGGCTGAACGGGCGCTTCCGCTCGCCCAACCCGGCGGCGATGTTCACGGCCAGACTGCAGGCGGCGATGATGAGGCTGGCCACGATGATGACCTCGGTCATGTCCTGGAGCATGACCAGAAGGCGCGCCGTCGACGGATCGAGTGCATCGACGGCAACCCCACCGCCCTGGAAGGGAAAGGCTCGTTCGAGCGAGGTCCGGGCCCGCTCGAGTGAGGCGGTCGACCCATCCGTGGCCACGACCACCGCATCGACGGGGAGGCGCGCCGCCTCCGCCACGGACAGGGGCGCGGACGGCCAGACCGTCGTCGACGCGTGCGAGTTGTGCCCGAGGAGGTTCGAAAGGAAGTAGCCGACACTGGCCACCGTCGCTCCCCGAGCGCATTTGCCGATGGCGGGGGTCTTCACCAGCTGGACGCACGTGACGACCCCGAACGATCTCCCCGGGGCTTGGGATTGGGACGGGCTCTGGTGGACGACCGTCACCGCGCGCACCCCGGGTGTCGTGCGGAGCTCGTCAAGGACCGGCCCTGGGACCGAAGGAACCTGGGCGGAGACGGGACAATTCGATGTGGAGAAGGCGCAGAACGGGTCGGCGAGCGTGTCGCTCCCCGCGCTTCCTCCCGCGGAGCTGCTGTCAGCAGTGACCGAGCTGAGCGCGCCGACGACCGCGCTGGCAATGAAGAGGGCGATCACCAGCCCGCTGATGAACCGGAATGCCGCCTTGGGATTGTCGAGGAGCCGACGACCGGCGATGAGCGAGGCGGGGCGGCTGGCCCGCTTGACCATCAGTCGGGAACCGGCGGTGGTGAACCACGGTCCGGCCACGACCAGACCGACCACGAGGAGCACGAAGCCCACGAGCAGCTCGAGAAGCTGGCCGCCGACCGCATCCGGCTTGCCGGCGGCGTCGAAGTACGCCAGCAGGGCGATACCGGCAAGAAGCGGGATGATCCGTACCATGCGCGGTGGGTGGGACGACGCTCGCCGCTGCACGCCGAGCGGCGATATCTGGACCCGACGGAGCGCCAGCCGGGCGGTGACGACAGCGGCAATCGGGACGCCGATCATGACGATCACGATGTCGGTCCCGTCCAGCGACAGGTCGCCTTGGGCGAGAGGCGCACCGGTGAAGGGCACGTGATAAAGCAGTGGTCGGAACACGAAGAACAGTGCGAAGCCGGCGGCGACGCCGGCCACCGCCGCCACCACTGCCTCCACCGCGGAGACGACAGAAATCTGACGCGGCGTGGCGCCGACCAGTCGCATGGCGGCCAGGCGCTCCTCGCGCCGGGCGGCGGACAACCGGCTCGCCGTGGCGATCAGGATCAGCACCGGCAACAAGAGCGCGACGGCTCCGCCGACCAGGATGAACTGCAGAACAGGTCCGCTCCCGACGGCGTTCTGGCAGGCGTAGCAGTCGGCCGATGTGCGTTGGATGGCGCCGACCTCGACAGCACCGGGTGCCTGCGAAAGTTGGCGTGCCGTGTGGCCGACGACGATGATCAGCGAGTTCGGGGACGGCAGCGCCGCGGTGCCGATGGTCCCGACCTGCTGTCCGGGGAACCGGTCACCGAGCTGATCGGCGGCCATCGGACTTGATGAGCGTGGCCAGGGCCGGCGAGACGTAGTACTGGCCCGGTCCCGGTAGGTGCGGTATCCCCGGAGGGACGGGAGCGTTCGGTCCGGCGGCGGCCAGGTCGACCCGATCAATCGCCTGGAGACCGAACTGATCAGTGCTCGACAGCCACCACAGCCGGTCGGACGGCGTGCCCGCTTGGGACGGTACCGCCTGCGCGGCGGAGTCGAGCCACCCGCCACGGTCGGACTGAGCCCGTAACCCGTTGGTGCCGGCCA
Organism: uncultured Acidimicrobiaceae bacterium; assembly: GCA_963812885.1. Taxonomy (GTDB): domain Bacteria; phylum Actinomycetota; class Acidimicrobiia; order Acidimicrobiales; family RAAP-2; genus Bog-756. The sequence continues at coordinate 51,792 of CAWEWZ010000005.1, read as the reverse complement.
GGGCGGCCAGCAGGAGACCGACACCGAGAGCGACGGCCGCCGCGGTGACCAGGACCCGCAGCAGCGCCTCGCGACCGCTTCCGAGCGTCAGCCGCAGCCCGAGCCGAATCATCGGGCCACCGCCGCCGGTGTGGCCACCCGCCCGTCGCGCACGATGACCTCGCGGTCGGCGTAGGCGGCGACGCGGGGCTCATGGGTGACGAGGATCACCGTCGACCCCTGCTCGCGTGCGGCGCCCGTCAACAGACCCATGACCATCTCCCCGTTGAGCGAGTCGAGTGAACCGGTCGGCTCGTCGGCGAAGAGCACGTCGGGATGGGCGACGAGTCCACGCGCCAGGGCGACCCGCTGGGCCTGGCCACCCGGACATCTCGCCGGTGCGGTGGGCTCTCCATGCCGTTCGAGGTCGAGGCGGTCGAACCAGCTCCGTGCGGCACGGAGGGCCTCGGCCCGGTGCGTGCCACCGAGCAACAGCGGCAGGGCGACGTTCTCCTCGGCGGTCAACTCCGGGACCAGCTGGCCGAACTGGAAGACGAAGCCGAAGCGGTCACGCCGCATCCTCGAGCGCCCTGCCTCCCGCATCGTGTCGAGGCGCTGGCCGTCGAAAGTGACCTCGCCGGAGTCGGGGACGAGGATGCCGGCCAGGCAGTGGAGCAGCGTCGACTTACCTGAGCCGCTCGGACCCATCACGGCGACGATCTCGCCACGCTGCACGGCGACACTCGCACCGCGAAGGGCTGGAGTCTCGCCGAAGGAGAGGACGAGGTCGCGCCCTTCGAGGATGGTGGCCCCGGAAACCACCGCCAGGGACCCGTTGGCCGGATTCACGCCGTCACCTCCTCGGCCAGCACGGCGAGCCGGGCGGCGGTGAGGTCGATCCAACGCAGATCGGCTTCCAGGTGGAAGAGCCCGTGGTCGGCGAGGAGGGCGTCGACGATCCCGCCCGTCAGCTTGAGCTCGGTGAGCTCGCGCATCCGAGCCAGGTGGGCGGCACGCTGGATGTCCAGGTACTCGTCGGCCGGACGGTCGAGCATGAGGGAGAGCACGACCTTCACGAACAGATCGGTCTGGAGGTGGGGCTCGGCCGGGATCGGCGTCGGCCAGCCACGCCTCGACCTCGCTCCTCCCGGTCTCGGTGATGGTGTAGCGCTTGCGATCAGGGCCGGCCCCGGGTTCAGCCTCGCCCACCATCGCCCTCCCGTCCCGGGCCAGGCGGGCGAGGGTGGCGTACACCTGGCCGAACGGCAGCGGCCGGCCCCGGCCGAAGTAGGAGTCGTAGTCGCGCTTCAGGTCGTAACCGTGGCTCGGTTCGCGATCGAGGAGCCCGAGAAGGGCCATGGGTACACTCATACCTCGGAGAATACTCTCAGTGTATACGTATAGTCAATAGACTCCTGCGCCGATGAGGGCGGGGGCCGACGCACTGACGTGATCCGGTGGCGAGGTACGACGGCCGTGGTGCCCTCGGTGATCACGGGACGGGCGGCGACATCGCGATCTGGATCACGGCGACGACCAGCATCAGGCCGCCCAGGATGACCAGACCAGTCGGATCCGGAAGAAGCGGAAGGGCCACTGATTCCGATGAGGAACAAGATCGTGGCCAGGTAGTTGGTGTCCCGCCCGTCGTTGTCGGAGTTGGCGCCGGCCTGAACCCCGAGCGCGTATCGCGCACTCGCCTTCGGGTCGAGAGCCGCCGCTTGGGCCAGCTCCGGCTGACCGATTCGGCCGTGACGTTGCCCGCCACATGGGCGGTGAACCAGGCGCTGCGGGTCGTGGAGTCGAAGTTCTTGGTGTCCTGGGCATCGAGGGCCGCCCGGTTCGCCTCGGTCCGGGCAGCCGATGCGGCCCGGCGTCACGCTTCGCGCCGGCCGGGGATCAGCCGAGGGCAGTGTTGTCGTCCTCGAGCCGGAGGGCCTTGGCCGCCACCGCATGGGCCAGGTAGAGCGTGGCGATATAGGTGAGCTCCAGGATCTCTTCGTCGCCGAACTGCCCGGTGAGATCCGTCGTCCACCTTCGACGGAACGACCCCGAGTCCGATGACCAGAGCGTCGACGTAGGCCAGCGCGGCCGACATGGCCGGCGTGAGTCCGGGGGCGGCGACCCGGCCTTGGCGTACGGCATCGACCACCTCCTCGGACAGTCCCGCGGCGAGGGCGGCCCGTCGGTGCTGGCGTTCGACGAAGGCGCTCCCGGCCCGGACCCCGACCCGCAGCTGGGCCAGCTCCCGAACCTGCGGGTCGAGGGCCCGACGGGCGCTCCGGTAGAGCAGGAAACCCTGGACGGCGTGCTCGAGGACGTCGGGTACCAGCGCGTAGGTCGTCCACCAGTCGCCCCTCGTACCATCGGATGTCCCCGGCACCTCGACCGGGCAGCGATCGCCGAAGATGAAGTCGTAGGCGGCCAGCACCACCGGCGAGGTGGCGTCCGCCCGCCTCACCTCCGAGAGCCGTGGCACTAGTGGGCACCGCCCATCGTAGAGACGGACTGATCGGTTCCACCGGGCTGCATCGCATCGTCTCCCATCGCCGATCCTCGCCTCACAGTAGACCTGCCCTGACCGGGTCGGCCGGGGTGGCCGGTCAACGGCGCTCAGACCGCGCCGGGTGCCGCGGGGTCCCGGAGATACGAGGGATTGGCCACCCGCAGCTGGTCGCGGACGCCGCCGGCCAGGAGCGTCCCCACCTCGGGGAGGTCCCGGTCGTAGGAGCCGGCGCGGATGGCCGTCACCAGCGCGGCGTCGCTTCTGACGCCGAGGGCGCGCAGGCGGTCGTCGATGGGCGGCCACGGCTGCCGGTCCGAGATCCAGTTCGCGGCCGACCATGGCCAGCACGTTGCGGGCCACCCGAGCCTCGAAGCGGGCCGGTCCGTCGGTGGACACCATCACCTTGGTCTCGATGTACTCGCGCACCGCCTCCACCAGTTCGGCCGCCGACGGAGAGCCGAACAGGGGGCTCGTCGGCGCCGCTCCGTTTCCGGTTGCATTCTCCGCCACCGAGGTGTCCACTCCGAGCAGGCCCAGGATGTCCCACTCGCACTCGCAGACCCGCCGGCCGATGGCGGCCAGTTCCACCGAGCGGGTCGAACCACGCAGGTGGGTCCCGGCCTGCAGCATGCAGATCACCGCCCACTTGACCGATGCGTACACTTCCCACCACCGCACCTCGTCGGTGGGCGCCGCCTGCCCGCCGGCCGCGTGGTAGGCGGCCAGAAAGGCGTCGAGCTCGCCGAATCCGCCGACCCGACCCGGTCCGCCGAACCGCCAGGCCCTCGCACACAGCCAGCCGATGTCCTCGACCGGGTTGCCGCGGTGGGCCAGCTCCCAGTCGAGCACGCCCCGTAGGCCATGGGCATCCACCAGGAAATTCCCCATCCGGAAGTCACCATGGACGACGGTCGGGCCCCGTCCGGTAGCTTCGCCTAGCTCCAACCACCGGGCCCCGAGCTCGAGGACGGGACGCTGCTCGTCCAGCGCTTCGAGGAAGGGGCGTGGATCCCGCAGGGGATCGGCATCGGGCAGCCCGGCGACGGATCCGGGGTCGATCGAGTGGATCGCGGCCAGGGCGGCGGCCGTCTCCCTGGTGAGGCCGGTGCGGGCGGCCGCCAGCTCGTCGTTGCGCAGAATCCGTCGGGGGATGGCCTCGCCCTCGAGCCGTTCGACCACCAGCCAGCCGGGATCGAGGCCGTCCGGGCGACCGGCGGCCACCACCTGCGGCACCGGCACACCGGCGGCGTGGGCCGCCCGCAGCAGACCAGCCTCCATCTCCACTCCCGGAGGCCGGGTCAACTCGACCCCCCGCACCTGCTGGAGGACCAGGCGCCGGACCTCCCCGGAGGCCAACTGGAGGTCGAATGCACTGGTGACCCGGGACGCCCCACCCGACAGCCGTCGCACTCCGGTCACCCGACCGCCGAGCGCGGCCCCGAGCTCCACGGCCAGGTCGACCGGGTCCGGGCTCACCGGCGCACCCCCGCGACCCGGCGTCTAATCGACGGGAACGGCCGGTCGCCCGCGGCCATCCACCTGGTGGAGATACTCGGCGATGCCGAACCCGGACCGGGCCGCGCCGTCGTCGGTGCGGTAGGTCCACCGGGTCAGACCCTCGTTGACCACTGTGCCCCCCGCCTTGCCGATGTCGGCCACCCGCAGTACGTCGCCGGTCAGCTCGTAGTGCCGGTCCTTCTTGTCCACGACCACGGCGTGCACCCTCTGCTGGGTCAACCCGTCGTCGGCCAACTCGGTGCGCAGCCTCCACTCCCTGATGCTCGTGACCCGTCCGTCCTCGGACACCCACCCGCGTTGCAGGTCACCGGCGGCGGTGCCCAGGCGGATGCCACCGAAGTGGAGCGACTCCCCGATGTTGATGCTGAACCACCGCCACATGGTCGGTCCGCCCCACCGCCGCGGGCCCCATGATCGGTCGCGGTTCCCGAGGGCGCCGGCCCAGGGATGCACGGTCCCGTCGACGGTCACCGACCCGGCCCAGCGTCCGGCCTGCTCGAGGTGGCCCTTCCCGGTCGTGCCCGTGGCCGCCGCCGCCTCGGCCGTCCGGGCCCCGTCCGTCTGCTGCCCGTCGGTCCCCACGGCCGGCGAGAGGGCATCGAAGGTCGCGTCCACGACCAGGCGGACGAGGGGGCCGGGTCCATCCGTTCCGCCGCCGGCGCGGGCGACGGCGTCGACATCGGCCGTGATGCGCCAGCGCTTCATGGCCTCGAGCATTTCGTAGCGCACGCCGCCCACCACCAAGGGCGAATCGACCATCTCCTGCTGGTCGACCACGTGGCGATGCTCGGCCAGCCGGCCGTCGGGCAGCCACACCGAGAGGTTGACATCCATGGTGCCTTCGTTCGGCCGGATGCCGATGCGGGTGAAGAAACCGCTGTCGGTGCCCGGGTCGTAGGCGTTGAAGTAGTAGGACTCGCTCCAGGCGACATCGGCTTCGACCGGATGCGGGTGATCGTGCTTCGGTTCGAGGATGGGCACGGCCCCAACTCTTGCCCAATCGGGGAGGGCACACAACGGCCGCCGATCGACCGGCCGGGAACGCCTGGGTAGGGTGGATCGGTCCGTCGAAGCGGGGAGGTCGTCGTGTCGGAGAATCTGAGGGTCCTGGCCAAGTACAGCGCGGCCATGGAGTCGGGGGACACCGACGCCGTCTACGAGTTCTGGGCACCGGAATTCCGGAGCCACGTGACGTCGCGGGTGGCGCCGGACCGGGACGGGGAGGACATCCGGGGCGAAGAGGCGAAGTGGTGGGAGCAGGCCCGGGCCGCGTTTCCGGACATGACCTTCACCGTCGACCTGTTGATCGAATCCGATGATCTGGTGGTGTCCAACTGGACGGTCCGCGGCACCCATACCGGCGCGCCGTTCTACGACGTCCCGCCGTCGGGTGATCCGGTCACCATCAACGGCACGGCCATCCTGCGCCTCAAGGACGGCCTCATCACCGAGCACTGGGGCGGGCCCCACTGCCAGGAGGGCCTCGGCCTCATCCGTTGAACCGCCGGGCCTGGTCGGGAGCGGTCAGGCCGGTCGAGTCTTCGTTCCGAGGCGCCGGAACGTGTTGACGTAGTCGATCACCAGGGCCTCGTGGCCCCGCCACTCCCGCACCGGATGGGTGCCGTAGGCGCCGACCCGGGCCACGGTGGCCGGTGTCATCCCCTGGAAGGCCGGTTCGGGATCGTCGGTGTCCAGCTCGTAGAAGTGCAGATAGCGGGGCGGTCCGGGCGCCCGGTTCTGGTAGGGCGTGATCATGGTGAAGTGGTCGGGCGAGGCGGCGGCGATGTCGCGGATGTGCACGAAGTCGGCCCAGTCCCGTAGCGCCTGGGCCTCCTCGTCGGACCGGGGGCTGATCAACACCAGCTCGAGTCCGAGGGTGGGGCGATCCGACACCGTCCCCTGGCCGGGACGCGGGTAGTGATCGAAGCAGAGCCCGGCGATGTCACCGGGCACGGCGGCAGCGCTCGGGGGAGCAAATGACCGGTCGGCTTCGTAGACACCGAGGACGGAGAACTCGTGGAGGGTCCGGGGGAGGTCGGTTCGGAACGGAACGCAATTGGCCCACCAGCTGGCCACCCGCACGCCCGGGAGGGCCAGCACCTGGGGCACCCGCTCCTGGGCGTAGCGGTCGGCGGGCCGGTCGGTCATCTCCAGGTAGAGCACCGGCGTGATTCGGTCTTCCATCGTCGATCCCCCGTCGCTCGACCGACGAGCGCTGCCGGCCACGGTCCTGGCCGCGGTGATGGTACCGGAGATGGCCGCCCCTGGCCGGGCTCAGATCGAGAACCTCTCCGCCCGGGAACGGTGGATCAGGCGACAGCCGCCGTCGACAGCTTGAGCGCTTCGCTCCAGGCCGAGGGCGTATCCGACTTGCTGGCCTTTCCGACGATCTCCTGTAGGCGTTGGGCCTCCTTCTGGGCGTCGGCCGCCTCCTGGGCTGCCGCCTTCTCGGTCTCGACGAACGACGGGAGGGCCTGTGATGCCCGGTCGGCGGCCTCCTTCGCCTCGACCGCGGCCTGCCGGGCCCGCTTGGCGGCATCGTCGGCTTCCTGGGCCGCCTTTTGGGCCTGCCGATCAGCCTGGCCGGCATCGGCGGACCGCTGGGCCGCGGCCCGGGACTGCTGGGCCGCCTCCTGCGCCGCATCGGCTTTCTGGGCCGCGACCTGGGTCGCCTCGGCTGCCGCCTGCAGGGTCTGGGCCATCTCCGACACGACGACGGCCAGTCTGGCCGCCTCCTGCCAGGTCTCCGGAGTCCCGACGGAGGTCGCTCGGGCGACGGCCTTCTCTGCCTCCTTGGCCCACTTCTCGGCTTCCGCCGCCGCTCCGGCGACGACCGGGCGGCCGAAGGCCACGCTGGGCTCCGGCCGGGAGTCGTCCGCGTGCTTCTCGGCATCGTCATCATCCAAGTCGGGCGGGCGGGCAGTCACGCTCACGTCGTCGACCGGCGCAGCACCGTCTTCGACCTGCTCCTCGGTCTCCGCGTCGGCCTGCTCCTCGGTCTCCGTCGTCGACCTGTTCCTCCATCTCGGTCTCGACCGGCACCTCGGTGTCCGCCTCGACCGGCTCGGAGGCGACGGCCTGGTCGGCCTCGGCCTCAACGGTCTGGTCGGAGGTCGGCGGCGTCTCGGGGACGACCGGCGCATCGTTGGCTGCCGGTGTGACCAGGGTCAGTGACGGAGGGAGGAACTCACCGTCCTCCTTGTTGAGCACGGGCAGGGATTCGAGCGACGAAGCCAGCTCCGCTTCGGAGTCCGGAGCCTCGTCGGTCAGCCGCGCACCGCGGTCGATCACGTCACTGTCCGCCTCGACCTCCTCGTCCCGCTCACGGCCTTGGGCATCAGCGGCGCGGGCGTGGACGTGCAGGATCTGGCCGGTCAGATGGAAGCCGTCCCAGTAGCGCATCAGCCCCGGGGTGGTGGCGTCCGGGTACCAGCCCGGATCACCCGGATCCTTCACCGAGGGAGCCGGGCGGTTCGGCCGACGCCTCGACGGCCTCGTCCTTCTGTCGCCTTCGCTCCGCCGAGAAGAACTGGTCCACTTCGTTGGCCGGGTCTTCGGTGGTCTCGTCGTCCTCGTCGGTCTTCGGGTTCCGTGCAAAGGGTCGCAGTGCCATGTGTTCTGGTTCGGCCCCTTCTTCATCGACCTTTAGGGCTTTTCGGCCCCTCTGGCCCCGTATCCCGGGCTTCCGACGGTCTCTCGGCGCTCAAGGTAGGCAGCGCCAGGTGCCGATAGCGCACATGTGAAAAGGCCCCGGAGATCGAGTCGGAAAGCAGAGCACCCGGAAGCCGGCCGCCGTGCGGACGATCTCGGCGACCCCGGTTCCGAAGATGGACCTGGACGGGGCCCCGGCTCTCGTCTTCCAACCGGCGGTCGATCTCTTCACCGGCCGCCTGCTGGGCTTCGAGGCCCTGCTGCGGTGGCACCGTTCCGACGGCACCGACATCCCACCCGACGTGCTCATCCCCTGGGCCGAGGAGCACGGGCACATGAACGAGCTCAATGCCTGGGTCCTGTCCGAGGCCTGCGCCCAAGCGGCCCGCTGGCCTTCTGATCTCCAGCTGGCCGTCAACTGTTCGGTCTTCCAGCTCCAGCGGGGCACCGCCGCCATGGCCGCCGCCTCCGCCCTCGAGCAGTCGGGGCTCAATCCGGACCGGCTCACCGTCGAGATCACCGAGTCGTCGGTGGCCGATGATGATGCCGCCGCCGACCTCCAGGTCATGACCCGCCTCGGCATCCAGCTCACGATGGACGATGTGGGCTCGGACTGGTCCGTGCTCGAGAACCTCCGGAACTGCGTCGTCAACACCATGAAGATCGATGCGTCACTCATCGAGGGGCTCACCGACAAGACCGGTCAGGGCCGGAACACCGTGGAGACGATCGTCAAGCTGTGCCGCTCCCTCGGCATCTGCACGGTGGCCGAGGCGGTCGAGTCCGCCGAACAGGTGGAGATCCTGTGCGAGATCGGGGTGGAGACGGCACAGGGCTACTTCTTCTCGCCCCCGCATGTCGGCAGCCGAGGCCGAGAGCCTGGCCGCCATGGTGCCCCATCCGCGGTTCGCGCTCTCCGCCCCCGTGGTCCGGTAGTCCCCGCGGCAGCCTCGGCCAACCGGACCCCGGCGGCCAACCCCGATGCGGTGATTTCGCTCCCCGGACCGCACCCGGCAGAAGGATCGCGCCTAGCTTCGTCTCCGACCGGACGGTCACCGGAGCTTCCCGAGGAGAGCAGTGGACGAGCGCACGTTTGGACGGCGGTTCGGGGGCAAGGTCGCCATCGTGACCGGTGCCTCGACGGATCCCGGCATCGGAACCGCGTCGGCACGCCGCCTGGCCCTCGAGGGCGCCTCGGTGGTCATCAACGCCCGCTCCGAACCCCGGTTGCGGGCCACCGAGTCGGCCCTCGCGCAGCCAGGGCCTCGACGTGGTGGCCTGCCCCGGTGCGGCCGGCGACGCCGAGCTGCCCGCCCTCCTGGTGGGGACGGCGATCGAGCGGTTCGGCCGGATCGACCTGCTGGTCAACGCGGTCGGCGGTGCCCCGTTCATCGGATCGGCTCTGACCATGAGCCGGGATGAGCTGATGAAGACGGTCGCCCTCAACACCTGGCCGGCCTTGTCGCTCATCCAGGAGGCGATGGCCCGGGGCCTGGCCGACGACGGCGGAGCCGTCGTCAACATCTCCAGCGGGTCGCCGAAGAAGACGACGCCGTCGATGGCCGCCTATGCCGCAGCCAAATCGGCGCTCAACGCCCTGACCCGCACCTTGGCCAACGACCTCGGTCGAAGCGGAGTGCGGGTCAACGCGGTGAGTCCCGGCCTCACCAAAACCGAAGGCACCAGGGACATCTGGGGAGCCGACGACGGTGAGGCCGCCGGTCGCCACCTGCTCCTCGGACGGTTGACCGAGGCCGACGACATCGCCGCGGCGGTGGCCTTCCTCCTGTCCGAGGAGGCCGGCTCCATCACCGGTGTCCTCCTCGACGTGGACGCCGGCAACCACGTCGACACCGGTTCTTGGTCCCCGTTCAGCCCCGGGGCCGTCGGCGAACCGGGCGGCGCCCCCCGACTGACCGGTCGGGGCTGATGGCTGACGAGCTCCACGGGTGGGGTCCGGCCCTGGAGGAGATCGGGCGTCGGAAGGCCGAGGCCCGGGCCATGGGCGGCGAGGCCCGCCTCCATCGGCAGCACGAACGGGGACGGCTCAACGCCCGTGAGCGACTCGACCGCCTGTTCGACCCCGGAACCCTCTTCGAACTGGGCAACCTGGTCGGCACGGTCGACGATCCCCCGGTCGCCGCCGACGCCCTGGTGGCCGGATCGGGCCGGATCAACGGCCGGCCGGCCCTGGCCGGCGCCGAGGACGTCACCGTGCTCGGCGGTTCGATCGGCAGTGGGGCCTCGGACAAGCGGTACCGGCTGTGCCAGCTGGCCGGTCAGGAACGGGTCCCGCTGGTCATGATGCTCGAGGGAGCCGGACACCGGGTCACCGAGACGGCATCGGGTCGCCGGCCCGGAGACCTGATGGGCCTGGCCGAGCTGTCCGGACTCGTCCCCTTGGTCAGCCTGGTGCTCGGTGCCTCGGCCGGTCACGGCGCCCTCACCGCACCCCTGTGTGACTTCGTGGCCATGACCGAGACGGCCTCGATCTTCGCCGCCGGCCCACCCCTGGTCCGGTCGGCCACCGGGGAGGACGTGACCAAGGAGGCCCTGGGCGGCCCGGACGTGGCCATCGGGTCGGGTGGTGTCGTGCACAACCTGGTGGCCGACGACACCGAGGCCATCGATCTGGCCCGCCGCTACCTCGGCCACTTCCCCCTCAACGCCTGGGAACCTCCGCCCCGGAGGGACGGACCCGACGCCGGGCCGCGGCCCGTCGACGTCCTCGGGCTGATCCCTCCCGACCCCCGCCAGCCGTATCCGGTGCGGCCGGTGCTCGCTGAAGTGGTCGACGCCGGCGCCCTGCTCGACGTGCAACCCGGGTTCGGACCCTCGATCGTGACCGCGCTCGGCCATCTCGGGGGACGCAGCGTGGCCATCGTGGCCAACGATCCGAGCGTGATGGCCGGGACCATCGACAGCGACGCCGCCGACAAAGCCGCCCACTTCCTCGACGTGGCCGGCGCCTTCGGACTGCCGTGCATCTTCCTGGCCGACAACCCCGGGGTGCTGGCCGGCACCGCCGCCGAAGGCCAGGGCATCCTCCGGCACGCGGCCCGGCTCTTCGCCGTCCAGCACCGCCTGACCGTGCCCAAGCTCCATGTCACGCTGCGCAAGGCATTCGGTTTCGGCTCCTCGGTCATGGCCATGAACCCGTTCGACGGCCAGACCATCACTCTGGCCTTCCCGTCGATCACCCTCGGCGCCCTCCCGGCCGGCTCCGAGGCCAGCGCCGTCGACGATCCCGAGGAGCGGGCCCGTCTGGCCGCCGAGCAGGCGCGGGCGGCAGTGGTCGCCGGCGCCCGCCTGTCCTACGACGACGTGATCGATCCCCGCCAGCTCCGCAACGCCCTGCTGGCCGGCCTCAGCCTGGCCGAAGGACGGGACGCCGCCCGGCGCCATCCCCGGTCGTCGGGCGTCCTACCCTGACCCCGCTCGGGGTCGGCCACCCAAATCCCTCGAACGATCCGGTCAGGCCCGCTTGGTCATGACCAGCAGCCCTGACCGCGGGCCACCGAGCGTCCCCTCCGGGTTCGGCGGATACAGCTCGGCGCCCAGCACCCGCGGGTTCCCGAAGGCGAAGGCCCGCTTGGAGTCGATGCCTCCGTGCGCCTCCCACTCCCACTCCGGCGTGAGGTCGTCGAGGACGAGCAGCCCGCCGGTCACGACCAGGTCGAGCAGGAACGTGGCCGCTTCCTCGGTGTGCAGCTCCCGGCTGAATCCGCTGTCCACGAAGACCAGGTCGAAGGGACCCCGCGTCGGCAACAGGTCCTCCGACCGGCCGGTGAGCAGCTCGATGCGGGGATCGGCCCCGAGGAGTGACCGGGCCTCCTGCGCCCGCCCCTCGTCGGCTTCGACAGTGACCAGGCGGGACTCGGCATCCATCCCGTGCAGGAGCCAGGCCGCGCCGGCGCCGAGGCCGGTGCCCAGTTCGGCGATGCGGGCGGCCGGTCGGGAGGCGGCCAGGACGGCCAGCAGCGCGCCCGTCCCCGGCCGGCTCGACAGGCCGGCGCCGTCGGCGCCGAAGCCTCCTTCGCCGGCCCGCTGATAGGCGCGGGTCGCCGCTTCGGGCACCGGCGGAGCGAAGCGGGGTGCGCCCGGCATGGGGACAGCTTGCCAGAGCGGCGACCGGCCCCAGCGGCCGGTTCAGCGCCCGGCGTTGTCGACGTAGGCGTCGTAGCAGGATCGGCAGATGAAGAACGGGTCGTCGGCGGCGGCCTCGGCCTCGATCGGCCCACCGCAGTCCGGGCACGCCTGATCGGCCGCCGCCAATTGCTCGGTACTCCTCGGCTCGGGCTGGGCGCTCATACCTTGGGCATCGGCAGCCGAAAGGTACGGCTTGAGTTCCGCCGTCGTGACTGGGACCTGTTACCACCCCAGGCAGTAGTGTTCGGGCTTTCGGGAAAGGATCCAGACATGAGCGATCTGCTGCTGGCAGACGAACGAGAGGCTGTGGCCAGCGCCAGCCGGCACGTGGCCGAGACGGGACTTGTCATCGGCACGGCCGGCAACATCTCCGCCCGCAAGGGCGATCTGATCGCGGTGACCCCGACCGGCTCCGACCTGGGCACACTGACCGCCGAGATGATCACGGTCATCGACCTCGACGGTGACGTCGTGGACGGCGAGTTCGCCCCCACCTCCGAGGTCCCGCTCCACACCGGCATCTACGCCGCCACCAACGCGCTGGCCATCACCCACGCCCACGCCATGGCCTCCACCGCCCTCTCGTGCACCCACGACGAACTGCCCCCGTTGCACTACAGCTGCCTCGGTCTGGGGGGAGCGCCGCGCACCGCCCCCTATGCGACGTTCGGTTCGCAGGAACTGGCCGACAACGTGATCAAGGCGCTGAAGGGCCGGAACGCGGCCATGATGCGCAACCACGGATCGATCGCCTACGGCAACAAGATGAGCGAGGCCGTCGAGCGGCTCGAGCTCCTCGAGTGGCTGGCCGAGCTCTACTGGCGCTCGTCGTCGATGGGCACACCGGCCGTGCTCACCGACAAGGACTTCGAGGCCATCATCATGTCGGCCATGGAGAAGGGGTACGGCAGCGTGAAGAAGGCCGAGAAGAAGTCGGGCAAGAGGTCTGATCCCTCGAGTGAGCCGTCACCTCGGGTCGCGGCGCATGAACCAGTTGCGGGCCGACAGGAACGGGATCTCCTCCACGACCTCGAACCCGTGGCCGATGTAGAACCGGACGTTCTCGGGCTTGTCGGTCTCCAGCCAGGCCAGTCGGCCGTGCTCGTCGAACTCACCGCACAAGAGCTTCATCGCCGCCCCGCCGAGCCCCATCCCCTGGAAGCCCGGCTCCACCCCCACCGGACCGACGTGCCAGTGCGACTCGATCAGGTCGTGGGCGGCCAGGACCGATCCCAAATGGAGGAACCGGTCGGCGTCGGTGGCGTCGGCACCGGGCTCGTCCAGCAGCCTGATCTCCGGCGGCAACATCGTGGCCACGCAGTCCCCGGGCGGATCGGCGCCGGCCACGCCGAGCACGCAGTCGCCCCGCACGACCCCGGCCACCCGCGCTCCGGTGAGCATGCCTCGGAAGGTGGTGTACAGCATCTCGAGCCGGACCAGCGGATCACTGGAGACGGCGATGGACGTGGGGTTGTCCCGCAACGCGCGGGCCGTCACCCCGACCGCCTGGGAGACCTGATCGGCTCCCGTCAGCCACTGGACCCCGTACTCGGCCACCCGGCAGTTCTACCAGGTCTGCCTTTCCCTGCCACCATGGGCTCCGGCCGACGCCGCGACCAACGCCGCCGGCACACGCGGCCGACACCGGCACGAGAAGCCATGGGAAGGAAAAGCAGATGAAACAGAGGATCCTGGGTGGGACCGGAATCTCGGTCAGCGAGTTCGCGCTGGGGACGATGATGCTCGGGGCCATGGGCAACACTGATCACGACGAGTCGGTCCGGATGATCCACACCGCGCTCGACGCCGGGATCAACTTCGTCGACACGGCCGACGTCTACTCGGCGGGCGAGTCCGAGGAGATCGTCGGCCAGGCCTTGCAGGGCCGCCGTGACGACGTGGTCCTGGCCACCAAGTTCGGGCTCCCGGTGGGGAGCGATCCCAACCAGCGCGGTGGATCACCCCGTTGGATCGCCCGCGCCGTCGAACGCAGCCTCCGGCGCCTGGGCACCGACCACATCGACCTCTACCAGATGCACCGTCCCGACTACGGCACGGACATCGACGAGACGCTGGCCGCCCTCTCCGACCTGATCCACGTCGGGCAAGGTCCGGGCCATCGGCTCCTCCACCTTTCCCGCCGAGCTGATCGTGGAGGCCCACTGGACAGCCGACCGGCGCGGCCACCACCGGTTCCGGACCGAGCAGCCGCGCTACTCCATCCTCAACCGGACCATCGAGGGCGCGGTGCTCCCGACCGCCCAGCGCTACCGGATGGGCGTCCTCACCTACGGACCGCTCAGCAGTGGCTGGCTCTCCGGGCGGACCGACCCGACCAAGGGGCACCGGGCCGAGGGGGTGGGGGCGAGGAACTTCGACCTCACCGTGGCCGCCAACCGGGCCAAGCTGGAGGCGGTCCAGCAGCTCACCCACCTGGCCGCCGAGGCCGGGCTGCCCCTCACCCACCTGGCCACCGCCTTCGTGCTCGCCCACCCCGGGGTCACCTCGGTCATCATCGGTCCCCGGACGCCCGAGCAGCTCGACGATCTCCTGGCCGGCGCCGATGTCGAATTGGATGGCGACGTCCTCGACCGGATCGACGAGATCATCCCCCCGGGGACCGAGCTCAACCGGGCCGACAACTACTTCGCCGCCTCACCGGCCATCGAGGACAAGCGCCTGCGGCGCCGCTGATCGGCCCGGACGGGGTTGCCTCAGGCGCCGTGCCCGAAGAAGGTCGTGCCGCAGCTCCCGTTTGAGGATCTTGCCCGACGGGTTGCGGGGGAGCCGCTCGGCGCTGAAGGCGATCCGGCTCGGGATCTTGAACGGGGCCAGCTTGTCGGCCAGGAAGTCCTTGAGCTCGTCGGCCTCCAGGGTCGACCCGCCCTGGAGGTGGATCACGCAGGCCACCTCCTCGCCCAGTCGAACGTCGGGGACACCGAACACCGCTGCCTCGTACACGGCCGGGTGGTCGTAGATGGCGCTCTCCACTTCGGCGCAGTAGACGTTCTCGCCTGCCCGGAGCACCATGTCCTTGGCCCGGTCCTCGATGTAGAGGAACCCTTCCTGGTCGATCCGTCCCAGGTCGCCCGAGGCCAGCCAGCCGTCGACGATGGTCTCGGCCGACGCCTCCGGCTTGTTCCAGTAGCCGCGGATGAGATTCGGCCCCTTCATCCAGATCTGGCCCCGTTGCCCGACGGGGACCGGGTTCCCGTCCTCGTCGCGGATCTCGGTGTCCATGATGGTGGTCCGGGCCCGACCGGTCGATGTCGGGTGGGTCACGTAGTCGTCGCCGGCGTTCCCCGGCCCGAAGGCGTTGGTCTCGGTCATCCCGTAGCCGATGTTGGGCCGGCCCCGGGCGAACCCCTTCTCCACCCGGTCGACCAGCTTGACCGGGGCCGGGGCGCCGCCGCCCCCGATGGTGGCCAGCGACGAGGTGTCGTACTTGGAGAAGGCCGGGCTCTCCAGCAGGTCCCAGCTCTGGGTGGGCACCCCGACGAAGGCGGTCACCTGTTCGGCCTCGATGAGGCGCAGGGCCGTCTCGGGATCCCAGCGGTGCATCATGACCAGCTTCAGCTTCATCCCGAAGCACGAGAGCATGACCGGCACGCAGCCGGTCACATGGAACAGCGGCACGATGAGGATGAAGGTCGGCGACCGGCCGCTGCCGGCCAGGGGGTTCTTCCCTTGCCGGGCCGTCTGGATGGTGGCTCCGGCCCAGAAGGCCATCAGCGCCTGGGTCACCGCCCGGTGGGTCGACACCGCACCCTTCGGGAACCCGGTGGTCCCTGACGTGTAGAGGATGGTGGCATCGTCCTCCGGCGCCACCTCGACCGCGGGCATCGGGTCGCCCAGGGTGACGACCTCGTCGTAGCGCCGCACACCGGTGGGCTGGGGTTCGAGCTCGTCGGCCCTGACCACGACCATGGGGATGCCCCGGGAGTGCGCAGCCCGGTGGGCCCGCCCGATGCGCTCGGGATCGGCGATCAGGAGCGAGAGCCCCGAATCCCCGATGGCGTAGTCGACCTCCGTCTCGGTCCACCAGGCGTTGAGCGAGACCGACACCGCCCCCACCGAGAGGATGGCCGCGAACGAGACGATCCATTCGGGCAGGTTGCGCATGGCGATGCCCACCCGGTCCCCCTTGCCGATCCCGAAGGTGTCGACCAGGGCGTGGGCCAGGGCGTCGACGTGGACCATGGTCTCCTCGAAGGTCCACCGCTCGTCCTCGTACACGAGGAACGTCGACTGGTTGCCCCGGGCGCCGGCGAACACCTGGCCGAGGGTGGCGGGAGCGTTCTTGAACATCCGGTAGCCGACCCCGTCGACCGTCGCGTCGGCCAACTCGAAGAGCTGGCCGGGCCCGGTGACCTGCGCGGCGGCCTCGTCGTAACTGAGCGACATCGTCGCACCTCTCTCCCCGGGAGCTCGGGCCCCACCCCTGCACCCCGGCCAGGATCAGCCGGCGGCGAGCAGCGATCTTAGGTCGGTGGCCCCCTCAAGCACCGGTGCCCAGGACGGCCAGGATCTCGTCACCCCACCGCTCGAGGCGGAGGGGCCCGATGCCGCGGCACCGGGCCAGCTCCCCGAGGGTGCGCGGCAGCTCGGTGGCGATGCCGATCAGGTCCTTGTCGGTGAGGACCACGTAGGCCGGCACGGCCTCCTTCCGGGCCACCGACGATCGCCAGTCCCGCAAGGATCGCTCGGCGGCGGCGGCCTCCGCCGTCGGCTCGGCGGCCGGGCCCCGGTCCCCCGTCCTCGGAGCCGTCCTCCCGCGGGCCGACGACGTCGGGCTCACGCCGCGGCGGTCCTCCGGGCCGGTCGGTGAGCGGCCCGGTGGGGTCGGGACCCGTCCAGCTCGCCGACGAAGGGGGAGGGGGCCCCGGCATCGGCCACCACCACCACCTGGCTCCGGGCCCGGGTGAGGGCGACGTGGAAGACCCGGCGCTCCCCCTCCTCGTCGTCGGACAGCCGGTGGGGGAAGAGGCCCTCGGAGGCGCCGAAGACGACCACGTGCCCCCACTCCTTGCCCTTGATCCGGTGCACCGTGGACAGCAGCACGTTCGGCCCCTCGGCCGCCGGGCGGACCAGCACCCCCCGCAGCCACGACTCGAAGCGTGGCCGCCTCCGGGTGGAGGGCGGCCACCGCCTCCAGGGCCACCAGGTCGTCGGCGTGGGTCGAGCGGTCCGCCTCCCGCCGCGACGAGTCGAGGACGTCCATGGTGGTGGCCAGACCGATACCGGCTCCGATGGCACGGAGGGCCGCGGCGGTGGAGGCGCCCGTCGCCCGGGCCACGGTGTCGAGGTCGTCGGCGTAGGCCGACAGCTTGGGCACGTCCCGGCCCGAGAGGCGACCGGCCAGCCGGCGGATGTCGGTGACCGAGGTGGAGCGGCTTTTGGTCAGCATGTCCACCACCATCGGGGCGATCCCCCGCGACGGCCGGCGGATGGTGTCCCGGATGTCCTCCCTGCGGATGTGGTCGGGATCGGAACCGATCCGGAGGTAGGCGAACGCGGTGCGGATACCGGTGCGGCCCAGCGCCTTGACCCCGAGCGGCCGGGAGCAGGGCACGCCCGCTTCCACCATCGCCACCTGGACGGGCAGGAGCGCCGAGTTGACCCGGGCCAGCACGGCGATGTCGTCGGGCGCGACGCCCGAGCCCTGCCAGCCCCGGACCATCTCGAGGACCAGGGCGGCCAGCGAGTCGCCGGCCCCGGTCCGGACGACCACGGGACCGCAGCCGGCCAGTGGACCCGAGGCCGCCGGTTCGGGGTCGGGCCGGCCCTCCGGCGAGCGGATGGTCTTGTCGATGCGCCGGTGGTTGTAGGAGAGGACGTGGCGGGCCGCCCCCACCACCGACGGAGGACACCGGTAGTTGACCTCGAGCGGATGGTGGGCGGCACCGGGGAAGTAGTCGGGGAACCCGATGAGGAACTCGGGCGTCGCCCCCGAGTAGCCGTAGATGACCTGGTCGTCGTCGCCCACCCCGAAGCAGTCGTATCCGGGGGCGGACAGCAGCCGGATCATGAGCAGGTGGGCCGGGGTCAGGTCCTGGAACTCGTCGACCAGCAGGCGACGGCACCGGGCCTGGGCCGCCGCCCGGGCGTCGGCGTCGGTGAGGAGGATCTCGAGGGCCCGGTAGATCTGCTCGTCGAAGTCGACAGCGCCCAGGTCGGCGAGGGTGGACCGGTAGCGGTCGAATCCCTCGGCCAGGCCCGGGGCGTCGGGCATCGACTCCTCGACCGCCGCCGGCGGGCTGAGACCGAGCCGCACCGCCGACAGGGCGGCGATGTAGGGGGCGACCGTGTCGGCGTTGGCCTGCCGCCGGATGTCGAACAGCCCCTGCAGGACGTCGCGCACGTCGGGCTCCTCCAGCACCCGGGGTCTCCCGCCGGGACCGAACTCGCTGCAGATCCACAGCCCGGTGCTGTTGAGGGTGCGGATGTGCGGCCCGTCGGCGGTGAGGATGCCCGAACACCGCTGCTTCATCTCGTCCGCCGCCCGGGTGTTGTAGGCCAAGGCGCTCACCGTGCCCGGGTGGGCACCGCGGCCGGCCACCAGATGGCGGAGGCGTTCGGTCAGGACCCGGGTCTTGCCCGAACCGGCCGGGGCGATGACCCGGGCCGCCCCCGACCCGTGGTCGACCGCGGCCAGCTGGTCCCGCGCCAGCTCGGCGACCGGCGGCCGGTGGGTGGCGGGATCGAGCCGACCGGCCTCCGCGTTCCACCGGTGGACCACCCCGACCCCCGAGGCGAGGGCCGGCGGGTCGGGGGGACCGCCGTCGACGAACAGCGGTGTGCCGTCGGCCAGGGTGATGTCGGCCGGTCCCTCCTCGGCCACCCCCCGCGCCGCCCCGGCCCGGGCCGCCTTCCGGCCGTGCCACCAGACCGGATCGCCGCCCCGGGCGTCGTAGTTGTTGGCCCACACCAGGAATTGCAGGCGCTCCACCTCGAACTCGAACGCCGGGGTGAGGTCGTAGACCGCTCCGTCGAAGCGAGGGGAGGCCCGCAGCCGGTCGGGGTCCGACGGCGAGCTCGACCACCACCGGCGTGCGCTCGAGCCAGGCGCGGTGGAGCACGCCGAGCACCGGCCCCGGCCGGGCCAGTTCGGCGTCACCGAGGTCCACCCGGGGGCACGACCGCCAGGCCTCGGGAGGGGCGGCGCCGGGGGCCACGACGACCCCGCGGCCGAGCTCGGCTGGCGCGGGGTGCGGCATCAGTTCAACCTAACGAACGGCTGCGACAGGGGGACCCGGGCCGTCCGGCCGCCCCGGCGGTGCTCACGGCCGCCGGTCGGGGATCGGGTACCGGACCCCGGTCAGCTCCTCGGACACCTCCCACAGCCTCCGGGCCGTTCCGGGGTCCCGGGCCGCTCCGAGGAACGGCACCGGCTTCGGACTGCCGCGCATCCCGAAGAGGCGGTCGGGGCCGAAGAACTGCCCGCCCCGGACCTCGGGGGCGGTGGCCGCGTAGAGGCTGGGCAGGGCCCCGTCGGCCGCACTCTGGGCGAAGACGGTGTTCCCGAGCCGGCTCATCCGCTCCATCAGATCGGACCCGCTCATCTGCGGCCCGACCATCTGGAGGTTGGTGGCGGCGTAGCCGGGATGGGCGGCCACGCTGGCCAGATCGGCGGCCCCGCCGGCCACCCTGCGGTCGAGCTCGAGGGTGAACAGCTGGTTGGCCAGTTTGGCCTGGCCGTAGGCGGACCACCGGCCGTAGTGACCCCGACCCTGGAGATCGTCGAACCGGATCCGGCCGCCGCGGGCGGCCATGCTGGTCACCGTCACCACCCTGGCCCCGGGGGTGGCCAGCAACCGGTCGAGCAGCAGGCCGGTGAGGGCGAAGTGGCCGAGGTGGTTGGTGCCGAACTGCATCTCGAACCCGTCGGCCGTCTCCCGGCGGGGGATGGCCATGACCCCGGCGTTGTTGACCAGCACGTCGAGCCGGTCGTGTCCGGCGGAGAAGCTCGGCCGCGAACGTCCGCACCGACGCCAGATCGGCCAGGTCGAGCGGGGCCACCTCCACGTCGGCGCCGGGCACCTCGGCGCGGAGGCGTTCGAGGGCGCCCGCGCCCTTGACCCGGTCCCGGCAGGCCAGCACGACCCGGGCCCCCGCCCGGGCCAGGGCCAGCGCCGTCTCGAACCCGAGCCCGCTGTTGGCCCCGGTGACGATGATGGCCCGCCCCTCGAGGGGCGGGATGTCGGCGGCGGTCCACGGTGCCATCACCGGCGACCCTACGCCCGGCCGGGACGGATGCGGACATCACGCCCGGGTACTCTTCGGGCCGAGCGCGCCGGTTCGGTCCGGATCGGCGGGACGGAGAAGGACGGTCCATTGGCCCCACGACTTGCCACCGACGCCGAGGTCGACACCTGGACGACCGAGGGTTGGGTCCTGCTCGAGGGGTTGGTGGGCACCGAGGAGATCGACGCCGTCGCCGACGACCTCCACCTGTTGTTCCCGTCCGCCGAGGAGTACCACGCCGACCCGGTGGGGACGACCCGGAGGTGGGACCGGGTCGGTGGCGTGCGCGACGACGACCTGTTCTGGCCCGAGGACGGGCCGGGGTTCCGCCGGGACCAGCACCAGTGGACCACCGAGTTCCCCTTTCCCGGCTCGGGCGCCCTCAACCGGCTGTGCGTGCATCCGTCGGTCGTCGACTTCGCCGAGCGCGCCCTCGGCACCGCCGACATCCGGATCTACCAGACCCACGCCACCGCCTCCTACTCGGGCCTCACCAACTACGAGCAGCCCATGCACATCGACCGGAACCACTCGTGGCTCCCTCCGGGCGTCGACGCACCGTGGTGGAACCTCGAGGGGTTCCTCTACCTCTCCGACGTGACCGAGGCCGACAATCCCACCCGGGTGGTGTCGAAGGCCGACTCGGCCCATGTGGGGGAGCGGACCCCGATCCTGATGCCCGACGTCGACCCGGGGCTCTACGCGGCCGAGCACCGGGCCACCGGAGTGCGGGGGTCGTACCTGGCCTACCGATCCGACGTCTTCCACCGCGGGGCGCCGTACGGCGGCGAGGAGCGGGCCCGCTTCCTGCTGACCCTGGCCTTCAAGCGGGCCGGGCAGGACTGGATCGGCTACCACCAGGCGCAGTCGAACTCGACCGACCGGCGATGGACCACGTTCGCCGAGCACTCGACGCCGCGGGAGCTCGAACTGTTCGGCTTCCCCCCTCCCGGCCACCCGATCTGGAACGAATCGCTGCTCGCCCGGACCGCCGTCCGCTACCCGAAACTCGATCTCGGTCCGTGGCGCCAGGCGCTGGCGTCGGATGGGGCGGACCCACCGACCTGACGCGTCGGGCCGCCGGTCGGCCCCGGTCCCCACTATTGGGGATTGCGCTCGGCGACCTGAACGGGCGGTCGGCTTCGCCGTACCCATTGGGTACGAATACCCAATGCAACTGCGCACGTTGACGCTGACAGCGGCGCCCGGTCGGCACATACTCCTAGCCACCGCCCGAATGCGACGGCCAACGAACGAGGAAGGAGTCGGCCGATGAAGCACGATCCGCAGATTCACCGCGTGCGACGGCTCTCCCGGCTGGGGGGCCTCCACCGCAAGGAACCGCCGCCGGTCAAACAGCCGCGTACCCAGCCGCTCAGGATCGTCTCCAAGCGGGACGACGAGTCATGAACCGCGACCACCGCCGCCTCCACCGCCTCTGCCGGCACCTGCTCCCCCGCCACTGCCTCCCCCGCCACTGCTCCACCAACGAGGCCCGGGCCACCCACGGCCGGTGCCGGTGACCTCACTCCCCTCCGAAATCGCCACCGGCCCCGTCGACGGCCGGCCGCCCCCGGGTCACCGCGGCCTCGGCCTGTATCGTGGCCCCGTGGCGGATCAAGTCTTCCTGGCCCGCCTCGAGCCGTCCGAACGTGATGCGCTGGAGGCGGCGGGCCGTCATCGCCATTTCGGCGCCGGCCAGACCCTCTTCTTCGAAGGGGAGGAGGGCCGGGACGTCTACGTCCTGGTCGAGGGTTTGGTCAAGGTGGTCATGACCGCTCCCTCGGGGAAACAGGTCATCCTCGGGCTCGAATCGGCGGGATCGGTGCTGGGCGAGTTGTCGGCCATCGACGGCCAACCCCGTTCGGCCTCGGCCGAGGCGGTGACTCCGGTCGACGCCCTCGTCCTGCCGGTGGAGGACTTCCGGACCTTCCTCGAGCACGAGCCCCGGGTGGCCACCGAGCTGTTGCGGGTGGTGGCCGTCCGACTCCGGAGGACGTCGCAGCGACAGCTGGAGTTCGGAGCCGGTGACTCCCTGGCCCGGTTGTGCAGTTGCCTCCTCATCATGATCGGTCGCTTCGGTGACGACGAAGACGTGCCTTCGGTGAGCCTCCCCATCGCCCAGCACGAACTGGCCGACCTCACCGGGCTCTCCCGCGAGGCGGTGGTCAAGGGCCTGCGCCGTTTGCGCGAGCTCGGCTGGGTCGAGGCCCGCGGCCGCACCATCGTGATCCGCGACTTCCCTGCCGTCGAGGCCCGCGCCCTGTACTGAGCACGAACGGTTGACGGCCACCGGTTCGGCCCGGCACTGCCCATGTCCCGCCCGTCGCCCCGAATCGTTCGAGATAGGCCGAGAAGAGTCCCTGACCGTGTCCTCGTCGAGGCCGAGCTCGTGGCACGGCACCGACCGGATCGGACTGCAGGGGACCGACGATCTCCTCGTCACCGACCTCGGGATGGGCGGCCAGGGTGTCGACGATCCGGAGCCGCTCCAGGCCCTCCTTCCAGCTGCCCTGAGTCGTCGAGCCCGGTCTCGCCAGCCGAGGCGATCAGGGTCTCGCCTCGCGCATCAGACGAAGTCCGAACCGCCGTCGACGTTGACGTCGGCACCGGTCACGTACCCGTTGGTCCGCGAGGCCAGATAGGCGGTCAGGGAGGCCACCTCCTCGGGGAGCCCGGCCCGCCCGAGGTCGGCCGGCTGGTGGAAGTGCTCCGTCGATCCAGGCCATGACGTCGTAGGGGTCGGTGGCGTCGAGGCCCTCGGCCTCGAAGATCTCTCGCAGCCCCTCGCTGAAGCTGGCCGTCACGATGGACCCGGGGCTCACCGTGTTGACCAGGATCCCCTCGGGAGCCAGCGACTTGGACAGGTTCTTCGACACGCTGGTCAAGGCGGCCTTGGCCGCCGTGTAGGCCACGATGAGCGGGCTCTGGCGCTGGGTCGAGTGGGCCGAGACGTTGACGATCCGGGCCCACTCGGCCGCCCGCAGGAGTGGCAGGCCGGCCCGGACGCAACGGACGGCGGCCATCACCCCGAGGTCGAAGGATGCGTCCCAGTCGCGGTCCTCGAGCTGCTCGAAGCGCCCGGCGCCGGGTCCGAGGGTGTTGACCAGCACATTGAGCGAGCCCCAGGTCCGGCCCAGCTCGGAGAAGGCCGCGTCCACCTGGTCCCGCTCGGTGACGTCGACGGACAGGCCCAGCGACCCGGCGCTCCCGATCCGGTGCAGGGCGGCCACCGTCTCGTCGAGGGCGTCACGGCCCCGGGCCAGGACCGCCACCTGTGCCCCTTCGACGGCCAGGCGTTCGGCGATGGCCCGTCCCATCCCCTTCGACCCCCCGGTGACGACCGCGGTGGCTCCGTCCAGGCCCAGGTCCATGCTCTCTCCTCCTCAGGGCCGGAAGCGCCCTGCTCGACCCGCTCGCCGGTCGAAAAGGTAGTTCGGATCAGGCCGTTCGTGCCTGGGGCTCTTGCCCGGCGCCGGTCCACCCACCCCGGTCCACCGGTCGGCGCCCCGGAGGTGAGAAGATGGATGCCTCGTCTGGTCGACTCGTTGACCGGATGCGTCATATGTACAGCTCGTCCATGTCCAACCCAGCCGTGGCAGATCGGGCACTCCCTCTCGGTTCCCGACCTCACGTGACCCGCGCGGCACGATTTCCGCCGTTGGACACCGTCGACGTGCCGGGTGGACCAAGGCTCCCTCATGGTGATTCCCCCAGACTTCCTTCTTGCGCCGGCTCCGGACGGCATCCGGTGGCTCCCTGCTCCGCCGACGTGCCCCGACAGGCTCGGCCCCGCACCGGTGGGTCGGTCGTGACCCCGAAGCGGGTGCCACTCGGCGTCCTGGACCTGGTGCCCATCAGTTCCGGTTCCAATCCGCCCGCCGCCGTCCGCAACAGCATCGACCTGGCCCGGGCGGCCGATGCGCTCGGCTACGTCCGCTACTGGTTCGCCGAGCACCACCTCGATCCGGGGGTGGCGGGCTCGTCCCCGGTGGTGCTGATCGGAACGGCGGCGGCGGCCACCACCAACATCCGGGTCGGATCCGGCGGCGTCCAGAGCGGGCACCGGACCGCGCTCTCCATCGTCGAGGAGTTCGGTCTCCTCGACGCCCTCTACCCCGGGCGCATCGACCTCGGCATCAGGCGTTCGCCCCCCGGCGCCCCCCACGAACGGCTCCGGGCTTCGGAGACCGATCCGGTGAACGGATCGCCGGAGGGAAGACGGAGGCGCCGGGCTCCGTACCGGACGGCCGAAGGGCTGCTCATCCCGGACCGCCCGCCCGCCCGGGCGCTGCCCGGCTCGCCCCTCGCCACCCTCACCTCCGACCTGGTCCGGCAGCGGGGGGCCGAACCGGCCGGCTACGGAGACCTGATCGAGGACATCGTGGGCCTGTTGGCAGGGACGTGGCGGTCGACCGGGGGGCTGCCGGCCCGGCCCGTCCCGGGAACGGGTGCGGACCTCGACCTCTGGGTGATCGGCAGCGGTGAGGAGGAGAGTGCCGCGGTGGCCGGCCGATTGGGCGTGCGCTTCGCGGCCAACTACCACGCCAGCCCGGCCACCGTGCTCGAGGTGGTCGACGCCTACCGGGACGCCTTCGTCCCCTCGGCCGGCCTCGACCACCCCTACGTCGCCGTCTCGGCCAACGCCGTGGTGGGATCCGACGACGGGAACGCCAACCAACTGGCCGAGGGCTACCCGCTGTGGGTCCTCAGCGTCCGGAGCGGGCAGGGGGCCATGCCCTTCCCGAGTCCCGAAGAGGCCCGCCGCCACCACTGGACCGAGGACGAGCGGGCACTGGTCCTCGACCGGGCCGAGACCCAATTCGTCGGGTCGCCGTCGTCGGTGGTGTCGCAGCTCGGGTGGTTGCAGGAGGCCACCGGGGCCGACGAGCTGATCGTGACCACCGTCACCCACCGGCACGAGGACCGGGTCCGCTCCTACCGCCTGCTGGCCGAGGAGTGGACGGGCGGTGGGGACACCGGTGGCCGGCCTCCGGCCCGGATGCACTACCCGTCGCCGCGCCCGTCCCGGCCCGGCCAGGCACCCGACCCCCCAGCACACCCGCTGAGCCGGCGCCGGCCCGGTCAGTCGGCGGCGATGGCCGCCAGTACGTCGAGCTTGGCCGCCCTTCGGGCCGGCCAGGTGGCGGCCCCGAGCCCGAGCAGTGCCGCCAGCACCAGGAACACCACCAGGCTGGCCACCGGGATGACGATGTCGGTGATGCCCTGTTGCTTGAGGGAGGCGGCGAAGGCGGTGCCGAGGGCGGTGCCCACCACCACCCCGATGATGGCGCCGAACAGGGACAGGATGACCGACTCCGAGCGGATCATCGACCGCACCTGGCGTCGCTTCATCCCCACCGCCCGCAGCAGGCCGATCTCGTGGGTGCGTTCGAACACCGAGAGCATGAGTGTGTTGACGATCCCGATCAGGGCGATGAGCACGGCCAGGGCCAACAGCGCGTAGACCAGACCGAGCAGCTGGTTGACCTGTTGCTGCTGCGACTTCTTGAACTGGGCCAGCGTCTGGATCTTGATGTTCGGATAGGGCTTGGCCAGCGCGTTGATCGCCTGGCTGTCGGCGCCCGGACCTCCGGCCGTCCGCAGCAGCACGGCCACCGGCAGCGGGGTGTCGAAGTGCGAGAGGAAGAACCCGTCGCCGACGAGATAGCTGCCGAGCAGCGCGTTGGGCTTGTAGATCCCGCCGATCCGCATGGTCGAATTGCCGGTCTGGGCGAACTTCACCGGTACCACCGATCCGACCGACAGGTGCTTGCTGGTGGCGGTGGTGGAGTCGATGAGCAGATTGCCGGCGGCCAGCGATGAGGCACCAGCGCCGGAGTCGAGCCGCAGGATGACCGTCTTGGGCAGGTGGTCGGTGGACACCGCGGTCAGGCTGTTGAGGACGCCCCGCACCTCGAACTGGCCGCTGTAGACGGTGGACACGGCGGTGACGCCGGGGATCCGTGGATGCGGTGGCGGCCACCGAGTCACTGAACCCGCCGTTGCCGCCGTTGCCCGCCGGTGGTGATGATGTAGTCGGCGCTGACCGCCTGGTCGACGCTGCTGGTGGCCGACTTGGACAGCGAGGCGCCGAACACGGCGATGGTGGAGACGAGGGCCAGCCCCACCATCAACGCCGATGACGTCTGGGCCGTCCGCCGCGGACTCCGCATCGAGTTCTCCCGACCCAGCTTGCCGGAGATCCCGAGCAGCCGGGCCAACGGGCGTCCGAGGGCGCTGGCCATCGGGCGGGCGACGACCGGGGCCAGCATCCCGATGCCGATGAAGATGGCGATGGCGCCCAGGCCCACCAGCTGGATGGCCGGCTTGGTCAGCCCGAGCGCCAGGACCAGGATGCCGAGGACGGCGATGACCGTCCCGACCACGATCCGGCGCCGGGACGACTCCTCCTGGTCCCCCTGGTAGTCGACCATGGCGGCGATCGGTGGGATGCGCACGGCCCGGCGGGCCGGGCTGATGGCCGACACCATGGTCACCCCGATGCCGACCACCAGCGCGGCGATCACCGTGCGCGACTGGAAGACGAGGGGACCGGTGGGCAGGGTGATGCCGAACCCCTTGAGCAGGGCCACCAGACCGAGGGCGGCCAGCACCCCGAGCCCGAGCCCGATCAGCGAGGCCACCAGTCCGAGCAGGCCGGCCTCGACCAGCACGGAACGGAAGACCTGGCGCCGGCTGGCCCCGACGATCCGGAGCAGGGCCAGCTCCCGGGTGCGCTGGCCGACCAGGATCGAGAACGTGTTGAAGATGGTGAACCCGCCCACGAACAGCGAGATGAAGGCGAAGACCAGCAGTGCCGTCGAGAAGAAGGACAGCGCCTGGTTGATCGAGTTGGTCGACTCGTTGGCCACGGTCTGGCCGGTGACCACCTCCACCCCGTGCGGCAGCTCACGGGCGATGGCCCGCTGCAGCGCGGCCTTGTCCACGCCCGGTTTGGCCAGGACGTCGACGGCGTCGAAGTGCCCGACCTCGTTGAACAGCTTCTGGGCGGTGGGCACGTCGAAGGCGGCCAGCGTGGCGCCGGCCAGGTTGTCGGCGGTCCCGAATTTGACGATCCCCGAGATGGTGAACGTCCGGGTCGGACCGATGAGCAGCACCCGCACGTGGTCGCCCACGTGGAAGTGGTACTTCTGGGCCGTGCCGGCGTCCATGGCCACGTCGTTGGCGCTGGTCGGGGCGGTGCCGGAGGCCAGTTTGAGCGCCGACAGCTGGGGGTTGGGGTCGAAGGAGATGCCGATGGTGGGGGCGCCGCCGGTGGTGATGGCCTTCCCGTCAGGGGCGATGAACTGCGCGAACCCGCTCAGCGTCCCCTCGGCGTAGGCCACGCCGGGCACCTGCCGGACCGTGGTCAGGACCGACTCGGGGATCGGCTTGCGGATGGCGCCCCCGTTGGAGGAGTTGTTGCTGAAGGCGGCCGTCCCCCGCACCTCGAAGTCGACGTTCTTGTAGATGTTGCCGAAGAGGGTGGTGAAGGTGTTGTGGAGGGTGTCGGTGAGAACCAGCGTCCCCGAGATGAAGGTCACCCCGAGGACGATGGCCAGGGCGGTCAGCGCCAGTCGCAGCTTGTGGGCCATCAGGCCCTTGATGGTGACCTTCCACATCTCAGGTACCGAGCTGCTTCATCTGCTCCAGCACAGTGTCGGCCGTCGGCGAGTGCAACTCGCCCACCACCTTGCCGTCGGCCAGGAAGACGACCCGGTCGGCGAAGGCCGCGCCCCGGGGGTCGTGGGTGACCATCACGATCGACTGGTTGAACTCGGTGACCGAGCGCCGGAGGAAGCCCAGCATCTCCATGGACGAGTTCGAGTCCAGATTGCCGGTGGGCTCGTCGGCGAAGACCAGGTCGGGCCGGCCGATGAGCGCCCGGGCACAGGCGGCGCGCTGCTGCTGCCCGCCGGACATCTCGCTCGGGCGGTGGGACAGCCGGTCGCGGATCCCGAGCTGGTCGACCAGGTAGTCGAACCAGGCCTGGTCGATCTTGACCCCGGCCAGATCGGCGGGCAGCGTGATGTTCTCGGCGGCGGTGAGGGTGGGGACCAGGTTGAACGACTGGAAGACGAACCCGATCCGGTCACGGCGCATCTGGGTCAGGCCGGCATCGTCGAGCAGCCCGATCTCCTGGTCGCCGACGAAGGCCCGGCCCGAGGTGGCCGTGTCCAGCCCGGCCATGCAGTGCATGAGGGTCGACTTGCCCGAGCCCGACGGGCCCATGACCGCGGTGAAGCGACCGCGCTCGAACTCGACGGTGATCCCGTCGAGGGCCTGCACGACGGCGTCGCCCTTCCCGTAGGTCTTGACCAGGTCGATGGCCCGGGCGGCCGGCGAGACCGGCGCCTCGGTCGATACCGGATCGGTCAACGTCATCGAGCTCCGTCCTCTCATGGGAACATCACGGGCACGGCCCGTCTCCGGACATGGCGTCGCCGGATGTCGTCGCTCCCGGCCCGGGTCCGCCCCCGCCCGCTGATGCTACTGGTCGAGTTCGGCATGGGAATGACGGGGGTGGTGGTGCCCGCCGCGGTGCCAGAGGAAGAGCCCGACCAGTACCAGCAGCAGCCACGGAGAGGTGGATGGAGGTGAGGGTCGAGCCGGCGGCCGCGGCGACCAGGAGGACGAGGAGGACGAAGGGAACCAGTCGCCGCCGGCGGGGGCGGGGGGCGGCGCCTCGTCGGCCAGCGGGGGAAGGTCGTCGAACAGGCCGGCCAGGTCGCCCCTGGTCGTCGCCGCCCATGGCCCGGTCGAGCCGCGACTTGAACTCGGCCTGGTCGAGCCGGCCCTCGGCGAAGTGCCGGGCGAGCTTGTCGGCCACCTCGTTGCGTTCGGCGTCGGAGGTGCGGAGGTGGAGATCGGTCGGGCCCGTCCGGCGGACGTAGGCCGGATAGACGGGATCCCATCGGTAGCGCATGGTCTGTCCTCTCGGATCGGTCGGGATGGAACGGTGGTCAGCGGGCCCGCTCGCGGGCCAGCAGCTCCTCGGCCACCGAGCGATCGGACTCCTCCTCGGGGATGAGCAGCCAGCCGGCCAGGTAGAGGGGGACGGCCAGCCCGCCGAGGAGGGCCAGGACGACGAACCCGATCCGCACCAGGGTGGGATCGATGTCGAAGTAGTCGGCCAGCCCCGAGGCGACGCCGGCCAGCATCCGTCCCTGGCGGCACCGGTGGAGACGGTCCTCGGTGGACGGGAAGGACCCGGATCCGGGGGGCGGTGGCGGAGGGGTGCTGGGGGGGGAGGTAGTCCATGGGGCCAGCTTGGCGGTCGCCGGGGCGGAACGGAATCCGGCATGACCCTGGTCCGACCCTGATCCGGCCCCCGACCGGTCAGGGACATCCCTGATGGCCCCGGCCACCGGGGCCGCGCGATCATCTTGTATCGCCGAATTCACCGACACCGGGGTGAACGTGCCCACCACGCCCGACCCAGAACCACCAGCTGAGTCCGAACCGCCCCGCTACGAGAGCACGGGGACGTGGCACTCGGCGTGGGGTCACGGGGAGTGGAACTACCGGCACCGGGGCCGGGCCCATCGGCACCTGCGCCTGCGGGGCCCGTTCCGGCGGAGCTCGGACGTCCGGGTGCTGGCCGGAGTGTGCGGGGGGCTCTCCCAGGCCACCGGCATCGACGTCACCCTCATCCGCATCGGGTTCGTCCTGCTGACCCTGGGCAGCGGCATCGGCATCCCCGTCTACGCGCTGGCCTGGCTCTTCCTCCCGCTCCAGGGCGAGACCACCACCATCTTCTCCCGGGCCGTCAACGACCGGCGGGGTATCAGGCTGGTCATCGCCCTCCTCCCCGCGCTGGTGGTGATCCAGATCGTCGCCGATGCGCTGCACATCGGCTACGGCGGCTGGTTCAGCTGGCCGGTCTTCCTGGCCGCCGGCATCGCCATCCTCATCCGGCGCAACGCCAGTGAGGGCGAGAAGGTGTGGATCAACGCCGACCTGGTGCCCATGCTCCGCTCGGGCGGGGAACGCCACCCGCGGTGGGCCCTGGTGGCCCGCATCGCCGCCGGCGCCGCCCTCGGCGTCGTCGGGCTCGTCATCCTGGTCTCGGGCCATACCAGCACGGCGGCCCTGCGGCCGGTCGGCGGTGCCCTGCTGGTCATCGCGGCCATCGTGGTCGTCTTCGGGCCGTGGTGGCTGTCGCTGGTGCGCGACCTGATGTCGGAGCGCCAGGCGCGGGCCCGGGCCGAGGAGCGGGCCCAGATGGCGGCCCACGTCCACGACTCGGTCCTCCAGACCCTGGCCCTCATCCAGCGCTCGGCCGACGATCCCCAGCACGTGGTGCGCCTGGCCCGGGCCCAGGAGCGCGAGCTCCGGTCGTGGCTGTTCGAGGGCCGGGCACCGGGGACCATCGGCGAGGAGGCGTCCACCCTGGCCGAGGGGATCGACGTGCTCCAGCGCCAGATCGAGGCCGATCACGGCATCGCCGTCCAGGTCGTCGTGGTCGGCGACTGCGCCCTGGACGACGGGTTGCGGGCGCTGCTCGACGCCTCCCGCGAGGCCACCGTCAACGCGGCCAAGTGGTCGGGGGCGCCCCAGGTCTCCTTCTACGGCGAGGTCGACCGTGACGCGGTGATGATCTACGTCCGCGACCGGGGCCAGGGTTTCGACCCCGAGGCGGTGCCCGCCGACCGCCAGGGCATCGCCAAGTCGATCCGGGAGCGCATGGCCCGGTTCGGTGGATCGGTGGTCATCCGCTCCGCTCCCGGCGACGGCGCCGAGGTCGAGCTGTCCATGCCCCGCCACGAGCTGGTCACGTGAGCCCGGGCGGCCGGCCGCGGATCTTCCTGGTCGACGACCACGCCATGTTCCGGTCCGGGGTCCGGGCCGAGCTGGGCGAGGCCGTCGAGGTGGTGGGCGAGGCCGACGAGGTCGATGCCGCCGTCGAGCTCATCAACGAGCGGGTCCCCGACGTCGTCCTCCTCGACGTCCACCTTCCCGGCGGTGGCGGCCAGGCCGTCCTCCGGGGCGTGATCCCCCACCACCCCGAGGTCCAGTTCCTCGCCCTGTCGGTGTCCGACGCCCCCGAGGACGTGATCGCCGTCATCCGCGCCGGGGCCCGGGGCTACGTGACCAAGACCATCTCCGGAGGCGAGCTGCTCCAGGCCGTGTACCGGGTCGGGGCGGGCGACGCCGTGTTCTCACCCCGGCTGGCCGGCTTCGTCCTCGACGCCTTCGCCGGGGGCGCCGGCGCCGTCGTGACCGGGCTCGATCCCGAGCTCGACCAGCTCTCGCCCCGGGAGCGGGAGGTGCTGCGCCTCATCGCCCGCGGGTACACCTACAAGGAGGTGGCCCGCGACCTGACCATCTCGGCCAAGACGGTCGAGTCCCACGTCTCGTCGGTGCTGCGCAAGCTCCAGCTCTCCACCCGGCACGAGCTCACCAAGTGGGCCACCGACCGCCGGCTGGTCTGATGCCCTTCCCCGCCGCCATCACCCCGGTCGGTCACGTGGAGCCGGTGCCCCGCCGCATCCGGGCCGTCCGCGGCGGCGAGGTCGTCGTCGACACCACGGCCGCCCTCTATGTCTGGGAGTGGGCCGGCTATCCCCAGTACTACATCCCCCGACGTGATGTCGCCGACGGCGTCCTCGCTCCCGGCGGCCAGGAGGCGAAGACGAGCCGGGGCACGGTGCGGCGGTGCTCGTTCGCCACCGCCGGCCCGCCGGGCCCGACCGTCGCCCGTCTCCTGGTCGGGGCGACCGACCCGGCTGCTGGCCGACACGGTGCGGTTCGACTGGGAGGCGCTCGACGCCTGGTTCGAGGAGGACGAGGAGGTCTTCGTCCACCCCCGCGATCCCTACACCCGGGTGGACGCCCTCCGATCGACCCGCACGGTGCGCATCGAGCTCGACGGCGTCGTGCTGGCCGAGTCGGACGCACCGGTCATGGTCTTCGAGACGGGCCTGCCCGTCCGCTACTACCTCAACCGCACCCAGCTCAGCTGGGAGCACCTCGAGTCCAGCGCCACGGTCACCCGCTGCCCCTACAAGGGGACGACCACCGGGTACTGGTCGGTGGTCCTCGGCGGGACGACCCATCGCGATCTGGCCTGGAGCTACGACTTCCCCACCCGCGAGCTGCTGCCCATCGCCGGCCTGGTCTCGTTCTACAACGAGAAGGTCGATGTGTTCGTCGACGGCGCCGTCGAGGAACGACCGGTGACCCACTTCAGCGACTGAGCACCGCCTCCCCGGTGCTCAGGAGAGCGAGGTCGGGATGGACTGGGCGAAGTGGAAGATGTCATCGGGGTCGTAGGCCCGCTTGACCTCGACCAGCCGGGGCAGGTTGGCCCCGTAGTAGGCCTGCTTCCAGTCGGCCAAGGTGGGGTCGATGTAATTCTGGTACGCCCCCCGGCTGTAGGGGGCCAGTTGGCCCTGGGCCGACTGGAGCCAGCTGTCGGCCTCGGCCATGACCGCCGCCGGGGCCCCGGCGCCCCAGCTCACGCTGTACTCGATGCAGGCCAGCGCGTGGCGGTGGACGAAGGCGGTGGCCGCCGGATCGACGTCGTTGATCACCCCGCCGTAGGAGTCGAAGACCATGCCGCCACCCGAGCCGGGCTGGGTCTGGTCCAGCGCGGCCACCGCCTCGACCACGGCCTGGAGGCCGGCGGACGGCATGGCCGACTCGATGAAGTTGGACTTGGCCGCGAATGCGGCCCGCGACAGGGTGCCGGCCGGGTTCTGCGACGGCAGGTGGCAGGCGGCGACCGACGAGTCGCTGCACCCGGCCTCGATGAGCATGGCCCGCAGATATGACTCGGGCCCGACGAACTGATAGGTCGGCGAGGTGCCGACCGAGTTGATGAGCGGCTGCAGCAGCCCGGTGAGGGTGGAGGCGGTGCCGGCCATGACTCCGGTGACCCGCAGGTCGAGCGGCTGGCTGCCGCCGGCCGAACCCGACGACAGGAGTTGGCAGTTGGACCACAGCTCGGGCGGCTGGCTGGGCATCCAGTGCTGCCAGGCGCCGAGCACGTCGGCCGCCGCACCCCACGGGAACTCGAGGGTGAACAGCGCGATGTCGGGGATCGGGTGCACGTCGAAGGTGAACGAGGTGACCACGCCGAAGTTGCCGCCCCCGCCGCCCTTCGACGCCCACAACAGGTCGGTGTGATCGCCGGCATCGGCGGTGACCACCTCGGCGTCGGCGGTCACCATCTCCATCGCCTTCAGATTGTCGCAGGTGAGCCCGTACTTGCGCCCGAAGACACCGATTCCGCCGCCCAGGGTCAGTCCGGCGATCCCCACCGTCGGGCACGAACCGCCGGGGAGGAGGACCCCCGACCCGCCGAGGGTGCTGTAGACGTCGATCAACCGGGCTCCGGCCCCGACCGTGGCCGTGCCCGCCCCGCCCACGACCACCGCGTCGATCTGGGTGACGTCGATGACCAGGCCGGGGCCCGACGAATAGCCCCCGTAACTGTGACCTCCGGACCGGGCCGCCATGGGCACGCCATGGGCGCGGGCGAAGCCGACGCACCGCTGGACGTCTGACGCCGTACGGCAGTAGGCGATGGCCGCCGGGGAGGCGCCGTCGAATTTCTCGTTGTACAACTCGGCGTTCGTCGGATAGCTCGGCGCCGCCGGCAGCACCAGCTGACCGCTCAGCATCGAGGCCAGGGCGGACCAGTCCGGGGGGCCGCTCGGCCGGGTGGAACCGGTGGTGCTCGACGTCCCGCCCGAGGCCGGGCCGGAGTTCGAGCATCCGGCCAACGGTCCGAGCAACGCCGCCGTCCCGAAGGCGGCGGCCGCCGATCCGCCCCGCCGCAGGAATTGCCGTCGGTCCAGGCCGGGCGCGGGGTCCACGCCAGGACGGTACCCGACCGGGACCGGGTCGGCCGGGACCGGGTGGAGCCGGCGTCGGCGGTCAGCCGGGTGAAGAACCGTGGGCGTGGGCGTCGACCGGCTCCCCACCCATCATCTTGAGCATGGGCATCCCGCCGGTCCGCACGAACCGGTAACAGAGGAACGCCGCCACCGCCAACGCCACGATGTTGAGCACCGTGGTGTAGTTCCAGGTGATCGGCACCTCGCCCACCTTGGCATCGCGCACGGTGGGCACCAGCCCGAACACGCTGAACAGCAGCTCCACGGCGTAGCCGGCCGCCACCATGGTGGCGTAGAAGGTGGCCAGGATGAAGAGCGTCATCCGGGTGCCGTAGTACTTCTTGTAGATGAACAGGATGGGCAGGATGATCAGGTCGGCGAAGATGAAGCTGATCACGCCGCCGAAGCTCATGCCCGCGTTCCAGAGCACGCCGGCCAGCGGGACGTTGCCGATCGAGCACACGCAGCTCACCATGCTGACCACCGGTCCGATCAGCGGCCCCCACACCTTCGACAAGGTGGGATGGCCGACGACGAAGAAGTGGTGCCAGAAGCTGTCCGGCACCCAGGCGGCGATGGCCCCGGCCAGCAGCAGGCCGATGACCACGTCCCGGATGACGGCGGCCCACTCCATCACGAAGACGTGGGAGATCGAGGTCAACGCCTGCCTCGACCGGAGTCGACTCCACAGGGAGCCCGCCTCGGGAATGCTCATGTCCATGGCCGCGTGCCCCTCCATCGATCCGGCCAGGCCCTTCTCGCTCTGCGCCCTGGCCTCGTCGAGGAGGTTCTGGCGGAGGAACAATCGGAAGGCCACGGCGATGAGCACGATCATGATCGGTCCGCCGATGAACTCGGCCAGGGTGAACTGCCATCCGATGAGTACGGCCAGGATCACCCCGAGCTCCACGACGAGATTGGTCGACGCGATCTCGAACACCATGGCCGCGGTGAAGCCGGCCCCGGTCCGGAACAGGGCGCGGGCGATGGCGACGGCGGCGTAGGAACAGGACGACGACGCAACCCCGAACCCCGAGGCGATGGCCAAGGTGCGGGGCCGGTCTTCACCGAGCCGTCTCACGATCGTGCTCCTTCGGACAACGGCCTGCACCGCCGCGGCCAGCACGAACCCGAAGATGAGGGCCCACAGGATCTGCCACGTCATCGAACCGGTGACGCTCAGTGCGTGACCGAGCCCCTGGAACACCGTCACGGCGCCCGCCCGGTGCCCGCGGGGAGGAAGTCGTCGGTCACGAACGCACCAACCGCCCGATGGCGGCCGAGGCCTCGCTCAGCTTGGCGCTGGCGTCGCCGTCGCCCGATTGAATGGCGTCGGCCACACAGTGCTCGAGGTGATCGTCGAGAAGGACCAGGGCCACCGACTGCAGGGCCCGGGTGATGGCCGAGACCTGTTCGAGGACGTTGATGCAGTAGCGGTCCTCCTCCACCATCCGCTGCACTCCGCGGACCTGGCCCTCGATCCGGCGGAGCCGCTTCTGGACCGCTTCCTTGTCCTGGCTGTAGCCACGCTGCACTGGTTCCCTCCGTTGGGTCACGCACTATGTACCCCTAGAGGGTATAGGCAACTGCGGGAATCCGATATGTTTGGCCGGGGCCGGCCGGAGGAGATCCCGGTGGCCCGTCACCGCAGGCGGGCGCCCGCCGGCCCACCGACGAGAGGACAACCATGAGCCCCACGGAACCCGATCCGGAAACCCGCAAGGCCGAAGAGGCCGACGCCGCTCACGCCCACACCTCCGATCGGCCGCCCACGTCAGATGAGGTGGCGGCGGCCGAGGAGGAGTACTCGGAGGAGGGCGAGGCCGAGCGACGCAAGGTGGCCGACCACTACAAGGAGATGGGGGAGCTCGGAGCGGAGGCCAAGGGCGAAGGCAGGATCGAGTAGGTCCTGGCACCGTGCCTGACCAGGGCGGCCTCGGCCGGCGGTCCGCCGGCTGAGTTGTATGCCTGGGGGGCAGCGGCTAAGTTTCCCTCCTGTTGTGTTTCACGCCCGGTTCTCACCGATGGCGGAGTTAAACGCACGAGTGCGCCGTCGCTGGACCCTGCTGACGGTGCTGCTCACGGCTCTCGTCGCTTCGACTTCCTTCACGGTGGTCGTCCTTCCTGGACCCGCGGATGCCGACCAGATCACCGATCTGAAGGCCCAGGCCACTGCACTCTCCCAGAAACTGGTCGAGGAGCAGCTCCAGGTCGGCGCCTACGAGCAGCAGTACTCGGTGGCCACGGCGAAGACGGCGGCCGACGCCCGGGCCATCGCCCGGCTCCACGCACAGATCAAGGGGGACCAGCAGCAGATCAGTCACAAGACCGGCGCCGTCCGACAGCAGGCGATCATCGCCTACATGGATTACGGCAGTGGCGCGTCCGGCGCCGACAGCTCGCTCTTCTCCGGCAATCAGGAGTCGGTGCAGGCGGCCAGCGAGTACTCGGGCATCGCCGTGGGCAACATCACCACGGCCATCGATCAGCTGCGAACCGCGCAACGCACCTTCCAGTCCAACGAGGCGGCGTTGCAGCAGCAGCAACAGACGGACCGGTCGGATCAGGCCCGCGAGGCCTCGTTCCTCGGTCAGGCTGACGACACCGAGCACCAGTTGGAGGCATCGCGGGCCCAGGTGACCGGGCAGCTGGCCGTCGCCGTGGCCCACCAGGCGGCCGCTCAGACCCGGGCCGCCGCCGCTGCGGTGGCCGCGGCACGACGCAGCGCCAGCTCGAGCTCGGGATCCGGACCGGCGCCGAGTCAGACCGGAGCCCCGACGTCGGGCACCTCGACCGGAC
Organism: uncultured Acidimicrobiaceae bacterium; assembly: GCA_963812885.1. Taxonomy (GTDB): domain Bacteria; phylum Actinomycetota; class Acidimicrobiia; order Acidimicrobiales; family RAAP-2; genus Bog-756. Next base: position 15,099 of record CAWEWZ010000005.1, on the reverse strand, counting down.
CGGCGCCCGCTCCCGCGGGTGGATCCGGAGGCGGGACACCCGGTCTCACCGATCCCGCCCTCAACCCGTTCCTCCAGTGCGTGGTCCAGGCCGAGTCGGGTGGCGACTACGGGGCGGTGTCGCCCAACGGCCTCTACATGGGTGCCTTCCAGTTCAGTCAGTCGACATGGAACTTCGCCGCCCAGTCCGCCGGACTCCCGAGTCTGATCGGGGTCCATCCCAACCTGGCCACCAGGGCCGAGCAGGACACGGTGGCCGTCGCCCTCTACGCCCTCGACGGCGAGCAGCCGTGGCTCGGAGACCGCTGCAGCTCGTGACGCCGGCGCTCCTGAAGGAGCGCGCCACTCACCGGAGACGGCAACGTCCGGTGCCCGCACACACCTCGCACTCGGGAGCCAGGCCGCGGGCATGGGCCAGGCAGCGGTCGATCCGCTCCTCGACGATGTCGCCGAGGAGCGGGTGGGGCCCGAGAGGGGCCGCCACCAGGTAGCCGATTCCCGGATGACGGGCCGAGGCCTCGGCGGCGAGGTCTGGGATGTCCCGGTCCCAGTGGTCGCCGGGCCACAGGAAGTAGGGGGCGATCACCACCAGCGTGGCCCCGGCGGCGACACAGGCGTCGAACGCCGTACCGATGGAAGGCTCGGCCAGCTCCATGTGAGCCGGCTCGACGATCGGATGGGCGCCCCGTTGGCGCCATTCGGTGACGAACGCCTCGTGCCGGCTGTTGGCCTCGCCCCGGCGGGATCCATGGTCGACGATGACGATGCCGAGGCGCCCATCCGGTGGTGACCCCTCGGCCACAGGGCCGGAGGCCGGAGAGGACGGAGTCATACCGCGACACTAGGAGCCGTCGCCGGCATGGCGTCCGGTTCAGCGTGCGGTGATGTACTCCATGAGCTCGTTGCGGTCCTTCTCCAACTCCTGGATCCGGCTCTTGACGACGTCCCCGATGCTGATGATCCCGATCAGTTCGCCCCCTTCGACCACCGGCACGTGACGGATCCGGTGTTCGGTCATCAGGTTCATGATCGACTCGACGTCGTCGGTGGACGAGCACACCCGCACCGATGTCGACATGATCGAGGCCACCGACCCGTCGAGCAGCTCGCTGTGGAGCTCGCTCAGGTGCTGGACGATGTCCCGCTCCGACACGATGCCTTCGATGTGGAGCCCGTCGGGCGAGACCACGAGCGCTCCGACCCGGTGGCGGACCAGGTCGGCGACCGCCGATCCGACGGTGGCACCGCTGGTGATGGTGGCCACCGCGTTGCCCTTCCCTTCGAGCACATCAGATACGAGCATCGACTTCCCCTTCCAGAGTCTCCCCTGAACCAGCCCCCGGACGGCCGCTGATCCGACCGCAGGCCCCATCTTCGCGCTCCGGCGCCAGGAATGGAACAGGGGGGAGGAAGTTGCAACGAAGTTGGCGGTTGGGGGCCACCACCGGGTCGGATCGGGATAAAGCCCACGTCATCGCCACTTCTTCTACGATGTCGGCGATGACCCCCGCACCCGAGCCAGGCCGGTCGTCCCCACGACCGGCGAGTTGGACGACCGGTGACGACCCGGCCGCCGACGACGCCGTGCCTGACGACCGGGCCGGCCCGGGCGGAGCCGACGTCTCGGTCCTCGACGAGGTGAGTCCCGGCCCGCGGCCCGCACCGCCGCGGTCGATCAGCCCGGCCCCGTCGCGTAAGTGGGTGAAACGGGCCGAAACCGACCGCCGGGCGATGGCCCGGCTCCAGTTCATCGAAAGCGAGGGTGTCATCGTCCTCAACGACCGACGGGTCCCGGGGTCGAGGTCGAACATCAAACTGATCGCCATCTCACCGGCCGGCGTCTTCATCATCGACGCCAAGGGGTACAAGGGTCTGGTCCACACCAAACGGGAGGGACCCATCCGCAACCTGGGACCGACCGAGCTCCACGTGGGCAGGAAGAACTGCACGTCGTCGGTGTACGACCTGGCCGACCACCTGGAGGTCGTGCGGGGGGCGATGAGCTCGGCACCGTGGGGGTCGGAGGTTCCGGTCCACGCCCTCCTCTGCCTCACCCGGGCGGAATGGGGATTCGCCTCGCCGATCGAGATCAGCAACGTGTGGGTCGGCTGGCCCCGACTGGTGGCCAGCCGCCTCCAGGCGCCGGAGGTGATGGATTCCCCGACCGTGCAGGAGGTGTCCGAGATGATCGCCGACCGCCTGCCCTGAGCCGGCCCGATCGCCGGCACCGGTCCTGCCGCTCGGGTCACGAGGGGGCCCGGTCGTCGAGCACCCGCCAGCAGTACCAGGCCACCAGGGACCGGTAGGGCCGGAACGGCTCCCCGAGCACGACGAGGTCCTTCGGGTCGGGGATACCGGCCAGGCCCCAGGCACTGGCGAAACCGGCCCGCACCCCGTAGTCGCCGACCGGCCACACGTCGAGACGGCCCAGGGTGTCGAGCAGGAACATGTCCGCCGTCCAGGGGCCGATGCCCCGGACCCGGGTGAGGTGGGCGACCACGGCGTCGTCGGACAGCCGGCCGATCCGATCCAGCGAGATCTCCCCGGAGGCGACCTTGTCGGCCAGGTCGCGGATGGAGGCCGCCTTGGCCCGGCTGAGGCCGGCCGAGGCCAGATCCTCGGGGGATACGGCCAGGACGGCAGCCGGGGTCACCGAACCCCCCAGCGCCTGCTCGAAGCGGCCGTGGATGGTGGCGGCGGCCTTGCCGGCCAGCTGCTGGTAGAGGATGATCTCGGCCAGGGCCGCGAACCGGCGGGACGACGGGACCGGTCGGCGACGGGGCGGAGGGCCGTAGCGCTCGACGAGCGAGGCCAGCACCTGGTCCCGCGCCGCCAGCTGGGCCGTCATCTCTGCCTGGGTCGGTCCGGACATGGTGATGATGATGCCACCGCTTTCGACATCGCCGGCAAGAAGAGAGAGGAACACATGGACGGAAACAGGTCTCCACCGAGCGAACCGGGCCCGCCTCCCCCGAGGCCATCTTCGATCCGCTGGCCGATGCCTCCCGACATCCCGACATCGACGGCTCAGGCACGGTGAAGGAGGCACCCGCCGGCCCGACCTGAACACTTCCCCCTGGGCCGGGCCCGACCCCGAGGTCCGACGGGGAAGCTCGGAGACCGGCTCGGTGTTGTTCCCAACATGGTTCCTCTCTCCGTCCTCGACCTGGCCACGGTGGGTCGCGGGTCGACGCCCGCCGACGCCCTGGCCGCCACCACCCGGTTGGCCCCGTTGGTCGAGGAGCTCGGGTACCGGCGCCTGTGGGTGGCCGAGCACCACGGCATGCCGTCGGTGGCCAGTTCGGCCCCCGCCGTGCTCATCGGCCACCTGGCCGATGCCACCACCCACCTGAGGATCGGCGCCGGCGGCGTGATGCTGCCCAACCACGCCCCCCTGGTCATCGCCGAGCAGTTCGCCACCCTGGAGGCCCTCCATCCAGGACGAATCGACCTCGGCCTGGGCCGGGCCCCCGGTACCGACCCGTCGACGGCGCGAGCCCTGCGCCGGACCGGCGACCTGGGCGCCGACACCTTCCCCGAGGATGTGGTGGAGCTGATCAATTACCTGGTACCCAGCGACGGCCCGCCGACCCGCCCGGCCCCGGTGCCGGGACGGGGCTACCTCCCCGAGCCCTGGCTGCTGGGTTCGTCGACCTTCAGCGCCCGCCTGGCCGGCATGCTCGGCCTCCCCTTCTCCTTTGCCTACCACTTCGCGCCGGACCAGCTCGACCAGGCCCTCGAGCAGTACCGGTCCGGATTCCGGCCGTCGATCCTGCTCGACCACCCCCGCGTCATGGTGGCGGTGTCCGTGCTGTGCGCCCCGAGTGCCGACGAGGCCCGGTGGCTGGCCGGGCCGTCAGCCCTGACCATCCTGCAGCTGCGGACCGGCCGGCTCGGCCCCGTCCCCACGCCGGAGGAGGCGGCCGACTACCGGTTCACCCGGGCCGAACAGCGACTGGTCGACGCCGCCACCTCCACCCACCTGGTCGGCGATCCGGAGGCGGTGCGCCAGGGTCTGGTCGATCTCCAGGCTCGGACCGGAGCCGACGAGCTCATGCTGTCGACGCGGGCCCACTCCTTCGAGGCCCGGGCCCAGTCGCTCACCCTGGTGGCCGAGGCGTGGCCCATGGCGGACGCCGACGCCCCGGCGGCCTGACCTCCCCCGGCAGCCGCCCGCTCAGAGCGAGGCGCAGGCGGGCAGCACCTCTTCGCCGATGAGGGCGAGGTGCTCGAGGTCGGCGAGGTCGAGGATCTGCAGGTAGGCCCGTGACGTGCCGGCTTCGGCGTAGGTGGCCAGCTTGGCCGTGACCTCGTCGGGCGTGCCGCACAGCCCGTTCTGGCGCAGCTCCTCCACCTGGCGCCCGATGGCCGCGGCCCGACGGGCCACCTCGGCGTCGTCGCGTCCGCAGCACACGACCTGGGCGGCCGAGTAGACCATGGTGGCCGGATCGCGCCCCACCGACTCGCAGGCGGCACCGACCCGCCGGAACTGATCCCTGGTCTCGTCGAGGGGCCGGAAGGCCCGGTTGAATTCGGAGGCGTAACGGGCGGCCAGATCGGGCGTCCGCTTCAGGCCGCCTCCCCCGACGATCACCGGTGGGCCCGGCCGTTGCACCGGCTTGGGCAGGCCCGGACTGTCGTGGACCTGGTAGTGCCGTCCGGCGAAGGTGAACATTTCCCCGACCGGGGTGGCCCACAGTCCGGTGATGATGGCCAGCTGCTCGGACAACCGGTCGAACCGTTCTCCGACCGGTGGGAACGGGATCCCGTAGGCGGTGTGCTCGGCCTCGTACCAGCCGGCGCCGAGGCCGAGCTCGACCCGGCCCCCGCTCATGTCGTCGACCTGGGCCACCGAGACGGCCAGCGGCCCGGGCAGCCGGAAGGTGGCCGAAGTCACCAGGGTCCCCAGCCGGATCGAGGTGGTCTCGCGGGCGATGGCCCCCAGGGTCACCCAGGCGTCGGTGGGACCGGGCAGGCCGTCAGTGCCCATGGCCAGGAAGTGATCGCTCCGGAAGTAGCCGTCGAAGCCCTGGGACTCGGCCGTCCGGGCCACGGCCAACAGCCGGTCGTAGGAGGCGCCCTGCTGGGGCTCGGTGAAGATGCGCAGAAGCATGTTCCCGGTCTAGCCGAGCATCCGGCGGGCTGCCCACCGGCCGCCACCCACCACCCGGCCCACGGCCACCACCCCGATCACGTCGGCCCCGGCCATCCGCAGCGCCGCGGCCGCGCTCTGGGCCCGCGCCCCGGTGGTGATGCTGTCGTCGAAGACGAGGACCCGCCGGTCCCGGAGGGACTCCCGGTCGACCGAGGCCGCCACCTCGAACCCGCGGCGGGCGGCCCGCAGATGGCCGGTCGGCTCCGGTCCACGCACCAGCAGCGTCCGGTGGGCGGGGGCCAGGGCCGGCACCCGGAGGACCAGGGTGTCGGCCGGCGCGCCGACCGGCCGGCCCGAGGACGGCACCGTCGCCACCAGGTCCCATCCGGAGCCGAAGCGTCGGGGGAGCCGGGTCGGGTCGGCCGCCATCCACCGTGCGACCAGGTCGGCGAGGTGGGTGGCGCAGGTCTCCCGCGCCTCGGCCACCGGGGCGTCCTTGTAGCCGCGGAGCCGGCGGTGCAGCCGGTCGCCGACCCGGTACTCGGCCACCGCCACCACCGGGACGAGACGCATCCGCAGCTGGCGAACCAGGGTGGCGCAACAGAAGCAGTGGGCGAACCCGGCCGGGGCCGCCCCACCGCACACCCGGCAGACCTCGGCGTCGGGACCGGCAACGACCATGGACGACGGCTCGCACTCGCTCGGCGGCCCGAAGGCCGGATTTCGGTGGGGGCGGCGCCAGTGCCCAGGGAGCGCGCCGCGACGTCGAGCGGGGCGGCGGGTTCAGTCCCCGCCGGGGGCGGCGGCCGGCTCGCCGTCCGACCGCTTGAGGAGGAAGGTTCCGGTCGATCGGCTGACCAGCTGGTCCTTGCCGTCCATGACCGTGCCCTCGGCGTAGGCCACCTGGCGGGCCATCCGCACCACCTCGCCCCGCAGCCGGTAGGCCTCGCCCTGCATGGCCGGCCGCATGGTCTCGACCTTCATCTCGAGGGTGGCCCGGGTCCGGTCACGGCCCGGGAGGGCCGAGTTGATGGCGAAGTTCATGGCCGCGTCGAGGAGGAGCCCGTGCACCCCGGCCTGGACGACCCCGTGCGGATTACAGGCGGGGGTGGTGGGGACGAACGAGCCGTCCACCCAGCCCAGGTCCTCGCCGTCGACCCCGTACTCGTCGAAGGAGGCCCCCACCGTGCCGATGAGCTCCATCCCACCGTCGCCCAGCCAGCGGTCCATGTCCTTGATCCGACCCGTCACCTCCCCGACCGTAGTGCCGGGCTGCCTCACCGCGGGCCTGATGGGGGCGGCGGCCCCCGTGCGCCGGAGGCGGTCCCGGGCCTGTTTGACGCCACCGCCCGGCCGAGTACGATCTATTCCAGGACAGCTTTCTTGACCGCTTGGTCAAGTTCCGGATCGAGCGGGCTGCCACCGCAGGTGCTTCACGGGATCAGCAATTCCAACAGACGCCCAATTCGGGCCGGCAGGCACACCACCGCCGGACCTCGGAAGGAGAATCATGACCGACGCCGTCATCGTGGACGCAGTCCGCACAGCAGGGGGCAAGCGCAACGGGAAGCTGCGCAACTGGCATGCCGCCGACCTGGCCTCCGAGCCGCTGAAGGCCCTGGTGGAGCGCAACGATCTCGATCCCGCCCTGGTCGACGACGTGATCATGGGCTGCGTGATGCAGGTCGGCGAGCAGTCGCTCAACGTCGGGCGCAACGCCGTCCTCGCCGCCGGCTATCCCGAGTCGGTGCCGGCCACCACCATCGACCGGCAGTGCGGGTCCTCCCAGCAGGCCCTCCACTTCGGGGCCCAGGGGGTCATCGCCGGTGCCTACGATGTGGTCATCGGCGGTGGCGTCGAGGTCATGACCCGTACCCCGATGGGGTCGTCGGTGGTGCGGGACCTGGGCTACCCGTTCGGTCCCCGGATGATGAACCGCTACGCCGAGCGCGGCGGCCTGGTCAGCCAGGGCGAGGGGGCCGAACTCATCGCCGAGCAGTGGAACCTCTCCCGCGAGGCCCTCGACGAGTTCTCGGTGCGCTCCCATCACCGTGCCGCCCAGGCCACCGCCGAGGGCCGCTTCGAGCACGAGATCATCCCGGTGGCGGTGAAGGACGACGACCGGGCCGACACCGACGAGCTGATCGCCACCGACGAGGGCATCCGCCCCGATTCCTCGGTGGAGGTGCTGGCCAATCTCAAGCCCGCCTTCCGTCAGGAGAACGGCAAGGTCACCGCGGGCAACTCGTCGCAGATCACCGACGGCGCCTCCGGCGTGCTCATCATGAGCGAGGAGAAGGCCGCCTCCCTCGGGCTCACCCCCCGGGCCCGCTTCCACAGCTTCGCCGTGGCCGGCAGCGACCCGATCACCATGCTGACCGGCCCGATCCCGGCCACCAAGTCGGTCCTCGAGAAGGCCAAGCTGACCCTCGACGACATGGACGTGATCGAGATCAACGAGGCGTTCGCCTCGGTGGTGCTGGCCTGGCAGAAGGAGTTCGGCGCCGACTTCGACAAGGTCAACGTGAACGGCGGGGCCATCGCCCTCGGCCATCCGCTGGGCGCGTCGGGGGCCAAGCTGATGGCCACGCTGCTCAACGAGCTCGAGCGCACCCAGGGTCGCTACGGACTCCTGACCATGTGCGAGGGTGGCGGCATGGCCAATGCCACCATCATCGAGCGCCTGGGCTGACCGGCTGAACGACGGACGCCTGACCGACCCGCCCCGTCCCGGTGCGCCGGGGCGGGGGTGGGCGCGTGTCAGTGGTAGCGGGTGGCCATGATGAGGCCGACGAAGATGGCCCCGATGGCCGCCACCAGCCAGAGGTTGTTGACGCCCCCCGGGAGCGCCCCCGAGTAGTTGAGGATCACGACCAGCACGCCCAGCACGAACAGGCCGATGATGACGATCCCCATCCAGCGCGGGCTGGACTTGGCCGTCTTCGGGATGGGTGGCGTGTACCGGCTGCTCTGCACCGAGGTCCCGGGGTCGGTGGTCCGGCCGCCCGATGAGCGCCCCTTCTTCTGGGCCTTCCCCGGTCCTGCCTTGGCTTTGGTTGCCATGGCCGAAGGTTAGCCAGTTCCGGCCGGGGCCTGTCGACAGGGCCCTCCCCCTCCTGCTTGTACGATCAACAGACCATGGGGACGCGGATTCTGGTCATCGACAACTACGACTCCTTCGTCTACAACCTCGTCCAGGAGCTCGGTGAGCTGGGGGCCGAGCCCGTGGTCCACCGCAACGACGCCATCGACATCGACGGCATCCGGGCGGCCTCCCCCGACGCCATCCTCATCTCGCCCGGGCCGGGCCGCCCCGAGAGCGCCGGGATGAGCATGGCGGTGGTGGCCGAGCTGGCCGGCGAGTACCCGATCCTCGGGGTCTGCCTCGGACATCAGGTCATCGGCCAGGTCTACGGCGGCACGGTGGGACCCGCCCCCACCCTCATGCACGGCAAGACCTCGTCGGTGCACCACGACGGCCAGGGCATCTTCGCCGGGCTCCCCGATCCCTTCGTGGCCACCCGCTATCACTCCCTGGTGGTGGAACCGGACTCGGTGCCCGACGTCCTCGAGGTCACCGCCACCTCATCGGAGGGGGTCATCATGGGCCTGCGCCATCGCACCCTGGCCGTCGAGGGTGTCCAGTTCCACCCCGAGTCGATCCTCACCCCGAGCGGTCCCAGCCTGCTCTCCAACTTCCTGGCCGCCACCGGCGGTCACTGAGCCCTCGGGGATCGCTCGTCCGGCGGCGTCGAACTGCACAGACTGATCGACCGGGCGGCCCGATCGGCTCGGGCCAACGGGCAGTGAGGGCCGACTCAGTGGCCCGGCTTGGTGGAGGTGGTCGAACTCGGTGGGCTCGACGTGGTGGTGGTGGTCGAGGGCGGCGTGGTCGAGGTCGTGGTGGGGGGCGGTGGGCCTGTCGACACGATGAAGTTGACGGTACTCCCCGGCTGCACCTCGGTCCCGGGCGGCGGATCAGTGGCCGAGACCAGACCCGCGGCGACCTGGGTCGACGGCTGCGGCGTCTGGGATCCCACGGTGAGGCCGGCGTTGCCGATGCGGTTGCTGGCGCTCACCGGGTCGAGGCCGATGACGGACGGCACCGACACGTTGGGCAGTCCCGAGGAGACGGTCAGGATGACCGTGCTGCCCAGCTGGACCTTCGTCCCCGGCGTCGGATCCGACTTGATCACCGTCCCGGCTCGAAATGCTGGTGCTCGCCTTCTGCACCACCGATGACTTGAGGCCGAGCCCCTGCAGGATCCCCTCGGCGGTGTTCTGCGCCTCGCCGATGATGCCGGTCGGGATCGTGACCTTGCCGATCGGCGCGGGAATCGCCACTTTCAGGATGATGTTGTCGCCCTTCTTGACCAGTGAGTCGGGCACGGGGTCGGTGGAAATCACCGTTCCCGGGGTGTCGTTCGAGACCTGGTTCTGCGCGGTGACGTTCAGGCCTTCGTTCTTGAGGGTGGCGGTGGCCTGGGCCACCGGCTTGCCGGTGACATTGGGGAGGTTGAACGAGGCGGCCCCGCCGAAGTACCCGAGGTTGCGGGCCAGGAGGAACCCGGCACCGAGCAGCAGGAGCAGCAGGACGGCGAGGATGATGGCGTAGGTGCGGGTCCGGTTGGAGCCGTCCTCGGCGTCTTCGTTGTCCGGTGGGTCGGTGGACACCGGCACCGCCCGGGTCTGGTTGGGATCGACGGCCCCGACCACCTGGGTCGCACCCCGGCGGCCCCGGCCAGCATGGCGGTGGCGGCATCGGCGTCGTCCATGGCCAGCACCGATCGGCCCTCGTTGAACCGGAGGAGGTCGGCCCGGAGTTCCTCGGCCGTGCGGTACCGGTGCGCCGGGTCCTTGGCCATCGCCTTGAGGATGATGGCCTCGAACGTGGGCGGGATGGACGGATTGAGCTCCCGGGGCGCCGGCGGGTGGTCACGGACGTGCTTCGACGCCACCGCCACCGGGGTGTCCCCGAGGAAGGGGGGGCGGCCGGTGACCATCTCGAAGAGGACCACGCCGAGCGAGTAGATGTCGCTGCGCGAATCGACCCCGATGCCCTCGGCCTGCTCGGGGGAGAAGTAGGTGGCGGTGCCCATGACCGCCCCGGTCTGGGTGAGGCTCTCCTCGGTGTTGATGGCCCGGGCGATGCCGAAGTCGGTCACCTTCACCTGACCCTCGTCGGTGATCAGCACGTTGCCCGGCTTGACGTCGCGGTGGATCACCCCGTGCTTGTGGGCGTAGCCGAGCGCCGCGGCCACGTGGGCGCCGACATCGGCGGTCCGCTCGGCCGACAGCGAGCCGGCCGTCTTGAGGATCGAGGACAGAGGACGGCCGTCGATGAACTCCATGACGATGAAGTAGGTGCCGGTGTCCTCACCCCAGTCGAACACCGGGACGATGTTGGGGTGGGAGAGGTTGGCGGCGGCTTGGGCCTCCCGTCGGAACCGCTCCACGAAGGAGCGGTCGACCGACAGTTCGGGGAAGAGGACCTTGAGGGCGACCGGCCGGTCGAGCAGTCGGTCGTGGGCTCGGTAGACCTCGGCCATCCCGCCTCGGGCGATCAGATGGTTGAGCTCGTAGCGCTCGGAGAAGACGTGGGACGGGTCCATGTGGGTCAAAGCCTATGCCTGCGTTCGTTCTGGTCCGGGGTTCTCATCAGATCCTCGTTCGGTTTCGGAGTGCAGCTGTCGATGGCGGTGCCTCGTGGCATGGAGCCGGTTGGTGTGCCCGTCGGTGTCGGCGTCATCCCTGAGCCGCCAGGACATCACTGAGGATCTGGCGGACGACGGGGCCGGAGTAGGCGGCGCCGGTGGCGCTGCCCGGTTGGTGGGGAAGCACCACGGCGATGGCCACCTTGGTGTTGCCGACCGGGGCGAAGGCGATCATCCAGTCGTCGGTGTACTGCGGGTTGGGCCCGAACGAACCGGTCTGGGCGGTCCCCGTCTTGGCGGCCACGTCCCAGCTCGGCGGGAAGATGTCCTTGGCCGCGTGCCCGACGGCCACCACTCCCTTCATGAACGTGGTCAGGGTGGCGGCGGTCTGGGCCGAGATGGGCTGCATCCACTTCTTGGGGTTGTAGGTCGTGACCAGATTCCCCTGGTTGTCGCGGATCTGCTCCATCAGATGGGGGGTCATCTCGACGCCGCCGTTGGCCACCGTGCCCGCCACCAGGGCCATCTGGAGGGCCGAGGCGGTGACGTTCTCCTGTCCGATGGCCGACTTCATCAGGCCGGGCACGTTGTCGGCGAAGTCGGCCACCGTCCCGAAGTTGGAGACGGCCACCGTGTCGGCGGGCACGTCCAGGGGGATCTGCTGGTTGAACCCGTAGGCCTCGGCCTGGGTGACCAGGGCCTGGGCCCCGAGGAGCTGGCCGATGGAGGCGAAGTCGGCGTCACAGGACAAGATCACCAGTGTCTCGAGGTTCCCGCCGCAGGTCCCGCCGTGATAGTTGGTCAGCACCTGGGGCGGGGTGCCGGTGTTGGGCAGGGGGATGAATCCGACCGTCGGGTAGATCATCGAGGCCAGGTCGGGCCGGTGCTCGAGCACGGCCGAGGTGGTCACCACCTTGAAGCTCGAACCCGGTGGGTAGGTCTGGTCGTAGGTCCCGGGGACGAGCGGGTTGGCATTGCCCGGCTGGGCGTTGTAGGCGTCCCAGGCGAACTGCTGGGTCTTGACGTCCTGGGAGACCAGCAGGTTGGGGTTGAAGGACGGGTTCGAGTACATGGCCTGGATGGCCCCGGTGGTCGGGTTGTAGACGACGGCGGCGGCGCCGTTGACGCCGTGCGCGTACTGGTCGAGGGCCTGGGCCACCTGCAGCTGGAGGTTCTCGTTGACGGTGAGGGTGACGTTGTCCACTTCGGTGCGATTGACCAGCAGGTCCCGGAGGGTCTTGGCCGGCGGGGTGTGGGGGGTGAGGTAGTTGTTGTACTCGGACTCGATCCCCCGGAAGTTCCCGAAGATGGAGGGGTAGAACCCGAGGATCTGGGCGAAGAGGCTGGCCGTGTTGGGGTTGTACACCCGCTGGTACTTGTAATAGCTGGAGGCCGGCGCCAGGACCGACGAGGCCAGCACGGTGCCGTCCGAGGAGAGGATGCTGCCGCGGGTCTGGCTGCGCTCGGCCAGCTGGATCCGCGGGTTCCCCTGGCTGTGGGCCAGCGAGTTGGCCTTGAGCACCTGGATGTTGTTCAGCTGCAGGAAGAGAGCCACGAAACAGAGCAGCATGAAGACGCCCAGGCGCCGGATCCGCTTCTCCATCAGGCTCCCTTCACCGTGGTCGTGGTGGCGGGGGCCTTGGTCGTCGCCGTCGACGGGGCCTTGGTCGTCGGGGTGGTGAGCGTCGACGGTGCGTTCTGGGTCTCCTTGTAGTTGACCAGGTTCTTCACGTACGCACGGGCGTTGGCCACCGAGGTCTCCTCGACCCCGGCCTTGAGGGCGGCCACATAGCTGGCGGGCACGTCGGCGGTGGTGACCCCGGTGCGCCCTCCCGGGACCTCGACGCGGGTGGTACCAGAGGACCCCGCCGACCCGACCCTGGTAGATCACCAGCTCATTGCCCTGGGCCCTGACGAAGTAGGAGTTGATGTCGTACCAGCGGACGGCGGCCAGCGCACCGACGACCACCGCGGCCAGCAGGATCACGAAGAGCAGGGTCCTGAAGGTGATCAGACGGCGTCCGCGGGCCACCCGCCGCTCGCGTCGCTTGGCCCGCCGGCGCTCCCGCCGGCTCGGCCCGGCCTCCTCGGGCACCGAGCCCGGATAGGGCACGTCGCCGTCCCCGGCCGCACCGGCGGCGTCCCCCACGGGAGCGGTGAAGTCGGGAGCCACGGCGGCCACCGCCGGGACGGAGTCGTCGGCCGTCCCCCACCACCACGTCGATCACCACGGCGGTGATGTTGTCGCTGCCCCCGTGGGTGCGGGCCGCCTGGACCAGCAGCTCGGCGGCCTTCCCCGGGTCGGTGACCGACGACAGGACCTCGCTGATCTGATCGGAGTCGAGCTCGTTGGTCAGACCGTCGCTGCACAGCAGGAACCGGTCGCCGCGCACCGGCTGGATCCGCCACAGGTCGACATTGACGTCGGCGGACACACCGAGGGCCCGGGTCAGGATGTGGCGATGGGGGTGGACGGCGGCCTCGCCCGAGGTCAGTTCGCCGGAGCGGACCATCTCCTCGGCCAGGCTGTGGTCGGTGGTGAGCTGGGTGATCTCGCCGTCGTGGAAGCGGTAGGACCGGGAATCGCCCACGTTGACCAGGGCCAGGACGTCGCGGCCGTCCTCGTTGACCAGGCCGACGGCGGTGAGCGTGGTCCCCATGCCCCGCAGCTCGGGATTCTCCAGGCTGTGCTGCCAGACCACCGTGTTGGCCTCGGTGACCGCCTCGGCCAGCCCGGCACCGGTGGGCTGACGGCTGAAGGCCGAGGTGACGGCGTCGACCGCCATCCGGGCGGCCACCTCCCCACCGGCGTGGCCACCCATCCCGTCGGCCACGGCGAAGAGGTTGGCGGTCTCGATGGCCAGGTCCTGATTGACCGAGCGCACCAGGCCGGTATCGGTGGCCGAACCCGACCGGAGCAGTGTCACCTCACTTCCCCACTTCGAACACGGTGCCGCCGATCTGGAGGAGATCGCCCTTCTCCAGCCGGGTGCGCTCGCCGATGCGGACGGTGTTGACCCAGGTGCCGTTGGTCGAGCCGAGATCCTCGGCCCACAGGTCCCCGTCGAGGCGGAACAGACGGGCGTGGAGGTTGGAAGAGTAGGTGTCGTAGTCGATGGGCACGCCGCAGCCCGCAGCCCGGCCGACGGTGACCTCGTCGCCGATGTCGTAGGTCCTGCCGGCCTGGTCCTCGGGCCGGATGACGTGGAGGCGGAGCCGCTTGCCCCTCGGAACCTTGTCGTCGCCGATGGGTTCGGCGTCGGATCCCCGCACCCGACGGCGCTTGAGCGGGCGGACCTCGACCCAGACGGCCCTGACCACCCACATGAAGAAGAGCCAGAGCAGGATGATGACGCCGTACTCCAGGGCACGGAGTACGGGTGTGTTGTCTGCCGGTCCGGGGAGCGAAGCCAGGATCAGGTGCATTGGCGCTCAGACGCCGGCCTTCACGAAGTTTCGAACCGGAGGACGGTGGTGCCGATCACGATCTCATCCCCGTCTGCCAGTTTCCGCTCCCGCACGTTCGCCCCGTTGACCCGGGTGCCGTTGGTGGAATTGAGATCGACCAGCACGACGTCGTTGCCCACCCGGCGGATTTCGGCGTGCCGGCGGCTGGCGTTGGGGTCGGTGACCATCACCGCGCTCTCCGGAAGGCGCCCGATGGTGATGGGATCGGGTCCGAGGACGACCCGTCCCCCGTCGGCCAGCACGATCGAGGCGGCGGGCAGGCCCGACGGGCCCTCGTTGACCCGGGAGACGATGTCGAAGCGGCCCCGGCGCTGGCGGGGATCCTCCATCACCGACACGGTGACCGGGCCCACGAACACGTAATCCTCGGTCCGGGCGTGCTCGCGGGCCGCCTCTTCGAGCTCCCTGACCAGGGCGTCCAGAAAGCTCTCGAACCGGTCGAAGTCACTGGCGGAGAGGTGGACGACGAAGGCATTGGGCGCGATGAGGCCGTGGACGCCCACGCGGCGCTGGAGGTCCATCTCCCGGGTCAGGCGACGACCGATCTCGACCGGGTGGAGCTCGCCCCGAAATGCCTTGGAGAGCGTGCCGTCGACCATGCGCTCGAGGCGCCCTTCGAACTTCTGGAGTCCCATGCTGGCGTCAGCCTACCGGTGTCAACCCCCTGGTAGGGGGTAGGGTCGCCGCGAGCCCCGGGGCGGTGACCCGGGACCCGACCGGCGGTCCGGCGGATGGCCCGGCCCGTGCTGCCGGTGAACAGGCCGATTTGGATCATCGGGTAGCCTCTGACGGTCGCTCGGGCGAGTGGCGGAATTGGCAGACGCGCAGGATTCAGGTTCCTGTGTCCGAAAGGATGTGGGGGTTCAAGTCCCCCCTCGCCCAC
>CAWEWZ010000004.1:0-194211 GCA_963812885.1 uncultured Acidimicrobiaceae bacterium | reverse complement strand
ACTTGAAGGAGGGCGGTGCCGGCTACACGACCGTCCGGCTCGCCCGGGCCCTCCTCAACCGGGCATGCCGACTGGCCCGGAAGTGGAGTGGCAACGTGCTTCCCAACCCGGTGGCAGACACCGAGCTGCCCTCGTGGGGTCCGTCCGAGCGGCCCAAGGCGGTCCGCTCGCCGGAACCGGCGGAGGTGCTGGCCCTCCTGGAGGCGGCCCGGGTGGCTGAAGTGCGGGTGGCCGTGCTCATCCGCCTGGTTGCCGCCACCGGCATGCGGAGGGGGGAGGCCTGCGCCGTCCGTTGGAACGATCTCGACACCAAGGCCGGGACCGTCATGATCGACGAGGGCGTGGTGAGCACTCCGGACGGAGCCGAGGCCCGCCAGCCGAAGACCCGGTCCAGCACACGGAGGGTCGCCCTCGACACAGTGACCCTCTCGGAGCTCGCCGAGCTTCGGCACGAGCAGGATTCGCTGGCTCGGTCCTGCGGCTTGAAGCTGACACCAGATTCCTTCGTGTTCTCCTTCGAGCCTGGCGGTGAGATTCCGCCGCACCCGGACAACATCAGCCACGTCTTCGCCAAAGTGCGGACCAAAGCTGAGGTGGCTCCGGATGTCCACCTCCACTCGCTCCGCCACTTCCATGCCACCCAGATCGACTCGGTGATCTCCGAAGCTCAGAAGCAGGTCCGGCTGGGCTG
This sequence comes from uncultured Acidimicrobiaceae bacterium, assembly GCA_963812885.1. Taxonomy (GTDB): domain Bacteria; phylum Actinomycetota; class Acidimicrobiia; order Acidimicrobiales; family RAAP-2; genus Bog-756. Next base: position 193,520 of record CAWEWZ010000004.1, on the reverse strand, counting down.
GTCGACCGTGCAGATGGCCCGTCACTACACCGACGGGGTTGCCGAGGAGGATCGCCGAGCGGCCGACCACATCGGGCTCCTGCTGACAGCCAAGACTCGGAGGCGAACGAAGAAGGCGTCCGCAGCCGGCTGACCCGGTCACCTGGGTCAAGCGGACAGTTGAGGGGGCGAAGGCCGCTCAGGATCCAGCCCTTCAATCAGTCGTTCGACAGCCCGGCGAGGGATTCGGATACGGCTACCGATGTGGAAGACGGGAAGGGGAAAGGTCCCCGCCTTCAACGCCCGGTAGAGCGTAGAGCGGGTCTCGCCGAGCAGTACGGCGGTCTCCTCGACACTGAGCAGCGGTCGGGTGGACTTCGAGAATCTGTCGTTGCGCATGGATGTTCACCGGTCTCGTTGGATGCCAGGCCGTGTGCCGTGGTCGCAGTTCATCATCCACATCAACGTCACCCCCAACGTCACCCTGGTGCTGAAGCAACGTCACCCTGACTCCGAGGAACGTCACCCTCAACGATTGAATCGCCACCCGTCAATGTCACCCTCCCAGGTGGGAGGCCTGTCTCCTGACCGACTCCGGGTCAAGAGTGCTCGTCCGGGCGGGGAACGGACAGCAACTCGGTGCCCGTCCGCATCGGCGAGCTACCCCGATGCGGACGGCAAGAGTGCGAGTACGGGAGCCCGAAGGATGGCGTAGGCCCCCTTCGAGAGGGCCCTACGCCAGAAGAAGCATTCGGCTTCGCCAGGACGGGACGATAATTGCCACACACCTGCATCATCGATGCGGACGTCGCCCTCGCCCGTCGCCAGACTCTGATTCGTGAGACTGGAGGAGCCCACCCGCAGGGCGGCACATCCTCGAGTGCAGCCGTGTGGACATGAATGATCCCCACCGGCGGAGCCGATCTGCGTAGTCACCCAGGCGCCCGAAGCGGGCTCGATGCCCGCCTGGGCGCCTCTCTCGATACCCGGCGGCGGGTTCACTGCTCAGTGCCCCGTTTGAGCACCGAGGGGTACGACCCCGAGCCCCCCGGAGCGACTCAACCACGCACATCAGGGACGCGGCTCCCCTCGGCTCGATGTCGAGGGGAGCCGCTCTTGCATCTGCGTCGAGTTCCGGGCCCAACACGAGTCGGGAATTTGAGCCGAGGGTGACGTTGCATCGAATGGTGCACAGGTGTGGACATAAGTGATCCCCTCCGGCGGAGCCGATCTGCGTAGTCACCCAGGCGCCCGAAGCGGGCTCGATGCCCGCCTGGGCGCCTCTCTCGATCCCCGGAACGATGTGAGCACCAGATCCAGCGTGAGTGGGACACGGCAGGGGGCGCGTGCCCCCGTACGGTGTACCGCCGAATCGGGTCGGGATACCGCCCGCTCAGAGGACGGTCAGATGGCCTGTGCCGCCCCCTCAGTCTCATTCTCGGCCCGGGGGGCGGATCTCCAGGTGCTCCGACCGTGGCGAATCGGAGGCTGGCTCTGATGTCCTCGGCCAGGGTCTCCGCGTTGGACCGGAAGGTCTGGTCGTCGGCTTCCCAGCAGCATTGGTCCAGACGGCCGGTGACGACCACCCTGGCCCTTGGTGAGACTCGGTGCGACGCTCTCGGCCAGGTGACGCCAGCACACCACCTCGAAAAGGAGACCGACTCCACTCGTTCCTGCCGTACCTCGAACGTTGGCCTTGACGGCCGGGGACGGAGTGACACCGACAGGGCGCTGAGCTGGGAGGGTGACGTTGACGGGTGGCGATTCAATCGTTGAGGGTTGCGTTCCTCGGAGTCAGGGTGACGTTGCTTCAGCACCAGGGTGACGTTCGCCTGATACCCCTCGTGAGCGAGGGTGACGTTCGAGGGACGTTCGATTGGTACCGATATTCGCTACCGGCCACCGGTTGTATGTCGAGCTAGCTACTACAGAGAGTAGGAAGTCTGGATACGATGGGCCCGTGCCTTCGAACTCTGATTCAAGCAGACCTGATGCCGCCGGCCCCACCTCGGTGGCCCAGTTCGCAGTCGACGGCATGCACTGTGGATCCTGCGTGGCGCTCATCGAAGAGACCTTGGGGGAGCAGGCTGGAGTGACCAGCGCATCGGTCGATCTCGACTCGGCCCGGGCCGTGGTCGAATACGACCCGGCCCAGCTCGGCGTGGACCAGATCTGCGCTGTTGTCGCGGAGATCGGGTATTCGGCAGCGCCGGTCAGATAGGGGGAGCCATGGTTGTCGCGCCCTCGGAAGCTACGCCGTCCGCAGAGCCCGATGAGCATCACCTCATTACCGCCGAGCTCGAGCTTGGCGGCATGCATTGCAGCGCATGCGCCACCCGCATTCAGCGATCGCTGGGCAAGATGCCTGCGGTTGCCAGTGCGTCGGTCAATCTGGCCACTACCCGGGCCTTCGTTACCTTTGATTCCAGGGTCATCGGCACAGACGACCTATGCCGGGCTGTCGTCGATGTTGGCTACACCGCCGGCATCGTCGATGAAAGCAATGAGTCGGTCCAGAAAGCTCATAGTGAGCACTGGGTGCTCCGGGCCGCCATCGCCTGGCCGATGGCTATTGCTGCGCTGTTGGTCTCGCTCCTCCTGCCTCAGAACGCTGGCCAGGGATGGACCATCCTCGCCATAGCCGTAGTGGTCGAACTCGCCTGCGGATGGCCCTTCCTGCGCGATGCCGCCCGCCTCCTGCGGCACGGCGCTGTCAGCATGGACACCCTCACTGCCTTCGGCACCCTGGCAGCGGTGGCAGTGCAGGCCGTTGAGGTCATCGCCATCGGCGGTCGTCACATCCATATCGGCAGCGGCAGCGGCGCCTTTGCATCCAGGCTGCACTACGCCATGGCCCCGATCATCGTGGCCATCTTCGTCACCGGTCGAGCCGCCGAGGCCGGTGCCCGCCGCCGGGCCGTCGGCGCCATGCACTCACTGCTGTCACTGCGGCCACCGACCGCACGGGTAGTGGCCGACAACGACGACGAGCACGGGGAGCTCGTTGCCCCCGAGAGCGTGCCGGTGGGAGCCCTCGTGCGGGTACGACCCAATGAGGCAGTTCCTCTCGATGGCACGGTCATGAGCGGTTGGTCGGCAGTAGACGAGTCGATGCTCACCGGCGAGCCGCTTCCTGTCGACCGGGGGCCGGGCAGCCATGTCACCGGAGGAACCCGGAACGGATGGGGCCCACTCGTCGTGCAGGTCGGAGCCCTCGCCTCTGAGTCCGTGCTGTCCCGGCTGCAACACCTGGTGGAGGAGGCGCAGCGGGAGAAGGCCCCGCTCCAGCGTCTGGCCGATCGGGTGAGCAGGGTGTTCGTGCCCTCCGTGCTCGCCCTCGCTGCCGCCACGTTCGGCTTCTGGTGGTTCGTCGTGGGCAATCACGACACGGCGATACTGAGCGCTCTGTCTGTGCTGCTGGTGGCCTGCCCCTGCGCCATGGGGCTGGCCGCACCGATGGCCATGATGGTCGGATGCGGAAGCGCTTCGGCGCTTGGCATCTTCGTCCGCAACGGAGATGTACTGGAGCGACTCTCCCGGATCGACATCGTCGTGTTTGACAAGACCGGCACACTCACCGAGCGACATGCCGTTGTGACCGATGCGATGACCATTCCGCGGATGGAGCGTGAGGAACTCCTCGATCTTGCTGCTGCAGTGGAGGCGGAGAGCGATCACCCCATCGCTTCTGCCATCCTTGCCGAGAGCGGCGGGTCGATGCAGGGAACCGATGTGCAGATCATCCCTGGAGTCGGCGTTGCCGGCTTGGTGGCTGGGCGAAGGTACAGGTCTCTCGTCTGGAGCCATCCCAGCTGCCAGCATCGTTGGCGACCGGCGTCGCAGCACGGTATGTCAAGGGAGACACGATCGTGCTGGTCCAATGTGATGACGAGCCAGTGGGTGCGATCGCCGTGGCCACCCCGCTTCGAGCGGAGGCACTCCCAAGTGTCCACCGGTTGCAGGAGATGGGCCTGATGACAGCGTTGCTCAGCGGTGACAGCGCTCCTGCCGTCGAGACCATCGGGGCCGAACTCGGCATCGGTGCGCTCCAGTCGGCGCTGAGCCCGGCGGGCAAGGTCGGTGCCCTGCGTGGCCTCCGGGGTGAGACTGGCAGCGTCCTCATGGTCGGGGACGGGGTGAACGATGCACCAGCACTGGTGGCCGCCGACGTCGGATGCGCGATCGGCAGTGGATCCGAGGCGGCTCTGACCAACAGCGATGTAGCGCTTCTCGGCAACGATCTCTTCGGAGTACCCGCCGCGGTGAATCTGGCCCGGGCGACCTATGCGGTCATCCTCCAGAACTTCGGGTGGGCCATCGGGTACAACATTGCCGCGCTTCCGTTGGCCGCCATCGGACTCATCGATCCGCTGGTGGCCGCCCTGGCCATGGGCATGTCCAGTCTGCTCGTGGTGGCCAACAGCCTCAGGCTGGCTCGGCTGGGGCGTTCGGGGCTCGAAGCCGCGAGCGCACCCAGGCTCGATCGGGGCAGAAGGGGTGTGCTGTTTTCCGTGGCCCTGCCCATCATCGCTCTTCGCCGGTCTGGTGGTGGTCAGCCAGATCGTCTCACCGGCCCGCGGCCAGACGCTGCTGCCCGAGCTACCCAGTATCACGACCGTCAACCTCGTCGGTGAGGGCACTGCAGAGGTCTATTTGAACCCAGGCTCGGTGGGCGTCAACGAGTTCCACGTATATATCTACCCCCCGAGCAATTCGACGCCGATCTCTGGTGTATCAGCGACCGCGGCCCGTGACGGGCAGACTTCCAGTATCTCCGGCACGTTCGCGTAGCCTCCAACCATTATGTGAACTACGTGGTAATGAGTTCGGGTCGATGGGTGTTCAGGGTGAGCGCCACTATTGGCGGCCGTCACGAGTCCTTCGATGTAGTGCGCACGATCTCCTGATGCCCGAAGTTGCATCCCATCCTGGTGGAAAGACGGGTCATCGCGGAATGGTGCCTGGCTCCTTCCGTCCGCTATTCGTTGTGACTGCTTCTACTCGTCTCGACGGTCCACGATCGGCTTCCGGCTTCCCGGCTCGATACCCTCCAAGCTACGGGCAGGCGGCAATGAAGGGCGTCTTCCAGGTAGCCGGAGAATAGAAGTCCACAAGAAGACAAGACCCTCCTGGTGACGCGGTCCGCACGAAGTTGGTCAGCTCCTTCCACGTGTGACCAGCACGATCCTTGAACTGCAAGTCCCTAGTCCGGGTAGGGACGGCTCAGTCTCCGGACCAACACCCGAGGATTACGTCAGCTACGGCGATCGCCACATTGCCGGAACTGGTGGGCGGAACCCCGAACTGCGGAGGCAGGTGGGCCACGTCGACCAGCAGAACTTTCCAGTCCTTGCGGACGACCATGGAACCGTTGCTGGTCTGGAAGGCGCCTTGGCCGAGGTTCTGTATGGAACGGGTGTCACCCATCTGAACTCCAAGGGTTCGGAAGTACGCCTTGGTCTGTGTCCAGCTGGACAGCTCCTTCACCGAGAGCTCCATCGAGCCCGACGGGTAGCCGTACTGGCAGGAGTAGAGGTGGTCGGCCCACGTGGGTGGAGAAACCGTTGCCTTCTCCCCGACTGCTGAATCGATCTCCTGGATAGCTTCGTTCCGACAGATCATGGTGGCGATGGGTGACGGAGTGGAGCCGGCAGGCTTCGGGGTCTCTGCGGTGAGAACGGTGCCTCCGCCCCCGCCTCCACATCCGGTCGCCAATAGAGCGACGACGACGATCGCCACCATCACCTGCAACGCGGGCGTGCGGCGACACGCTCCACGCCCGACGACTCGAATCAAAGGCACCGTCGACGTTCGGGCTCGGGAGTGCCTCATGTCATGAGCAGCAACATGAACCCCATGCCCACGCACATCACGACGTGGCTCACGTCCACGAGCCACGGAGTGGCCACGACCCCCTCGACCCGCAGCGCCGACGTCGATGCCCCGTCGCCGGAGTTTCCCTCCAGGCCGGAGCCGGCAGCACTGGCGAGCGCCCAGGCCGGAGCGTGACTCCCGAAGTGGGAGGCGCCCTTGTTGGGCGAGGCCAGCGTGAAGATGGCCGAGGCGAAGAGGATGAACGCCACGACGAAGGCCACCCCGGAGTCGAGCTTCGGCCCACCGGCCGACATCCGACATGGACATGGCCCCCGACGTTGCCCCCATGGGGAACCAGTACATCAGGAGCATGGCGAAGCTCATGACGGCATGGATCAGGGCATGGGGCAGATGGAGGCCGTACAGCCTGACCGATTGGATGCTCTGCGACCACGAACCAGACCAGGAGCACGCCAAAGATGAGCTCCCAGACGGCACTCCGGCCGAAGGCCCACTGGCCCACGAACATGCCGGCCATGGCCACCCCCATGAAGATGTGGGAGATCTCGACGTCACGCCCGGCCGGGCCGATGCGTCGCACCGACAGGATCAGCAGGGCGAGGCAGTAGGCGGCGACCGCCAGCATCAGCACACCGAAGAGGTAGTACAGCCACGAAGGGGTCGACATAGCCATGGCGGATCAAACCTCCTCGAGCGGCGGGCGACCGGCAGGCACCTGTCCGCCGTTGCCGCCGGGGTCGGCCAGGGGCCAGTAGATCAGGGCCAGGATGATGACCGGCAGCCCGGAGTTGGGGTCGGTGGCCCCGCCGGCCAGGATGCCCGCCGAAGTTCTGGACGGCCACCCAGATGAGGGCGAAGACCACGATGGCCAGGACCACCGTGAACCTGGGCGACCTGCGGAGGGAGGAACACCCCGGCGGCCACGACGACGCAGACGACGGCCAGCAGGATCGCCATCGTCGTGCCGTGGTGGAGGAAGAGTGACTCAGAGGACCGGTCGATGTGGGCGAGCCAGCCGGGCTGTCCGCTGTTCAGACCGGCCACCAGGTCATGGAGCGCCTGCGGCGACCGGCCCGAACCCACGAGCGACAGGACGGCGAGGATCCCCCACACCACGACCCAGATGGCCTTGGCCGCGCGTCACGCCGACCGTCCGGGCGGCCACGAACGGCCGGTCCGACCCGCCGCTCGGCCACAGGAGCACGGCCAGAAGGGCATAGAAGAGCACCCCGCCCGGTCCACCGCCGAACGGGGTGGCACCTCCGAGGAAGATGCCACCCAGCCCCTCGCCGAACCACCACACGCCCAGGGACCACACGATGGAGAGCGCCAGCGCCGGCTTGATGGTGCGCTGGTAGATGATCCCGAAGGCGATGAGGAACTGGATCCGCGGCGAAGACGGTGTTGGTCAGGATCGGCTGGTGGTAGACGTTCGAGGCGTTCCAGGTGATCGTGTGGGCGATCCAGCCCGGGTTACCGGCGCCGAATCCGTTCAGCATGCCGCTGAAGCCGTTCGACCCGCGGGTGAACATGAACGGCTGCAGTTGCAGGACGGCGTCCAGCAGCCAGACGGTGGCCAGTACCAGCTGAAAGGTCCGCTGGAGGTCCCGTGGTGGTCGATTGACCCGAAGGTCGGAGGGAACGGGGGCGGTCGTCGGACTGGGGGGCGCGTCCTCCTTTACCTCGGCGATCGTCATACCTCACCACCTCACTTTCGGGCCCGATCTACTACTCGGCGTAGTATTTCCCCGAATTACTACTATGCGTAGTAGATCTGCACAACCGACAACGGCCATCGTCATGGAGGTCTTCGATGACGAGGCCCCGGCGGATTCGCGGACACCGGTGTGGGCGGCGTTCGGAGTATCGGAGCCGGGAGCGATCTACCCGACCAGGACCCTGCGGTTCAGGCCGACAGCTCCACGTCGAGTTGCGGGGCGTAGCGGGCGCCCTTGCGCTCTTCGAGCCGGAGCCACTGCATGAGGACAGGGATCAGGGCGACCATGGTGAACAGCTCGGCGCCGAACCACAGGATCGACCGCCCCAGAGTGAGTGCCGGCCAAGGAGTACATCGAAGCGGCGGGGCGGCCGTTATTCATCAGGGCGAGGGCGAGGAACGACTCCACCGGAATCCCGATCAGCAAATTGGTCATCCTGGCGCCGTGGCTCATCTGCCAATGCGGGATTGGATCGACCCCGACGATCGGCCACCAGAACAGCATTGAAGCCACGAGGAAGCCGACGTTGATGGCATCCATGGCCCACATATGGAGCATGGCGAAATTGAGGACGAAGGTGAGAAAGAAGGCGAACATCGAGAAGTAGTAGAGGAACCACACGAGAACCGGATGGGTCAGGTTCTGGAACGGTCTCGAGTTGACGCCGCGGAGGAGTCGCTTCGTCGCGCTCGGACTCGAGGTCCGTAGGGCCAACGTCAACGGAGCTCCCATGGCGAGGAGGGGAGGGGCGATGACCATCAACAGGAGGTGCTGGACCACATGGGCCTGGAAATAGCTCATGGTGAATGCCGCCACCGGCGACTCGAGTGCGGTATCGATGGCGACCAGACCGGCGATGAACGAAAGTGTCCGCTTCCTGCTCCAACGGCTTCCCTGGATGGACAGCCTCCACTGGGCGCTCACGTACCAGGCTCCGGTCGCGATGATCGCTAACAACACGAGAAGGGCGAACGGGGTGAACTCCCACTGACTCAAGGCATGGTGGGCATCGAACGGAACCCGCCCCATCCCTGATCCTCCGGGCATCTCCGGCACGATCAGTCCAGACCCATAATCACAACGGGCACGATCACCAGCACAACAGCCGCCACGCCGGCCGTTACCGCCACCACTCTTGATTTCCGGTGGGGATCGATCAACCTCTTGACCCGGTTGGTCACCGACCCCGATGAGGCTCCGAATGCGCACGTGGGCACCGACGAGGGGTGGACCATCCTGATGAGTGCCGATGCCAATACCCGTGGGGAATGGAACCGGGTGGCATAGTCGTCGGCAGCCATCTCCAGGAGTGCCCGCACCGCCCGCGGCGCCCGCGGAGACGTACGGCATCCAATTCGAGCATCTCGATCATCGACGAGAAGGGAAGGAGGATCAGGTGATGGCGCTCCTGGACATGGCCACGCTCATGATCGACCACCGCGGCCAGTTCCCGGCTGTCCAGAAGATCAAGGGCCCCTGCACTCACCACAATCCGGGAGCGCCGTCCGGGCAGGCAGTAGGCGGTCGCCCTCGAATCGCTCAAGAGGACCGCGCCAGGGGCCTGGTCGGACCGTACCGACACCAGATCCAAAAGAATCCGATGGCGGCGTCGACTGGCGATGGTCCGGGATGCGGTAACGACCACGCCCGCCACCAGAATGGCGACCACATTGGCCGACAGCGTGAGGCCAATAGCTTCATAGATGCCCTTGATCGGGAGCGGATGCCCAGCGGATGAGCCCTGCAGAAGCTCCCCGAGGCCAGAAAGCAAGCCGGTATGGAGGGGCTCGACGGCCAGGGCCACTCCCGCACCCACCGCGGCCAACGCACCGGCGACCCCAATGGACTGCCACAGTGCGATGGCGGCACGCGGCGCCTTGTGCGGCCAAGACGCCCGCTCCAGCCACACACCGGCCGGGCCGAACATCAGTACGGCAAGGACTGACAGTCCAATGACGGTGGTCATCGTGGCCCACCATCAGGGGCGTCCGATTCGTGTTCGTTGAGAATCTGGCGAAGCAACTCGGCTTCTTCAGGGCTCACCGATTCGGCGAAGTGTACGAGGACCGCGTCCGGGTCGGGGGCCGAGCCCAGCGCCTCCCGCATGAGCGTGGCGGCGTAGGCCTCACGGCTGGCGGTCGCCACGTAATGGTGGGCACGACCTCCTCGGATCCTGCGCACCATTCCCTTGTGCTCGAGGCGATCGAGAATGGTGAGAACGGTCGTGTAGGCGTGATCGGGGAAGTGTTCGGCCACCTGTCGGACGGTCATCTCGGTGCCCATATCAGTCCACAGCACACCGATGACCTGCTGTTCAAGTTCACCCAGTCGAACCACGGACAACTCCCGGTGGAATGCTCACTCACTACGTTCCGTAGTAGTGATCCTGGTCGACCGGGTCCCGCCGGTCAAGCCGCACGGCCCCGCCCTTCCGGTGGCGAGCGAACCACCCTTCGACACTCATCCACGGTCAAACTCCGCAACAGGCCTTGGCGAACTGCCTCGGTCGGATCTGGCCCGAATAACGGTGGCTCCGGCTTGCCGGCCCTGGTTGCGGGGGTTCAGGCGGTCAGTTGCAAGTCATTGGACCCGTCCTCAGCCGACTCCCCCGGAAGCTCCCTGACCACCGGATCGGCGAAGTGGCGCAGGCGTGCGCTGTTCCAGACCACGAACGCCGAAGAGAAGGCCATCGCTGCCCCCGCGATCAGAGGGTTGAGGAGGCCGCAGGCGGCCAAGGGGATGGCGGCCACGTTGTACCCGAACGCCCACGCCAAGTTGCCCCTGATGGTCTTCAGCGTCCGACGGGCCAGGCTGATGGCGGTGGCCACGACCCGGAGGTCGTCACGAACGATGATCAGATCGGCAGCATTGATGGCTACGTCCGTACCCGACCGACGGCAAGTCCGAGGTCGGCGGTAACCAGGGCCGGTCCGTCGTTTACGCCGTCGCCCACCATGGCCACCGCGTGGCCCTCGGCCTGCAGCCGCCGGACCAGTTCCACCTTCTCGGCGGGCATGGCCCCAGCCACGACGTCGGTGATCCCGACCGACACAGCGACCGAGCGAGCGGTGGCCTCGTTGTCCCCGGTCAGCAAGATGCAGTGCAGTCCCATCGACTGGAGCTCCTCGACCGCCTGCGCCGCGGTCGGCCGGACCATGTCCGCCACCGCGATCGCTCCGATCACCGTGCCGTCACAACTGACCAGCACCGCCGTCCGACCGACTGCCTCCCACTCCGCACAGCGACGGGCTGAGGATGTCGGGCACGTCCGATGGGTCCACCCCCAGGAGCTCGAGCCGTCCGATGGCGACCGAGCTGCCGTCGACAACCCCCCGAGCGCCCAGACCGGGGAAGGCCACGAACTCGTCCACCACAGGCAGGACGCCCAACTCGTCCTGAGCGCGAAGTCGGTGATGGCGCGAGCCACCAGATGCTCGGAGGCCTGCTCCAAGTGCCCCGGCAGTGCGCAGCAGTTCGAACCGGGTGGTTCCTGGAGCGGGATCAGTGCGGCCACGGCCATATTTCCTTGGGTGACGGTGCCGGTCTTGTCGAGGACGACGGTGTCGACCTGTCGTGATGCCTCAAGGGCCTGGTAGCCCTTGAAGAAGATCCCCAGGCGGCTCCACGCCCGGTGGCGACGAGCAGGGCGGTGGGTGTGGCCAGTCCGAGAGCACAGGGACAGGCGATGATCAGGACCGAGAGCGCCGCGCTGAAGGCCTGCTCCGAGCCACCGCCCAGCAGCCCACGCCAGCGAGAGTGCACGAGACGATGACCAGCACGGCGGAACGAAGACGCCGGCGATCCGGTCGGCCAGGCGCTGGACCGCAGCCTTTTCGCTCTGGGCGTCCTCCACCAGCCGCAGCATGTGGGCGAGTTGAGTGTCGCGCACCCACCTTGGTGGCCCGGACCATCAGGCGCCCGCCCACCGCCACCGTTCCCCCGACCACCTTGTCTCCGATGGCGACATCGACGGGGCAGCGACTCCCCGGTCATGACGCTGCGATCGATGCCGGAGTGCCGAACATCACCTCGCCGTCGGTGGCCACCGTCTCGCCGGGCCGCACGACGAACCGGTCACCCACGCCGAGTGTCGCGATCGGGCACCGGCGCTCGATCCCGGCTGCGTCGATCACGGCGACGTCCTTGGCGCCCACCTCGGCCAAGGATCGCAGGGCGTTCCCGGTCCGGCGTCTCGACCACGCCTCGAAGTACCGTCCGGCCAGGAGAAAGGTGGTAACTCCGGCGGCCACGTCGAGGTAGATGGCACCCCCCGATGGTGGAAGATCACATCACACCGCTGGCTGCGCCGACCTGGGGTGTCCTGCCAGAACATGGCGTACAGCGACCAGCCGGTGGCGGCCAGGATGCCCAGCGACACCAGGGTGTCCATGGTGGACGTCCCATGGCGGGCGGCTCGGAACGCCGCCCTGTAGAAGGGCCAGGCCGCCCAGGTCAGCACGGGTGCGGCCAGGACGACCAGCAGCCACTGCCAGTGCGGGAATCGGGTGACCGGAACCAGCGAGAAGATGAGCGACAGGTCGCAGAGGGGCATGAACAGGAGGGCGGAGACAAGGAGCCGACGGCCCAAGAAGTGGACCCTTTGGTCATCGTCATCCGACGCGTCGACTGCGTCTCCGTCGCCGATGATCTCGGCCGAGTATCCGGCACTCTCCACGGCATCGACCAGGGCGTCCGGCGTCGTCGACATGGGCAGGAGGACCCGAGCCCGTTCCGTTGCATAGTTGACCGTTGCTTCAACGCCGTCGAGAGCATTGAGCCGTCGCTGGATGAGGGCGGCACAGGCTCCGCAGGTCATCCCGCCGATCGACAGCGACACCTCTGTGGTCTCGGCGCTCGAGGCTGTCCTGACTTCAGGCAAGGTCGTGATGGCGGTATCCGATTCCTCCGGCAGCTCAATCCGATCATCCAACGCTCGGCTGGAGCTGGTGGGTACTCGCCCACATACTACGGAGCGTCGGAGATCGTCGCTGAGATCCGTTCCCCGTTCATCGACGTGGAATGCCGTTGAGGCCAAGGTGGATTCGGCGAGCACCCGACTGGCTAGTCCCGAGTAATTTTCGATCGGCTGAGTCAGGTTTGTCTCGAACCCAATGTCGGGAAGCTCGGGACCCGACACATTTCGATCGCCTGACTGCCTGAAAACACCGTGTCAACCCAACTTTTGCCCAACAATTTGGGTCTCAGCGCGTCACGGGGCGAATCAGCGAGTGTCAGAGCTCGACTCAGGCCACCCCCTCTGAACAGGCCAAACGAGACAATCCGGGACGGGACGCTACGCAGCGAAAATCGAGAGAGGCCTCTTGTAATCGTCAGGTCGTGGGTTCGATTCCCACCGCCGGCTCGTTTTACCACCGGCTTGTGGCGCAAGACAGACGCACTTCTGTCGCGAGACATCGTGGACGTGCGTGCAGGAAGGTTCAGCCGGTGCTGGTGTGCGTGGGAGTGGTTCCGTTGGCCAGGAGTATGTCGAACCCGTCGGGGATCGACATCATCCCCGGAGCCGTGCCCGCGACGTCGGTGAGGCCGTACTGCCACACGATGGAGTCGGTGGTCGGGTCGATGACCACGACCCTGTCGCGGTAGTCGTCGTTGAGCATGACGAGTCCATTGGGCAGTCGCTCGGCCAGCGACGGCTTCTTGAGCGCCGCATCACCGGACGCCACGTCGTAGAGCCAGGTGACCTTGCCCTGACGGGTGAACTCGAGGGCGCGGCCCTCGGCCGGCGGGTCGTAGTCGGTCATCAGGTACAGGTCCGAGCTGACCTGCTGGGGATCGGACGGGTAGACGACGTTCGGGACGTGAACCGTCCACACCAGCTTGCCCGACGGCGTGAACTCGTCGACGAACGCGCCGTTGATCTCCGACACCAGGACGTCCCCGTTGGCCAACGGGGTGTCCCCGTTGGGATAGGCGATGGAGGTGGGCGGGTCGTGAGCGTCGGCGCCGTTCCCGATCTGCCCGACGACCTGGTTCTGGGGCGAGATGAACAGGATCCGGTTGTTGGATGCATCGGCAACCGTGATGACGCCCGACCTGAGTAAGTAGGCATCATCGGGCTGGTCGAGATAGCCCGGTGCGGCCCCTGGCTGTCCGGGGTGTCCGTACTGCCAGAGGATCCGCCCCGACGGATAGCCGATCTCGACGATGGTGTGATTGTCCTCCTGATTGGAGATGATCCCTGTTCCCTTCCTGATGAAGAAGGCGTCGTCGGGAAAGTAGAAGCCACCGGGCGGCGGTGGCCTGGTGGGCGAGGGGTACAGCCAGGTGATCTGGCGCTCGGGGTTGAGGGCGATCAGCCGGTCGTTGCCCCGGTCGGCGATGAGCAGCGTGCCCGAGTAGGGGGACCCCGCCCCCGGCCGTCCCGCCGGGCCCCCGTACGGGCTGAGACGGAGGGAGATCACCGATTGCAGGGACCCGGAGGCCACGCCGGCCTGGTCGGCACCGCCCTGGGCGGCCACCTCACCGCCGACCATGTACCCGACGGCTCCCTTGGCCGTTGTCACCGTCGTGGAGCCGGCGAATGCGTCGGCCTGGGGCAGCAGACCGGCATCGAGGACCTTGCCGGTCGACGGGATGAAGGCGTCGATCTGGGTCAGGGTGGGGCCGCCCGGGACCTGGCCGCCGGCCACATAGATTGTGCCGCCCAGCAGAAAGGCCGATGCACCGTAGAGCGGTTGAGGCAGGTGACCGACGACGGTGGCCCGGTGGGTCGCCGGATCGACCATCTGGATGTCGTCGGTGGCCTCGGTCGCTGATGCGGCAGACCGGACCTGGCCTCCGAACACATAGATCTTCCCGGCGTCGGAGACGACGGCCGGATAGCGGACGGCGACCGGCAGGGTGGCCGCGGTGGTGAACCGGGTGCCGTCGACCGTGGCCAGTACGCTGGGGAGGTAGGCGGTGCCGTCATAACCACCGACGATGTAGGTGGTGGTGACGGGATGACCGGAGACCGAGCCGGTGATGGTGGCCACGGCCAGGTCCGATCGGGGCTGAGGCAGGTGACCGGCGACCTCACCGGCGCCGAGCGGTCCTCCCGGACCGGAGGGGGCGGGGAACGACTGGACGGTGTCCACCGTGGCGGACGAACCTCCACCGAGGACGAGGATCGAGCGGCCGATGACCGTGGCTGCGGCGTCGTGCACCGGGGCGGCCAGCGACCCGGAATCGGTGATCGAGCCGGCGGTGGGATCGATGGTGGACACCGACGGGAGGGACGACCCCGATGGGGTGAGGCCCCCGAGGACGGTGATGTCGGTGCCGGTGGTCACGACCGCCTCCCGCGAAATGGGTGTTCCCATCTGCCAGGGCTCGACACCCGCCTCGATCGAATCCGGGCCGCGCCGGGCGGCTTCGGGGTGAGAGACCCCGGATGCTCGCGGCGCGGGCGTTGACCCCCCACCCGAAAGAGATATCGCCGTGATGACGATGACCAGGAAGACGACAAGCACGGCGACGGTGGCCGCTCGACGGCGCTGCCTCCGGATCCGTCGTGCTCGCCGGATCCGGCGAGCCGCGTCCTCGTCAGTCACGGGCTCGGGCACGGTGTTCAGGCCGGGCCGGTGTCGTCGGGAAGGCTCTTCGTCCGAACGGCGGGGTCGGTCACTTAGCGAGAATGGCTGTCGACGGTGGCTCTCACGCTGGCGATCCGGACCATGCAGTTGTAGGTGACCACGGCAATGGCCAAGTGCATGCAGACGAGGACCGCGACTGCCTTTCCGGGCTCACCGCGGAGGAGGATCCAGACGTCGGGCACGAGGAGCACCACCGTAACAGCAACGGCCAGTCGCAGATACAGCCAACGGGGGTCAGAACAGATCCGGGTCACGATCGGCCACGCCACGCAGGCGATCACCACGCCGATGACCGTCAGCTTGGCGTAGTCCGAGAACTGGAAGTGCACGAAGCCCTTGGTAGAGGGGAAGACGGCCGTCCCGATGGCCACCAGCGCGGCGTCGGCAGCCAGCGATCCGACCAATGATGCCACCGTGGCGACGACCACCATCAGTGTCGAGGGAGGCCGGTGCCGGGGCTCCGGATCGAGACGCGCCCACAGGAGGGCCTGTTCGAGCAAGGTCGACTGTGAACTCACGGAGTGCTCCTCGGGACGATTCGAGCGGGTCCTGAACCCCCCGAGGGGATCCGGGACGTTCTGTGCAGCCTAAGCACGCTTCCTGACGGAAACATGAAGGCGAGGACCGATCAAGTCCCCGCCACCGATGACATGGTGATGAAGTCGCGTGCCCACCAGGGCTCGAAATACCGACCCGGCGTGCCCACCATGTCCGGGAGCAACTCGGCGCCATTGGCCGGCGTGGCCGCTCCGTTCGGTGAACCCGGGCTGTAGCTGGAGAAGTTGACCCAGTCGGTGTTGATGTCGAGCTCCATGGCGCGCACCGCCCCGGCCCGTACGAGCAGGTCGGCCAGGTCGGTGATGTTGAGCCCGGGCCCACCCACATAGACAAGTGCTCCATCGGCTGTCACACCCAGTCCGGACCGCCAGACATAGACGGCGTTGCCGAGCGTGGCCCCCCACTTGGTCGTGTCGGTCGCATCGAGGCCCGCCACCGGTTGACCGTTGTCGACCAGCAGATCAAGGTTCTGGCGGACCGAGACGACGTTTCGGGACATGGACACATCGGTACCCCAGCTGCCGATCGTGG
The DNA here is from genome assembly GCA_963812885.1 of uncultured Acidimicrobiaceae bacterium. Classification (GTDB taxonomy): domain Bacteria; phylum Actinomycetota; class Acidimicrobiia; order Acidimicrobiales; family RAAP-2; genus Bog-756. The sequence goes on along the minus strand of CAWEWZ010000004.1, from coordinate 177,304 downwards.
CCGTGCCATTGGCGAAGACGACGAACGACGCCGCCCCGCTCCGAAGCGGAAGAACCGTTCGGCCGTCGGTGTAGTAGCCGCCGTTGGCCGACGACATCAGGAAGCCGGCGTTGAAGGCGGCGACCAGGTGGGCGGCCGCGGGGCCCTGAACCGGCGCGGTGTGGGAATAGGGACCGCCGCCGGGGATGATGCTCCCCGAGTACAAGGTGGCTCGGAGGAGCTTGGTGTCCATCCAGGCCACCCCGACCACATAGCCGGTGTGGACGGGGTCGGGTCGCAGGGTGGTCTCGTAGACAGCTGGAACACCCCCGACCAGGCGACCTACCGGGGTCCACTGGCCCTCGCCGGGGATGGCTGGGCTGGCCGGCGGCACGATCGGAGGTGGGGGCGGAAGATGAGCGGGGCCGGTGGCCGCCATCACCGGAAGGGACCGGGGACGGCGGATCGAACCGGCGGGAGGTGCCCCGCCAACCTTGGGCGGGTGATGGGCATACCACTCGCTCTCGACCCAGTTGACCGTGCTGGCACCACCGTGGCTGCGGGCCCATTCGGCGAACCGGGCGACCACCGAACTTCCCAGTGCCGGATCGGTCAGGGCACCGCCCAGCGATATGGCCAACCAGATGAGCAACCCGGTCAGCACCACGACGGCTGTCGCTCTGACCGGATGCCGTCGGACGGTTGCCCGTCGTGGCCCTCTGAACCACCTCGGGCGAGCGGACCGTCCAAGGCCGACCATGTGGTCACTCATGCATACCGGACTCCCATCCGGGCGCGAAAAGGGGTCTCCACCGGTAACAGAGGATCCGGTTCATGGATTCAGACTAAAGGTTCTTCCTGACGGACACGTGAAGCGACAGTCCCCGCCTCGCCGGGAACCCAACCCAAGATGAAGGAGACTCGGACGTGCGGGTGCAGTCCTTAGGAATCGCTCGAGGTGCCGGCCCTGGATCCCTGTACCGGCTGCTCAGTGTCCGTGGTCGGTGGGGGCGTCGAAGGCGGGGCGGGAGGGCGTCCGGCCCGGGCCGGGTCCGTTCGATGGGCGACGTCAGGGACTTTCGCCCTGGTGGAGGCCGTGCCTCGCCACGAAACCTCCATCCGGGCTCCACCGGACGGCGCATCGCCGATGGACCATGTCCCTTCGGTGGCTCGAACCACTGAATCGGCGATGGCCAGCCCCAATCCGGTACCGCCCGGTCCGTCGATCCCCCGGTGGAAACGGTCGAATACGAACGGCCGCTGGTCCGGCGGTATCCCTGGACCGCTGTCATCCACCTGGAGCACCACCCGGGCGCCTATGGCTCGAACTTTCACGTCGACGGTGCCACCGGTGCCGGCGAATTTGCAAGCGTTATCGACGAGCACGCCGACCAGGCGGTCGATCCAGCTTGCGTCGGCATGGATCTGGGCTGGACCTTCGGTGACTGAAACCTGCATCGATACCTGACCCGCGGCGGCGATCGGTTGGAAGCGCTCGGTCGATGAGACCGCGATAGCCGCGACGTCGGTCTCTTCGTTCGCGGGAACCTGGGTCCGCTCATCGTCTATTCGGGCCAACCACAGGAGGTCGTCAACGATCCGCCGTAGCCGCTGACTCTCACCGGCGATCCGGCGGAGCACCGCCGCGTACTCTTCTGAACTGCGGGATCTGTTGAGAGCCAGCTCAACCTCGGCCTGGATGACAGTGAGCGGGGTCCGCAACTCGTGGGAGGCGTCGGCGGTGAACTCCACTTGGCGTCGGTGAACGAGCTCGAGAGGAGCCGAAGCTCGGAGGCCGATGAGCAAAGACCCGATGAAGACTGCGACCAAGAGCGCGGCTCCGAAGAGGAGCTCGGGCCCGAGGAGTGCGCTTCGAACGCGTCCCACCTGGGCCAAACTCTCGCCGGCGACCAGCCAACCACTGTCCGATCGCACCGACTGGAAGCGGAACGACGTTCCCTTCACGTCGACGGTCGAAGCCCCCGTGCTCCATGTCCGGGACGGCAGTGGGGGTGATCCCGGCGTCAGCGGTATCGCTCGACCGGTATCAATGACCCTCCAGACGAACCGCGGCGCATCGTCAGGGTCTTGACCGCCGGAGAGTTGTTCCGTTCCCGGCACCTGGAAGCTGGTCTTGGCGGCATCGGCCAGAGTCTGGGTGAGTCGAGCATCCGCCTGGGTGGTGAGCCGATGGACCACGAAGAGGTTGAGAGCAACCACAGCGATCACGTAGCTCGCCATCACGACGGCCGTTGCCACCGTCGCCACCCTGACGGCATGGATCCGGCGTCCGCGCTTGGCGTTCACTGCGTCCCCCGTTCGCTCACGAGGCCACCAGCCGGTACCCCACGCCGCGAATGGTCTCGATGTGAGCCCGGCTGGCGTGGAGCTTGGCCCGCAGTCTGCCGACATGCACGTCGATCGTGTTCGATCCGACCGCATCAGCCTCGTCGTCCCAGACATGGACAGCCATGGCCCGGCGGGTGACGACAGAGGGCGAGCGGCGAAGAAGGAGCTCGAGTAGTCCCGCCTCCGTCGTCGTCAGCGAGATCGGCTCGCCGGCAATGGTGACCTGCCGTAGATCCGGATCCAAGGCTAGATCCGCACACTCGAGAAGCGGACCGATGGCAACTGCTGGTCTTCGCTGGAGCGCCCGCAGCCTGGCCACCAGTTCGCCGAAGTCGAAGGGCTTCACCAGGTAGTCATCAGCTCCGCTGTTCAAGCCGGAAATACGGTCGGGCGTGGCATCGCGCGCCGTCAGCATGAGCACCGGCGTATGGATGCCGCGGCGCCGAGCATCGGCGATGACGTCGAGGCCGCTCAAACCCGGCATCCGCCAATCGACGATGGCGACTTCGTAGTCGTAGGCGCGGAGGTGGGATGCAGCAGCATCACCGTCCGCCACTGCATCCACGACGTAGCCGTTCTCACGAAGGCCGCGATCCAGCACGGACCGAAGCGCAGCATCGTCTTCAGCGAGAAGCACCCTCATCTCGTGGATCCCGGGGAGTTCAATCCGTCACCATCGGATCAACGCTACTCACCAATGCTGACGGAATGATGAAGCGGCGTTCCGGCATTTCCACAGACCGGCCGCTCAGCGTCATGACGTCCGTTTGACCAGCGTGAGGGCCAGACGGGGACAGCTGGACACCGCCCGCCGGGCGTGGTCGAGGAGGTGGTCGGGCACGGCGCCATACTCGATGATCGGAAAGCCCCAGGGGTCGAGGCGGATGCGCTCGGGCAGAATCTCCGCGCACACGCCACTGGCGTCACAAGCAGTGGGATCGATGACGAGGACGAAGTGCGGGCGCCTCATCTGACCGGGCGTCGGCGTGCCGCCGGGAGCGGAAGAAACGCCGGGGTCGTGGTGTGGCAGGGCCCACGCCGGAGGTGGAGGCGGATGTGGTCGTCGAACACCCGCGATGCCGTGCGCACAAATCGGGCCACGCCGTCGGGATGGCGGCAGGCACCCCGACCCTCGACCAGGGAGCACAACGTGGAGATCATGGACCCGGGGTCACCGATCGATCTGGGCTGGACCGTGATCTGCTCCACGGCGGAGGCCAACGCGTCGAGTCCGTTGACACAGGGTCCGCACTGCCCGGCACCTTGCCCCTCGAGGTAGCGGACCACCCGGCTCACCTCGACGAGGGGGCACACCTCCGCGGGGAGGAGCACGACCACCCCCGGCCCCAAGGAGGAGCCGAGCGCACGGGCTGATTCCTCGGTCAGGGGCATGGCAAAGGCCTCCCCGGCGGTGATCCAACCCCCGCCGTAGCCGCCGAGGAGCACCCCCTGGACCCGATCCGAGTCGATGGCCCGCAGTCCGAGGGCTTCGCCGAGTGGGATGCCGAGCGGTGCCTCGACGATCCGGGGATCGGACCATCGCCCAGTCACCGTGAGCAGCATCGTGCCGGGTGAGTCCTCCCTACCGATCCGGCGGAACCAGTCGGCTCCGAACCGGGCGATGAGCGAAACGTGGGCCAGGGACTCGACGTTCTGGACAAGAGTCGGTCGTCCACCCACGCCGCGCTCCCGGACGGGTCGCAGTGCAGTGAACGACGGGACAGCCGGAGCGGAGCTGTTGATGGCATTCACCACCGCCGATTCCTGCCCGGCCAGGAATCGATCGGACGCGACGAAGACGTCGATCGGGCACCGGTCGAGTCTGCGCCGCCGGCGCTCATCGATGGCCCGGGCCACCACGGGCACCGCAGACTCGGGCGCGTGCACGAGAATCTGCGATGCTCCCACGCAGCCGGCCGCCACCGCGGCCCCATCGAGGACGAGATGGGGGAGGTGGTGAAGCAGGAGTCGGTCCTTCCCACTGGCCGGCTCGCCCTCGGCTCCGTTGGCTACGACGACCGGGCTGCGGACGCCGGAACGTCGAACCGAACGCCACTTGGTTCCGACCGGAAACCATGCACCGCCATGGCCCCGGAGCCCGCTGCGGTCCAGCTCCTCCAAGAAGCTCGCGCCCTTCCAGAAAGGGCACGGTCCCCACTGTTGGATATGTTCGTCGAGGCTGACCGCCCGGCCGAGATCACCCATGGCGGACAGCAGTCGTCCAACCCCCGCCGGAGGAGGCTGAGACGGCCTTCCCGGGCTGGCCATCGGGTCGATGGAGACGTTGACCGGCGAGGGCGTCATCAGTCCCCATCTCCGGCATGCGAGAGGCTCGTCCCGGTCACAGTCCCCGAGAGGGCTCCAGAGTTCTGGTCGACCCGGAGTGACAGGGTCAGCGAGAGCGGGTCTGGTGCCCCCACCGAGGCAACGATGGTGCCCTGATCGAGCGACGACACCACGCCGTGGAGGCTTCCAAAGGTCACGGTGCCTGCGGTCATGTCGATACCCCCACCCTGAGCGGGGGGACCGGTGAGGACCACCGTCAAGGGCGCGTAGGACGAGTTCTGCAGTTGCAGCGTCAGTCGTACCCGAATGTATCCTTGAGCATCGGGACCCGAGCTTGATTGCGTGCCGGTGACGCTGTCGGTGAACGGCGCTGAGGGTACTGCTGCCTCCCCGGCAGAAACTGAACCGGACGGAGCGCCGGTCGATCCGCCGGCGCCGGCCGCCCTGCCGGCAAGCTGAGCAAGGAGAGCGGTCGAGGTCCCGGAGCGTCGTGACCAGCCCGGTCGGAGCGGTCCCAGGGCGGCGAACACGGCCACCGCCAGGACCACGACGAGAGCGGCCACCGCGAGGGCAGCCCGCCTGACCGGGGGAAAGGTCCGACCGGTGGCCAGTCGCCAGGCCACCGCGGCCAGGACGGTCGCCGCGCACACGGCATCGATGGCAAGCACGACGGGCAGCGAGGAGTCCGATCCGCTTCCCAATGCGTGGAACAGTGCGATCGGCCAACAAAGGTAAGCCAGCCAATGGACGAAACGCCAGGAGGCGTACCCAATGCGACGGCGCAGGGCACTCGATAGCAACACGATGAGGAGGAGGTCGAAGACCAGAGCACCGAGACCGATCCAGATCGGGCGGTAGGGGGAAAGAAAGGGTAGGAAGGCATCGGCAAAACCGATCGGAACGTAGCCGTCACTGACGGTGGTGACCACGTGCAAGCCCACAAAAGCTACGCAGAAGAGGGAGAGATTGCGGTGCACGCTCTGCGAGAGGAATCGGGGCCATCGCGCCGTGGTCCAACCGACCGAGGCCACGACGCCGATGACCAGGGTGGCGGTGAGCAGGATCAGCGCCACCAGCCCGGTTGAGCGGGTCAGATACCACAACGCCTTGGCGTTGGTTCCGGTCAACTCGATCGCCGCGGCGCTCATTGCCCAACCCGTGCCCTTGGTTCCCAGGTCGGGCCAGGGTCCACGTCATCGGCGGCCTGCGGCCATCCGCCAACGGTCGCCGTTCCGCCGTCCCGCGCGACCAGACGAGAGGGCAGGCCAGCGTCGTCGAGCCATGCCAGCGCCGACTCACCCATGACCATGGCCGCCGTGGACGCCGTGTTGGCGTCGACGCACGATCCGGCCGCCACCGACACCGTTCTCCAGGGTGTGTCCACGGGAAGACCGGTCGCCGGACTCAGCAGGTGGTGAACGGGGTGACCGTTGAGCGCCCAGTTCCGCTTTCCGATCCCCGAGGTGGCCAGGCCCCCTGAAACGATGGACACCGTGGTGGGTGGCGCAAGGTCTCCGCAGATGTCGGCGATACCGACGGCAAACCCCCCTTCGGGGGCCTCTCCCCCGATGGCGATGTCTCCACCCAACGAGACCAGTACACCGCACGCCAACCGTGACGCCACCAGAAAGGCGACCCGGTCGGCGGCCCATGCCTTCGCCGTGGCCCCGAGGTCGAGCACCGAACCGGCGGGCAGTGCGACCGTCGAGCGCTCGGCATCGAGGATCACCGACCGCCACCCTGGGACCGGCCCGGGCTCGGGCAGCTCACCGTTCACATCCGCCGCCATCATCGAAAAATCCCGGTCGTAGCCGAGGCGGCACATGGCCGCCCCCACCGTGGGGTCGACAGCTCCGTCAGTCAAACGGGCAGCCCGCACGGCTACGCCGACCACCGCGAAGAGTTCGGCGCTGACGGCCACGGGCGAACCTGCCCCGGCAGCGCGATGCAAGCCGTTGATCTCCGAGTCCGATCGGAATCGGCTGGCCACGCGGTCCACTCGGTCCAGAGTCTCGTTGAGCAGTCGGACTGCTTCGACGATCACGCTGGGATCGGTGACTACCAGATCCAACCTGGTCGACCACACCGATGAGCGATACACACCTAGTTCCATTGGTCAGTCCCGACCCGCTGGACGTCCACTCAAGTCGAACCGCTGACCACCGGGGCCTGTTGCTGGGTTTGGGCCGGTGGGCTGCTGGGTGGCGACAAGCTGGTGTTCGACTGGCTGCTTGCCGGATTGCCGCCTTGTGGAGAGAGGCCGGTGGACGACCCGCTCGACGAGGACCCCGTGGCCGCCGATGTGGAAGCAGACGGGGTGGATGTGTGCCCCGGCACGGCGCGGCTGACATAGACGCCGATGGCGGCTGCTGCCGCCACTGACCCCACAGCAATGGTGCGAGTGATGGTGCGGACTCGCTCAAGCGCTGCGTCACGCTGGAGGCGCGCATGGCGGTTGGCGGTGCCCACCTTCGGGCCGACGCCGCTCTGGATTCGATCCTTGGCGTTCACAATGACGAGGGTAGGGACCGATCATGAAGACGACGTGACGGGTTGGTAAGAAATCGCGAAGAAATCTCGGGCGCCCGAGGCGGGAGGCGATGCCCAACCATCGCCTGCCGCGCTTCGGTCCGGGCACCGGCATCTCCTTCCGCCACGGGCAGGGCGACGGGTTGGTCGCCCATCGCGGTCAACGATGGCAGAACCATCTGTGCACCAGCTGTGGATATGTCGGTTCGCCCGGGCGGCCGAGCAATCGTTGGTTGCAATGGGAACGTCCCGACCCGCTGCCCCGTGTTCCCGTCACGCTCGGATGATGCCCCGGGGCCCGTACGGCGGTCGATGGAAACCAGAACTGACCTGCGCTTCTTGCCGACCATCGGCGTGGCATCCCGGGTGCCGGGCGGCCATCGGCGACACCAGCGAGGAGGAGCGAGGACGGTGGGGTGGGCGTTCGGGTGTGAGCGGCACCGGTCGGGGGTAGAGCAATCGACGCCTGGCGCGCTCGCCGCGAGGAGTGACCAACTAGGTTCTATTGGTGACGGCGCCCCGGATCCCCCGGCTAGCCGTTCGATGATCCCCACGGGGTACCGGAGGAGCAGGCATGACGGATCTGCTGATGACGGCGGGCGACCTGACGATCACCGATCGGTTCGTCGCCACCCGGTCGCTCACCGAATCGCTCGCCTCGCCCCTGTCGGCCGAGGACCAGACGGTCCAGTCCATGCCCGACGTGAGCCCCACCAAGTGGCACCGGGCCCACACCACCTGGTTCTTCGAGACCTTCCTCCTCATGCCCGGTCTCGACGGGTACCGACCGTTCCATCCCGACTTCGGGTACCTGTTCAACTCCTACTACGAAGGGGTGGGGGCCAGATATCCGCGGAACGACCGGGGGCTGGTGTCGCGGCCCGGGGTGGAGGAGATCGGCGAGTACCGCGCCTTTGTCGACCTGGCCATGACCGAGCTCCTCGACAGTCCCCGCGGCGAGCCGTCGGCGGCGCTGGTGGAGCTCGGCATCCAGCACGAGCAGCAGCACCAGGAGCTCCTGCTGATGGACATCAAGCACGTCCTGTCGCGCAATCCGCTTCAGCCCGCGTACGACGCCGTGCGGATGCCCAAACCGACGGCGGCGCCCGCAGCGACCTGGACGGAGTATCCGGCAGGGATGCACGAGATCGGGTATGCCGGGCGGGGATTCTGCTTCGACAACGAGCTTCCCCGGCACCGGACCTATCTCGGCGGCTTCGCCATCGCCGACCAGACGGTCACCTGCGGTGAGTGGCTGGCCTTCATCGAGGACGGCGGCTACGACCGACCCGAGCTGTGGCTGTCGGACGGATGGGCCACCGTGCAGGCGGAGAGCTGGGACTCACCGCTGTACTGGTCCCGGGTCGACGATGGCTGGCAGGAGTTCACCCTCGGCGGCCCGACACCGGTCAACCCGGCCCAGCCGGTCTGCCACCTGAGCTACTACGAGGCCGACGCCTTTGCCCGCTGGGCCGGCATGCGACTCCCGACCGAGTCCGAATGGGAGGTGGCCGCCGCCGGCCGTACGGTGCAGGGCCACTTCCTGGACCAGACCAAGCTGCACCCCATCCCGGCCCCCGCCTCCAGCGCGGAGCCAACACCGTTCGGCAACGTCTGGCAGTGGACGTCGTCGGCCTACAGCCCGTATCCGGGCTTCGAACCGGCCCCGGGAGCCGTCGGTGAGTACAACGGTAAATTCATGGTCAACCAGTACGTGCTCCGAGGCGGCTCGTGTGCGACCCCGCCGGACCACATCCGGGCTTCGTACCGGAACTTCTTCCCACCGTCTTCTCGCTGGGCCTTCAGTGGCCTACGGCTGGCCCGGACCTGCTGACCAGGGGACACCTCCCAACCGACCGGCACTCCCAAGGACCCATCGAACCCATGCCCACTGTGATTCCCCCGACCATGGACATCCATCTGTCCGGCAGCGATCTGCGCGGCGCCATGGAGCGCGATGTCCGCGACGGGCTCGGCGCCCGGCCCAAGAGCATCCCTCCCGTCTACTTCTACGACGACCGAGGCAGCCGGCTGTTCGACGAGATCACCAGGCTTCCCGAGTACTACCCGACGCGATCCGAGCGATCGATCCTCGACGCCCATGCCCGGGACATCGCCGAGCACTCCAGAGCCGACATGCTGGTCGAACTGGGGGCCGGCACCTGCGAGAAGTCGCGGGTCCTGCTCGATGCCATGCAGTCGACCGGCCATCTCCGCGGCTTCGTGCCCCTCGATGTGAGCGACACCACCCTGTGGGAGGCAGCCGGTGCTCTCTCCGAGGAGTACCCGGGCGTGGCCGTCAGTGCCGTCGTCGGCGACTTCCACCGCCACCTCGATCAGCTCCCGACCGGCGGGCGGCGACTGTTCGCCTTCCTCGGTGGGACCATCGGAAATCTCGATCCCGGTCAACGCCGGGAGTTCTACATGCAACTCGGCAAGATCATGACCCTGGAGGACCGGCTGCTGCTCGGTACCGACCTCGTCAAGGACCGGGCCCGGCTGGTCGACGCCTACGACGACCGGGCCGGGGTGACCGCCGAGTTCAATCGCAACGTGCTGCTCGTGCTCAATCGAGAGCTCGGCGCCGACTTCGACCCGGAGAAATTCGAGCATGTCGCCCGGTGGAACGAGGAAGATCAGCGCATCGAGATGTGGCTGCGGTCGGCCGAGACCCAGACCGTCCGCGTCGCCGATCTCGACCTCGACGTGGAATTCCGGTCGGGCGAGGAGATGTTGACCGAGATCAGCACCAAGTTCTCACCGGAGGCACTCGAGGCCGAGCTCCGTGAGTGCGGATTCGTGATCGAGTCGACCTGGGCATCGGACGGGGACGAGTTCCAGATGTCGCTGGCGCGTCCATCTTCGTGACGCCGGTCTGACGTTCACGCCGGTCTGCTCCCTCGCCGGGCCTACGCCTGATCGAGGTCCTTGACCGCATCTTCGATGGCGCGGTGGAAGGTGGGATAGGCGTAGATCATGTGCCGCAGCCGGGAGGTCGGCACCTCGGCATGAACGGCCAGGGTGAGCAGGCCGAGTACCTCTCCGCCCCACGGTCCGGCCGAGGTCGCTCCGACCAGCACCTGCCGGTCGGCGTCCTCCACCAGCTTGATGAAGCCCTGGTTCCCCGCCTTGTGGATCCAGCCCCGCGCCGAGGTCGGGATGTCCGACTTCCCCACCCGCACCTCCAGTCCCCGATGGCGGGCTTCGCGTTCGCTCAGACCGACCGATCCGATCTCCGGATCGGTGAAGGTGACCCGTGGTACGGCCCGGTAGTCGGCCGGGACCACATCGTGGCCGAGGACATCATCGACCACGATGGCCGCCTGGTACATCGACATGTGGGTGAAGGCGCCCTTGCCGGTGACGTCGCCCACCGCCCACATGCCTTCGACGCCCTCGACCCTCAGGTGGTCGTCGACAGGAAGGGCCCGGGCCGAATCGTCGAGACCGACGGACGCCACGTTGAGCTGGACGAGGTCCGCACGCCGACCGGTGGCCACCAGCAGGCGGTCGACCACCAGCGGCTCCCCGTCGCCCAGGGCGATGGCGAACCGGCGGCCGTCGTGCCGGACAGACCCGATGGCGGCGTCGGTCCTGACATCGATACCCTCGGACCCGAAGACCTCGGCCAACAGCTGCCCGGCCTCGGGTTCCTCGGGCCCGACGAGGCAGGGGCCGGTCTCCAGCACGGTCACCTCCGAGCCGAAGCGGCTGAATACCTGGGCCAGCTCGACACCGGTGGCGCCTCCTCCGAGCACGGCCAGCGACCCCGGCACCTGCTCGGTCTCGACAGCCTCCCGGTTGGTCCAGTAGGGCGTGCCGGTCAATCCGGCGACCGGCGGTATCCAGGCCCGCGTCCCGGTGTTGACGACCACGGCGCGCCGGGCCTCGATGACTTCCGTCGCCGACCGCCACCCGGTTCGGTCCCTCCAGGCGTCCCCAACCACGCACCAACCGCCCACCCTTGTCCTCGAACCGCTTGACGGCCACGGTGTCATCCCAGGAGTCGGTGGCCTCGTCCCGGATCCGCGTGGCCACCGGGGCCCAGTCGGGCCTCACCGTGGTGTCACCGGCCATCCCCGGGACCCGACCGGCCTCGGCCAGGAGATCGGCGGCCCTGATCATCATCTTGGAGGGGATGCACCCCCAGTACGGGCACTCACCCCCGACCAGCTCCGCATCCACGCCGACGACATCGAGCCCCGACTCGGCCAGACGACCGGCCACGTTCTCCCCGCCCGGCCCCATGCCCAGCACGATCACGTCAGCTCGCTCGGTCATCCCGGCTCCATTTGATCACGCGGGCGCGGCCGTCGATGGACAGGCGGCCGGCCGATCACAGTGGCCGACCCCGACTCGCACTCATCGGCCACTCGGTGCCGCTCGGCTCGGGTTTGATCACCCGCGGTACGGTCGGACGGGAACAGTGACCGGCCCGTCGGGGTTGTCTTCGTCATGAAGATACGAGCGACTTGGAACGGTGCCGTCCTGGCCGAGAGCGACCGGACGGTCGTGGTGGAGGGCAACCACTACTTCCCCGCCGAGGACGTGGACGACACCTACTTCCGACCCAGTGACCGCCACACCTTCTGCCCCTGGAAAGGAGTGGCGAGCTACCGGTCGGTGGTCGTGGACGGGATCCGCAACGACGACGCCGCCTGGTACTATCCCATCGCCCGAGGAAGCGGCAGCCGAGATCTCCGATCGGGTGGCGTTCTGGAAGGGCGTGGCCGTCGACGAGGTGGCCTGAGACATCCGGTCAACGGAACCGCTGACGGGCCACGTCGAAGCAGGCGATGGCACCTGCGGTGGAGACGTTGAGGGACGAAAGGGAACCGTGCTGGGGAATGGATGCCAGCACGTCGCAGCGCTTTCTCGTCAACGGGGCCAGTCCGGTTCCCTCCGAGCCCAGCACCAGCCCCACCGGCTGATCCCCGAGCGGCAGGTCGTAGAACGGTTGGCGCGCCTCACCGACCAGACCGACCGTCCACACCCCCATGGCCGACAGGCGAGGTAGCGCGGCCGGAATGCCGGCCACCAGAGCCATCGGGAGGTACTCGACGGCGCCCGCGGCCGCTTTGGTCACCGTAGGGGAGAGGTGGGCCGACCGATGGCGCGGGAGCACGACGCCGGTGACCCCGGCGCACTCCGCGCTCCGCAACAAGGCCCCGAGGTTCTGCGGATCGGTGATGCCATCCAACACCAGCAGGAACGGCACCCGACCACGGCTGGTCGGTTCGCACAGTGATTCGAGCGGTGTCTCCTCGACCGGCCGGGCCAGTGCCACCACGCCCTGCGCGGCCTCGGTGCGGGCCAGTGAGTCGATGCGACGACGACTGACGTAGTCGACCTTGACCCGGCGGGTGGCGGCCAGGTCCTCGATCTCGTCGAGGATGGTCGCGGCATCCATGCCCTCGGCCATGAAGACGGACCGGACCGACCGCCGGTTGGCTTTGAGCAGTTCCCGCACCGCTTGCCGCCCCTCGACCTGGTCGCCGCCGAGTCCCGGAGGGCCGGAGCCCTGGCGCCCGGCACTACCGGGCCGATCGGGCCGTCGTCCGCCCCGATCCGCAGACCGAACGGGCTGGCCCCGTCCGCCGCGTACCACGGCCGGTCCTGGCAGCCGGCCCCGTCCGCCGGTCCCGGCCCTTGGCCGCCGCGTGCCCCGTCCGCCGGCACCACTCCGCCCGCCGCTTCGGGAAGACGGGCTCATCGGGCTGGGTCGTCGGCGGTGGCCCCGGACGAAGCCATCAGGACGATGGCCGTACTGGCGATCCCTTCGGCCCGGCCGAGAGCCCCGAGCCCCTCTGCCCGGGTCGCCTTCACGTTGACCGGCGCACCGAGCGCCGACGTCAGCCGTTCGGCCATCTGGGCGATGAAGGGAGCCAGACGGGGCTGCTCCGCCACCACCGTGCAGTCGGCATTGACCGGCGACCATCCGGCCTGGCGGGCGAGATCCACCATCCGGGACAGGATCTCCAGGCTGTCCGCCCCCTGCCATTTCGGGTCGGTGTCGGGAGCGTGGCGCCCGAGGTCGCCGAGACCAGCCGCTCCGAGGACCGCATCGGCGATGGCGTGGGCCACGGCGTCGGCGTCGCTGTGCCCCTCGAGTGGCCGCGCCCCGTCCCCGGTGATGACCACACCGCCCAGCACCAGCGGGCGCCCGGGATGATCGCAGAACCGGTGGACGTCGAGTCCCTGTCCGATCCGGATCGACGACGGCCCACCGCTCATCGGCCGGCCACCCGCAGCAGCGCCTCGGCCAGGGCCAGATCCTCGGACCGGGTCAGCTTCACATTGTGCGGATCCCCCTCCACCGTGTGGACCGTAGCGCCCAGCTCCTCCACGAGCCCGGCGTCGTCGGTGGCCTCACCACACGCCTGATGGGCCCGCCGCAGCGTGACGGCAACGAACGCCTGCGGTGTCTGGACCGCGACCAGGCCATCGCGATCGACGCCGTGGACCACCCTGTCGCCATCCACCCGCTTCAGGGTGTCGGAGACCGGCACCACCGGGATGGCCCCGTCGGCCTCGGTGGAACGGAGGACGGCGACGACCGATGCGAACAGCTCGTCGGTGGCCAGCGGCCGGGCGGCGTCGTGGACCACGATGATGGCGGCGTCGTCCGGAACGGCCGCCAGTCCGGCCCGCACCGATGCCGCCCGGGTCGCACCACCGGCCACCACCCGGTCGGCACCCGTCGAGGCCGCCGTGCGCCACCCGCCGGCCGACCGGCCCCGGATCCTCCGGACCCGCCCGAACGGTCCTCTGCCGGGACCACCAGGACCACCCCGTCGGCGACCGAGCGAGCGGCCTCGACCGACCAGGCCGCCACCGGCTTTCCGGCCAGTTCGGCGAACTGCTTGGGGCCGCCGAACCGCTGACCTGTCCCCGCCGCCACCACGATGGCCCAGACGGACCCCGTTCGGCTCAGGGAAGCGCCTCGTTGAGCCGAACCTCGGCGGTCTCCTCATCGACTCCCAGGGCGAAGGTCAGCTCGGACACCAGGATCTGACGAGCCCGGCTGAGCATCCGCTTCTCGCCCGCCGAGAGCCCCTTGTCCTTGTCCCGGATGGAGAGGTTCCTGACCACTTCCGCCACCTGGTAGATATCGCCGGACCGGAGCTTCTCGGAGTGGTTCTTGTACCGACGGGACCAGTTGGTCGGCATCCGGGCCTCCTTCTTGCGGAGCACCGCGAACACCTCTTCCACTTCCTCGTCGTTGATCACTTCCCGAAGGCCCACACCGTCCGTGTTGTCGGCGGGAACCATCAGGGTCAGATCCCCATAGGCAAGGCGAAGTACCAGGTACTCCTGCTTTTTCCCGAAAGCCTCTTTGGTCTCACGGCGTTCCACGACGGCCGCGCCGTGGTGCGGATAAACGACCTTGTCACCGATGTCGAACACCATGCCTCCTGGCATTGCGTGCTGATCCCGGGCTGGTTGAGCGACATCGGGACCGCGTAGACGAGCAAGCAATTGTACACGGTGGCGGCGCTCTCTCCGACCGGGCCGGGCGTCGAGGCCGGGCCGGACAGGGCCGGGGGTCGGCCGGCCTACTGGTAGCGCTCGAAGATGCTGGCCTCGGCCAGGCGGGCCAGCCCGTCCTTGACCGAGTGGGCCCGGGCCTGGCCAACTCCCTCCACCTGTTCGAGTTCCCCCAGGGAGGCCCGCATGATCTGCTGGAGGTTGACGAACCGGTCCACGATCCGCTCGATGATGGTGTCCGAGAACCGGGGCAGCCGGTAGAGCAGCCGGTAGCCTCTGGGCTCGATCCCCGACTCGGTGTCGCTGAAGGACTCGGGGAGGCCGAGGATTCCCGCCACCCGGCCGGCATCCTGCAGGTCGTCCGAGGTCAGATGGGCCAGCTCATCGACCACCCGACCGACCACCGCGTGCCGGTCGGCGCCCCTGGTCGGTGCCTGCTGGCAGTAGTCCCGCACCACCAGGTGGAGGGCGGGTGCCACCCCGTCGACCAGCTCCGCGGATTGGAGCCCGACCAGGCGGCCGTCGTCGCCCAGCTCGACCAGATAGGCCTCCACCTCCTCGGCGATGCGCAGGAGCATCTCGGCAGCCTGGACCACCCCCACGACATCCCCCACCGAGACGGTGTCCTCGACCTCCAGGACGGAGAGGCCGTTGAGAGCGACGTCGAAGCGGCTCCGGAACCGCTGCATGGTGGCCAGGGCCTGATCGGTCCGGTCGTGCAACCAGCCGGTGGGCTGGATGGTGTGCTTGAGGTCGTTCCGGTACACGGCGATGACCGACATGGCCGCCGACACCGACAGGACCGGGACGTTGATCGAGCGGGCCACCCGCTCGGCGGTCCGGTGCCGTGTGCCCGTTTCGGAGGTGGGGATGGCGGCATCGGGCATGAGGTGGACGTTGGCCCGGGCGATCCGGGAGGCGTTGGCAGCCAGGATGATGGCTCCATCCATCTTGGCCAGCTCGGAGAGACGTTGGGGGCTGAACTCGGCGTCGAGCAGGAATCCGCCCGAACAGATGGAGAGCACGTTGGGACCATCGCCCACCACCACCAGGGCTCCCCGTTTGGCCCGGAGGATCCGGTCGAGTCCGTCCCGCAAGGGTCGGCCGGGCGCCGCCATGGCCAGAGCGTCACTGAGCGGCGAGCTCTGCCGGGTGTTCACAGACGAATGGTACCTGCCGACAGGTCATCGGGGCCTAGGAGCAGCAGCGCGTCGACCACCCGGTCCACCCGCAACAGCTCGACCCCGGCCGGTCCCTCCGGAGACGAGGCCGGGACCACCACCTGGTCGAATCCCAACCGTGCCAACTCCTCGAGTCGGCGGCGAAGGTTGGTCACTTGGCGGACCTCCCCGGCCAGCCCCACCTCGCCGACCGCGGCCAGTTTGGCGGGCAGCGGCCGGCCGGTGACGGCCGATGCCACCGCCAGGGTCACGGCCAGGTCGGCCGCCGGCTCCGTCACCCGGATCCCACCGGCCACCGATACGAACACGTCCAACGACAGCACGGGCAGCTCGGCCAGGCGGGCCAGCACGGCCAGGGTCATGACCAGGCGACCGCTGTCCAGCCCGACCACCGACCGCTTGGGCTGGGCCTGGGTCATCGGGGTCACCAGGGCCTGGAGCTCGACGACCAGGGTGCGGCGGCCCTGCACAGCCGGAAGCACGACCCCGCCCGGCACCCCGGTGAGCCGGTCGCCGAGCAGAAGCCGACCGGGGTCGTCGACCCGGTTGAGACCCTGGTCCCCCATCTCGAACAGCCCGAGCTCACCGGTGGGGCCGAACCGGTGCTTGACCGCCAGGAGCAGCCGGAGCGCGTGGTGCCGGTCCCCCTCGAAGCTCAGCACGGTGTCCACCATGTGCTCGAGCGTCCGGGGACCGGCCAGGGACCCGTCCTTGGTCACATGTCCGACCAGCACGATGGACACCTGCCGCGACTTGGCCAGTCCCACCAACTGGTCGGCGCACTCGCGCACCTGCGCGACGCTGCCCGGCACGCCGGCGGCCCGCCGCTCGCCGAGGGTCGACGGCCCGATGGACACCGCCTGGATGGAGTCGATCACCACCAGCTCCGGTGCTGACTCGACCACCGCGCTGATCACCGCACCGATATCGGTGGCCGACAGGATCAACAGACCCGGCGGGACCGGACCCAGCCGCTCGGCACGCAGCCGAACCTGGTGCGCCGACTCCTCGGCGGACACCAGGAGCACCCGATGACCGGATGCGGCCCGGGCGGCCAGGACCTGGAGGAGGAGGGTCGACTTGCCGATCCCCGGCTCGCCTCCGAGGAGGGTCACCGAGCCCGGAACCAGACCACCGGAGAGGACCCGGTCGAATTCGGCGACACCGGTCGGCAGGGGCGCCGCCTCGGACATGTCGACCGACGACAGGGGGACGGGCATCGACGACAGGTTCAAGTCGTCGACCGCCCGGACCAGCGGGCCGAGGTGGGCCTCTTCGACCAGGGTGTTCCACTCCCCGCACGAGGGGCAACGGCCGGCCCATCGGGCGGTCGTCCCTCCACAGTCGATGCAGCGGTGGCGCTTGGCCGTCTTTGCCATGGCCCTGATGGTAGGGATCGGGTGTGCCAACCGGGGTGACCGTCGTGCGGGCCTCGGTCAAATGGCGGCCGAATCGCTACGATCGGGCCATGCTCGACTGGTCACACGCCATCCAGACCGACAGTTCACGGGTGGCGGACCTGATCGCCGGTGCCGACTTGGACACGACAGTCCCCTCCTGCCCCGACTGGTCCTTTCGCGACCTGATCGTGCACCTCGGCCGGGTGCAGCGCTTCTGGGCCGCCAATGTGCGGGCAGGCCATCCCGACGGGCCCACCTCCGGCGAGGGCGACCCCGACCGGCCCACCGAGGACCCACCGCCGGACGACGACCTGGCCGGGTGGATGAGAGCGAGCACGGCGGAGTTGTTGGCCGCTCTGGAGGAGAACAACGCCGACAGCCCGTGCTGGACCTGGTGGGGGCGTCCACTCACCTCCGGCGCGGTGGCTCGACACCAGGCACAAGAGGCCACCGTCCACCGTTGGGACGCAGAACAGGCCCTCGGGAGCCCGACCCCGATCGATCCGGCCGTGGCCCACGACGGCGTGGCCGAGTTCCTCGAGATCGTGCTGGGGACGGCGGCCGACCGGTTGCTGGGCTCTCTCACCTTGGTCTCCGAGGACGGAGACGGCCGGTGGATCGTCGGCGACCAACGCGGCACCAGCACGGTGGTGACGGCCTCGGCGTCGGACCTCGTCCTGACCCTCTACGGGCGGCTACCGCCTTCTGCCGTCCGGGTCGAGGGCGATCCGAAGCTTCTGCAGGATCTTCTCGACCTGGAGGACACCGAGTAGGACCGCGTCGCCCCGCCAGCCGCCGCAGACGGGCGGGCGCGGACTCAGTCTGCGGATGAGTCGGCGCCGGCCAGCTCCACCGGAGGAGGCTCGATCCCCTCGATGGCGGTGAAGGTGAGTTGCTGCTCACCCGCCACCAGCGGCGGTGCACCCTTGACGTCGTAGGCCTCCGCGGCCTCGGGAGTGATCGTCTCGACGTCGACGATGATGGTCTCCCCGACCCGGAACTCCTTCCACAGGATGCGCTCGGACAGCGGGTCCTCGATCATCTGCTGGATGGCCCGACGGAGCGGCCTGGCTCCCAGCTGGGGGTCGTAGCCCTTGTCGGCGAGGAGCTGCTTGGCCGGCGGGGTGAGCACCAGGCTCAGTCCCTGGAGCTCCAACTGGTTGGACACCCGCTGGATCATCAGGTCCACGATCTCGACCACCTCGACCTTGGACAGCTCGTGGAAGACCACCACCTCGTCGATGCGGTTGAGGAACTCGGGCCGGAAGTGGGCCTTCAGCG
Organism: uncultured Acidimicrobiaceae bacterium; assembly: GCA_963812885.1. Classification (GTDB taxonomy): domain Bacteria; phylum Actinomycetota; class Acidimicrobiia; order Acidimicrobiales; family RAAP-2; genus Bog-756. Next base: position 158,811 of record CAWEWZ010000004.1, on the reverse strand, counting down.
CCTCGTTGACCTTGGACTTCATCCGCTCATAGGTGACGGCTTCGGATGTCTTGGCAAAGCCCACCGAGGACTTCCGCAGGTCGGCGGTCCCGAGGTTGGACGTCATGATCAGCACGGTGTTCTTGAAGTCGACCGAGCGGCCCTGGGCGTCCGTCAAGCGACCGTCCTCGAGAATCTGGAGGAGGGTGTTGAACACGTCGGCGTGCGCCTTCTCGACCTCATCGAAGAGCACCACCGAGAAGGGCTTGCGGCGAACCGCTTCGGTCAGCTGACCACCCTCCTCGTAGCCGACGTAGCCGGGGGGCGAGCCGACCAGGCGGCTCACCGTGTGCTTCTCCATGTACTCGGACATGTCGAGCTGGATGAGGGCGTCCTCGTCGTCGAAGAGGAACTCGGCCAGCGTCTTGGCCAGCTCGGTCTTCCCGACGCCCGTCGGGACCCAGGAAGATGAACGAGCCGCTCGGCCGCTTGGGATCCTTCAGTCCGGCCCGGGTGCGTCGGATCGACCGGGCCAGCGCGGCGATGGCCGGCTCCTGCCCGATCACCCGCTTGTGCAGTTCGTCCTCCATGCGCAGGAGCTTGGCCGTCTCCTCCTCGGTGAGCCGGTAGACGGGAATGCCCGTCCAGTTGGCCAGCACCTCGGCAATGACTTCCTCGTCCACGACGTCGAACAGGTCGACGCCCTCGGCCCGCCACTCGGCCTCCATGGCTTCTTTGCTGTCGAGGCGCGACCTTCTCCTGCTCGGCGAGCTTCTTCGCCTGATCGAAGGCCTGCTTTTCGATGGCCGCTTCCTTGTCGGCCCGGAGCCGGCTGATCTCCTCTTCGAGCTTCTTGTACGCGGGCGGCGTGGTCATCCGGCGGATGCGCAGCCGACTGCCGGCCTCGTCGATGAGATCGATCGCCTTGTCCGGCAGGTACCGGTCGGCCAGATACCGGTCGGCCAGGTTGGCCGCCGCCACCAGCGCCTGATCGGTGATGGTGACCGCATGGTGCGACTCGTAGCGGTCGCGCAATCCCTTCAGGATTTCGATGGTCAGCGCCACGTTGGGCTGCTCCACCTTGATCGGCTGGAAGCGCCGCTCGAGCGCGGCGTCCTTCTCGAGGTGCTTGCGGTACTCGTCGATGGTGGTGGCACCGATCGTCTGCAGTTCACCGCGGGCCAGCATCGGCTTCAGGATGGAAGCGGCGTCGATGGCGCCTTCGGCGGCGCCCGCACCGACCAACGTGTGCAGTTCGTCGATGAACAGGACGATGTCGCCCCGGGTGCGGATCTCCTTGAGCACCTTCTTGAGCCGCTCCTCGAAATCACCGCGGTACCGGCTGCCGGCGACCAGCGCGCCCAGGTCGAGCGTGTAGAGCTGCTTGCCGGTCAGCGTTTCGGGCACGTCATCGGCCACGATCCGTTGGGCCAGACCCTCGACGATGGCCGTCTTGCCGACGCCCGGCTCTCCGATGAGCACCGGGTTGTTCTTCGTCCGGCGAGAGAGCACCTGCATGACGCGCTCGATCTCTTTCTCGCGCCCGATGACCGGGTCCAGTTTGTGGTCCCGGGCCAGCGCGGTGAGATTGCGACCGAACTGGTCGAGCACCGGCGATCCGGTGGGTGCGTCCGACGACTGCGAGCCGGGTGCGCCGGCACCGACCGACTCCTTGCCACCCTGATAGCCCGAGAGCAGCTGGATGACCTGCTGGCGGACCCGGGGAAGATCGGCGCCCAGACTCTGGAGCACCTGAGCGGCCACGCCTTCACCCTCACGGACGAGACCGAGGAGCATGTGCTCGGTGCCGATGTAGCTGTGTCCGAGCTGCAGGGCTTCGCGCAGGGAGAGCTCGAGGACCTTTTTGGCCCGGGGTGTGAACGGAGGGGACCCGGTCGGAGCGGTTCCGGCCAGGCCGATCGTCTCCTCGACCTTCTCACGGACGGCCTCGAGCGAGACACCAAGCGACTCGAGCGCCTTGGCCGCGACGCCCTCACCCTCGTGGATCAGGCCCAGGAGGATGTGCTCGGTGCCAATGAAGCTGTGGTTCAGAAGGCGCGCTTCCTCCTGTGCGAGCACAAGAACTCGACGAGCCCGGTCTGTAAATCGTTCGAACACTCCACCGCCTCCATCTGCGGTCGGCAACTGATACGAAGTCTACAGGTGCCGGTACACCACGCACCCGCACCGTCCCATTTTCCAGGCCCTTTTCTCAGACATCGGCATCCTGGCCTATCGTCTGTAGGAAGTGAACGTCGTAGAGCTCCTTGGGCTTCCCGCACTCGAAGAACAGCTCCAACGCCTCGAGCCCCTGCTGGTCGAGTCCGTGGTCACAGGCGACGGCTTCCTCGACGAGGTCACCACCCATCTCCTGGCCGCGGGCGGAAAGCGGCTCCGACCGGTCCTTGCCCTGGCCACCGCCACATCCGGGTCGTGCCGGAGCCACCCGTGACGACCTGTTGGGGGCGGTGGCGGTCGAATTGGTCCATCTGGCCTCCCTCTACCACGACGACGTCATGGACGAGGCCACCGTCCGGCGGAATGTGGAGAGCGTCAACGCCCGGTTCGGGAACCTGGTGGCCATCGTCGCCGGTGACTTCCTGCTGGCCCGATCGGCCGAGATCGCCGCCGGACTCGGCACCGAGATCGCAGCCCTGCTGGCCGCCACGCTCGGTGAGCTCTGCCAGGGCCAGGTGGCCGAGGTCACTCGGCCTTCCAGGTGGCCCGGAGCGAGGACAGCTACACCAACGCCATCGCCGGCAAGACGGCGGCGCTGATGGCCACCTCGTGCCGGATCGGGGCGCTCACCGGTGGGCTCCCACGTGGTGACGTCGATGCATTCACGCTGTTCGGCCGCTACTTCGGCATGGTCTTCCAGGTACGTGACGACATCCTCGACGTCGTCGGGACCGAGGCCGAGCTGGGAAAGCCGGCTGGACAGGACCTGGCCGAGGGTATCTACACCCTTCCGGTACTGCTGGCCCTGGCCGATCCCGACGCCGGTCCCGAGCTGGGTCCACTGCTCGGGACAGCCCCTGGGCCAGCCCGAGCGGGACAAGGCCCGCTCGATCGTGGCCGAGTCGGGTGCCATCGGGGGAGCCACCAGCGTGGCGAGGCAGTACGCAGACCTGGCGGCCTCGGCCGCCGTCGCCGGACCGTCGGCCGAGCTGGCTGACGCCTTTGCCAAGCTGGCCCACTCCCTGGTCGACGACCTGCCGCCCTTCTGAGACCGCCCACGGGGCTGCAGAGACCGCCCACGGGCTGCTCCGAAGCCTCGGCCTGCCCGAAGCCCGTTCACCGCCAGTTTCCGGCCGAGAAGGGTTCACCGGTCCTGCACGCCCCTTCCAGACCGGCCGGTCGTGCCCGTCAGCCCGGGGTCGTGGTGGTCGCCGGGGTGGTGGACGTCGTGGGAGCCGTCGACGGAGGGACCGACGTACCGGGAGAAGTCGTGGGAGGGGTCGGGCTGGTCGTCGGGGTCGTGGTCGTCGGCGTGGTGGCGCGTCGGCGTCGTGCCGCCTTTGCTGCGGCTGCCTTTGCCGCGGCCGCCTTTGCTGCGGCCGCCTTTGCTGCTTCCCTGGCCGCGGCAGCCGCCCTGGCCTTGGCGAGCCTGGAGGCCCTCGCCTTCGCCCTGGCTTCGACCCTGTTCGCTTTGGAGGCCTTGGCGGACTTCCGCTCGGCTTGAACCGCCCGAGCCAACGCGGTGCACGCCGGACCGAACCGCTTGGCCCCCTTGGCTTCCTTGCCGGCTGACTTGGACATCAGGGCACGCGCTTTCAGCGCCCTTACGTGCACGATGTCCCTCTTCAGGGCGGCGACACGGGGGGCGTGCCCGACGGCGATGGCCGTTGCCTCCCAGGTCGTGAGCCGGTGCAACCTCTTCTCGAAGCGAGCCCTGACCCGCTTCTGCTGATGCTGCCACCGCCAGAGCCGGGTGCAGTCGCGCCGCACCGCTCGTGCGAGCTCCTTGTGCTTCAGGGTGGCGGTCCGGGAGTGGGTCACCGTCGTGGCCGCAGCTCCGGCCTGATCGGCCAGGCTCACCGTGGAGGCCGAAATCGTGCCCACGGCGAGGACCGCGATCACGAGCATCCTGCAGAAATTGCGTGGCAGCCTGGAGATCATTGCTGTGGTGCTCCTCTGCTGGCGCCCTGTGCCTCTGCCCCACCTGAGCTCGCGACGCCGCTAGGTAACCTTACCGCCCACATCATCAGATCGGCCATCGCGACGCCGGCACCTCGAGCCAGCCCCCACGCATGGCCCTTGATTTTCCAATTCGGCCTGATTATCGGCTATGTCCGATAGATATCGACTGTAAGCGGTAATTGGGTCGAATCGAGAAAACAAACATCGGGACGGCGGGGCGGCGGGGCGGCGGGGCGGCCGGGGCGGAGGGGCGGCGGCGGGGGGATGTAATCCGGCAGACATCCCGGAGGAGCGCACCGAGACGTGCCGGTTCCGGAACCGATGAGTAGCGTGCCCGGGGTGGCTGCCGTCATCCCCTCCGACGATGGCGGCCACCGATGACGTCCACCCGGGGAAGCATCCGGCATGCCGTGCGACTGGGCTCGTCAGCGGACGACATCTGGGCGCTGGTCGGAGACCCGGCTCGCCTCGCCGAGTGGTTCCCCGGAATCGAGTCGTGCACGGTCGAAGGTGACACTCGAACCGTCGTCACCCGTTCGGGATTGCCCATGCCGGAGCGACTGCTGACGGTGGACGCCTCCCTGCGGCGCCTGCAGTACCGGATCACGGCACCGATGTTCAGAGAGCACCTGGGCACGATCGATGTCCACGACCTCGGGGACGGATCGAGCCTGGTCGTCTACAGCACCGACGCCGAGCCCGGCGGCGTTGGCCCTGGTGATCGGCGGCGCCGCCCGGGCCGCACTGGGCAACCTGGCCGACGACTCTTCACCGCCTATCCGTCCCCGACGACACGATGAAAGAGGCTTGGCCATGGGCCGCAACATCCTCCTGATCACCACCGATCAGCAGCGCTACGACACGCTCGGGTGCAACGGAGGCACCCTGGCCCGGACCCCGGTGGTCGATGGCCTGGCCACTGACGGCATCCGGTTCGAGCGGGCCCACGCACAGTCCGTGGTGTGCATGCCTTCCCGCTCGACCATCCTGACCGGGCAGTACCCGACCACCCACGGCGTTTGGATGAACGGCGTCCCGCTCCCGTTCGATGCACCATCGGTGGCCGAGGTCCTCCGCCAGGCCGGCTACCGCACCGCTCTCGTCGGCAAGGCGCACTTCGAACCGTTCCTCGACCCGTTCCTGCGGTTCCCCGAGAACGCGCTGGCCCGCACCGGGACCGAGCCCCCGGGCGGTGCCCACCGCGGTTTCGAGCACTTGGAGTTGGCCACCCATGGCGCCGTGGGACCGCTTCACTACGCACGCTGGCTCATGGCCGAGCATCCCGATGCGGCCAGTGGTTTCTATCCTGCACTCGACGGCTCGCTGCAGGTCAACGCGGCCGGTGGCGGCGACACCGGGGCACCCCAGGTGAAGGTCAATCCCATCGATCGGGGGATCTACCACACCGACTGGGTGGCGGATCGGACGATCGCCTGGCTCGACGCCCTCGGGCCCGACGAGGACTGGTTCTGTTGGATGAGCTTCCCCGATCCCCACCATCCCTGGGATCCCCCCGAATCCGAAGTCAGCCGCGTCGACTGGCATGACGTCCCCCTCCCCCCCGGCTATCCCGAGCAGCCCGGCGAACGTGAGGCCATCATCGACGGTAAGCCCCGACACTGGCGTCTCTGGTACGACGGCACTCTGGTGTCGAACTACGAGGCTCCGGCCGAATGGGTCCCGGCCACACTCACCGCCGACCAGGTACGCGAGGTCAACGCCCGCAATGCGGTCGAGTGCGAGCTCATCGACGAAGCCGTGGGACGGGTGCTGGACCGCGTCACCGAGCGAGGCTGGAACGAGGACCTCGACGTGTTCTTCACCACTGACCACGGCGAGCTCCAGGGCGATTTCGGTCTCCTGTTCAAGGGTCCGTACCACGTCGACGCCCTGATGCGACTCCCCCTGGTGTGGCGTCCGGCTCCCTCGAAGCCCCAGCCACCGGCGGTGGTGACCAAGCCGGTGGGACTGGTCGACCTGGCCCCGACATTCTGCGCCATCGCCGGGATCACACCCCCCGGGTGGATGCAGGGGGCGCCCCTTCCCGCCGACGACCCCGACGCCGAGCGGCGCGGGTTCGAGCGGGTGCTGACCGAGTGGGACAGTGACCTGTTCGGTACCAACGTCCATCTCCGGACCATCATGCGGGACCAGTGGGTATGCACCGCCTACCTTCCGGGAACGTCTCATGACGGGACCGAGGGAGAGTTGTACGACCTCGCCGACGACCCGCTCCAGCGAAGGAACCGGTGGGACGATCCGCAAATGCGGCCGCTCCGCGACGATCTGGTGACCGACCTGTGGGACCACCAGCCTCCGCCCCACCGACCGGCGCTGGCCCTCGAAGCTCCGGTCTGAGGCCAGCCCGCAGCCCCGGCCGGGACGGCAGGCAAGCGAAACGCTACCGCGCGGCCAGCAAGGGCATGTTGCGCTCGAAGATGAGCCGGAGGCCGTGGAGCGTGAGCCAGGGCTCCACGTACTCGATCTCCTCGGAGTACGGGGAGATGAGCTCGGCCAGACCGCCGGTGGCCACCACCGTGCACTCGCCCAGTTCGGCGGCGAACCGTCGGCAGAGGCCGTCGACCTGACCGGCGAACCCGTAGAGGGCGCCCGACTGGATCGACTCCACCGTCGATTTGCCGATCACGCTTCTCGGCTCCACGAGCTCGACCCGACCGAGCGCGGCGGCGTTGGCGAACAGGGCGTCGAGGCTGATGGCCACGCCGGGAGTGATGGCCCCACCGAGGTACTCACCGGCGGCGGAGATGGCATCGAAGGTCGTCGCCGTGCCCAGGTCGACCACGACGCACGGGCCGCCGAACAGATCGTGGGCACCCACCGCGTTGGCGATTCGGTCGGCACCGACCTCTTTCGGGTTGTCGTAGAGAATCGGCATCCCGCTCTTGACGCCGGGCTCGAGCACCACCGAGGGAACGACGAACCAGCGCGCCACCATCTGCCGGAGGTTGGCCGTGACCAGCGGGACCGACGACGTCACCGCGATGCCGGTGACCGCGTCCTCGATGTCAAGACCGTCGAGGTCGAGCAATTGGGTCAGGAGCAGCGCATGCTCGTCGGATGTGCGCTCGGCCACGGTGGACAGCCGCCAGTGGTGGGCGAGGCCGGTCGGTTCGTTGCCGTCGCGGGGCCCGGTGACGGCGAGGGGGACGGTGAGGTCGTCGGCAAACAGCCCGACCACGGTCTCGGTGTTTCCGACATCAATGGCAAGAAGCAATGGTCAGCCTTTCAGCCTTCTCCGCCGGTACCCGGCGGAAGATCGAATCCCAGGTCGAGCACGGGTGCGGAGTGGGTGAGGGCCCCCACCGAGATGAGATCGGCACCGGCGGCGGCCAGCCGCGGGGCCGTCTCCAGGGTCACGCCACCCGACACCTCCACCAACACCCCCGTGCCCGCCGCCCGCACGCGGGCCACGCATTCGGCCACCTGTTCGGGCGTCATGTTGTCGAGCATGACAACGGTGGCCCCGGCACGGACCGCTTCGTCGACCTGGTCGACCCGGTCGCACTCGACCTCGACCATCCGGCCCGGCCACAACCGGTGGGCCCTGGCCACCGCCTCGGCGATGGTGACGCCACCCAGGTGGTTGTCCTTCACCAGGACGGCGTCGGAGAGGCTGCCCCGGTGATTGTGCCCTCCTCCGGCCCGCACCGCGGCCTTCTCCAACGCCCGGAGTCCCGGGGTGGTCTTGCGGGTGTCCAGCACCCGGGTCGACGGGTTGGCCCGAGCGACGGCGGTCACGAATCTGCGGGTCAGTGAGGCCACCCCCGACAGGTGGCAGAGGAAGTTCAAGGCGGTGCGCTCCGCGGTCAGGATCGACCGCAGGGGCCCACTGACCTCCGCCACCACACTCCCCGGCACCACCTCGGTGCCGTCGTCCATCCGCCAGGCCACGACGAGGCCGGGATCGATCTGGGCGAACGTCTCGACCGAGCAGGCGCGCCCGGCGACGACCCCCGGCTCCCGGCTCACGATGGCGACCGCCGCCGTCAGCGACGCCGGGACGAGCGCGGCGGTGAGGTCACCCAAGGGCAGCACGTCCTCGGCGATGGCCCGGCTCACGGCCTCGACCACGGCGTGCCGGGGAGGGTCGACCGGGTGGCCGAGGTCGACCGCCGCGTCCACGGCGTGCTTCCCGACGGCCGTGGTCACCGGTCGGAAACCGGCTCGGACCGGTCGCCGCGCTCAGGATCCGGTGCCGGCATCTCGAGGAGGACGACCCCGTCGGCGGTATGGACGATGCGCCGTCGCCACGCCTCGGCGGTCTCGGGGAAATCACTGCGGGCATGGGCGCCGCGGGTCTCGCTCCGCACCGTGGCCGAGGCCAGCAGGCTCGTCGAGGCGGTGACCAGATTGGCCAGCTCGCCGTGAGCCCGGTCGGCCGGGACGCCACCCACCTGCCGGGCGATGGCCCGGATTCCGTGGCCGGCGGTCTCGAGCGACTCGGCGCTGCGGACCACCCCGGCCCCGGCGATCATGATCCGCTGCAGCTCCTCCCTCGTCTTCACCGCGTCGAGCCACGGCCCGTCGGCGGTCGGCTCCACCTCGTCGGCCTGCGCCGATCCGGACCCACCATCGGCGGATTCCACCCGCTCCCACGGCGCCGCCGACGAACGCTCCCATCGCCCCGGTGGGCGAAGGACCGTCCGTTCCGGCGGCAATCGCCTCGGCCAGGCGGGCGCCGAACACCATCCCCTCCAGGAGCGAATTGGACGCCAGCCGGTTGGCTCCGTGTACCCCGGTGCAGGCCACCTCGCCCGCCGCCCACAGGCCCGGTAGGGCCGTGGCCCCGGACAGATCGGTGAGCACCCCACCGGACAGGTAATGGGCGGCTGGGGCGATGGGCAGCCAGTCGTGCGAGGGATCGAGCCCGATGGCCCTGAGCGAGGCGGCGATGGTGGGGAACCGGGAACCGAAAGCGGCCAGTCCGGTGGCGTCCAGCCACAGGCTCTCGACCCCCTGCTCCCGCATCCGGTCGGCCATGGCCCGGCTGACCACGTCGCGTGGCGCCAGCTCGTCGACGAACCGGTCACCCCGGGCGTCGCGCAGAAGGGCGCCGTGCCCCCGCAGCGCTTCGGAGAGCAGCGGGCGGGGCATCGCCGGATGGTGCAGGGCGGTCGGGTGGAACTGCATGAACTCGACGTCGGCCACCGGCACCCCGGCCCGCAGGGCCATGGCCAGACCGTCGGCGGTGGCCTCGGCCGGGTTGGTGGTCACGGCGAAGAGCTGGCCGGCACCGCCGGTGGCCAGCACCGTGTGGGTGGCCCTGACCTCGACGATCTGACCGTGGGCGTTGAGGGCCCGCACGCCCCGGCACCGGCCGTGCTCGACGACCAGATCGAGGGCGAACCACTCCTCGAGCACGGCGGCGGCGGTGGCCCGGGTGGCGTCGACCAGGGCCCGCTCCACCTCGGCCCCGGTGGCGGCACCGCCGGCGTGCACGACCCGGGCCGTGGAATGCCCGCCCTCCCGGGCCAGGGCCAGGGCCCCCCCGGGCTGCCGGTCGAAGACGGCTCCCATGGCGATCAGCTCGTGGACCCGGGACGGGCCTTCATCGACCAGGACCCGGACCGCGTCCGTGTCGCACAGTCCGGCCCCGGCGGCCAGCGTGTCGGCCAGGTGGAGATCGGTCGAGTCCTCGTCACCGCCGAGCACGGCAGCCACGCCGCCCTGGGCCCACCGGGTCGCCGACTGGGAGAGCTCCGCCTTCGTGAGCACGCCGACCCTGAGGCCGGCCGGACCCGGTCCGCTGTCGCCGTCCGGGGCCGGGGTGGGTGCCGCCAGTCGGACCGCCGCCGACAGGCCGGCAACGCCGCTGCCGAGGACGAGCACGTCGAGCGGGCCGGTATCCGGCATCCCCGGAACTGGCACCGGTACCGGCACCGGCTCAGGCGCCCGGGTGACGACGGGCGGCGACGGGGTCGCCGCCAGGGAAGTCGCCGCCGGGGTCGAGATTGTCGATGAGCCGCACCGGGCCGACCTCGCCGGCGATGAGCAACCGGAGTGGGCGGGAGGTGGCACAGGTGGATGCCGGCTCGAGATCGTCGGCATGGACGACGGCGGCGTAGTCGAGGACGACCGACGGCTCCCCGGCCACCACCCGGTGCATCTCGGCCTCGATCAGCCGACGGATCGTTCTCACCCCGCTCCATCATCGAGGCACCGGCCTGCAGGGCCCGGGACAGGACCAGGGCCGCCCGGCGCTGCTCGGGTGACAGGCGGGCGTTCCGGCTCGAGAGGGCCAGGCCGTCGGGCTGGCGGACCGTCTCACAGCCGATGACCTCGGTGGGCAGGCCGCGATCGCTCACCACACGGCGGACCAGGGCCAGTTGCTGGAAGTCCTTCTCGCCGAAGTAGGCCCGGCACCGGCCGGCGGCGGACAACAGCTTGACGACGACGGTGGCCACCCCGTCGAAATGCCCGGGCCGGGAGGCCCCTTCCCAGCGGGCGGCCAACTCCGGTGCCGGAACCGTGCTGGTGGGAGGTCCGTGCGCCGCTCCCGCCGGCCCGTCGGGGTACATCTCGCCCACCGAAGGGGCGAAGACGAGGTCACCACCGGCCTCCTCCACCACCTCGGAGGTCCGAGTCGAGGGTGCGTGGGTAGAGGGCCAGGTCGGCCGGATCACCGAACTGGGTCGGGTTGACGAAGATGGACACGGCGACCACGTCGCACTCCCGGGCGGCCCGCTCGATGAGGGAGCGGTGGCCCTCGTGCAGGGCGCCCATGGTGGGGACCACACCCACCGTTCGGCCGGAGCGCACGAACCGCGTCCAGGGCCGCCGAGTACCGGTCGACGGTCTCGATCACGGCGACCCGGGCCGGAGCCACGCACCCCGGTGCCGTCGACACCTGCCGGCGGCACCTCGGTGACGGTGCTCATGCCACCCACCCTCCGCCGACGGCGGCCGGCGAGCGGCTCGGCGCCTCGTCCCGGGCCGGCTCGGTTTCGAGGGTGAGCCTCCGGGCCAGGCCGACCATGGCGTCGTAGGCGGCGAGCTCGGTACGCGGCCCGGCCAGCGCCGACAGCGCGTTGCGGTGCCGGTTCACGGTGTCCCAGTCCCCACGGGCCGCCGGGCCGGTCAGGGCCCGACGGGGCCCCAGGACGAGGGCGTCGTCCAGGGCGGCCCGCATCAGGTCCGAGAAGGCGTCGAGAGGAAGCCCGGCCGAAGCGGCCACCCGCTCCACCTGTCCGATGAGGGCCACCATGTGGTTGGCGGCGATGGAGGCCGCCGCGTGGTAGGCGGCGCGATCGGGGTCGTCCACCGTCTCCGCCCTCCCGCCCAGCGAGGCGACCACGGCCGCGGTCATCGGGTCGCCGGCCACGGCGAAGGTGATCCCCGACCGCAGGCGATCGCGCCCGGTCGCCTCGGTGGGCAGGGGAACCAGCGGATGGACCGAACCCCGGCGGGGATGGGTCTCCAGCACGTCGAGGCCCAGCGAACCCGAGAGGTGGATGACCACTGTGGAATCAACCGGTACGACCGAGGCGGCGACGCCGCGGACCTGGTCGTCGGGGGTGGCGATCACCAGCAGGTCGACGCCGGCGGCGGCGTCCTCAACCGGGTCGCCGCGGCCGAGCACCCCCTTCGGCTCGAACTGGCCCGTGGCCACCAGGGCCGCGAGAAGTGAGCGGCCGGCCCGGCCGGGCCCGATAACGCGGAACGTGGTCACGAGTCCCCTTTCGACGTTCCGGCCCCGGATGGGTGCCGTTCGCATCAGAGAATCTGGGTGCTACGGCTCACAGTGTACCCACGACGGCGACCTCGCCACCAGCGTCGGCCAGGGCCGAATCGTCGACCAGGTCCGGGGCCAGCTCCCGGAGAGGGGCCAGGACGAACCTGCGGTCCCGCCAGCGCGGGTGGGGCACGGTCAGCTCGGGGTCGTCGAGCACCACGCCGTCGATCCAGACCACATCGGCGTCGAGGGTCCTCGGGCCCCAGCGGGCCGCCCGCACCCGCCCGGCGGCCGCTTCCAGCCGGCGGCATTCCTCGAGGAGGCCGTAGGGATCGGCACCGGGGGCCAGCGCCAGCTCCACCACCACGTTGAGGAACGGTCCCTGCCCGTCGGGGCCGCCGACCGGGGAGCTCTCGTACACATTGGACACGGCCGTCACCGGCGCCCGGTTCCCGGCCCGCAGCTGGTCGACGGCCCGTCGGAGGTGGGTCCACCGGTCGCCGAGGTTCGATCCGAGGGACAGAAACGCCCGCTCGGACAGCGGGGGGCCGGTGGCGGTCACGGCCGGCGGGTGATCCGGACACCCACCGTGGCGATGTCCATGGCCAGCGGAGGCTGGAGCTTTCGGAGATGCACGGTCACGGCGGTGATCCGGGGGTCCGACGCCAAGGTGGCGTCGGCCACCGCGCCGGCCAGGGCCTCGAGGAGTTGGAAGGAGGACGGGCCCGAGACGATCCCGGCGGCCGTCTCGGCCACACCGGCGTAGTCGACGGTGTCGGCCAGCACATCGGACCGGCCGGCCGGGGCCAGGTCCACGGTCAGGTCGAGGTCGATCTCGAAGGGCTGGGCCCGGCTCTTCTCTTCGGGCAGCACCCCGTGGGTGCCGATGGCCCGGAGCCCTCGCAATTGAATCCGGTCGCCACCGTCTCCGTCCCCGTCGACGGCGGTCACCGAGCTCCCCGGCCGGACGTCACCCGCCGCCGGATGGATCGTCGATCGCTCCCGGCTGGACACCGGCCGGCGAGAGCTCGCTGGCGAACGCCACCAGCTCCCGTCCGCTCGGACCCATCGGATGGCCGGTCATGTGCTCGAGCACGGTGATGGCCTGCGGCCCGCTCGGCAGCCGGTCCGACCACAGGAGGTAACCGGCCACCACGCCGGCCACCCGGTCGCCCAGCTCTTCCTGGTGGAGGAGGATCCGCTCCCCGCCGGTCAGGTAGCCGTGCAGCTCGCGGTAGACGTCACCGAGCACCCCGCGGGCATCACCCGAGGACGGCAGGGGGAAGTGCACGCTGGCCATCGACCGCTCCTCGTAGGCCTGCAGGTTGTGGGACGACGGCAGCAGCGAGATCACCCGGGTGAACCCCTGGACCTGCAGCCAGATGATCTCCTCCTGGCGTCGCACCTTGCGGTGGTTGGGGGCGAAGCCGCCGGGCCGCTCGCTCATGGCCATGCGGTCCTTGATCACCCAGGTGAAGTTGCGAGGCGGGATCCCCGCCGCCCACTTTCCTTTCACGCTCCGACCTCCGGATCTCCCGCGTTCGTCGCGGGACGGGAGCCACCCGACCCGCCTTCCTGTGCTGCGGCCGTCCCGGGCCCCGATCGCCGGCCCCGAACCCCACCCGTCCCACCAGCACGGCGGCCTGGACGGTGGCGGCGACGTCGTGGACCCGGACCATCCGGGCTCCCTGGGCCATGGCCCAGGTGGCGGTGGCCAACGACCCCGGAAGCCGCTCGCCGACCGGGACGGACGAGCCGCCCGACGACGCCAACGAGGCCAGGAAACTCTTGCGGCTCGTCCCGACCATGACCGGATAGCCGGTGGCCACCAGATCGCCCAACGAGGCCAGCAGGGCCAGGTTGTGATCGATGGTCTTGCCGAAGCCGATCCCGGGATCGATCCACACCTCGGCCACCCCGTCGGCCCGGGCCCGGGCGGCCCGCTCGACCAGCATGCCGGAGACCTCCTCGACCACGTCGTCGTAGTGGGGGCGAGCCTGCATGGTGGCCGGGCTTCCCTGCCGGTGCATGGCCACCCACCCGACCCGATGCCGCGCCGCCACCGGCCAGAGGGAGGCGGACACATCGTTGATCATCGACGCCCCGGCCTGCACGGCAGCGTCGGCCACCGCGTCCTTGGTGGTATCGATCGACACCCTGACCTGGCCGGCGAGCGCCTCGATCACCGGGATCACCCGCCGGAGCTCCTCGGCGGTGGAGACGGGTTCGGCTCCCGGCCGGGTCGATTCACCACCGACATCGACGATGTCGGCCCCCTCGTCCACCATCTCATGTGCTCTCATGATCGCCCGCTCACGTTCGAACCATCTCCCGCCATCTGAGAACGAGTCGGGGGTGACGTTGAGGATCCCCATTACCAAGGGACGGTCCTCCCGGGTCGAGCTGGGCATGACGACACAGAGTAAACCAGCCTGCCGGGGGCCGCGCCCGGCGTTTCCGGCCGGTTCAGCGGCCGCGGACGAACTGCATGGCCTCCATCCGGGTGGCCGCATCGTTGCGGAAGAGGCCCCGGACAGCGGAGGTCACGGTCGATGTCCCCGATTTCTTGACGCCCCGCATGGACATGCACAGGTGCTCGGCGTCGACCACGACCAGCACCCCCCTCGGGGCCAGGGCCTTTTCGATGGCATCGGCGATCTCGGTGGTCATCCGCTCCTGGACCTGCAGGCGCTTGGCGAAGCCGTCGACCAGCCGGGCCAGCTTGGACAGCCCGGTGATCCGGCCGTCGTCGCCCGGGATGTAGGCCACGTGGGCCTTCCCGATGAACGGCACCAGATGGTGCTCGCAGAGGGAGGCGAAGGGGATGTCGCGGACCATGACCATCTCGTCGTGATCGGCGGCGAAGGTCACCTCGAGGTGGTCGCCGGGGTTCTCGCCGAAACCGGCGAACAGCTCCTCGTACATGTTGGCCACCCGAGCCGGCGTCTTGACCAGGCCGTCGCGGGTCGGGTCTTCACCCAGGGCGAACAACAGCTCGGTGACGGCCCGCTCGATGCGGGCGGTGTCGACGGTCACTCGGGACGCACGGCCCTACGGCGATACGTCGGTGTGGGCGTGGATGGCCCGGAGGTTGCGCAGCCGCTCGTCGACATCAAGGCCATATCCCACCACGAACTCGGCCGGAATGTGAAACCCGACGTAGCGGAGGTCGATCTCGGTGCGCTGCTGACCGTCCTTCACCAGCAGCGCGCACACCTCCAGACTGGCCGGTCGCCGGGCCAGCAGGTAGCGCTGCAGGTAGTTGAGCGTCAACCCGCTGTCGACGATGTCCTCGACGACCAGGACATGGCGGTCGAGCAGGTCGACGTCGAGATCCTTGACGATGCGGACCACTCCCGAAGTGCGGGTGGCACTGCCGTACGAGGACACGGCCATGAAGTCGACCTCGACGGGGAGGTCGATGGCCCGGGACAGGTCGCTCATGAACATGAACGCGCCCTTGAGCACGCCGACCAGGAGCGGGGGACGTCCGGTGTAGTCGGCGGTGATCCGCTCCCCCAGTTCCACGATCCGGTTCTGGAGGTCGTGCTCCGAGACGATCACCCGGCCGACGTCGGGAGCGTCCTCGAGGTCGGACTGGAGCCGACCGGAGGCCACGGCCGCCTCGTCTCCCTGAGCGATCACCGGCCCGACTGTATCGGAGCCCCGTACCCGTCGACCGCGGCGCCGGTGGTCGGGTGGGCGAGCGAGAGGCGGCCGTTGCGTCGTCGCACCGCCCGACCGCCGGGGACCTCCGTCGCCCGTCGCTCCTTCCTGGCCACCGCGATGACGCGGTCGACCGCGTCGAGCGGCGGCGGGTACGGACCTTCGCCGGTGAGCCACCCGCGCACGGCCCGGCGTCCCACGGCCACCGGCGCCGCGGCCAGCGCGGCGGCGTCCTCGGGTTCGATCAGCGATGCCACCGCGTCGAGGATGTCGGCGTCCCCGTCGAGCAGGGCGGCCTGCCGGGCCAGGACGGGCACGATGTCGCGCCCGGCGATGGCCGAGCAGAGGGGCAGCAGCTCGTGGCGGATGCGGTTCCTGACGAACCGGGGATCGTCGTTGGACGGGTCCTCGAGCGGGGCCAGGCCGACCAGCTCGCACAGGGCCACCGTCTCCGATCGCCGCAGCGCCAGCAACGGGTGCCCGGGACCGGCCCGCATGGCCGCCAGACCGTGCACGCCGGCGCCCCGCAGCAGGTTGGCCAGTACCGTCTCGGCCTGGTCGTCGGCGGTGTGGCCGGTGGCGGCATCGAGGGCCGAGGACCGACTTCCGGGCGGCCCGGGCCCGGGCCTCGAGGTTGGGGCCCTCGCCCACCACCACCTGTTCCGACCGGAACGAGGCCCCGAACCGCCGGGCGGCGTCGGCCACCGCCTCGGCCTCGGCGGCCGATCCGGGCCGCAGGCCGTGGTCGACATGGACGGCGGTCACCCGGCAGCCGGCGGCCACGGCCAGGACCAGCAGGGAGAGCGAGTCGGCGCCTCCGGAGACCCCGCACACCAGCGTCGAGCCGGGGTCGGGGAACCGGCAGCGGTCGAGGAGCGTCCCGATCAGGGAACCGGCCGCCGGGCCGATGGAGTCAGCTGGAGAGGGCGGGGGTGGCACCGACACGCGAGATCCATTCCGACGGATTGCGGATCTCGACCAGCGAGGGCAGCCACTCCGGTCCCCGCCAGGCCCGGTCGAGGAGCTCGGGGCCGCCCGATCCCTCGACTTCGGCGATGAACCGCTCGCCCTCCTCGTACTGGCGGAGCTTGGCCTCGATACCGATGAGCTGCTGGAGCAGGCGGGCCAGACCGCGGGTCTGCTTGCGCCGCTGGCGGAGGACCTCGGAGAACTTGGCCGCGCTGGGGATGGCGGCGGCGCCGGCCCGGTCCATGGTCACATCGCCGTGCCCCTCGAGCAGGCTCATCAGGGCCTGGATCCGGTGGAGCCCCTCGAGCTGTTCGGGGGTGGCCACCAGCCCGAGGGCGCCGTTGTCGCGGAGCGGGTTGCGGCCGGCGCGGATCTCGTCGGTCATCCGGCGGAGGGCCTCGGCGAACCGGGAGGGATCGGGTTCGAGCGAACCGATCCCCTCCTCGACCAGGGAGACGAAGTAGTCACGCATCCACGGGATGGCGGTGAACTGGCAGCGGTGGGTCACCTCGTGGAGGGCCAGCCACAGGCGGAACTGACGAGGGTCGAAGCCGTGCAGCTGTTCGAGGGCCACGATGTTCGGCCCCACGAAGTAGACCAGGTCCTGATCCTCGATGGCGTCCTCGGTGAGCAGCAGGTCGTACTGACCGAGCACCCGGGTGGACAACCACCCGAGGACCAGGCCCATCTGGGTGCCGGTGGCCGCCCTCCCGGCAGCTGGCCAGCGGGCCGGCCAGACGTTCGGTCACCTTGTTGGTGGCGACCATGCGCGCCGGGTCCAGCTTGTCGAGGTGGGGACCGATGAGACGCTGGAAGCCGGCGACGTTGGCGTGCACCCAACCGGCGCGGTCGGTGACCCGGGCCCGGGCCGGACCCGAGGCCGATCGGAGTCCGGTGGAGACCGCCACCAACTCCTCGGCCTGGGCCGTCAGCTCCTCGAAGTCCTCCTGGAGGAGGTCGGGCCGGTAGGGGGCGGGGAGGTGACTCCGGCTTCCCACCCATCCGGCCACCCGTTCGGCGATGTCCCACGCCACGGCCCCGGAACTCGATTCGGCGCCGGATCCGGTGGACTCGGCCGGCCCCGGTCCGGCGCCCGCCCCCATGGTCTCCGACTCGCTCACGGTGACCAGTGTAGGTACCGCCGCGTCCCGGTGGGGCCTCGGACCGCGGCGCCGGCGGCCGATCCGCTAATTGGCCTGGCGGCTGGTCTCCGCCTGGAGCGCCTTGGCCACCCGTTCGATGAGGGCGTCGGGCACACGGTCTTTGCACCGGCTGGCGATGACCTTCCGGAGCTCGGTCTCGAATCCGTAGGCGCCGACACAGGGCCCGCACAGGTCGAGATGACGGGTGATCTCGATCCGCCGCTGCTCGGTGAGCTCGCCGTCGAGGTAGAAGTACAACCGTTCGATGGTCTCGTCGCATCCGACGAACCCCGCGACATCCTCATGCTCGTGATCCGATGACGCTGCCGGATCCTCCGGTACTTCCCGATCTCCCACTGGTCGCGCTCTCCCTACCTTGCCTTGTCCCCTGCTCCGACGAGGCCCCTTGTGCTTCCACGATCGACCAACGCCTTCTGCAGCGCTTTTCTTCCTCGATGGATCCTGCTCATCACGGTTCCGATGGGCACATCGGTGATTTCGGCGATCTCCTTGTAGGAGAATCCTTCGACGTCAGCCAGCAGGACGGCCATCCGGAACGTGTCGGGGAGTGCCTCGATGGCCTCCTTCACGTCGGTGTCGGTGAAGCGGTCGAGCGCCTCGTCCTCCGCGCTGCGGCCGAGGCCCGCGCTCTGGTCCCCGGCGAGATGGCGGTAGAGGTAGAGGTCCTCGACGTCCTCGACGTCGGCGATCTCCGGCCGCCGCTTCTTGGCCCGGTAGGTGTTGATGTAGGTGTTGGTGAGGATCCGGTAGAGCCAGGCCTTGAGGTTGGTGCCCAGCTCGAAGCTGGCAAAGGCCCGATAGGCCTTGAGAAAGGTCTCCTGCACCAGATCCTCGGCGTCGGACGGATTGCGGGTCATCCGGAGGGCAGCCGTGTACAACGCAGGCATGTACTCCATTGCCAGATCGGAGAACATCGCCTGGTCGGCCATGGAAGAACCCTACAAGCCCCGGAACCGATCCGACACCGCGCCACCCCGCGTGCCGATGCCGCGGCCAGGTGGTCCCAGGCGGTCCAGCCGACCGGCTCTCCTCAGCCGACCTGCACCGGAACGCTGGCGTAGCCGGCCACATTGGCCATCTGCACCCGTCGGGCCCCGGCCTCGTCGACGGTGAAGTCGGGCCAGCGGCGGATCATCTCCCCCAACGCCAGCCGGCTCTCCATCCGGGCCAGCGCCGCCCCCAGGCAGGTGTGGATCCCGAAACCGAACCCGAGGGCATGGCCGGACACCCGGGTGATGTCGAACCGGTCCGGATCGGGATACTCCCGTTCGTCGCGGGTGGCCGCTCCGGTCAACAGCAGGACCGGGTAGCCGGCCGGGATCGTCGTCCCGTGCCACTCCGAATCCTGCACCGAGTAGCGGCCCTGGTACTGCGAGGGCGGCCAGTAGCGGAGGATCTCCTCGACCGCCCCGGGGACGAGGAGAGGGTCGTCGGCCATGGCCCGCCACTGGTCGCGGTGGCGGGCCAGGAGCACGAACGCGTTCCCCACCAGCTTGGTCACCGTCTCGGCGCCGGCCCCGCCGAGCAGTGCGGCGAACCCGGCGATCTCGTCGTCGGAGAGCGCGGTGATGGTCCCGTCCTCGCGTTCCAACGTGGCCTGGGTGAGCCGGGTCAGCATGTCGTCGCCCGGATGGCGACGCTTGCCGGAGGCCAGGTGCTGGAAGTAGACGACGGCCTCCAGCATGGCCTCCTGCCCGGCCTGGCTGGGGCCGCTCTCCCCCGGCTCGCGCTCCAAGGTGAGGTCGATCCAATGACGGATCTTCTGCCGGTCGGCCGGGGGCACCCCCAGCATCCGGGAGATGATCTCGACCGGGAAGGGGGCGGCGAAGTCCTCCACGGCATCGAACGAACCGCGCCCGTCCAGCTGATCGGCGTAGCCGCGGATGACCTCGGCCACCATCGGTTCGAGACCCTGGATCGACCGGGGGTGGAACACCTTGCTGACCAGGCTCCGGAGGCGGTGGTGATCGGGCGGGTCCTGCATGATCATCATCCCGAGGCCGGCCACCATGCCGCCGTCGAGCGAGAGCGTGTAGAGGTCGATCCCGTGGCTGCTCGAGAAGGTGCGCCAGTCGTGACTGGCCGCCAGTACGTCGGCGTGCCGGGTCAGGGCCCAGAATCCGTAGTGCTCGTTGAAGTGCACGGGCGCCTCGTCGCGGAGAACCCGGTACAGCTCGTAGGGGTCGTCGAAGAAGACGTCCGAGAAGGGGTCGAAGACGGCGGTCACGACGTCGGTCCCGGTCGCCAGAACGTGGCCAGGAGGAGGCCGCCCCCGCCCAGCCCTCCGATGATGGCGATCCACAGGCCGGTCCACCCCCACAGCGAGGTCAACCCGGCGGCGTTGTCGATGCTCCATTCCCCCGGTCCCACCGTGGCCAGGAGGAACCCGGACATGGTCAGCACCATCACGTACTCCCAGCCCTCCCCGGGCCGGAAGATGAAGAATCCGTTCTTGAGGTGGTTGGTGACCCAGGCCACGACCATGACCCCGACCACCCCGGCCCCGCCGAACGGGGTGAGAAGCCCGAGCACGAGGAGGGCGCCGGCCCCGATCTCGGTGATGCTCGCCGTCCAGGCGTGAAACCATCCCGGCTTCATGCCGAGGCTCTCGAACCAGCGGCCGGTACCGGCGATCTTGCCGCCGCCGATGATGTGATTGACCCCGTGGGCGATGAACACGGCCCCGATGGCCACCCGGAACACCAGTAGCGCGAGGTCGAGGGCATGGACGTTGGCCATTTCAGAGGGCTCCAGTTCTCGGTGGGACGGTCATGCGGCCACTAGATCATCACACGATGGCTACCGAGACCACACTGATTTCGGCGTTCGGCCCCGGAGCGCCAGAGGGCTGCCCGGGCCGCCCGGGCCGGATTCACTCGTCGACTTCATCGACCAGGCCCCAGGCCAGCGCGGTGCGGGCGTCGACCGACTGCAGACCGACAGCCAGAAGCATGGTGGCGTGGCGCCCGATGCGCCGGGGCAGGCTGACCGTCCCCCCGGCGCCGGGGACCAGGCCGAGTCGCACCTCGGGGAGGGCGATCCGGGTGTCACTCCGGGCCACCACCCGATGGGCGAACGCCGCCAACTCGATACCCGAGCCCACGGTCGAACCGTGGATGTGGACCGTGGTCCGGTCGGCCACCTCGGCCAGGGCCCGACCGGCACTGCGTTGGAGGCGCACCAGGTGGGCGGTCACCGGATCGGGACGTGAGCCGAACTCGTCCAGATCGCCGCCGCTACAGAAGGACCCGCCGTTACCTCCGATGATCACCGTCGTCACCGACGGGTCGGCCGCCGCCACCTCCAGGGCGGCCACCAGGTGGTCGCGCATGGCGGCGTCGAAGGCGTTGAGCACGTGCGGGCGATCGAGGGTGATCGAGAGCACCTGGTCCTGTCGGAAGACACGGACCGGGATGCCGGCCGGCTCCGGCCGCGCCCGGGCCGGACGCCCGGCGCGCCAGCGGGCGAACTCCGGCCCGCCCTGGAGGAGCCCGTAGGCCGCCGATTCGGCCACCAACCCTTCGGGAACCGAACGGTGGGGGCCGGTCCGGAGCAGGACGGCCAGGGTGGTGGAGGCCAGGGGGTTGTCGGCCACCGTGGCCAGCACCGCTCCCAGCACGGCGTCGTCCCGTCCCACTACCACGTCGGCCCAGTCGGGGCGTCGGAGCCCCGGATCGCTGACCACGGCCACCACCACGGCGGCCAGGGTCTGGAGGCGCTCCATCGAGCGCCCGGACAGCCCGTCGGGCAGGTCGTCGCCTTCGACCACCAGGGCCGACGGCCCCGAGTCGATCACCAGCCCGTACACCCCACCGTTCTCCACGGAATCGGCAAAAGCGGGGCCGGAAAGCCGCACGGGGTCCATTTCGACGATGGTACCGAGCCGATGGTGGGGTCCCCGCCTCGGGCATACTGGGGCCGACGACCAAAGGAAACCGCGGGTGGCTGACGGATTCGACGCTTCGACCGACCGGTCGAGGGCATGGGCCGGGTCGGGGATGATGTACCTGACCGGACGATCCGAGGGGTCGGCGCTGGGCGGACCGGAGGCCCTCGTCCGGGGCGGCCGGCACCTGGCCGCCGACATCGCCCGGCGTTCGGGACGTCTGGGCCGGCCGGTGAGGGTGGATCCCCTCGCCCTGATGGTCGAGCGGGCCGCCATCGCCGGCCACCACCGGCGCGGCCAGATCAGCTGCGGCGGGTCCTCCCGCCTTCTGCGGTCGGCCGACGGCTGGATCGCCGCCACCATGGCCCGCCCGACCGACTGGGAGCTGGTGCCGGCGCTCCTCGAACGGGCGGGCGCGGTAGCCGACGGTGCCTGGTCCGTGCTCGACGCCGGCGTGTCCGGGCTCGAGGGCGCCGAGCTGCGGGCCCGGGCCGAGGTCCTCGGCCTTCCCTTGGCCGTCCTGGGGGAGCGCCGGCCGCCGGCCGCGGATACGACGAGGACCACGGGTCTCCCCGGCACCTCCCCCGGGATCAGCTCGAGGCGCATCCGGCCGGCCCCACCGGTGGGGTCCCTGCCCGGACTGGTGGTGGCCGATCTGTCCGCCCTGTGGGCCGGGCCGCTGGTGGGCAGATTGCTGGCCCGGGCCGGAGCCCGGGTCATCAAGATCGAGTCGATCTCCCGCGTCGACGGTGCCCGGGGAGGCGATCCGGGGTTCTACGCGGCGATGAACGCGGGCAAGGCGTCGGTGGCCCTCGACTTCGGAGATGCCGACCACAGGCGGCTGCTGGCCGGCATCGTCTCCCGGGCCGACGTGGTGATCTCCGCCTCGAGGCCCCGGGCCCTCGACCAGCTCGGTCTCGACGTGGAGGCCCTGGTCCGCGGGGGTCGACCCCGGGTGTGGCTGATGATCTCCGGGTACGGGGGCGAGGGGTCGTCATCGGGCCGGGTGGCGTTCGGCGACGACGCCGCCGTGGCCGGGGGCCTGGTGGGCTGGGAGGGGACCACGCCCTGTTTCTGTGGTGATGCCGTGGCCGACCCGCTGACCGGCCTGGCCGGCACGGCCGCCGTGCTGGCCGCCCTCGAGAGCGACGGGGCCTGGGTCGTCGAGGCGTCCATGGCCGACATCGCCGCCGGGATGACCGGTCCGGTCCTTCCCGTCGAGGGCCTGCACGCCGCCCCCCCGGGGCCGGTCACCCCCCCTCCGGCCTCCTCGGTTTCCGCCCTCGGTCAGGACACGGCCCGGGTGTTGGCCGAGCTCGGAATGACCCACACCCCGGGCTCCGCGACCCCCGGCCCCGGAGGCCCGGGTTCACGGAGGGCCGCATCCTTCGGTACTCTTCGTACAGGAGACTGAAAAGGGGGATTTCACCATGGATATATCCGAGATGGTCATGGTCAGCGTGGACGACCATGTCGTCGAGCCGCCAAACCTCTTCTCCGGCCGACTTCCGGCCAAGTATGTGGACCTGGCCCCCAAGTTCATCACCAACGACGACGGGACCAACGCCTGGCTGTACGAGGGCCAGGTGCTGCCCAATGTGGCCCTGAACGCCGTGGCCGGCCGCCCCCGCGAGGAGTACGGACTCGAGCCCACCTCGTTCGACCAGCTGCGGCCCGGCTGCTACGACGTCGACGAGCGGGTGAAGGACATGGACGCCAACGGCGTGTTGGGTTCGCTCTGCTTCCCGTCGTTCCCCCAGTTCTGTGGCCAGCTCTTCGCCCGGACCGAGGACAAGGATGTCGCCCTGGCCATGATCCGGGCCTACAACGACTGGCACATCGACGAGTGGTGCGGCACCCACAAGGGGCGTTTCATCCCCTGTCCCCTCCCCGCCATCTGGGATCCCGAGGTGCTGGCCGGCGAGGTCCGGCGGACCGCGGCCAAGGGCGCCCACGCCGTCACCTTCTCGGAGAACCCGTCCAAGCTCGGTTGGCCCAGCATCCACTCGGACTACTGGGATCCGTTCTGGAAGGCGTGCAGCGACGAGGCCGTCGTGGTCTGCATGCACATCGGTTCGTCCTCGGACATCGTGATCACCTCGCCCGATGCTCCGATCGACTGCCTGATCACCCTGACCCCGATGAACATCGTGCAGGCCGCGGCCGACCTGGTGTGGTCGCCGGTGCTCCGCAAATTCCCCGACCTCAAGGTGGCGCTGTCGGAGGGCGGCATCGGCTGGATCCCGTACTTCCTCGAGCGCGTCGACTACAACTACGACCGCCACCATGCCTGGACGGGGCAGGACTTCGGCGACCAGCTCCCGAGCCAGGTGTTCAACCAGCACGTGCTCACCTGCTTCATCGACGACCACTTCGGTGTGATCAGTCGCGACTACCTCGACATGGACAACGTGATGTGGGAGTGCGACTACCCCCACTCCGACTCGACCTGGCCGACCGCGCCCGAGACGCTGTCCAAGAGCCTGGACGGGGTCTCCGATCACGACATCGATCGCATCACCCATCTGAACGCCATGCGCCACTTTCACTACGACCCCTTCACCGAGCTCGGGGGGAAGGCGAATTGCACGGTCGGCGCGCTGCGCCAGCAGGCGGTGGGACATGACGTGTCCATCCACTCGCAGTTGCGGGACAGCATCGCCAAGAGTGGTACCAAGTCGGTCGACCTCCTCGGCATGGCCAAGAAGTAACGGGGGCCGCCGCTCCACCTCGGTTCTCCGCTCCACCCCGCCGTTCCTGGCATCCACCAGTCACTGATCAAGGAAGACCTCCCATGGCCGATGCACTCGCTGGTTTCCGCGTTCTCGAAGTCGCCGCCTGGACGTTCGTCCCGGCCGCCGGTGCCGTCCTGGCCGACTGGGGGGCCGACGTCATCAAGGTCGAGCACCCGCAGATGGGCGACCCGCAGCGGGGACTGGTGTCGATGGGGCTCATCCCCGGTGGCGAAGGGGCGGTCAACTACATCATCGAGCAGCCCAATCGGGGCAAGCGGAGCATCGGCATCGACATCAGCACCGACGGTGGCCGTGACCTCCTCTACAAGCTGGCCGAGTCGTCCGATGTCTTCCTCACCAGCTTCCTCCCGGCGGTGCGGCAGCGGCTGAAGATCGACGTCGAGCACATCCGGGCGGTCAACCCGGGCATCGTGTACGCCCGGGGCTCGGGCCAGGGCCCGCTCGGCCCCGACCGTGAGAAGGGCGGGTACGACGGCTGCTCCTACTGGGGTCGCGGCGGGGTGGCCAACGCCCTCACCCCGGCCGACAGCGACTATCCCATCGGCGGGAGACCGGCCTTCGGCGACCTGGCCGGGGGCATGTCCATCGCCGGCGGGATCGCCGCCGGCCTCCTGCAGCGGGCCACCACCGGGGTGGCCCCGGTCATCGACGTGTCGCTGCTCGGCCTGGCCATGTGGATGCTCTCCCCCGACATCGTGGCCTCCGGGCTCTACGGCGGGGACCCGATGCCCAAGTTCGACCGCAGCACGTCCCCGAACCCACTGGTCGGCAACTACCGGACCAGCGACGGCCGGTTCATCACGCTGATGATGCTCCAGTCCGACCGGTTCTGGCCCGACTTCTGCAACCACATCGGACGTCCCGACCTGATCGAGGATCCGCGCTTCGCCGACGGAGCCGCCCGCTACACCAACAGCAAGGAGTGCGTCGCCATCATCGACGAGGTCTTCGCCTCGAAGACGTACACCGAATGGAAGGAGGCGCTGGCCACGCTGTCAGGGGTCTGGTCCCCGGGCCAGATGCCGAGCGAGCTGGTCGACGACCCCATGGTCGGCGCCAACGGCTACCTGTCCACGGTGGAGCGGGCCGACGGGAACAACTTCGACCTGGTGGTCAACCCGGTCCAGATGGACGAGACGCCCGACCAGCTGACCTCGGCTCCCGAGCACGGCCAGCACACCGAGGAGATCCTCCTCGAGCTCGGGCTCGACTGGGACCAGATCATCGCCCACAAGGAGTCCGGCGCCATTCTCTGAGGCGCCCCGATCAGGGGACGGCGGAGCGGCGACGCTACTTGGGGGGAAAGCGGAGGGCGCCGTCCAGGCGGATGTTCTCGCCGTTGAGGTAGGGGTTCACCACGATGCTCTCGACCAGCATGGCGAACTCGTCGGGCTCACCCATCCGTCTCGGGAAGACGATGTTCTCCACCAGCTTGGCCTTCAGCTCCTCGGGTGCGCTCTGCATCAGCGGGGTGCCCATGGTGCCCGGGGCGATGGCACACACCCGGATGCCGACCGGCGCCAGATCCCGGGCCAGCGGCAGGCTCATCCCGAGGACCGCGGCCTTGGACGCGCCGTAGGCCACCTGTCCGGTCTGTCCCTCGTAGCCGGCGATCGAGGCGGTGTTGACGACGACTCCACGTTGGCCGAACTCGTCGGGATCGACGGTGGCCATGCGGGCCGCGCTCAGTCTCGTCACGTTGAAGGTGCCCACCGTGTTGAGCTCGATGGTGGCCCGGAACTTCTCGATGTCGAGCGGCTCGTTGTCCCTCGACAGCGTGCGACCTCCCATTCCACCCCCGGCTACGTTGACGACGACGGCCAGTGGGGCCAGCTCGGACGCCGCCTCGATGGCCGCGCTGACGTCGGCGTCGCTGTTCACGTCCCCGCCGACCGCCGTGCCGGTACCGAGCTCCCCGGCCAGAGCCGTCCCGGCCTCGAGGGCCCGGTCGAAGATGACCACCCGGAGGCCGAGCGCGCTCAGCCGCCGGACCGTGGCGGCCCCGAGCCCGCCCGCTCCACCGGTGACGATGGCTGATCGCTGGCTCCACTCCATGGGTTCTCCTTGGTCGAGGTGTCGTCGGTCGAGGTGTCGTTGGTCGAAGTGTCGTTCCCGTCCCCTGACGGGCTGAGGCTCCCCGGAACGTAGCCGACGCCGATGGGAGCGAGGGGCAGTCGGGGCCCGGGGAGCATCCACGAGCGGCCCCCGCCCGATCACACCGGGTCCGCCGGGGGTTGACAAGGCTAACGTTGTAAGCCACAATAGCTAACATAGTTAGCCCGCCCCACCGGGGCGGCGAGGAGAGGAGGCCGACATGGCCGAGGGTGTGCACTACCGGGAGCCGGGGACGCTGACCAGGAAGCTGATGAACCCGTTCGTGATCCTGGCCATGCGGGCCGGGATCAGCATCTGGGGAAGCCGGATCCTGGAGGTCCGGGGACGCAAGAGCGGGACACCGAGACGGACCCCGGTGAACCTCCTCGAGGTCGACGGGCGCCAGTACCTGGTGTCACCGCGGGGCGAAGGCCAGTGGGTCAGGAATGTCCGGGCCGACAACGGCCGCCTGGCCCTCATCCTCGGCCGCCGACGGGACGAGCGGGTGGCCCACGAGCTGCCCGACGCCGAGAAGCCGCCGATCCTGCGGGCCTACCTCCGCAGGTGGAAGATGGAGGTGGGCGTCTTCTTCGACGGGGTTACGGCCGACTCGGACGACGAGGACGTCCGCCGGATCGCCCCCGACCATCCCGTCTTCCTGCTCTCGGAGGGGACCGACTGAGATGTCCGCCCGGCCGACGCCGCAGGCCCGCTCACCGAGGGCGATCGAGCTGATCGCCGCCGCCCACCAGTTGCTGGAGGCGGAGGGGTACGAAGCGCTGACCATGCGGCGACTCGCCGACACGGTCGGCATACGGGCGCCGTCCATCTACAAGCACTTCGACGGCAAGGACGCCCTCGAGGTCGGCCTGGTCGAAGCCGGCCTGTTCGAGACCGGGGACGCGCTGCACCGGGCCGTCGCCGACCCGGGTCCGGACGGGCCCATCGTGTCGCTGCTGGCCGCGTACCGGTCGGTGGCCGTCACCCATCCCAATCTCTATCGGCTGACCACCTCGTCGTCCTTCCCCCGCGGCTCGCTGCTGGCCGGGCTCGAGGACTGGGCGGGCGAGCCCTTCTTCCTGGCCACCGGTGAGCCCTATCTGGCCCAGGCGCTGTGGGCCTTCGCCCACGGCACGATGATCCTCGAGCTCGACGGCCGGTTCGTGCCCGGATCCGATCTCGAGCGGACCTGGCAGGCCGGAGCCGGCGCCTTCGCCGCCTTGCAGGGCCCGGGTCATCCACCGGCGCAGGAGTGACTACGGGGTAACCTTCTCTGGTCGCACGCAGTAGCAAAGCGGGCGACTTGGCGAGTTGCCCGCCCAGACCCCGCGGACACCTCCTGTTGGTCGACAGGTGGTATCTATGGCGATCGAGCAACGGTTGTCCACTGTGCTGGCAGACTTCGCGCGGACCCTGACGACGGACTTCCCGATTCAGGCCATCCTCGACCACCTGGTCGTCACCATCGTCGATGTGCTCCCGATCGATGCCGCCGGGGTGACCCTGATCGCACCGGGATCGAGTCCGCACTTCATCGCCGCCTCCGACGAATCGGCCCTGTGCTTCGAGGAGCTCCAGACCGAGCTGTGGGAGGGGCCGTGCCTGGCCGCCTACGAGACCGGTGAGGCCGTGGCCATCGCCGACCTGGCCCGCGACACCGCCTTCCCGAGGTTCGCCGAGCGGGCCAGCGCCGCCGGCCTGGTCGCCGTGTTCACCTTTCCCCTCCGCCAGGAGACCGGCCGGCTCGGTGCGCTCGACCTCTACTGCACCACCCCCGGGCCCCTCACCCAGGAGGCGATGGCCGCCGCCCAGACCCTGGCCGACGTGACCACCGCCTATCTCATGAACGCACAGGCCCGAGCCGATCTCACCCAGTCGTCCGAGGTCGCGCTCGAGAACTCCCTCCACGACTCGCTGACCGGACTGCCCAACCGGGCCCTTCTCATCCAACGCCTCGACCACGCCATCCGCCGGTCCCGGCGATCGAAGAAGACGGTGGCCATCCTGTTCGCCGATCTCGACCGCTTCAAGGTGGTCAACGACACCCACGGGCACCGGATCGGAGACGAGCTGCTCATCGCGGTGGCCGACCGCATCGGCGGGCTCCTCCGGCCGGGCGACACGCTGGCCCGGCTGGCCGGGGACGAGTTCATCATCCTCTGCGACGACCTCGAGATGCCGTCCCAGGCGGAACTGCTGGCCAACCGGTGGGCACCGCGCTGGCCCGGCCCTTCCAACTCAGCGACATCGAGGTGCAGCTCAGCGCCAGCGTGGGCATCGCCTTCGCCGGCCAGGGCTCCGATGTCCCCGAGCAGATCATCCAGGACGCCGACACCGCCATGTACCAGGCCAAGCGCAAGGGTGGAGCCAGGTTCGGGACGATCGACCACGGCGAGCAGCATCTGGCCATCCGGAGGGCGGGCCTGACCCGCGACTCTGCGGAACGCCCGGGGCCGGGGTGAGCTCTGGCTCAGCTACCAACCGATCGTGGCCACCGGCAGTGGGCAGATCATCGGGATCGAGGCCCTGCTGCGCTGGGATCACCCGACGCAGGGGGTGATCGCCCCCAGCGTCACCGTCCCTCTCGCCGAACGGTCGGGACTCATCGTGGGCATCGGGCGTTGGGTGATGGAACAGGCGCTGCCTCGACCGCCAAGGTTGGATCCACCACGGCGGCCGGCCGGGTCTGTTCATGTCGGTCAACGTCTCGGTCGATCAGCTCATCGCCCCCGGCTTCGTCGACCTCGTCGCCGGAGTGGTCGCCGACACCCACACCGATCCCGCCACGATGACCCTCGAGGTCACCGAGAGCGTGCTCATCAGGGACAGCGGCAAGGCCCTGCTGGTGCTCGAGGCCCTCAAGGACATCGGCGTGGTCCTGGCCCTGGACGACTTCGGCACCGGGTACTCGTCGCTCAGCTACCTGAAGGAACTTCCCGTCGACGTGATCAAGATCGATCGCAGCTTCATCGTCGACCTGCAGCGAGAAACCGCCAGCCGGCTCATCGTCGACGCCGTCGTGGGACTGGCCCATGGGCTGGAGATGACCGTCGTGGCCGAGGGAGTGGAGTCGTGCGATCAGCTGGCCGACGTCACCGCCATGGGGGTCGACTGCTATCAGGGGTACCACTTCGCCATGCCCATGTCGGCCGAGGCAGTGACGATCGACCGACGGTTCCTGGCTCCCGCCGGCCTCGACGGCCTCGGCGTCGGTTGATGCCCCCGATAGGCCCGGATGGACGAAGCCATCCCGGAGGGCGTGCCACCACCCGCCGATCCGGGGCGCTCGACCCGATGTCCACCGGCTCGGAGCATCCCATTCACGCCTGAGACCGGACCTATCCGACACCCGCCCTTCGGATGGGTGGAGAACCTGCCGATACCAGGTTGTGGGCAGTGAGCGCAGTGATCGTCGTCAATCCCGCACCACCGCGCCGGGCCCGCTGAGATCAAGGGCGCCGTGACCGGCGTGCCCGATAGCGCCCGGTCGCCGACCCCTGACCGGATCCTCGAGCGCCCCGGTCGGCATCGCCCGGGACGAGGGCTGTTCCCGCTCAGCATCCGCTCCTCGCTCGTGGTCGTCGTGCTCATCCCGATGGCCATGGCCGTCGGCCTGGCCACGAGCGTCGTGCTCGGCCAGTCGTCGACCCGCAGCCAGGCGCTCAGGACCCAGGAGTCCTCGTTGGTGCTCGACTCCCTCATCCGCGCCCGCGTCGCCGTGTACGACGAATACGTCCCCACGGCGGCGATCCTGGCCGCCACCGAGTACCACATCTCCCCGGCGACGCTCGACTCACTCCTCGGCGTCAACTTCCAGGCCGACCTGACCACGGCCCGACGGGCCATCGACGGCCTGGCCGCCTTCAAGCCCGGGGGGCCGTTCGCCTCCGACTATTCGGGACTCGTCGCCCTCCGGCGGTCGGCCGACCGGGGCACGGCATCACCGAAGGAGGTGGAGACCTTCTTCAACGATCTCGGCTCGACGATCGATGCCCGGTGGGAGTCGAAGTTCGACCAGCTGCTGACCTCGAGCGAGGCGTCGGACTCGCCGTCGACCAAGGCCCGGCTGACCGGACTCGGTGCCTCGTTCGACGCGTTCACCTCCGGCCTCGGTGAGGAGAGCCTGAAGGGAGGCGGGTCGCTGGAGACGGTGCTCACGGCGCCGGCCACTCCCGACGAGGTCCAGAGCCTCATCGTGAGCCATCAGCAGTTCGAATCAGCGGTCGCCGGCTTTCCCGCCGCCCTCGGGCCGCATGGCGCCGCCGCATGGAAGACCCTGATGGCGAGCCGGCCCGACGCCGCCTTCAGGGCTGATGTGCAGTCAGGCATCGCCGCCGGGCTCGGTGGAAGCCACCTCTGGCCACCGATGCGAGCGGGATCGGAGCTGTCGGGAGGTCCGAAGTTGCCTGGGCCGATTCGCTGACCGACCTGGTGCTGGCCAGCTCCGCCGATCTCCGAGCCGCCACGGCCGCCCAGGCCAGATCGGCCACCACCACCCTCTACGTCGTCTCCCTCTTCATGCTGTTCCTCGTCCTCACGGCCGTCGGGGCCGTGGTCATCCTGGACCGGGCGGTCCGCCGGCCGCTGGCCCGCATCGTCGACGCCGCCGAATCGGTTCGGGAGGGCGAGCTCGAGCTCCCCGAGCTCGAGGAGTCGGGACCCCGGGAGCTGGCGCTGGCCGCCGGGGCGTTCAACGAGATGTCGTCCACCCTCCGGGCCGTGCAGGAGCAGGCCATCGCCCTCTCGCTCGGAGACCTGGACGACCCTGTGCTGAGGCAGTCGCTTCCCGGACGTACCGGGGCGGCACTGCAATCAGCCCTCAATGAGCTCCAGGCGTCGGTGCGGACCAGCAACCGGCAGCGCGAGGCGCTGTTCGAGCGGGCCACCCGTGACTCGCTGACCGGGCTGCTCAACCGGGGAGCGGCCCTCGAAGCCCTCGAGCTCGACCTGGCCAGCGTGCATCGGAGCCGCGGCGAGCTCGCCCTCACCGTCCTGTTCATCGACCTCGACGAGCTCAAGAAGATGAACGACTCACTCGGTCACGACGGCGGCGACGCCGCCATTCGGTCGGTGGCCGACGCACTCCGGGCCGCCACCCGGGCCTCGGACGTGGTGGCCCGGTTCGGCGGGGACGAGTTCGTCGTGGGGTGGCTGGGGAACGACGGGTCCGATGCGCCGGCGCTCCTCGCCGATCGGATCAGCCGGTACGTGTCCCATTCGGTGGTGGAGAGCGATCAGGGCACGTTCACCATCGGGTGCAGCATCGGGGTGGCCGTCTCCCAGCCCAGCGACCGTTCCGTCGAGACACTGATCGAACGCGCCGACCAGGCCTTGTACGCAGCCAAGTCGAGGGGCCGGGGACAGATCCGATGGTTCAGCCCGGTGTGAGCCCAGCCGGCGGATCAGTTCAGATGGTTCTGCCAGTCCGGGGGCACTCGCCCGGCCGGCCCCGGCGTCGGCTGGTCGAGAGGATGGTGGAGCGGTGCGGCCAGGACCGGACCTTCGAAAAACTGCTCGGAGGCGTAGTCCCAGAACCAGTCCTCGCCGGGCTCGAAGCTGCGTATGACGGTGTGACCCTCGCTCCGGGCGTGCTTGGTGGCGTGCTGGCTCGGTGAGTTGTCGCAGCACCCGATGACACCGCATTTCGCGCACCGCCTCAGGTGCAGCCACCACCCCCCGGCCTGCAGACACTCCACGCAGCCACTGCCACTCGGGGGGACGGACGGATCGACCTGATCGTCCGGTCCCTCAGGCACTGAAGCCCTTCGCCGCACTCACCCGCGCCGCCAGAGCCTCGAGCGCCTCCTGCGCCCCATCGGGGATGCGGGCGGCGGCTTCGCCGTCATCGCCGACGGCATCCATGGCCCGCACCAACTGCGCCATGGCCTGGACCAGTCCTGTCGCGGCATCTCTGACCGCATCCGTCTCCGGGCGCACGATGAACCGCCTTTCTGTCTCGCTGTCTCGCTCGATGCCTCCGGTGTCGGATCATACGGTGACCGGCGAGCGACCCGCTCAGAATCGGGCCTAGAGGACGAGGTGCTCGTAGGACTCGGGATTCTCCATGTTCTCGGCCATGTGCTTCTCCTCCTGCTCGGGTGATTCCCTCGTCCGGAGGAGAAGGGGGGCGACGGCCAGCCCGACCAGCACGCAGCCGGCGGCGATGAGGAGCGCCAAACGGTAGCCGTCGGTCAACGCCCCGATGAGGTCGTGGCCCCCGGCCACGAGGGACTTGGTGCGGTTGGTGGCCACCGTGCTGAGCACGGCCAGCCCGACGGCGGCGGCCATCTGCTGGGAGACGTTGACGATGCCTGAGCCCAATCCGGCGTCGGCGTTGGGGATCTCCGACATCCCGATCTGGAGCAACGGCATGAACGACGACCCGGCGCCCAGGCCGAGAAGCAGGAGGGCCAAGAAGACCTGGGGGAAGTAGCCGGGATCACGCCCCGCCGTAGCCAGCAGGAGGAGGCCCAGGGCGGCGATGAACATACCGGGATAGGCCACTCGCCGGGGGCCGAAGCGATTGACCAGCCGGGCGGCGATCCCGGCGGACATGCCCGCCATCCCCACGGTGGCGGGCATGAAGGCCAGGCCGGTCCGCACCGGGCTGTAGCCGAGCACGTGCTCGAAGTAGAGGGCGCCGATGAAGAAGGTCGAGAACATTCCCGTGGCGATGAGACCCCGGATGACGCTCGAGCCGGTCAGGCTGCGCAGCTTGAGGATCCGCAGGGGCATGATCGGATTCTCGAGCCTGGACTCCAGGACGACGAAGGCGCTGAAGAGCACGACGGCGACGGCGATACAGCCCAGGGTCTCCGGTGAGCCCCAGCCCAGGCGTGACGCGGTGACGATGCCGTAGATCCCGATCATCAGGGAGACCGTGACCAGCACCGACCCGATGACGTCGACGCCCTGTCTGATGCCGAGGCCGGCGTTCTCGACGATGAGGGCTCGGCCGAGGAGCAGGGTGGCGATGCCGATGGGCACGTTCACGAAGAAGATCCAGTGCCAGCTCAGCGCCTGGGTCAGTACCCCGCCGGCCAGGAGGCCGATCGAGCCGCCGCCCACGGCCACGAAGACGTAAGCGCTCATCGCCTTGGCCCGTTCCGTGGCGCTCGGGAATTCGGTGACGATGATGGCCACGATGACCGAGGACGACAGTGCCCCGCCGATGCCCTGGACGAAGCGGGCCGCCACCAGCATGGCCTGGCTCTCGGCCGACCCGCAGGCGATCGAGGCCAGGGTGAACACGGTCACCCCGGCCAGGAACACCTTCTTGCGGCCGATCAGGTCACCGAGGCGCCCGGCCATGAGGAGGAAGCTCCCGAAGGAGATGAGGTAGGCATCGACCACCCAGGTCAGGTCGGACTGGCTGAAGTGCAGGCTGTGCTGGATGTCGGGGAGGGCCACATTGACGATGGAGCCGTCCAGTGCGTTCATCAGCATGGCCAGGCACACCACCACCAGGGCGACCCACCGGCGGCGGTCACTGGCGGTCGAGGTCGCGGAAATGGTCACGGAGGCTGGGATAGTCATGATTTAGGGACTATCGTATAGGGGTGATCGATATGGCGGTACCGCTAGGCTCGAGATGGTGAAGTCAGCGCTGACTGCCCCGCCCACCACGGGGACGATCGTGCTCCTCACCAGGCTGGCCAGGGTCGTCTACCGGCGCTCCACCGTCGAGCTGGTGGGGATGAACATCAAGAACATGGGCGTGCTGGCCTACCTGCGGGACCATCCCGGTGTGTCGCAGGGGACGATGACCGACGACCTGTCCATCGATTCCAATACGGGCGTCCTCGTGCTCAACGACCTGGAGGACCTGGAGTACGTGGAACGGCGGCGTGACCCGGCCGACCGGCGGCGCCACCTGGTCGACGTCACCCCGGCCGGCCTGGCCGCCCTCGAGCAGGCCGAGTTGGCCCAAGGGACCATCGAGGACGAGATCTTGGGCCGGCTGAGCGAGTCGGAGCGGGCTACCTTCCGACAGTTACTGGTGCAGGCGTTGGAGGATCATCTCCCGGCGCCGGGTGAGTAGCCGCATCCTCAGGCACCGCGCCCGCCCGGGGCGGCACGCGGATCGAGGAGCTGTTCGCTTCCCCACTGCTCGAGCGCGTCGAAGGCCGGGCGAAGAGCTTCGCCGCCCGCCGTCAGCCGGTAGCTCACATTGACGGGCGGCCCGTCATCCACTTGCCGCGTCAGCAGGCCTGCGTCGGCCAGCTCGCACAGACGCTCGGACAGCATGCGTTCGCTCATCCCCGGGACCAGCCGAACGATCTGGGAGAAGCGAAGCGGGCCGTCGAACAAGGTGGCGATGATCAACCCGGTCCATCGCTTCCCGAGGAGCGAGAAGACCTGAGTGATCGCCTCGCAGACCCCCTGCTCCCCCTCCGTCGCCATTGTGACCATGCTACCAATCCCTAGTAGCTTTCTTTAAGTAAGCAGCTTGGGCGACCGGGCGTCACCTCACGACAGGAAGTGGAGGACCTGATGCGTCACTTCGGACTACTGGCCACCCGAGCGGTCTTCGGAAGCTATCTCGCCGTCCATGGCGCGCAGAAGCTGTTCGGATCGTTCGGCGGCTACGGCCTCGACGCCACCGGGGCCGGATTCGAATCGATGGGCATGAAGCCGGGGAAGGTCATGGCCGCCGCGGCCGGTGCCAGTGAGCTCGGCGGTGGCATTCTCACGGCGACCGGCATCGCCGAACCGTTGGGACCGTTGGTCATCGCCGGCACCATGGTGGTGGCCAGTGCCACCCACCGGAAGAACGGCCCACTGATGCAGAACGGCGGGTTCGAGCTTCCCCTCACCAATCTCGCCGTGGCTGTCGCCCTCCTGAGCTCAGGCCTGGGTCGCTACACGCTCGGTCCACGCCTGCCGAAGTCGTTGGTCAAACTGGCAGTTGTCGGCGGAACGGCGGTGGCGGCAGCCTCGCTCTACCAGCTCCTGACGGCCGAACCGGTGTCGGATTCGCAGGATGATGTGGGTTCTCGGGCGGACGGGGGTGCTGAGGCGGACCGAGGTTCCCGAGCAGAGGAGAGCGCAGCTTCGTAAGATGTGCGCTCCAAGAGGAATCCACCACTACACCCAAGGTGAAGCAATGGATGTCGGATCGTTGTTCAGGACTCATCGATCTCTCGGCGCACATCGGCTCGTGGGACTGGCGGACGAACCATGACCGTCGCCTTCGCACTGTCCGGCGGCGGGAATCTCGGACCCATGCAGGCCGGAACCGTACTCGCTCTCATGGAGGGGGGCATCGAGCCCGATCTTCTCGTCGGGACGTCCGTCGGGGCATTGAACGCGGCGTTTCTCTCGTCGCGTCCGGGTACCGACGGGGCCAGAGCCCTCGTCGAAGCGTGGTCGGTTCTGCGACGGTCCGAAGCGATCCATCTGAGCGCGATCACCGTCCTGTCCGGATTCGTCGGTCTCAACGACCATCTCATCTCCGATCAGCAGCTGCGCCGGCTGATCCGGCACTGGGTCGAGTTCGACCGCATCGAGCAAGGTTCGGTCCCGCTCGGTGTGACCGCCACCGATGCCCTCAGCGGCGAGTGCGTCGTCTTCACACGCGGTGACGCCGAGGCGGCACTGGCCGCCAGTTCCGCCATTCCCGGCCTGTTCCCGCCGGTGCAGATCGATGGTCACTGGTTCGTGGACGGCAGCCTGTCAGCCAACCAGCCGGTCCTGCAGGCCCAGGCCCTCGGCGCCGACGACATCTACGTCATCACCACGGCGACAGCGCCCCGGCAACGACCTCCACGGGGTGCCGTCGCCCTGGCCATGAACTCGGTGTCCCTGGTCACCTCCCGGGTCTCCCGCAATGAGCTGGCCGAGGCCTCCCGACGAGCGGAGGACCGAGGTGGACGGGTGAGGGTCGTGCCGTCGTCGGCGCCGCCGGCCCCGGGACCACTCGACTTTCGTCGCAGTGCGTCACTCGCTGGTGCCGCGTATCAACGAGCGCGTCAGTGGCTCGCCGAAGAGGCGCCGCTGGACTCCGGTGCTGATCCGCTCGAGCCGGCCGAGGAATATTCGTCGATCCATCGACTTCCCGACGATCGGCGGGACACCGCAGATCGGTAGCCCCGGCATGGCCGAATCCGGCCAGCCCGATGCCCACGCCCGCCGTGGAATCAGTCGTCACTACGAAGTTCTTCGGGGGTGGCGATCACGTCGACCAGGACTTCGGATCGAAGCAGCGTCAACGTCAAGGGCTGACCGATGGCATCGCCAAGCATCAGCCGCGGCAACGACTTGGCCCCGGTGACAGGCTCACCGTTGGCACTGACCAGGAGGTCGGTTCGCTCCATGCCGGCCTTTGCCGCCGTCATCCCGCGACGACCTGCTCGTGCGCATCCCGGTCTTCTGATGGCCGGAGGGCCAAGGTCGGGGCGAGCGAGTCCGGTCGCCAATCCCGAGGCCCGGCGGACGTAACCCGCGGCCACCAGGTGGCACGTCAATCGCCGAGTCGGGATTGTACAGGGGTCCCGCTCCGCCGCCCGGCAGCTGGTTCACCATGGCAACTCCACGGGCCGGGACGGGGAGGGGGTCATGAGGGCCCGGGCCATCGCTCGCACCTCGTCCTCGGCGGCGATGATCCGTTGACGACACAGGCGGACGCGGGGGTCCCGCATCACCGGTGGCCGGATGGTGGCATCGGCGGCCGGGGCAGAGGCCTGTTCACAGTCGCAGGAGGAAAAGGTGGCTCTGAGCTGGAGCCCACCGCCCGGGCAGATGGGCAGAACGAATGGTGGTCTTCATTCTGCTGTTGTGGTCACCAGAGCCCGCGGAGCTCAGTGTCGACCGCACTGGAGACCGGAATGGTGGCGGCGGGGACGGAGAGATCGATCGCACTGCGGATGGCTCTGTGGTCCAAGAGCTCATCCACGCTCGGTGGGAGGAAGCGCGTCCGTTGGGCATAGCTGTGCTTGTCGGTCCAGCCAGCCGGATCTCCGTGGTGATAGCGCAACGGCGCATATATATGCAGGTGCTTTCGGGCCCGGGTCAGTGCCACGTAGAAGAGCCGACGCTCCTCATCCACGCTCTCCTTGTCACCCGTAGCCAGATCGGACGGAAAGGCCCCGTCGGCCGCATGGATCAGGTGGACCACGGCCCACTCCCCTCCCTTGGCCGAATGCACGGTGGAAAGTGTGAGCCAGTCGTCGTCCAGGGTCGGCTTTCCGGCCAGGTCCCCGGTCGAGGCCGGCGGATCGAGGGTGAGGTCGGCAATGAAGCCTTCGCTGTTGGCATAGGCGGATGCCAGACCGGCCAGGGCGTCGAGATCGGCGAGTCGGGGCTCGGGATGGTCGTAGCGGCGTCGAATCATCGGCTCGAGGGCGTGGCGCAGTGCCTCCACTTGAGCTCCCGGAGGAAGTCCGGATTCACGGCATGCAGCCGAGTCCAGCGGCCATCCGAGTCAGATCCTCCACCGATCGGCGCACGCTCCGTTCTCCCGTCGGATTCGAACAGAACTACAGCCAGAGGGTTCGGACCACCCTGGTCCGGAGTTCGTACACCGAGGGCCTCCACCATCCGGTTCGCTGACCCTGGTCCGACTCCGTCGGCCATCTGCAGAACCCGCATCCACGCCAGTTCGTCCCATGGGTTCCCAACGATGCGGAGGGCGG
The DNA here is from genome assembly GCA_963812885.1 of uncultured Acidimicrobiaceae bacterium. Taxonomy (GTDB): domain Bacteria; phylum Actinomycetota; class Acidimicrobiia; order Acidimicrobiales; family RAAP-2; genus Bog-756. Next base: position 120,832 of record CAWEWZ010000004.1, on the reverse strand, counting down.
CGAGCAGGTCGCGGACATGGGCGGCTTCGAGGAACCGGAGCCCGCCGAACTTCACAAACGGGATATTGCGCCGTCCGAGCTCAACCTCGAGCAGATCACTGTGGTGAGAGGTGCGGAACAGGACGACCTGGTCCTTCAAGGCAGTTCCCGACTCATGGTGTTCCAGGATGGTGTGGCACACGGCCTCGGCCTGGCTCTGCTGGTCCGGGCAGGTGGCCAGAACGGGACGTACTCCGCCACCGTCCTCGCTCCACAGTTGCTTTCGATATCCCTCCCCGGCATGAGCGATCACCGCGTTGGCGAGGTCGAGTATGGGACCGGTTGAACGGTAATTCTGCTCCAGCGTGATCGTCGTGGCGCCGGGAAAGTGGGTGGGAAAGTCCAAGATATTGCGAACCGTGGCGGCCCGAAACGAGTAGATGGCCTGCGCGTCGTCGCCCACCACGGTGAGGCGAGCATCCCTGGACCGGAGGGCCCGCAGGATGTCCGCCTGAACGACGCTCGTATCTTGATACTCGTCAACGAGCACATGATCGAAGCCCGCGGCGAGCACCGGGCCGACATCGCGATCGAGAACCGCGGCACGCCAGTGCAACAGCAGGTCCTCGAAGTCCAGGAGGTGTTGTGCTCGCTTTCGTTCGGTATAGGCCGAAAAGATCGCACTCAGACCTTCGATGTCGTCTGCGCACCAAGGGAAGGTGCGGAGAACAGTGTCCTCGAGCGCCACCTGACTACTCACGACCCGGGAGTAGATCGCCGTGACCGTCTCCGTACGGGGAAACCGATGGCGGGCACTGGCGGCGATCGGTGAGCGAACCAGGCCGATCAGGTCGCGGACGTCGCCCGGATCGAGCACGCTGAAACCGTCGGCCAAGCCGAGAGCTGCCCGATACCGGCGCAGGACACGATGGGCAACCGAATGAAATGTCCCCGCCTCCACCCGCCTTGCTGAAGCAGGATCGGCGATCTGTCCCGCCCGCCGAATCAATTCCGCCGCCGCACGGCGACTGAACGTGACCAGCAGGATCCTCTCGGGCGCCACCCCGTCATCGAGGAGTCGGGCCAGCCGGCTCACCAGCGTCCGGGTCTTGCCGGTACCGGCACCGGCCACGATCAGCAGGGGGCCACCCTCGTGGTCGACGGCCTTTCGCTGCTCCTCGTTCAGTCCCTTTGCCCATTGCGGGGCCTCGGACGCGATCGTGGTCGTCACAGACTCACTGTAGCCCGGGTTACGAACGTATGTTCGATCCAGTCGACCTATCGACTGGGACGTGCGTTCCGGTGGCCCTGTCCGGGTGTAGCCGTCGGACTCGATGGCGAGGCCACGCCCGGACCCGGCACCTTCGGTCGGGCGGCTCTTGCTGAAGATTGGCGATCCACGTAGGTTCTCTCCGTGAGCGAGCACGTCGACCTGTCCGCTGGCGTTACTTGCGGCCCAGCACGAAGCGTGCAGGAGCGATCCTTGTCGGTCGGGCTCGTCCCGAGGACGAGAAGACCGAGGGTAGGGACGGCCCATCATGACCAATTTCGAGCGCTCGGACGACTTCTCCGGAGCACTTCTCGCCTCCGTGCTCGAACTGCTCGCAGAGCGGAAGGTCAATCGTCCCGGGAGCAGCACTGACCCTGTCGCCGGACGATCTCGCTTCTTCGTGGGATCTCGTGGCCGAGTCGGTGGCATTGCCTGATCCTCCCGAGCAACCAGATGCCGGCGAAGAGGTTGCCAGCATGTACTGGTATGAGCAGGCGCTGGGCGACCTCCTCGACCGAGGTGTTCTCTCGGAGCTCGAGGACCATTCGTTCCGTGTCTCGGATCTCGAGACCTTGTTGCGGTCCAGAGGTCCTCACTAACAGGTCGTCGGGCGGCAAAGGCCCTTCCAGAAAAACCAGTCTCTTCACTGGAGCCTGGGAGGAGAATCGAACTCCTGACCTACGCATTACGAGTGCGTTGCTCTACCGACTGAGCTACCCAGGCGCGGTGAGCCAGGCTATCCGAACGGCGACGTCGCCCTGGATGACAACCGTCCCGGACTTCGGTGGTCGAGCATCCGCGCAGCCGGCCCGACCGGCCCGTCCCGCTCATTCGGTCATCCCCGACAGCTCGACCATCAGCGAGTCCATCAGCAGGGACTCGTTGACGTTGCGCCCGAGTGCCTCCGACGCCCGGTCGATCGCCTCGATCTGCCGCACCGCCCGATGACTTTCGCTGGCCCCGCCCGGCGTGCCCGCCGTAGGGCCGGACTCGGTCACCGCCACCAGCCGGTCGCGGAACATCCCGGCCAGGATGGCCAAGCCCAAGCGCAGATCCTCGGTCCGCCATCTCCGTTCCTCCCGCTTGTGCCGGTCCTCGATCTGCCTCCGCCCCTGGACGCCCTTGGCCCCCATCAGCTCGGCCTGCTCGGCCAGCGTGGCGAGTTCCTGGGTGTGCAGCTCACGCAACGGGGCCAACCCCTCGTCCACCGAGGCCAGGAGTTCGTTCGACATCTCGGCCGCCACCGCACCGGTGCCGTCCAGACGGGAGGGTACCGCCCGCCATTGGTCCTGACGGGCTGCGAACCCGGCGTCGCTGATCAGCAGGAGGGCCCGGTCGAGGCGTCCTCCAGAGGCCCGGGCCACCGACTCGGCGTGGCCAGGCTCGACCCCGCGGGCCACCAGCAAGTCGACCACCGCGGCATCGGGAACCGGGTCGAACGGGACCAGCAGGCACCGGCTCACGATGGTGGCCAGTGTCGGCGGGAGGTCGTCGGCCACCAGGATGAACACGGTCGAGGGAGGCGGCTCTTCCACCGTCTTGAGCAGAGCGGGCGCGGCCTTGACGGCCAGATGCACATCGGTGACCACGAGCACCTGACGGGACGACTCGAGGGGTCGCCGTTGGGCCCGGGTGACGATTCCCCGCGCCTCGTCGACATCGAGGGCGGCGCCGGTCCGCTCCACCACCACCAGGTCCGGGTGGGTTCCGGCCAGGGCCCGCCGGCAGGTGTTGCACTCCCCGCACCCGCCCTGCGGACAGAGGAGCGCAGCCGCCATGCCTCGCGCCGCGGCCAGCTTGCCGGACCCCGGTGGACCGTGCAGGAGGTAGGCGTGCACCGGATGCCGCGCCGCGGCGGTCAACTGGGCCACCGCCCTCGGTTGGCCCACCACTCCGTCGAACAGGGCGGGCACCGGTACCGACGAGGGATCGACGGCCTCGGTCATCTCCGGCTCACCCATGCCGGCCACCGCCACCCGGCCCGGGGCCGAGGATGTCGCCGACCCCCGACCACACCGCGGCCGCCACCTCGGCCTCCGACCCGGTGCCGTCGACCACCAACCAGGGCGTCGCCGCCTCTGCGACCAGGCACCGGTACCCGTCGGCCACCCGTTGCTGGAATCCGTCGCCCTCGACCTCGAGCCGGTCGCCAGCGCTGCCGCTCCGGCGGTGTGATGCCAACGCCACCGGGACATCGATGAGCACGTTCAGGTCCGGTTCGAGTCCTCCGGTGGCCCACCGGATCAGCCGGGCCAGCTGGTCGTGGTCGAGGCCACGCCCCCACCCCTGGTAGGCCAGGGTGGAGGCGGAGAACCGATCGGTCACCACCCAGGTTCCGGCATCGAGTGCCGGGCGTCACCACCTCGGCGAGGTGCTGGGCCCGGTCGGCCGCCATCAGCAGCGCCTCGGACCGCTCGCTGACCGGAGGCTGATCTCCGCCGAGGAGAAGCTGACGGAGGGCGGATCCCAACCTGGTGGCGCCCGGTTCGAAGGTCAAGAGGGCGCCCAGCCGCTCGGCCAGCAGCCGGGCCTGGGTGGACTTCCCGCAACCGTCGATTCCCTCGAGCGCGATCAGGCGACCCCGTCGGCCATCGCCCACCCTCGACTACTGGTCCTCGTCGCCGGAGCCGGTCCCAGCCTTGGCTGCCGGGGCCTTCTTGGCCGTGGCCGCCTTGGCCGTGGCCGCCTTCTTGGCCGGCGCCTTCTTGGCCGTGGTCTTCTTGGCCGGCGCCTTCTTGGCCGCGGCCTTCTTGGCCGCCGCCTTCTTCTTCGCCGCCTTCTTCTTGGTCGGCGGCCCGGCCGCCCGCCGCTCGGCCAGCAGCTCGGCGGCACGCTCCACGGTGAGGGACTCGACGTCGTCGCCCCTCCGCAGGGAGGCGTTGGTGGTGCCGTCGGTCACATAGGGACCGAACCGTCCGTCCTTGACCACCATGGCCAGCCCGGTGTCGGGATCGGCCCCCATGTCGCGGAGCGGGCCCTTGGCATTGCGGCCTCCCCGGGCCTTGGGCTGCGCGAACAGGGCCAGGGCCTCGTCCACGGTCACCGACAGGATCTGGTCCTCGTTGACCAGGCTGCGGGTGTCGGTGCCCCGCTTCAGATAGGGACCGAACTTGCCGTTGTGGGCGACGATCTCCTCGCCGGTCTGGGGATCGGTCCCCACCACCCGGGGGATGCGCAACAGATCGAGGGCCTGCTCGAAGGTGATCGTCGCCGGCGACATGTACCCGAACAACGACGAGGTGCGTGGCTTCGGGCCACCCTCCACCAACTCGCCGAGCTGCACGTAGGGGCCGAACCGTCCGGCCCGGACCTGAACCGGAAGACCGGTCTCGGGATCCTCGCCGAGGACCCGGTCGGACGAGGGCGCCTCGAGCAGGGCCTCGGCCCGCTCGACGGTGAGCTCGTCGGGGGCCAGGTCCTCGGGGACCGACACCCGGTCCTCCCCGCGCTGCAGGTACGGCCCGTACCGGCCCACCCGGGCCACGATGTCCTGGCCGTCGGACCCGACGCCGATGGGGATCGAGTTGATCTCGCGGGCGTCGATCTCCCCGAGGTAGGTGCTGACCTCCCGCTTGAGGCCGAGGCCCCGCGGGTGGCCGGCGTCGGCCGGCTCGAGCACCTTCCCGTTGCCCGGCGTCGGGGCCGCGTCACCGTTGACGCCGTCGCTCCCGAAGTAGAAGCGGGTCAACCAGGGTAGGGACTCCTCGTCCCCCGAGGCGATGGCGTCGAGATCGTCCTCCATCGAGGCGGTGAACCCGTAGTCGACCAGGTCGGCGAAGTAGCGCTCCAGCAGCCCGACCACGGCGAAGGCGGTGAACGACGGGACGAGGGCGGTGCCCTTCTTCCAGACGTAGCCCCGGTCGAGGATGGTGGCGATCACGCTGGCGTAGGTGGACGGCCGGCCCACGCCCAGCTCCTCCATGGCCTTGACCAGCGACGCCTCGGTGTACCGGGCCGGCGGTTGGGTGGCGTGCGACCCCGGCTCGAGGTCGTCGACGGTCACCTGATCGCCCTCGGCCATCGGAGGCAGATGGACCTCGCGATCGGCCAGCTCGGCCTCGGGATCGTCCTCGCCCTCGACGTAGGCCCGGAGATACCCCGGGAACTGGATGACCTTGCCCGACGCCGAGAACTCGGCCTCCCGGGCCGGTTGGTCGCCCTGGGCCACCGAGGTCCCGACCAGGCGGACCTGGGCGCTGGTGCCGGTGGCGTCGGCCATCTGCGAAGCCACCGTGCGCTTCCAGATCAGGTCGTAGAGGCGGAACTCGTCTCCCGACAGGGAGCGGGCCGCCTCGTCGGGGGTCCGGAAGGACTCGCCGGCCGGCCGGATGGCCTCGTGGGCCTCCTGGGCGTTCTTCACCTTGCGCTCGTAACGCCTCGGCTGGGCCGGGACGTACTCCGCTCCGTACAGGGCGGAGGCCTGGGCCCGGGCCGCCGACAGGGCCTCGCTCGACAGCGTGGTCGAGTCGGTCCGCATGTAGGTGATCCACCCGTCCTCGTAGAGCCGTTGGGCGATCTGCATGGCCCGCTTGGAGCTGAACCGGAGCTTGCGCCCCGCCTCCTGCTGCAGGGTCGAGGTCATGAACGGGGCCGACGGGGACCGGCGGAACGGCTTGTGGGTCATCGACTTCACCGCGAACGGGACATCGGCCAGTCCGGCGGCCAACGACCGGGCCTCGGCCTCGGCCAGCACCACCACCGAACCGGGTGAGGTCAGGTTCCCGCTGTCGTCGAAGTCGCGGCCCGAGGCCAGGGCCACGCCGTCCACCCCCACCAGCGAGGCGGTGAACGAACGGGGCGTCCCCTCCGCGGTCCGGGTCGCCTCGGGCACGGTGAAGTTGGCGTCGATCCCCCACCACCCGGCGGAGCGGAACCCCATCCGGGCCCGCTCCCGCTCGACCACCATCCGGGTGGCCACGCTCTGGACCCGTCCGGCGGACAGCCTCGGCATGATCTTCTTCCACAGGACCGGCGACACCTCGTAGCCGTAGAGCCGGTCGAGGATCCGGCGGGCCTCCTGGGCGTCGACCAGTCGTCGGTCGAGATCCCGCCACTCGTTGACCGCCCGCTCGATGGCCGGGCGGGTGATCTCGTGGAAGACCATCCGCTTGACCGGTACCCGGGGTGCGAGCACCTCGAGGAGGTGCCAGGCGATCGACTCGCCCTCGCGGTCCTCGTCCGAGGCCAGATAGACCTCGCTGGCCTGCTTGACCAACTGCTTCAACTTGGCCACCTGCGACTTCTTCTCCGCCGAGACCACGTAGAGCGGCTTGAACCCGTTGTCCACGTCCACGCCCAGGCGGGACCACGCCTCGCCCTTGTAGGCGGCCGGGACCTCGTCGGCCCGGCGGGGCAGGTCCCGGATGTGGCCGATGGAGGACTCCACCACGTAGTCCGGAGCCGAGGAGGCCGGCGATCGTCTTGGCCTTGGCCGGCGATTCGACGATGACCAGGGGTTTCGCGCCCGAGCGGGCCCGGGTGCCGCCGCCGGCACCGTTGCCGGTTCCGGATTCCTCGTCGAGCGTCTCTGTCAGGTCGGTGGGTGCCATGGCTTTGGCCTCAGGGTGAACGGTGGGGAGAGGAGTTGTCAACCCCGCGGAGCCGCCACCGGGTGCTCAGGAGCTCGGTGGAGGGCGCCTCAGTCGTGTGAAGACTCCATGGCCACCGTAGCGGCCTCGTCGAGGGCTGCCGTTTCGGCGGGGGGAAGCTCACTGTCCATCGACTCGGTCTTCCGCTTGGAGAAGGCGATGGCGATCAGGAGGACCACCAACGCAGCCCCGGCGATGCCCAGCCGGGCACCGGTGTGGTGGCGCAGCGAGATGATGGCCGGGAGGATGAGCAGCGAGACCAGGTTCATCACCTTGATCAGCGGGTTGAGGGCCGGGCCGGCGGTGTCCTTGAACGGGTCGCCGATGGTGTCCCCGATGACCGCCGCCTTGTGGGCCTCGGACCCCTTGCCCCCCTCGTGGCCGTCCTCGATGTACTTCTTGGCGTTGTCCCAGGCCCCACCCGAGTTGGACAGGAAGTTGGCCATGAGCTGTCCGGTGAGGATGGCCCCGACCAGGAACGCGCCCAGGGCGAAGTAGTTGATGCCGAAGCCGACGATGACCGGGGACAGGATGGCCAGCAGGGCCGGGGTGGCCAGCTCCCGCTGGGACGCCGTGGTGCAGATGGCGATGACCTTCCCGTATTCCGGCTTCTCGGTGTAGTCCATGATGCCCGGGTGCTCGCGGAACTGGCGGCGCACCTCTTGGACCACGGTGCCGGCCGACCGGCCCACCGCCCGGATGGCCAGGGCGGAGAAGATGAAGGCGATCGAGCCACCGATCAGGATCCCGATGAACGTCGTCGGGTGGGAGACGTTGATCGAGGTCTCCGGCAGGTTGAAGAGGGCATTGCCGAGCTGGGGCAGCTTGAGCTGCTCGCCGATGGTCTCGATGAAGGAGGCGAACAGGGCCACCGAGGCGATGACGGCGGAGCCGATGGCCACCCCCTTGGTCACCGCCTTGGTGGTGTTGCCCACCGCGTCGAGGCTGACCATGACCCGCTCGGCCTCACCGGTGAACTCCCCGGACATCTCGGCCACGCCGGCGGCGTTGTCGGACACCGGGCCGAAGCTGTCCTCGGAGACGATCATCCCGGCCGTGGACAGGAGCCCGATGCCGGTGAGGGCCACCAGGTAGAGGGTCAGCTCGATGTTCCCGCCCCCCAGGCCGATGGAGACGGCGATGGCCAGCACGATGGCGATGATGGCCCACACCGACGACTCGAGGCCGAGGGCCAGACCGGCCAGGGTCAGGGTGGCCGGTCCGGTGCGGGCCGTCTCGGCCACCTCCTTCACCGGGCCGCGCTCGGTGGAGGTGAAGTGCTCGGTGATCTGGCTGGCCACCAGCATGAGGATCACGCCGGTGAGTACGGCGTAGAACGCCTTCCAGTAGTGGAGGTAGGCGCCGGCCACGATGGCCGAGCCGCCGATGGTCAGGATGGCCGCCGTCCACACCCCCCGGTTGATGGGGGCCATGGCGTTCTTGTCGTTCTTGCCGGCCCGGACCACGAAGACGCCGATGATGGTGGCCAGGATGCCGATGGCCGGGATGGCGATCGGGAAGATCACCGTCTTGGCCGCGTCCCCGCTCCGGCCGATGGAGCTGAAGGCGGTCACCCCGAGGATGATGGCGGCGATGATGGTGATCACGTAGGACTCGAACAGGTCGGCGGCCATCCCGGCACAGTCGCCGACGTTGTCGCCCACGTTGTCGGCGATGGTGGCCGCATTGCGGGGGTCGTCCTCGGGGATGCCGGCTTCGACCTTGCCCACCAGGTCGGCGCCCACGTCGGCGGCCTTGGTGAAGATGCCGCCGCCCACCCGCATGAACAGGGCCAGGAGCGAGGCCCCGAAGCCGAAGCCGATGAGTACCGAGGTGGCGGTGTTCTGGAACACCAGCACGATCACCGTGGCCCCGAGCAGGCCGAGCCCGACGCACAGCAGGCCGGTGATGGCCCCGGTCCGGTAGGCCACCTTGAGGGCGGGGGCCATCTTGCCCTCACGGGCGGCGGCCGCGGTGCGGACGTTGCCCCGCACGGCCAGGCTCATCCCGATGAACCCGGTCAGCCCCGAGCACAGGGCGCCGGCCAGGAAGCAGATGACCCGGTAGATGCCGGCCTGGGCGAAGGTGAGGTCGGTGACCGTGTGGGCGATGCAGCCGGCGTGGAACGACGTGCTGGTCGCCACCCCGACACACGAGTACGCGGTGTGGGTCACCTTGGAGGCGGTGAAGAAGATGAGCACGGCCAGCGGGATGATGATGATCCCGATGGTCTTGAACTGCCGGGCCAGGAAGGCCTCGGCGCCCTCTTGGATGGCCTTGGCGATGTCCTTCATCGAGGCCGTACCCTGGTCGGCGGCGAGCACCCCCCGCACCAGGAGGAGAGCCACCACGATGGAAGCCACCGCACAGAGAAGTGCGAAGTACAGCCAGGTCTTCTCACTGTTGTGGAGCGAGAAGATCTGGTAACCCCCTTCAGCCAGGAGGTGGGTCATCGGTGAGGCTCCCTTCGGTGTGCTGCGTGGACAGAATCGTCTTGGTCAGAAATCGTTGACAGTCGGCTTCTGCGACCGCGACCCACCGCAGACGTCAAGGACACCGTCCCCCTGCGAGGCCTCGGCCGTGTGGCCGTAACCCGGGGCGCGCCGTCACGGCACGCCAAACCCGGCAATGGGGCCAGAAGATACTGACAAATTGGGTCATTGGGCAAGGAAGCCAGGCCGGAAGCCGTGCCCGGGCCGATCCTGAGCCCCTTCCGGGGCACCGGTCAGGTCGGCTCCTCACCCGCCTCGGGGCCGGCGATGAGCTCGTAGTCGGGGTTGAGGATGGCCTGGCGGCGGGCCCAGTCGCCCACCATCCCCTCGACCACCAGCCGGGCTCCGGGCTGGATGCCGGGGATGCGGCGGCGGCCCTGGAACACGAGGAGCAATTTGCCGGAGTCGTCGGCCAGGATGCACTCGAGGTTGGAGGTACCGGCCCTCGGCTGGACCCGGACCGACTTGATCCGACCGGCCACCCGCACCCGGGTCCGCCACTGGGCCTCGCCGATCGGCGTCGTCCCCCGCCCACGCTCGCCGAACGCGGTCCGGTCGAAGGCCGCTCGGGCCGCCGCCTCGCGGTCCGAGGCCCGGTCCGCGGCCCGGGCCGCCCTCGTCGGGCGCGCCGGCGTCTTCAGCGAGGCCGACCCGTTCTGGTCCCGCCGCCACTCGCGCCGGCGGGAGAACCAACCCCCGGTGAGCTGATAGGGCACGACGGTTGCGTTGACATGGGCGAGCTGGCCCACGGCGGCGGCGATCTCGTCGGCCGTCCCGTCGTGGAGCAGCCGATGCCATCCGGCGGCGAAACCGCGGCGGGGCAACAGGATGGTCAGCTCGGTCTGACCGTCGGCCACCGTCTCGGCCGCCATCTCCAGGGCGGCCCGGGTCAGTCTCCTGTCCTCGCACTCCTCGACGTCGAGAGGGAGCCTGGCCAGGCCGAGGCGGCCCCACTCCGACTCGAGCTCGGCCGACACCTGGTCGTCCAGGGTGAAGTGCACAGCGCGGAGCTCGTCCGGATGCAGGGTCCTGGCGTACTGCAGCGCCCGGGCGGTGGCCATGTCCAACCGGTCGACCAGCACGATCACCGTGTGCCGGTTGAGCACCGGGGCCTCGGCCGCCTCGGCCGCCCCCACTTCGAGCTGCTGCTCCTCGTCGGCGTACTGGCGGTGGAGGGCGAGGAGGGAGAGGACACCGAGGGGGAGGATGATCAGGATGACCCAGGCCCCCTCGGTGAACTTGGAGACGGCGATGATGATCAGGACGACGAAGGAGAGCACCGAGGCGGTCCCGTTGATGGCCAGCCGGCGTCTCCAGTGGTCCTCGCGGTGGCTGAGGTGGTATTTGGCCATGCCGGCCCCGGCCATGGTGAAGCCGGTGAACACGCCGATGGCGTAGAGCGGGATGAGCTTGTCCACCTTGGCCTGGGTGAGCCACAGCAAGATGATGGAGACGACGGTGAGGACGATGATTCCGGTGGAGAAGACCAGTCGGTGGCCCCGCTTTGTCAGCTGGCGGGGCAGATACGAGTCCTCGGCGGCGAAGCTGGCCAGGAAGGGGAACCCGGTGAAGCTGGTGTTGGCGGCCAGAATCAGGATCAGCGTGGTCCCCACCTGGAGCATCCCGTAGAACAGGTTGCCCAGTCCGCTGGTGCCGTAGACGAACTTGGCGATCTGGGAGATGACCGTGGGCGTACCCGACTGGAAGGGCACCGGGTGGGTCACCGAGGCCAGGAGGGACACACCGAGCACCAGCGAACCGAGGATCGTCGCCATCAGGACCATGGTGATCCGGGCGTTGCGGGACTCGGGTCGCCGGAAGATGCTCACGCCGTTGGAGATGGCCTCGGTACCGGTGAGGGCCGAACCACCCGGAGGCAAACGCCCGCAGGACCACGAAGATGGTGGCGCCGTAGAGCAGGCCGCTCGCCGGGCTCCCGATGTGGACCGTCGGGTTGCCGGCGGTGCCCTGGCCGACGATGGCGTGGGCGTGGAGGGTGCCGTCGACCGCCCGGTAGAGCCCCACGGCCATCAGCGCCACCATGTTGACGATGAAGAAGTAGGTGGGGACGGCGAACACCCGGCCCGCTTCTCGGATGCCGCGCAGATTCCCGTAGGCCAGCAGGATCACCAGGGCGATGGCGATCTGGGTGGTGTGGGGTCTCAGCCCGGGGAAGACCGAGGTGATGGCCGACACCCCGGCGGCCACCGACACCGCCACCGTCAGCGTGTAGTCGATGAGCAGGGACATGGCGGCGATCTGGGCGATCGTCCCGCCGAAATTCTCGCGGCTCACGACGTAGGCGCCGCCGGCCTTCGTGTAGACCTTGACCACCTCGAGGTAGGAGAGGGTGACGAACAGCAGCACGAAGATCACGGCAATGGTCACCGGGATGACCAACGAGTACGCCGCCGCCCCGATGGCGATGACCAGGGGGATGAGCATCTGCTCGGTGGCGTAGGCCGACGAGGAGATGACGTCCGAGGAGAGGACGGCCAAGGCGGTGGGCTTGCCCAGGCGCTCCGACGACTGGCGGTCCGACGCGATGGGGGGCCCGAGGAGGACGTTCTTCAGGCGGTAGCGCAGCGTCTCGGGGAGGTCCACGCCGCCCGACGGTGTGGCGACCGGCGCTCGCCGGCTCCCGGGGACGACGGTCTTGGCCAACTCGGGTAGGGGCCGTCGCACCGGCCCGTCCACGGTCGGAGAGACCGGATCCACGCCTCCGGTCACCGATGGGTCCACCCCCTCAGTAAATCATGGGCGCCGGGCCGAACCGGCCACCGCCACGGCCACAGCGTCGATCCGAACTCACCCTGGCGGCCCGGTCGGGGGCGCCGGATCGGGGGGGTGAGTTGTGATCACCCGGCGTTGCGTGTTGCATGGTTCGGGTGCACGTCATCATCGTGGGTTGTGGCCGGGTCGGTTCCGGACTGGGCGTCGGGCTGGTCGAGCAGGGCCACTCGGTGGCCATCATCGACCGGAACCCCAAGGCCTTCCGGAGGCTCCCCGCCGACTGGCCCGGGACCACCATCGTGGGTTCGGGCTTCGACCGCGACGACCTCGACCGGGCCCGGGCCGACGAGGCATCGTCCCTGGCCGCGGTGACCAGCGGTGACAACTCGAACATCCTGACGGCCCGGATCGCCCGCGAGACCTACGAGATCCCCAACGTGGTGGCCCGCATCTACGACCCGCGGCGGGCCCAGATCTACCTGCGCCTGGGAATCCCCACCGTGGCCACCGTGTCGTGGACCATCGACCAGGTCCACCGGCGGCTGGTGCCCGGCGAGCTCGAACCCGAGTGGTCGGACCCGACCGGGACCCTGTCCCTGGTCGAGCGCGAGCTGCCCGAGCGGTGGGCGGGCAAGCGTCTGGTCGATCTGTCCAAACCCGGCGAGGTCACCGTGGTGGCGGTGACCCGGGCCGGCGTGGCCCGTCTCGACTTCGACGATCTGGTCGGCCAGGACGGGGACGTCCTCCACCTGATGGTGTCCGACACCGCCCTGGAGCGGCTCCGCTCCCGGCTCGAGGGCACCCACGCCGCCGTCCCGCCCAAGGCCGGCAACGGCACCGGCGCCGGCGTGGGCGCCGACGGCATCAAGCAACGGGAGCCGTCGTGAAAGTGGCCATCGCCGGAGCGGGCAGCGTGGGGACCGCCATCGCCTCCGACCTCCACGACGGCGGGTCACGACGTGCTGGTCATCGAGCAGGACCCCGATCTGGTGGCCCGGATCCGGGACGAACTCGACATCACCTGGGTGGTGGCCGACGCCTGCGAGGTCTCCTCGCTCGACGCCGCCGGGTTGTCCGACGGTCGACGTGGTGGTCGCCGCCACCGGCGACGACGAGGACAACCTGGTCATCTCCCTGTTGGCCAAGCAGGAGTTCGCCGTCCCCCGGGTGGTGGCCCGGGTCAACCACCCGAAGAACCAGTGGCTGTTCAACGAGAGCTGGGGAGTGGATGTGTCGGTGTCCACCCCCCAGTTGCTCACCGCCCTGGTCGAAGAGGCGGTGTCGGTCGGCAGCCTGGTCCGACTGCTCCGCTTCGAGGGCGGGAACGCCCATCTGGTCGAGGTCACCCTGGCCGACGACTCGCCGGCCGCCGGCGTGTCGCTGGCCGACCTCGGCGTGCCCCGGGCGGCCACGGTGGTGGCGGTGGTGCGGGACGACCGCCTCATCGTGCCCCGGGGCGACACCCGACTGGCCATCGGCGACGAGGTGCTCGTCCTGGTGACCTCGGATGCCGAGGATGTGGTCCAGCAGTTGTTGGTGGGCCGTTGACATGATGCGGGCCGCGTTCTTCGATCTCGACAAGACGGTGATCGCCAAGGCGTCGATTCCCGCCTTCGGCCGGCCGCTCTACCGGGGCGGTCTGATCAACCGGCGCCTGGTGGCCCGGGCGCTGGTCGGCCAGATCATCTACCTCCACCTCGGGGCCAGCGAGCAGAAGCTGGCCCGGATCCGCGAATCGATGCTCATGTTGACCAAGGGGTGGGAGCACGACCAGATCAAGGAGATCGTGCGCGAGGCCCTCGAAGAGACGGTGGAGCCGATCATCTACGCCGAGGCCCTCGATCTGATCGAGGCCCACCGGGCCGCCGGCTACAAGGTGTACCTGGTCTCGGCATCGCCGGAGGTGATCGTGGCCCCGCTGGCCGAACACCTGGGGGTGGACGGGGCCATCGCCAGCCGCCCGGTGGTCGACGAGGAGGGCCGCTACACCGGGGAGATGGAGTTCTACGCCTACGGCCCGTTCAAGGCCGAGGCCATCCAGGAACTGGCCCGCCAGGAGGGACTCGACCTCGAGGAGTCCTCGGCGTACTCGGATTCCTACACCGACCTGCCCATGCTCGAGGCGGTCGGCCACCCGGTGGCCGTCAATCCCGACCGGGTCCTGGCCAAAGTGGCCCGCCGAGCGCGACTGGGAGGTCATGCAGTTCACCAAGCCGGTCCGGTTGCGCGACAGGGTCAGCGTTCCCAGTTGGTCGATGACCGCCGCCGCGGCCGGTGTCACCGCCGCCGCCACTGCGGGCGCGCTGGTCGCCTGGCGGCTGGCCCGACGGCCCCAGCGGTAACCGTCTCTGTCAGGCGCCCGACTCTGTCGGGCGGCCCCGGGTTGCTCAGGAAGGACGGAGCCGCTTGGCGGCGACGACACCCAGGGCAACGATGATGGCGAGGATCAGAAGCTTCTTCATGAGCAGAGATGGTAACCGGTCCGATCGCGTCCGCGCTCCCGGACCGTGGCCGACCCGGCTCGCTGCGCGCGCGCCGACTCAGACGGTCAGGAGATCGCGTGCCCCGGTGTCCGACGAGGGATGGCGCAACTTCGACATGGCCCGGGCCTCGATCTGACGGATGCGCTCGCGGGTCAGGTTGAAGTGCTCGCCCACCTCTTCGAGGGTGCGGGGCTCGCCCCGGTCGAGACCGAAACGGAGCCGGAGGATCTCGCGCTCACGCTCGTCGAGCGGCGAGAGCAGCCGCCCGATCTCCTCGGGGAGCAGCGAGACGGCGGCCACCTCGAAGGGCGATTCGGCCGAACGGTCCTCGACCACGTCGCCGAGCTCGGCGTCGCCGTCCTCCCGCAGGGGCTCCGACAAAGAGAGCGGTTCGGCCCGGAACCGGAGGGCCTCCACCAACTTGTCCTCGGGCATCTCGACCTCGGCGCCCAGCTCGGCCAGCGTGGCCGGGCGTCCGTACTTGAGCTCGAGGCGGGCCTGCGCCTTCTGCACCCGGGCCAGGGTGTCGCCGGCGTGGACCGGCAGCCGGATGGTCCGGCCCGTGTTGGCGATGCCCCTGGTGATGGCCTGGCGGATCCACCAGGTGGCATAGGTGGAGAACTTGAAACCCTTGCGCCAGTCGAACTTCTCGACGGCATGCATCAGGCCCAGGTTGCCCTCCTGGATGAGGTCGAGCAGAGGCAGGCCCGAGGCCTGGTACTTCTTGGCGATGGACACCACCAACCGGAGGTTGGACTGCACGAAGGTCTGCTGGGCACCCTCACCCTGGAGGGTGGTCCGGCGCAGCTCCCGCTTCTTGGCCGGGGTCAGGCCCTTCGGTGCCGCCGCCAGTTGCGCATCCGCTTCCCGACCGGCTTCGATGGCCTGGGCCAAGCGAACCTCGTCGTCCTTGGTCAACAACGGATACTGGCCGATGTCGGTCAGATACAACCGAACCAGATCTTCGTCGTCTCGCTCGAGGCGCTCCTTTGCCAACTTCACCAGGTCCTTCGTTTTCCCCACGAGGTGGGGGACGGCCGACCCTCGCGCAGTACCACCGACGAAATCGGTGTTCTCTGATTCGGGTCCGGCGTTTTCGGGCGCAACGATTGCTGCTTTCGAAGTTTACCGGACGCGTCAAGCCCTCCGAGCGACAGGGCCGGTGGCGAGGGACAATTCCGGGGGTTCAGTCCTCCGGCACGGCGTCGGGGAAAACGACCAGGCCGGAGCGGGCGCCGGCCCCGACCACGGCGATCTCGAGGCGCTGGAGGAACTCGTGGACGGCGGCGACGTCGTGGGGCCGGGTCATCAGGCGCTCCACCAGGCGCTCGCCGGCGTGCCAGTCGGCGATCTCGTCGTTGAGCACCAGCTGCAGGGCCCTGGCCACCGGCCCGTCGGTGACCGGGCCCGTCGCCCGCAGGTGGCGCTCGTAGCTGGTCACCAGGCGTGGAAGCAGCACCCGGTAGAGGCCGGCCAGCCTGGGCAGGGCCCCCGGACGGCCGCTGGGCTCCTCCTCGGCCGGGGGCCAGGTCGAGCCGGGGGCGCCCGTCGCCGGCGCATGGCCGTCCAACACGGCGAACAGCGCCGCACTGGTGGCCGAGGGCACCGTCAGCCCGGTGGGGTCCGCCCCGGCATAGACGGGCAGCCGGTCGGCCCACAGGTCGGCGTGCCAGGCGTGGCGGAGGCTCTGTCCGTCGAGGTGGACCTGCACGGCGGGCACGGGCATGTCGGTGACCCAGGCCCCGAGCATCCCGTAGAGGGCGTTCTCGATCCACCGGTACTCCCCCACCAGGGCGGCCGTGGCCCCGAGGGTCAGGGGCAGGCCGTCAGGCACCGGATCGGCTGCGAGCGGGCCGGCCGGCGGCCGGGGCGCCGGATCGGCTTCGAGTGGGCTGGTCGGCGGCGGGGGCGCCGGATCGAGGTACTCAGACAATCGCCGGGGTCTCCCCGCGCGGTGCGTCGACCGACGCGGTCGAGGCCGCCCCGGCCCGGTAGTGGTTGGTGATGGGCATCCGCCGATCCTTGCCGAACGCCTTGGCCGAGATCCTGACCCCCGGAGGCATCTGCCTGCGCTTGTACTCGGCCCGGTCGACCAGGCCCACCACCCGGCCCACGGCCTCGGGGTCGTACCCGGCGGCGATGAGGTCGTCGGGCGACCGGTCGCCCTCCACGTAGCCGGCCACCACCGGGTCGAGGACCGAATAGGGCGGGAGGGACTCGTCGTCGCGCTGGTCGGGGCGCAGTTCGGCCGACGGGGCCTTGGTCAGCACCGGGTCGGGGATCAGATCGAAGCCGGCCTGCCGGTTCTTGTAGCGGCACAGGGCGTAGACCAGGGTTTTCGGCACATCCTTGATCACCGCGAACCCGCCGGCCGAGTCGCCGTACAGGGTCGAGTACCCGGTGGCCATCTCGCTCTTGTTGCCGGTGGTGAGGACGATCCACCCCTTGGCGTTGGACAGGGCCATGAGCAGGACCCCCCGGATGCGGGACTGCAGGTTCTCGTCGGTCAGCCCGGCGGGCTCGCCGGGGATCAGCGGGTCCAGGGCGGTGGCCAGGGCCCGGTGGGGACCCTCGATGGGGGCGGTGGCCAGGTCCATCCCCAGGTTGGCGGCCAGGGTCACCGCGTCGGCCACCGAGCCCTCGCTCGAGTAGCGGGACGGCATGGTCACCCCGTGCACGTGCTCCCGGCCCAGGGCGTCGACGGCGATGGCCGCCACCAGGGACGAGTCGATGCCTCCGGAGAGCCCGATCACCGCGTCGGTGAACCCGTTCTTGCCCACGTAGTCGCGGGTCCCGAGCACCAGCGCCTGGTAGACCTCGGCCTCGGGGTCGAGCACGGCGGCCACCGGGGCCTGGGCCGGCGTCTCCCGCCGGCCGGCGGGAGACGGTGCTCACCACCACCCCGTCGGGGGCGGCCTCCCGAGGCTCGACGGGGGCCACCGGGCCCACGTCCACATCGGCCACCAGCACCTCCTCCACGAATTGGCCGGCCGAGGCCACCACCGTGCCCCCGGACCCCATCACCAGGGAGGCCCCGTCGAACACCAGTTCGTCCTGACCCCCGACCTGGTTCACGTAGACGACGGGGCAGCCCGTCTCGGCCACCCGCTCGCCCAGCACGGCCAGGCGCTCCTCCCGCCGGCCACGCGAGTAGGGGGAGGCGTTGAGGTTGACCAGCAGGCGGGCGCCGGCGGCGGCCTGGCTGACCATCGGACCCCGGGGGAACCACATGTCCTCACAGACGGTGATCCCGACGGGCACGCCGGCCACCACGAAGGGGGGCGTGGGGCCGTCGCCGGGGACGAACCACCGCTGCTCGTCGAAGACCCCGTAGTTGGGGAGGAGCCGCTTGTGGTAGCGGCCCAGCACCCGGCCCCCGGCACACAGGGCGGCGGTGTTGAACAGGCGTCCGGCCGGGTCGGTGTCGACGTAGCCGATCACCGCCGCGCAGTTTCCGCCGGCGGCGGCGATCCGGGCGAAGACGGCCTGGTTGTCGGCGACGAAGGCCGGCCGGCCGAGCAGGTCCTCGGGGGGGTAGCCGGTGACGGTCAGCTCCGGGAACACGGCCAGGTCGGCCCCGGCTCGCTCGGCCTCGTCGAGGGCGTCGGCGATCCGGCGGGCGTTCCCGTCGAGGTCGCCGACCACGGTGTTGATCTGGCACGCGGCCACGCGCACGTGAGGCATGCCGTCAGCCTACCGGTGGCGCTGCCTGGCCTTTCCTGTTCCGCGCCCGGCCGGGACGGCGACCGGACCCTCCGGTACGCTCGGCACCGGGGTAGCCGGTACCCTCAGTTCATGCTCCGTTTACAGACGGGTAACGGAGGAGAAATGGCCCGCTGCGATAGTGGATTGTCCCTTGTACTCTGCAGCCTCGGCGCGGCTCGGCCCGTGGTAGGTCCGGGCCGGAGGCACGTCCGAGCCGGGGCGCTGAGGAGCACTGAAGCAGCAAGAACAATCGAGCAGCACGAGCAGCGAGCACCGCAGCAGCGAGCAGCACAGCAACCGAGCAATAGAGGAGTTCATGTGCCTTACCAAGCTGAATACATCTGGATCGACGGGACCGAGCCATCGCCGCTGCTTCGGAGCAAGACCAAGGTCATCAAGGACGGTGAGGACCCGGGGATCTGGGGATTCGACGGATCGAGCACCAACCAGGCGCTGGGTCACGACTCGGACTGCGTCCTGCGGCCGGTGTTCATGGTCTCGGACCCGCTGCGGGGTCCGGACGACAAGTTGGTCATGTGCGAGGTCGAGCTCACCGATTTCACCCCGCACCCGACCAACACCCGGGCCCATCTGCGCGAGGTGGTCGAGAAGTACGGCGACCAGGAGCCGATGTTCGGGATCGAGCAGGAATACACCTTCTTCAAGGACGGGCGGCCGCTCGGCTGGCCGGCCATCGGCTACCCGGCACCCCAGGGCCCCTACTACTGCGGCGTGGGCGGCGACAAGATGCCCGGCCGGGAGATCGTCGAACTGCACACCGCGGCCTGCATCGACGCCGGCATCGGCATCGAGGGCACCAACGCCGAGGTGATGATGGGCCAGTGGGAGTTCCAGGTGGGCGTGCTCTCGCCGCTCGACGTCTCCGACCACCTGTGGGTGGCCCGGTGGCTGCTCTTCCGGATCGCCGAGGACTTCGGTGTCTACGCCACGCTCGAGCCCAAGCCCATCCTGGGTGACTGGAACGGCGCCGGCGCCCACACCAACTTCTCCACCAAGGCCATGCGCGAGGACGGCGGCTGGGACGCCATCATCGCCGGGTGCGAGGCCATCGGGAAGAAGATCGACGAGCACATCGCCGTCTACGGCGTGGGCATCGAGGGTCGCCTGACCGGCGCCCACGAGACCGCCCACTTCACCAAGTTCAGCTACGGGACGTCGGACCGGGGCGCCTCCATCCGCATCCCGTGGGCGGTGGCCAAGGCCAAGAAGGGCTGGCTCGAGGACCGTCGCCCCAACGCCAACATGGACCCCTACCAGGTCACCGCGGTGCTGGTCGAGACGGTCTGCGGGGACGCGGCGGGCGGCTGACCGGCAGGCGGGTCCGAGCCCGGCCGACCCCCCCGGGCCGTCTCGATCCGACCCGCCGGCCCCAGCGGCGACGAACAGAGCCGGGTCCTCACGGATCCGGCTCTGTTCGCACCTCCCACCGCCGGCAATCGACTGACACCCTCCAGGCCTGCGACAATGTCACCATCAGCCCCGACGATCCCCCCGCCGCGACCCCGGCATTCCCGGAGGTGGACGACCCCATGAGGAGTCAAGAGGAGTACGTCCTCCGGACCGTGGAAGAGCGCGGCATCAGGTTCGTCCAGCTCTGGTTCACCGATGTCCTGGGCACGCCGAAGACCTTCAGCATCACCCCGGCCGAGCTGGAGAACGCCCTCGACGAGGGGATGACCTTCGACGGGTCGGCCATCGACGGCTTCAGCCGGGTCCAGGAGAGCGACGTGCTGGCCCGGCCCGACGCCAACACCTTCCAGCTGCTGCCCTGGCACGGGCACGGGCAGCCGGGCCCGGACGACCCCGAGGTCCAGGTGGCCAGGGTGTTCTGCGACATCGTCAACCTGGACGGGTCCCCCTTCCAGGGCTGTCCCCGCCACGTGCTGCGGCGGACCCTCGACCGGGCCAGCGAACGGGGGTTCACCTTCTTCGCCGCCCCCGAGATCGAGTACTTCTACTTCGCCGACGCCGATCCGGCCCACCCTCCGGTGGCCCTCGACTCGGGCTCCTACTTCGAGCTCACCGTGGCCGACCGGGCCAGCGACATCCGCCAGCGCACCGTCCTCACCCTCGAGGAGATGGGCATCCCCGTCGAGCACGCCCAGCACGAGGACGCCCCCAGCCAGCACGAGATCGATCTGCGGTACACCGACGCCATGACCATGGCCGACACGGTGATGACCGTGCGGCTGGTGGTGAAGGAGATGGCCCGCCAGCAGGGCGTGTTCGCCAGCTTCATGCCCAAGCCGCTGGCCGGTGTGCAGGGCTCGGGCATGCACACCCACATGTCCCTCTTCCGGGGGGACACCAACGCGTTCGTCGACCTCGAACGGGCCGGCGGGCTCTCGGAGGTGGCGGAGGGGTTCATCGCCGGCCTCCTGCGCCACGCCCCCGAGATCACCGCGGTGACCAACCAGTGGGTCAACTCCTACAAGCGACTGGTCTCCGGCTACGAGGCCCCCATCCACGTCTCCTGGGCCCACAACAACCGCTCGGCCCTGGTCCGGGTGCCCGTGGTCAAGCAGGGCAAATACGAGTCCACCCGGGTCGAGTACCGGTCGCCCGACAGCGCCTGCAACCCCTATCTGGCCTTCGCCGTCATCCTGGCCGCCGGGCTCGAGGGGATCGAGCAGGGGCTACGACCTGCCCCCCGAGGCCGACGCCAACCTGTTCGCGGTCAGCGCCGAGGAGCTGGCCAACAAGGGCATCCTGCACCTGCCGGGCAGCCTCAACGAGGCCCTCGGGCTGATGGAGTCGTCCGAGCTGCTGGCCGAGACCCTCGGCGACCACGTCTTCGAATGGTTCATCCGCAACAAGCGGGCCGAATGGGCCGAGTACAAGGCCCACGTCACCCAATTCGAGCTCGACCGCTACCTGCCCCTGCTCGTAATTGGGGACCCGGTACCGACCGCATCTCGACAGGAAGGGGGGAAGACCGCCATCGAACCGCTGCTGTGCTTCCCCTCCCCGCCGCCGAGCGCGGTGACCGCCGTGCTCGACCGCGCCGGCTACCCCTGGCACGGTATCGAGAAGCCCGAGGCCGCCGAGCTGGAGGAGCCCGAGGACGGGTGGTCGGGCGCGGTCATCTGCAGCGGCGACGACCCCATCGGCGCCTTCCTCCTCTGCCGCCACCTGCGCAAGCGGGAGGTGCCCCTGGCTCCGGTCATCGTGGTGGTGCCCGTCGAGCAGCTGGGTGAGCTCGAGCTGCGGGAGGACCTGTTCGACGACCTGTGCCTGGAGCCGGTCAACCCCGACGAGCTGGGAGCCCGCCTGGCCCACCTGTTCTGGCGCACCGGGCGCGGGCTGCGGCCGGACCTGCTCGAGCACGGACCGCTGGTCCTCAACCTGGAGACCTACCAGGCCGCGGTGGCCGGCAAGGTCCTCGACCTCACCTACATGGAGTACGAGCTGCTGCGGTTTCTCGCCGCCCGGCCGGGCAAGGTCTTCACCCGGGAGACGCTGCTCAGCCGGGTCTGGGGCTACGAGTACTACGGCGGGGCCCGCACGGTGGACGTCCACGTGCGCCGCCTCCGGGCCAAGCTGGGCGAGGAGCACGCCCATCTGATCCAGACGGTGCGCTCGGTCGGCTACCGGTTCGGCCAGACCAGCTGGACGCCCTGACCGCTCACCGGCCGCTCACCCGCCGGTCGGGGGCGGCAGGTAGGCCCACAGCTCGACCTCGACGGCGGCGCCGGCCGGGAGGGCGGCCACCGCCACCATCGAACGGGCCGGGCGGTGGGTGCCGAAGAAGGCCACGTAGGCCTCGTTGACCGCCGAGAACTGGTGCGGGTCGGTGACGAACACCGTCGTCTTGACCACGTCCTCGGGGGTGGCGCCGTTGGCCCGGAGCAGTTGCTCGGCATTGGCCAGGGCCTGGGTCAGCTGGGCCGGCGAGCCCCCGTCCACCAGTACGGGAGGGCTGTCGGCCACGACCCCGGAGTCGGAGGCCGGAGGCGGCTGGTGCATGCCGAGCTGGCCCGAGCAGATGAGCCAGGGACCGGCCCGGACGATCGGGGTGTACGGACCGCTCGGACCGACGGGTGTGCTCATGCTTCCTCCTTACCGGGGGCCGGGGGCGACAGGGGATCGAGGGGGATCGGCCGGCACCGGTCGGGGAACGCCCGCTCCCGGTGGGCCAGCGGGGTGGGAGCCCGTCGGCCAGCCAGCGGGCGGCGGCCACCGCCGCGAAGACGGCGTCCGAGCCGTTGACCGGGGGCCGGTCGCCGTCGGCCCCGACGACGACGGTCACCGCCGGCATGTCCCGGGCCGGAAGGATCCCGAACGACCGCATGGTCAGGTCGTGGACCACCCCGGCCGCGTCCACGGCGATGCCCTCGCTCCCCACCCAGCCCAGGGCCTGGTGGGCGGCGCCCAGCGCAGTAGGACCGGAGCACCACCTCGTCGAGCACCTCGCCGGCCTCCACCACCACCTCGATCGAGCCGTCGGCCCGGCAGCGGGCCGTTGCCCGTCCGCCGGCCGGGCCGGCCACCCCGACAGGCACGTCGACGACCGTCCGGCCGTCGGCACTCCCGGCCATCCGGGCGCAGGCGGCCAGCACGGCGGCCTCGGCCCACACCGCGGCCCGCAGGTCGGAGGAGACGGCGGGACCGTAGAGCGGGCACCGGCTCGAGGACCAGACCGGGGGCCACCGACCGCCACCGTCGGCCACCGCCCGGGCCCAGCCGTCCCCGGGCAACCCGTCGAGGGGGACGCCGACCCGGAGGACCCCGGACCCGTCGGCGTTGATCCCGGCGGCCACCGGTGGTCGCTTGGGTCCGTGGCGCACCACGTCCTCACGCGACCAGAGGACCCGCACCGGGCGACCGTTGGCGTCGGCCAGCCGGCGGGCGTCGGCGGCCACCGGCGAGCGCAGCTTCCCGCCGAAGGCCCCGCCGTTGCCGACGGGCGAGGCCGGCTCGCCGCCGGGGGCGCACCACGAGGCGTCCGGCTCCACGTAGGCCGGCTCCACCCAGGTGGTCTGCAGGGTGAGGTCCCAGCGACCCGGGGGCACGCCGACCGGATGGTCGAGCGCCAGGCTGGTCCTGCGTCCCTGCACCTTGCCGGCCAGGGCCCGGGCCGCGCCCACCGATTCGGCCAGGGCGTAGCCGCCGGTGCCGTCGGGCACGGCGACCAGGGCGTCAGTCCGGGCCGGTGTCGTCGGCGAAGCCGGCCCGGCCGAGGACGGTGCCGGGGCCGACCGTCTGGGGCACCCCTCCTTCGAGGGTGGCCCGGACGGCGGCCCGGGCCAGGTCGCGGTGCCCTTCCGGGACGGGCGAGCCGTCGAGGACCAGGCCGGCGGCCTCCTCGATGGTCTGCCAACCGGTGCAGCGGCACAGATGGGCCAGCAGGGCCCGGTCGATGCGGTCGACCGACGGAAGCGGAATCAGAACCATCGGACCCGAGGGCGGCCAGTCGCATCACGATCCCCGGGGTGCAGAAGCCGCACTGGCTGCCGCCGGTGGCCACCAGGGCGGCCGCCCACCGCTCCCGGTCGGCGTCGGGCAGGCCGTCGAGGGTGGTGATGTCGCGTCCCTGGAGGCGCCGGACCGGGGTGACACAGGCCACCCGGGGGGAGCCGTCCACCCAGACCGTGCAGCACCCGCACTGGCCCTGGGGGCTGCAGCCGTCCTTTACCGAGCGGAGCCCGAGCTCCTCGCGGAGGACATCGAGGAGCGACGATCCGTCGTCGGCCACCTCGACGTCGGCGCCGTCGACACGGAGCCGGATCAGCGGCTCAGCTGAAGGAGGAGCCGCAGCCGCAGGTGCGGGAGGCGTTGGGGTTGGTCACGTGGAACCCGGCACCCTGGAGCCCGTCGCTGTAGTCGAGGGTCGAGCCCTTCAGCAGATCGGCGCTGGTGGGGTCGACGACGACCTTGACGGTGCCGAACTCGCGGACGATGTCGTCCTCGGCCATGTCGGCGTCGAAGAACATCTCGTAGCTGAAGCCCGAGCAGCCACCCGGCCGGACCGCCACCCGGAGGGCCAGGCCGTCGATGTCCTCCTGGGCCAGCAGCTCGGCGACCTTGGCGGCGGCGACGTCGGTCAGCGTCACCGGATTCGGCTTCTTCCCGATGCTGACGGTCTGCATGGTGGCACTCATCGGCGCTCCTCCTGGATCACGACTACCGGTCAACCGAAGCCGACGGCGCCGGCCGACTACCTGGACAAAGCGTACCCGCGTCCTGCCCACGGCGATACATCAGAGCGGGTGGGCGGCCCGGTCCGACCGGTAGAATTCCGGAAGTGACCAGGCCCGATACCTCCGAGCGTTGCCGGTTCCACCCGTCCATTCCCCGACCGAGGAGCAGGTCCGCGCCGCGCTGCGGGGGGTGGTCGACCCCGAACTGGGGGCCGACATCGTCGAGCTGGGCATGGTCACCGGTATCGCCATCGCCGAGGACGGCGGTGGTGGAGGTCGAGGTGGCGCTCACCGTGGCCGGCTGCCCGCTGCGCACCCAGATCCAGAGCGACGTGGAGACCCACGTCGGTGCCCTGGCCGGCGTGAGCTCGGTGTCGGTACGCACCGGGGTCATGGAGGCGGCCCAGCGGAAGGCGGTCATGGAGCGGGCCCGCCTCCTGGCCCGGGACCCGGCGCCGGACACCGACATCCCCGACACGGCCCGGGTCATCGCCGTGGCCTCGGGCAAGGGCGGGGTGGGCAAGAGCTCGGTCACCGTCAACCTGGCCGTGGCCCTGGCCCGCCGGGGCCTGACCGTCGGGCGTCCTCGACGCCGACATCTGGGGGTTCTCGGTCCCCCGGCTGCTCGGGATGCAGGGCGAGGTCGAGGCCCGGGACAAGAAGATGGTGCCCCTCGAGCGGCGCATCGGGGACGGCGTCCTGCGGGTGCTGTCGATGGGCTTCCTGGCCGACGAGGACAGCGCCATCATGTGGCGCGGCCTGATCCTCAACCGGGCCGTCCAGCAGTTCCTCGAGGACGTCCACTGGGGCGACCTCGACTACCTGCTGATCGACATGCCGCCGGGCACCGGCGACATCCAGATGGGCCTGGCCCGGATGCTCCCCCGCACCGAGGTCATCGTGGTGACCACCCCGCCGGTGGCCGCCCAGAAGGTGGCGGCCCGCACGGCCGACATGGCCCGCAAGGGATACCTGCGGGTGGCCGGGGTCATCGAGAACATGAGCGACTTCATCTGCGAGCACGGCACCTCCTACGCCCTCTTCGGGTCGGGGGGCGGCGCCCGCCTGGCCGCCGACGTCGGCGTGCCCCTGATCGGCCAGATCCCCCTCCACCCGTCGGTGGCCGCCGGCGGCGACGCCGGCACCCCGGTGGCCCTCGACGAGGGCCAGCCCCTGGCCGAGGTGTTCGACCGCATCGCCGACGCCGTGATCACCACCATCGCCCCGGTGGTGGCCATGGACGGGTGCAGTGTGCGGCTGCTCGACCGGGTCGAGGCGGCCGTGCGGGAAGGCACCGTCTGAGCAGATCAGCGCGCGGCGGGGAAGCAGCTCAGACCAGCCCCGCCTTCGGGCCCCAGACGGTCCGGACGGCATCGAGCACGCCCCGGTCGACCTCCGGACCCGACGCCAGCCGGTCGGCCAGCGCCTCCTCGTAGCCCGCGTCGCCCGGGCCGCAGGATGAGCACATGGCCGTCCTCGATGAGGACGATGGGCAGCACGGTGGGCACGTCGGTGACCCCGCTGGCCCAGGCCATCACCTCGCCGGTCGACCGGAAGGCCTCGATGCTCCGAAGGTTGGCGATGGTGGGGGGCAGCAGCTCGATCTCGCCGGCCGCCTCGCGGGCCAGCGCCTCGGCCGGGCCGCACCCAGATGGTGGCGATGGTCTCCCCGTCGTCGTGGCTGGCCACCTGGCCCGGAGGGGCCGCGGTGATGAAGAAGCGGGTGTCGTAGCGCCGGGGGGCCAGCTCGGGGGTGATCCAGTGGCTGATGTAGTGCATGGCGTCGGCGGCCAGGACCAGGCCCTCCTCGTCGCAGATGTCGAGGAGACCGGTGCGCTGCTCGTTGACGGCATCCCGGTGGGCGGCGAAGCGCCTCGACCGTTCGGCGTCGGAGGTGTCGAGCAGCGGTCGGCGCCCGGTCGGCGCCGTGGTCGACCGGTCGGGCCACCAGGACGCCGGCCTCCTCGAAGCACTCCCGCAGGGCGGCCACCCAGAAGGCCAGGCCGCCCGACTCGACCCCGAGGATGGCGCTGGCCTCGTCGTCGGTCCGTCCCTGGCACAGGGCCGCAGCCCGCGGTCCCCGGTCCTCGGGATCCACCGACCCGCCCGGGAAGACGTAGGCGCCGGCCACGAACTCGGAGGCCAGGTTGCGACGGAGCATGCACACCTCGACGGCCGGACCTCCGCGCCCGTCGTCGGCGTCACGGACGAGCATCACCGTGGCGGCGTCGCGGAGGGTCACGCTCATCGGCTCAGGCTACCGCCCGGCCGGACGGCCTCCGAGGGTCAGGCGCCGTCGGCCGCCCGCGGCGCCGTGCCGTCGGACGCCGATCGGGGCGTCAGCGCGCCCGAGTCGACCAGGGCGCTGATGGCCAGCTCGCGGAAGGCCCGGGGGTCGGCGATGAGCCAGGCGTGGGCGCCCTCGATGACCACGCCGTCGACGCCGGCCGCGTGGCGGAGCTCGTCGAAGGCCGACCGGGACACCAGGCGGTCGCGGTCCGACCAGGCCACCGACACCGGGATGCCCCGCTCGGCGATGATCCGGACCTCGCGGACCAGATCGGCACGGCGGATGACCTCGCCGGTCCGGAACATGCCCAGGGGATTGCCCAGGAGATTGGGGATGAAGTCCTCGAGGAGGGTCGGCAGCAGCCGGACCAGGTGAGGCGAGTGGAGGAGGTCGGTCCCGAAATGGCGCCCCCAGTCCCACACCGGGCGCTGCATGGTGGTCCGGACCTCGTTGGGGAGCAGGACCCAGGTCGGGCTGCCGATGGCGTTGACCAGCAGCAGGGCCGACACCCGGGCGGGCTGGTCGTAGACGAAGGCGGTGGCCACGCCACCCCCGAAGGAGTGCCCGGCCACCAGGGCCACCTCGGGCTCGCCCACGGCGTCCAGGAAGTGCCCCACCCACTGCGCGTAGCCGGCGAAGGTGCGCCGTTCGGGGTCCAGCTCGCGGGTCCCGCCGAACCCGGGCAGGCACGGGGCGTAGACGCGGCATCCGGCCGAGGCCATGGCCTCGATGGGGCCCCGGTAGGCGTTGGGCCGCAATCCCCAGCCGTGCATGAACAGGGCCGCAGGCCCGCTTCCGACCACCCCGTAGCGCACCGGGTGGCCGTCCACCTCCACCGATCTCCAGCCCATCCGGGCGGCCGCCGCCGCTCCCACCGGATGGATCGACCCCCCGTCCCGGACTGATCCCGGAGGTCGGCCCGATCCGTGAGGCTTGCCCTGGGAATCAGATGCTTCCGACCTGGCACCTTCCAACATGGCCAGCTCAGTGTAGACAGGAAAGCCGTCCTGTAGCCTGATACCTGCGCCGTCGGACGGCTCGTCGGGCGCGGCCCACCACCGACGGCGGGCCGAATCCAAACGGGTGGCCCGACCAGTTACGCTCACTGCGGCACGCATACGAAATCGGGGAATTGCCCAAGATGGCTCAACGACCAGAAGAAGAAGCCTGTCACCGGGGGGAACACGCCCAAGCCCCCGGCCCGCCGGGCGGGACACCGAACCAGAGCGCCAAGGAACGGAGCAAAGCCCAGAGCCGGCCCGTGTCGGGCAAGGCGCCGGCCGGCAAGTCCGGCCAGGCCACCGGGGCCCGGGCCAAGTCGGGTGGAGCTGTCGGTGGCCGGCGGCAACAAGCCCCGCCCCGGCGCCAGGCCGGCGCCCGGGCCGCAACCGAGGCGGTTCTCGGGCGCCATGATGGCCTGGGGCGCCGTCGGACTGGTCATCGTGGTCGTGGCCGTGCTCGTCGTGGTCAAAGTGGCCACCGGGAACTCGGCCGGGGCCACCTCCTACACGCCGGTGACGCCGGCGCCGGCCTCGGTGGTCAAGGACGTGACCACCATCCCGGCATCGGTCTACAACAAGGTGGGGGTGACCTTCCCCTCGGCGGCCCAGCCGGTATCACCGCCGACCAAGCTCAAGAACCAGCCCCCCTTGACCATCGGGGGCAAGTCGCCGGCCATGCTCTACTACGGGGCCGAGTACTGCCCGTACTGCGCGGCCGAACGGTGGGGCATCGTCGCCGCCCTGTCCCGCTTCGGGACGTGGCACAACCTCAAGGTCACCGCCTCGTCCCACACCGACGTCTACGACACGACCCACACCTTCAGCTTCCACGGGGCCACCTTCACGAGCCCGTACCTGACCTTCGCCTCGGTCGAGCAGTACAGCAACGTCCCGGTGTCGGGTGGCGGCTACACCACGCTCGAGAACCCGACCAA
The DNA here is from genome assembly GCA_963812885.1 of uncultured Acidimicrobiaceae bacterium. Taxonomy (GTDB): domain Bacteria; phylum Actinomycetota; class Acidimicrobiia; order Acidimicrobiales; family RAAP-2; genus Bog-756. The sequence continues at coordinate 92,195 of CAWEWZ010000004.1, read as the reverse complement.
GGAAGAGCAGACCGTGATCAACAACGGTCAGAAGTACCTCCCGGGCTCGACCCCGGGCCAGATCGGGTTCCCCTTCATCAACATCGGCAATGTGGCCCTCATCTCCGGAGCCACCTACAACCCGGGCATCCTGGCCGGCCTCAGCTGGACCGACATCGCCGGCGGCCTCGACGATGCCACCAACCCGGTGACCCAGGCCATCGTGGGCACGGCCAACTACATCTCGGCCGCCGTCTGCGCCAGCACCAAGAACGCACCGGCCTCGGTGTGCACGAGCCCGGGGGTCATGGCCGCCGCCAAGTCCCTCTAGGCCAGCCGACCCCGACCCGAGGAGCCCGCCCGTGCCCACGCTGCGATGGCAACCCGTCGCCACCCTGCTCCTGAGCCTCTTCGGCCTCGGGGTGTCGATCTACCTGACCATCACCCACTTCAGCCCGCACGCCCTGGTGTGCGTTTCGAACGGCACCTTCAACTGCGAGAAGGTGACCACCAGCGCCCAGTCGGAGATCTTCGGGATCCCGGTGGCCATGCTCGGGCTCTTCTACTTCGTCCCCATGATCGTCCTGTGCCTGCCCGTGGCCTGGCGCTCGACCGACCGGAGGGTCCACCTGGCCCGGCTCATCCTCTCGATCGTCGGAGTGGGCATGATCCTCTACCTGCTCATCGCCGAGCTGTTCATCATCAAGGCGATCTGCCTGTGGTGCTCGTCGGTGCACCTGGTCACCTTCATCCTGTTCGTGATCATCGTGACCGCCTCCCCGCTGGTGCTCGGCCCCGAGTCCGAATCGAGGATGGCCGAAGGGTACGACGAGTCATACGAAGGGGCGTAGTCGCATCCGTTGCCGGGCCACGACGTGACCGATCGGGTGGCCGATGCGGGCTCGGGGACGCCGGAGTCGGCACAGGCACAACCGGTGATCACCGGAGTCGACCGGTCTCCGGACAGGGTGCAGCCCGGTCCCGGGCACCAACAGCGAAGGCCTGAACCGCACCGCCCGCTTCGCCTGGGGGGCGGTGGCCGTCATCCTGGTCGGCGTGGTCGGGCTGATCGTCTACGCCTTGGCCGGCACCTCGACGTCACCGGGGGTGGTGCACCGGGTCCCAGACCTCGAGTTCGGTGATCGCCCAAGTGGGCAAGGTGCCGGTGTCGGTGTTCGACTCGGTCGGCGTGACGTCCAGCCGCCCGCTGGTGGTGCCGACCGTACTGTCCCACCAGCCCCCGCTGGAGTCGGCGGGCAAGCCCGAGGTCCTCTTCGTCGGGGCCGACTACTGCCCCTTCTGCGCCGCCGAGCGGTGGCCGCTCATCGTGGCGCTGGCCCGGTTCGGGCACTTCACCACCCTCCACAACATGCAGTCCGCCATGCTCTCGGTGTTCCCGGGGCATCCAGAGCTTCAGCTTCGTGGGCACGCCGGTACTCGAGCAGGTACGTGACCTTCACCGGCGTCGAGCTCTACTCCGACTCCATCGACTCCGACGGCGCCTTCACCCCCATCGCCACCCTCACCGCCTCGCAGGCGGCGGTCATGAACCGCTACGGCTCGGGCACCGGACCGGGCGGACGGACCAGCGCCTTCCCCTTCGTCGACATCGGCAACCAGCTGGTCACGTCGACGGCCGGGTTCAGCCCGGCCCTGATCCTGGGCCACTCGCAGTCGGCCATCGCCGGTTCCCTCAGCCCAGCCCCTCGACGCCGCCGGGCAGGCCATTCTGGCCTCGGCCAACTACCTGACGGCAGGCATCTGCCGGGCCACCGGGCAGCGGCCGGCCCCGGTGTGCTCCAGCAACGGGGTGCAGGCCGCCGACAACGCCCTCGGGGCCGGCTGAGCATCGGGGCCCGAGATGCCGCCCGGGTCCCATCCGGATGGGAGCGGGCAGCAATGCCCGGCTACGACCGACGCCGGGTCAGCCGACCCGGCGATCCGTCAACTGCTTGCGCTCCATCTCGTTCAGGCCGCCCCAGATCCCGTGGGGCTCGTGGATGCGGATGGCGTAGTCGAGGCACTCGACACGCACCGCGCACGAGCGGCAGATCGACTTGGCCCGATCCTCCCGCTGAAGTTTCTCGTCCTTACGTTCGGCGTGGGCGGGCGGAAAGAAGATCTCCGCCTGAGGTCCACGACACGACGCCTTGAGTTGCCATGTATCAAGCGCCTGCTGCTCCACTTTGCCCAACTCCCCCTTCACACCTTCCTCCGTCAAGCGAAAGTACTCGCCCCGGTTGGCCGGAAACAAGAGGTCTGACCAGCATTTCTCAGCAAGCTCGTCCAACGCACCGGTGGCGGAGCCCCGGCGGGGGCGGAAGTGGGCGATCGACGGCCCTCATGGAGCAGTGGGGGCCGAAGCGGACACTACGCTCCTCTACGTCATGGACGTCGCCGCCTTCTGTCGCCAGAGCCGGGTCCTGATCGTGGCCGGCAAAGGTGGCGTCGGCAAGACCACCATGACCGCCGCACTGGCCCATCTGGCCGCCCAAGCTGGGCTTTCGGTGCTGGTGGTCGAGCTCGAAGGACGCCCCGGGGTGGCCACCGCGTTCGGGAGCCCGGTCCCCCTGGACTACGCCGGCGCGGTGCTCAAGGCGGCCGGCGCGTCCCCGATCGGGCGACGCCGACGAGGACTCGGCCCGACCCATCCCGCCCGGGACGGTGCGGGCCCGGACCATCACCCCGGACGACGCTCTGCTTGAGTACCTGGCCGACCACGGCCTGCGGCGGGTATCCAAGCGGCTCATGTCCTCGGGGATCATCGACCTGGTGGCCGGGGCGATCCCCGGCATCCGGGACGTCCTGGTCCTGGGCAAGGTCAAGCAGATCGAGCGGAGCCGCATCGCCGACCTGATCCTGGTCGATGCCCCGGCCACCGGGCACACCATGACCTTCCTCTCGTCGGCGGGAGGGCTGCTCGACGCCGCCCGCAGCGGGCCCATCCGCGCCCAGGCCGCCGACGTCGTCGACCTGCTGTCCGACCCGTCACGCTGCCAGGTGGCCCTGGTCACCCTGCCCGAGGAGATGCCGGTCAACGAGGCCGTCGAGGCCGCGTACCAGCTCGAGGACAAGGTGGGCATCGCCCTCGGGCCGGTGATCGTCAACGGCTGCTATCCCCCGATGGCCGGATTGACCACGACCGCGGCCCGAGGCCGCCGAAGAAGCCGGGGTCGCCCTCGACCCCCGGATGGTGGCCGCCCTCGACCAGGCCCGGCGGTTCCGGCTCACCCGCCAGGAGCTCCAGGAGGAGCAGCTCGAACGGCTGGCCCGCGAGCTTCCCCTCCCCCAGCTGCGGGTCCCGTTCCTGTTCACCGCGGCCATCGGCCCGCGGGAGCTCGACGCACTCAGCCAGGCCCTCGGTGCCGGGGTGGGGCCCTCCACGACCCGACCGGGGTGTCGTCATGACCGCGGGGACGGCGCATCGACCGACGTCGCCCTCGAGCGGTCGATCGTCATCTGCTGCGGCTCGGGGGGGGTGGGCAAGACGACCACGGCGGCCGCCTTCGCCCTGCAGGCGGCCCGGCTTGGGCGCCGGGCCTGCGTGGTGACCATCGACCCGGCCCGCCGGCTGGCCAACTCGCTCGGGCTCGACACCCTCACCAACCGGCCCACACGGATCGAGGGGGCCTGGCCCGGTGAGCTCCACGCCCTCATGCTCGACCCGAAGGGGACCTTCGACGATCTGATCCAGCGCTACTCGGACAGCGCCGAGCAGGTGGAGGACATCAAGGTCAACCGGATCTACCGGAACCTCACCGGCTCCCTGTCGGGCACCCAGGAGTACATGGCCATGGAGAAGCTCTACGAGCTGGTCGAGGAGGGGGCGTTCGACCTGGTGGTGGTGGACACCCCTCCGACCCGCAACGCCCTCGACTTCCTCGACGCCCCGCGCCGGCTGACCCACTTCCTGGAGAACCGGGTGTTCCAGGCCCTGATGAAGCCGACCCGGGCCGGGCTCAAGTTCATGGGGGTGGCGGCCCAGGCCCTGCTGCGCACCATCTCGAGGGTGGCCGGCGCCGACATCGTCCACGACGCGGTGGCCTTCTTCCAGGCCTTCGAGGGGATGGAGGAGGGGTTCCGGACCCGGGCCGCCCGGGTGAGGGAGCTGCTGGTCCACGCCGACACCGCCTTCATCCTGGTGGCGTCGCCCCGCCCCGACTCCGTCGACGAGGCCGTCCATTTCGCCGGCAAGCTGGCCGAGTCGGACATGTCGGTCACCGCGCTGGTGGTCAACCGGGTGCAGCCCCGCTTCGCCGACGACGCCGAGCTGGCCTCACTGCCGGCGCGTCGCCCGGCCACGTCCGGGCCACGCGCTCTGGCCCAGCTGATCGACAACCTCCGCGGCTACACGGACGCCTCGGACCGCGAGGAGGAGGCCTTCGGCGAGCTCGTGTCCAAGGTCTCCCCGGCCCCGGTGTACCGGGTCCCCCTCCTCAACACCGACGTCCACGATCTGGACGGGTTGGCCACCATCGCCGACCTCCTGTTCGACGGGACCGCGGGCCGACGACGATCGGTGCCGACCGGGAGCGCTAACCTGGTCAGAGGTGCCCACCATCCTTGTGGCCAGCGACGCTCCGTCGGTGCGAGCCGAGGTGGCCGCCATCGCGGCAACGCCCGACATCACCATCCGGGAGGCCCGCTCCGGGCCGGCGGTGATGGCCGAGGTGGCCGAGTCGCTCCCCGATCTGGTCGTCGTCGACCTGCAGATGGGGAACATGGGCGGCATGGCCGTCTGCCTCGAGCTCCGGCTCGAGGCCTCCTACGGCAAGCTCGAGCACGTGCCGGTGCTGATGCTGCTCGACCGGCGCCCCGACGTGTTCCTGGCCCGGAGGTCCGGGGCCGAGGGCTGGGTGGTCAAGCCGCTCGACCCGATCCGGCTGCGGCGGGCGATCACCTCCCTGCTCGACGGGGGCACCTACTACGACGAGTCCTACCAACCTCTCTCTGTCGTGTCCACGCCCGTACCTGCCGGCGCCTGACGGCCCGACCCAACAGACAGCGTCACCACTGTGTCCGTGTTCCGACGCCACAAGCAAGAGACATCCCCGTCGAGCCGGGAAGGCCGGAGCGGTCGCCGCCCCGAGAGCACCGGGTCCGGCGAGCCGGGTGTGAACGGTCGGCCCGCCGAAGGTGGGGCCGACGCCCAGGAGCAGTTCATCATCGACGCGCTCCACGACCTGCACGACACGGTGGTCCGCGAGGTGATGACCCCCAGGGTGGACGTGGTCGCCCTGTCGATCCCCCTGACCGTCGATGCCATCACCCAGGCGGTGCGCGAGTCGGGCCACAGCTGCTTCCCCGTCTACGGCGACAATCTCGACGACCTGATCGGCGTGCTGTTCGTCAACGACCTGTTCCGGGCGGGCTGGAAGGTGAGCGGCGCCGACGGAGGCACGGACACTGCCGCCGGGGCCGGCGCGGCCGGGGCGTTGGCCTCCGCAACCGGCCTCCGACGGAGTCAGCGTCGGGCCGGCTCCGGGTCCGATCGACATCTCTCGCCGGCTCCGTCAGCCGTTTCTGGTTCCGGAGTCCCGGCTGGTCCTCGACGTCCTGGCCGAGATGCGGCACCAGCGCCGGGCCTTCGCCGTGGTCGTCGACGAGCACGGCGGTGTCGAAGGGGTCCTGACCGTGAAGGACCTGCTCGGGGCCCTGGTCGGCGACCTGCCCGATGAGTTCGACCCCGACGACGAGCCCGACGTGGTCCGGGTGGACGGCAATCGGTGGCTGGTGGACGGCCGGATGAGCGTCGACGACGTGCGGGACCGGCTGGACATCAACATCCCCGAAGGCGAGTACGTGACCCTCGGCGGGTTCCTCTTCGACGGCTTCGGCCACATCCCGGACGAGGGGGAGTCGCTGGACGTCGACGGCTGGGAGCTCCGGGTCAGCGAGATGGACAAGCGGCGGATCGCCAAGGTGGTGGCCAAGCGACCGGACCGGCCGCTCCCGTCCGAGTCGCCGACCGAGGGGCCGGGGAACGAGCGCACCACCGTCGGGTAGCATCACCGTGGTCAGGAACCGGGCGCCGTACCGGTTCCGCACGACGGGCTGTGGCGCAGCTTGGTTAGCGCGCTGCGTTCGGGACGCAGAGGTCCCCGGTTCAAATCCGGGCAGCCCGACCACTGAAACTGCAGGTCAGATGGACTATTGATCTCGTTCATGTGCTCATCCCAGCGTTTGTCGGGATTCTTGTCGAGATCGTCAAACGCGTGGCAGTGGCAACCTGTTCCCCAATGCGTTTGCCGCCGCCCGATCTGCTTCCGAAGTCGCCTGGGCATAAGGATCCAGCGTCAACCTGCCGTCTCTTCAAATCGACGTTGCCAAGTACCAGTTGGGTACCGGCAGTCCGGCGGAGGTCATGGGTTCCCTTTACCGCTTGAAGAATCCCTTTCGGATAGTGCGCCCCGCCTTGGTAGTCGCCGTGCCTATTGGGTGGCGTGCGTACTCGAACCTTGCGAATGGGCTTCGGGGTCGCTCTCCGTTTGAGTGATCCTGCGGTGCTACGTACCGGCTGCCCGCCGGACTGGTCTCGGTACCAGTCCCCTTCGAGAGCTCATCGGTGCCCCTTCTTCGCCCTCACGGCCTCTGGAACCATGTCATACGGGTGTGAAGCTGGTCGAGCATGTTGCGGCACCACCATTGACGACGAGGGGAGCCACTGACTTTCAAGGTCAGTTCTCCACCGTCAAAGTCTCCGGAGACGAGCGTCAAAGAAGGAGTAGATGCCAAAACACAGGAGTCCGAGCGCTACCAAGCCGATCAGAACTGCACCATAGGAGTGATGGACAAGCGTCTTGAGAGCCTGATCGACACTCTTAGCCTGTGAGGGGTTACCACTGGCCGCGGTGACGATTAGGTAGGCCCCGACCAACCCGAGGAGAAATCCTCTTGCTAGGTCGCCCAACAAGCCCAGCGTCCGAACCGACCTTTGCCAACCCCGACTAAGGCGCTCCATCGCCAAACTCTTCGAATAGCGGTGGAGAAAGCCCCAAAGCGCCAGCCCGGCTCCGCCGATGACGAGTGCTGCCCCAGCCACACCCACGATCCCTTTGCCCTCAGGCCATCGAAGGGCCTTCGCCACAAACGGCTCGGGATTGGCGGAGGCCCCACCACCTGTCGAGTGGCCTGCCGCCAACTCGATGGCTCGGGCAAAGAGCCCGAAGTAGATCACAGCAATGGCCAGAGAACTGAGGCGCTTCAATGTGCCCTCTCGGCTCAGTGCGGCGTTGAGCAGCCGCCAAACGGCATAAGAACCGAGACCGATAGCCAGCAGAACAAGCAGTGCCGATCCACCGCTGCGGTGGCTGACTTCTTCCAGGGCACCGGTACTGCTGGCCTGAGCGGGGGCGTTCCCGTGTCGAGCGATAGCAAAGGCGAGGTACGCCAATATCAGGTAGATGACGCCCCGGGAACCGATCCCGATGCGACCGACGATCTGAACCCATCCGTTGCTGCTCGATGGTGCGAGATGCCTCTCGGGGACAGCCGTCGCCGTCGCCATCAGAGGTACCAGTTATTCAAGGTTGAAGGTGCCTTTGGAGCACACCAGCGATTGTTGCAGACGGTGCACTCGAAGCTGTCCAGGTCACTCAAGGACCCGTCAGCCGCAAGCACCAACTTGACGCTCGTAGCACCACAAAATGGACAACTGGGAAAATCAGCCATTCAAACTTCTCCTCCGGGGTCGCTCCTGTACGAACGCAGAAGAGCCAGAGCTGTACACAGTGAAACGGCAACGTCCTTCGCGACACCTGGCGAGCGGCTCATAACCGTGGCCAGCGAAACGTGACCCGAGCAATCGAGATGCTGACATTGCCGGTAGGTCCAGCCGGTAGTGCCTGGCCGCCTTTCTCCAACGACCCGGCACTACCGGCTGGTTTACTTCGCCATCAATGCTGCGGGCTCCGGCTTCTGTAGTAGTCACTCATCTCTTGGCGATATGCATCTTGAAACTCAAGGGCCTTGTCGTAGTCCGGTGCATCCTTGATCTCGTCCTTGGACACTGCGACGTGGACCCGCCGCTCCTCACGGTCCACCCTCTGGATCGTTCCGGCAGGGATCATTCGCTTCTTACCGAAGATCCAAAAACCCGTGTCGACGACGATCCAAGAACTGCCAGCATCCGTGGTGGCCTCGTCGACGGTGCCGAGTCTTTCGTCATCGTTGCTCACCACCTCAAATCCGGTGAGGTCCGGCAACTCATCGTCCGGTACGAACACATCCACCCGGTACAGCCAAAGATCTGCCATGTCGAACTCCTTTCATCGTTGCCCCACACGTGTGCGGTACCCAAACGCATGCGCGGGGAAACCGACGTTTCATTCGGTTTCTGAAAGGGCAGAACAAAAGGGCAGAACAGAGCAGTGCGAGATTCACTTCAACAAAGGAGAATCATGATCGTCATCGGCCTTGTCCTTATGCTGATTGGCTTCCTAACGAACATCCCCATCCTGTGGACCGTTGGCATCGTCGTGGCGGCTATCGGCCTCGTGCTTTTGCTTCTCGGTGCCGCCGGGCGAGAAGTGGGTGGACGACGGCACTACTACTGATCTCCCCCAACGCTCGGGTTTTGATCTCCCCCAACGCTCGGGTTTGAAATATCTGAGTATGGGCAGAGCAATCAGAGTCGGATTGCCTAGCAGGGAGGAATAGTCATGGCCGGTGGACTTGTTGCAAGCATCATTGCCTTCGCCGTCGGTGCGGTTCTCGATTTTGCCGTCACCGTGAGTCCTTATCAACATGGGTTCAACATCAACACCGTCGGTGTGATCCTGATGATCGTCGGAGTCGTAGGGGCGATTCTGTCCCTCTTCGCACTTCTGGTGGGTGGAGGACCACGTCGCCACCGCACGGTGGTTGATGACGGACAAGGTCACGTGGCCCGAAGGGACGAGACATACATTTAGATTCTTCCGCACTCTCACAGGGAGAGAAGGGGTCTGGTACGCAAGTCCCGGCCCCTTTTCTCGTTGTCAACCTCGCTCGCCCGGCTCGACCGTGATTGAAAGCGATTCGACTGAGGCGCTTGAGGTTTAACAGATTTGTTCATTTTCTCGACCGACGAATAGAAGGAGTATTCAAATGAGTGATAGGGACAGCGGCCCCGAAGCTGGGGCGAAGGGCATTATTGAAGAGGTCAAAGGTAAGGCGAAGGAAGCGGCCGGTGCGGTCAGTGGTCGGGATAATCTCCGTCAGGAGGGTCGGGCGCAGCAGAAGAAGGCCGATTCCGAGCGTGAGGTGGCGGTAAGAGAGGCGCAGGCGGAGAAGGCTCGGGATAAGGCTGCCATGCACGAGGCCGAGCAACGCTCTCACCAAGACTAAGGGGCATCCACCCTGAATATCGGGAGCCGAGCTGGGGTATATCAGGGGCCACAGGGGAAGTTCTCTCATCGGAGGTGACGAGATGGATGATCTGTTGAGCCTCTACCGTCGTGGCAGTGACTGGGCTGTCGCAAATGTGGCGGGTGCAACCGACAAGCTTCAAGCTCAGACGCCCTGCGATCAATGGAACGTCCGGACTCTGATGAACCATATGCTCGACACACAGCGCTACTTTGTTGGATCCGCACGGGGAGAGGAGGTTTCTCCCCCGTCGCCGAACCCACCGAGCATCATCGGCGACAATCCGGTAGCCGATTTCCAACGGGCACGTGACGAGACCCTGAGGACCTTCGGCGATCCCGAGGTTCTCGAAAAGACGGGGCCCATGCTGGGCATCGCATTCTCAGACCAACTCCTACACTCCTGGGATCTAGCAAAGGCGACGGGGCAAGATGCGACGATGCCGGACGGCTTGCCTGATGCGGCCTATGACACGATTCATGGCCGCTTTACGGACGAGCAGAGAGTCGGTGTCTTCAAGCCCGAAGTCCCAGTAGCGCCTGAACCCTCTTCCCAGGACAGACTGCTTGCGTACACCGGGCGAGACCCTTCACAATGACTCGACCAGCCCGCAGCGTGCCGTTGTGGCCCGGTCCCCCTTTCCGTGCCTCCTGCCACTGAATATGCCTGCGCCGAACTGGCACATCGTGGACGATGCCACCCTCTTCCTTTCGCCCTCTCGGATACGGGCGAACGCATGGAGTCACGCCAACCACCACGACATCGGGGAAACTCGGGGTGCACGTCACCTCGGTCGCAGCGACGCTTGAACCGTATAACCCGCAGATTTCCACGATGCGGAATCTGAGCACTGGGGACGACAGCAAGAAGGCAGTGGAGCCGCACTCGTCGGATCGTGGGCACGCTTTCAAGTTCGAAGAGTTACCGAAGCGGGAGCGGAGCGGGAGCCCTGCTTCGGTCCACTCGTCCGCAGTCTTCGGACCATTCCACGGTCCGAATCACTTCTTCTTAGATTTTTCACCTAAGCTGGGAAATCTCTCGTCACGGCAGCTTTCACTTTCTTCTGTTCAGCTAGAGTTCCGAACTGGGCAACCCTCGCCAGGGCATTTCGGGCATGAGCCTTGTCTGGAATCGGGTACTTGCGCTGGCTGGGAAGTGCGAACTCCTTTTTGCTCAACTTCTTCCGCTGCTCAGTGCTCAGTTCTTTTGTCATGACCCATCCACTACCCACTCGAACCGCCCGTGAATCCTTCGATACTCGATTGCGTACTTCGGCCTGGTTGCTCACGCTGCTGGATTGAGTACCTATGGCTGATGAATCGATGGCTAGGTGCTGGCTTGTCATATCCATGCTGACTCGGCTATGAATCGGAATGCCTGAACGAAGCAAGATCGACCGGCGGTGCCGATGGGAAATGCTCGTTCAGCGGCAGTGGGAGCGATGCTCGAAGCCACGCCGGCACGAAAGTGCTCACCAACTCGGCGGGGTAACCATCGGTAGGAGAGCGATTCTTCGGCTGAGGATGCAGCGGAATCCGACCGTCAGGAGAACCAAGGCTCGCCCTTGAGATCCCCGATCACGCTGGTCAGATGCGCCTTCTCCCTTGGACGCGTGTTTGCGTCTAAACCAAGAGTCGCATACTTCGACGCTTGCTAGATTGAGAAGCGGCAGAGAAGTACATACCTAGCTACTTCGCCCTGAAAAAGTAGATATGAAAGAACGCCCTGACCAGCGCGCTCATGTTCCGAGGGTGCTCACGTTCAGGCCCCAATGACGCAACGATGGCTCCATCCCTCTTGCCGGAGAGAACGGAGCCATCGTGTTGCGGACCAAGGTAGACGATCAGCAGACCCTGTGGGAGGCACTCCTCCCGCCCCAGTTCAGCCGCCTTCCACCTGGGCTCGAGCAGGTTGATCGTCTGCTCGACGATCCGGTGTTCTTCGAGCCGTTCACACCGTTCTTCGATCCGAAGATCGGTCGGCCGTGATCCTCGATGGAGACCTAGCTGCGGTTGATGATCTTCCGCTGCCGGTGTCGGCTCGGCTTCGAGACGCTGTGTGCCGAGGTCACTGATTCCATCGCCTGGCGGCGCTTCTGTCGCATCGGGATCACCGATCCCGTGCCCCACCCCACCACGCTCATGAAGATCACCACCCGCTGCGGGGACCAGGCCGCCGACCAGCTGAACGAGGCGTTGCTCAACAAGGCCATGGCCGCCCACGTGGTGAAGCTCGACCAGGTCCGCGCCGACACCACGGTCGTCCCGGCCAACGTCGCCTACCCGACCGACTCGGGGCTCCTGGCCAAAGGAGTGGCCAAGCTGACGAAGACCGTGGCCGCGTTGCACGTCCTCGGGTTGGCCAGGCGGACCGGCTTCCGGGACCGCACCCGGTCGGTGCGCCGTCGTGCCCATCAGATCGCCGCCTGGCTGCGCCGGCGCAGCGGCGATGCCAAAGACGAGGTGCTCGGACTGACCGGCGAGCTGGCCACCATCACCGAGGCCGCCATCAAAGACGCCCAGGTGGTGGCCGCAAACGCCCGCCGGAGCCTTCGCCGTGCGGGTGAGGGGGCCTCGGGCCGGGCAGCAGCCCTCGTCACCGATCTCGAGCCCACCATCGATGTGTTCGTCCAGGATGAGGACCAGACCCAAACCCGACTCGCCGGTGAGGTCCGCTGCCGGGGCGAAGCGCATCGTGTCCCTCCACGACACCGATGCCCGGCCCATCGCCGAGGGTCGGCTCGGCAAGCCGGTCGAGTTCGGCTACAAGGCACAGGTCACCGACAACGTCGACGGCATCGTCGTCGACCATCGGGTCGAGAAGGGCAACTCGCCTGACGCCCCCATGCTGGTGCCAGCCGTCGCCCGGGTGGCGGCACGGTTCAACAAGGTGCCGAAGGCGGTGACGGCCGACCGTGGCTATCGGCGAAGCGTAAGTGGCGGCCGAACTCAAGTCTCTCGGGGTGAAGCATGTCGCCATCCCGAGGAAGGGACGTCCCGCTGCACCGCGACCGGCACTCGAGTCCTCACGCCGCTTTCGAGAGCTGGTCAAGTGGCGCACCGGGTCCGAGGGTCGGATCTCCCATCTCAAGCACTCGTGGGGATGGGAACGGACGATGCTGGATGGCGTCGACGGTGCGAGTACGTGGTGCGGCTGGGGTGTGCTCGCGCACAACGCCACCAAGATCTCCGTGCTGATCGAAGAACGGGAAACATCCCAAGCCTCGGCTGGCTCCAGACAGGTCCGACGACCGACCGCCACAGGACCACCCGGTCGACCCCCGCCGACCAACAAGAGCCGCGTCGCCTGACCTCGTTCCTCCCTCTCCCGTCGCGCCCCCGAGGCCGAAAACGGCCGGAAAATGGGGACGAAAACGACCGAAGAGGTTGGGGCGGGGCCTCTCGCGGGCCCCCGCCGGCACCCATGCCGGGAGGGCGTCTATGCCTGAGGCGAGTTTTTCAGGTCGAAGTAGCTACGATTCGGTCCGATTCATAGATCGAGGGACGAAAGGTGGACTGCGGTGGTAGCTGCCCCAGATCTCGAAGGCATTCACCTGTTAGACGAACCCGAAGTTATTCTTGGCGGGCATTCGGAGAACATCACATCGTTCCTCACTGACGGTCGGAGCACTCCGAGAGCGCCGATGCCGAAAGGCCGTTGACCATCTCCGTCAATCAGGCTTGGAATTCCGAACCTTGCGTGGCGGGTAGGGCTTTGATAGTCGCAAATGGAGAGTCTGGCGTCGTGATGGACTGGGGGGAGTTAACGGTGGTCGCAGCGACCGACTGGGACACCGATGCGCTACTCAGTCTCCGCGACGACGCCGCCCGGTGGCTCCTCGCCCGAGGAATCGACCAGTGGCAACTGGGCGAGATCCCCTATTCCTGGGAGCGGGGTGATGAGTACTTCGTCTTTGTTCTTTGGCACGGAGAGAATCGAGTGGGGACGGTCACCATCTTGTGGGACGACCCCGTGATCTGGGGCGAGCAGCCCGTCCCAGCCGGCTATGTCCATAACCTGATCGTGGCCAGGCCCTTTGGCGGACAAGGGTTGGGTGTTGGGCTTCTTCACTGGGCCGAGAATTACGTGGCCGAGTCTGGCAGGAGCCTGGTGAGGCTCGACTGTGACGCTCGGAGCCGCAAGCTGCCGCGACCTGTACGAATCGGTGGGCTATCGCTGGGTGCGAGCCCAGCAATACAGCTGGTTGGAGCCCGACCTGGCGCTCGCGCTCTACGAAAAGGTCTTACGTGACGATCGCCCTATTTGATTCCGGCGGAAAGGTTGCCAGGCCGGGGACATGCGGAGTCCCCACTCGTGCGGGACGGGGTCACGGGCGTCCACCTGAACCGGTGGGTCACGGCGTTCGGAACCCGCACATTGGACGTGCGAGTACCTGCACGCAATGATGCAGTCGCTGGCGGACAACGTGTCTCGCCGGTAAAGGGGACTGAGCGCGATGTTAAAGGTTGTCGGTGCCGGAGTGGGTCGTACGGGTACGCATTCGTTGAAGATCGCCCTCGAACAATTGCTAGGCGGTCCCTGTCATCACATGATCGAGATCCTCGGAGATCCGACCCAGGCTCCTGGCTGGATCGACGCCATTGAAGGGCGACCCGTTGACTGGCAAGCGATGCCCGCTGGCTATGTCTCTCTTGTCGACTGGCCTGGGTGTTCATTCTGGCCCGAACTGTCAGCCGCCAACCCGGAATCGCTCGTGTTGCTCTCTGTACGGGATCCGGAAGCTTGGTATCGCAGCGCCTCCAACACGATCTTTCAGTCTTTCGACAAGGTACCCCCGGAGCTCGTGCCTTGGATGGGCGCAGTCATTCGGCTGCTCCACGATCGTTTCAGCGATCAGTTCGAAAACCCCACCGCCATGATGGACGCCTATGAGCGGCACAACGAAGCGGTTCGGCAAAGTGTCCCCGCCGGTCGCCTGCTGGAATGGTCCCCGGTGGACGGGTGGGATCCCATCTGCGACCGGTTAGGCCTCGACGTGCCGAGTGAGCCATTCCCAGTCACGAATACGACTGACGAGTTCCGCGCAATGGTTGGGATGCCAGCGATCTCCTGACCGGTTTGGCAGGCCAGCATGCCCTGGGAGCGATGAACTCACCCGACGAGGTAGGCCTCGTAGATCACACCTCCGACGTGGCGCCCCGCGAACTGACGAAAACGCCCTTGTTCAGCCAGTCGAGATCTGGTGCCGCGGACTGTGCCGTGTCTCCGAGGCAGCGTGGATGCCGGCGCCCCCTGATCCGAATGGTCCCCGGCGTCAGGCCCCGTTCATTGGGCGGTCACCTGGTTCACGATTGGCTGGTAGGTCCGGCACGGCTCGTTGCGCAGGCTCGGGCACGCGGGCAGAGCCGTGGGTACCTGCACTTGCGGAATGACCGGGAGGATCAGGCTCGACGGCATCGATGCGGAGAAGGCGATGGATACGGTCGTCGTTCCCTGGGGGACCGTTTGATCGAAAGACCACACGGGCTGGGTGCCGTTGGGGGCAGAAATCGTCACACGAATGCGTGATCCGGCACGGTAGGCGTGACCTTCGTAGTACAGCGGAATGGCTACTTCGACGAACTTGCCGGTCGGCATGGGCGCAGCGTCGGCCTTCGTGAAGCTGGGGATCGGGTCGAGCGAGGTGCTCGGCGTATCGAATTCGTTGTTGGAGCCGGTGGACAGCTTGCGCTCGCTCGCACGAATCCAACCGTTCTGGACGAACGTCTCGTTCCCATCCGGACGGACCTCGCTGACGGTTGCTTGAAGATCCACATCAGAGGTCGAGGAACGTACCCATACGTATACCGCGCCGCCACCGATCACTGTGGTGTTCTTCACCAACGGGGCCGACACATAGGAGACTGCGGAGCCCGCCCGGTACTGCTCCCAGTTCCACTGCCAATGTGAGGCGTTACCCCAGAGGCCGCCGCTTCCCGTGTTGCTCCCGAAGTCGGTGAGTGGGAGGGTGCCGGCGTCCGAGGTATACGAGTTGATGCCCTCGTTGCAGGTGGCTGGTTGGCGAGCGTCCCTTGTGGGCCGAGGTACCAGGTCTGAGCAGTCGTTCCCGGAATGGGGAAAGCCGAGAAGTCCTTCTCAAACCCGGGGTAGGGATCGCCCGCACTTGACGTTCCGGTGGGCGAGGACCCGGCGCCGTTGTCGAAGAGCACCCGGATCTCCGGCAATTTGTCAAAGGCGGTGAGAGCGGCGCTGTAGGTCGGGATCGCCTGGATCGGGTCGAGGGGCAAGGTGATCGGATCGGTATCCGGTAGTCCCATGGCGTCCTGATAGATGACCGGGGCTGCAGCTCGGATGACCGCCGAATCCACGATAGGTGCTTGGTGTGCGACGAACAGCTCGAGGAAGTCGTACCACCGGTTGAAGGTGGAGGGATCGAGGGAGTCGATGTGGGCACCGTTGGTGAAGGTGAACCAGCGTTTGGCGGTCCCGGTGAAATGCGAGACCAGTGCTGGACAATGCCCGCCCGTTTGCTCGTCCTCCCATTGGCAGGCCAGAAAGACCGGCACCTTGATCTTGTTGACGAAGGTATCAGGGTCCAAGGGGTTGGCCACTGTCGGGTTGTAGTACGAGTTGGCAGTGACCTCGGACAGCAGGTTGGTCGCTTCACCGTGAAGGTCTTGGTTGGCGGCACATGTCGTGTCGCCGTTTTGGATCTGCTGATACGCCCACGGCTGTCCGCTGGTGGGCCCGGCCGGCTTGGCGTCCTCTTGGCGCTGCTCCGCCCAGGCCACCGCAAAGTCTGTGTTGAGGATGCCGCCAGGGAACAGCGTCGACGCCGTCGCATCGATGGTCGACAGCGGCGAGATCGCCTCGAGGGCGGGCGGATCGAGTTGCGATACGAACAACTGGCTGATCGCACCGTAGGAGATGCCCATCATCCCGACCTTGTGGTCCAGGACCCACGGTTGGTTGGCAATGGTCTGGATGACGTCATACCCGTCGAGATTCTGCAGCGGCTCGAAGAAGTTGAACGCCCCACCCGAGCAACCGGTGCCACGCATGTTGACGTCGACCACGGCGAATCCCATGAGATTTGCGAGAATAGCGATCCCATTCTCCGGTCCGGCGGGATCCGCGTACCCGTAGCCCGAATATTCGATAAGCGTCGGGTAGGGCGGAAGGTAGTCAGTGGGGCCATTCGGTACCGGCGTGCCGGCCGGCAATCCGGGCTCGCCGGCCGGGTCGGTGGGCGGATAGACATCGATGGCGAGCTTCGTGCCATCACGGGTCGTGAGGTACTGATATCCGCTGTCCGAGATCTTTTGGTTGTAAATGCTCGGATCCCAAGGAGCGGCCGCGTTGCTGTGCACAATGAGGGGCGCCGACTCTTTCCCGTCCGAGCTCAGGCGCACCCGGTAGCCGCTCCCGGGCGGCACGTTGCGAAACAGGAGGCCACCGAGCGAATCCGCTTTCTGAGTAGCGAGCTTCTTGCCGTGGGATGTGACCAGCGACGCCTGGGCAGAGGCTGCCAGACCGGTCACATAGACCTGCTCGGCGCTGCCGACGGCGTGGATCGTGGTCGTCGCCGCCTCGGTGGAGGCGACCGGAATGATGCTGACAACAAGCCAGACACTCATTGTGGTGGCAACGACGAGCGCCGACGCGCCCTACTGCGGTGCCTTTTGTGGACCGGGTCGCGCGCAGAAAAGATCATGGCGCCTCCTTACCCAAGCCGGGCGCCCCTAAACGTCACCGAACGCATGGCGCGAGTCAGAGCTGCGCATGCCACTCGGGTGCTTCATTCCGCGCCGGACCTCTACGGCGAACAGCTCCCAGAAGGCTGACGGTTAGGCCGGATGCGAGCTACAGAAGCGACGGTCGGTGCTTCGGGCTGGTGATGAGGAAGGACTCCGATGAGCAGCGTGGAGGAATCTCGCCCGACGAGTGTCCACATCCCAGGGGCCAAGGCTGAGCAAGCGCTGTTCGTTGGCACACAGCTCTTGATATTGACGGCCCTCGCCCGGCGTCAGGCCGGTGCTGCTCCGCAAGACGCCAAGGGTGTCCAGGCGACGGCGGACGATTTCGATCTCTGTCTTGTGGGGAGCAAACATAGGATCTATGATACCAGTAATTGATTTCTACTAATACCCCGGGACGGGACGGCCCCTCGGGCAGGGCGCTTTCAGCCTTTCGCCGATGATGTGGCAGAGATTCGGCCGAGCGGCCGGAGCGCTCCAGTCGCAGCCAATCCCCACGCCCATGCGCCATAACATGGCACCCGTGGGCGGCACAGACTTGCGGTTCGAGACGGTGGAGGCTGCCGAGCTGAAGGGGCCGACGGTTGTTTTCGTTCACGGGGCAATGAGCCGAGGCAGTCACTTCCGTTCTTCGACGGAATGGCTGTCGGATTTCAAGACCGTCATGTACGACCGTCGGGGCTACGCCGGGTCCAGGCTCGTGGGCGCCGGAAATGAGACCTACGAAGACCATGCCTCCGACCTTGTCGGGTTGATCGAGGCCAACTCGAACGGCGCCGCCGTGGTCATCGGACACAGCCACGGTGCCGGGATCGCGTTGCTGGCAGCAATCCGGCGGCCCGACCTCGTACGCACGGTTGGCCTTTGGGAACCCCTCTTGGGATGGCTGCCATGGTGGGACCCCTACCCGCGCACGATGGCAGCCCGTGTGGCGGTGATGTCCGACCCCGAGGAGATCGCCAAGGACACGCTCTTCCACTTTGGTATCGATTGGGACGGCGTCAGCGCCGAGGTGCGAACGAAGCTCACCGACCAGAGTCCCGCCTACCGTGCCGACATGCGGGCTTCGTTGCGTGCCCCCTTCGATCTGGCGGATCTGGCTGTCCCCGTGATCGTTGGCATTGGCTCGCACGGAATGGCCGTCGCCTGCGGTCCCGCGCCTCGGCTGGCCTCAGAACTCGGCACCAACCTGGTCGAACTCGACACCGGCCATGACATCCAACGGGAGGACCCCCAGTTGCTGGCCGTTTTCGTCCGGGAGGCAGTCAACGCCAGGAAGAGTGGGTAAAGCAATCCGCTGGCTACGGGATCCCGGTTTGGGACGGAGGAGAAGCGTGGTGGGGATTCAGCCCCGGCGAGGCGACCACTTCCACCGGCGCACGGCCACGATGGCGCCGACGACGCCCCAGATGGCGACGATGAACAGGTCGTGCCAGGCCCAGGGAGATGCCCCTCGCTGGGTGTCGAAGGGAGCGAAGACGGCGTTGATGAAGTGACGTACAGGGAAGTACGACGAGAACTGGGACAGACCCGAGCCTGGTTTGAGCGGGAACCACAGTCCCGAGAGGAACAACAGGACGAAGAAGATGATGCTGACGATCGGACCGGCCGCGTCCTGGTTCGGCACGAGCGTGCTCATGGCCAGTCCCAGCGCGGAGAAGGAGAGCATGCCTACGACGACCGCCACCACGAAGGCACCCAGGTTGTCCGGAAAGTGGACGCTGAACCCGAATCTCCCAACGACCAGGAGGATCACCACCTCGACCGTGGCGACGATCATGGAGCTGAGGACGATGGCGCTGAGCAGCGCCCACGTGGGCAGTGGACTGAGTCTGAGCCGCTTGAGAAGGCCCATCTCGCGCCGGTTGACCAGGGTGATGGCCAAGATGTTGAAGCAGGCTGCCATCACGCCGTAGGCGGCAAACCCGGGCACGTAGTACTGAACCAGCCGGATGTTGCCGTAGAAGGAGATACGCGAACTCCCCGCTGAGGCCCCCAGCAGAATGAGGAAGACCACCGAGAATCCCACGGTAAAGGCAGCCCCGACGGGATTGAGCCAGAAGGACAGCTGTTCGTAGCGGACTTGCCGGCCCACCAACTTGATGTCGCTCACTCCCTCGAAGGACCCGCTGACCGGCCCGGCGTTCACTGCTCGTCCCTCGTCAGCTTGAGATAGATGTCCTCCAAGGTGACCCGGGCGACCGAGAGCCCGGGGAGCCGAAGGCCGCGGTCGAGAGCCCAGCCGGTGAGGGCATGAAGCACAGGGAGCTCATCGGCGGTCTGGATCTCCACCAATCCGTCCGACTCGGCGTGAACGGCGACGGGAAGATCACCCGCCGAGATTCCGTCGGGCAGGGCGAAGCGGATGGTCACGGCACCCGAGTCCCGTCCGCCCAGCGACGACGGGGTCCCGGTGGCCACGATCTGAGCGTTGTTGAGGACGGCCACCTCATCCGCCAACGCCTCCACCTCGTCCATGTAGTGGGTGGTCAGCAGTACCGTCGTCCCCTCGGCCACCAGTCTGCGGATCAGCTCCCAGGAATCTCGACGTCCTGCCGGATCGAGCCCGGTGGTGGGCTCGTCGAGGAAGAGCAGCTCGGGATGGCCAACAATGCCGAGGCCGACATCGAGCCGGCGCTGTTGGCCCCCCGAAAGTGTCTTCACCCGTGCATCGGCCTTCTCGGCGAGGCCGACCAGAGCGATGACTTCGTCGACCCGACGGGGCGACGGGTAGTACCCGGCGTTGCGGCTCAGGACCTGGCGGACCGAGTAGAAGGGCTCGACCGCCAGCTCTTGGAGGACGACGCCGATGTGGGTCCGCAACCACCGCTGCGTCTGCCGGTTGGCGGGGTCGACTCCGAGGACTTCCACCTGTCCGGCACTTCGGTCTCGGAAGCCTTCCAAGATCTCGATGATGGTGGTCTTGCCCGCCCCGTTCGGGCCGAGAAGGGCAAAGACCTGGCCCTGGCTGACCTCGAAGCTGACCTCGCTCACGGCCCGTTTGTCGCCGTAGGTTTTGGTGAGGTTGCGCACGCGTATCGCTGTCACGCCGTACCTCTCCTCACGTCGTCACGGTCACACTCGACCGCAGGGATCGGCACGATCGACGCCCCTGCCTCCTCTTCGGCTGAATGTCACCGACACGGATTCCAGCGGGGACGAGGCGCCAGAGCTGCGGCAATGGCATCGTGGCCGGTGACCATGTTGTAGATGCCGCTCTGCTCGGAAGGGATGGTGTCCCAGGTCCAGGTGACCCATCCGCTGAACTGGAACCCATGGACATGACAGCTGAGCTGTTGCCACGAGACGAGGGCGGCGGCGGCGCCTGCGGGGGTCGGAGCTTCGGATCCGTATTCACCGAACTCCCCCATGATGATCGGCTTGGTGATGGTCGAACCAGCGACTCCGAAGCTCTTCACCTGATCGACCAATGAACCGAAGATGGGGTAGGTGTGGAGATCCACAAAGTCGACCTGGCTCTTGGATCCCAGGGACAACTCCGGCCTCGATATTCTGTCCGACGGGAATCGGACGAGCGCGTACGGAGCGAAGAAACCTACTGAGACGAGGGTCTTCGGGAGCACGGCGTGGATGGTTCCGCTGAGCTGGTTCTCCCAATGAAGGAGGTTGGCGTCGATCAGGGCGGTACGGGACGATGGGTCGGCCATGTTGTAGGGCTGGATCTGGCCATCGGTCTGCGCGAACCCCCTGGTCAGGTTGAGCGGCCATTGATTCGATCTGAAGACCACTTCGCCGGTCAGCTCGAAGGAGAAGATGTTGCTGAGATTCGCACCGGCGCTGCTGAGTCCGGTGATCGCATCGGAGATGTAACGCTTCTGGGCCGCGAGGAAGTCGGCGTCGATGTAGGTCAGGTTCGTATTGTGGTATTTGGGCGACGTCTTGGCGGAGTAGGTCGGCCCGCTAGGCAGGTACCCACCCCGTTGAGGCAGGGACATCAGGTCGATCGATACCCGGATGCCGTCGGCGCGTGCGATATTGACGAAGCTGGCCAGATTGGCCAGATAGGTCGGATCGAGTCCACTCCCTGATGGGTTCCCGATCTCAACGGGGTTCAACCCGACAGAGACCTCGTTGTAGCCGTATCCCTGCATTTCGGAGAGAGCCTGCGCGGCGCGATGGGGGTTGTAGGCATCGAGACCGGCGCCGACATCGAAGTCTGAGCTCATACAGATGGTGTATTGGCGACTCAATTTCACCGTAGCCAGGCGGACGTAATGTGCTCCACGGGGTACGAACCGTGCCTTGGTGACGGTATTGACGAAGGACCCGCCGCCCTTCGACGGGACCACGGCAATGGGATCGACGGGAGCGGGATTGGTGGCCGGGATGGGGAAGGTGTATGTCCGCGCCGTCTGAGGAGCCTTGCTGCAGGGGTGTTCGATGGTCGGCGCCGGAGCAGGCTTGGGCGGGATGGTCATTCCCACGGCCAAGGCCAGTGTGGCCAGGGCGGCCACGATACGACCTTCGGTCTGACTAATCGACATTGATCGGCTCCAGGCCACAGAGGATGGGGTACCGAAGCACCTGACGAATGTTCAACCGTCTGCCCAAGGCATCGTACATTGTGCAATCCGCTTCGAGGATCATCGGCACCGAACGCATCGGCCTGGTGAACTCGGGAGCGCTACCCGGTCGCCCCCGAAATCCCCATCGGCCGCGGATGCGACGCCCGAACGGTGACGAAGTAGTCATCGATCACCCCGGATCCAGTCAGTGCCTGGTCCATCTGCAGCAGCACGTCGACAAACTCCCAGCCCGTTTTCGTCTCGTACAACGCGTCGTGGGCGAGGCCCCACCACAACGTATAAGCCAACGCCCCACCGTGATGGATGACGGAGACCTCGGCGAAGTAGCGTCGGAGGGTGGAAAGAATCTCCGAGGAGTGCACGGCTTCCGTCGGATCGGCTGCGATCACCGCCTCAGGATCGGGAAGGAGCAACTCCCCTGCCCCGGAGCGGAGCGACGGGTCGAGGGCCCGGTAGAGGCGGCTGGCGATCTCACGTTCGGCTGGACCGGTGTCGAAACGGTCGGGACCGACGTATTCGTAGGCAACCAGTACACCCCCCGGCACCAACGCACGAGCGACCGATGCCAACACCGTGTCTAGTTCGTCGAGGTGATGGAGTGAATCCATGCACGTGGCCACGTCGTACTGGCCCTCGCCGAGGTCGTACGCGTCGATATCGCCCGTCACCGTGGTCACACGATCTCGAACACGTAACTTCTCGGCTTTTTGCAGTGCTTGTTCCAATGCCCCGGAGGATACGTCCACCAGATCGAACCTACCGACGGATCCTGCCTCCAGCAGGCCCAACTCCAACCATCCCGCACCCGCTCCTATCCCGACTCCACGCGGGCGAGGTATCCCAGCCAACGCCACGTCGCCCACCCAGGCCTCGATCGAGCGGTCGCCCCGGGCCTGTCGGTGGTACTGCTTGACCGTCGGATGGGCGAGCCACTCAGCGCGATTCGTATTCTTCCCGTCGACCAGGTACCGGTCGACGTAGGCATCCCAGTGGTCTGCTGCTTTGGCCAGGTCGTCGTTCGGCACCAGCCCAAGTTAGACGCACCTTCACAGGATCGGCAGTCACCGTGACCGCCACCGGATGCGGCCTGGGCGTGGCGGCGCAGAGCAATGTCATTCCATGCGAGTACGTGAACACAACGTGACACCGGTGAGGTCATCTGACGGCTTACCCTTCAGAGATGGTGGTAGTTCCGGCCAGCACGCACCACACGTTGAGTGGAAGCAGCCTCGCCCTGGTGCTCGTCGGGATCGTGGCCGCGCTGGTCGCATCAGCAGTTCAAGCCCGTCCTGCGACATACCCCGGACGGCGCGACCTGCTGGCGGATGTCCTGTGGGCCCTGGCCGCCTTCCTCCTCATCTTGGGCGTTGTGCCCAGCGGCTGGTATCTGCTGGCCTTTGTCCTCCTGCTCCTGGCCATCTGTCTTCGGGCCGCCTGGTATTTCAGAGGAAAGAGACGTCGCCGTGGGAAGGGCGCCTCTGACCGGCCTGTCCGACGGAAGGCACCTCGCCACCACCTGCCCCAGGGGTTACGTAGCTCCAGAGCCGCGAGGACCCTCGGCGAGTGGTTCCGGGTACTCACCGGAGATCGTCCCGCCGACGGACCGGGCGGGCGGGCGGAGCTGGAGGACATCCTGGGGCCGGTGCCGCCGGACGAGGATGGCACTGTGCCTCCGCCCTAGTTGATCGATCTCCTCCGCCCTAGTTGATCGATCGTCAAGAGACCCTGCCCCGGACCGCGGGCACCAGGTCAGCTGGTCGTCGGCCAAGGGAGAGTGTGATCGTGGGCACAAGAGCTTGATCTCTGGATCTTGGCCACCGAGAACGGGAGGTCCGGTATCGTCACCGACCGAGATGAGGGTAGGATCCGGTCGGCGGAAGTCGTGGGTTCGTCGGTGGACCCCCTACCTGGCGCCTTGAAGCTCTTTATGACAGAAGGAGCGGCGTCAGGCTGAGGCGGTGGTGAGCCCGGCGTTTGGCCGAACAGGGAACAAGCATGCAATACCGGTGAGGGGCATCCAATGTGGGGGCTAAGTCCAATACGGAGGTGCCCAAATGAGGAACTCATCACGTAGCTCGTTCCATTTGCGGATAGTGACAGTTGCATTGGTGGCTGTCACGGCGGGGGCCGTGGTCGCGCCGGTGGCGGCCGGCGCCGTTGTGCACCCGGCCACCGTCACCGTGCCAGGGACACCCAGAGGAGTAAAGGCCACCTCCGGCAACAGAGCAGCAGTTCTCAGGTGGACAGCTCCGGCTGACGACGGCGGGCGTCCGATCACCGGCTATGTGGCGACGGCATCCCCGGGGTCCGAAACCTGCACAACGACAGGTGCAACGAACTGCACGATTCACGGCCTGGTCAATGGCCACACCTACAGGGTCTCGGTCGAGGCCAGCAATAAGAAGGGCCTAGGTGCGCCTTCGGCCGTCGTCACGGTGAAGCCCGGTCTTCCCCTTGCCCCTACCCACGTGAAGGCAACTCCGGGCAATGGCTATGCAACGATCTCGTGGACTGCCCCGGCAAACAACGGCAGCCGTATCACCAAGTACACCGTCACCACGACGCCGAGCTCCAAGCGATGCACGACGTCGGGTGCCAAGACCTGCACCGTGACCGGGCTGACCAATGACACAACCTACAGATTCAAGGTGACTGCCACCAACGCATACGGCACCGGAGCGCCATCGGCATTTTCGGCACCGGCTACCCCACCCGTCGTACGGACTATTTCCGTGGGCACGGACCCCAAAGGCATCTCCGCGGACGGCGCTCATGTGTGGATTGCCAATGCCTCGAGCGGATCGGTCACCGAGCTCAATGCCTCCAATGGATCGGTGGCCCATTCACCCATTTCTGTGGGCAGTGACCCGGAAGGGATCACTTCGGATGGCACCCACGTCTGGGTGGCAAGCACCTCGCTCGGCTCGGTCGTGGAACTCAATGCCTCCGACGGGTCCAACGTGCGGACCACTCCTGTGGGGTCCAGTCCTGAAGGCATCACATCGGATGGCACCTACGTCTGGGTAGCAAACAGCGGCAGCGACTCGGTGAGTGAACTGAGCGCCTCCACGGCTGCTCTCTTACGGACCATCACCGTGGGCACCAACCCAGGGTCTGTCTCAGTGGACAGTACCCACGTCTGGCTGACGAACGATGCAGATGGTACGGCCACGGAGCTGGATGCTTCCACGGGTGCATTTATTGAGACCATCGCCGTCGGCGCCAGCCCGGATGCCATCTCCTCCGATGGCACCGATGTCTGGGTGGCGAACAAGGGCAGCAACTCGGTCACCGAGCTGAATGCCTCCACGGGATCAGTTATCCAGACCGTCGCCGTAGGTGTCTCGCCCGATGCCATCTTCTCGGACGGTACCCACGTCTGGGTAGCAAATGGCGGCAGCAACTCGGTGACCGAGCTCAGTGCCTCGACGGGGGCAACCATTCAGAACATTCCGGTCGGCGTGACCCCCGTCGCTCTCTCTTCGGATGGCACCCATGTCTGGGTAGCGAATAGCGGGAGTAACTCGGTGACCGAGATAGCTCCGTAGGTCGAGATTCCGACCCGGGTGCCGGGATTGACGTCGGCGGCCCAGATTGCGGCGGCGGCGCCTACTCGCTGTTCGCCGGTCGATGCCCTTACGATGCCCGGGCGGTGGAGGCGATGCCTACGATCGGTGCCTCCGGTGGTTGACCGGGCTCCGAGCCGAGGAACGGTGCGTCACCGAAGCTGAACACGCCGCCGTCGGATGCCGCCGTCCAATACCCGGTGCCATCGGGATTGGCCGCCATACCGATCATCGGCGCGTTGAGCGGCTTCCCTCCCATCGAGCCGTGGAATTGCGCATCACCGAAGCTGAAGATGCCGCCGTCCGAGGCCACCTCCCAGTAGCCCTGCCCGTCGGGGGTCGGGGTCATCCCCACTATCGGCTGGTTGAGATGCTGGCCACCCATCGAGCCGTAGAAATGGGCGTCGCCGAAGCTGAAGATGCCGCCGTCTGCCGCCACCTCCCAGTAGCCCTGCCCATCGGGGGTGGCGGCCATTCCGACGATGGGCTGGTTGAGATGGAAGCCACCCATCGACCCGAAGTAGGGCGCGCCGCACAAGGCGAAGATGCCCCCGTCGGAGGCCACGAGCCACCCACCCACCGCGGCGCCGGCGACACCGACCACTGGGTTGTTGAGCCCGAAGACGACGGTGTTTCCGCATCCGCCCGTAGGCATGGCCACCGCGCCCTGGTGATTCAGGTCACCGATGTATCCCGTGATGGGCTGTCCCGGTGGCCCGACAGAGGAGGCCATCCAGTACCCCTCACCGGTCGAAGCCGCGGCGATGGCGATACAAGAATAATTGTGCGTCGTCCCTCCGACACAGATGTCACTGCCGGTGGCGCCCGGGCTCGGGAAGGACGGGACCTTGAATCCGAACGAGACCCCGTAGCCGGACACCAACCAGTATCCGGGACCGCCGACGACCGGGGGGGCTGCGCTCGCCGCTCTCGCAGCGCCCACCAGCCCGATGGCGACGATGGCCAGCGATGCACCGATGATCCCCACCCGTCGCATGCACCTCTGTCGAGTCATGGCACCTCGGTTCTCGTCGGACTGAACTCCGTACCCCTCGACCGCCCGAGTATCGCGGGATCAACCAGGCCTGTCCAGTGCTTTGGCCAGTGCTTTGGCCAGTGCTTTGGCCAGGGAATGATGGGGCGATCGAGCCGGCTCCACCGTCCGCTCTGCCGTCAACCGAGCGACCCATCCAACCACTGCTGCCAGCGCCTTCTGACCACATCAGGGTCGTCGACGCTTCCGAACATGTGGATCGACATGCCGACCGGTTGCCCGAACGCGTTCCGCCCGAAGAATCGATAGAGCGCCTTCGAGGTGCGGATGCCGAGGAAGTTGGGCTGGCCGTAGTCCACCACTCCCGAGATCGGGCTGAGCCCTTCGGGAGCCAGGCTCACCTCGGTGCCGGCGGCGACTCCGGGGTCGAGCCCGAGAGCCTCCTTCAGCCGATCGAATCCGTCCTTCTCGGTCGAACGGCCCGGGCCCTGCAGGCCACCTGGGACGTCGCCGATATAGGTCGCCGATTGCCCATCGAAGAACTCCAGATACTGCCCGAGCGTATGGAGGTAGAAGTCGGTGTGCTGCTGGACAGCGTCGTACTGGGCATCCCAGTCGTCCATGAAGATCCCGCTGTGGACATAACGCAGGACGCTCATCCCGTCTCCCCGCCCCTCGATCCGATACTCGAGGGCGTTGAACCATTCGCCCTGCTCCATGCGAATACCGAGGTGGTGTGGAGGGTCCCATGTGGTGGCGATGTCTCTGATGGAGGGAACGGGGCTGGGGAACTGCCAGGCCGAAAGGCCCTCAGGGGTCGACACCGCCTCCCACACCCTCTCCGGGTCGGTCGGCAGGACCAGCTCCCGCTGGCATTCGAATTCCTTGGGCATCGTTGAAGCTCCTTTCGTGCTTACGGCGTGGAACGGGCCCCGACCGGTCCGGAGTCGGACTCGGGTCGGGTGATCATCGGGTGCAGTCCGACGACGACTCGGTGTTTGCGTCCGCCCACCGCCGAGCCATGGTGGTACTTGGCCAGGAGGGACTCGACGGCGCCCGAGAGCTCGGCGGCGAACGAGGCCCGGTCGGAGGCGGAGGCGAACTCGACCTCGGCGTCGATGGCGAACGTGGCCAGTGGTTGACCGGCACGGGTCGATCGGGCCATGAGCTCACCGACCTCGCCGACGGTCCGTGACCCCAGAGCCAAGAGCCAGTAGGCGGATAGTTGGTCCGGGGCCCGACCGGGGTCGGGAGCGACGGCGGACAGCGCCAGCGGCGAAATGACGTAGGCGGCCGCGGTCGCCTGCATGACCCGCTCGGTCATGTTTCCCTTCCGTCGCTCCTCGACCAGCTCGATCAGGCCCCGGCTCTCGAGAGCCCGCAGGTGATAGTTGACCTTCTGGCGGGTCAGGCCGAGGGTCGGAGCCAAGGAGGAGGCCGAACCGGGTTCAGCCAGTTCGGCGAGGAGGCGCGCCCGGACGGGCTCGAGGGCGGACTCGGCCACGTCGGGATCTTCGATGACGGCGACATCTTGCATGCGATCAGTGTCTCACCGACAGTTAATCTTGTCAAGACAGGATTAGTTGTCTTCCCTCTGGAGGTCAGTTGCCCTGCTCATCGACCTGGGCTCGTCCCGGTGGTCGCCGGCACCGGCTTGGAGGCGAAGATGTTGAGCCCGAGCTTCTCGGAGACATACCGCGTCACCCGTTGCCCACGGACGCTGTTGCCCGCCTCGTCGAGCGGGGGTGAGAAGGCCCCCAGCCCGCCCTTGCCCGGGGAGATGGTCACGATCCCCCCGCTGACACCGCTCTTGCCGGGGAGCCCGACCTCGAACAGCCAGTCGCCGGAGTGCTCATACAGGCCGGCGGTGGCCATGGCGGCCAGCACGTGCTTGCAGTGGAATGGCTCGATGACCTGTTGACCGGTCATCGGATTCACTCCCCCGTCGGCCAGCGTGGCCCCCATCACGGCCAGGTCGGCCGCGCTCACCAGGAGCGAGCACTGCCGGGTGTAGAGGTCGGTGGTCTCGTCGGGATCGGCGTAGAGCCGGCCGTAGCTCTCCAAGAGATGGGCGATGCCCTGGTTCCGCAGGTTGGTGGCGGACTCCGATGCGTACACCTCGGAGTCGAGCTCGAGCGGCCGACCGGCGAACCGCGACAGTCCCTCACGGATGGACTCCCACCGCTCTTCCTTGGTGGCCCCGGGCACCAGACTGGTGGTGGCCATGGCCCCGGCGTTGACCATCGGGTTCATGGTGCGCTCGTCGTTCAGCTCGATGGCCATCACCGAGTTGAAGGCCAGCCCGGTGGCGTTGACGCCGAGCAGCCGGTGAGCCTCTTCATGGCCGATGGCGTCGCACACCAGGGCGAAGACGAACGCCTTCGAGATGCTCTGGATCGAGAACAGGTGATCGGAATCCCCGACCGAGAATCTCCGCCCACCCACGCCGAAGATGCTCACCCCGAACAGCGATGGATCGGCGTTGGCCAGCGCCGGGATGTAGTCGGCGACGGCACCCTCGTCGAGCGAACGGTAGAGGTCATGGACCTCGTCGAGGAGCGATTGGACGACCCCGGGGACGGGCAGCTCACCGGTGGACACGGCCGAAGTCGTCGTCGTCTCGTGAAACGGCAGCGGAATGTGCACGGCGTCGTTCCTTCCTCGCTCGGACCTCTCCGTGGTCCGGACTGAGGCGAAGGCTAGGCCAGACGGCCTGCGTTCTAAGCTCCGTGGACGACCCGTCCCCTTCGCGGTCCCGGCCCCGGGCGGCGAGAAGACCAGAGCGGAGGCCCCCGCCATGAGCAACGAGACCAAACCGGTCGTCGTCCTGTTCGATGTGGACGAGACCCTCGTCCACACCGGCGGCTCGGGAGCACGGAGCTGGAAGGCGGCGTTCGAGAAGCTCTACGGCGTCCCAGCCGACATCGGGGCGCACACCTCGGCCGGCGAGACCGATCCGGCCGTGGCCCGGGCGACGTTCACCGGGGTGCTCGGTCGTGAGCCGAGCGACGAGGAGCTCGACCTGCTCTACGGCCAGTACCTGCTGCACCTGGCCGACGACATCCTGGTGGCCGAGGGGTACCGGGTGCTGCCGGGTGCGGAGCGGACGTTGGTCGCCCTGGGTGAAGCCGGGGTGCTTCTCGGTCTCGTCTCGGGGGGCATGGAGGGGGCGGCCCGCACCAAACTGGTGCCGGCCAACCTCAACCGGTTCTTCATCTTCGGCGCCTACGGCTCGGACTCACCCGAGCGGCCGGAACTGACCCGACTGGCCATCGAGAAGGCGGCGAAGCTCCACCGCGGGCTCACCCCGTCCCAGGTCTTCGTGGTCGGCGACACCCCGCGTGACCTGGAGGCGGCCCGGGCGGCCGGGGCCGTGTCCGTCGGGGTGGCCACCGGCCACTATCCGGTGGACGAGCTGGAAGCGGCGGGCGGTGATCATGTGCTCGAGTCGCTCGAGCACCCGTTCCCCGGGCTGTGATACGGACGGAAGCCCGGGATCGGCGGCGGCATCCAGAAGATCAGTCGTGGATGTGATCGGCGACGACGCTGGCCAGTGCGGCCGGGCACTCCCAGGCCCCGGCGGCCTGATCCTGGAATCCCATGAAGTGCACGACCAGACACGTGGCCGCGGCATCGATCGTCGACCAGGACGTCCCTGCTTCAGCGGTGGCCACCTCACTCATCAGGCTGGGCACGGCGTCGTTTTCGACTTCGGCGTTGGCCATCTCATGGGCCACCAGAGCGAGCGTCGGGGAACCGCTGAAGACGGTCCGGGCTGCACCTGCCGCACCGGACGTGCAACCGGTGCCCACGTTGCCAGGGATGGCGCCGCATTGCGTTGCGGTATCTCCCATGGACCACGACCAGGTCGGCCCGGGCTCGATGCCGGTGGCCCCGACCGCCCTCACCAGCTCGGCGACGGCGGAGGCTTCGGACGCCGAGGTGGCGGCTGCCGTCACCGGTGGGGCCGACACTGCAATCGGCGTCCCTGACGCCGCCGGGTCAGTCGCGGCAGGGCTCGATGCCGATGTCGCCGCCGCGGTTTCGGCCACCGATGTCGGGGTTGTCGCCGCCGGGGCGGTCGACGCGGTGGTCACCGGCGAAGCGGCCACGGGGACGACCGAGGGAGCGGTGGCGTGCGACCCGGCGGCTCCCGCCGTCCAGGCACTGCCGACGAGCCAGGCGGGAGCACCGGTGCGGGCGTCAGCGACGGGAACAGGAACGGGGGATCCCGATTCGGTCCCGGTGAACCCCGCGCCGCCGGCCAGACCCAGCCCCACGACGGCCGCGGCCAGCCCGACCGAAACAGCCAGCTTGGTGGAACGAATCCCGGATTCAACCATGTGTTGAAGTGTAGGACCATCAACACGGTGTTGTCAACACATAGTTGAAATCCCTGCCCAAGCGGGGTAGGCTGAGCAGATGATGTCCAATCCACAGTCGATCGCCGACCGCGTCGTCGAGAGCGGTCGCCGAGAGGCCACCGCCGACACGTCGGCTGAGCCGGAAGGTTCGCTGGCTGCACTCCGCTATGCCGATCTCCTCCGACGGTCGGCGGAGCGGCTGGGCCAGGCCTCGGCCGAGTCGGCTCGGCGGCACGGGGCCAGTTGGCGGGAGATCGGCGAGGCCGTCGGTGGCATCACCCCCCAGGGTGCGGAGCACCGCTTCAGTCCGGCGGCCAAGGAGCGAAGGTCGAAGGCGTCGAAGGTCGAGTGGGCGTCGAAGGAGCGGCGGAAGGTGTGATCGGGCTGCGCCCGAGCCACGGTGGAACCCAGGGCCGGTCGAGGACAAGCCGACGGCGTCGGGAATCGGTGTCCGCGGATCAGCCCCGGACGGTGAACCGGCCCGTCGTCGACTTCGGAGCGGGCACGACCGCCACCAACGAGGTATAGACGACCACGTTGGACAGGTAGTGGCCGGTCTGGTGATCGAACGTCCCGCCGCACGTCACCAGTTGAAGGGCACTGGACCCGTGCGAGGCGTAGACACGGTCGGCGGGGAACTGCGCCTTCGAGTACATGACCACCGCGTTGACGACGAACCGGGCGGTGATGCCGTCGGCCAGATCGACATCCACCTCATCGCCGGGCGCCAAGGTGCGCAGCTGGAAGAAGACTCCCGGACCGGTGTAGTTGTCGACGTGGCCCAGGATGACCGCCGATCCCAGCTGTCCCGGCGTCGGACCCAGGCGGAACCAACCCACCTGCACGATGTCGGAGGGGACCTGGACCGACCCGTCGGCGGTGAGGCCGAGTGTGGACACCGGTGTCGAGAGTCCGATGGCGGGGACTCTCAGGGTGACGGGGACCGAGCGAGATGTGGTCAGCGCGGTGAGCATCGGAGGCGTTCTCGGGAGCGGTGTGCGGGCCGCCGCCGACCGCTGAGCGGCGGCGGAGGGCACCGGGGCGGGGAGCGGGTGGTCGCTGCCGCGGACCCCGACGACGAGGACGCCGGTGCCGACGAGGAGCAGCGCCGCCCCGCTGGCCCACCACAGGTTCGGCTTACGCCTTCGGGGTGACGAGAAGGCCGACCTCATGCCGACCGGTCGGTCCTCACCCGTCGGGGAGAAGACGGCGCCGGCGGAAGCCGAGGGTGATGGCCACGAGCGCTCCGGCCACGATCGCCGCACCGAGCACGACGAGCTCCCGGTCGCTGGAATGGGCCGCTCCGCCCAGGCCGGTGTGGGGGAACCCGGATGGGACGACCCCGGTCCCGCCGGCGCCGGTGCCGGTGGTGCCACCGGTTCCGGTCGTCCCTGCCGTGCCGGTCGTTGTGCCCGAGGTACCGGAGGTTCCTGCCGCAGTGCCACCCGAGCCGCCGGGCGAGGTGGTGCCGGTGGTGCCCGAGCCGCCGGGCAGGGTGGTGCCGGTGGTGCCGGGCGTCGTGGTCGGGGTGGTGCCGGGTGACGTGGTTGTGGTCGTCGTGGTGGGTGAGACGAGCCCCGTCTTGCACGCCGACGGGATGGTGATGGTGTTGGCGTCGAGGGTCACGGCGGCGTTGAGGGCCAGGACCCGGCCCTGGACGGTGGCGGCCGTGTCGAGCGTTGCCGATTGATTGGCCATGATCGTGCCCACGAAGGTGCTCCCGGTGCCCAGGGTCGCCGAGCTGCCGACCTGCCAGAAGACGTTGCAGGCTTGGGCACCGTTCTCGAGTCTCACCACACTGTTCGACGCGGTGACCAGGGTGGACGATGCCTGGAAGA
Organism: uncultured Acidimicrobiaceae bacterium; assembly: GCA_963812885.1. Taxonomy (GTDB): domain Bacteria; phylum Actinomycetota; class Acidimicrobiia; order Acidimicrobiales; family RAAP-2; genus Bog-756. The sequence goes on along the minus strand of CAWEWZ010000004.1, from coordinate 59,841 downwards.
CGAACACCGAGTCGTAGCTGCCGCCTCCGTCGAGAACCAGGGGGCCGGCCGCGGTGATGTTGGCCGAGGATGCCCCACCGAAGGCGTAGACGCCGGCGGTCAGGGTCTTGCCGCCGAGCTGGTTGTCGCCGGTGGTGTAGGTGGTGGTGGCTCCGTCGCCGGCGGCGTTGTTGTAGGCGGTGGTGAGATCATGGGTGGCCGCAGTGAGAAGGCCGGGGTTGTCGCCGGCGATGCCACCGGGGCCGGTGGCATCCGGGGCGTAGATGGTCCCGGAGACCTCGGCCGGGGTCAACCCGGTGATGTTGGTGCCGGCCGCCGGACTGAGACCGACGTCACCGGTGAGGGTGGAGGTGGGGACGTCGGTGACAGCGCTGTGGGCCAGGACGGCGAACGGAGCGGCCGTCCCCAACTGGACGGTCTGGGCGGCCGACGCCGCCGTCGGGAACGCCGTCCCGACCAGGAACACGATGGCCGCCACCGTCGTACCGGCGAGTGAGGCCTGCTTGAACCGGCTGTGCTGCCTGACCGGACGACCACCGGGCGCCTGGCCGCGATGGCGCGGGAAATGGAGCGGGGGACGTCGAGGACGAGACGGATCGCATTGCGGGCTCCTAGATGCACGCCCCGAAATAGATAACCGAATGTCACGGACGTCCGGGGGTACCTATGGGATTCTACTCTAGTAATACAACACTGGCAATATATTTCAGCATCCCTCTGTTAGCTTCTGTCCCGTGACCGAATGGAATTTCCTCACCAGTCATGGCCGGGCGCTCCTGTGCATCGCCGAGGACCCGGACGTGCGGCTCCGCGATATCGCCGGCGCCATCGGCGTCACCGAGCGCAGCGCGTACAGCATCGTCAACGATCTGGCCGAGGCCGGCTACATCGTGAAGGAGCGGGATGGGCGTCGCAACCGCTACGAGATCCAGAACCACCTACCCGTCCCCGACGTTCTCGACCGGGAGCGGGCCATCGGTGAGGTCCTGAGCGTCCTGACCGGTCGGGACCTGACGCCGAAGAACGCCCGCCGGATCCGGCGCTGAGCGGAGCGGCCCCGATCAGTCCGTGCGCACCGGTCGCTGCCGGGTGCAGTCGGCCACGGCCTGGGCCAGGGCCTCCGACTCGGCCACCTCCAAGGTGGCGAAGGCGATCCGTATGCCCGGTGGCGACGAGATCCGGAAGCGGTCTCCGGGGCTGACCGCCCAGCCCTGCTCGAGCAGTCCGGACACCACTGACTGCTCGTCGTCCACCGGCACCCAGGTGGTGAGCCCGGACGTGCCGGTCGAGTCCAGCCCGTGGGTGGCCAGCGCCTCGGTCAGTGCCGCTCGACGATCGGCGTAGACGAGGGCCGAGCGGTCGAGCAGTCGGGTCACCTTCGGCGACCCCCACAGCTCGGCCACCGCATCCTGCAGCAGGTAGCTGACCCAGCCGGCTCCCAACGCCTGACGACCCTCGACCCGGCTCACGGTCGTCGAGTCCCCGGCCAGGACCGCGAGTCGCAGATCGGGGCTCAGCCACTTGGACACCGACCGGATGGTGGCCCAGCGCTCCCTCCCCCGGGCCACCGTGGTTCCCGACACCCCTGAGGCCGGTCCGGCATGGTCGTCCTCGATGACCAGGACGTCGGGATGGTGGGCCAGCACCGTTCGCAACTCGGCGGCGCGTGACCCGTCCCAGGCCGTACCGGTCGGATTCTGGGCCCGAGGGGTCAGCAGCACCCCGTCAGCACCGCCCCCGAGCGCCACCGCCAGCCGGTCGGGGCGGATCCCTCGCTCGTCGAGACCCACCGGGACCACTTCCATGCCCAGGGCGACCAGTAGGTCGAGTGCGGCCGTATACCCGGGGTCCTCGACGACGACCCGGTCGCCGGGGTGGAGCCAGGCCCCGAGCACCCGTTCGACCCCGTCGAGGGCTCCGCCGACGACGGCCAACGAGCTCCCGTCGATACCGTCGGCCTCCAGCGCCCGGCCGGCCACCTCGGCCAGTGGGGGCGACACCGCGGACGTCCCGTATCCCCGGGTGTGGGATGAAAGGCGGGGAATCGGCGGCAGCAGGGCGGGGTCCGGGCCCCCCGAGCGCAGATCCCGGATCCCGACCGGGACGGCCATGGGCAGGCGTGGGGACACGGGAGGCTGTCGACGCACCCGGGTCCCCCGCCGTCCCGAACCGATCAGGACCCCACGGCGCTGGAGCTCCCGATAGGCGTTGGCCACCGTCGACGGGCTGACCCCGAGGTCGGAGGCCAGGCCTCTGACCGTGGGCAACCCGTCTCCGGGCCCGAGTTCGCCGCGGCGGACGGCATCCTCGACGCTGCGGGCGATCTCCCTGGCGGTGTCGCCGGCCAGGCGATATTGTACTGCATGATTCATATTACGTACTGTAACAAATGCGACGAGGGGTGAGCGGACCGATGGCCGAAGACAGCCCGGGACCGACCGCCGGCGGCGAAGCTCCGACCACCAGGACCAAGGTCCGACGTCTGGCCGAGCGTGGGCGGTACGACCGTGCCGCGGTCGACGCCATCCTCGACGAAGGATTCGTCTGCCACGTGGGGTGGGCGGGCGAGCATGGACCCGTGGTCATCCCCACCGCCTACGGTCGGATCGGCGACCACCTCTACCTCCATGGGGCTCCGGCCAATGCCACCCTCCGCAATGCGGCGCCGGGCGCACCCGTCTGTGTGACGGTGACGCTGGTCGACGGGCTGGTCCTGGCCCGTTCGGCGTTCCATCACTCGATCAACTACCGGTCGGTGGTGATCTTCGGGACCGGAACCGAGGTGACCGCCGACGAGGAGAAGCAAGCCGCACTGGCCGCGGTGGTCGAGCACATCGTGCCCGGCCGGGGCGCCGATGCCCGGCCACCGACCGCCTCCGAACTGCGGGCCACCCGGGTGGTCCGGGTCCCGCTCGACGAGGCATCGGCCAAGGTCCGCACGGGCGGTCCGAAGGACGATCCCGAAGACCTCGACCTGCCCATCTGGGCGGGCCAGGTCCCGCTCCGGATCGTCCCGGGCGCACCCGTCGACGACGATAGCCACCCACCTCCGATCGCCGCCCCCGGGTACGTGGTCGACTTCACCCGTCCCACCAACCTGGCGTCCGGCGACATCGCCCCGGTCGGTTGACCGACCGTCCGTAGACTCCCTTCATGACGCTCGAGTTGACGGTGGTCGATTCCTTCACCGACCGTCCCTTCACCGGCAACCCGGCCGCGGTGACCGTGGTGGACGGGTTCCCCGCCGACGCCGACATGCAAGCGGTGGCCGCGGAGATGAACCTGGCCGAGACGGCCTTCGTGACCCGACGGGGCGACGGCGACCACGACCTGCGCTGGTTCACCCCATCGGTGGAGATCGACCTGTGCGGCCACGCCACATTGGCCGCGGCCCACGTCCTCGGCGGGTCGGGGCGCTTCCACACCAGGAGCGGCGTCCTGGCCTGCACCCCTGGTCCTGCCGGCCTGATCGAGATGGACTTCCCGGCCACCCCCTCGACGGCGGCCGACCTGCCGCCCGATCTCTCCATCGGCGGAGTCACCTGGTTCGGGCGTGGCCGTTTCGACGTGCTGATCGAGCTGTCCGACGCCGACCGGGTCCGCCGCTTCGAGCCCGATCTGGCCGAGCTGGCCGCCCTCGGTGGCCGGGCCGTCGTGATCACCGCCCCGGGTGACCGGAACGGCATCGACTGCGTGAGCCGGGTCTTCGGTCCCAATGTCGGCATCCCCGAGGATCCGGTGACCGGGTCGGCCCACTGCACGCTGGCCGTCCACTGGGGGGAACGCCTGGCCCGGGCCCGGCTGGTCGGAGAGCAGGCCTCGCCCCGGGGTGGGATCGTCCACATGCACCGCCAGGGCGACCGGGTGATCCTCGGCGGGCAGGCGGTCACCGTCTCCACGGTCCGGATGGTCGTCTGAGGCCGTCGCCGAGTGGACGAACGGCTCCGACCGCCGGGAACCTAGGATCCGTCGAAAGGTCGACAGGAGGAACCGTCATGGACATGGAGTATCGGCGATTGGGTGGGTCCGGCCTCAAGGTGAGCGTGCTCTCCTTCGGCTCCTGGGTGACCTTCGGGCCCCAACTGGCTGGCAACCTGGCTGAGGACTGTCTGGCTGCGGCCTACGACGCCGGGGTGAATTTCTTCGACAACGCCGAGGCCTACTCCGCCGGCGAGTCCGAGCGCATCATGGGCGAGGCCATCGCCGCACTGGGCTGGCCACGTCATAGCTACGTCCTTTCGACCAAGCTCTTCTGGGGCCTCCACCAGAGCGTCAACATGCGCAACACCCTCAACCGCAAGTACCTGATGCAGGCCATCGACGGCTCGCTGGACCGGCTCGGCCTCGACTTCGTGGATCTCGTGTACTGCCACCGCCCCGATCCGGAGACCCCTATCGAGGAGACGGTGTGGGCCCTCTCCGACATCATCTCGAGCGGGAAGGCCCTCTACTGGGGAACGTCGGAGTGGCCGGCCGAGGCGCTCCGTGAGGCGTGGGACATCGCCGAGCGGCACAACCTGCACAAGCCGGTGGTCGAACAGCCCCAGTACAACCTCCTCTGGCGGGACCGGGTGGAGAAGGAGTACGCCCCCCTCTACGACGGGATCGGGCTCGGGCTGACCACGTGGAGCCCGCTCGCCTCGGGCCTGCTGACCGGCAAGTACCTCGACGGCGTTCCCGACGGTTCGCGGGCCACGCTCCCCGGCTACGAGTGGCTGGCCAAGATGCTCACCGACCCCGAACGCAACCAGAAGGTGCAGGCGCTGGAATCGATAGCCAAGGAACTCGACTGCACCCTGGCCCAGCTGGCCATCGCCTGGTGCGCGAAGAATCCGCACGTGTCCTCGGTGATCACCGGCGCCAGCCGGGTGGAGCAGGTCCACGAGAACCTCGGCGCCCTCGAGGTGCTCCCGAAGCTGACCGACGACGTGCTCGCCCGCGTCGACGCGGCCACCGTCTGAGGCGGGTCTCAGCCGGGGTCGACGGCGCCGCCGGCATCCACCGAACGTGCTCGGCGGCGGCGATCACCGCGGCCCCCGGCCCGGGCCACAGAGGCCGAGCCGGCCTGCCGGGCCAGCTCGAGCGAGCGGCGATACACCCGTTGGGCGACGTAGATGGAGAACGCCGCGGCCGGGATCTCGATGAACACGGCGAGCAGGAGGGCCTCGAAGAGCTGGCCCCGACCGACCGACGTGGTCACATCGAACCAGGCGTCGACGATCAGCAAGGTGGCCGTGGCCGTGGCCGGAAACTGGACCCGCTGATCCTGCCGGAAGGCCATGTAGGCGGTCCGGGAGATGGCGAACACCAACAGCACGTCGAACCCGACCCAGGCCGCCCGGTAGTGCAGATCGAACTGACGCTTGGGTAGCGTCACGGCCAGGAATCCGATCCAGGGCAACAGGATGACGGCCGCCCCGGCGTAGAGCCAGGCCAGACGCCGGGCCCGCTTATGGCCGATGGCGGCCGTCTCGTGGTCCGATTGATCCGCCGGTGGCCCGTGGGAACCGTCGTCGCTCACACCCCGAAGCCTATTGGTGGCGGGACGGGAACGGTCAGGGCGAGGTGCGGGCCCGGCGGGAGTCGTCGAGGAACGAACTGCGCTGCAGCGCGGCCGCCTCCAACGCCTCCTGGGTGGCCACACCCACCACCGTCGGGATCCGGTGCCAGGCGCCGTCGGGTGCGAGCGACCACGACTGCCGGTCGTCGGCCAGGTTGAGGTCGAGGATCTCTTCGAGCTGATCGACGGCGTCAGGGTCGGCCACCGGGATCATCGCTTCGACCCGACGGTCGAGGTTCCGCCTCCGCAGGTCGGCGGATCCGATGTAGTAGCTGGCCGGGCGCCGCGGCCCCCCCGAAGCGAAGAATCCGCGAGTGCTCGAGGAAGCGGCCGACGATGGACCGGACCCGGATGGTCTCCGACAGGCCCGGTACTCCCGGGCGCAGGCAGCAGATCCCGCGGATGATCAGGTCGATGGACACCCCGGCCTGCGATGCCCGGTAGAGGGCATCGATCACGGCCACGTCGTCGAGGCCGTTGACCTTGATCACGATCCGACCGTCCGGTCCCGCCTTGGCTTCCTCGTCGATGCACTCGACGACCCGGTCGCGGATCCCGCCCGGTGAGGTGACCAACTCCTGATAGTGCGGCGGTTGGCTGAACCCGGTGATGTAGTTGAAGAACCGGGTGACGTCGGCACCGAGCGCCGGCCTCGATGAGAGCACGCCGAGGTCTTCGTACATCCGGGCCGTCTTGGGGTTGTAGTTGCCGGTGCCCACGTGGCAGTACAAGCGGACCGCATCCCCCTCCTGGCGCACCACCAGGGTCGTCTTGGCGTGGGTCTTGAGCCCCATCAGTCCGTAGATCACGTGGGCGCCCGCCTCTTCGAGAGCACGGGCCCAACCGATGTTGGCCTCCTCGTCGAAGCGGGCGGTGACCTCGACCAGCACGGCCACCTGCTTGCCGTGCTCGGCCGCCCGCACCAGGGCGGCCACCACCGGACTGTCACCCGAGGTGCGGTAGAGGCACTGCTTGATGGCCAGGACATGGGGGTCGTCGGCCGCCTCGTTCATCATCTCCTCGACCGAGGCCGAGAACGAGTCGTACGGGTGATGCACGAGCACGTCCTGGCGATCGAGCACCGAAAAGATGCTGGCATCCTCCTCGCGTTCCACGGTGGCGAAGGCCTGGGGAATGAGCGGCGTCCAGGGCGGGTCGTGCAGCTCCGGACGGTCGAGGGCGTGGATGGCCCACAGGCATTCGAGTCCCAGCGGGCCGGCGAATCGGTAGACGTCGTCGCCGTCGAGGCCGAGCTCCTCGGTGAGACGCTCCACCGGCCCCTCCGACGTCCGCGAGTCGATCTCGAGCCGGACGACGGGGAGGAAGCGGCGGCGGCGCAGTTCCTCCTGGAGGGCGAGGAGCAGATCATCGGCGGCATCGTCGTCGAGGGCAAGGTCGGCGTCCCGGGTGACCCGGAAGATGCAGGGCTCGCCGACATCCATGCCCGGGAACAGTTCGTGGATGAACGCCACCAACGTCTGCTCGAGGGGGATGAACCGTTCGCCGCCGGGGAGGGGCAGGAGGCGGGCGACGTTGGGCGGCACCTTGACCCGGGCGAACCGGGAGGTGCCATCGGTGCGGTTGCGGACCTCGACTCCCGACGTTGAGGGACAGATTGGAGATGTAGGGGAAGGGATGGCTGGGGTCGACGGTGAGCGGGGTGACCACCGGGAGGATCAACCGATCGAACACCTCGTGGAGGTATGAGCGGTCAGCCTCGTCCAAGGCCTCCCAATCGCAGAGCTCGATGCCCTCACGCTTGAGGGCCGGTCCCAGCTGCTCCAACAGCAGGCTCTCCTGCCGGCGGACCATCCGCTCCAACGAGTCGCGGACGTCGCGCAGCAGCTTGTCCGGTGTGCTGCCGTTGAGAGCCAGGCTCTTGATGCCGGCGACCACCTGACGCCGCAATCCGGCCACCTGGACCTGGAAGAATTCGTCGATCCGCTCGCTGAACAGGACGAGGAACTTGACCCGCTCGAGCAGTGGGACGTCCTCGTCGGCCACCAGATCGAGCAAGCGGTCGTTGAAGTCGAGGTCAGAGAGCTGACGAGCGAAGTAGCGGGGATCGGAGTCGTGCCTGAACTCCTCGCTCAGCCCCCGCACGGTTTCGATGCTCATTGTCCAACGATAGCAATCAGGCCCGGCCGGCCCGCCGGTGCCGCTCCACCCGCCGGGCTCCCCGGGCCCCCGGTCGGCAGGGTTCCCCGATCCTGAGGCCGGCCCGAGCTGGAGCAGACGGTCGGGATCACCGGGAGACGAGCCGTTGGCCTCCGGTGAGCGACAATGGGCATTCCGCCGGGCTGGTGACGAAAGGCGCACACCGTGACTGATGACCGCACCATCGATGTCATTGTCGAGATACCGAAGGGGAGCAGGAACAAGTACGAGTACGACCACGAACGCAACGTGATCCGGCTCGACAGGCGCCTCTTCTCGGCGACCTTCTATCCGGCGGACTACGGGTTCGTCCCCGACACCCTGGCCGAGGACGGCGACCCGCTCGATGTCCTGGTCCTGCTGGACGAGCCCACATTCCCCGGTTGTCTGGTCGAATCCCGCCCGGTAGGGGTCTTCTGGATGTCCGACGAAAAGGGACCGGACGCCAAGATCATCTCCGTGGCGGTGGGCGACCCGATGTGGGAGTCGATCAGGGACCTCGAGGGGCTTCCGCCGCTGTTGACACGGGAGATCGCCCACTTCTTCGACGTCTACAAGGACCTCGAGCCGGACAAGCTGACCAAGGTGGGAGGGTTCGACGGCGTCGAGGCGGCCTGGGACGAGATCGCCCGGTCCTTCGAGCGGGCCCGGGCGGCCCAGAACTGAGCGCCGAGTGGGCGACCGATTGTTACTGGGGGCCCAGCCGGGTCAGCACGCAGGCCCGGGCTGCGGACTCAGCCGAGAACTTGCGCCTTGGCGGCGGCGAACTCCTCGTCAGTCAAGGCACCGGAGTCGTGGAGCGACGCCAGCTGGGTCAACCGCGAGATGGTGTCGCCACCGGCGGGTGCTGCCGCTGGTGCCGGCGCGGGCGCGGGCGCCGGTGCCGGGGCCGGGGCGGGGGCGGGCTCGGCCTGTGCCCCCTGGGCCTGAATGGCCCTGTTGGTCCCGGCCTTGGCGCCCATGTAGGCGACACCTCCGACGGCGGCGGCCCGGAGAAGCGGGCGTCTGCGAACGAACGGCATCTCAGCCCTCCTCAGCTCTCGTCGGCATCGAGCTCGATGCCCAGCGCGAATGCGATCTCTGCGGCAGCGGACACGATCCGGACGTTGCCCACCGTGGGATTGAGGGCCACCAGGAGGCCCAGGATCTCCTCGGGGGAGACGCCGGCCTCGAGGGCGAACGCCACCTGGAAGACATAGGAGGCGGGGGCGGCGTCGGCGGCGATCAGGGCGGCGATGTTGCAGAGCGAATAGGTCTTCGGATCGAGGCCGGATGCCTCCAGGTTGTCGAGGCGGGCCTGGAACAGTCCCTCGAGGGCACTGGCATCGTGCTGGGCCACGCCGATCAGGACGTCGCTGGTACCGGTTGAGACAGCCATGGTCATTCCTCCACTCGTGATCCGGATCAGTTCGTCACGGCGGCCGCCGCACGACGAGAAGGGCTTCTGGCCCGCGTTGCATCACCATATCCCCCTTTCCGAACGGGCGGCAGGGGTCGTGCGGATTGCTCCGGCGGGGTCAGGTGAGCCGTATAGGCTGGGTTCCGTCAGTTCGAAGGGCGATGAAGCGGCCGGTGGGTGTCCCGAGCCCCGAGCCATCGGGAGGGTGCGGAGTCCCGTCGCCTGTCATCGGACCAACCGACACGGGGATGTAGCTCAGTTGGCTAGAGCACCTGCTTTGCAAGCAGGGGGTCACGGGTTCGAGTCCCGTCATCTCCACTCATCCGTCCTGGTGAGCGGCATAATCGCCGCCCACTGTCCTCAACCTTCGGGCTCGAGGCTCCCTCCATCGCGCGTCCATCGCGCGGGAGCTGGCTCTAGAGAGGTCGAGATCACTGTCCATTCCGCGATGATCAACCAGGCAACGACCGCGGGAAACATGGTGGTGCGATGCACGGAAGTTGCGAGCCAAAATGGTGCATTCCCTGGTCCTGTGATGTATGCCCCGGCGACGATCAGCAACCCGGAACAAAGTCCGGCCCAGGCCCACAGGTCTGTTGCGATCTCCGATCTCCGTCGCTCAACGCAGAGAAATATTCCACCAACCAATGAGATAGGAACGGCAAGTAGCAACACGTGGAGGTGAGGCGACATGGCGTTGAAGGTCAGGTGAAGGCGCGAGATCATCGTGCCCTCTCGAGGACCGCTGGTGTTGACGTCTTTCGCCGCACCTATCAACCGCATAAGAACCGGCCACACGGCCAGAGCCAAGATCCCAACGCAACCAACGATGATTGCCACCGTTGGACTTCTATACCGAGTCGTGGGGTGGCCACCGTCGTTGAGCTCACGACGGCCTCTCCATCTCTCCCGTACCGATCGGACGACGATCAGCGACGACGTCGCGATAGCTGTTGCAGTTCCCTCGTCTTTGGTCAGACCGGCTACTCCGAGAAGGACTGCAGCCGCTCCGATATTGACGGAGGTAAGGGGCAACAGCAACCCGTAACCAATCGCTCCAACTGCAGCAGCTGACCAGAGTGGATCGGCGTATCCATTCGTAGCGAAGGGACCGACGACATCAAACACGACGAGCACGAAGAGCCCAGCGACTACCCGGCTGACGACAAGTGGTGCATTCAAGACGAATCGCTGACTGCCGTTTGCGACGGCGTCCGCTCGGCCACTTTGAGTTCGAAGGTGGCTAGTCGTGAGGTCTCCCGTTTCGAGCAAGACCGATGCTGCTGCTGCAATTGCACATCCAGTCAGCACTGAGCACATTACGACGCCCAGCCGATAACTGTGATTTCCGGTGAGCTGCCAAGAGACAGCGACTGTCGTCGAAACTAAGGGTGGGTATGAGGCGTGCATCCCCAGAAGCACTGGGTTTCTATAAGCGGCAAACGCCACCTGATGACCGGCAACAAACCAAGCTGCCCGAAGCAACCAGATTCCACGAGCATCAAACCCGATCGACGGAACCCGCAACGGCTGGAGAGACCACGCCACGGTGACGATCAGTACCAAGAGCCCGACCACCTTCGAGGTCTTGTGTCCTCGTCGCCAAGAAGGCTTGGCTCGCGGAAGGTCGTTCCGGCATTGGGAGCGCAATACAACTATCCCGATACCCAGGCCCACCGTGGACAGACCGAGAAACCATACGATCGTGGAACCAGTAGTGATGAGACAGCAAGTCCCGGCGAGGGCGGTGATCATTGCACCGCCGAGCGGGGCGAGTAAGAACGCCTGCCAGCGAACTCCAACGACGCACATCACAGGCACCACTCCGGATGCGCCCAGTACGAACAGAGCCAAACAAGCGGCAGGAAGTGTGGTCACAGGGGCGTTGATGGCAAGGGCTGGTCACTGAACAGCGATGCCCCGGTTCCTGTTCGCGTGACAGAGTGCGACCCATTGAGGTCCTGGAAGCGCCCGTAGACTTCCGAACCCAGGCAAGTCCCGGGTCCCTGAGTGGTGCGAAGATTGAGCCAGGCTCGCGCCTGGTCCCGGTTGACAACCAGAACTGCCCAGGGAGCAAGTATGAACTCAAGGGTGACCTTCTTGTTGAGATCGAAAGACGGGTCGATCCACACACGCTCTGCAGGCTGTACCAGACTTTGAGCTTGCCGCTCTAAGCAACTCCAGTAGCTGTCGTCCAAGTTCCATGCGGCGCTCTGCCCGCTCGCAGTTGCCTCCTTCGTGTGCTGAACACCGCAAATGGCCACAACCGTCAGAGCGACCGTTGAGATCACGGCCACGGGCACAGCGGCCCAACGCATGTTCACCGGCTTGCGGAAGCTTCGGGTTTGCCGTCCTAGCGTAGGCTGCGAACCGCGCACGGCGCTCACGCTAGTCCCAGTCATGTCAGCGTGGGATCGCTCGCATCGGGTAGGTGACTATGCCAGTTCTTCGAATCGCCACCCCGTGGAGCACGCCGGGCCCGCTCGACATCCTGACAATCGAGACTCGGTGCGGGCGGAATTCAGCGATCGGCCCGGGCAAGAAGCCCCTGTTCGGCAATAACCGGGAGAACGTTTGGCTGAAGCCATTCTCCTCCCGCTTTGGTTATGTGAACCCCGTCTGACCACCGGACTTGGACGCCATCAATGTGAGGTTGAAAGTGACCGCTGGGATCGATCAACCGATTCAGATCGATGATGGTTATCTTCTCTCGCGCCCGGCTCGCCGTTGTCAGCAGGAGCTTATTGAACAGAGCCGTTCGGGCCGGAGTGTTCTCCGAGAACGGCGCCCCATCAGCAGCCTCATTGGGTGGGTCTACATAGGGCATCGTGAATACAATAATTCTTGCGCCTCTCGACGACAGAATGCCGAAGAGTTGATCGAGCTCCGAAGCAATGTGCTCATCCCACGATGCCTCACCGATGTGTACCCAAGTACCGCCGTAGAAGTGGTCGCTGACCTCCCACCGCCCAATGAGCACACCGACAACATCGGGGTGGTCCTGCGCAATGTATTTGGCCCAGACGGATCTCCAATGCAAACACCCGGGTGTTGCGGGACCGACTGAACCCGAGAGGTTCACCTCCACTGAGTCGAGGTCGCACCCGAGGTCCCCCTTGTCGGTTACCTCCACGCCATAGTGACTGACGGATTGGTGATTGAGCCCTGTGCCCAGGGTGAGCGCAACCGAATCACCCAGGAGCAAGAATCTGATCGGATGAGTTGTAAATGCACCTGCTGCACGGAGAGATCGAGTTTGGGCGATCGACGCATTCTCGCCCCTCACAGGGACGGTGGCAACGGCGGGCGAAACGGTTGCGAAGGACAGAGCCAATACCGACACGACCACCGCTGCTCCCATTGCGGGCCAAGCGATCCGCCCCTTCAGCACACGCCGCCTCCGAATAGGCTCCTCGATTGCAAAGAACGAGATGGAAGCGGCGCAAAACGTGGCTGCCAGCCGGGCGACCAGTAACGGAACTCCCAATAACCCAGTGTGAGCGTGATCTATGGCAAGAAAGAGGGGCCAGTGGTACAGATAGAGTCCATACGAGATGCGCCCGATATATACAAGGGCACGTAAGGAACATAGACGAGCCAAGATCGATCCCGGAAACGTGATGCAAGCGACAATCACGCACGCGACGGCCAGGCCCACACAGAAGAAGCCGCCGACATACAAAGCACCATTCTGGCCTTGAAGATCATGCCAAGCCCAGACCAGAAAGATCGCGCCGCCGACTCCCAAGAGGCTCCAGAAGCGGTGCTGCCAACGGCTCCGCGTCCAGCGAGTGGGCAGAATATTGAATCTGCTTCCCGTGTGAGAACCAACTGCTCCCAGGAATGATCCGATGAGAAGTGCCTGAGCGCGGGTATCAGTACCGTAGTAGAGGCGATCGATTGAGACGCCAGCCCAGTACATCGTTCCCATCAAAAGGGCGGACGCTGCAGCACCTATGGCGGCGACCTTGGCTAGTGCGTTAACACCCCGGAGGCGCACGACAATCAGCGCGATCAGGGGCCAAATCAGGTAATACTGCTCTTCGACGGCAAGCGACCACGTGTGCAACAGCGGTGACGGGGCTCCGGCCTGTGCGAAATAGCCTTGGTCAGAAATAATGAAATGCCAATTCGACACATACAACAGCGTTGCAAAGGCATCGTCACGAATAGACTTCAAGTCGAGCGTGCCTCTGAAGGCGTATGCGTAAAGTGCGACGCCGACGAGGAGCACGAACAATGCCGGCAACAGCCGACGCGCACGCTGCGCCCAGAATCTTTCCAACTTGATGGTGTTGCTCAGGCGAAGTTCGCGGCAGATCAGCGAGGTGATCAAAAATCCAGAGAGGACGAAAAAGACGTCAACGCCCAGAAGACCTCCACCGACCCATGAAATTCCGGCGTGGTAGGCGATGACTGAAAGGACAGCGAATGCCCTAATGCCATCCAGGGATGCTGTGCGCGTATGGGAGACCGAGCTTGAATCAGTGGGGTCTGTATCGAGTGGCGACGATTGCCCAGCAACATCCAGTTCGTGAGCAACGACCTCTGCCAATGGATTGCCACCCGGTTAAGCCCAGAATTGAGTCTCGGACGCTCGAACAAGCTAGGGCGATGGTACAGCAACTCCGATGTCAGGTTTGCTCAGCCAACCTTCGCATCGAGACATGAGCCTCAGCGTCAATGAGCGAATCGAAGCCCTCGGTCCTTCCGTTGCCAAAATTCTGTCCAAGATGACCGAGGACTTTTGAACCACGCCACCCCCACCCCCAAAACCTTGTCCGATCAGGCCTGGCGGCTCGCTGCGGAACCCTTCGAGGATTGCGACATACTCAGTCGGCTGCGAGTTGGCGTTCGCTCCTGGATGTCGGACCGTGCGGTAGCTCCCTCGTGGAGGCGAGTGCGATGAGTGCCAGCAGGCCTGCCGCCAGCAGCCCGGCCTTGAGCGAGCGGAGCTGCGCAGCCTCGTAGTCCTCCACCAGCGCGGTCGTGGACGCGGTGTCCAGTCCCGCCTCGGTGGCCGCGTGCTGGACCTCGTCGGCCGAAACGAAGTTGGTGTTGTTTCCGGCGGCCACGCTCACCTGGGCCGCCACTTCCGAACTGATGCGGGTGTCCTTCTCGATGTTGGAGATGAACGTGCTGGTCAGACCGATGAGCACGATCGCACCGATGAGGGCCACTCCGAGTGAGGAGCCGAGCTGCTGTCCGGTGTACTGCAAGCCTCCGGCCTCACTTCGTCCCGACTCCTCGACAGAGGATTGGACCACATTGCCCAACTGGGAGACCATCAGGCCCATTCCGATCCCGAGCACGCCCATACCCAGGGCGAAGCCGGCGTTCGACAGGGTGGGCTTGATCGTGGACGAGCAATATCAGGGTCCCGGCCAGGGTCACGATCAGTCCGGCACGGACGATGGAGCGCACGGCGAATCGATTGGAGAGCCGCGATCCGATGGCCGAGGTGAGGAACATCGTGATCGAGACGGGCAGCATCTTGATCCCCGTCTCGAGAGCGCTGAGGCCCAGAACGAGCTGGAGGTAGAGGGGGATTACGAAGAAGACGCCCATCAGAATCAGGTTCTGCGAGAAGAGCCCGATCAGTCCGGACCGCACCGTCGGGACCCGAGCCAGAGACAGATGGACGAGCGGGTCCCGGTGCACCGCCTCACGATGCCGCTGCCAGGTGACGAACCCCCAAATCAGAACGCCGCCGGCAGCGATGACGAAGAGCGTCAGCGAGAACCCGAAGACGGTGATCGGTGAGTTCTTGGGTTTCACCCATCCCCAGGTGCTCGACTGGAGGACCCCGAAGACGAAGACCCCGAGGCCGGCAGCCGAGAGCACCGAGCCGACGTAGTCGAGTTTCGGCGCCGGTCCCGGGCGGGGGGCGTCGCCGACCTTCGGGGTCATGACCAGGATGAAGGCGACGAGGACCACCTCGCCCACGAATACGATCCGCCAGGTGACGTTCGTCGTTGCCCAACCTCCGAGGATCGGGCCGATGGCGATTCCGGCGCCCGCCACGCCGCCGATGACCGCGTAGGCGACCTTCCGGCGGGCACCCTCGAAGTTGCCCGCTATCAGCGCGGCGAGGGCGGGAAGGACCAGCGCGGCGCCGATCCCTTCGAGGACCGACCAGCCGAGGGCCAGCACGAATACCGATTGCGAGACCGCGGTCAGGGCCGATCCGCAGGCATAGATGACCAGACCGATCACGAAGGCTCTGCGACGACCGATCATGTCTCCGACCTTGGCCCCGGTCATCATGAGCATGGCCATGACCAGGCAGTAGAGAGTGATGACGGCCTGGATGGTCGTCACCGTGGTGTTGAAGTCCTTGACCAGCGAACTGATCGAGACGTTCATCACCGACTGGTCGAGCACCATCACGAACTGCGCCGTGGCCAGCGCCACCAGCGCCAGCCACCCCTTCTTCGCTGATGGAGTACTCGCCGCCGGGGTCGTCGTTGTGTCCGTCATCCTCATTCTCCTCCGAAGCAATGGCCGCCCGAGCTACTCACCCGGTGTCTGGGAGTGAGGTCGACTGGCACAGGCTTTCACTGTCGTCAGCGCACTGCAATCTTGGCTCGAAAGGGGCCGTGATCGCGCTCGGATCCCTAGAGGCCTCCACGTTTGATCCCGACGGTCCCGCCCTCGGTGTATCGGATCGGTGGATCGAGCGTATCGACGAGGAACATCTCCCGGTCCCCGCTATCCCAGGCCTCGCGGAGGCCCGGGGCGCCCAGATCAAAATCGGGACGGATTTCTGCAGGACGGCCCGGAGATCCACGTGCAGTTCGTTCATCGTCGGTCGGCCCCAGTACCAGTAGCCGTTGTACAGGCTGAAAATCTTCAGTCCCGGCTCCAGGACGAAGGTGTGGGGAATCATGGGATTGTGAGGATCGGTGAACTCCTCGATGTCGAGGTCGTGTTGCACGGTTCTCTCCGGGTCACCCAGAAAGGGCCACGAAGCGCCCAGTGAGTCGCGGAACTCGTTGAGGTTGAGTGGGTTGTCCGTGGAGATGACGACGAGCCGCGTGTAGGCGACGCGGAACTCCGGGTAACTCTCCACCAGATTCCTGAGGAATCGATGCTCCTTGGGATCGTACGATCCCCTCGACAGATGGAGGACCATCGGATTGCCGCCCTGGAGCTCAGAGAGTTTTCGGAGAACTCCTGTCTGGTCCTCGAGTTGGTAGTCGGGAAAGGTGGCTCCGACAACGATGTCTTTTCGCATGCTCGTGTCCTCCTCGATCCTTCGGCTCTCCGGGTTCGCCTACTCGCCGATTCCGTAGAGAAAATCGTCCATTGTCTTCCAGCTGTCCTCGGCATTCCCGTCGGCGGGGTGCCAGGCCACGACGACGGCCACCCCATCCGGGTCGCGGCCCACTACTGCGGTCCAATCGCTGTGGTCGCGCCGGTTGAGGAGGACTTTCCGAGCCTCCAACTCGCTGGCGATCCGCTCCAGTTGATCGGCTGACTCGACCTCGAGTACGTAGGCTCGCAGACCGATGTGGCGACCACCGCTGAGGGGACTGCTCCCAATCGCCCGCAGCACGATGACCTGCTCTCCGTTGCTGCCGGGAGCACTGGCCGCCGCCAACTGGTCCTCCTGGGACAGCAGCGTGAAGCCGAGTACCTCCCGATAGAAGTCAATCGACCGGTCGAGGTCAGCCACGTTCATGACGACGCCCTGAAAGTTCAATCCGTTGCTCCAGTCCTCAGTCGGGCGGAGGCACCAAGCGAATCCCCCGACACACCCACGCTGCATTCTCTCTTCCAATCGCTCGGCCTGCAGAGGCGTCAATGCCGCAGCCACGCCGGCCTCGGCTACAGGAGGGAGACCAGCTCGGCCACGATCTCTGCCGCTGATTGTGGCTGCCTGGCCAGAGCGACGCTCTGTCCTGCCCACAATGAGAGCGCTTCGATATCACCGGTGGTACCGACCATCGGTGCCGCCGGCTCGTACCGGAGAATGGCTTCGCCGGAAGCGAAGTGGGCGATGACATCGCCCTCCCCCGGTCGACTTCCTGGTGGGGGTCGTCCCGCCGCCTCCCACGCTTCGGCCGTCGAGTTGTGGAGGGCGCGGTGCGAGGCGTTCGGGCCACCCGACCTCGTACAGGTTGGCGTACCACTCCGCATCGGTCTCGACCGCGCCGATCAGGCGCCGGCGATATTCCTCGTGGACCGGCATCTCCCGGGCCAACAGAAACCGGGTGCCCAGCCACGCCGCTTGCGCGCCCAGTGCAAACACGGCGGCCACGCCGCGAGCGTCCCCGATCCCACCCGCCGCGATCACCGGCACCGGTGCCACTGCGTCCACGACGGCGGGCACCAAGGGGAGGGTCGCCACCGGACTGCGCACGTGTCCGCCGGCCTCCCACCCCTGCGCCACCACCACATCGACGCCGCTGCCGACCGCTCGCCGCGCCTCTTCAGCGCTGCCGACGGTGTGCAGAACGACTCCGTTGGCCTCGTGGACCTGCTCCACGTAGCCGGCGGGATCTCCCCAGAACAGCGACACGATCCGCATGCCGGCCTCGAGGGCCTCGTCGAGCCGGCGATGTTGATCGGAGTTGAGAATCAGATTGCCGCCGAACGGACGGTCGGTGAGGGCTGCCGTCTCCCGAACCACGTCCCCGGCAGGAGTGGACCAGGTCAGCGCCACCATGCCGAGCCCACCGGCATTCGAGACGGCGGCCGCCAGTTCGGGGACCGCCGACATCGGCGCCTGGATGATCGGCTGCTCGATCCCGAGCAGTTCGCAGACCGGCGTTCGCACCACTACCACCTACCCGTTCGACCCGGTCTCCTGGCGCCTGAATGCGCATGAACCTGTCCGGCCCGCACGCCCGTGCGTTGCCCATTCAGCTACGACTCATAGGAAGTCGGCTTCGACTCGGGAACGCGCTTGTTCCATCCATGAAAGTTCGAGTAATCGCCCGCGTCCCAGGCCTCGCGCAGCCCCGGTTTGCTCAGGTCCCAGTCGGGACGGATCTCGCTCGACGCCGCACATAGGTCGTGCCACAGGTCGTAGAACGACGGCCGTCCCCAGAACCAGTACCCGTTGTAGATACTGTGCACCACCAGTCCCGGTTTGAGCACCAGGGTGTGGGGGATCATCGGGTCGTGCTCGGGGTCGGTGTACTCCTTGATGTCGAGGTCCTTCTGAACCGTCCGACCGGGATCGGAGAGGAAGGTCCATTGGGCGCCGACTGAGGCGCGGAACTCCTGCGTCGTGTGGTGGTCGTCGGTCGAGATGGTGACGATCTGGGTGTAGCCGACGGCGACCTTCGGATAGTTGGCTGCCAGCTCCAGGTGCTGCTGGTGCTCCTTCGGACAGTAATTGCCCCGCGCCAGGGTCAGGACCAGCGGGTCGTCGCCCTGGAGGTCGCTGAGTTTGCGCACGGTGTTGGTGTGATCCGGCAGGGCGAAGTCGGGGAAGGTGCTGCCGGGTCTGATGTCGGATCGCATGGATCATCGCCTCTTTCTTCGCCCAAGGCGCGCCACGTCGCCTCGGAGTTGAGCCCGTCCTGCCCGGCAACGGGCGGGTTCGTCGCCACAACAGTATCCCTGATGGCCCTCGCCTGACCTCCGCCTCGCCGTCAATGCGAGAGCACGTCCTCATTTGTTCCGCCGGTTGTCGGCCGGGTCGACGTAGTCGAGACCGAGCGGACCGATGGCCGACACCTGGGTGAGGTACGAGTGCGGAGCTCTCTTCGGGTGAGGACGGCTACCTGCTGGACCAAAGCGTGGTGATCGATGCCACGCCGTCGGCATAGCCCGGCCCCGGTTGAGTCGCTAGCGTCGAAGCGCACACCCGGACTGCCAGACACCGATCCCCCGGACGTACGGGTGGAGGACCTCACATGAGCACGACCCCCCTCGCCGACTATGCCCTCCTTTCGGACCGGCACAGCGCCGCGCTGGTGAGCCTGGACGGCTCCATCGACTGGTTGTGCTTCCCACGCTTCGACAGCCCGTCGATCTTCGGTCGCCTCCTCGGCGACGACGCCGGCCACTGGTCGATCCGGGCCACCGGCGCCACACAGATGACCCGCCGCTACCTGGACCGCACCATGGTGTTGGAGACCACCTTCCGCACCCCGACGGGCACGGTCGTCATCACCGACGCCCTGGCCATGGGCGACGGCAACCGCGGCCACGAGCTCGGCCGGGGGGCGCCACACCTTCTGCTCCGACGGGCGACGTGCACCGAAGGGGAGGTCGAGCTGTCCCTCGAGTACGTCCCGCGCCCCGAGTACGGGCTGGTCCATCCGCTGCTCGATCAGGTCGAGGGTGGGGTGAGGGCATTCGGGGGCGCCGACGTGCTGGTCCTCTCCTCTCCTCTGGCCCCGACCATCGAGCAGTCGGCGGTCTCCGGTCAGCTCCAGCTCCACCGCGGCGAGAGCGCGGGCTTCGCCCTGCATCACCGGAAGCGGGCCGAGACGGGTTCGGTCAAGGTCTGGAGCCAATCCGAGATAGAGGCGCGACTCGGAGACACCGTGTCGGCATGGGAGTCGTGGTCGGACCTCCACCAGGCCTACGTGGGTCCGTGGCGGGACCTGGTGCACCACAGTGGACGGGTGCTCCAGTCGCTCTCCTTCGCACCCACCGGCGCGATCTGTGCGGCGGCCACCACCTCGCTTCCCGAGGTGGTGGGCGGCTCCCGGAACTGGGACTACCGCTACGCCTGGGTCCGGGATGCCTCCTTCACCATCCAGGCCCTCTGGGTGGCAGCCTGCCCCGACGAGGCCAATGAGTTCTTCGACTACATGACCTCCTCGGCGGCCGGCTCGCTCGACCGTGGCGGCGACCTGCAGATCATGTTCGGCATCGGCGGCGAGCGGGACCTGAGCGAGCGGGAGCTGCCCCACCTGGAGGGCTGGCGGCACTCGGCCCCGGTTCGGGTGGGCAACGGTGCCTGGAACCAGCGCCAGCTCGACGTCTACGGCGAACTGCTCGGCGCCGTGTACCGCCTCTCGGACCACCTCTTCGACGACGCCTCCCGACGGGTCGGGCCGGAGGCCGACCCCGAAAAATGGGGCGCGCCCCCCGATCTGGCCCCGGCCACACGACGGTTCTTCGTCCAGCTGGCCGACACCGCGGCCCGGCGATGGCAGGAGAAGGACCAGGGGATCTGGGAGATCCGGGGCGAGCCGCGTGACTTCTTGTACTCCAAGCTGATGTGCTGGGTGGCCCTCGACCGGGCGGTGGCCCTCGCCGACCGACTCCAGGTCTCCGACCGGGTCGAGGCGTGGAAGCAGACCCAGGCCCAGATCGCTGACGCCATCCTGACCCGAGGCTGGAGCGACCGGGCCGGGGCCTTCACCCAGTCCTTCGGCTCGGACGAGCTCGACGCCTCCAATCTGATGCTGCCACTGGTCGGCTTCCTTCCCGCCGGCGACCCCAGGGTGCTGGCCACGATCAAGGCGACCGAGGAGCGCCTGACCGATGAACGGGGTCTCGTCTACCGCTACCGATCCCACGACGGGCTCGAGGGCGAAGAGGGCACCTTTCTCCTGTGCACCTTCTGGCTGGCCCAAGCCCTGGCCGAGTCCGGACAGACGGATCGGGCCCGCACCGTCTTCGAGCGGGCGGCGGCCTTCGTCAACGACGTCGGACTGCTCGCCGAGGAGGTCGATCCCGACAGCGGAGAGCTCCTGGGCAACTTCCCCCAGGCCTTCAGCCACATCGGACTGGTCAACGCGGCCTGGGCCATCTCCGAGGCCGAACTCCGGCAGAATGCGCCGGCTGAACATGACCCGGGCACGTCGGGTCCGGCGGATCGAACTCGGGCGTGATGGCGGCTCTGGACTTCGACGCGGAGCGGCGCGAGAGTTGGGCCACGGCCGGCTCCCCCTGGGCGAGTCAATGGCGATCGGCCCTGACGGAGAGGAGCTGCGGTCGTGGACATGAAGCTCGAAGTGGTGGTGGTGCCGGTGTCCGACGTGGACCGGGCCAAGGACTTCTATCAGTCGCTGGGGTGGCGCCTGGACGCCGATTTCCCCGGTGACGGCGGCTTCCGGGTGGTGCAGCTGACCCCGCCGGGCTCGGCGTGCTCGATCATCTTCGGCAGTGGGGTCACCTCGGCGGCACCGGGCTCCGCCGAAGGCCTGCAGCTCGTGGTCACCGACATCGAGGCGGCCCGGGCCGAGGTGCTCGACCGTGGCGTCGAGGTGAGCGAGGTGTTCCATGACACCGGGGGGGTGTTCCATCACGCCGGTACCGAGGCCCGCGCTCCGGGTCCGGCTCCCGAGCACAAGACCTACGGGTCGTTCGCCTCGTTCAGTGATCCTGACGGCAACGCCTGGTTTCTCCAAGAGGTGACGACGCGCCTTCCGGGGCGGTGACCGCACCGAGGGCCGATTCCCCCCGGGTCGGCCACGCTCAACCAGCAGGAGGTACTCCGATGCCAGCCACCTACGATTCCGCCACCGATCTGGCCGGCGCTCTCCGTCGGGCCGAGAGTGCTCACGGCCGCCACGAACAGGAGATCGGGCACGCCGACCCGGACTGGCCGGACTGGTATGCGCAGTTCATGGTGGACGAGCAGTCCGAGAGGTCCGGCCGGATCCGGGGCGACCGCGTGAGCAGCTACGACGTCATCGTCCTGGGCGCCGGCTCACCCGGCGAGCACTGCGCCGGCGAGTTGGCCGACGGCGGGCTGCGGGTCGCCGTCGTCGAGCGCCAGCTGGCCGGCGGCGAGTGTTCCTACTGGGCGTGCATCCCGTCCAAGACGCTGTTGCGCCCCGGGGAGGCGGCCCAGGAAGCACGTGAGGCGGCGGCCAGCGCCGAGGTGGATGTCGAGGCCGCGCTGGCCTATCGAGATTTCATGGTCTCGAACTACTCCGATGCCACCCAGGCGCGCTGGCTGGCCGACAAAGGTATCGACCTGCTGCGCGGCACTGGCCGGCTGGCCGGGGTGGGCGTGGTCGAAGTGGACGGTGTTCCCCATACCGCGGAGCATGTCGTCGTGGCCACCGGCTCGGACCCGGTGGTGCCACCGGTCCCGGGCCTGGCCGACATGGAGGGGGTCTGGTCCAACCGCGAGGTGACCGGGATGAAGGCCGTGCCCCGGCGCCTCCTGATCCTGGGTGGTGGGCCGGTCGGTGCCGAGATGGCCCAGGCCGTCCGCCGTCTGGGCGGCGAGGTGGCCCTGGTCGAAGGGGCGGGCCATGTGCTCGCCCGTGAGCCCGCCCCGCTGGGTGAAGCCCTGGGCGAGGTGCTACGCGACGACGGAGTCGAACTGATGTTGGGTGTCCAGGCGTCCGCCGCCCGCCGCGACGGCGAGGACTACGTGCTGGCCCTCGATGGCGGCCGCGAGGTACGCGGTGACCACCTGCTCCTCGCCACCGGCCGGCGCCCCCGCGTGGAGGGGATCGGCCTCGACACCGTCGGCGTCCAGGCCGACCGGCACGGTATCCCAGTCGACGCCCACCTGCGGGTGGCGGAACGTCTGTGGGCCATCGGCGACGTCAACGGCGTGCGGCTGCTGACCCATGTGGGGAAGTACCAGGGCGAAGTCGTCGCCGCCAACATCCTCGGCGAACCCCGGGAGGCCCACTACGAGGCCATTCCCGACGTCATCTACACGGACCCCCAAGCGGCTTCGGTGGGCGCCACCGAAGCCCCCTTTCGCGCCACCACCCCCCTCTCCGAAGTGGCCAAGACGGCGACGTACACCCACGACTACGCGCAATCGAAGGGGTTCCTGACCCTCCTCAGCGACGGCGACGTGTTGACCGGCGCCTACGCCCTGGGCCCCGAGGCCGGCGAGTGGCTGCAGCAAGCGACGCTGGCCATCCGGGCGAAGGTGCCACTCGAGGTGCTGCGGGACACCATCCAGCCGTTTCCCACCTTCTCGGAGATCTACGTCGCCGCTCTCAAGGCGCTCCACCAGCAGATCGGGGCCGGGGCGTAGACCCTCACGATGGAGTATCTCGTCACCATGACCACCCACGTTCCGGAGGGGACATCGGAGGAGGCCGTGGAAGAGATCCGCACCCGGGAGGTGGCCCGGTCGGGCCAGCTGGCCACTGAGGGACACCTGCTACGGCTGTGGCGCCCGCCGCTGCAACCGGGCGAATGGCGGAGCCTGGGCCTGTTCTCGGCCGACGACGGCGTCGGGGGCACCGAGTTCCTGACCGCGGTCACCGTGGCCGTTCCGGCCGGCACCGAGTCCGAGATCGTCGACACCGCGAGGCGCGGCCAAGCAGATCGTGAGCGGGAGCTCGCCGGACAGGGATACCTGGAGCGACTGTGGACGCTGCCCGGCCACGACGGCGTCTTGGGCCTGTGGCGGGCTCCCGACCCGGCGGCCATGGACGAGATCCTGGCGTCGCTGCCGCTGTCACCCTGGATGAACGTGCACATCACGCCGCTCACCCGACACCCCAGTGATCCGCAGCCCGTCGGCGGCTGACGGTGGGAGAGGACCATGAGCGGACAACACCCGAAGGTCGCCGTCATCACGGGAGGTTCCCAGGGCATCGGCGCCGGCCTCGTCGCCGAATACCGGCAACGGGGCTGGGCGGTCGTGGCCACGTCCCGGACCATCCAGCCAGATGGGGACCCGGCTGTGCTCACCGTTGCCGGTGATATCGCGGAACCCGGCACCACCGAGCGGATCATCAGCGGGGCGATCCAGCGCTTCGGCCGCATCGACACACTGGTCAACAACGCCGGGGTGTACATCTCAAAGCCGTTCACCGATTACAGCGCCGAAGACTATGCCGCCGTGGTCGGCGTCAATCTCACCGGATTCTTCACGCTGACCCAGCGCGTTATCCCCGAAATGCTGAAGCAGGGAGGCGGCCACATCGTCAACATCACCACCACCCTGGCCGACTACGCCAACTCGAGTGCGCCCTCGGTGCTGACCTCGCTGACCAAAGGGGGACTGGCCTCGGCCACCAGGTCACTGGCCATCGAGTACGCCTCACGCGGCATCCGGGTCAACGCCGTCTCGCCCGGCGTCATCCAGACCCATCCGGAGGAGAGCTACGCCGGACTCGGCGCGCAACTCCCACCGGTGGGACACGTCGGCCAGATCCGCGACATCGTCGATGGCATCCTCTTCCTGGAGTCGTCGCCGTTCATCACGGGCGAGATCCTGCACATCGACGGTGGCCAGATCGCCGGTCACTGACCGCTCGGCGAGCCCCGGTGCCCGGGTCCGCCGGTCGGTTACCATGCGCTCCTGATGAGCCGCCCCCCCGCATCGGTCGCGGCGGCCGGCCGGACCGTGCTGGACGCCTTGCCCGTCGGCGTGGCGCGGACGCTCCGCGGCTGGCTCGGACGTCCGGGCCCGAGACCGGTCCGGCTCGACGACCTGGACGCTGAGCTGGCCAGGGTGGCCGAGGCCTTCGCCACCTCGGAGGACGAGGCCAGGTCCCTCCTCGCCTCGTTCCGGCTCGAGCCCCCGGCGGCCCGCCCTGACGACCCATTCTCCGACGAGTACCGGACCTGGACCTGGGATCTGTATCGGCAGATCTCGGGACGGTCCGCCTACACGACCGACAATGAGGCGTCACCGTTCGACCTCGAGCGGGCCGTTTCCCGCCCCTTTCCGTTCGAAACGGGCTCGGCCACCGTCGTCGGTGGGGACCTGAAGGCGCGGGGCCATGCCCTGCGCTGCATCGGTGAGAGCACCGGCGGATTGGTTCCGCCGGATCGCATCGTCGAGTTCGGCCCGGGTTGGGGAAATCTCACCGGCGACCTGGTGTCCACCGGCTTCCGGGTCACCGCGGTGGAGATCGACGACCAGTTCTGCGAACTGATCGAGCGGCGGTGCGCCTTTCCCACGCTGCTGACCGTGGTGAAAGAGGACATGCTGGCCTTCACCACCCAGGAGCCCTTCGACGCGGCCGTCTTCTTCGAGAGCTTCCATCACTGTGCCGACCATCTGGCCATGCTCCGGAACCTCCATCACATCGTCCGCCCCGGGGGCGCGGTCTTCTTCGCCAGCGAGCCGGTCCAAAGCATGGAGTATCCCTGGGGTCCGCGACTCGACGGCCTGTCGCTCTGGTCGACCCGGACCTACGGCTGGTTGGAGCTCGGATTCGACTCCGACTACTTCACCTCCGCGCTGAGCCGCACGGGTTGGCGTGCCCAACGACAACAGGTCGGCCACCACCCCGACGAGGCCGACGTCATCGTGGCCATCGCCGACCCCTCCTGGCGGCCCTGAGACGCTGGTCCAACCAGGAGGGCGACCCGTCACGTGGTCAGGAAGCGGGCCACCTCGATGTCGGCCAACCGATTGGCTTCTCCGTCGCCGTTCACGGCCCTGAGGAAGTCATCCCGTTCGAGGGCGTACAGGGTGAGATCCTCGAGCGCTCGCACCGTGGCCTGCCGGGGCACGTCACGCAGCAGGGCGATCTCGCCGAAGCCGTCGCCGGGTCCGAGGTGGTTGACCACCGCGCCCCGGGCGGTGACCTCCACCGTCCCCTGCCCGATCATGTAATAGAGATCCCCATCCGCACCCTCCTCGATGACCAGCTCGCCGGCGGCCACATGCAGTTCGGTGAGCGAGCGGGCCAGCTGCTCCCTGATCCTCTCGGGTAAGGGGGCGAGGATGGGGTTGACGGCGATGACCGGAAGAGCCGGCGGGGCCAGGGTGGTGGCATCGATACGGGTGAGCCCGGGCAGACCGAGCACGGCCAGTAACGTCACCAGCGCCCCCAGCGCCGCCAGCCCGCCGCGCAGGCCGACCGTCGAGATGAGGAGGGGCATCAACAGGGCGCCGAGGGCCATGCCCGCGATCAGCGCGCTCTCGAGGGCGCCGAACACCCGTCCCATGACCTCCTCCGGCGCCAGCCGCTGCAACACGGTGAAGGCGTTGATGTCGACCACGGAGTTTCCGATCCCGATCAGCGCCATCACGATGACGGCACTGGCCAGGGTGGGCCAGGCCGCCACCAGGAGGAGTGGCGCGGCCCATAGGGTCACCCCGACGCCGAAGTCGAACGAGAGGCGTTGCCGTTGGGCCAGCACCAGGGCCAGTCCGCCACCGACGATCCCGCCGATGCCGGTCACGGCATAGAGCAGTCCGGTCCCCGAATGACCGAGGTGGAGCATCTGCAAGGCAATGGCCACCGTGAACACCATGCTGGCGCCGGCGATGACCGTCTGGGCGAAGAAGAGGCCGACGAGGAGACGGAGGTCCCGGTGGCCGCCGATGAAACGGAAGCCGGCGGTCAGCTCGGCCCACATGTCGGAGCCCTCGTCTTCCGGCTCCGAGAGCGCAGAAGGGGACGACGTCTGGAGGCCGACGACGAGGCCGGCCGACCAGACGAAGGTGAGGGCGTCGAGGAAGAAGACCGATTGCAGGTCGGTCACCGCCAACAGGAGGGCAGCCACCGCCGGTCCGGCGAAGAAGCCGATGCTCTCGATCGTGCTGGCGGCGGCGTTGGCCGCGGTGAGCTCGGCAGGATCCCGGGCCAATAGCGGAAGAAGGGCCGCCTGGGCCGGCCGAAAGGCCGTCCCGGCGATGGCCGCGGCGACGGACAGGGCGTACACCGAGATGGGCGGACCCCCGGTGGCCACTTCCACCCCGGCCACCCCCACCAGGAGACAGCGCACCAGGTCGGCGCCGATCATCACCTGCTTCTTCGGGAGTCGGTCAGCCAGCGAGCTCAGCAGAGGACCCGAGGTCGCCATGGCCAGGTAGCGCACCACGCTGTAGACACCGACCGCCGTCGGTCCGCCGTGCCCGTAGGCGTAGAGGGAGATGGCGACGGCATAGGCCCAGTCACCGATGATGGAGCCGGCGAAGGCCAAGCTGACCCGACGGAGCCCGGGATTGGCGAAGACCTGGCGCAACGAGGCCCCTGACTCCCTGACCATCCCGCCGATGCGACTCACGGCTCCCCGAGGCGA
Organism: uncultured Acidimicrobiaceae bacterium; assembly: GCA_963812885.1. Taxonomy (GTDB): domain Bacteria; phylum Actinomycetota; class Acidimicrobiia; order Acidimicrobiales; family RAAP-2; genus Bog-756. Next base: position 32,842 of record CAWEWZ010000004.1, on the reverse strand, counting down.
TCGGTGGCGCAGGTTACCCCTCCGGCGAGGCAAGCCTCTTTTTTCAATTGGGCAGAAATATCGGCTACAGGCGATAATTCGGGAGAATCAGTATCGGCTGGAGCCGATAATTTTGCCAATTTCAGAAAATGCGACATGGTCAGGCCGGAGGGCAACCGACTCGTAGCATCGACACCGCCGGAGGGACGAGGTCCCACCCGCCCGCTCCTGACCGCTACTCCCACCGTGGAGATGGACAGGTTCGCCCATGTCGCCTTCCCTTCGCCGGCCCGTACGATAACCGCGGCCAGGGGGGCAGAACCGAGCTCAGGCTCCGAGGCGCCCGATCCCCCCATGAAATGATGAGGTGATGGAGGCCAAGCCGAGCAGCACCGCCATGATGGCCGCGGTGGCCCGGGGTCGGCACCGGCTGGAGGATCCTCCCCCGTGGGTGTTTGACGATGCCTTGGCCTTGGAACTCGTCGGTCCGGGCTGGCGGGACATGGCCAAGCGGAGTTCGCAACTTTCCGTGGAACTCAACGCCGAGATCCGGGCGAGCTTGGTGGTCCGGTCCCGCTATGCCGAGGATCAGCTCGCCCGCGGGTCGTTCGCCCAGTATGTGATGTTGGGAGCCGGCCTGGATTCGTTCGCATGGAGGCGTTCCGCCGCCCACGACCCGGTGTCCGTGTTCGAAGTGGATCATCCGTCGTCCCAACGTTGGAAACGGCAACGGATCGCCGAGCTCGGGCTCTCCGCACCCGACCAACGTGTTCGTGGCCATCGACTTCGAGTCGCAGTCGTTACGGGACGGACTCGACAGTTCGGGATTCGACTGGACGCAGCCGACTCTGTTCTCATGGTTGGGCGTAACCATGTACCTGACCGACGAAGCCGTCGGGTCCACGTTGCGGACCGTCTCCACCTGCGTCTCGGGCTCGCAGGTGGTCTTCGAGTACTCCGTTCCCAAATCCCTCCTCGACGATCTCGGGCGGGAATTCAGGGAGCACTTCGTGCCGGTGGCGAAGGATATCGGCGAGGCACTGCATTCCCGATGGTCACCGTTCGACATCGAGTTGTTCGTCGGCGAATGCGGACTGGAGACGGTGGACCATCCCAGCCGCGACGAGCTGATCGAGCGGTATTTCGCCGGCCGGGACGACGGCCTGCGACCTTGGTCCTGCTCGCGGCTGTTGACCGCGCAGGTGCCCTGAGCGCGTCGCCGTCGGGGCGTGACGGATACGCGTTGCCTCCGGTGGCTTCGAGAAGAAACCGGTCCAGCTCCCGAACGAGCCGGTGAGGCGTGGCGTCAATGGCTTCATGCCCGACGTCGGGCAGGACGACCAGCTCGGATCGAGGGATCGCCGCCTGGGTCTCGATCGTGATGTCGTGGGCCCATGTGGGACTCCGGTCGCCCAGGAGCAGGAGCACGGGGACGCCGACCTCGGAGGCCAGCGCCGGCACATCGACGGCCAGCAGGGCCTTGCCTCTCGAGGGAGGGCACCGCGGCCATCCGATGGCAGCACTCCCGGGTCAGCGCAGCGAGTACGGCTTTGTCCGCCGGGGCCGTCCCGCTCGACGGTGCCGATGCTGCCTCCCGACGACGCCCCCACCCCCCGGACGGCGATGGCGTCGCGTCCCGATCGTTTGGCCTCGTAGAGAGCCAGGTCGGCCTCGTCGAAGAGATGCTCCACCGTGGGACTCGATCGATCGAGGCAACTCGTACCGATACTCAACGTCACCGGTACCTCGCCGTTGTTGGCCAGGTCCCGCACGATCCGCTCGGCGACCATGACGGCGCCCCGCTCGTCGGTCTCCGGGAGGAGCAGGGCAAACTCATCACCACCGAGCCGGCTGGCCACGTCGAAAGCCCGCACGTTTTGGAGGAGGATCCTGCCGATGTTGGCCAGGACCCGATCGCCGACGACGTGGCCGTAGTTGTCATTGACTGACTTGAACCGGTCCACATCGATCATCAGGAGGCTGAGCGGGCTCTGGGTGCGCATCGCCCTCTGGATCTCCTCCTCGGTGCGCTGCCGCAGGATCCGCCGCACGGCACACCCGGTCAGTTCGTCGGTACTGGCGAGCTCGGCCAGTGCCGCCAGGAGTTGCTTCTCGTGTTGCTCGATGTGGGTCCGGTTGACTGACGCCGCCACCGACAGAATGGCGGCTCCGGCCAGCGCGGCGAAGAGCATGAAGGCCCGACCCTCGGCCACCCCACCGTGCTGGTCGAGGACCCGGACCATGGCCAGGGACAGGATCGCCGACGCGCCACAGGCCGTCGCCGCCCGGGGGGAGAACATCAGCGTTCCGTAGACCAGCGGAAGAAAGAGGAGGAACAGAATGGGACTGGCCAACCCCACGTCCAGAGCGGCGACGAGTCCCACCGCGTAGGTGGAGGCCACTGTCCAGGTGACCGAGTATGTGGACCGCCACGGTCGAGAGGCGATCCTCGGCGCCAGCAGGAGACCGGCCGATGCGAACGCCAACCAGCCGGCGGCGATAGCCCACAACAGGGGGCGGTGAGGTCCCGCGGGGGTGAGATCCAGATACAGCATGACGACGAGCGTCTCGATCAGGAAGATCCCGAATCCGATCCGCATATGGGCCAGCCAGAACCGACGGCGCGCCAGTACGTCAGCCTCCACCCCGATCGTGTCGGTCAGCGCATCCTGCTTGGTACCGTCCATGGGCCTCCGCCCGTGTCTGTCGTCCCCCTCCTATCGACCTCCCTGCGAAGGATCTTTACCCTGGTCAGGTGGACAATTGACGGTCCCGCCGCCCGCGGCCGGATCGGCAGGGTCGTCCCTGGTCAGAGACCCGTTGCCCCACCCGGCTGGAGATGCGGGTACTGCTCGACGAGCCGGAATCACGTACTCCCGGTCGCCGGGGTCCCTCCCGGAACCTCCCGCACGAAGCCTCGATTCAGGCGATCCTCTTGCGGACCCACCACAGTGAGACCGCACCGAGAACACAGGCGGCACCGAGGTAGACGGCCAGCTCGTACCACTGGAGGGGCCAGTAGTGGCTGCCGGGCTGGAACGTCACCACGTCATGGAACGAGGTGCCGACCTTGGCGATGCACTCCTGCAGAGTCCTGGCCGCCCCGGCTGGGGCGGGAACGGCACGGGCCGCTCCACCGGTACCCACCGCCGGCGGTCCCCCCTGGTTCGCCACCAGCGTCGGGCAGGCGCGTGCGAGCTCCGCGGAGGTGAGAGCGTGGCCGGCCTTGTCGACGATGGCCGTCGAGTAGATCCATGCGTTGGGGAGGTTCGGAGCTCCGGCGAAGAGATTGAACGGCCCGCCGTTCATGCTGCCGTACCCCTGGATGGTCTGGGGACCGAGTGGATAGCCGCGAACGGTCGGTGACAGCAACCGGGGCACGACGTAGTGGTTCATGAGCAACCTGGTGGCCACGAAGGCCACCAGCGTCGTGGCCATGGCCGGAACGGTCCGACGGAGTACCACCCCGGCGGTGACCCCCAACGCGAAGGCGAAGAGCGCGAAGCCCATGGGGACGAGGGCCCGCTGGTCGAACGAGGTGAAGACGCTCAGGTTCACCCGATCGACGGGACTGGACCACCAGGTGGCCATCAGGCTCACGAGACCGGCGACGGCCATTGTGGACAGCCCGACCATGGCCAGCTTGACGGCCAACCAACGGGTTCGGGTGACGCTCTGGGTCCAAGACAGTCTGTAGGTCCCGGCCTCGAGCTCGCGGGCGACGAGCGGCGCCCCCCAGAAGACCCCGAGGATTCCCGGCACCACGACGACGAGGGCGTCGACGCCGATCTGGATCCCGCGGTAGGTCCGCAAGAAGAACGTCGTTGCCGCGGAACAGTCTCCGTGTGCTTGGCAGCTGCCGACGGTGGCGTCGTAGACGTGCACCAGGTGGGGTCCGGTCACGGCGAGGAGCACCGCCATCACCAGCAGGCCGACGAGTGCGATGACGGCCTGCATTCGGAATTGGATCGTCGCGAACCGGATCACCGGACCACCTCCAAGCCAGCCGGAGCAGGTGGGCGCACTCCCCCGCGCGCCCGGCCCATATAGGCGAGCACGACGTCTTCCAGGGTGACCGGCACCGACGTCCACTCCGGGTCGAGGATCGGGGCGCACGTGCGGACCAGCATCGTGCTCTGCCGTTCTGTCCCGCTCTCCTCGATGATCTCCTGGTCCGGGGGCGGTCCTCCGGGCCGGCGGGGACCGGAGATGCGTCGGTGCTCGGCCAGCAGGCCGGCGACGTCCCCGGCCAGCTGCACCTGTGACGCCACCAGGATGACGAGGTGATCGCAGACCCGCTCCAGGTCGGCCACGAGATGCGAGGACAGTACGACGGTGACCCCGTGCTCGGCCACAACCTCCATGAGCACCTGCAGGAATTCGCGCCTGGCCAGCGGATCCAGACTGGCGACGGGTTCGTCCAGAAGGAGGAGATGGGGCCGCTTGGCGACGGCGAGGGTGAGGGCCAGTTGGGCCCGCTGGCCCCCGGACAGGGAGCCGACGCGCTGACCCGGGTCGAGGTCGAGTCGCTCGATGCGTGCCGCGGCCACCGCCTCGTCCCAGGTGGGATTCAGCAGCGCCCCCATGCGGAGGTGTTGAGCCACGGTCAGCCGGGCATAGGTGGGCGTGTCCTGAGCGACGAACCCGACACGGGCCAGTTGAACCGGGTCGGCGGCCGGCGTGCGGCCGAGCACGGTGACGGAGCCTTCGGTCGGGGTCAACAGCCCGACGGCCAGATGCAAGAGCGTCGTCTTGCCCGCCCCGTTCGGTCCGACCAGGCCGACGACCTTTCCTTCGGGAATGGAGAGGGAGCAGTCCCGGAGCGCCCATCGGCGCCGGTATCGTTTGCCCAGTCCCTCGGTCTCGAGGACGGCGGTCATGCCACTCCCTCGGCGAAGGCGTTGCGGAACGTCGTCCGGTAGATGGCCTCGATGTCGTCGGGCCCGAGCCCGGCGGCCCGGGCCGACCGGATCCAGTCGGCCAGCGAGGCGAAGAGCCGGGACTGGGTGGCCGGATCGGAGCGGGGAAGGGTCCCCACCACGAAGGTCCCCTGCCCGGGGCGGGCCCGCACCAGGCCGTCGCGTTCGAGCTCGCGGTAGGCCTTGTGGACCGTGTTGGGGTTGATGGCCAGCCGGCCCACCACCTGCTGGGCGGTCGGAAGTTGGTCCCCGGGCTCGAGCAGCCCGAGGCGCAACGCCTGATGCACCTGCTGGACCAACTGGAGATAGGTGGCCACGCCCGAGGCGGGGTCCAGTTGGAACTCGATCACGTATCCTCATTCCACTAAGTGCTTAGTGGAATAATAGAGAGTTCCCCGACCCGGCGCAAGGGGGTGTCACCGGACCGTGGACCCGGGATGCGGGCGTGTACCTTCGTCGCAACCGTCACCGTCACCGCCGAAACAGGGGGAACAGCATGACCATCCGAGTCATCCAGTGGGCCACGGGAGGTGTCGGGCGGGCGGCCATCGCCGGCGTGCTCGCCCATCCCGATCTGGAGCTGGTCGGATGCTGGGTGCACAGCGCCGACAAGGCGGGTCGCGATGTCGGCGAACTGTGCGGGGGGCAACCGCTGGGCGTGGTGGCCACCAACGACATCGATGAGCTGATCGCCCTCGACGCCGACTGCGTGATCTATGCACCTTTCATGGCCGAGCCGGCGGTGGTGGCCCGACTGCTGGAGTCGGGCAAGAACGTGGTGACACCGCTGAATTGGTTCTTTCCCGGGGGGCGTGACGAGTCGCGCATCGAGGCCGCCTGTGCAGCGGGCCGGGCCACCGTGCACGGCACCGGCATTCATCCCGGGGGCATCACCGAGCGCTTCCCCCTCATGGTGTCGGCGCTGTCCCAGTCCATCACCCATGTCCGGGCCGAGGAGTTCTCGGACATCCGCTCCTACGGGGCGCCGGCCGTCGTGGGTGACATCATGCTCTTCGGCAAGACGCCCGAAGAGGCGGCCTCGAGCATGATGCCGGCCATCCTGGGCGACGGGTTCGGCCAGTCGATCGCCATGGTCGGTCACGCTCTCGGGTTCGGGTTGGACCCCGATCTGATCATCGACCACCAGGTGGCCGTGGCCACCGCCCCGATCGACTCGCCCATCGGCCCCATCCGACCGGGGCGCATCGCGGCCCAGAAATTCTGCTGGCAGGCCACCGTCCGGGACGAGCCGGTGATCACCGTGCGGACCAACTGGTTCATGGGCCAGGACCATCTCGACCCGGCGTGGTCGTTCGGCCCCGAGGGCGAGCGGTTCGAGGTCGAGGTGACCGGTGATCCGACGGCCAGGGTCACCTTCCACGGCTGGCACCCCGAATCCATCTCCGCCGGTCTGATCCGCAACCCGGGGGTGGTGGCCACGGCCACCCACTGTGTGAGCGCGGTCCCCGAGGTGGTCGCCGCCGAGCCGGGCATCAAGAGCTACCTCGACCTGCCGGCTTACTCGGGCCGGGCCGCCGCCCACCTCCGCTGAGCGGGAAGGACTGCACCATGAGCCTCCTCGATCGATTCCTGCTCACCGACAAGGTCGCCGTCGTCACCGGTGCCGGACGGGGTATCGGGCGGGGCATCGCCCTCGGCTTCGCCGAGGCCGGTGCCGACATCGTGGCCGCCGCCCGCACCCGCTCGGATCTCGATTCGACGGTCTCCGAGGTCGAGGACCGCGGCCGGGGGGCCTTGGCCGTCGTCACCGACGTGATGGTCACCGAGGATCACGAACGTCTGATCGAAGCCACCATCGAGGAGTTCGGCAAGGTCGACATCCTCGTCAACAACGCCGGCGGCACCTATCCGGCGGCCGCCCTGCGCACCTCGGAGGCCTTCTTCGAGACGGCGTTGCGCTTCAACGTCACCCAGGCCTTCCTCCTCACCAAGCTGGTGGCCCCGCGGATGGTGGAGACGGCCGGCGGCGGCGCAGTGGTGAACATCTCGTCCCGGTCGAGCGACATGGTCCAGCCGTCGTTCGTGGCCTACGGTGCGGCCAAGGCCGCCCTCAACATGGTGACCAGGAACATGGCTCCCGAACTGGCGCCCAAGGTCAGAGTCAACGCCATCTCGGTGGGCGGGGTGGCCACCGACTCCCTCGACGTCGTCCTCACCGACGAGACCCTCCGCCACCAATTCATCTCGGGAACGCCGATGGGCCGGCCCGGCACCGTCGAGGACATCGCCGCCTGCGCCCTCTACCTGGCCTCGCCGGCATCGGGATGGGTCACCGGCAAGATCTTCCAGGTGGACGGCGGGACCGACTCGCCGGCCATCACCGTGCCGGCCCCACCGCTGTAACCGGCGTGCCCCGTGGGGCCGCCCGATACCCTGGATGGGTCGTGGCCGTGCTCGTCGATCTCCAGGACGTCGCCGTGCGCCACTCCCACCGGGTCCTGTTCGAGGGGCTCTCGCTCACCATCTCGGACGGGGACCGGGTCGGCGTGGTGGGCATCAACGGCACGGGCAAGTCCACGCTGCTGCGCATCGTGGCCGGCGTGGGCCTTCCTGACGAGGGACAGGTACGACGGGGACGGGGGTCGCGGGTGGGCTTCCTCGAGCAGGTGCCCGAACTGCCGCCGGGGACGGTGACCGATGCGGTGGGCCGGGGATGGGAAGCCGAATCGGCCCTCGACCGACTGGGCATGACCGCGGCGGCCGACGCCGACGTGAACACCCTGTCGGGGGGTCAGGCCAAGCGGGTGGCCCTGGCCCGGGTCCTGGCCCACCCGGCCGAGCTCCTGGTGCTCGACGAGCCCACCAACCACCTCGACCTGGGGGCGGTCTCCTGGCTCGAACAGCAGCTCCTGTCGTTCCGTGGCGGGCTCGTCCTGGTGACCCACGACCGTCACCTGCTCGACCGGGTCACCACCCGGATGGTCGAGCTCGACCGGGGCCACTCGTTCACCCATGAAGGGGGATACGCCTCCTACCTGGCGGCCAGGGCGGACCGTGAAGAGCAGGCGGCAACCGCGGAGGCCACCCGCCGGAACCTGGCCCGGCGGGAGCTGGCCTGGCTCCGGCGCGGCGCCCAGGCCCGTTCCCGCAAGCCCCAGGCCCGGGTCGACGCCGCCGTCAGACTCATCGGGGACCGGCCCGAGGCCCCGGCCCGGGCGACCGATCTCGAGCTCACCGCGGTCACCCCCCGCCTCGGCGACAAGGTCATCGAGTGCGTCGACGTCGGGTTCCGCTATGGCGACGGGCCGGCGGTGCTGTCCGGTGTCGAATCTCGTGCTCGGCCGGCGTGAGCGCCTCGGGATCGTCGGTGCCAACGGGACCGGGAAGTCGACCCTGGTCGACCTGCTGGCCGGCCGTCGCCCGCCCACCACCGGGAGCGTGGAGGTCGGGCCGACCGTGGTCACCGGCTACTACGACCAGCAAGGGATCGAGCTCGATCCCCGGGCGCGCGTCCAGGACCTGGTCGCCGGCCCCCACCGCTCCCCCGGATCGCTGGCCGACGTGGAGCTGATGAAGCGGTTCTGGTTCGCCGGGGAGTTGACCTTCGCCCCGGTCGGCACCCTGTCGGGCGGGGAGCGGCGGCGTCTGCAGCTCCTGCTGGTCATCGCCGGCCGTCCCAACGTGCTCTTCCTCGACGAGCCGACCAACGACCTCGATCTGGACACGCTGCGGATCCTCGAGGAGTTCGTCGAGGACTGGCCCGGCGCCCTGGTGACGGTCAGCCACGACCGGACCTTCCTCGAACGGACCAGCGAGCGGCTGGTCACGGTGGAGCCCGGTGGCGGGGTCTGCGAGGTCCGGGGAGGTATCGATGGCTGGTTGGCCCGGACCGGGCACGACGCCCCCCGTCGATCCGGCTCGCTCCCGTCCACCACGATCGCCCCACCGGGCGACCGGCGGAAGGCCCGACCCGGTGCCGGCCCGGGGTCGGCACCCCTCGGCCGAGAGCTGCGAGAGGCCGAAAAGCAAATGACCCGCCTCCAGCGGGACCGGGACAAGGTCACCGACGCGTTGGCCGGAACCTCCGACCACCGGGAGATGGCCCGATTGGGCGATCAACTGGCCGAGGCCCAGGTCGCGCTGCACGAGGCCGAGGAGCGTTGGCTGGCTCTGGCCGAAGAGGCAGAATCAAGGCATTGACCGTGACGGTCGGCCGTGGCCGGTCGCCCCGGGTGTCGAATCCTCCACAGGTCCATCACCGATGTCATCGAACAACCGAGGAGCCGTGCCATGGCCATCAGCACCGTCAACCCAACCACCGGCCAGGTCCTGAAGACCTTCACCGAGCTCACCGGGGATGAGATCGACGGCATCCTGGCCAACGCGGCGGCCACCTTCCGCACCTACCGCCGCACCTCCTTCGCCGAGCGGTCGGCCTGGATGACCCGGGCGGCCGAGATTCTCGACGCCGACGTCGACCAGACGGCGGAGATGATGACCACCGAGATGGGCAAGACACTGGTCTCCGCCCGCCAGGAAGTGCTCAAATGCGCCCGGGCGTGCCGCTATTTCGCCCAACGGGCGGAGGGGTTTCTGGCCGACGAACCGGCCGACGCCGACGCCGTCGGGGCGACCTCGGCCTACGCCCGCTATGAGCCGCTCGGGCCCGTCCTCGCCGTCATGCCCTGGAACTTCCCCCTCTGGCAGGTCATGCGCTTCGCCGCACCGGCCCTGATGGCCGGCAACGTCGGGCTGCTCAAGCATGCCTCCAACGTCCCCCAGACGGCCGTCTACCTCCAGGAGCTGTTCAGCCGGGCCGGCTTCCCCGACGGAGCCTTCCAGACCCTGCTCATCGGATCGAAGAAGGTCGAGGCGGTCATCCGCGATCCGCGGGTGGTGGCGGTGACCCTCACCGGGTCGGGACCGGCCGGTTCGTCGGTGGCCGCCATCGCCGGCGACGTGGTGAAGAAGTCGGTGCTCGAGCTGGGCGGCAGCGATCCCTTCCTCGTCATGCCGTCGGCCCCCCTGGACAAGGCGGCCGAGGTGGCGACCTTCGCCCGCTGCCTCAACAACGGCCAGTCCTGTATCGCGGCCAAGCGGTTCATCGTCCACGCCGATGTGGCCGACGAGTTCGAGCGTCTGTTCGTCGATCGGATGGCCTCGCGGGTGGTCGGCGATCCCATGGACGAGAAGACCGACATCGGCCCGCTGGCCACCGAGCAGCAGCTGGCCGACATCGTCGGGCTGGTCGATGATGCCGTCGCCCACGGGGCCGACGTCCTGTGCGGAGGAAAGGCTCCCGGCGGAGCCGGGTGGTACTACCCGCCCACCGTGCTCAGCGGGATCACCCCGGCGATGCGGGTGCACACCGAGGAGGTCTTCGGGCCGGTGGCCACCCTCTACCGGGTCGGCAGCATCGAGGAGGCCGTCGAGCTGGCCAACGGCACCGACTTCGGGCTGGGGGCCAACGCCTGGACGAACGACGAGTCCGAGGGCCGGCGGCTGATCAGCGAACTCGAGGCGGGCATGGTCTTCATCAACGGCAACGTGACCTCGTTCCCCGAACTTCCGTTCGGGGGGATCAAGACGTCCGGGTACGGGCGCGAGCTCACCGCTCACGGGATCCGGGAGTTCTGCAATCTCAAGTCGGTGTGGGTCAGAGGACACGCCCGGCTGAGCCAGGGTCCTCTTCGACCCCGGAGGCATGGCCTACCGCGACTCGTCCCGGCGGGTCCAGCTGCCGGGGACGAATCCGTCGAGGAACTCGCGTCGATGGACGAACTTCCATCGACCGCCGGTCACTCCGTAGGTATCCAGATAGCGGCCCCAGTGGTCGAGACCGTCCGCACTCAGGACCTGGTAGTAGCAACGTGAGGAGGCATCGTCGGGCCCGGCCACGTCGATCTGCAGCGTGCTGGTGTGATGACGGACCAGCACCGGCCCCGGCCCGCGGCGGGCCCGCGCCGCAGCATCGGTGAAGATGGAGCGGATCTCGTCGTGACCCCGGTAGGGCGTCCCGTCGAGCTCCATGACGGCGTCATCGGCGAAGCACTCCAGCACCTGTTCGAACCGACCGGAGTCGGCATTGGCGTTGTAGCGGGCCACCAGGTCACGGATGCTCTCCCGGGCCACCAGCTCCCACAACTCCACGAATCAATCTCCCGGGATCACGAGCTGCTCATGCCCACGATGGGTCGGTTGAGGTGGATGGACCCGGTCGAGCCGTAGAAGTGGGCGTTGCCGAAGGAGAAGATCCCGCCGTCGGCGGCCACCAGCCAGTAGCCCCGGCCGCCCGGGGCCGAGGCCATGCCCACGATGGGCTGGTTGAGACGGATGTCGCCGGTCGAGCCGTAGAAGTGGGCGTCGCCGAAGGAGAAGATCCCGCCGTCGGCGGCCACCAGCCAGTAGCCCCGGCCGCCCGGGGCCGAGGCCATGCCCACGATGGGCTGGTTGAGACGGATGTCGCCGGTCGAGCCGTAGAAGTGGGCGTCGCCGAAGGAGAAGATCCCGCCGTCGGCGGCCACCAGCCAGTAGCCCCGGCCGCCCGGGGCCGAGGCCATGCCCACGATGGGCTGGTTGAGACGGATGTCGCCGGTCGATCCGTAGAAATGGGCGTCGCCGAAGGAGAAGATCCCGCCGTCGGCGGCCACCAGCCAGTAGCCCCGGCCGCCCGGGGCCGAGGCCATGCCCACGATGGGCTGGTTGAGTCGGATGTCGCCGGTCGATCCGTAGAAATGGGCGTCGCCGAAGGAGAAGATGCCGCCGTCCCTGGCCACCGTCCAGTAGCCCCCGCCGTCACTGGTGCCGGCCATGCCCACCACCGGTTGATTGAGGACGATCCCACCGGTCGAGCCGCAGAAGGGGAGGTTGCCGAAGTTGAAGATGCCGCCGTCACTGGCGGTGAGCCGGTAGCCGGCGGGTGTTCCGGACGGACGGTGACAGGGGACCTCGATGTTGGTGCCCAGATTGATCGGGGCCACGAACAGCCGCCGCACCCCCCCGCACGAGTAGTTGGTGCATGAGCTCGGCCACCCGGCATAGCCCAGCCACCAGTTCCCGTGGGCGTCGGTGAACAGCGACCCTCCGCCCGGGCCGGCCACGCTCGGGTAGGAGCCGAGGAAGGGTGCGGACGCCGGCTGACTGCAGGGGCCCGACGGCCCCGAGCAGGTGGTCAGCGCCTGGGCGTAGGTGGCCGACTCGAAGTTCCCCACCGAGAAGAGCAGCGAATAGATACCGTTGCTCGACACCATCTGGGGGTCGTCGAAGGTGGTCTCCCAGGGCAGCGCGGCCTGGTCCACGGTGAGCAGGGCGGTCGGAGACCCGGCGAAGGTCGTGCCGCTGGCCCCCAGCTGCACCGACCAGACCTGGGACGGTTCCGCGGAACTGCCGTCGTTCGACTTCCACAACAGGTAGGCCGCTCCGGTGGCCGGATCGACGAACGGGCTGGGGTCGAGCACACCTCCCCCGTACCCGCAGAAGATCGGCCCGGAGGAGGAGTCGGTGAATACCGGGGCCGGGCTCAGCGAGGGGGCGGTGGCCACGGACAGGCAGCTGCTCCCGCTGTCGGCGGGATGGGGGTTCTGCGAGGCGTCGTAGAACATGACCCAGTGACCGCCGTAGAAGAAGACCCCGGGCGACGTCTGGGTGTCGGTCGTCTCCCACCCCGGGGTGGTGGGCAGTGCCGTCGACCCGACCGAGCTTCCGGTGTACGGGCGCCAGCCCGACGCCGGGTTGCCGCTGGTGTCGATGAGCGCCTGCAGATGGTTCCCGAGCTTGGTGCCGGTGGTGAAGGCGTAGTAGGTCCCGCCCGAGCGGACGATGTCGGGATCGGGTGCATCCCCGGGGAAGGCCGGGGTCTGGCTCGGGCTGATGGTCACGTGGCTACGCACCGCTCGCCGCGATGGTGCGGCTCCCGCCGCGGTGATGGCGGTCACCCCGGTGACGCCGAGAAGGACGACACCGGCCACCGCCATGGCGCGCTTGGCGTTCAGTGACGTCACAAGGGCCTCCTCTTCGGGCACGGGACGGGAGTCGCACAACGTCTCGCCCCGACGATCGACTGTAACCTCGTCACCATGGACGGGGAAGACTTCGCGGTTGCGGACCGACTCAAGATGGATGACCTCCTCACCAGATATGGCACCGCCATCGACAATCGTGACTGGGCCCTGCTCGACACCGTGTTCACCGCCGATGCGCACCTCGACTACCGGTCCGCGGGTGGCCTCGAGGGAACCTATCCGGTGGTCCGCCAATGGCTCTCCGAGGTACTGCCCATATTCGACGTGACCCAACACCTCGTTGTCAATCGTGAATTCGAGCGGGACAACGACCAGGCCCGGGCCCGGTCGTGTTTCTTGAACCCCAACCGCTTGCAGGTCGGCGGCAGGACCTGGCTCTTCACCGTCGGAGGTCGGTATCACGACCGCATGGTGCGGACGGCGGCCGGGTGGCGGATCGCCGAGCGAGTCGAGATCACACTTTGGTGGGACAACCCCATGCCCGGTCTTCCCGACGTCCCCTACCCGCTGACCGGTCCCGTTCCGTCCGGCACCGAATGATCCGGCGGCAGATGCCGGCTCGGCGCCGATGCCGCCGGCTCGTCGCCTGCCGGGGCGCTCCACCGGCGTTGGTAATAGATTGCCCCCATGGACACCCTCGAACTAGCCGACACCATCGCCGAGCCCATGGGCACGGTGGGTATGAGCTTCTACTTCTCGCCCCAGGCCATCGCTCAGGGCGAAGGGATCGAACTCGATGTGGTGACCTTCTACGCCGGCGGACGGGGAGGGGTCCTCGGTGACATCGACGCCGTCGAGGTCGACCGGATCTTCTACTTCTTCAAGAGCGGCCTCATCGCTTCGATGGTCGAGAAGGCCCGGGTCGGCGCCGATCGCCGGGAGACGGTGACCACCCACATGAAGGCGGCCGACGACTACGCCGACGCCACGTTCGGCGGCATCCCCGAAGAGGTCCTGCGCGCCTTCTCGGCGGCGGCCCGGGCCCTGGCCGACTCGCTCCCCGCCGGGAAATGGCCGATCGTCGACGGGTATCTTGCCCTCCAGGTGCCCAAGGACGCCATCCACGAGGCCTACTACTGGTCGATCGTCCTCCGGGAGCTGCGGGGAGGTGTGCACACCGACGCCGTGGTGGACGCCGGTCTGAGCGGCGCCGAGGCGTGCCAGCTCGATCACGGCGGAACCTACTTCGGTCTCCACGGATACGGCGACGACGACCGCGCCGAGGAGACCGAGGAGTTGGTGGCCCGGCGGCTGGCTGTCGAAGTCGAGACCTCCGACCGAATGGCTGTTCTCCTGGAGGCGCTCGACGGGCCACAGCGCCAGGCACTGGCGGCCGGAGCCGTGGCCATGCGCGAGGCGGTGGCCACTCCGGTGGCCGCCGGCTAGCCGACCCGGCGCGCCGTCGCGGTGACCTCACCACCCAGCACGCTGGTCCTCCTCCACGGATTCGCCTCCACCTTCGAGCACAGTTGGGAGCAGTCCGGATGGGTGGACATCCTGGCCGATTTCGACTGCACGGCCGCCCCGATCGATCTCCCGGGCCACGGATCGTCGCCGCCGGAGACCGATCCGGCCGCCTACTCCACCATGGCGGAGGATGTCTTCTCCACACTCCCCCGGCCGGCCGATGCCGTCGGCTTCTCGGCCGGGGCCGAACTGCTGATACGGATGGCGGTCGCCCACCCCGACGGGTTCGAGAGAATGGCGCTGCTCGGGCTGGGGGACAACATCTTCGAGACATCCGATCCCAGTGCGCTGGCCACCGCCCTCGAGGCGGACGCCGAACCCGAGGACATCCAGGCCCGCTTGTTCTACCGGTTGGCGGCCTCGACGGGGAATGATCCGAAGTCCCTGGCCGCATTCCTCCGTCGGCCGAGAGAGCCGATCAGCGCACGCGACCTTGCCGCCATCTCGTGTCCGGTCCTGGTCGTCCTGGGCGAGCGGGACATGACCAAGTCGGCCGAACGTTTGGTCGCCGCGCTGCCGTCGGCCTCCTTCGTCTCCGTACCCGGCGTGGACCACTTCGCCACGCTCTCGGACTTCGGGGCCATCGATGCCACCATGAAGTTCTTCGGGCTCGGGTGAGCGGTCCGCTCAGGACGGAGCGGCCCGCTCAGGAGGGCGGAGCGAAGAACTCGAGGGCGATGTTGTCCGGGTCACGGAACGAGAGCCCCGACCCGTAGGGTGCTTCGACGATCCCGCCGTGGGGGATGCCGAGCTCGTTCAGCCGCCCCTCCCACTGCTCGAGCTCACCATGGTCGGCGCAGGCGAACGCCAGATGGTCCAGGCCCAGTCGGCGTTCGTTGAAGGGTGCGCTGTCGGCGGGGTCGGGGAACTGGTGGAGCCCGACCAGGGTCTGTCCCCCGAGCAGCCAGACCACATGCCGGAACGGGCCGGTGTCCTCGTCGAGCACGGGTTTGGAGCCGAAGAGCCGCTCGTACCACGGGACGCTGTCGGAGAGATCGCTCACCGTCAGGGCTACGTGGGTGATGGTCGGAAATTCGGGCATGGGCTCTCCTCCTTCGACTGGTGGTCTCAAGTTAGAGCGAGACTCTCCCGTCGTTCAGATCCTTGCCGGCGGGCAGCTCCCGACCGGTCACCACCGTCGACGTCGTCGAGCAGCCGGCGGCCACCGAAACGGCCACGAGCACACCGCAGCCCGACCGTGATCGGATCGCCAATCCACGCTCCTCTGTCCGCTACCGGGCTCCCGACGGGCCGGCAACACTCCCACCCGGGGACGTCGTCAGCGGCCCTATCCGGTACCGGCAACGTGGATCCTTGAAGGCGCCCCCCACCGGAGGCGATGCCGTCGCCCGGGTGCGGGTGGCGTCGCCCGCCGTTAGTGTGGGCTCCGATCGGACCGCGACGCGGCGAACGGACCGGCAGCCACTCTGGGGCTGCGCGCTGCGCAGGAAGCGAGTCACCATGCCCCCACGACCATCCGTCACCGTGCTCGGAGCGGGCGCCCTCGGCGCGGCGATGGCGGCGCGCCTCGGTGAGACCGGGTTCGACGTTCGACTGTGGAACCGCACCCCCGAACGGGCCCACTCCGCCGCCGCCCAATCCACTGGCGTCACGGCCGTCGACTGGTTGGGCGAGGCCGTTGCCGGGGCGCCGACCGTCGTCACCGTGCTCCGCGACGGTGATGCCGTCGCCGAGGTGATGGACGAGGCCATCGAGGACGTGGGCAGCGACGCCGTCTGGGTGCAGGCCAGCACCATCGGCCCCGAGCACGCCCGGTCGCTGGCCGTTCTGGCCGGCGAGCACGACGTCGCCTTTCTCGATGCCCCCGTTTCAGGAAGCACCGCCCCCGCCCGGCAGGGCAAGCTCGTCTGGCTGGTGGCCGGTGACGAAAAGGCCCTCGACCTGGCGCGTCCGGTGCTCGACGCCCTCGGCTCCTCGGTACTCCACGTCGGTACCGGCGTGGAGGGCAGCTCACTCAAGCTGGTCGTCAACGCCTGGATGACGGCAGCGACCGTGGCCATGAGCGACGTGCTCGCCCTGTGCGATTCGCTGGATATCAGCCACGCCGCCTTCGCCGGGGCCCTCGAAGCCGGACCGCTGGCCATGCCCTACGCGCTGCAGAAGATGCGGCTCATGGACGAGCACTCCTTCGAGCCGGGGTTCGCGGTGCAGCTGGCCCTCAAGGATGTGGACCTGGCCCGCACTTCCGCCGGCCTGAGTCCGCTGCTCGAGGTCGTCCGTGACCGCCTCGGCCGCACCGTGGCCGCCGGGCATGGAGACGACGACCTCGCCGCGGTCGACGTCCTGCGAGGATCGGATTGATGCGACCGCCTGGCGGGCCAGCGGGCCGCGGTCGGTAGGTCGGGCTCCATGGCCAAGGCGGTGAGGTTCGACCGGTACGGGGACCGCGATGTCCTGTACATCGCCGACGTGGACGTCCCCCACCCGCCGGCGGGCGAGGTCGTGGTGGAGGTGCGGGCCGCGGGGATCAACCCCGGTGAGGCCTCCATCCGCAAGGGACTCCTGGACTCGAGGTTCCCGGCCACGTTCCCCTCGGGCGAGGGCTCCGACTTCGCCGGGGTGGTGACCGAGATCGGAACGGAGGTCAGCTCCTTCGCCGTCGGGGACGAGGTGCTCGGTTGGACCGACCGGCGGGCCAGCCACGCCCAGTACATCGTCGGCCCCGAGGACCACCTGGTGCCCAAGCCAGCCGCCCTCTCCTGGGAGGTGGCCGGCTCCCTGTTCGTCGTCGGCGTCACCGCCTATGCCGCGGTCGGCGCCGTCGGGGCCGGCCCCGGCGACACGGTGGTGGTCTCGGCTGCGGCCGGCGGTGTCGGCTCGATCACCGTGCAGCTCGTTCAGGTGCGGGGTGCGGCCGCGGTCGGAATCGCCTCGGAGGCCAACCACGATTGGCTCCGCTCGCTCGGCGTCACGCCGGTGGCCTACGGCGACGGGCTGGCCGACCGGATCCGCGGCGTGGTCCCGGACGGTGTCGACGCCTTCATCGACACCTTCGGCGAGGAGTACGTGCGGTTGGCCGTCGAGCTCGGGGTGGCGCCGGAACGCATCGACACGATCATCGCCTGGCAGGCGGCATCCGAAGTCGGGGCCAAAGCCGAGGGGAGCGGGACGGCGTCGAGCGCCGAGGTGCTGGCCGAGATGGCCGAACACGTGGCCTCCGGTCGGATCATCGTCCCCATCGCCGCGACCTATCGGCTCGACCAGGTCCGCGAGGCCTACGAGGAGCTCGAGAAGCGCCACACCCGAGGCAAGATCGTCCTGATCCCGTAGGGGTCGCACCCGGGACGCTACGTCGTCTTCTCCCACACCGAGATGTGCTTCCCGCTGTCGTTGGTGAACGGCTCCCGGTGCCAGCCGCCCCAGCGCTCGCGCAACTCCAGGCCGGCGATCCGCGCCATCAGGTCGAGCTCCGACGGCCACACAAAGCGATAGGGCATGGAGAACACCCCGCCTCTGCCGTCGGCCACGAAGTAGTGGTGCGACACCCCTCGCTGGGTGGCGACGTCGAACTCGTCGAATCCGAGGTGGGTCGGCGTGAGCGTGAATGCCCGAACCCGCTCGCCGGGCGGGAGCCGTCGCAGCGGCGGGATCTCCACTTCGATCACGAAGCAGCCGCCGGGTTCGAGATGCCGGGAGGCGTTCCGGAAGCATTCGACCTGCTCGTCCTGCGTCGTCACGTTCTGGATCGTGTTGTAGACCAGGTAGACGAGGGCAAAGGATCCGTCCACGACGGTCGAGGTGAAGTCGCCGATGGCCACGGTGATGGCGTCCGCCCCGGGCTTGGCCTCCAATTGCGCCACCATGGCCGGGGACAGATCGATGCCGGAGACGGGAACACCCCGTTGGCTGAGCGGTAACCCGATGCGACCGGTGCCGATGGCCAGCTCGAGGGCGCTCCCTTGGCCGGCCAGGTCGGCGAGGAACTCCACGACCGGGTCGACAGCCGCCGGGGCGGATATCTCCGTGTCGAGGTCGTACCCGGCGGCGACCGCCCCGTCGAAGTGGTTCTCCGGCACTGCGCCATTGTGCCAGGAGATGCCCGTGACCGGGCCGCCTGCCTGGCGGCGTCGACGTTGTGGACGAGGACGGCGACGGGGACAACCCGCGCTGGCGGCCCCGACCCGGTGTGGGCAGACTGGCGTGATGGATCCCGTCGTCCGAAAGATTCGGCCGGACGAGGCCTCGGCGTTCCGGCGATCGGTGATGGTGCCGTTCCTCGAACCGTTCGCCGGCGATCCCGACCAGGTGACCGACCACGAGTTGTGGGCGACCAAGGTCGAGCTCGATCGGGCGTGGGTGGTGGACGCCGGCGACCGGCTGGCCGGCAACGCGTGCATCTACAGCCTGGACGTCACCCTTCCCGCCGCGCCCGGACAGGGCTGCCCGACCATTCCGATGGCCGGAGTCAGCGCCGTCGGGGTCCACCCCACCCACCGGCGCCAGGGCCTCCTGAGCCGGTTGATGGCCGCCATGCACGAGGACGCCCGCCAACGGGGCGAGGCGATCGCCGGGCTCGAGGCCTCCGAATCGATCATCTACGGGAGGTTCGGGTACGGGTTGGCCGCCAACCTGGCCGAATACGCAATCGACAGCCGGGCCTCGGCGTTCGCCGTCCCGGCGCCTCCCGCTCGGGCTCGCGCTCGTCGACAAGGACGAGGCCACCAAGCTCCTGCCCGAGCTCTTCGACCGGCAGCGCCGGACCCGGGCCGGCGAGGTCGACCGCAGCCCGGCCTACTGGAACCAGCTCCTGGCCGACCTCCCGCACCACCGGGAGGGCGGCTCGGCCCGGTTCCACGCGGTGGCCGACGACGGCTACGTCCTGTACCGGTCCGGCCCGGAAGCCAACGTCTTCCAGGGCGAGCGGGTCAGGATCACAGTCGAGGAACTGCGGGGCACGACCCCTGAGGTCGAGGCCGCGCTCTGGCGCTTCGTGCTCGACCTCGACCTGGTCGGCCAGGTCAACGTCAAGCGCAGTCCGGTGGACGAACCGATCCGTTGGCGCCTGGCCGATCCCCGCCAGTTGCGGACGGTGGCCGTCGAGGACCGGCTCTACGTCAGGATCCTCGACACCGCGGCCGCCTTCGAGGCCCGCGGCTACCAGGCCGAGGGTCGACTGGTCCTCGACGTCCTCCCACCGTCGTCGTCCGGGGGAGAGTCCGACCCCGCGTCGGGACGCTGGGTGCTCGAGGCCGGCACCGACGGAGCGGCGTGCCGCCGGGCCCGGGGCGAGGACGCCGATCTCCGACTCGGCCTCCCCGCCCTCGGATCGCTGTACATGGGCGGTTTCCCGGCCTCACTCCTGGCCGCCGGTGGCCGCATCGAGGAACTGCGGGCCGGCAGCCTGGCCGTGGCCGATGCCCTGCTCGCCACCCGGCCGGCACCGAGGAGCGGCACCGGGTTCTGAGCGGGCCGCCCCGGGCGGGCCGTATTAGGGTCAACCCACCATGAAATTCTCGGTGACCTACCCCCTGATCACCCATCCCGCCAGCCCCGAGCTCATGAGCCGGGAGGCCATCACCCGGTTCGCCCGCACCGCGGAAGCATCGGGATTCGACGGCATCGGCTTCACCGACCACCCGGCGCCGACCGAGAAGTGGCTGAACGCCGGCGGCCACGACGCGTTGGACCCGTTCGTGGCCCTCACCTTCTGCGCCGCGGTCACCGAACGCATCCGCCTGATCCCGAACATCGTGGTGCTCCCCTACCGCCATCCCCTCATCGTGGCCAAGACGGTGTCCACCATCTCGATGTTGTCCGAGGAGCGCTTCACCCTGGCCGTGGCCACCGGCTACCTGCGGGGCGAGTACCGGGGCCTGGGTATCGATTTCGAACAGCGCAACGCCCTGTTCGATCAGGCCATCGAGGTCCTGCGCGGGATGTGGACCCAGGACGACTTCTCCTTCGAGGGCATCGGCATCGACGCCAAAGGGTTGACCGCCAATCCGAAGCCCCGGACCGCACCGCCGATCTGGATCGGCGGGAACAGTCGGATGTCCCGGCGCCGGGTGGCCCGGTTACGGCGACGGCTGGACGCCGTTCCCGGCGCCGAGGAGCCTGTCGACGACCACCAAGACGCCGCCCCTCGAATCGGTCGACGATCTGGCCGTCATGCTCGACGAGCTCTGGCAGTTCGTCGACGAGGAGGGCCGTGACCGATCGGACATCGATGTCGCCTTCGGCACACCGGTCGGCGGCCGCCTCGACGGCGACTTCGACGCCGACGCCCACATGGCCGGCGCTGGACGACCTGGCCAAGTTGGGGGTGACCTGGGCCGGCGTGTCGGTCCCGGGCGGGTCGCTGTCCCAGTCCCTCGAGGGCCTGGAGCGCTACGGGACCTCGGTCATCGCCCCCAGCCGGTCCTGATCCAACCGCTCGTCACCGACGCCGACTGAAGCAGGCGCGGTTCAGACCGAGGCGGTGGCCCCCTGGTACCGGAGTCCGTCGAGGGCCATGTCGAGGAGCCGGTCCAATTGCTCCGGCTCGGCGGTCTGGATCTTGGCGATGCCCACGACCAACTGGATGACGTCGGCGATGTCGGTGTCGGACCGAACCAGGTGGGCCTGCTGGGCCCGCTCGAGCAGCGGCTGACCACCGGCGTACAGGCTCGCCCGGCAGGACTTGAAGACGTCGGCGTTGCGTTCGTTGTAGGCCAGCAGCTCCTCGGCCAGCGCCTGCTTGGTGGCCAGGTAGTCCACGAACCGGTGGATCCAGGCCACGAGGGCCTCCCAGGGGGGCTCGCCGGCCA
Source organism: uncultured Acidimicrobiaceae bacterium (assembly GCA_963812885.1). Taxonomy (GTDB): domain Bacteria; phylum Actinomycetota; class Acidimicrobiia; order Acidimicrobiales; family RAAP-2; genus Bog-756. Next base: position 11,728 of record CAWEWZ010000004.1, on the reverse strand, counting down.
GGTCGAGGGCCGATTGGCTCAGGGCGTCGACCTCCTCGAGGTAGACGGCCATGATCAGGTCCTGTCGGGTCGGGAAGTGCCGGTAGAGGGTGCCGATCCCCACGCCGGCCCGGCGGGCGATGTCCTCGAGGGAGGCCGACTTGCCGTCGTCGGTGAACGCGGCCCGGGCAGCGGCGATCAGTTTGTCGTAGTTCCTCCGGGCGTCACTGCGCTTCGGCCGGCGGGCGAGCAATTGGGTGGAGGCATCGGGGCTGGTCATTGGCGAATTTTCTTCAAGAGTTGCAAAATGGAGGCTACCTCCGTATAGTAAACGGAGTCAACCTCCACTTACTTGTGGAGGGCGCCTCCACTTTATCACCAGCTCCACCTCACCGAACGGAAGTTCCAACTGATGACCTCCACCCTGACCCAACGCGCCCCGACGCCTCCCTCCGAGCCCCGCCCGACCCGCAATCCGACGGTGGTCCTCGGCATCATCCTGTCCACCTACCTGATGATCATCCTCGACGCCACCATCGTCATCACCGCCCTGCCCGACATCCACCGGGCGCTGCACTTCTCCCCCACCGGCCTCTCCTGGGTACAGAACGCCTACACCCTGACCTTCGGCGGACTGCTCCTGCTCGGCGCCCGGGCCGGCGACATCCTCGGCCGGCGCAAGGTCTTCGTGGCCGGCATCGCCCTGTTCACCTTCGCCTCGCTGATGGGAGGCCTGGCCCAGTCCTCCACCTGGCTGTTGGCCGCCCGGGCCGTACAGGGGATCGGCGCGGCCATCGCCGCGCCGTCCACCCTCGCCCTCCTCCAGATCAGCTTCCGCGAGGGACCGGATCGGACCCGGGCCGTCGGTGCCTACAGCGCGGTGGCCGGCGGCGGAGGCAGCATCGGCCTGGTGTTGGGCGGCATGTTGACCACCTGGATCTCGTGGCGGTGGGGACTGTTCATCAACGTGCCCATCGGCATCGTCCTGATCGGTCTGGCCCCGCGCTACCTGCCCGAGACCGAACGTCGACCCGGTCGGTTCGATCTCACCGGGGCGATCACCTCGACCCTCGGGATGACCACCCTGGTCTACGGGTTCGTGCGGGCGGCCTCCACCGGATGGGGCAATCCGGTCACCGTCGCCTCGTTCGTGGCCAGCGCGGCACTGCTCTCCGCCTTCGTGGCCACCGAACTGCGGGCCGAGCAGCCGATCACACCGCTCCACCTCTTCGCCGACCGCGAGCGGACAGGTTCCTACGTCGCCCGCATGCTGGTGGTCAGCGGCATGTTCGCCATGTTCTTCTTCATGACCCAGTTCTTCCAAGGGGTCATGGGCTACAGCCCACTGCTGTCGGGGCTCGCCTTCCTCCCGGTGACCGCGGTGATGTTCGCCGCCGCCCGGATCATGCCCAGATTGGTGACCCCGCATCGGGACGATCCGGTTGCTGGCCGGCGGTGTGTTCGTGGCCTTCGTGGGCATGGCCTGGTTGAGCCGGCTCTCGGCCGACACCCCGTTCTTCCCGTCCATCGTCGTGCCCATGGCCCTGCTCGGCATCGGCATCGGATCGGCTCTCGTCCCCCTGACCACGGCCGGGATCGCCGGCGTGCAGCCGAAGGACGCCGGTGCCGCCTCGGGACTGGTCAACGTGGCCCAGCAGCTCGGCGGATCGCTCGGCCTCGGCATTCTGGTCACCGTGTTCGCGGCGGCCAGCCGCACCGCCGCCCACCACCCGACGGGTGTTGGCTCGATCCGCACGGCCGCCCAGCACGACCTGGCCTACGCCGTGTCACGGTCCCTCACCGGGTCGGCCATCTTCCTGGCCTTGGGTCTGGTGGTGATCCTGGTGATCATGCGAACCCCGACACCGGCCCCCGCAGTCGAGACGCATCCGCTCGAGTCGACGGAGGAGGACGGGTTCGCCGAGGCCTTCGACATGGCGCTGGACTGAGGGCGGTCAGTCCTTCATCTCGACGATGACCTCGACGTACGGTTCGGCCCCGACGTTGCGGGCCACCTCGACACCCCCGCGGACCACCTCGACCACGGCCCCGGGGATGACGTCGGCCTCGAGGTAGTCGCGGAACGGACCTTCGGTGTCGGGTTCGGGGACCACGGCGATCCGGTCCCCGGCCACTTGGATGAGCAGGTGGTCGAGGGAATGGCGGTGGACCTCGCCCTGCTCCCCGGGAGCCAGGCGGACCTCCCACACCCGAACCCGGTCGTTCTCGAACAACATCCGGGTGCCGATCGGCCCGAGCTGACGCTCCGTGGTCACGACGACCCCTCGGCCACCCCGGCGCCGCGCAGGCAGAACCGCACGGTGTGAGCGACGGTCTCCGGCGAGGGCCGGGTGCGTTGGATCAGGTGGGCATGGAGCAGTCCGAACACCAGCCGGTAGATGGCCTCGGCGTCGGCGTCGGCGGTCTCGCCGGGCGTTCCCGCCGGAGCCAGCGAGGCCAGGGGTTCGGCCAGCAGACCGACCAGCAGGTCCACCGACTCCCGCTGCTCGTCGGGAAACAGCTCGGACAGACGATCCTCGTTGGCCAGGAACGGACGGGTCCGGTCGGCCGAACGCCGGGTCGACGCCTGGGCCAGCACCCCCTCGATCCAGGCCCGGACCCGGGCGGCCGGGGTCGGTTCGGTGGCCATGCGGGCGGAGAGGTAGTCGACCAGGGTGCGGCGCCCATCGTCCAGCAGCACCAGGAACAACTCGTCCTTCGAGCGGAACAGCCGGTAGAAGGCCTGGGTGGAAAGGCCGGTGTGGGCCAGGATGTCCCGCAACGACGGATCGAGACTGCCGGTCCGTTCGATGAGGTCGTAGGTGGCCTCCACGATGCGCCGCATCTCCTGGGTGTACTCGGCGTGCCGGTCGGCCACCGAACGTTCCACCGCCCTGCGGGCCAGCGTCTCGGTGAGTGGCGACATCGGGCTCCTCGCGGCCGGGTGGATCGGCAACGGTTCTCGCTGCCGCCCAGCTTCCCACTCTAAGATCAGTGTTCTCACGAGGCAAGAACGGTGGAGTGACTGGACGATGCGAGCGGACGGACTGCTGATCGGCGACGTGTTCGCCACCGCGGCGGAATCGGTACCCGACCGCACCGCCGTCAGCCTGGGAGACCGCTCGCTCACCTTCGGTACCCTCGACGCCCGGGCCAACCAGATGGCCCGGGCCCTCGAGTCGCTCGGCATCCGACGCCACTCCCGGGTGGCGCTGTGGTCGGTGACCACCCTCGACGCCGCCCCCCTCTTCGCCGCACTGGCCAAGCTGGGCGCGGTCTTCATACCGGTCAACGGGCTCCTGGGCGGGGGTGAGGCCGCCGATATCTTCGCCATCGGCCATCCCGACCTGGTGGTCACCGACACCGGACCGGAGATGCCGCCCGGCGCCGCCGCCCACACCACGCTCCACGAGCTGGGCGAGCTGGCCCACGGCCGGGCCGACCACCCGTACCAGGGCGATCCGGTGGCCGAGGGCGACCCCCACGTCGTCTTCTTCACCAGCGGGAGCACGGGCCGGCCCAAGGGGGCGATCCTCTCCCACCGGACCAACCATCTGCGTTCGAACCCGGGGGCCCTGCCCGAGCGGCGCGGGGCCATGGTGTGCCCCTACCCGCTCTTCCACATGGGAGCCTGGACCATCGCCCTCCAGCAGTGGCAGGCCCGTGACGCCGTCGTCCTGCTCGAATCGGCCGGGGCCGAGGAGATCTGTGCGGCGGTGGACCGCCACGGCGCCACCCGCCTGAACGCCATCCCCGCCGTCTGGCAGCGGATCATCGATCACGCCGGGCCTACGGGGGCGGCCCAGCTGGCCACCCTCCGCTTCGCCGATACCGGGACCTCGGCCACACCGCCCGAGCTGCTCGCCGCCATCGGGGCGATGCTCCCCGCCGCCCAGCTCCGGGTGTTCTACGGCTCCACCGAGGCCGGAGGGGTGACCTGTCTCGAACACCGCGACATCGGGCGGAAGCCGGGGAGCTGCGGAGTGGCCGTCCCCGGGGTACGGGTCCGGCGGGACGGGGACGGGGAGCTCTGGGTCCGGAGCCCGTTCCTGTTCGATGGCTACCTCGACGATCCGGACGCCACCGCCGCGTGCCTGGTCGACGGCTGGTACCGCACCGGCGACGTCGCCGACCGGGACGAGGACGGGTTCTTCCGGATCACCGGGCGTACCGGTGACCTGGTCCGCACCGGCGGGGAAGCGGTCATGCCCGCCGAGGTCGAGGCCGTGCTCGCCGCCCATCCCTCCGTCGACCAGGTGGCGGTGGTCGGCCTCCCCGGCTCGGCCTGGGGCGAGGTGGTGTGCGCCGTGGTGGTGGTGGCGCCCGGCCGGGAGGCACCGACGGTCGACGAGCTGCGGGCGCTGTGCGCCGGACGGCTGGCCGCCTTCAAGCACCCGCGGGAGGTGCGGGTGGTCGACGCCCTGCCCCGGACCCCCTCGACCGGTCAGGTCCAGCGGCGCCTGCTGGTCGACCGCCTCCGGGTCGGCTGAGACTGTCGCCGGCGCCAGTTGAGAACAGTGTTCTGACTGGTTAGGATCGCTGCTCTGTGGATCGCCAGCTGATCATGACCGGCATCGGGGGGCAGGGGGTGCAGCTGGCCGCGGCCGTGGTGGCCCGGGCGGCCCTGCTCGAGGGACGTGATGTCCAGGTCTTCGGGAGCTATGGCGGCATGATGCGGGGCGGCGCCACCGAGTCGACCGTGGTGGTCTCCGACGGATCGGTCGAGTCCCCGCCCACCGTGGCCTCGACCTGGTCGGCCGTCCTCATGCACCACGAGCACGCCGCCCCGGTACTGGGCCGGCTCGAACCCCACGGTGTGCTGTTCGTCAACACCAGCGTGGTCGACCGGCCCGAGGTGGCCCGGGGATGCACGGTGGTCGAGGTCCCGGCCAACGACATCGCCCTCACCCTCGGGAGCGCCATGGCCGCCTCGATGGTCATGGTCGGGGCCTACGCCGCGGCCACCGGACTGGTCGGGTTGGCATCCCTGGCGGCCGCCTCCCGGGCATCGCTGCCCTCCTACCGGACCCAGCATGCGACCCTCAACGACGAGGCCCTCCGGGCCGGATTCGGGTCGGTCACGCTCAGCGTCCCGGCGTGGCCCCAGCCGGCGGTGACGGCATGAGCTCCCCGCCGGTGGTGAGCCGGGGCACACTGGTCATCGACGTGGAGGCGTGCAAGGGATGCGACCTCTGCGTCGACAGCTGCCCGCCCGGCGTGCTGGTGATGACCGAGCACGAGACCAACAGCCGGGGCTACCGCTATCCCCGGCTGCTCCCCGGGTGCACCGGATGCCGGGCCTGTTCGCAGATCTGTCCCGATTTCGTCTTCCAGGTCTACAAGTACGAGACGCCGCGGACCCAGGCCGGCGGTCAGACGTGACCACGGCCACCACGGACCGACGGCTGCTGGCCGGCAGCGAGGCCATCGCCGAGGCCATGATCGCCGCCGGGTGCCGCTTCTTCGCCGGCTACCCGATGACTCCGTTCACCGAAGTCCTCGAGCACATGGCCCGACTTCTCCCGGGCGTCGGCGGCGTGTGCATGAACGCGGAGAGCGAACTCGAGGCGGTGGGCATGGCCTGGGGTGCCGCGGCCACCGGCACGCCGGCGGCCACCGGTTCGACCGGGCAGGGGCTGTCCCTGATGCAGGAGTCGTTGGCCGAGATCACCCTGGCCCGCCTGCCCCTGGTCGTCCTCGACATGGCCCGGGCCCAGGGCGACTACTACCAGGCCACCCGCGGAGGCGGGCATGGCGACTACCGCCACCTGGTGCTGGCCCCGGTGGACTCGGCCGAGGCCGTCGATCTGATGGTCCTGGCCTTCGACCTGGCCGAGGAGTGGCGCAACCCGGTGCTGGTCATGGGCGACTACTACCTGGCCCACACCGCCCGGTCGGTGGTCATCCCCCCTGCCGGTCGAGCGGCCCGTCCCCGAGTGGGCGCTCGACGGATCGAGCGGCGGTTCGGGGCGGGCCAAGTTGGTCTCGTTCCTCGGCAGCGCCAAGCAACGCGACGACGTCGGCTACGACCTGTCGGTCCACTACGCGGCCTGTGCCGCCCACACCGCGGCCATGGCCGCCCAGGTCGAGCCGCTGGCCGAGTCGATCGGCACCGATGACGCCGACGTCGTGGTGGTGGCCTTCGGCACCCCGGCCCGCTACGTGCAGGCCGCCGTGCGCCAGCTCCGGGCCGACGGGGTGCGGGTCGGCTGCGTCCGACCGATCACCCTGTTCCCCTTCCCGTCCGACACCGTGGCCCGGGCGGCGGAGGGGGCCAAGGCAGTGGCCGTCTACGAGAACAACCAGGGGCAGATGATCGACGACGTGCGCCTGGCCGTGCTGGGCCGGGCGCCGGTGCACTTCATCGGCGGGCTCAGCCTGGACAGCTCCGGCTTCGGCATCGCCCCCGACCTCGACGTCTCGGTGATCCGTCAACGGATCGAACAGGTGGTGGCGATGTGACCGGGTTCGTGCCCACCGACCGGCCGCCATCGGATCCCGCCCACCTGGTCGACGACTTCGTCCCCGCCCTCATCGACGTGGGTGCCCACCATCTCTGCCCGGGGTGCGGCGAGCCGGTGGCCATGCGCTGTGCGCTGGAGGCGATCGACGAGCTCGGTCTCGTGCCGCGGGCCATCGCCGTCTTCGGCATCGGCTGCTACACCGCCTTCTCCAACAACCTCGACGTGGAGGTGCTCCAGGCCCTGCACGGGCGGGCGCCCTCGGTGGCCACCGGAGTCAAGCGGGCCCGGCCCGAGTCGATCGTGTTCACCGTGCAGGGTGACGGCGACATGGTGAGCGAGGGCCTCCAGGAGGTCCTGCACACCGCGGCCCGGGGTGAGAACGTGACCTGCATCATGCTCAACAACGGAGTGTTCGGAGAGACCGGTGGCCACATGTCGGCGACCACCGTCCTCGGGCAGCGGACCAAGACCAGTCTCGAGGGTCGTGACCCGGCCCGCCACGGCCGACCCATCCTGTTGAGCTCGCTGTTGGCCCAGATCGACGGCGCCGCCTTCGTGGCCCGCGGACTGGTCAACAGTGCCGGCAACGTGGCCCGGACCAAGAAGATGCTGCTGCGCGCCCTCGACGTGCAGGCGCGCCGGGCCGGGTTCTCGTTCGTCGAGATCCTCACCATGTGCCCGACCGGCTGGTTCGTCGAAACCGAGGAGGCTCCGGCCTACCTCGGGGACAACCTGGCCACCGTGCACACCCCCGGGGTCCTGAAGGACGTCGTGGAGCAGTGAGCGAACCAGTGGGCAACGGACCGCTGAAGGGGGGAACCGTGGCCGTGAACGGCGGCCGGTTCGGCGAGTTCGTGGTCCAGGCACTGCAGGGGGCGCTCCCCGATATCCGGGTGGTGGCCGCCGGGAGCCCGGAGGCCGAGGCCGAGGCCGAGGCCGACGTCCTGGTCACCCTGCTCGACGACGCCCCCGCCCTGGTCGGTGCCCTCGGGCCGCGGATCCGTTGGGTCCACATCCTCGGGGCCGGCGCCGACGGGTTCCCCTTCGACGCCCTCGGCGACCGCCTGCTCACCTGTTCGCGGGGGGCCGGGCGGTCCGGCCATCGCCGAGTTCGTCCTGGCCACCATGCTGGCCTTCGAGAAGCAGCTGCCCGGGTCGTGGATCACCGAACCGGTGGCCACGTGGAACACCGCCCAGCTCGGCGGGCTCGAGGGGCGCACCCTGGGCATCATCGGACTCGGGGCCATCGGCTCCGAGGTGGCCCGACGGGCCCTGGCCTTCTCGATGGAGGTGATCGGCACCCGCCGGCGGCCGGGCCCGCCGACGGTCGACGGGGTCGCCCTCTGCCCCGACCTCCCCACCCTGATCGGCCGGTCCGACCACCTGGTGGTGGCGGCGCCGGCCACCCCGGCCACCCGCCACCTCCTCGACGAGGCCGCCTTCGCCGCCGTCAAGCCCGGCGTCCACCTGGTCAACGTGGCCCGTGGCTCGCTGATCGACCAGGACGCCCTGATCCGGGCCCTCGACGACGGTCGGGTGGCCATGGCTTCGCTCGACGTCGTCGACCCCGAGCCGCTCCCCGACGGCCACCCCCTCTACCGGCATCCGTCGGTCCGGCTGTCCCCGCACATCTCGTGGTCGTCACCGCGCACCGCGGTCCGCACCATCGACCTGTTTCACCGAGAACCTGGCCCGCTACCGGGAGGGACGCCAGCTGCTCGGGACCGTCGACAAGGAGGCCGGCTACTGATGGGACCCGACGACCTGGTGCTGTGCTCGGGCACGCTGCCCCGGCAGGTGACCTTCGCCGAGCGGCTGGCCGCGGCATCGGGCGCCGGCTTCGCCGCCGTTTCGCTGTGGGGCCGCGACTACGCCGCCGCCCGGGCCGAGGGACTGAGCGATGCCGACCTCCGCTCGATGCTCGACGACCACGGACTGGCCGTGGCCGAGCTCGACCCGGCCTGGTGGTGGCTGCCGGGGGCGGCCGACATCCACATCGACCCGCGGCACGACAGTGAGGACGTCTTCCGCTTCGGCGAGGCCGAGCTGTTCGCGGTGGCCGACGCGGTGGGTGGACGCTCGGTCAACGCCGTCGACGTCTTCGGCGGGACCTGGGCGGTGGACGATGCCGCCGAAGCCTTCGCCGGGCTGTGTGCCCGGGCCGCCGAGCACGGGCTCCTGGTCCACCTCGAGTGGCTCCCGTGGTCGAAGATCCCCGACCTGGCCACGGCGCTGGATGTCGTGACCAAGGCCGGTGCGGCCAACGGCGGGATCAATGTCGACGCCTGGCACCTGGTGCGATCGGGCACCGACCTGGCCGACCTGGCCACCGTTCCCGGCGAGCTGATCCTCGGGATCCAGCTCGACGACGGCCCTGCCGCGCCCGAGGACAACCTGGTGGAGGCCACCCTCCACCATCGGGCCCTCCCCGGCGAGGGCGAGTTCGACCTGGTCGGGCTGATCCGGACGCTGGCCGACACCGGGACCGCCGCCCCGCTCGGGGTGGAGGTGTTCAGCGACGAGCTCCAGTCCCGCCCGGCCGACGAGGCCGCGCTGCTCGCCGCCCGAGCCACCCGCACCGTGCTGGACGCCGCCCGATGACCGGCGTGGTCGTGTTCGGCACCGGGTTCGGCTGCGTCACCCACGTGCCCGCCCTGCGGGCCGCCGGGTTCGAGGTGGTGGCCCTGGTCGGCCGCGACCCGGACAGGACGGCGGCCCGGGCCGACATGTTCGACATACCCCGGGCCCTCACCTCGGTGGAGGAGGCCATCGGCCTCGACGGCGTCGACGCCGTCACCGTCGCCACCCCGCCCCACACCCACGCGCCCATCGCCCTGGCCGCCATCGCCGCCGGCAAGCACGTGCTGTGCGAGAAGCCCTTCGCCCGCCACGCCGCCGAGGGCCGGACCGTCCTGGCCGCGGCCGAGGAGGCGGGCATCGTCCACCTGCTCGGGTGCGAGTTCCGTTGGGACGCGGGCCAGGCCCTCCTGGCCCGGGCCGTGCAGGGGGGCGAGATCGGCGAGCCCCGGATGGCCACGGTCATCCTCCACGTCCCCTTGCTGGCCGACCCTTCGGCCGAGGTCCCCGAGTGGTGGGCCGATGCCGGCCAGGGCGGCGGCTGGATGGCCGCCCACGGGTCCCAGATCATCGACCAGGTCCGGGTGACGCTGGGCGAATTCGAATCGGTGAGCGCCTCCCTGCCCCAGATCGCCGAGCGGGGGATGAGCGCCGACGACGCCTTCCTGGTCCACTTCACGATGCGCTCGGGTGCGGTCGGCGTGCTCCAGAGCACCTCGGGGGACTGGGGCCCTCCCATCGTGATCACCCGGGTGGTGGGGTCGGCAGGGACGGCGTGGATCGAGGGGGTGGGTGCCACCGTGAAGGTGGCCGACGGCAACGGGACCCGCACCCTGCCCGTCCCCGACGACCTGCCCACCGGGAGCGGCCCTCCCCTCCCCGACGGTCTGGTCACCACCGCCTACGGACGGATGATCTCCCACGGCATGGACTTCGCCCCCTACACCCGGCTGGCCGAGGTGTTCCGGTGCCGCATCGAGGGCCGGCCCGATCCGGTCGGTCCGGCGGCCGGTACCTTCGTCGACGGGGTGCGGGACATCGCCGTGCTCGATGCCATCCGCCGTTCGTCCACCGAGGGCATCACCGTGACGGTGGACGACGGGCTCCCCTGATCCGTCCGGACGGCTGTGACAGACTCCGGGACGTGAGCGACAAGCCCGCCTTTCGCCTCGCCGACACCCCGGTGCACCTGGGTCTGGGAGCCACCGTCGTCCCCCAGGAATCCTTCACCGGCGAACCGGCCTGGTACGAGCGCTACGCCATCCTCAACCAGGCCGACGGGGCCGAGGGACGGCTGGTCACCATCCACACCTTCACCGGGCCGTGGGACTCGTGGGAGGTGCACCCGCACGGAGAGGAGCTGGTGCTGTGCACCGAAGGGGCCATCACCCTTCACCAGGAGATCGACGGCCGGGTCCACCAGGTCACCATCCGGTCCGGGGACGCGGTCATCAACCCGCCCGGCGTGTGGCACACCGCCGATGTCTCCGGTTCGGCCACGGTGGTGTTCGTCACCGCGGGGATGGGGACCGAGGTCAGACCCCGTTCGCTCTGAGGGAGGGGGGGCCGAGCAGGTTCAGTCGTGCTCGCCGGCCGCCACCTGAGGGTACGAGCCCATGAACCCGGCGTTCCCGAAACTGAAGACCCCACCGTCGGCGGCGACCATCCAGTAGCCGCGGCCGTCGGGTGTCGCCTCGATGCCCTCGACCGGGGCGTTGAGCGGATGGCCACCTTCGGATCCGAAGAACCTGGCGTCGCCGAAACAGAAGATGCCGCCGTCGGAGGCGACCAGCCAGTAGCCGCGGCCGTCGGGGGTGGCGGCCATGCCCACGACCGGCTCGTTGATGTGGATGGCCCCGGTCGAACCGTGAAACTGGGCGTTGCCGAACGAGAACACGCCGCCGTCGGAGGCGACCAACCAGTACCCGTGCCCGTCCGGGGTGGCGGCCATGCCCACCATCGGCTTGTTGAGGTGGATGGCCCCGGTCGAACCGTGGAACCCCGCATCGCCGAAGCAGAAGATGCCGCCGTCGGAGGCGACCAGCCAGTAGCCGCGGCCGTCCGGGGTGGCGGCCATGCCCACGACCGGCTTGTTGAGGGGATGACCCCCCTGCGACCCGAAGTAGTGGGCGTCGCCGAAGGCGAACACCCCGCCGTCGGAGGCGTCCAACCAGTAGCCGCGCCCGTCCGGGGTGGCGGCGATGCCGGCGATGGGCGCCGACAGCTGCTTCCCGGCCAGGGTCCCGTAGGACCGGGCCGAGCCGAATGCGGTGACCCGGCCGGCGGCCGAGGAGATCCAGTAGCCGCGCCCGTCGGGGGTGACGGCGATGAGCCTCGAGTTGAGACCGTCGGGCAGGATGACCAGGGTCAGCTGGGCCTGGCCCGTCCGGCCCCGGGCGTCGGTGACGGTGACGGTCACCCGGAACGTCCCCTCGTCGGTCGGGATCCCGCTGAGCTTCCCGTGCGGAGAGAGCTCCACCCCGGTGGGAAGCGCCCCACGGGGAGTAGACCACCGGTAGGGGCCGGTCCCACCGAGGACGGCCAGCCGGCCTTCCACGGCCACGCCGACGTTGTCGGTGATCGACCGGTCTCCCGTCACCACCGGTGCGCCCACGATGGAGATGGTCACCCGATGGGTGGTGGTGTGGTTGTGCGCGTCGGTCACCCGGAGGATGACGGTGTTCGTTCCCGCTGCGTCGGGCCTCCCG